>NZ_CP197225.1:1865000-3781226 GCF_052050075.1 Tenacibaculum profundi
CGATTACTAGCGATTCCAGCTTCACGGAGTCGAGTTGCAGACTCCGATCCGAACTGTGATATGGTTTATAGATTCGCTCCTATTCGCATAGTGGCTGCTCATTGTCCATACCATTGTAGCACGTGTGTGGCCCAGGACGTAAGGGCCGTGATGATTTGACGTCATCCCCACCTTCCTCACGGTTTGCACCGGCAGTCTCGCTAGAGTCCTCAGCTTTACCTGCTAGCAACTAACGATAGGGGTTGCGCTCGTTATAGGACTTAACCTGACACCTCACGGCACGAGCTGACGACAACCATGCAGCACCTTGTGAAATGTCCGAAGAAAAAGCTATCTCTAGCCCTGTCATTCCACATTTAAGCCCTGGTAAGGTTCCTCGCGTATCATCGAATTAAACCACATGCTCCACCGCTTGTGCGGGCCCCCGTCAATTCCTTTGAGTTTCAATCTTGCGATCGTACTCCCCAGGTGGGACACTTATCACTTTCGCTTAGTCACTGAATCTAAATCCAACAACTAGTGTCCATCGTTTACGGCGTGGACTACCAGGGTATCTAATCCTGTTCGCTCCCCACGCTTTCGTCCATGAGCGTCAGTATATACGTAGTAGACTGCCTTCGCAATCGGTATTCTGTGTAATATCTATGCATTTCACCGCTACACTACACATTCTATCTACTTCCGTATAACTCAAGTCAACCAGTATCAAAGGCAGTTCTACAGTTAAGCTGTAGGATTTCACCTCTGACTTAATTGACCGCCTGCGGACCCTTTAAACCCAATGATTCCGGATAACGCTTGCACCCTCCGTATTACCGCGGCTGCTGGCACGGAGTTAGCCGGTGCTTATTCTTACGGTACCGTCAAGGTCGTACACGTACGACTGTTTCTTCCCGTATAAAAGCAGTTTACAACCCATAGGGCAGTCTTCCTGCACGCGGCATGGCTGGTTCAGGCTTGCGCCCATTGACCAATATTCCTCACTGCTGCCTCCCGTAGGAGTCTGGTCCGTGTCTCAGTACCAGTGTGGGGGATAATCCTCTCAGACCCCCTACCTATCGTTGCCATGGTAAGCCGTTACCTCACCATCTAGCTAATAGGACGCATAGTCATCTTGTACCAATAAATCTTTAATATACAACCGATGCCAATCATATATATTATGGAGTATTAATCTTCATTTCTAAAGGCTATCCTCCTGTACAAGGTAGATTCTATACGCGTTACGCACCCGTGCGCCGGTCGTCAGCAAGTAGCAAGCTACTCCTGTTACCCCTCGACTTGCATGTGTTAAGCCTGCCGCTAGCGTTCATCCTGAGCCAGGATCAAACTCTTCATTGTATAATCTTTAATATTATTTAATGTCAAGTCTTCAAAAGAATTTTCAAGTGGTAAACCCTAAAGCTTACCGTGGTAATTCTACTCTAATTACGCTGTCAATTTCAATATTTTCAATGAACTTGTTAACCCAAAATAATTAATATAATCTCAATCAATATCTCAAATTAAACTCTTGTAGAAATGCTAGAATCGAACTAACTGATAAACTAATTATCATTCCAAAATTTCTGTGATCGTATCGCTCTCCGTAAGCGGATGCAAAACTAAAAACTTTTTTAAAAATAACAAACATTTTTGAAAGTTTTTTTAGTTTTTTTTTCAGAACAGCCGAAGTCAAATTAAAACCTCAAACAAACTAAAAAAAAGCAGACAATTACTAATTATCTTACCCCCTTTATAACTCTAAAACAACACGCTAAATCAATGAACTTGCTAACTCTTTTACTATGCGTTTTCACGTTAGCGGTTGCAAACATACAACCATTTTTTATTCTAACAAGACTTTTTTTAACCTTTTTTAAACCAAACAAAAAAACAGCTTAATACCAATTACTTATATTTTAAATAATACGTAAACTTTATTGAAAGCTACTGAATATGAATTAAAATTTAAAATCAAAAATTAAAAATTAAAAAAAGCATAAGCTTTATTCTTCAAACAATATAACAAAATACTTAATTAGCTATGCTAACTTAAAAAAATCAATTAATTATTAATCAAATAACTATCAAGAGCCCTTTATTTTATTAATCAGGTCCATATTTTAATTTTTATACTCTATTATATCTTGATCACTATCATTCCTCCTATTAGTCTGTCCACCAGAGTCCGATTTAATCGTAACTTTTAAGGGGACTTTTCCTGAAGAATTAGTTGGTGAATTAAACACAGCTTTAACACCAATTCTAGACAATCCTCCACCTAAAAAAACTCCCCCATTAGCAATATATTCAAACTTATGAAGATCAGAATCAAAGCTATAAGACCAATCTGAGTTATCTACGGCTACCCCGTTTATATCAAGTAAATCTGGATCGAATGTAAAAGCAAAACTTTGACTATGGGGCACCCTAACTTCAACAGAAAAATTTCTTCTAGAATTTTTCCCATTACTCTCAGCAACAGCGATAAAAAAATCAATATTTCCTTTTTCACCAAATACTATTGTTTTTCCTGAAAATAAAGTAGGGAAGTAATCCGGCGGAGAAAACCCATTAACTTTAATTTCCACGCTTCCCTGATCACAAGCTCCTTCAGAATCACAAACATCATAAACGAAAGAATCTGTACCTGAAAACCCATTAGGAGGTAAATAAATTAAATCTCCTGAAGAACTTAAGATAGCTATTCCTCCTTGTGAAGTATTAACTCTCTTAGGAACAACTGACTGAGCATGCCCTTCATTATCAATATCATTTAATAAGACATTGATATTAGCCCCTTCTAATTTTTTTTCAAAATCAGTAGTAAAGAAATCATCTACAGCTATTGTTCTATTTGTATCCAAACTAGTAAAAGCAAATTTCATACGATCTCCTCTAGGCGCCCTAGGTCCTCTGAAATGAGGAACTGTTAATGTAAAACTAGAAACGGCACCATTTATTCTCAATGATCCTGAAGCAGCATAATTCCAATCATCAGCCGATGGTATATCTGTAGATAAAGGAACACCCGTTACAACGTTTCCTGCGCTCGAATCATAAACACCATTACCATTATTTAGAATAAAGTCTGAAGTTCCAGATATTTTTTGCCAAGACAATCCATTATTTAAAGTTAATAGTGATGAATATGAAGTACTCCTAAAAAAAGGATAAAATAAAATTTTATGTTGAATACCTCCAACATGGTCAACATGTATTACAGGATTCTTAACATTTATGAATTGATTTGTAATTGGATCTCTAAATTCAAACGTTATTGAATTATTCCAATTAAATGTTGTGCTCAAACCCGTCATTCCAGCTACACTAGAAGGAGACCAAAAATTTCTTCCATTGATATTCATCGCTTTTCGCTCAAAACCTGGGCTTGTGGTTTTTACAATAATTTTTACACCATCGACAATAGCAACTGCATTCCTGCCACTAATGCTCCAATTTTGCGCTGTTCCCTCAAATATTAACGAACACAATAAAATTAATAAGAATCCTATTTTCCATTTTTTTTTACCAATCCCCCACATTTTGAATATTATTTATTTTAACTAAAATTATTTCTGTACGCCTATATATTACTGAAATATAAAGTTGATTTTAAAAAAACTTGTTATCACAAATTTTTTTGGGGGAAGTTCAAAACAAATACGCGTTTTTATTTATCAAGCGTCAAAAATACAAAAATATACTATATATCAACAACTTAAATAGAATTCCTTTGAAATATATCAATAAAGGTTCTTCTAATTTTTAGTCCGTTTAACAACTGTAAAAAAAAACTCAGTTCCTTTACCTTTATCACTCTCTAACCAAACCCTGCCTCCATTTGTTTCTATTATCTTTTTAACTAACGCCAATCCTATTCCAATAGAATCAATATGTGGTTTCAATTCTAATTTTTGAAATAACTGAAAAATCTTTTGGTGGTATTTTTTATCTATCCCAGGGCCATTATCAGATACTGAGAATATATAATTTTCAGAATTTTCCTTTACATTTATATAAATAACTGATTTTTCTTTATCGTTGTGCTTAATCGCATTTTGAATAAGATTTTGAAAAACCTGTAATAATTGAGATTCATTAAAATAAACATCAGGTAATTTGTTTTTAACTTCAATAATACATCTATCTGAACTATTAACAAGAATTATCCTCTTTATAAGGTCTTCTAAAACTACTTTTTTTATTTCTTTCTCTCTTTCCATCTGCAAAGAATAATTTAGAATGCCGTTAATCAACATATCCATCTGCTCAGCCTGTTCTCTAATAATAAATAAATTCTTATGCATTTCAGAATCTTCTTTCACAAAATTTTCCTCCAATAGTTCTTTTGAGGTTACCCATTCTGCCATTGTATAAATATTTCGAAGAGGTCTTTTCAGGTCATGAGATACCACATAAGCAAACTCTTCCAAGTCTTTATTTCGTCGAAATAATTCTCCGGCTCTTTTTTCTAAATCATTTGTACGTACTTTTATTTTAGATTCTAACTGTAAATTAATTTCCTCGAGCCCTCTCCTATACTGCATAGCACCATTTAAAATTATAAATGAGAAAATAAAAATTGTAGTAATTGATATTAAAATTGCTCCTTCTGTAACGATATTAACATTATTACTTATTACTTGATAAGTCATGTGAAATAGTTGCATGGTGCTAAACAAAATTATTAACCATCTATTATTGAGCATCAATATACCTCCAAATGTTGCTATATATGCTCCTAATAAATAGTCTATTGAGAAATTATTAATAGCCATCATATAAATCAGATAGTGTTCAAAAAAAAACATCGGAATGAACACTAAAAGTCCGTAATAGTTTAACACTATCTTGCTTTTAATTAGGGGCAAAAGCCCTAAGAACAAAAATAATATTGAAAAAAATTCTCTTGCAAAAGGAATATATATTAGAGTTGGATTTAGATAATGTATTAACAGGGAATAAAAAAAAATACCTGGACTGATTAAACACAGTACCTTACTACTGTTTTTTATTTCAAAAGACTCTAACCTTCCAACTTCTCTTATAAAATCCCATTTTGACATATAGCGAAATCATGTTGCCACAAATTAAGTAATTAAGTATAAAATTATTCGCTAACTATCCATCAATTGAAGATAATGTATCGATAGGTTGTATCAAAAAAGCGCTCTTATTTAAAAAACTCCGAAAATTTTTAATTGACGGAGTTTATAAGTTAATTAGTAAAACTAAAAAGTTGCTGAAGAGGCTGGAATACTTCGGTTTATCTTTCGCATAAGTCCCTGTAAAACTTTACCAGGTCCTACTTCGACAAACTCAGAACCTCCATCTGCAATCATATTTTGAATTGATTGTGTCCATTTAACAGGAGCAGTTAATTGAGAAATAAGATTTTCTTTTATTTTTTTTGGAGTAATTACGGCCTCTGCTACCACATTTTGATATATGGGGCATATTGGTTCTTTAAAGTCTGTTTCTTCAATTGCTTTTGCCAGCTCCTCTCTTGCTGGTTCCATTATCGGAGAATGAAAAGCTCCACCAACAGGTAAAATCATAGCTCTTCTAGCTCCTTGTCCTTTTAAAACTTCACAAGCCTTTTCAACTGCCTCTATTTCTCCTGAAATCACCAACTGACCTGGACAATTATAATTAGCTGCTACTACAACTCCCTCAGTTTGATCACAAATTTTCTCTACCAAAGTATCCTCAACACCTAAAACTGCAGCCATTGTCGATGGCTGTATTTCACAAGCTTTTTGCATTGCTTTGGCTCTCTTTGAAACTAAGCTTAACCCGTCTTGAAAAGATAAAACTTTGTTTGCTACCAATGCTGATAATTCACCTAAAGAATGCCCAGCAACCATCTCTGGATTAAAATCATCTCCTAGCACTTTTGCTGATATTACAGAATGTAAAAATACTGCTGGCTGTGTTACTTTAGTTTGCTTTAATTCCTCTGGACTACCTTCAAACATTACGTCTGTGATACTAAAACCTAGTATATCATTTGCTTTCTCAAATAACTCTTGAGCTATTGGAAATTTTTCGTAAAGATCTAATCCCATTCCAGTGAACTGTGCACCTTGACCAGGAAATATATATGCTTTCATCTGTTTATTATTATTTTTTAACTTAAGCAGAGACACCTTTGTTAATACAAAGAGGTATTATGTTTAAAGCATTAATAAAAACCATTTAATAAATAGGTTTTATTTACTTTTACTTGCTCGTGCAAACATACAATTTTTAAAATTACTATTTTATCAAACATGACTACACAACAAAAATTACAAGCAAATTTAATTTACTTGATTTTAACCTCTTTATTTGTAGCATCTCTAATAACGTCTAATTTAATTTTTCAAAAATTCTTTTATTGGTACCCTTTTGATATTACAATTTTTGACACGAGGCTTTTTGAGATATCAGTTGGCCTTTTACCCTATCCAATAACATTTTTAATTACGGATATTATTTCGGAAATTTATGGAAAAACTAAAGCAAACCAAATGGTTGTTGCAGGGGTTTTTGCTTCCATTTTTTCTTTAGCTATTATTTATGTTTCTCAACATGCCCCATCAACACAATGGTCTAAGGTAAATGATGCTACTTTTACACATGTGTTTGGTGCTGCCCCAATAGCTGTTTTCGCATCTATGCTAGCTTATTTAGCTGCTCAATTTATTGATATTCGTATTTATCATTTTTGGAAATCTTATACCAAAGGAAAACATTTATGGCTACGAAATAACTTTTCAACCTTTTCTTCACAGCTCATAGATACACTAACTGTTCTAGTTCTATTATGTTCGTTCAATATTATTGAATGGAATAAATTTTTAGGGTTATTTGTTAGTGGTGTTCTATTTAAGGTTATCATTGCAATTCTTGATACACCACTACTATATATTACCGTATACTTATTTAGAAAGAAATTTAATTTAAAACCTGGCGAAGAAATTCCTAATTTTGACAACTAATATAATTCAAAATGGTCAGTAAATTTTTTTATCATTTTTTCAAAGATAAACTTCTTGTTCCTCATGAGGCTTCAATATACCTAAACTTAATTACTAATTTAGTAGTCATAGGTATCTTTGGATATATCTTGTTTAAGCTTCTCAGGTTTTTTGGAAAGAAGTTTCTTGGTAAGATAGCATACAAAACAAAAACTTCATTTGACGACTTACTAATTAAAAATAAAGTATTTCGTAACATATCTAGGATAATAATATTATCAATGTTTAATTCCTCTTTGCATATTTTATTGGAAGACCTCCCTTTTTTATACAGATACTTTGAAAAAGTTGTTTCTATTGCAATTATTCTATTTACCGTTTGGCTAATTAGAAGTATTTTACTGTCGATAAAAGACTTTTTGAGAGAATTTTCGTCTTTCAAAGACAAACCACTTGAGAGCTATGTACAAATTTTTATGGTTATCTTATGGATGATAGCTATAGTAATTGCTTTCTCTGTGCTTACAGACAAATCTCTTTACAGATTTTTAACAGCACTAGGAACTTTTTCTGCCATTCTTCTTTTAATCTTTAAAGACACAATATTAGGCTTTGTTGCTAGTATTCAAATAACAATCAATGACACTGTACGATTAAATGACTGGATTACCATGGAAAAGTACTCTGCTGATGGTAGTGTTATTGAAATTAACTTAGCTTCGGTTATCGTTAAAAACTTCGATAATACTGTAACAAGTATTCCTACTTATTCATTAATTTCAGATTCATTTAAAAATTGGAGAGCAATGAATAATTCAAAAGGTAGAAGAATTAAACGCTCTGTATTAATTAAAGTAAATTCAATCAAGTTTGTAGAGGATTTAAGCTCTTTTAACAAAATCGAATTACTAAAACCTTATATAGCCAACTCTTTAAAAGAAATTAATAGATATAATACAGAAAAAAAAATTGACAAATCACTATTAATAAATGGTCGTAATTTAACTAATTTGGGGTTATTCAGAAAATACTTAGACGAATACTTAAAGCAACATCCCAAAATAAATCAAGAACTTCTCTTTATGACTCGTCAATTAGAATCAACCCCTAATGGGATGCCATTGGAAGTATATGCTTTTAGCAAAGATAAAACTTGGATAAATTATGAAAGAATTACGGCTGACATATTTGATCATATTTTTGCAAGTATTTCTTACTTCGATTTAGAAGCGTTTGAATTACCTACGGGCAATGATTTAAATCATCTAAACAAATAGAATATTTTGGTATCTATTTTTCTACAATTGCATACTCTTTATTCATTTTTAACTCACTCAACACATTTAATGCTTCATTCATGTATATATCTTTTTTAAGGCTTTTATGCCATGCAAAACGCTTATCTTTTAATACTGTGTCTTTTTTAAATAATTCATTCTCATATTTTGGAGAACTAAAAGTCAAATTCGAATCAAATTTAAAAACCTCTTTAAATCTTTTTCCTTCATTTTCTTTTTTATGTCTTTTGCTCTTAAAATCATTGTAATTCAAAGAAAGTATATTATCTTCTTGATTTCTTTTGAGCCATTTTGCGTATTCACTGATTTTCTTAAATTTTTTATCATTAAATATTCTTTGTTGAGAATTATTAACAACCTCCTCCCAATTACTATACGAATTTTTCTTCTTATAATTGGCTTGAACTACCTTGTCCCAAGGTAAAGCTCCTTTTAAGTCACGTTCTCCAAACTCCATATAACTATACCTTGAAGGCAATGCTATATCAGAATAAACTCCTTCTTTTTGAGTTGACCCTCCACTGATTCTATAAAACTTTTGAATGGTCATTTTAAGAGAACCCAAATCACTTGGGTATTGTTCATAAAAACGGTTGATTGGTAATATGTTTTGAACAGTTCCTTTACCATAGGTCTGTTTTCCTCCTATAACAATCCCTCTTTTGTAGTCTTGCATAGCAGCCGCAAATATTTCCGATGCAGATGCAGAAAACTCATTAACCATAACTACTAGGGGGCCAGACCACTGAATTTGTTCATCAACATCGTTCTTCACGGTTGGAGCTTCTCCTCTATACTTAACTTGAACAATTGGCCCTTTATCGATGAACAACCCTCCTATTTCTATTGCCATTTGTAAGGATCCTCCTCCGTTATCTCTAAGATCAATTATCAGCCCTTCAACACCTTCTTTCTTTAATCTTTCTATTTCTTTCTCCATGTCTTTCGCAGCATCCCTCCTTCCTGGGTCATTGAAATCAATATAAAATTTCGGTAAATTAACTATTCCATATGTTTTTTCATTTTTTTCAACAATACTTGACTTAACAAAAGTTTCTTCAAGCTCGACGACATCTCTAATAATTGAAATCACTTGAAGAGATCCATCAATTTTTTTCACCGTAAGTCTAACTTCTGTGCCCTTTTTACCTTTTATAAACTTAATAGCATCATCTAACCGCATTCCAACAATATCAAGAGGTTCGTTTTTTCCTTGAGCTACTTTTAGTATAATATCCCCTGACTCTAATTCTCCCTGCTTCCATGCGGGCCCACCAGAAATTAGCTCAACAACATGTGTGTACATTCCCTTTTTTTGGAGTCTAGCTCCAATGCCCTCTAACCTTCCAGACATATCTTGATCAAACCTACTCTTAACTCTTGGTGACATGTAAGTAGTGTGCGGATCAAATCCACTAACGATACTATTCAAAAAAGAGGAATACCAATCAGAATTCTCCAACTCATCAATTCGGTTGTATAATTCATTCATGTTTTCTAGAACTTTCGCTCTTGCTACTTTTTCTAGTTCAGCAAAACTTTTCTTTTTAAAAATACTATCTTTTTTGGCTTTTTCATCTTGATCACTTTCTGATTGCTCTACTCTACTAATTACTGATAACTTTAATTGCTTTCTCCAAATATCACGTAACTCTAAATCGTTTTTAGCAAAAGGTATTTTCTCATAATCTATGTTTATTTCCTCATCACTATTGTAATCAAAAGAATCTTTCAATAATAATTTATACAAAGATTTAGCTTTGTCAATTTTTTCTAGAAATCGATTATAGACAAGCTTATAAAAATCAATATTTGTGTTTTTTATTTGATCATCAATTAAATACTTGTATTTTGAAAATTCTAGAATATCTTTTTGAGTAAAGTATCGCTTACTTGGATCAAGATTATTAATAAACTCATTATAAACATGTTCTGAAAAATCATCATCTAATTTTTTTTGAACATAATGATACCTACTTAAAATGTTTTTTAAGACATAAACAATTATTTTATCTTTTTCTGAATCACTATATTGTTTCCCTATCTTATTTGCACTTACAATATTTGAATAAAAAAATGCTGAAATAAGAAATGAAATAAAAAATTTCGTTTTCATAAACTCTCCTATCGTTTTGTATTAAATGATATTATATACCTTGGCTAAGCTACTAAAATAATGCCACTTTTACTAACTTAGAGCCTTTATTATAATAATTAGCTAACTCTCTTTTTATTTTCATACTCTACTAAATATCAATAAGATCCTTTATTTAAAATAAGACTTACTCAATTTTAAAAATATTGTTCTAAAAAAAAATAGAGGAATTTTATTACCCATTTTTCAATATAAACCAATCATTATTCATCGGAATAAATAGAGAATACAAAGGAATACTTCCCAAAAATTTTGTTTCTATATTTTTCTCAATGTTTAGCATAAAAACACACCAATAATACACAATCATTGTAAGATTAACTCTTTAATAAATGTTAAAAACTATAAATATCATTTCTTTAGAAAACTTTTCAAGTATACTCTCGTTGTTATTATAAATTGACACTTTTTTACTAATAAAATTCTTCGCCTAAGTAACTTTTCAAATGAACAATTTTAATTGAGTCCAATAAAAAAATTCATGTACTTTTGTTTTAAACTTGATTTAGTATGAAAAAAAGACCTTTAATTTTAGTTACCAATGACGATGGTATCACAGCTCCTGGTATAAGAATGTTAATAGAAATAATGAATAAAATAGGAGATGTTGTTGTTGTAGCCCCTGATAGTCCTCAAAGTGGTATGGGTCATGCAATTACCGTAAACAACGTTCTTCACTGTAATCCAATAACAATTGACGAAGGTCCACAAATTGAATATAGCTGTTCGGGAACTCCTGCCGACTGCGTTAAAATGGCAAAGAATGAGATACTAAATAGAATTCCTGATCTTTGTGTTTCAGGGATCAATCATGGATCAAACTCTTCAATTAACGTAATTTATTCAGGTACAATGAGTGCTGCTGTTGAAGCTGGAATTGAGGGAATACCTGCAATTGGTTTTTCTTTACTAGATTTTGATTGGCATGCTAACTTCAGGGCTGCTAAAAAATTTATAGAACAAATTACGCTTAATGTAATTCTAAATGGCTTACCCGATGGAGTTGTTCTTAATGTTAATATTCCTAAGCTGAAAGAAGAAGAAATTAAAGGAATACGTGTTTGTAGACAGGCAAATGGATATTGGAAGGAAAACTTTGACAAAAGAAAAAGTCCATACGGAAAGGAGTATTATTGGTTGACGGGTGAATTTATAAATAAAGATAAAGGACAAGATACTGATATTTGGGCTCTAGAAAACGGCTATATATCCGTAGTTCCTGTACAATTTGATATGACTGCTCATCACGCAATTCAAAAGTTAAACACATGGGATTTATAAGAAAAGAGGTTTGTATTGGGGTTTTAATTTCGCTACTTGCTACTATTTGTAGTTTTTTTATTTACTTACAATACATCACTGAAAGTGATTTAATGTCTACATATCATAAAGTCAAAGAAGGCGGTGTTATAAGTACTGTAATCACCTTAGCTGCCATTCCTAATTTATTTGTCTTCTTTGTATTTTTAAAAAAGAAACAAGATTATAGAGCAAGAGGTGTTTTAGTAGGCACTATTTGTATTGCATTGCTTACATTCGTTTTAAAAATCATTTAGTAGTTTAAAATAATACCAAATAAGTGAGATACTATATAATTGCAGGAGAGGCCTCAGGAGATCTTCATGGAGCAAACCTTATGAAATCATTATTCAAGTTTGATACTGACGCTGAGATACGCTTTTGGGGAGGAGATCTAATGAAAAAAACAGGAGGTGATCTTGTTGTTCATTACAAGGAGAGAGCTTTTATGGGATTTGCAGAGGTTTTCACGAATCTAAGAAAAATATTAAATTTTATATCATTCTGTAAAAAAGACATTCGTAAGTTCAATCCAAACATAATTATTTTTATAGATAATTCAGGGTTTAACTTAAGGATTGCGAAATGGGCTAAAAAAAATGAGTTTAAAACAAACTATTATATTTCTCCACAGGTTTGGGCTAGTAGGGCTGGCAGAATAAAAACCATTAAACGAGATATTGATAAAATGTTTGTCATCCTTCCCTTTGAAAAATCTTTTTACAAAAAATACAACTATGATGTAGAATTTGTTGGTCATCCTCTAATTGATGGAATTGACAATAGAAAGTTAGTGAATGAATCCGAATTTAGAAAAGAATATGACTTGGGGGAAAAACCAATTATTGCATTACTTCCAGGAAGCAGAAAACAAGAAATTACAAAAATGCTATCCGTTATGTTATCTCTAATAAATGACTTCAGCGATTATAAATTTGTTATCGCTGGAGCTCCTAGTCAGTCATTCGAATTTTACAGAGCATTTATAAATGAAAGTGACGCTTCTTTTATATCAAATAAAACGTATGATTTATTAAGTATTTCTTATGCTGCTTTAGTAACCTCTGGAACTGCTACTTTAGAGGCTGCATTATTTAAAGTACCGCAGGTCGTGTGCTACAAGGCTAGCAACCTATCGTATCAAATAGCAAAACGAATTATTACTTTAGAATACATCTCTTTAGTAAATTTAGTTATGGAAAAAAAAGTTGTTTCAGAATTAATTCAAGATGAGTTTACATATAAAAACTTAAAACAAGAACTTAAGCTAATTTTAGATCGAAAACATAGAGAGAAACTATTTCTTGATTACTTTGATCTAGAACAACGTTTGGGAGGAGCAGGGGCTTCAGATAAAACGGCTAAACTGATTATTTCAGGTGCAACAAAATGACCTATTGCAAAAACTTAATAGCCTTCTCATTAGAATAATTTAAATTACTAAGTAATTTCTTGAAAAACTGAATCACAAAAACAATATAAATGCAAAAAAAAATACTCCTCTTTTTACTAATCTTTATATCATTTTATTCTTGTGGCTCTTATCAGAAAATAAATGAAAATAAAAATAGTCCCGTAGCTTCAAAAACTCTCAATAAAGCCCCCTCTATTGCTGATAAAGTAGTTTGGACAGCTGTATCTTTCAAAGGAACTCCCTACAAGTATGGAGGAACAAGTAATAAAGGAATGGATTGTTCAGGCTTAATTTTCACCTCGTTCAAGAAAAGAAAAATTCTTTTACCTCGCTCTTCAAGATTAATGTATACTAAAGGCAAATACATAAAACTTAATGAAGTTAAAAGAGGAGATTTATTATTTTTTAAAACATCACGAAGAAAGACGGTAAATCATGTTGGCTTAATAACTTCAACAGAAAAAGGAAAAATTCAATTCATCCATGCAACAAGCTCAAAGGGTGTTCTAGTAAGTTATCTAAGTGAAAAATATTGGAAAAGGGCTTTTGTTAGTGCTAAACGGATTATTCATCAATAATCCATATAATATAAACTTTTGTTCATATGTTTTTATAAAAAAACTAATTATTAGTTTAACTTTATTCGCTATACAAAATAATTAAAAAATCGTGCTCTTTAAATATTATAAATTTAAAAAGAGCTGTACATAATTTACAACTATTTTTAAATTTATAATATATTATCTGATGGTTAAATTTCTAATTTAATAACTCCCATAATTTATCCTTAAGTTCCATTAGCCCTATTTGTGCTACGGATGAGATAAATACAGTATCAACATCACTTGGTAACTCTTCAGATAACTCTTCTTTTAATTCTTCATCAAGCATATCACATTTAGAAATTGCTAATAGTCGTTTTTTATCTAATAATTCAGGATTATGTTTTCTTAGTTCCTCTAATAAAACATTAAATTCTTTTTTTACATCCTCACTATCAGCCGTAACAAGAAATAGTAATACTGAATTACGTTCAATATGGCGAAGAAAATAATGACCTAATCCTTTTCCTTCAGAAGCTCCCTCTATAATACCTGGAATATCAGCCATTACAAAACTCTGGTGATTTCTATATTCTACAATTCCTAAATTTGGCTTTAATGTTGTAAATGCATAATCAGCAATTTTAGGTTTTGCTGCGGTAAGTACTGATAATAGAGTAGACTTTCCAGCATTAGGAAATCCAACTAAACCTACATCTGCTAGTACCTTTAGCTCAATTCGATACCACCCTTCCTGACCTTCCAAACCAGGTTGAGCATATCTTGGAGTCTGATTAGTAGGCGATTTAAAATGCCAGTTTCCTTTCCCCCCTTTTCCCCCTTCTAGCAAAACTACATCTTCGTCGTGTTCATTAACTTCAAATAGTACTTTATCAGTATCAGCATCTCTGAAAATAGTACCTAACGGTACCGGAATAATAATATCATTACCATCACTACCTGTACTTCTACTACTACCTCCATCTCCCCCGTGTTCTGCTCTAAAATGACGTTTAAACTTTAAATGAAATAGTGTCCACATACTTTTATCACCACGAACTATTACGTGACCTCCTCTTCCGCCATCTCCTCCATCAGGCCCTCCTTTAGCTACAAACTTTTCTCTATGTAAATGTGCTGACCCTCTACCTCCTTTTCCAGAAGAAGCATAAATTTTTAAATAGTCTACAAAATTTCCTTCAGTCATTTTAATTGTTTTTTAAATAAAAAAGGGACTTTAATAAGTACCCTCTTCACAATTTTACAAATTATCAAATATATTTGATAACCGTTCTGTAATTTGCTCAATAGTACCTACTCCATCAACTCCATGATAATTACCTTTCTCACGGTAAAAATCTTTCAATATAGCTGTCTTTGTATTGTACTCATTAAATCGATTTCTGATTTTGCTTTCATCAGTATCATCAGATCTACCACTAGTTTTTCCTCTTTCAAGAATTCGATTAACTAATAAATCTTCTTGTACTTCCAGCGCTATCATTCCGTTAATTTTTTCTCCCTTCTCGGCTAAAAATTTCTCTAAAGCTACTGCTTGAGATTCAGTTCTCGGAAATCCGTCAAAAATAAATCCACTTGCATCAATATGTCTTTCTACTTCATCTTGTAGCATACTAATGGTAACCTTATCTGGAACAAGTTCGCCTGCATCAATATACTTTTTTGCTAAAAGCCCTAACTCTGTAGCATTTTTGATATTAAATCGAAATACATCCCCTGTTGAAATATGGATTAAATTATATTTTTCTTTTAAAATAGAAGCTTGTGTCCCTTTTCCAGCACCTGGGGGACCAAATAATACAATATTTTTCATTTTTGGTTGTGTTGTTAATTGATAAACAGCAGGCATATTTCTTCCATAACCATTATAATCTAATCCGTAACCAATAATAAAACTATCCGGAATACTCTTCCCTATATAATCTATTGGTAATTCTTTTCTGTAGACGTCTGGTTTAAAGAAAAGTGTTGCTATTTTTAATTCTTTTAAATTTTTAGATTTAAATATTTCGTATATTTCCTGAAGTGTATTTCCTGTATCTATTACATCTTCTAGAATAATCACAGTTCTTCCCTCAAGATTCTCATTAACACCAATTAATTTTTTCACTTTATCAGTAGAAGAAGTTCCTTCGTATGAGGCAAGT
Organism: Tenacibaculum profundi; assembly: GCF_052050075.1. GTDB lineage: Bacteria > Bacteroidota > Bacteroidia > Flavobacteriales > Flavobacteriaceae > Polaribacter. The sequence continues at coordinate 1,880,824 of NZ_CP197225.1, forward strand.
TTTACGAAAGACACTTCACAATCACCTTTAAAAGCCCTCATAAAATCAGACGCAAAAATAAAACATCCATTTAATATACCTATAAAAAGAGGAACTTCATTTTCTGGTAAATCATTTTTAACTTGTACAGCTAATTCAGTAACAATACTGGCTATTTCTTTTTTAGAGACATACTCCTTAAAATATAAATCGTGAATTTTTGTAATTTCCATCTGAATGCAAAGATAGTTTCTTGATATTAAATGAAAAAACCGTTTTGAACTCTATTCAAAACGGTTTGACTATAATCTCAATTATAATTTATTTTTTTTCTTTTTTCTTGGCTACGTCAAACATAATTGGTGTTGCAACGAATAATGATGAGTAAGTACCCACAACTACCCCAACAATTAAAGCAAACATAAACCCTTTAATACTATCACCTCCAAAGAAGAAAATAGCTAACATTACTAATAATGTTGTTAAAGATGTATTTATTGTTCTTCCTAAAGTACTACTTAAAGCTTTATCAACCAAATTAGCCGTAAGCGAATTACTGTTATTTGCATACTCTCTAATTCTATCGAAAATAACTACGGTATCATTTAAAGAGTAACCTACTACAGTCAAGATTGCTGCAATAAACGATTGACCAATTTCCATGTCAAAAGGCATAATTTTGTAAAAAATAGAGAAAACTCCTAGCACTACCAATACATCGTGAAATACAGCTACAACAGCACCAATAGAGAAGGCCATTTTTCTAAAACGTAATAATATATACAAGAATACTCCAATTAATGACCCTAATACGGCCCATAAGGCAGATTGCTTTATATCATCAGCTATTGTAGGATCTACCTTCATATAACTCATAATACCTCCTCCATTATTTACTTTTTCAAAACCAGGCTTAAAGTTTTCATAGGAAACATCTCCCAAATAAGGTTGTAAGCCTTTAAATAATGCACTTTGCACCTCTTCGTCAACCTCCTTACTCTTATCTTCAATTTTGAAAACAGTGGTTATTTTTAGTTGATTTTCAGCTCCGTAAGTTTTAACCTCTGGAGCTGTTCCAAATACATCTTTTAAATTATTTGCTACTTCATTCGCCTTCATTGGTTTTTCAAAACGAACAACATATGAACGACCTCCCTTGAAATCAACACCTTGTTTTAGTCCTAGTGTTAACATAGAAGTCAATCCAAAAATAATTAATGTTCCTGAAACAATATAGGCCAACTTACGCTTCTTTAAAAACTCAACATTGATATTTTTAAACCAATTTTTAGAAACGTTGGTATTGAATGTTAAATCCTCTGAATCTTTAACCGATTTATCAATTAACAAACGTGTAATAAATACAGCTGTAAATAATGATGTTGCAATACCAACCATTAATGTTAAAGCAAATCCCTTAATCGGTCCCGTTCCAAAAGCATATAAAATAAAACCTGTCAATAAAGTAGTAATATTAGCATCGATAATAGCAGACAAAGCTCCTTTAACCGAAAATCCTTCATCTACAGAAACACCTAAACCTTTTCCCGCATTTAAACCTTCTTTGATTCTTTCAAAAATAATCACGTTAGCATCAACTGACATACCTATCGTCAAGATAATACCTGCTATACCAGGCAATGTCAATACTGAATTAAACGAAGCTAATATCCCAAAAATGAATAATATATTAACAATCAAAGCTACATTCGCATATACACCTGCCTTTCCGTAATATAAAATCATCCATAGTAAAACAAGTAATATAGCTAAACCAAATGACCAAATACTTGCATTAATAGACTCTTGACCTAACGATGGTCCTACAACTTCTGCTTCAATCATTCGAGCTGGCGCTGGCAATTTACCTGCCTTTAATACAGTTGCAATATCTTTTGCTTCATTTATAGTCATGTTTCCTCCAGAAATCTGAGTACTCCCACTAGTTATAGGCTCATTAACCGACGGTGCAGTATATACATAATCATCTAAAACAACAGCGACAAATTTCCCTGCATTTTCAGTAGTCATTTTACCCCATGCTTTTGTGCCAACACCATTCATTTGCATATTTACAACTGGTTGGTTGGCTCTAGTAGGATGGAAATCTTGCTTTGCATCAGCAATAACATCTCCCTCTATAGGCGCATCATCATTTCTATTTGACTTCACTGCATAAAGTCCAATCATTGGTGTTAAATCTTGGTCTTTATTCTGCTCAGTTCTTTCCGGTGTAAATGGTTTATAATCCCATAGGAATTTTGCATATCGTAAATTTTTAGGAAGTAAAGACTTAATATCTTTATTAGCTAGAAGACTATTTACCATTGCTGTATCTTGTAACTTAGCATAAGCAATAGTAGAACTAACCTGTTGGAAATTTGGTATTAAGTAAGTAAATAATGATTTCTGGGTTTCAACTTTTACTGAATCTTTAGCCTCACCTAATAAATCATCAATATCATCCTCTTTTTTAACCGTGTCCTTAACTTTTTCAGCTTCTTCTTCTACTTCTTCTTTTAATAATTCAATAGCCTTCATATTAGCTGATTGGAAAAAAGGAATTACTTCAGAGTTTGTAAATACTTCCCAAAATTGTAATTCAGCAGTACTTTGTAATAACTTCTGAACACGTTCAATATCTTTTGCTCCAGGTAACTCAACCTGAATTCGTCCAGATGTACCAATACGCTGAATGTTTGGTTGAACAACTCCAAATTTATCAATACGGCTACGTAATACTTCAAATGCAGTGTTTATTGAAGAATTAATTTCTTCTTGTAAAGTCGATTTAACCTGCTCATTTGTTTTGTTGAAGTTTATTTTATCACGTAATGATTTAGTTGCTCCAAAAATATTTGGATCACTTAATTTAACGTTACCCTTACTTAATTCTACGAATGCATCATAGAATAAATCTAAGTAATTATCTTGACTGTTTTTTTGAGCTTCATCAGCTTTTGACAGAGCCTCTCTAAAAACCTCATTTTTAGAATCATTAGATAATCCTATTAGGATATCTTTAACTGACACTTGTAGAATTGCATTAATCCCCCCTTTTAGATCGAGACCAAGATTCATCTCTTTATCTCTGATATCATCATAAGTGAATTTGGCAATTCCTAAATTTACTACTTCCTTATTTGCTACGCTGTCCAGATATCTTCTTTCGAATCTAGCTAACTCTCTACCATTATTATCTTTAACATTTTTTTTCGCGTACTCCTTAGCACTACTTTCTACCTTATTGGCAAAAAATGTAAATGACAATTGATAGGCGCTTACTATTCCAAAAAGAACAGCAAATAATTTAATTAGACCTTTGTTTTGCATTTTTAATTAATTTAAATCGACTTTTTTAAACGTGCAAATATAGTATTTCAAAAAAAGAATTGCCAATTCTTTTAAGATATTTATAATCAAAGAACTTGTTTATCTATAACTTTATATATAAATATTGTTTTTTACCTTTGGTAAATCTTTAATTTTAATTAGGGTAAAGTTTAAATAAAAAAACAAACACTAAAGTGATTATGCAAACATCGAATAATGAAACAATACATTTATCTGATATAGAAATTGCACAGTTAAAAAAACTTAAACATATAAAACACATTGCTAAGAAATTAAACATTGATGAAGATGATTTAGAAATGTACGGCAAGTATAAAGCTAAATTGCCCCTAAACCTCATCAATGAGGAGCAAATTAAAAACAATAATTTAGTTTTAGTAACTGCTTTGACACCTACTCCTGCTGGAGAAGGAAAAACAACTGTATCGATTGGCTTAACAGAAGGTCTAAATAAAATTGGGAAACAAGCCACTGTTGTATTACGTGAACCATCATTAGGACCTGTTTTTGGTATTAAAGGTGGAGCTGCTGGAGGAGGGTATTCTCAGGTAGTACCGATGGAAGACATTAACTTACATTTTACTGGAGACTTTAATGCCATTGAAAAGGCGAACAATTTATTATCTGCTCTAATTGACAACAATCTTCAAAGCAAAACTAATAACTTAAACTTAGACCCTAGAACCATTCTCTGGAAACGAGTTATTGATATGAATGACAGATCATTACGCCAAATAACAATTGGTTTAGGTGGAACAACGAATGGTATTCCAAGAGAAGATGGATTCAATATTACTCCTGCTTCTGAAGTAATGGCTATTTTGTGTATGGCGGATAACTTTGATAACCTAAAAGAGCGATTAGGAAATATTTTTATTGGTTTTACCTTTGATAAGAAACCTATTTTTGCTCGCGATTTAAAAGCTCAAGATGCCATGGCTATTCTACTAAAAGATGCAATCAAACCAAATTTAGTTCAAACATTAGAGGAAAACCCTGCAATTATTCATGGTGGTCCTTTTGCTAATATTGCGCAAGGAACTAACACCATTTTCGCCACTAAAATGGGACTATCTTTATCAAATTATGTAGTTACTGAAGCTGGCTTTGGTGCAGATCTAGGAGCTGAAAAATTCTTGAATATTAAATCCGCATATGCTGGATTGAATCCTAAATGTATTGTTTTAGTGGCTACGGTAAGAGCTTTACGTCATCATGGAGGATCTCCAAAAGATGAATACAATACTCCAAATTTAGAACGAATTAAAAACGGGTTTAAAAACTTAGAAAAGCATATTGAAAATATTCGAAAATTTAATATTGAGCCTGTTGTAGCAATTAATTCATTTATCTCAGATTCTCAAGAAGAGGTTGATTTTATTATTAAGGCATGCGCTGCCTTAGGAGTGCAAGCTGTAACATCAGAAGGATGGGCTAAAGGAGGAGAAGGGACTAAGAGTTTAGCTACGGCTGTAGTAGATGTTATTGAAAACAAATCCTCTCAATACAAACCTCTTTATGACTGGAAATCTCCAGTAAAAGAAAAAATTGAAACTATTGCAAAAGAAGTTTACGGAGCTGTCTCTGTTGAATACAGTAAAAAAGCACAACTAAACCTTCGAAGGATCGATCGATTAGGCTTTAATGACTTTGCCATTTGTATGGCCAAAACCCAAAAATCTTTCTCTGATAATGAAAACTTAATAGGTAGACCAGAAAACTTTATAGTTACAGTACGTGAGATAGAAATAGCAGCTGGAGCTAAATTTATCATTCCAATACTCGGAAAAATGATGAGAATGCCCGGTTTACCCTCAGCACCTGCCTCTGAAGGAATGCACATCGATAATACTGGAAAAATCTCTGGACTTTCATAAATGTTTAACCGTTTTAACACTGAATTTATTTACAAAAAATAATAAAAATTGTTCCCTTGCTAAAAAATAGGAAAGTAAATCTAATTAAAATAAGAAAATTAAAATTATGAGAAAAAATTTATTATTAATCATATTGGTAAGTTTATGTATAGGATGTAAATCCACATCTATTACCAACAATAAACTAGATGGGAAAAAAGAAAGAATGTTAAAAGGTGACTGGACTATTACCTCCGTGACGTTTCCTGGATCGGAATATCTAAACGTTACCTCATTCAACCTGCTAGACTCACAATGTTTTATTGGAAGTGATTGGAACTTTATATCCAACAATAACAAAGGAACGATGCGTATTAAAGGAAATAATAAATGCCAATCATTTGATTCACCAATAACTTGGTATATCAATACAGATGGAAATTTCATATTCAAAATTATCAATGGTAATAAAGCGAAACAAGTCAAAAGTGGTTATATAATGAGCGTAAAAAACATATCTGAGACAAGTTTTCAACTGTCTAACAAAGTTGATGTAGCGGGTAGTATCAAAGATATAACCTATACTTTTCAAAGAAATAATTATTAAAAACTTTTAAAATGAAAAAAGCAATATTATATATTTTAGCATTGTCTTTCCTGGCAGGTAGCACCTTTACTTCTTGTAGCGCTATAAAAAATGCAAATAACACACAAAAAGGAGCTACTATTGGAACAGCTGCTGGCGGGGCACTTGGTGCGATCATAGCAAGAAAAAACCCAGCACTTGGAGCTGTTTTAGGTGGCGTAATTGGTGGTGTAGCAGGAGGGTTAATTGGAAATAATATGGACAAGCAAGCCCGTCAAATCGAACAAGCACTCCCTACAGCTGAGGTAGAAAGAGTTGGTGAAGGGATCAAATTAACACTCGGAGAAAACGCAATAAGATTTGCTGTTAACAAATCTTCGTTAACAACAACCTCTAGAGCTAATTTGAACAAATTGATTAATGTTTTCCAAGAATACAAGGATACCAATATTATTATTTATGGATATACAGATAGTACTGGTAGAGCAGAATACAATAAAACGTTATCTGAAAAAAGAGCTAACTCTGTAAAAGATTTTTTTATTGGTAAAGGATTAAACCCAAATAGATTCCAAATAAAAGGTTTAGGAATCGAAAACCCAATAGCATCGAACGATACTGCAGAAGGGAGAAGTAAAAATAGACGCGTTGAATTCGCTATTGTAGCAAACCAACAAATGGTGAATACTGCTAAAAACGAAGCAAATAAATAATTTATCCAGAAAAACACTAGTTCTATTTAATATGAACTAGTGTTTTCTCTCCTATTTTTTAACAATCCGAATCCTTACAACTAAACCTTCATTACTTCGAATATTAAATACTGTGTCGTCCTCAAAAATTAGATATTGTCCTTTAATTCCAACTAATTTTCCTACAAAACTTTCCTGTTTAATCAAATTCAAGCTTTTAGGTTTTATGGGGTATTTTTCTACAGGAAAATAAATATTCATTGCCTTATCTTTTTCTAAAAAATACTCTTTTGTCTCTTCTGGAATAAAAGGCATCAACTTTACTTTCCAATCCTTCAAATCAGCTTCTTCAATATCATTTCTTAGCATTTTTCTCCAATTCGTTTTATCTGCTACATGCTTTTTAAGAGCAACTTCTGTAATTCCTGCTAAATATCTATTCGGCACTTCTAAAATTTCAATTGCCTCATGCGCACCTTGGTCTATCCATCTAGTTGGCACCTGACTTTTTCTTGTTACTCCTACTTTCACATTACTTGAGTTTGCTAAATAAACAATATGTGGCTGTAACTGCATTTCTTTTTCATATTCAAGATCCCTATCTTCTTTATCTAAATGAGCCTTACTTAACTCTGGCCTAAGAATCCAATCAGCAACCCTTGGTGATTCAAAAAAGCATTTTTTACAAAATCCTTGTCTATAGATTTCTCTTTCACTACCACAATTTAAACACTCATAAGTTATAAAACTTAATGAAATAACTCTATTTAAAAGTTGGTTAATATTCAAAAAGTCAGACTTCATATCCAAATAATATTGAACACACTCTAAGTTTTCAGTTGACATTTTTTTTAACACTCCTTGATATTCCATAACCTAAATTTTATTACTTTTATCTAAAATTATTTACTTGTTTTAACTAAACTAGAAATAGTTTTATTATCAAAAAATCATAACAATAAACTACAACTACAAACTTAAAAAATATTATGGCGTTTACGTTTATAAATTCAATCATTTCTTGGTTTTTAAAAAAACGAAAACATCAGGTAGAACTTTTCCTGAAATACCCTGTTTATGTTCAGAACGAAGTTTTGTCAAAACTACTAAATACCGCAAAAAACACCGAATATGGAAAACAGCACAACTTTTCTTCTATTAAATCATATGAAGATTTTATTAAGAAAGTTCCTATTAGAAAGTACGAGAGTATTGAACCTTTAATTGAACGATGTAGGCAAGGAGAACAAAACATATTTTGGCCAACCCAAATTCGTTGGTTTGCTAAATCCAGTGGTACTACTAACGCAAAAAGTAAGTTTATCCCTGTTAGTGATCAAGCAATCGGAGACTGTCATCTTAAAGCAGGGAAGGATATGTTATGTCTTTATATTAACAACAACAAAAACGCACAATTATTTACAGGTAAAGGTCTTAGACTAGGTGGAAGTTCTAATGTCTATGAAGACAATAACTCTAACTTCGGAGATTTATCTGCTATAATAATAGAGAATATGCCTTTTTGGGCTGATTTCAGTTCTGCTCCCAAACAAGAGGTAGCTTTAATGAGTGAATGGGAAACAAAAATGGAAGCAATTATAGATGAAACCATTAATGAAAATATTACTAGCCTCGTAGGGGTTCCATCATGGATGCTTGTTTTACTAAACAGAGTGTTGGAAAAAACGGGCAAGAGCAATATATTAGAAGTTTGGCCTAACTTGGAAGTTTATTTTCATGGAGGAGTAAACTTCAATCCATATCGTGAGCAATACAAAAAATTAATTCCAAAAGAATCTTTTAAATACTATGAAACATATAACGCTTCGGAAGGTTTCTTCGGAATACAGGACAAAAACAACTCAGATGAACTTTTATTAATGCTTGATTATGGTATTTTTTATGAGTTTATTCCCATGCCCCATTTTGACGGTGAAAACTCTATTGCCATTCCTTTAGAAAAGGTTGAAAAAAACACAAACTATGCAGTTGTTATAACTACTAATGGTGGCCTATGGCGTTATTTAATTGGTGATACAGTTAAATTTACCTCCACAAACCCTTATAGAATTAAAGTCACCGGTAGAACGAAACATCATATAAACGTATTTGGAGAAGAATTGATTATTGAGAATGCTGAGGAGAGCCTAAAGGCTGCATGCTTAAAAACAGATGCAACAGTTAAAGATTACACAGTTGGCCCTGTTTTTATGGATAATAGTATTCAAGGTGCTCATGAATGGGTAATAGAATTTGGTAAGGCTCCAGAAAATCTAGATTTTTTTACTGAAATGTTAGACAGCCATCTAAAGAATTGCAATTCAGACTACGAAGCAAAACGTTATAATAATATGACCCTAGGAATGCCAAAAGTTCATCAAGCTAGAAATGGCTTGTTCTATGAATGGTTAAAAATAAAAGGGAAGTTAGGAGGCCAACACAAAGTCCCTAGATTATCTAATAAACGTGAGTTCATTGACGAACTTTTGAGTCTATAAAAAACAACATATAAACACTTTTTTTAATTTAAGGATCTCAAAAGCTACAAATCATTTAATGAATTTTTATAGGTAATGTAAATTGTGATGTCACAGCAACTCCTTTCTTTATAGCTGGCTTTACTTTTGGCAGTTTTTTAATAGCAGTGTTTAAAAGGCTATCCAACATGGGTATTTTTTTTAATACCGCTTTAGATGATTGAATTTTTTCTAGTTTTATATTACCTGTTTTACATACTTTTATACTCAATATAACTTGTTCATTAATCTCTCCTTCAACTTGAATGTTTTCCAGAAATAAATTTTTCTTAACCCTCCTTAGAACCCCTTCTTTAAAGCATCTTTCTCTGTTAATATTACTAAGACTATCACAACTTAAGAAAGCTGGAAAATGATCTATCTGATTAATATTTATTGCTTCAAGATAATTTTTCTTTTCAAAACTACTTTTTATTGAGTAATTACAAGAATTTAAAAATAAAAGAAATGAAATAAAATAAAACCTCATTTACCTGATTTTTAAGCGAAAGATAAGACATAATTCAACATAAAAAAAGTAGTCTAACTTGCATCAGACTACTTTTATAGCTTTTTTAATAAACTTATTTTAAAAGACTATAAAGGAATTGTTCCTTGTGTAATAGGCCAACTTTGAGACCATATTGGATAACCCCATGTAAAATTTAAACCTGGAATACCAAAAAGTCCGGCTCTTGCATATGCGTTCATTCCCGCTTCAAATCCTGCAAAATAATTAATAAAGCTAAGCCTATTTGAGTCAACATAATAAGTTCCATTCACATAAAAGCCTGCGTTGGCACCAATTCCAACACCCAAAAGCCCATAAAACGATGTATTAAAAGCCCCATTTAATGCTACTGACGAGTTAAAACCAACAGTTGCTGACAAAGGCTTAAATTTAAAATTTAAATTATGCGCTTCATGAATATAATTCCATCCACGACCTCTATTATAATGAATCCCCTCTCTTAAAATTACAGACCCCTGAACGCCTGTTGAAATACTAGCATTCACTGAACCATTAGCATCTAAAGAAATATTAACAGAATTAGTTATAACTACTGGAACCCATCCTATCCAAAAAGTAACTGGTGGCAACGGAATTTGAGCTAATGGAATACTATGCCCAAATAAAGGAACTGAATGACTCCATGTCAAATCAAGATTAGCAATTTTTCTACTAGTCACAATAGATCTAAATTCTTGTAAATGCCACCAATGAAAACGAACACCAAAATCTAATGAAGGTTGCACTGTGAAACTTCCATTCGCACGGATTTGATCATGGGTTGTCTTATGATTCCCATCAGCATCAAAAATTACTCTATTCAAAGAAATAGTAAAACTTCCAAGATTTCTACCTTTCTCTGAAGAAGTCTTATAAGAAACTAAATCTCCCTTATCAGTCTTCAAAGACTTTTTAAGCTTCAAGTTATCATAGTTATAAATTACATCAAGATTACCATCTGGCATTAAATCCGTAACCTCAGCAATCTCTGTTTCTACAACTACTTTATCACCTTCTTCATAAATGGATTTTATTTTTCTCAAAAAACCATTTGGTGCTACTGCTAGTTGTCCTGCTACAAGATACTCTTGACTCTTTAAGTTTAAGCTATTATCTTTCTTAAACACAATTTTATTTTCTTCCACACTCACAATCGACTCTGATAAGCTACTCTGTTTATCAAAGACAATTGTTACATCTCTTTTATCTTCATTTTGTGAAAGGTTTTGATTAATTAAGTCTCCTGACGTATCATCGCTACATGAAACTAACAGAAGAATAAAGGTTGTAAGTGTAAACAACAATTTCTTCATAATTGAACATTTTAAAATTTGTTAAATTTAACAAAAAATTAACAAACAAACGTTCGATTTTGTATTTATAACGATCTTAAACCCTAAAAAACAGCTATTTAACCCCTAAAAAACACGTTTTATCGATTTTATTAACATAAATAATTTAAATTATTTTAGAACAACTCCTTGTTTAAAGTAATATTTTCTAATTTCTTTCATTCTATTACTCACATTGCGTGTTAGCTCAACCTTACTTAACTTAAATTTACGGAAATATTCTTTGTAATATCTATACGCTTTCTTTTTATCCTTATTATATATAATATCATTGAGCACAGCTATCTTATAAAGCGCTTTATAATTCTTTTTATTACCCTCAAATGATATCCTATAGCTATTTAATGCTTTCTTGTATTTTTTTAATTTTTCATATGCTTCTCCTTCTTTAAGATACTCTACACTCCGAGAATCTTTTGCTATTTGAGTAGCCATGTAATAATTTAACCTCGCTTTATCATATTGTTCTTCATCAAAATACATATCACCGAAATAGGTATATATTTTGTAATCATTTTTTTCTATAGATAAAGCCTTTTCAAAATAATCCCGTGCGCTTTTGAAATCCTTTAATTTATAATAACATCGGGCAATCATTTTATTTGTATAATGTTGATTAGGTTGTAAAGAATCGATTTTCATTAATAATTTTAAAGACTCATCGTATTTCTTCTCCCTAAAAAGCTCATTTATTTTAAGACGATTTAAATCAATATCTTCTGGTCGTAATTCTAGTCCCTTATCAATATAAAAAACAAGTGAGTCTTTAGCTTTAATTCCGGCAAAATACATAGCCAATTCTTTAATAGCGTAAAAATGTTCCTTGTCTTTAAAAAAAGCTTCTTTATAATATTTAATAGCTTTTATATATTTCGCTAATACCTCATAGGCTCTTGCCTTGTAAAACGAGTAATTAGCATTTTCATCATCTGTCAAAACAAGAAAATTCAGCAACACCAAAGCTTTTTCCGCTTTACCTACTTTTATATATAATTTAGCTAAATCATAAGCAATAAATTGATTTCCTTTATCATTTTCTAAAATTTGTTCTTCAAGAAAAATTGCTTTTTCATACTTCTTTTGTTTTTTATATAGTTTTATAAGCTTAACCCTTACTTTATATTCTTCCTTAAGAGTAAGTGCTTTTTCCAAAAAACTAATAGCTCTCTCATTATCATCAAATACCTCACTTAATTCAGCTAACTTTTCATACTTTAAAAATGTATTTTTTTGATTTTCAAGAAATAACTTCACCTTTTTAAATCTTCCGATACTCACTAAACTATCAATCGAATTAAATGTCAAAGTTTGACCTTTGACCTTTAAAATAATCAAAACAAATACAACAAATATTTTTTTTTTCATCATTCTTTATGTTCTTGAATTTTACTTTTCAATACTAAAAGTTATAGGTAAGGTATAACCAACAATAACCTTTTCCCCCAATTCATTCTCACCAGGAGTTATATTGGGCAGCTTTTCTATAACCCTACGTGTATAATCTCTCAATTTTTTATTTGGTGCTCTTGTTTCTATATCTATAATTTTACCGGTTGTAGCTATTTTAAAAATAGCATAGATTCTTTTCTTACCAGGTGGTAAATCAGTACTCAAACTTCGAAGGCTATTCATATCAAAATTTTTTGCAATAAAATCTGACATTTTAGAATTGAAACATGCTTTGGTCGCATCCTCATAACATCCTGGAAAAATCGGTCCTTTATGAACTAACTTATAAGGGGCTACTTTTGGAGTTACGGAATTAGTTACTCTTTGTGTTTTCTCAACCTCTTTCTCTTTATTTCTCTCATTAATAATTTTCATCAAAATATTTTCAGCTGTTTCATCATCAGCTTTAGCAGTACTTATTGAAGCGTATAAAATCATTGCTACTAGAGTTGGAAATATCAATAAATATTTGAAGTTGTTAACTTTTTTAGATTGTTTTTTCTTAATCATAATAATTCGTTTTTTGATTAAAGAATGTTTGTAGAATTGATTAATAAATGGAATACATTCAACCTGAAATACTTCTGACAATAAATTATTAATATAATTAACTCTTCCTGTTTCTTCTACCACATTAGCATCAGCTATGTATTCATGCAAAACCATTACTCTTTGTTTGTATATTAGTAATAAAGGGTTAAACCACATTAGCACCTGAAGCACCTCTATAATTAACAAATCAATGCTATGATTTTGTTTTACATGAATTAGTTCATGTTTAATAATCTGCTCTTTTTTGAATCCTTCGATTTTTTCACTTATGAAAATGTATTTAAAAAAAGAAAATGCTCTTAATCCATTATTTAAAAACACCAAATTATATTCAGATTCTTTTTTAATTCGGTTACTCAAGATTAACCTTGAAATCTGAATTAATTTTAACGTAAAAATTACAAACGAAATTGAAGCACCGATAACAAATATTATTTTAAAGTTGTACAACGAATCATACCAAAATGTTTTTTCAATTACACCTTGAGGTGATAAAACAATTTCTGGTAACTGAATAATATAATTCTTTACAATTTCATTTGACACTACAGAAAAATCAATTTTTGGTATAAAAAAAGACAACAACAAAGTGATTATTAAATACCCTCTATTCTGTTTAAAAAAAGTTTCCTTACTCAGGAATAAGTCATAAAATAATATGAATAGCCCCTGAAACAATATTACTTGGATAATGTAATTGATCATAGCTTATCATTTTTATTAATTTCTTTCATTATACTCTCGAGTTCATTGACATCCAATTTATTCTCTTTCATAAAAAAAGAAACCATACTTCTAAAAGAACCTTCAAAATACCCATTCATTAACTTATGTAGACTCTGATTACTATAATCACTTTTTTCTATTAATGGAAAGTAAACGTACCCTCTACCTTTTGATTTGTGTCCAACAAAGTTTTTTGTCTCCAAAATTCTAATGATTGTAGAAACTGTGTTATAGGCTGGCTTAGGTGACTCTAATTTTTCAATAACTTCTTTGACAGAAGCTTCAGATAAACTCCATAAAACTTTCATTATTTGCTCTTCCCCTTTTGTTAATTGCTTATTCATCATATTCTTATTATCAAACATTTACAAATATAACTATAAAATTAGTTTAAACTAATTTTATAGTTATATGTAACAAATTTTAACATTTTTAGTCTATTGTTTATGTAATCATAACAACTAAAAAATAATCTATGGATTTATTTTTACTAACCATTGCCTTTATTTTTTCCTGCTTGGGAATTATAGGCTCTTTTTTGCCTATTCTACCCGGTCCACTAACAGGTTGGTTTGGCTTATGGATTCTTCATATAACAGAGGCTGTCCCTATGAATGTGATATTTTTGTTGACAACATTTATTATCGCTCTAATTATTTTTGTTTTAGACTATTTTATCCCTGCTATTGGCACAAAGAAATTTGGTGGCACAAAGTTTGGCATATACGGGACAACCATTGGATTAATAATTGGAATGATTATTCCTGTTCCTTTTGGAATAATTATAGGTGCTCTTTTAGGCGCGTTCATTGGTGAACTTATTTATAATCAAAATATTAAAAGAGTTTTAAAAGCTTCATTTGGAGCTTTTGTCGGTTTTATAGTATCAATTACTCTTAAATTCATTGTAGCATTTACTTATTTTACTATTTTTTTAATAAAGTTATGGGAACACAGAGAAGGTTTATTTTAATTTTTTATTAATCCAATAAACTTTATGTAGCACTAAATAGCGTCAAAAAAAAAGCAACCCATTTCAGGGAAGCTTTCCATTGGTAACAAAACCACGGTGCCTTAAAGCACCTTAACAACACAACTAAATACTGCCTTTTTAACAAGACAGCCTGCAAATATATAAATTAAAATTAAACTAAAAAAAAAACAAACCCTAAAAACTGATTCAACACCACATTGAATAATAAGTAATAGATTGTATCTTTGTAGCTTTAAATTTTAAAACGTAAAAAACAAAGCAATGCAATTATCAGAACAAGAAGTTGTACGAAGAGAAAAGCTTAGCAAACTGAAAGAGCTCGGCATTAATCCATACCCAGCAGATTTATTTCCCTTAGACACAAATTCAAAGGAAATTAAAGCTGATTTCAAAGAAGGTAAAAAGGTAATTATTGCTGGTAGATTAATGTCTCGTCGTATTCAAGGAAAAGCTTCTTTTGCTGAATTGCAAGATAGTTATGGAAGGATACAAGTTTACTTTAATAGAGATGAAATTTGTACAGGAGAAGATAAAGCATTATACAATGACATATATAAGAAATTATTAGATATTGGTGACTTCATAGGAGTTGAAGGAGAATTATTCGTAACACAAGTTGGAGAGCCTACTGTGCTAGTCAAAAATTTCACCTTACTAAGTAAATCATTAAAACCGTTACCGTTACCAAAAGTAGATTCTGAAGGCAATACTTACGATGGTTTTACAGATCCAGAGCTTCGTTATCGTCAACGTTATGCAGATTTGGTAGTGAACCCTCACGTAAAAGAAGTTTTTGTTAAGCGAACAAAATTATTTTCAGCCATGCGTCAATTTTTCAACGACGCTGGTTATTTCGAGGTAGAAACCCCTATTTTACAGCCAATTCCAGGAGGTGCTGCAGCCAGACCTTTTACAACACACCACAATGCTCTTGACATACCTTTGTACATGCGTATAGCAAACGAATTGTATTTAAAACGTTTAATTGTTGGAGGTTTTGATGGTGTATATGAATTTTCTAAAAACTTCAGAAATGAAGGCATGGATAGAACACACAATCCAGAATTTACTGCCATGGAAATTTACGTGGCGTATAAAGATTACAACTGGATGATGGAGTTTACAGAAAAACTTCTCGAACACTGTGCTATAGCTGTTAATGGAACAACTAAAGCAACTTTTGGAGATCATGAAGTTGACTTTAAGGCACCATATAAAAGGGTTACAATGGCCGCGTCGATTAAACATTTTACAGGGTTTGATATTACTGGAAAAACTGAAGATCAAATAAGAATAGCTGCTGAAGGAATGGGAATAGAGGTAAACGAAACTATGGGTAAAGGAAAGCTAATTGATGAAATTTTTGGAGAAAAATGCGAAGGCAACTATGTTCAGCCAACTTTTATAACCGATTATCCTAAAGAAATGTCTCCTCTTTGTAAAGAGCATCGCGATAATCCAGAACTGACAGAACGTTTTGAACTAATGGTCTGCGGTAAAGAAATTGCCAATGCTTACTCAGAATTAAATGACCCTATAGATCAACGTGAACGCTTTGAAGCACAATTAAAATTAGCTGAAAGAGGCGATGATGAAGCGGGTGAATTTATTGATCAGGACTTTTTAAGAGCACTAGAATACGGAATGCCACCTACATCTGGTTTGGGAATTGGTATTGATCGCTTAATCATGTTCTTAACAAATAATCAATCTATTCAAGAGGTTCTCTTTTTTCCACAAATGAAACCAGAAAAAAAAGCTCCTACTATTGAATTAAATGATGATGAACGATCTGTTTTAGAAATCATTACAAAAGCTACAAAAATTGATCTTAATGACTTAAAATCCAAAAGTGGTTTAAGTAATAAAAAATGGGATAAGACTATTAAAGGTTTAACAAAAAATAAACTTGCTAAAGTTGAAAAAACAGAGCAAGGGTTATTTGTTGAAGCAATTTAAAATATAAAAAAGGCTGTTTTTTGACAGCCTTTTTTTATGACCTATTTTTAGTACTATTAATAATTTAATTTAAGCAATAGCGCTTTACCCAAATCACTTCATGCTATTTTTTAAAAAATAATTTTCATTAGATAGTAAATCTATTAATAATTCAAAAATTGCTTTTCAAAATAAAAATCATATTCGAAATCAAGAATACTTTATTCTTCCTAAATTTAAAATTAAACATATAACTTTTCTATTATATAGATACATAATAGAATTCAATGAAAAAACAACTTCAAAGTTATAAACTGTATGTAACCTATTAGAGAAAATAATCTATCAATAAATAAAATTTATAAAACTTATTTTTTTTAGTTAGGATTACTAACTATATTTGTCTCGTAAAATAAATTTTAAACTTAAAGAAACACTTATGAAAGTATCAGTCTACGACACATATGTTCCTAAAGGAAACAGCATAATAATGCATTTTGACATCATTGTTAAGGATAATGAATCTATTGAAAACGTATACGCCTATGGTAAAGACTACCTAAATAACAAAGGTCTTCCAAACTATAAACTCTCTACAAATGAATGTAAATTTTGTCATATGGAAAAAGCTCCTGATGATGTTGAAAAACAAATATTGGACAAGGGATATTATATAATCGAAATGGAAAATTGTAATTAATTCAAAATTTAACTATGCTTAAAGAACAATGGTTACCAAGCTTAATTACCAATTCACCAGAAGAAGGCTTTGAATTAGCGATTAAACTCTCACGTATGGGTGTTAAATATACCCAACCCGATATCGAAATTTTAAAAAAAAGTCGTCCTAATTATGCTAATGATGCAAAAGGGTTAACTATGGCTTCTCAAGTTGTGGCTTTAAATTTTCAGACAGTCGCTGCAGCCAATAATTATTGGAAATAAAGTAGCTTATTACTCATAACAAATGAATTATTTATAGATATGAAAAAATTAAATTTACATTATGGTAAAATCATCCAAGGAAATTTTAATTTAAATAAAATCAATTTTCTATTTATTTTTCAAGTCAATTGTCCTGGGTGTTTCATTTACGGAATACCCATTGTTAATAAACTCTATGAAAAATTTAAAGATAAAGTTAGTTTTATTGGAATATCAACAGCCTTTGAAGATTTCAATTATAATACAGCAATAAATACAAAAAAATTAATCGAACAAGGTGAAACAATTGGAGAAACTCGAAAAGTACTCAAACAACATGGCTTTGATAACTATCCACATCCCATAAATTTTCCTGTTGCATTTGACAAAATAGTTGACGAAAATTTTAATTTTAATGAGGCGGCCTCAATCATTTGTAAACTTCATCCTGAATTTAACCTTTGGCCTGAATTTGAAAAGAAAACATTACACAGCAAGGTATATAACTATCTAAAAAGTTTAGATAGTTTAGCTTTAACCTTTGTTCTTAACCAATTTAAAGGAACCCCCACTATGGTAATCTTTAATGATTCTTATGAAATTCTTTTTTCTCAATTTGGGCATGTAAATTATGATGAAGTTGAATCAAAACTTATTTCATTGATCACTAAATTCACATAACTGTTTTTACTTTTTTTTAGAATTCTAAAAATTAAAAAATATTATTACGCACATTCTTTCTTAAAAAAGTTGATCGTAGAGATTCATTTATTTAGCTTTGACTTATGAATGAATCAATTTCTCTTTGGGGTGTAGCACTCAGAAAATTCATAAAAAACAGATTAGGTCTCTTATGCTTAATCTACATCATAACCTGTGCTTTAATTTCAATATTTTGCTATTTTCTAACTCCCGATAACAGTAATAATGCTAACAAAATGCATTTAGAAATTCATTCGAAGCCACCAGGTTTTAATTGTCTAATGCTTACAATACCTTCTCATAAAAAAACTAAAACCAACTTTTTTGAAACACTTTTTCAAGGAAAAGCAAAAATAGACCCGGAAATACCAATTAGATCATATGCTATAGAAAATAATCATTTAAAAATTGGTAAATATCCAGAAGGGATGAGCAAGTTATACCCTCTTGAAATTTTCAAAAATGAACCTAGAAAATTCATAAAGAATAAAACATTTTGGCTTGGAACTGATAAGTATGGGCGTGATTTGTTAAGTAGGCTTCTCATTGGTACAAGAATATCTTTCTCTATAGGATTTGTAGCTGTGTTTATCTCATTAATCATAGGAATTCCTATTGGAGCAATTGCCGGGTATTTTGGAGGTAAAATAGACACCCTAATTATGCTCATAATTAATATTACTTGGTCTATTCCAACCTTACTTCTTGTTATTGCGATAACATTAGTACTTGGCAAAGGTTTTTGGCAAGTATTCATTGCCGTCGGATTGACTATGTGGGTAGAAATAGCTCGCATCGTAAGAGGCCAAGTAATTAGTTGTAAAGAAGAGCAATATATTGAGGCTGCAAAAGCTTTAGGGTACTCAGATTTCAGAATTATTTTTAAGCATATTATTCCTAATATATTTGCTCCAATAATTGTTATTTCAGCAGCAAACTTTGCGTCAGCTATACTCATTGAAAGTGGCCTAAGCTTTCTTGGAATAGGTGCCCAACCGCCAATTCCTTCATGGGGATCTATGATAAAAAATCACTACAATTATATCATCTTAGGAAAACCTTTTTTAGCAATTGTGCCTGGAATTGCCATAATGTGTTTGGTAATGTCTTTTATGCTTTTAGGTAATGTACTAAGAGATGTTTTAGATGTTAAATCATAAAAAACAAGGACCTATAGCATACAAATAACAACACTTTAAAATTTTCAAACGTCTTTTTATAGAATTTAATTAATTTCGTTCAAAATACGATTACAATGAACTTTGAAGTAAACTTTGTTACCAAATGGGCTGACTTCGATGCCAATATTCATATGCGTCATACGGCCTATAACGATTATGCAGCAGAATGTAGGTTACGCTTTTTTAAGAAGCAGAATATAACCGTACATGATTTCACTAAAGAACAAATTGGCCCTATTCTATTTGAGGAAAACACAAAATTTTTAAAAGAAATTCATTTAGGAGAAGATATAACGGTTAATTTAAAATTACTTGGCTTATCAAAAAATGCTGAAAGATGGAAAATTCAACATGAAGTTTTCAATAACAACAAAGAACTTTCAGCTATTATAAATGTATATGGCGCTTGGTTAGACTTAGCTAAGAGAAAATTAACAATTCCCCCAATCAAATTCCTCTCAATATTTAATAAAGTTGAAAAAACAGAAAATTTTGAAGAAATTTTAATCAAACCATCATGACAACATCAAGAAAAATAAAAGTCTTTGTATTATTAGTTGGTTTTGCTGTAAGTTTTTGGCTCAATAAATCAGAAAAAAACAAACAAAATAAAGTAGAGCATACTTTGTCTAAAAGCAAAAAGTTGCAAAACTTTAATTACCTTCCTACCTCAACAACAGGCGTTATTATTCATCATGAAAATTATCAGTTATCATATAACGAAAATCATGAACAAGCTGAATGGGTTGCTTATTCATTGAGAGGTGAAGATGTTGTTAAAATAAACCATAAACGACCTTTTTTCATTAGAGACCCAAAAGTTAAAAGTAAATCAGCAGATTGGAGAAACTATAAAAGATCAGGGTACGATAGAGGTCATTTATGTCCTGCCGGCGACAGAAGATTTTCTAAAAAGGCGCATGATGAAACTTTTTACACCTCTAACATTTCACCTCAAAAACATAAGTTTAATGCTGGTATTTGGAACAAACTAGAACAAAAAACCAGGTATTGGGCAAAGAAATATGATCAGTTATATGTTGTTACTGGGGGAATTTTAAATAATAATTTAAAAACTATAGGAAAAGAAAACGTAAGTATTCCAAAAGAATTTTACAAGATTATTTTAGATTACTCCGAACCTGAAATTAAAGCAATCGCATTTTTAATGCCTCACGAAGAAAGTACTGAACCCCTTTATGAATTTGTTACTTCTATTGACGAAATAGAAAAGAAAACAGGGATCGACTTTTTCCCTTCTTTACCGAATGATTTAGAGAATCGTTTAGAAAAATCAACGCAGTATAAAAACTGGAGTTTTAGATAAAATAAAAGCATAAAAAAACCGAGCTTAATGCTCGGTTTTCATACTTTATGCTACTCATTAAAAATTATATCCTGTCCAAGCAAAAACCGAAATATCAGCTCCCCCAGTTGTAGCTTCTGTAACATTAATTGTTGCTCCACCAGAAGTAGTATTCTTAATATCACTAGAATCTAAACCATTTGCAGGGTTTACATTTGCTGTTATACTCGTAGTATCGTTTGCATCACCTTTTGAATCTTTTAAATCGATAACATCTGAAAATATTGCTCCAGTCCCTAAAGCTAAATAAGCATTGGTAATGTTTGCAGCTGCTCCTCTTCTAATTTTGATTGCATCAGATAAACCAATTGCTTCTCCATTGGAATTTACCATTTCTGCATTATTTATGATGGTCAATCCGTTTATTATAAAATTAGATTGGTTAATATCAGAAGGGGTGATTCCATCTAAATTCCCATCAGCTTCGATCCCACGAGGATCATCTGTTACCGCAGTAAAACCATTTTCTCTAACTCCATATAAATTTGTACAAGTACCTACATAACCTTGTGTAAAATCAAACATATCATCTTTAGCATTTACAACTAAAATATTTGTTGCATCTACTGTACCTCCAAAAAATTCAATGGCATCGTCATCACCGTTTAAAATAGCGATGTTAGAAATAGTTGTTCCTGAACCAACTCCATTTAAAGTCAATCCATTATGCTCTGCATTATTATCAATTCTAGCTCCCGTATATTCAATTTTTACGTAATTTAAAACTCCAGAATTATCATTGGCTATAGCCCCCCCATACATAACAGCTGTATTAACCTCTGATGCTGAATTACTTTCAGCACCGTTTTGTCTACTTAATGGTGCTTTACCATTTAAGATAATACCTCCCCAATCACCAGATTGAGGATTTGTTGCGTTTGAGGTAAACACAATGGGGTTTGACTCTGTACCATTCGCAATAATTTTACCCCCTTTTTCTACTAAAAGATATACATCAGTTCCTCCTGCCAAGGCTTTAACTCTTACTCCTGGATCAATAGTTAGAGTAGCGCCATCTTTAACCAATAAAGCTCCCGTCAAAGTATAATCAAATCCAGACTGTAATTTTAAATCAGTAGTTAAGTTTCCTGCTAAATTTTGAGTAGTTACTGGCTCAATTGGATTTACTCCTGAAATTTCATCATCATTATCTAATGAACATGAAGCAAAGAATAAAGATGAGAATGCTATCGTTGATAAAATAATTTTTTTCATTTTATTTATATTATTATTTTGTTTTAGTCTCTGCAAATTTGCATTACTAATATTTCTTTATTTATACTTAATCTTTAATGAATCGCTATGATTTTAGGCTTACGATTAAAAATCATAAGAAAAACCTAAACTTATATTTACTCCTTTTTTATAATTTCTTAACACTACACTATTCTTGTTCACAGAACCATCCCTACTTGTTTGAAATTCAGGATTCAGCAAGTTCATTAATTTCAATTTCAAGCTATATTTCTTTGCTAATCTTAATGAAGAAACAATATCTAAGGTTGGAATTCCTTTCTCTATTATATTTTCAAAACCTCTGGTTCCAATAGAATATACTCTATCACTGAAATAATTTAAAACAATTGACGAGGTAAACTCACTATTCTCGTACTTCTTGGTAAAAGCTAAATCCGCATTTAATAAAAACGGAGTAGCACCTTCTAACTCACTAGAACTTTGTTGAAATTGTGCTATTGAATTAGAATTTAAATTAACTCTAGAATATAAATACGATGCATTTAAACCTCCCTTTAATTGATAATCCTTTTCTTTATTATCAACAAGTTTTTTTCTTGCCTCCAATTCAACCCCGTATACATAGGCATCTTTTCCTACATTTAAATAAGTTAAGGTATTTCCTGCACTAGAAATTTCACTTCTAGCAATTGGATTTTTAATCAATTTATAAAACCCTGTTAAAGAAATTAATTCACCAGAAGATATATAATGCTCATATTTTAAATCTATATTATAATTATCTGATGGCTTTAAGTTTGGATCTCCTTGACTTGCAAAGTTTATATCTTGGTATTTAAAAGGCGCTATTTCCTTGAATTGAGGATAGGTATAAGTTTGACTTACTGCCAATCTAAAAATATTATCATCATTAAAACTATACTTTACATTGAAACTAGGTAATATATACGTTTTATCTATTTCAGATGGACCATCCACTTCACTTCTCGCTATATTCGTATCATAGGTAACTCTCTGAGCAGCTCTTTCAAATTTAACCCCACCAGAAAGAATTAACTTTTCACCTAGTTGATAAACTACATTTGAAAAAGCACCACTTACTAAACGCTTTCCTCTATAGGTAAATGGTATAAATGTTTTCAAATCATCATTACGCCTACCTCTAGCGGTCCAAAATCCAAATACATTATTATCAACAGACTGTTGATTAAAGATGGCATCTGGATTATTGACATCAACTCCTACATCAAAACCAGAGAAATTATGATTAAAAATTGTTGCCGCAAACAAACGCTCTGTATATCGATAATCTACCCCGAGATCGAATACGTTTTTATCCTCCTCGTTTGAACTTAATTTATAACTCAATATTGCTTTTGTTGCATAATCATTCTCTTGAAGTTTTGAAAAATACCTTTCATTATACCCAGCACTACCCGGATTTGGAACCGTTTGACCATTTCGTGTCAAATAATTATTAGTTCTTCTATCAGGTTCATTTCCTCTAACAAAGTTTAAAGCTCCTTTCCCTTCTATAGTCAATCGATCATTAAATTTATACTTAGCCAATAATTGATTTACATACAATTCGTTATTATTAGTTTGCTGTCTACGGCGAAAAACTAAATCACCTTCTTCTTGTGGGTCATCTTTCCCATAGTAATCACCCACACTCTGCTTGTTATTATGAATAAATAAATGATTATATGCTAAATCTAATCCATTTCCTGATTTATACTTTAAATTCCCCATAAGTAACTGAGAAGTATTATAAGTATATTCAGAGAAATCCATATCTCTAAAAGGCTCCGCTACCCCATCATTGGTATTTTGTTTGATATTTCCTTCTATAAAATTGTAAGCTCCGCTAAATCCTCCAACAAAGAAATAACTTAAAGTTCCCTCTTCTCCAACGGAATACTTTTTCCCATAATTAAAAGAAAATGAATTATTCAATTGAAAGTTTTGAGTTTTTGGTTTGAAAGAATTACTAAATGAATATGTATTAAGGTCAGTTATCTCATGATTTAACTTCTGAATACCTAACCTATTTGTTCCATCAATAGTTTGAAAATTTTTCTTTACCAAAGTTTGCGAGTTACCACTTAATGAAACTCCTAAGTTCGCTACTCTCTTTTTACGTAAATCCTTAGAGACAATATCAATATTTGCACCGCCAACATCACCATTGATATCAGAAGAGAACACCTTATTTATTCCAACACTTTGAATAATACTTGTATCAAAAAAGCTTAATGATATATTTTTATATTCAGGATCTTCAGATGGTAATGGTAATCCATTTAATGTTGTAGAGTTATATCTATCACCTAAGCCTCTTACTACAACATTCTTAGCACCTTTTGATACCCCTGCTGTTTTAGTAACTGCAGCTGCTGCATTTGAAACTCCTTTTTTTGAAAGTTCTTGAGCTCCGATGCTTGTTTTAATAGACACAGCTTTTTTCTGTTCTAATATTAAAGCGCTTTCTTTCTCTCTACTTACTGAAGCATTAATTTTAACCTCTTCTAATTGTACGCCTTGGTTAGCACCCAAAAGTTGGTCTACAATGACCGTTTGTCCCTCTTTAACAAATACCGTTTTCTCTACCGTTTCATATCCTACAAAACTAAATACGATAGTTTGAGCTCCTGCTGGCACATTAATAGCGTATTTTCCGTCAATATCAGTTGTACCTCCAATAGAAGTTCCTTTAATAAAAACATTAGCAAAAGGTAAAGACTCTCCTCCCATTTCTTTGTCGGTAACCACCCCTGCAATAGTTCCTTTACCTTGCGAAAAGACCAAATTACATAAACCTATAAAGGCTATGAACAACATTTTTTTCATCACTAACTTTGAATTCTGTTTACTTATGTCGCAAAATTCAGTCTAAGCTGTAAACCTAATGTTAGCTGTAAATTATTGTTCCATTATTAGAATGTTTTTTTAATGTTAAGAGAAGTCTTCAGTGTTACCTTATCATTAATTTCTTATCAAATAAATATATTATTTTACTTCTAAATACCTCTTCAACACCCATAAAAATTGCTTTGCCGACATATAACTATCAATTTGTTCATCAATAATATTATTTTCGCCTAAAAATACAGTGGTCGGATATGTAATCCCTTTATTTGTAGAGGCTAACACTTCTGCTAACTCATGTATTCCTGAAGAAGAAGTTTGTTTTTTGTACTCGAATAGATGTTTCATATACCTTACCGGTCTTTTTAATTCAGCATCGAGTGACACGAAGTAGAAATACTCATTTAATAGTCTTGTAACCTCTGGATTAGCAAAAGTTTTTTCTCGCATAGCGTAGCAAAATTTACACCAAGAAGTATGGATAAACACAACTATTGGTTTTTGCTTTTGTTTTTGAAGCTCTTCTATTTCTTCAAATGTGTATTCAACAACCTCAACACCATTTGTTTGGGAGCACAAATGGTGTGAAATTATTAGAAGTAATATGACTAAAATATATTTCAATTAAAATATTTTATATCGCAATCCAAGAAACATTCGTATTCCCTGATTTGATGCGTAAACGTAAGTGGTATCAAAATCATCTGCAAAAGGATCATCTGCACTCCATATACCATTTGCAACAGGAGTAAAATCTAATAGATTTTTTACCCCTCCGAAAACCTCAAAGTTATTCGTAAACTTCTTAGATAATTGAATATTTTGAATGCTGTACCATGGAGATTTTGGCGCTCTTGGATCATTTTCCAGCAAAGGTAAATCCATCGGACCATAAATATTTCCTGTATAATCAACCTTCATATCTAAACTAGGTAAATGATATGAAATACTCCAAGTACCACTAAAACTCTCTGTTAATACTTGTCTTTCGGTAACTCCGTTTTCTGTAACTGAAACATCCATTAAAGTTGCCCCAGCCAAAATTGACAAACCATTTTGCCAAGTAATATCTGTGCTTAGTGAAATTCCTTTTGAAACAGAATTACCACTTAGGTTCCCGTAGATAATTTTATTTGTGTCTGTTTCGTAATCAGGAATTATTTTATTCTCAAAATAAGTATAAAAAGTACTTGCATCGAGATTAATTATACCCCCATTATCCGTTGTAAACCTCTTAACATAGTTAACATTAGCATTCCAAGAGGTTTCGGGTTTTAACTCATCTTCAAAAAAAACTTCTCTATTACCTGTTAAAGCAGCGTGTTCTTCTGTAAAAATATTAGCGACTCTAAACCCGTTCCCCATACTAATTCTTATAACGTCCTTATTATTCTCCGAATTCCACTTATAGTTAATCCTTGGTGAAAAAATCCCTCCATGTATGCTATTATAATCATACCTAGCTCCAAGTAGAAGTTTATTATTTGGTGCTAAAGTGATTTCATCTTGAATAAAAACACCTGGTAAGTGTGTAATTGAAGGATCATTGTTTAAATCATTCCCTGTAGCAGTGGTATTATCGTCATAATAAGTATATCTGTAAGTTGCTCCAAAAAGTAAATTATGATTTTTACCTAACGAAGTATCCCATAGAAGCTGTCCAAACCCTATGTATTGATCCGCCTGATAAAGCGCATTTCCATAAAAGGAGTTTTGAGAATGTCCATTAGCACTAAATTGTAAACTCAATTTTTCGCTTGTCGGTAAGTCATATGTTCCAAATGTCTCCCATCTACTAGTATAAATACTTTCCCCATAAATTTCGTCCCCTCCTCTAAAAGCTGGAGTCCAATCCATTTCTCCTCCCCATCTATCTTCATAAACATAGCGTCCTGCAACGGTAAAAATCTTATTATTTTTTCTTGGAAAAGAAAGCTTATTAAATATTGAGATACGATCCTGTAATGTTAAATCTGTAAACCCATCTTTATTATTATCAATGGGGTTTTGATAATTGAAATAATTAACACCAAGTAATCCTTGTGCTCTACCCAGATTGTATTTAAATCCTAAATCTGCATTTATTTCTCCCCAAGAACTACCAAAAGACTCTAGTGTAAGCTTTGGTGCAGCCTTTGATGTTTTTGTAATGATATTGATAACACCTCCAACTGCCTCTGAACCATACAATGTTGAAGCAGGTCCTTTTACAATTTCAACTCTTTCTATCAAAGACTGGGGTAAGCCAGTTAACCCATAAACGGTTGACAAACCACTAACAATTGGCATTCCGTCAATCAAAACAAAAGTATAAGGCCCCTCCAATCCATTTATATGGATATCTCCTGTATTACAAACACTACAGTTAACCTGTGGTCTAATACCGTTCACATTTGCTAAAGACTCAAAAACGGACGGTGTAGGGTTTTTTCTGAAAAAAACAGGTGAATAGACTTCCACAGGAACAGGACTATCTAATTTTTTTACAGGTTTCATTGTTCCAGAAATAACTACTTCATCTAAAGACGAGTTTACTTCGACTAGTTGAAAGTTTATGTTTAAAGTTTTCTTACCATCCAAAAACACTCTTTTTGTGATAGTATTAAACCCAACTGAAGATACTTCCATTTTAAACTTTCCTTTCAGGTCTGTTTTTAAAGAGTAAATTCCTTCATTATCAGAAACTGTTCCTGTACGGGTCCCTTTAATAATAATACTTGCCATTTCTAATGGCTTACCGTTAAATGTTACCTTCCCCCTCAATATATTTTGAGATAAAAGAATATGCGTACTACAGAAGAAAAGTAGTACAATGAAATATTTCATTCTATTTTGTTTTTATTTTTGTGCAAATTTAAAATATTTTTTAGACATACCTAAAAATATGTTTATATAAAACAAAATTTATATATTTGCAGACTCTTACAAATTTCATGTTTAGTCAATCAGAAGAAAATTATATAAAAACCATATTTCACTTAGGAGGTACTTCTTCTAAAGGAATAAGTACTAATTCTATTGCTAAAAAACTCAAGACCAAAGCGTCTTCTGTCACCGATATGGTGAAAAAACTTTCCGAAAAAAACGTTGTTATTTATAAAAAATACCAGGGAGTAAGTTTAACAGATCTAGGTAAAAAGACTGCTACGAATATTATAAGAAAACATCGGCTTTGGGAAGTTTTTTTAGTTGACAAATTAAATTTTTCATGGGATGAAGTACACGAGGTAGCTGAACAATTAGAGCACATTAAGTCTTCCAAATTAATTGATGAACTCGATGCTTTTTTAGAATACCCAACAAAAGACCCGCATGGTGATCCTATACCAGATAAAGAGGGAAACTTAAGTATTGTAGAAAAAAAACTATTATCTACACTTAAAATCAGTGAAAAAGGTATTTGTATTGGCGTTAAAGATAGTTCAACTGAGTTCCTTAAATTTTTAAACAAGCACGAAATTGCACTTGGAAAGGAAATTCAAATCACCGAACAAGAACCTTTTGACGGGTCATTTACTATCAGAATGGATGATAAAACCCTCAATATTTCAAATAAAATTGCTGACAATTTATACATTCAGCAAACGCATAAACAAGAATAAATATATTAAAAAACATTATGGGCTCATTTGATCAAATAGTTGCTTTTTGTCAAGAACATCCAATACAAGGTGCACTCTACGCATCTCTATTTACTTGGGGGTTGACTGGACTTGGTGCAAGTTTAGTTTTTTTCTTTAAAAACCTAAACCGTGCTGTACTGGACGGCATGCTTGGTTTTACAGGTGGAGTTATGGTCGCTGCGAGTTTTTGGAGCTTACTTTCACCTGCTATTGATAATAGTCCTGGCGAGGGGTTTATTAAAGTAATACCCTCTGCAATAGGATTTGCACTTGGTGCCATGGCATTGTTTGGAATGGACAAATGGCTTCCACATCTTCACCTAAATTTTAAGGATAATGAAGCTGAGGGAGTTAAAACTAACTGGCATAAAACAACCTTACTAGTATTAGCAATCACACTTCATAACATTCCTGAAGGTTTAGCTGTTGGCGTCTTATTTGGAGCCGCTTCAACCTTAGTGGGGGCAGAACAAACCGAAATGATTATAGCTGCTATCTCTTTAGCTATTGGTATTGGAATACAAAACTTTCCAGAAGGATTTGCTGTAGCAATGCCCCTTAGACGACAAGGCATAAGTAGGCGAAAAAGCTTTTGGTATGGACAGCTTTCTGCAATTGTTGAACCTTTTGCTGCTGTCTTAGGTGCTGTTGCTGTATCATTTTTTACTCCAATCTTACCTTACGCACTAGCATTTGCTGCAGGAGCTATGATTTTTGTGGTAGTTGAAGAAGTTATCCCCGAAACCCAAAGAGATAAATATACAGACATTGCTACTTTAGGGTTTATAGGAGGTTTTATTGTTATGATGGCACTTGATGTAGGTCTCGGATAAAAAGATTTTACTCTAAAAAACATAAAAATATTTTTAGGAAGATTTGATTTCGTATGTTTTTTTAGGCATAAAATTTTAATTTGCGATAAATTATAAGCCTGTGAGTCATTCCTCCACTTTTCAAATATACAATGCCTCTGCTGGAAGTGGTAAAACCTTTACATTAGTAAAGGAATATCTAAA
The DNA here is from genome assembly GCF_052050075.1 of Tenacibaculum profundi. Taxonomy (GTDB): domain Bacteria; phylum Bacteroidota; class Bacteroidia; order Flavobacteriales; family Flavobacteriaceae; genus Polaribacter. The sequence continues at coordinate 1,910,206 of NZ_CP197225.1, forward strand.
AATACTACTAACCGCTAAAGACGTTTTTCTTTTTCAAAAAATTCTTGCTATAACATTCACCAATAAAGCTGCTGGTGAAATGAAAGAAAGGGTTTTAAATAATCTTCAAAGTTTTGCAGAAAAAGAAGAAAGCGTCATTTTGACTTTAATATTGGATGAAACTAACTTAGATAGACAAACTATTCAGAAACGAAGTGAAAAAATTATTGATGCTATCTTACAAAACTATGCTAGCTTTTCTATTACCACCATTGATAGTTTTACTCATAAAATAATTAAGAGTTTTGCCTTTGACCTCGGACTTAGTCTTAATTTCGAAGTTGAAATGGATGCCGTTTCTCTATTAAGTGAAGCAGTTGATGTTTTAGTTTCAAAAATTGGTAATAATAGGGATATTACACGGTTATTAATTCATTTTTCTCTAAGTAAAACGGATGAAGACAAATCTTGGGACATTTCTAAAGAGTTAAACGATATTGCCAAAATACTTTTAAACGAAGATGACGCCAAACACGTGAACTTGTTAGCCTCGAAAAAGCTAAATGATTTCGATAATATACAGAATAAAGTATCCAAAAATAAAAGTGAATTACTTGAAGAAATAAAAAGTAAAGGAAAAACAGCTTTAAATATTATAGAAAATGCAGGACTTGAGGTAAAAGATTTTTCAAGAGGTACTTTCCCTAAATTCCTTAAAGACTTAAGCGAGTTTACTTCTTCTTTCGATTTCAAAAAAAGAAGTGAAACGATTGACAAAGCAATAGAAAATCATAACTTTTATACAAAAACAGCTAAACCAGAAATCAAGAACTCTATTGAAGGAATTTTACCAGACTTGATCACTATATTTGATCAAAGCAAAGAAATCTATGGTCAGCTAATACTGTGTGAATTAGCACTAAAAAGTTTAATTCCGCTAGCTGTATTAAATAATATTAATACCGAACTAAATACTATAAAAGAGGACAATAATATTCGCTTGAACGCTGAATTTAATCAATTAATCGCGAATAATATTAAAAACCAACCTAGCCCTTTTATTTATGAACGTATTGGTCAACGTTTTATGCACTACTTCATTGATGAAATGCAGGATACTTCAACTTTACAATGGAAAAACTTAATACCTTTAATAGATAATGCTCTGGCTCAAGAAAATAGTAATCTTTTACTCGTAGGTGATGGAAAACAAGCTATATATCGATGGAGAGGTGGTAAAGCGGAACAATTCATCAACTTAGGTTCTAGTGATAAAAATTCGGCAAACCCTTTTCAGATAACTAAAACAGCTAAAACACTTGAAATAAACTATAGAAGTTTTAGTGAAATTATCAATTTCAATAATAATTTTTTCCAACATTCTGCTGCATTCCTTCAAAACAAAAGTTACGAGCAATTATTTATTGATGGAAATAAGCAACTAGAAAATAACAGAAAAGGCGGTTATGTAACTTTAACTTTTTTAGAAAAAGAAAAAGATAGAGAAATTGAATCTTTGCAATATCCGAATAAGGTTCTTGAAAAAATTAAAGAAGTACAATCTCAATTCAGATTAGATGAGATATGTATTTTGGTAAGAAAAAAAAGTGACGGTATTGCAATTGCAAATTATCTGTCTGAAAATTTAATTCCAATCGTTTCTTCAGAAACACTATTACTTAAAAGTAATACCAAAGTCAGCTTTATTATTAATATGCTTCAGGTATTACAAAACCCCACTGACAAAGAAACATTAATTAATGTTCTATACTTTCTGCACAGTCATTTAAATGTTCAGGAAAAGAAACATTCCTTTATCATAAAGCATATCAAACTTAACAATCATGATTTGTTCGATAGCTTGGCTTACTACAGTACATCATTTAATCTTAATGATTTTAATCTTCTTCCATTTTATGAAAAAATAGAAAGTATCATTCGAGGGTTTCATTTAACCAATTCTTCCGATGCCTATTTACAGTTTTTCCTAGATGTTATTTTAGAACAGCAAAGAAAAAATACAGACATTCAAAGTTTTTTAGATTATTGGGATCGTAAAAAGGAAAACCTTAGTATCGTGGCTCCGGAAAGTGCAGGTGCAGTTCAAATAATGACAATACATAAATCAAAAGGACTAGAATTTCCCGTTGTAATTTTTCCTTGTGATTTGGATATTTACCAACAAATAAACCCTAAAACCTGGCTGGATCAGTTACCTAAAAACTACACCCCTTTTAATGAACTGTTACTTCCATTTAATAAAGATTTAAACTTTATTAGTAATCGAGGAAAAGAAATTTATAAACAGCAAAGAGAAGAACTAGAATTAGACAATTTTAATCTTCTTTATGTAGCCCTTACGCGCCCTATTGAACAACTACATATAATTACTAATAAAAAAATTTCGAAAAACATTGAAAACACAAACTATTACTCTGGAATTTTCATCAATTATTTAAAGAAAACGAACAACTGGAATAATGACAAATTAAACTATGCTTTTGGTGATGTTCAGCGCAAAAGTAAATTGACCAACATTGAAAATAAAACAAAAACCCAAGACAGTTTTATTTCTTCTCCTTGGCAAGATCATAATATTTATATGCTTGCCAGTGCTTCAAAACTATGGGATACAAAACAAGAAGAGGCCATTGAATACGGAAACCTAATTCATGAAATGATGTCTAAAATAATTTCTGAAGAAGATATTACAAAAGTCATTGATGAATATACCAATCAGGGAATTATTCAAAAAAAAAATATAAAATTAATTCAGCGTATCATTATAAATATTGTTAAACATCCTCTTTTAGAAGAGTTTTTCAAAAAAAACATTACTGTCTTTAATGAACGAGAAATAGTAACAATCGATAATCAAATTATCATTCCTGACAGGTTAGTTATCAATGGTAGTGATGCTGTCGTAATTGATTATAAAACAGGAAAACATTCTTCACAGCATCATCAACAAATATTAAAATATGCAAATACCATAGGAGAAATGAATCTTAAAATTCAAAAGAAACTACTGGTATATATTGGAAAAGAAATTTTGGTCAGAGAAGTCTAACCTCCTAAATTTGACTTCTACAAACATCATACTCTAATAAAAACATCGTAACATGTACGGAAAATTAAAGGATCACCTACAAAAAGAAATTCAAAATATTAAAGAAGAGGGGCTATATAAATCTGAAAGAATTATTACTTCATCCCAGGATGCTATTATAAAAATATCTTCAGGCCAAGAAGTGATTAACTTCTGTGCTAACAACTATCTAGGATTATCAAATCATCCTGAGGTTATACAAGCGGCTAAAGATACTATGGATACACATGGGTTTGGTATGTCATCTGTTCGTTTTATTTGTGGCACACAAGACATCCATAAAGAACTTGAAAAGAAAATTGCTGATTTTTATGAGACAGAGGATACCATATTGTACGCTGCAGCATTTGATGCTAATGGAGGTGTATTTGAGCCACTACTCACTAAAGAAGATGCTATTATTTCAGATAGCTTAAATCATGCGTCGATAATAGACGGTGTTAGATTGTGTAAAGCTGCTCGATACAGGTACGCAAATAACGATATGGCTTCTCTGGAAGAACAATTAATTCAAGCTAATAAGCAAAATCATAGGTTTAAAATTATTGTGACTGATGGGGTATTCTCAATGGACGGTATTGTAGCTGAATTAGATAAAATCTGTGATTTAGCAGATAAGTATGATGCTTTGGTTATGATTGATGAATGTCATGCAGCTGGCTTTATAGGTGAAACAGGAAGAGGCACATTGGAACTAAAAAAAGTAATGGGACGTATTGATATTATAACAGGAACATTAGGAAAAGCTTTAGGTGGTGCAATGGGTGGATATACTACAGGAAAAAAAGAAATCATTGAAATTTTACGACAAAGGTCTCGTCCTTATTTATTTTCAAATTCATTAGCTCCTGCCATTGTTGGAGCCTCTATAAAAGTATTTGATCTACTATCAAATGACACTTCACTTAGAGATAAACTAGAATGGAATACAAAGTATTTTAGGACTGAAATGGAGAACGCAGGTTTTAATTTGGTTGGAGCTGATGCCGCAATAGTACCGGTTATGTTGTATGATGCGAAATTATCTCAGATAATGGCTAATAAACTTTTAGAAGAAGATATTTACGTTATTGGTTTCTTCTACCCTGTTGTTCCAAAGGAACAAGCTAGAATAAGAGTTCAGCTATCTGCTGCTCATAAAAAAGAGCATCTTGACAAGGCTGTTAATGCATTTATTAAGGTAGGAAAAGAACTGAAAGTTATATAGATGATTGATGTAAAAAACTTGCTTTTCTGGTAAGTTTTTGTAGATTTGTTTTTGTAAATAAGTTTTAACAACTTACATTTGCGTTATATATAAACGAACTTTTAATTTAAATTTTTAATAATGAAACAATTAAAATTAGCTGTGATGGCTTTGTTTGCGTTCGCAACAGTGGGAACGGTAAGCGCACAGGATTCAGACAACCCATGGGTAGTTGGTTTCGGAGTTAATGCTGTTGACTTTAGAATCCCTTCAGATTTTGGAGATTACGCAAAAGACTATATTGGTACAAGTGACTGGAATATTCTTCCTTCAGTTTCTAGAATTTCTGTTGACAGATACTTAAACGACGGTTTTAGTTTACAATTAGCAGGGTCTATCAATAAAATTGAAACTTTCCGTTCTGAAGACGATATGGATGAGCTTTATTGGGCTATCGATGCTAACGTAAAGTATGACTTAAATAATTTATTTGGTGATACTGCTTGGTTCGATCCTTATGTATATTTAGGTGGTGGATATGCTAACTTAGGTGATTTAGGTGAAGGAACATTAAATGCAGGTCTTGGTTTTAATACTTGGTTCAATGATAATTTAGGTTTAAACTTCCAATCGGGAGGAAAAAAAGAGTTTGCAGATAAAGTTCAAGATCATTTTCAACACTCAATCGGTTTAGTGTTCAAATTTGGAGGAAAAGATACTGACGGAGATAAGATCTATGATAAAGATGATGCTTGTCCAGAAGTTGCTGGTTTAAAAGAATTTAACGGATGTCCTGATACTGATAATGATGGTATTAAAGATTCAGATGATGCTTGTCCTGAAGTTGCTGGTTTAGCTGCATTAAACGGATGTCCTGACGCTGATGGTGATGGTATCGCAGATAAAGATGATGCTTGTCCTAACAAAGCTGGTTTAGCTGCATTAAATGGATGCCCAGATGCTGATAGCGATGGTATTGCGGATAAAGAAGATAAATGTCCAAATACAGCTGGTCCAGCTGCTAATAATGGATGTCCTTGGCCAGATACCGACGGTGATGGTGTTTTAGATAAAGACGATAAGTGTCCTAATGTAAAAGGTGTTGCTTCTAACAACGGATGTCCTGAAGTTGTTATTAAAGAAGAAGCGGTTAAGAAATTAGAGAATTTCGCAAAAGCTATTTATTTTAATTCAGGAAGAACTTCTTTCAGACCTGGAGTTAAAGGTAAATTAGATTTAATGGCTGGTATTATGAACGAATATCCAAAAGCTAACTTTAGTATTGAAGGACACACTGATAGTCAAGGTAGAGAAGCTTCTAACTTAAGATTATCTGAAAGAAGAGCTAAGGCTGTAGTTGACTATTTAGTTGGTAAAGCTGGTATTTCTTCAAGTAGATTATCATCTAAAGGATTTGGAGAAGCTTATCCAATTGCTTCTAACAAAACTAGAGATGGAAGAGCTCAAAACAGACGTGTAGAAATTAAAGTTGTAAAATAATTTTAATTTAATCATAAAAAAAAAGCCTCGCAGTTTGCGAGGCTTTTTTTTATTGTGTTCGAAATTAAAAATAGTCAGAAACATTTTTAATTTTGGCTTTAAAAAAGTACCTTTGCGCCGTGAAAAAATGAGTTAATTCTCACTTAACAAAATAAATAACTTTAATTACAATAGTAATGTCTACAATAAAAGGTAAAGTTTCTCAAATTATTGGTCCAGTTATCGATGTTGAGTTTAATACAGAAAATGCTGAACTGCCAAAAATTTATGATTCATTAGAAATAAAAAAAGCCGATGGTTCTACTTTAGTTTTAGAAGTTCAACAGCACATTGGAGAAGATACAGTTCGTACGATTTCAATGGATGCAACTGACGGCTTACAAAGAGGACAAGATGTAATTTCTACAGGCAATCCAATTCAAATGCCAATTGGTAATGATATATACGGTCGTTTATTTAATGTAACAGGGGAAGCTATTGACGGGTTAGGTGAGTTGCCTAAAACGGGTAAAAATGGTTTACCTATTCACCGATCTGCACCTAAATTTGAAGACTTATCTACTGCTACAGAAGTTTTATTCACTGGAATTAAAGTAATTGATTTAATTGAACCTTACGCAAAAGGAGGTAAAATTGGTTTATTCGGTGGTGCTGGTGTTGGTAAAACTGTACTAATACAAGAGTTGATTAATAATATCGCTAAAGGTCACGGTGGTTTATCAGTATTCGCAGGTGTAGGTGAAAGAACTCGTGAAGGTAATGACTTATTAAGAGAAATGTTAGAATCTGGAATTATCAAGTACGGAGACGATTTTATGCATTCTATGGAAGATGGTGGATGGGATCTCTCAAAAGTTGATAAGAAAGGTATGAAAGAATCGAAAGCAACTTTTGTTTTTGGTCAAATGAATGAACCTCCTGGAGCTCGTGCTCGAGTAGCATTATCTGGATTAACTATAGCAGAATATTTCCGTGACGGTGCTGGTGAAGCTCAAGGTAAAGACGTATTATTCTTTGTTGATAATATATTCCGTTTTACTCAAGCTGGTTCTGAAGTTTCTGCATTATTAGGGCGTATGCCTTCTGCTGTAGGTTACCAACCAACATTAGCAACAGAAATGGGAGCTATGCAAGAACGTATTACTTCTACTAAAAAAGGATCTATTACTTCAGTTCAAGCAGTTTATGTACCTGCTGATGATTTGACAGACCCTGCTCCTGCTACAACTTTCGCTCACTTAGATGCAACTACTGTATTATCACGTAAAATTGCAGAATTGGGTATTTACCCTGCCGTAGATCCTTTAGATTCTACTTCTAGAATTCTTACTCCGGAAATTCTTGGAGACGAACACTACGGGTGTGCACAGCGAGTTAAAGAATTATTGCAACGTTATAAAGAATTACAAGACATCATTGCAATCCTAGGTATGGAAGAATTATCTGAAGAAGATAAATTGGTCGTTCACAGAGCGCGTCGTGTTCAACGTTTCTTATCTCAACCATTCCACGTGGCCGAGCAATTCACTGGTATACCAGGGGTTTTAGTTGATATTAAAGATACCATAAAAGGTTTTAATATGATTATGAATGGTGATTTGGATAAATATCCTGAAGCTGCCTTTAACCTTAAAGGATCGATTCAAGAAGCAATTGATGCGGGAGAAAAAATGCTAGCAGAAGCATAATCTGATTAACAATTATAATTAATAATCAATTGAATTTATGTTTTTAGAAATTGTTACTCCAGAAGCTATATTATTTTCATCAGATGTTGACTCTGTTACTGTACCTGGTATCAACGGAGAATTTCAAATGTTAAATAATCATGCACCTATTGTTTCTATTTTAAATAGGGGTGTTATCAAAATTCATACGCATTTGCAAAATAATTTATCATTTGATGACTTACATGGTAGTTTAGAGAAATTGCCTTCTGACGATAAAGTTTTTACACTTAATATTAAATCAGGAACAATTGAAATAAAGGACAATAAAGTAATTATTCTAGCAGATTAATTATTATGAATATATCTAAAAAAAGCCAAGCCCTAAGGGTTTGGCTTTTTTTTAGACTAATACTTTTTAACTATCTTTGTTTTATGAAAATTTCTTTTTTATTTATTGGAGGCCCTGAGATATTTGTAATTTTACTAATTGTAATAATGTTCTTTGGTGCAGATAAATTACCTGAAATTGCTAGAGGTTTAGGTAAAGGGATGCGTCAGGTAAGAGATGCAACAAACGATATTAAAAGAGAGATTAATGAAAGTGCAAGTAAACATGGTTTAGACAACAATATTGTAGAAGACATTAACAAAGAAGTTAATGATGTTAAAGATAACATCGATAAATTAACAGGCCCCATAAAGAGAAATAGATAAAAAATATTTCCGCTTTATATTTTTTTCACTCTACTTATAGTTAATCCATCTCTAATAGGCAGTAATACAGTCTCTAAGCGTTCATCTTCATTCAATAATTTATTATACTCTAAAAGGATTCTTGTATCTACATCTCTAGGATCTACCTCTTCGACAACTTTCCCACTCCATAATACATTATCTGATAGTATTATACCTCCTGGATTCATTTTGTCAATAATTAATTTAAAATAATTTAAATAATTAGACTTATCGGCATCTATAAAAACCATGTCAAATTTCTCGTTAATATTTGGTATTATTTCTATTGCATTACCAATGAATTGTTTAATTTGATTCTTATAAAGTGATTTATCAAAATATTTTTTTTGTAACTCTTCAAGTTCCTCATTTTTATCAATCGTATACAAAACTCCCTCTTCTTTTAAACCTTCCGCTAGACAAAGAGCAGAATAGCCAGTATAAGTACCAATCTCCAATATTTTCGTTGGCTGTATTAATTTCGAAATAATAGCAAGTACTCTTCCTTGGAATGAACCACTTAGCATTCTTGGATTTAATACTTTTTGCCAAGTTTCTCTAGTAAGTTCTTTTAAAATTAACGGTTCTTTCTGAGAATGATCTATAGCGTATTTATTTATTGAATCAGGTAAAAAATGCATCTTTAAGTTTTAATACAAAACTAAAAAAAACGGAATTCATTTTAGCAACAAATTCCGTTTCAATCTAACAAAAAATCAAAAATGGTTTTTTCGAAAAAAACCTAAAAAATCATTTTATGTTTTTAATTTTTTCTTTAAGAGCTAATTTATCTTCATTAGTCAATGTATATTTTTGTGAGCTACAGTTTTTTGCTTTTTCCTTATAGAATAGTGATAAAAAGCTGTTTTGCTTAGAATATAGCCTACACAATTTACAAAATAAGAAATGTAATTTTAGCTTTATAATTTCCTTCCGGGATGCCTCACCATATTGTGATTTATCACAAATTGTTGTTGCCTCATCACAAGATATTTTAAACTTAATAAACATAAACCTTAAATATTAAACCAATTCTTTTCTAAACATCCCCTTAATTGTGTTCTCGCTCTGTGTATAATAACCCATAGATTGGACGGTGTAATTTCTAACTCCTTACAAATCTCTTCAGTTTCAAATTCACGTATCGTTTTCATTTTAAAAACCATAGCATACTTTTCTGGCAGACTATCAATACATTTATCTATTTGTTCTTTAAGCTCTTGATTTTCTATACTACGCTCTGCTTCATTATTCCAAGATTGAGGAACTCGCTCCTCTATCCAGTCACCTTCCTTATTACCAGACCCGTAGAAATTCATTTTTATTTCAGCTTGACCTTTTCGTGAATTAATTTTTCTATAGTAATCAATGACCTTTCTCTTCAAAATAGAAATAAGCCAAGTCCTTTCACTTGATTTTCCTTCAAAATTTTTTGCTGATTTTAGACCCGCAAAAAAGGTTTCTTGAACTAAATCTTTCGCTAACATTTCATTATTAACTCTAACTACAGCATAATTAAATAAATAATCAGCATAATTATCAACCCACTTATCGGGCAACAAACTATTTCTCACTTTTTTGGGTTTTTCATTTCAAATATACACTAAATATTATTTAATAATGTATGCATTAACACTGACAACATAAAATCCTTTACGGCTATTTTTTATGAATTGCAAATAACATCTACTTTGTAGGTAACTCAGTATAGTTTTATCAAAAATTAACATGATTTTAAAAATATAGGATGTGAAAATATAATGATAACAGCTTTGATCATTGTAATGAATAAAACTTTTATTAAAATTTTCAACCCTTTGTCAGCCTTAAAAAATCTTTTTAATTAACTATTTTTTTAATTAAATGACAATCAAATAAAACAAATAATTCTATACTGATTTAAAAAGTAGTAAAACTATTCATTATGGACAATTAAGAAAATTAATTAACAGAAGATTAACGATACATTAATCTTATTAAATTACTATTTTTACATGACACAAATAGATATATGATATGTCAGTAGCAAAAAAGCAATACAAAAGAGTGACTGTCAAGTCATTAGTTGAAATGAAAGCTAATAAGGAGAAAATATCTATGCTTACTGCATATGACTATACCATGGCTAAAATTGTTGATGGAGCAGGAATTGACGTAATTCTAGTAGGAGATTCTGCTTCTAACGTTATGGCTGGACATGAAACTACTTTGCCTATAACACTTGATCAAATGATTTATCATGCTAGCTCAGTCGTTAGAGGAATTGATAGATCGCTAGTGATTGTTGATCTTCCTTTTGGAACTTACCAAGGTAATTCTAAAAATGCACTCGAATCGGCAATAAGAATAATGAAAGAATCTGGAGGTCATGCTGTAAAACTAGAAGGAGGGAGTGAAATTTCAGAATCAATTTCTCGAATATTAACTGCTGGAATACCTGTTATGGGACATTTAGGTTTAACACCTCAATCAATCTATAAGTTTGGAACCTATACTGTACGAGCAAAAGAAAATACTGAGGCGGAGAAACTGAAAGAAGATGCTAAATTACTTGAAAAACTGGGGTGTTTTGCTCTTGTTTTAGAAAAAGTACCCGCAAAGTTAGCTCAAGAAGTAGCTGAGAGTTTATCCATACCCGTTATTGGAATCGGTGCTGGGGGTGGTGTCGATGGTCAAGTATTAGTAACACACGATATGATAGGAATGACACATGAATTTAGTCCAAGATTTTTAAGACGTTATTTAGACTTATATTCGGAAATGACAAAGGCATTTCAAGAATATATACACGATGTTAAATCTAAAGATTTTCCTAACGAAAAAGAACAGTATTAATACTTTTACAATTAGTTAAATATAAATAAAATATGAGAATAATGCATTTAGATACTAATCATCCAATTCTCATTGATCAATTGAATCAGCTAGGATATATAAATGATGAAGATTATGTTTCAACCAAAGAAGAAATAGAAAGTAAGATATATCAATATGATGGCATTATAATCCGAAGCAGATTCACCATCGACTCGTCATTTATTGATAAAGCAACTAACCTAAAATTTATTGGTCGCGTTGGAGCTGGTTTGGAAAATATTGATTGTAATTATGCTATAGCTAAAGATATTCATCTTATTTCGGCACCAGAAGGTAATCGAAATGCTGTAGGTGAGCATACCTTAGGAATGTTACTCTCTTTATTCAACAAGCTAAATAAAGCTGATAAAGAAATAAGACAAGGTAAATGGTTGCGGGAAGAAAATAGAGGAATTGAACTTAATGGAAAAACTATTGGTATCATTGGTTATGGTAATATGGGGAAAGCTTTCGCAAAGAAACTCAAAGGTTTTGATGTAAACATTTTATGTTATGATATAAAAGATGATGTGGGTGACGAAAATTGTACCCAAGTAAGCCTTAAAGAGTTTCAGGAAAAAGTCGAAATTGTGAGTCTACATACTCCACAGAATAAATTAAGTATAAACATGATCAATACCCGCTTTATTAACAGGTTTCAAAATTCATTCTGGCTATTAAATACAGCCAGAGGAACTACTGTGGTGACATCTGATTTGGTCAGAGCATTAAAAAATGGAAAAATTTTAGGTGCTGGCTTAGATGTGCTTGAATATGAAAAAAAATCATTTGAAAAATTATTTACAACAGAACCACCTAAGTCATTTAATTATCTAATAAATTCTGAAAAAGTTATACTCTCTCCTCATGTAGCTGGATGGACCAAAGAAAGCAAAGAAAAATTAGCTCAAACGATTGTGGATAAAATCAAAATGAAATTTCCAGCGAAATGAAAACTTATAGCTATGAAGAAAACAGATGCTATGTTTGAACTAAATAATATATACCCTTATGTGTGAAAATTAAGAATTCCAATTTAACTACTCTTAAAAAAATATCTATCTATTCATTTTTTTCAACTGACTGACACTTTTTACAAATTCCAACAAGTAAAACCCTTAATTCCTCTACTTCAAAATCATCATTATTAGGCGAATGCATTTCAACCATTGTGCAAGATAATTCTCCACATTTTCTACATTGCCTATGAATGTGGTTATGATCATGGTGCTCTTTACTACATTTTGAACTACACGTAGCATAATAGGTATTTGCATCATTTCCTATAACTGAATGGACTTCACCTTCATTTTCCAAACGAGCTAATACGCGGTATATCGTTGTTTTATTAAAACTACCGGAAAAATGATCTACGAGTTCAACAGCACTTATTGCAACGCTTTTACTTTCCAAATAGTCTCTAATTGCTAATAACGAAGTTGTTTTCCTCATACCTGTCATTTTTATCGTTTATATCTTCAAAAGTAATATAACAAAAATAATAATTCTATTTTCTTAATATATAAAATAGGTGCCGAAAAAATCGGCACCTATTGAAGACAATAGAATTTAATAACTTTAAACCCAAACAAAGCTAATTAATGAGGTAAATTGTCTCTTAAAAAATATTAAATTAAACAGTTGCAAAAATCGCAACACGGTTGCAATATAGTGTATTTTTTTCAATACAGCAAGTTAGTTGCAATAAAAAAAGACATGCTATACACATGCCTTTTATTTTAAATAATTTTTATGACTAAATTAATGCTTGTTCTATGTCAGAAATAAGATCACTAATATCTTCTATTCCTACACTCAAACGAATTAAAGAATCAGTAATACCAATCTTCTCTCTCGTTTCTTTTGGGATTGATGCATGTGTCATTGAACTAGGATGATTTACAAGGCTTTCAACACCTCCGAGCGACTCTGCAAGTGTAAAAACTTTTGTATTCTCTAAAAACTTAAAAGCTGCCTCTTTACTTTCATCTTTTAATATAAAAGATACCATACCTCCAAAATCATCCATTTGTTTCTTTGCTATTAAATGGTTTGAGTGATTTTCAAGACCTGGATAATAAACTTTCAAAACTTGTGGGTGCTTTGCAAGATAAGCAGCAATTGCCTTACCATTTTCACAATGTCTTTGCATTCGAATATGCAATGTTTTGATACCGCGTAATGCTAAAAATGAATCCATTGGTGATGCAACAGCTCCTCCTGCAAACTGGATAAAATGAAGTTCTTCTGCCAATTTACTATTTTTAACCATTAAAGCCCCCATAACCAAATCTGAATGCCCCCCTAAATACTTTGTTGCCGAATGCATTACTATGTCTGCCCCCAAATCCAAAGGACGCTGCAAATAAGGAGTAGCAAAAGTATTATCCACAGCAATTAATATAGCACTATTTACTTCCTTTACAGCAGTCGTTATTCCAGCTATATCTGCAATTTTCATCAAAGGATTCGTAGGAGTTTCTAACCAAATTAATTTAGTTTTTTCATTTATCACGTTTGTTACATTTGTGACATTATTCATATCTACAAACTGAAATTTAAGTCCATATTGACTAAACAGCTTTGTAAACATCCTGTAAGTTCCTCCATACAAGTCATCACCAGCAACAACCTCATCTCCAGGCTTTAAAAGACGAAGAACACAATCTATCGCTGATAGCCCAGACGAAAAAGCAAAACCATGTGTTCCATTTTCAATGGATGCAAACGCATTTTCCAAAGCTGTCCTAGTAGGATTTGCAGCTCTTGAATATTCGTATCCCTTATGGATACCAGGGCTGGACTGAGCATAAGTAGATGTTTGAAAAATAGGAGGCATTACGGCTCCTGTCGCCTCCTCATGCTTTTGTCCACCATGGATAGTTTTTGTATTAAATTTCATTATTTTTCTTTTTTATTGACCTAATTCTACCTAATAGTTTAATTATAAAGAGTAAATTCTTACTACTCATTAACATTAATAAACAGGGCTATTATACTTAACAAATCTACAAAAGTTAAACTAATTTTTTCATAGCCATCACGACTCCTAAATGTATACCTTCATGAAGATTATTAAAAGTAATTGCATGCTCAAGAGAACGTAACACATACCCTGTACTAGTTTCATACTCCTCATAGCCGTTAAAGATACCAGCTCTGTAATCTTCTCTCAATGTATCCGGTAACCCCATTAACAACTCCTTAACTTCTTGAAATTCCTCTTGAGAAAAACATTTACTTGGCCTTGTTCCTTTTCGGTGACTATCAATTAATTCATCAGGAATTAAACATGGTAAACCTGATAATTTATAATGAAGTAATTGCTGTGTAACAACTAAATGAGCCACATTCCAGGCAATATTATTATTAAATCCTTTCGGCACCAAATGTAATTGATCCATAGTTAAACCATCTATCATGTTAACAACTATTTCCCTTGATTTTTTCAACACATCAAACTGTACATTCATTTTTCTGATTATTTTAGCCCAAATATATTATTATCATTCGTATACATACATGAAGAAAGTTTATTTTTTAAAAAGCTGTGACACCTGCAGAAAAATTTTGAAAGAGGTAAATATCGAAGGTTTCGAAAAACAAGAAATAAAAACCGATCCTATTAAAATAGATCAGTTAGAGCAAATGCACTCCTATAGCAATAGCTATGAAGCGTTATTTAACAAACGAGCTAAACTCTACAAGGACCTAAAGAGCAAACAACCAAACCTATCTGAAATAGATTATAAAAACCACATTTTAAAAGAATATACATTTTTAAAACGACCTGTGTTTATTGTCGATAATGATATATACATCGGAAATAATAGAAAAGTAATTGAAGCTCTCAAAGAAAAGTTAAATTAACAAAAAAGTTCTGATATTAATTATCAGAACTTTTGTTGGCCTACAAGGACTCGAACCTTGAATATCGGTACCAAAAACCGGTGTGTTACCATTACACCATAGGCCAATATAGCTTTACAAATATAAAACTTTAGTTTAAATTTCACAAACTAGATATAACTAAAGCTTTTTGTTGGCCTACAAGGACTCGAACCTTGAATATCGGTACCAAAAACCGGTGTGTTACCATTACACCATAGGCCAATTACTTATTGCGGGTGCAAATATAAGGTAGAAATTTATTTTGACAAATTTTTTTAATAATTTCTTTTAACAGAAATTTATTCTAATAAAAAAATCAAAATTATATTTTTGCTTTCAATAAAAAACGCTAGTTATTAGTACATTCGCAACAACTTATTAAAATTAATATGAACAAATTCAACTACAAAAAGTGGAATATTATTTTAGGCTGGGTTTCATTTATCGTAGCTTTAATCACTTATACGCTTACGTTAGAGCCTACTGTTAGTTCTTGGGATTGCGGAGAATACATTTCTACATCCGTTAATTTAGAAGTTGGACATCCTCCTGGAGCTCCTTTATTTCAAATGCTAGGCGCATTTTTTGCTATATTCAGTAAAGATACAAGTCAACTTGCAATAATGGTTAATTTCATGTCTGGGTTAGCAAGCGCATTTACCATTCTGTTTATGTTTTGGACAATTACGAATTTAGCAAAAAGAATTGTTGAAAAGAATGGCAAATTAGAAGTTAACGAAGCTTATGCTGTTTTAGGAAGTGGTTTAGTTGGTTCTTTAGCCTACGCCTTCTCTGATAGTTTCTGGTTCAGCGCTGTAGAAGGCGAAGTGTATGCTATGTCTTCTTTTTTAATGGCACTACTCTTTTGGCTAGGTTTAAGATGGGAAAACGAAATAAACTCTCCTAGAGGAAATAAATGGCTTGTTATTATTTGTTTTATAGTAGGACTTTCTTTCGGAGTTCATATATTATCTCTGTTGGTAATTCCATCAATATTTATGCTTTATTTTTTTAAAACTTATCCTAAGATAACTATAAAAACTACTGCTATTGCTACAATTATTTCAATTCTTATTCTTGCTTTCGTTTTTAAACTTTTATTTCCATATACTTTAAAATTCTTCAGTACCTCTGAGTTATTTTTTGTAAATCAAATCGGGTTACCCTACAACTCTGGTACTATCATTGCAGGATTTACCTTAATTGGATTTTTTTACTTTGCAATTTCATATACTAGGAAAAAAAATTTAGTTACCATTAACACACTAATAATTTCTGTTTTATTTATTGTAATCGGTTTTTCTTCATGGTTAATGCTACCTATTAGAGCTAATGCTGACACTGTTATTAACGAAAACAATCCCTCTAGTGCACGTGAATTACTAGCCTATTATGAACGAGAACAATATGGCGATGCAAATGTTTTTTACGACAAATACTACTCTTTTGCTTACAAACAGGAACGAGATCCAAATACTCCTACTAGAGACGAAAAACCAAAATATGAACAAAAAAATGGTAAATATGTAATTGTTAACAAATATAAAAATGTCTTACCCAACTACTCCGACAAACATAAAGGGTTCATTCCTAGAATGGTAGACCCTGGGTCTCAAGAACACTATAAGAAAATTGCTGGAATACCATTAAAAAGTACAAGAAGACCAACTTTTGGAGAGAATATAAAGTTTATGATTGACTTTCAGTTTGGATATATGTATGGTCGTTATTTTATGTGGAACTTTGTAGGTAGACAGAACGATATTCAAGGACATCTAGATATAGAAAACGGAAACTGGTTAAGCGGTATTGACTTTATAGACGAGATGCGCTTAGGCTCTCAACAAAACTTACCTGAAGATATTAAGAATAATAAAGGTAGAAACACTTATTTTTTCCTGCCATTAATTTTAGGTCTTATTGGATTATTATATCAAGCAGGTAGAGATCAAAAAAGCTTATATACACTAGCGCTGTTTTTTGCGTTTACTGGTTTTGCAATTATATTTTACACAAACCCCAAACCTTTTGAACCAAGAGAGCGAGACTATGCCGTGGTGGGTTCATTTTATGTATTTGCAATTTGGATCGGTTTTGGCGTGCTTGCACTGTATGATTATTTTAAAAAATATGCAAACAATAAAACGGTTGCATTTGGTGTCTCAATAATATCTTTGGTTACGGTTCCATTATTAATGGCAAATCAAAATTGGGATGACCATGACAGATCTAATAGATATTTAGCTCAATTAAATGCTCAAACATATCTTGAAAGCTGCGATCCTAATGCAATAATCTTTACAATTGGAGACAATGACACTTTCCCTTTATGGTATATGCAGCAAGTTGAAGGCGTTAGAAAAGATATTAAAATTGTAAATACGAGTCTTTTTCAAACAGACTGGTATATTGACCAAATGAAAAAGAAAACGTATGATGCAGACCCCATTCCTTCAAAATTAACACATGACCAATACAGATACGGAACACTTGATGTTGCCTATCATATTCAACATCCAAGATTTAAAGACTCCATAATATCTATTAATAACTTCATGAGGTGGATTGAAAGTGACAATGATGGAACTTATTATATAGATGAAGAGAATAATATTCACGAAAAATTCTATCCAACAAATCGTATTAGAATTCCAGTAAATAAAGACAATGTATTGAAAACAGGTCTTGTTTCAAAAAAAGATGCTGATAGAATCGTTGATTTTATTGATATTGAGATTGATGAAAGTGCCATTACCAAAAATCGAATTTTAATGCTCGATATTTTGAATAATTTCAACTGGGA
This sequence comes from Tenacibaculum profundi, assembly GCF_052050075.1. Taxonomy (GTDB): domain Bacteria; phylum Bacteroidota; class Bacteroidia; order Flavobacteriales; family Flavobacteriaceae; genus Polaribacter. The sequence goes on from NZ_CP197225.1 coordinate 1,927,935, forward strand.
ACGTCCAATTTATTTTACCGGTGGGGCTAACGCCGATGAAGAATATATTTGGTTAAAAGATTACCTGCAACTGGATGGTATGGCTTATAAATTAGTACCTATAAAAACACCTAATAAAGGTAAGTCTATGTTTGAAATGGGACGAATAGACCCTAATAAAATGTATGAGAATGTAAAAAAATGGGATTGGAAAACTATTAATGACGGAAAAATTTATTTAGATGAACAAAGTAAACGGAATGTAATTTCATTAAGAAATAATTTAATGAGACTCTCTGAAGAGTATATAGCAAGGAAAGACACATTAAAAGCTAAAGAAATTTTAGACCTGTCTTTAGATAAAATGCCTATTAAGGATTTTGGACATTTCAGTTTATCTCTTGGTTACCCTGAACTTTATTATAAAGTTGGTGATATTAAAAAAGCAAGACAAACGGCTGCAACCTTAATTGATATTTTTCAGCAATACCTAAAGTATTACAGTACCTTTCAAGAATCAGACATTGAGCTTATTATTGAAAATATCGACACGAAATTGTATATGTATAGAAATATCGTCATGCAAATAATTGAATACGATACTAAAGAATACTCTGATACCGTTTTTAATAACTTTGTGAATATAGGGCGCTTATTCAAATACTTAATGCCAGATGAAAATAAAGCTCCTTCTTCTTTAAAGAATGAGTCTGATACTATTATTCCTTAACTAATGAGGTTATACCCTTTAAGGACACCATATATATTTAGAAAATATTTTTCTAAATATATATGGTGTTTTAAATCCAGTACTCAAAAAGCTTATCTTACTTTCGATGATGGACCTATTCCAGAAGTTACAGAATTCGTTTTAGATAAACTTAAAAAGCACAATGCAAAAGCTACCTTTTTTTGTGTAGGCGATAATATCCAAAAACATCCTTCTATTTTCAAAAAAATAATCGAAGGCGGACACAGTATTGGAAATCACACTTATAATCATTTAGATGGATGGAAAACTAAAAAAAAGGACTATTTAAATAATATTTTAAAAACTGAATTATTAATAAGTAACTTTAATAATGTTATTCAACCAAAAATATTCAGACCTCCCTATGGAAAAATCAAAAACTCTCAGACATCAGCCCTAATTAAAAAAGGGTATAAAGTGATTATGTGGAGTCTTCTCTCAGGTGATTTTGACAAAAATATTTCAAAAGAAGAATGTGTTTCGAATATCTTAACAAAAATAAAAAACGGAGATATCATTGTTTTTCATGATAGTGAAAAAGCTAAAGAAAACATTTACTATTCTCTTCCAATTATACTAAAAGAATTAAGTATTAGAGGCTATCAGTTTGAGAGAATTATTTAGAAAAACTGTTTGACTAAACCAATAAGAGTATTAGCATCTTGCTCTCCTGTTTGTCGCCATTTCATTTCACCATTTTTATATATTATAAAGGTCGGATTACCCTTAACCCTTAGTGCTTCTGCTAAAATTTGATTTTTCCTGATATCTATTTTAATAACTTTTGCTTTATCTCCTAGAGCAGCTGCGACATCACGAAGTGTTTGAAGACTTGGCTCAGAATCACTCCAGTCTGCATAAAAATCAATTAAAACAGGTTTATCAATTCCTATAATATCTCCAAATTTTGTCATAAAAACAAATTTTTACTGTAAAAACCTTAAAAGTACAAATTTTTATTTTCATTAAAAGTCATATCCTTAATAAAAACGATCACTTTCAAGATTTTTTTAATTCTATCACTGTAATTTCAGGCCATATGCCTACTCTCCCTGGAAATGCATGGTAACCAAACCCTCTATTAACATTTATATATCTTCCAAACTCTTTATATAAACCAGCCCATTGCTTATAAACATATTGTGAAGGGCTCCATCTAAATAGGCCTGGAATTTCAATGCCAAACTGAAGACCATGTGTATGACCACTAAGTGTTAATTGATAATTAAATTTATCTTGTTTAACCTTATACTCCCAATGACTTGGGTCATGACTCATCAATATCTTAAAATCTTTCTTGTCTACTCCTTTCGAAGCTTGTTTCAAGTCCCCTGCCTTATTAAAACCTTTTCCCCAATTCTCAACACCTACTAATGCTATTCTTTGTCCATTTTTTTCAAGATACCTATGTTCATTCAGTAATAAATCAAAACCTATTTTAGGATGAATTTCTTTTATTGCCTGAAAGTTAGCAGCTTTATCTTCATCACTTTTCCATTCCGCATAATCACCATAGTCATGATTTCCTAAGATCGAAAATTTCCCAAAGGGGGCTTCTAATTTAGAAAAAGCTGAAAGCCATGTATCCATTTCGCTAGCAAAATTGTTAACTATATCACCCGTAAAAAGTATAATATCTGACTTTTGTTCATTAATTAAATCAATTCCATAAGCGATTTTCTGATTATTGTCAAAGCTTCCAGAATGAATATCTGTAATTTGGGTAATTTTAAAACCATCAAAAGCTTCAGGTAAATCATCAAAATTCAACTGATACTTTATGACTTTATAATTATACTTTCCCTTAAAAATACCATATAAAATACCCGCAAAAGGAATTGAAGCTAAACCTAATGCTAGCTGGGAAATAAATTTTCTTCTACTTACTAAGCTTTTTGTTTCTCCATTAGAAAAATAAGTAAACCCTTTCTGAATATACCTAAAAATATCTTCTCCTAGCATAAAAACTAAAACAATCAATTTTGGCAAGAGTACTAGTAAAAGTAAACCAACAGCCCACTGAAACTCTCTTGTTTGACCAGCACTTCTATCATATCGAAATATGACATAAAAGAAATTGACATAAGCTATGCCTCCAAGTAATAACCACGAATATCGAAAAACTTTATTTTTTGATACTATTTTTATAGCTTGAAATGCGTAAACTTCAAAAACAATAATAAAAGCAGAGAATATTATCAGAGGAATTAACCAGCGTAACATAAATTTGTTTTAAATATCTCGTAAAGATACATTTATTAAAAAAAATCAGTTTTTAACTTCTTGTTAAAGTTTTGTAGTTTTACAAACTGCGATTCTACATAAGGATACTTTAAATTAACACTCTTAACAAATCAATAGATTTTACAGAAAATGGCAAACAGGAAACGACTTTTTTTACTAGACGCTTATGCTTTAATATTTAGAGGTTATTATGCATTTATTAAAAACCCAAGAATTAACTCAAAAGGGCTTGACACCTCTGCTATATTAGGTTTTACCAATTCTTTACTCGATGTTATTAAACGAGAAAAACCAGACTATTTAGCCGTATGTTTTGATAAAGGCGGTAGTGTTGATAGAGTAAACGTCTTTCCTGACTACAAAGCAAATAGGTTAGAGACTCCGGAAGCTATTAAAATTGCTGTACCCTACATAGAAAACATATTAGAAGCTATGAATATTCCTGTTATTGTTAAAGAAGGATTTGAAGCTGATGATATTATTGGAACTTTAGCCAAAAAAGCTGAGCAAGCAGGATTAGAAACATATATGGTTACTCCTGATAAAGATTATGCGCAATTAGTTTCTGAGCACATTTTCATGTTTCGCCCTCCAAGAATGGGCAACGGATATGAAAAGTGGGGTGTCGAGGAAGTAAAAGCTAAATTCGAAGTAGAAAAACCTGAACAAGTAATAGACTTCTTAGGGATGATGGGGGACTCCGTAGACAATATCCCTGGGCTACCTGGTGTTGGTGAGAAAACAGCGAAGAAATTTCTTGCTGCTTATGGAAGTATGGAAGGTTTATTTGAGAACACTCACGAACTAAAAGGTAAAATGAAAGAGAAAGTGGAAGCTAACAAAGAACTCGGTTTATTATCTAAAAAGCTAGCCACGATCATGTTAGATGTTCCTGTGGAATTAGAAGAAGATAAGCTCGTTTTTGAACAGCCAGACATTCAAAAAACCATTAAAATTTTCGATGATTTAGAGTTTAGAAGAATGGCAGATAGCTTTAAAAAAACTTTCTCCATTTCTGATCCAGATTCAACATCCAACAATTCAAATAAGACTTCTTCGAATGCTAATGCACAGCAATTTGATTTATTTGCTGCTCCTGGAAGTGGTAATACCACTTCAACCGATGAAGATAATATGAATGGATATAGAACTATCAACAATACCAATCACTTATATCAAGTAATTAATACTCCTTTAAGTAGAAAGTTACTTTTAAATAAATTACTTCAACAAACTTCTGTTTGTTTTGATACAGAAACAACGGGCTTAAAAGCCCTAGAGGTTGAGCTTGTTGGAATTGCATTTTCTTGGGAAATTGGAAAAGGCTACTACTTAGTACTCCCCGAAAATCAAGAGGAAGCACAAGACGTTATTAATGAATTTATTCCTTTCTTTGAAAATGAAAATATCGAAAAAATAGGCCACAATATTAAATACGATATTAAAGTTCTTTCCAACTACAATATTAACGTAAAAGGGAATTTGTTTGATACGATGATCGCTCATTATCTAATAAATCCTGATATGAGGCACAACATGGATATTCTTGCAGAAACCTACCTAAACTATCAGCCGGTTTCCATTACTGAGCTTATAGGTAAAAAAGGTAAGAACCAGCTTTCAATGCGCGATATTGCTTTAGATAGACAAAGTGAATATGCTGTTGAGGATGCCGATATTACCCTACAACTAAAAGAGCATTTCACCAAAGAACTTGAGAGTGGGAATGTAACTAAACTGTTTCAAGATGTCGAAACACCAATAGTATCTGTTTTAACAGCAATGGAAATTGAAGGTATTAACTTAAATACTGAATTCTTAAAGTCATTATCTGGCGAACTTTCGACTGATATTATAGACTTAGAACAACGTATTTATGAACAAGCTGGGGAGGAATTCAATATTGCCTCACCAAAACAACTTGGTCCTATTCTTTTTGAAAAACTAAAGTTGGTAGACAAGCCTAAAAAAACTAAAACAGGACAATATTCGACTGCGGAAGATGTGTTATCTTATCTAGCCAACGATCACAAAATTGTTGCTGATATTTTGTTATACCGTCAATATAAAAAACTACAGAGTACTTACGTTGATGCCCTACCTGAAGAAGTGAATTCGAAAACTGGCCGAGTACATACAGTTTATGCGCAAGCTGTAGCCGCTACAGGAAGATTAAGTTCTAATAATCCGAACTTACAGAACATACCTATTAGAACCAAAAGAGGTCAGGAAATTAGAAAAGCTTTTATTCCAAAAAATAATGATTATGTACTCCTTGCTGCGGATTATAGCCAGATAGAGTTAAGAATTATTGCCGCTTTAAGTGAGGAAGAAACCATGATTGAAGCTTTTAAAAACGGAGAAGATATTCACGCTTCAACGGCTTCAAAAGTATTTAAAGTTCCGATTGAAGAAGTTACTCGTCAACAAAGAAGCAACGCTAAAACAGTAAACTTCGGTATTATTTATGGGGTTTCTGCTTTTGGATTAAGCAATCAAACAAGTTTGGACAGAAAAGAGGCAAAAGCATTGATTGAAGCTTATTATGAAACCTATCCAAAACTTAGGAATTATATTTCGAAGCAAGTTGATTTTGCAAGAGAAAATGGCTATGTAGAAACCGTATTAAATAGAAGACGCTATTTAAAAGATATTAACTCTCGTAATGCTATTGTTCGAGGAGCTGCAGAAAGAAATGCTGTAAATGCTCCTATTCAAGGGAGTGCTGCAGATATTATTAAATTAGCAATGATCAATATTCATAAGCGATTTAATGCCGAAAACTTCAAATCAAAGATGTTACTTCAAGTACACGATGAATTGGTTTTTGATGCTCATAAAGACGAATTAAAAAATATAAAACCAATTATTAAGGAAGAAATGGAAAATGCCTTTAAACTTTCTGTTCCTCTTGATGTTGAAATCGGGTTAGGTCAAAACTGGCTTGAAGCGCATTAAATGAACTTACGATATATAATAAATCATATACTAGAATCTATTATTAAAAATAACATCAATATTAGATGTTATTGATAAATTTAGTAGCACCAAATAACCAAATGGATCAATAATAAAATTAATTTTTATGAAAAGCAATTGATTTATGATTCTCCTAGGCTTAAGGTGAAAGCTCTAATAAATATTTTATAAAAGAAATACAATAATTGTTTGTCTTAGGCGTTATTTTAATAATAAAAAAAAACACTCGTCATAATTTAACGAGTGTTTTCCTTCAAAATCTTTGTAAGCTACTAATGATTAATAGCGTATCCGGCTCCTTTACCGAATTCTGCTAAAATTGCTGAAGCACTTTTAAAAAGATTTTGAATCCCCTTGAATAATTTTTTTCCCATGATTTGTATATTAAATTTCCCGGGAGCAAAATTACTATATAACTCTTGTAAATAACACTACTTTTTAACTTTATGTATCTTTTGATCAGAATTGCACATAAATGGTATTCTTTTAGTCATAGACATCAATAAAGTAGTATCTAATAGTATGAAAATTTATAAAATTTTTATGAAACCATCAAAAGAAAGGTAATATGGAGCATCCTTAAACACCGGTAGATCAACACTTTGAGAATTCGCAACACCAACACCAGCAAACCAAACTTTTGCATTTTGCTTTTTAGCATGCTCCTTAAAAGTTTCCATCCATAACCGATCATATTCTTGAGGATTTTGTATATTCTTTGAAACTTTAACCAAAACAAAAATAGTGGGCTCTCCTTTTTTGAATAAAACAAATTGTGGATGTTTTTTTAAAGTACTATTTACTGCGACAAATTCATACCCTAATCTTTCTAATTCTTTGCCGACTATGTTCATTCCAAGGTTATGCAACTCCTGCTCGGTAAGTTGTCTCATTATTTTTTCTTCTTATTTCGTTTATTGAAATTCTTATCTCCTCTAGTTTTAGGCTTTTTATACTTCTTAGCAATCTCTCTACGATATGTTCCTCCTAGATTTACTTTTTTATTTTTAGCCTTTTTTTCGTGAAATGCCTCTCCTGGAATATACTCTTGCGAAGTTCTATTTGCAGACTGTTGTCTATCTTCTTTCGGTCGTTCCTCTTCAGTTAACTGCTTTGAAATTTCTACATTCTCAGGAATATCAATCAAAGGTATTTCAAAATTCATCAATTCCTCAATACGTCTCTTAGCTTCTTGTTCTTTTTCTGTTGTGAATAAAATTGATTTTCCTTTTTTCTCCGCCCTACCCGTTCTACCAATTCTATGCATATAATTTTCTGGATACTGCGTAGGGTTAAAATTGACAACATGCGAAATTTCATGCAAATCTAAACCTCTTGCAATAACATCAGTAGCAATTAAAATTCGATGATTTCCACTATTGAATTCCTCAATCGATCGTAAACGATAGTTTTGAGTTTTATTCGAGTGAATTACGCATACTTGACCTGGAAACTCCTCTTCTATTAGGTTAAAAATCCTATCAGCATTTCTCTTATTAGGAGCGAATACCAATACTTTACTAAAATCAGATTTATCAAATAATAAATCATTCAACAAGTTCATTTTCGTGTAAAAGTTCGGCACATTATAAGCAGTTTGATCGATATTCTCAAGAGGAGTACCGCTAACCGCAATTGCAATCTTTTTAGGCGCTATAAAATAATCATCAATCAAAGTCTCAACATCTTCAGTCATAGTAGCAGAAAACATTATATTTTGCCTTCTCTGAGGCAGTAAATCAAAGATATTAAGTAATTGGAAACGAAAGCCCAAATCAAGCATTACATCAACCTCATCTATTACCAACTTTTGTATCGATTTTAATTTAAGCACATTACTCAATGCCAAATCATATAAACGGCCAGGAGTTGCTACCAAAACATCAGCACCCAGGGCTACCGCTTCCTTATGTCGGTTCAAATTAACCCCTCCATAAACTCCAATAACACGTAGCGTGATGTACTTTGCTAATTTTTCGATTTCTTCAACAACCTGAACAACCAATTCTCTTGTTGGTACTAAAATTAAAACTCTAGGATGTTGTTGTTTTGAGAATTTTAAATCTCTTAAAATTGGTAAAAGATAAGCAAAAGTTTTTCCCGTACCTGTTTGTGCAATACCTACTATATCCTTCCCAGAACGCACTACTGGAAACGCTTGTTGCTGGATTGGTGTTGGATGCACTAATTCGAGCTCTTCTATTGCATTACGCAATGGATTCGATAAGTCTAAATCTTGAAAAGAAACCATTCAATTAAAATTTGTACAAAGGTACGGTTTCTATTTTTTAGATAAAGAAAGTTTCTATTTTATGATTACCATGTGTAAAAATGTTGATCTATAATTAAAACACTTATACTTTTTACTCGAAATTATGAGTCGTTGAAGCACAATTCTCTTTTCTCTTCTCAGATATTGAGATTGACAGTTTGGGCAGTTCATGTATATTAGTTTTTACCCCCACTAAACGAATAACCCAAGATATTTGAAAGAATATGTGGTAGTCCCCTTTCGAATAGATCAGATTTAAATACTTTGATCTATTTATTAGTTTGGCTTAATATTTCAAAAGCCCCAAATTACCTCTATTAATACTAACTAAACATTTCCTAGTAGTTATACTTATAATAATTGCAAAAAAAGCCGATACAATTATTGCATCGGCTTTTCATACTATTTAGTGAGATTTTATCCTCCGAAATCGTCGAAACGAATGTTTTCATCTGGTATACCAAAATCTTCTCCCATTTTTTGAACGGCTTTATTCATTAATGGTGGTCCACAGAAGTAAAGCTCAATATCTTCAGGAGCATCATGTTTGCTCAAGTATTGCTCAATAACACAGTTATGAACAAACCCAACGAATCCATCACCTTCAGCATCAATATTTTCTTTTACTTTCCAATTATCTTCCTCTAACGGTTCAGATAATGCGATGTGGAATTTAAAGTTAGGGAATTCCTTCTCTAACGCCCAGAAGTGTTCCAAGTAGAATAACTCACGTTTAGAACGACCTCCGTACCAGTAAGAAACTTTTCTACCAGTTTTTAATGTTTTGAATAAGTGGTATAAGTGAGAACGCATTGGTGCCATTCCAGCTCCTCCACCAACATATAACATCTCTGCCTCAGATTCATTGATAAAGAATTCTCCATAAGGTCCAGAAATTGTTACTTTATCCCCTTTCTTTCGTGAGAATACATAGGAAGAAGCAATTCCTGGATTTACATCCATCCATCCATTTTTAGCTCTATCCCATGGCGGTGTAGCAATACGAACATTTAACATGATTTCTCTACCTTCAGCTGGATAAGAAGCCATAGAATATGCTCTTTCTACGAGTTCATCATTCTTCATTACTAACGGCCATAACCCAAACTTATCCCACTCCATTTTAAATTTATCTGGAGTTTCATGTTCTTCTGGATGTGCAGTGATATCCATATCAGCGAATTTTACTTCACACTTAGGAATTTCAATTTGGATATACCCTCCAGCTTTATAGTTCATATCCTCGGGGATTTCAACTACAAACTCTTTAATGAAAGAAGCTACGTTGTAGTTACGTACAACAACCGCTTCCCATTTCTTAATTCCAAAAATCTCTTCTGGAATGGAAATATCCATATCTTGTTTGACCTTTACCTGGCATGCCAGACGAACTCCATGCTGTAGTTCTTTTCTTGTAAAATGCGGCGTTTCTGTAGGTAGTGCCTCACCACCACCTTCATGAACGTGACATTCACATTGAATACATGACCCACCACCACCACATGCAGATGGTAAAAATATTTTTTCATTCCCTAAAGTTGATAACAACGTACCACCTGATGGCACTTCTATTACCTTATCTCCATTTACTGTAATTTTTACAGGACCTGATGGTGCTAACTTTTGCTTTACAAATAGTAATAAAGCAACTAATAACAGTGTTAATGCCAAGAATGCTACAACTGTAATTAGTACTGTTCCTCCTGTACTTGCTGCTAATGCTATCATTATTCTGTTATTTATTTTGTGTTATTAGCTAATTCTTTTGAAGCTATTTTAGCCTCTTCCTTTTTATCAACTGGCTCCATCTCCACTACATCTTCTTTTACAGTTTCAATAACTTCAGTAGCTGCACTTTTTTCTTTCTTACTAGCAGCATCATCTCCTCCAGTAAGCATTCCTCCAAAACTCATAAAACCAATAGCCATAAGACCAGTAGTAATGAAAGTAATTCCTAAACCTCTTAAAGCAGGTGGTATTTGAGAATAACGAATCTTCTCACGGATAGCAGCAATCGCCAAAATTGCTAAGAACCAACCGATACCAGAACCAATACCATACACCAATGAAAGTCCTAAAGTTGGAATTTCACGAGATTGCATGAATAATGACCCTCCTAAAATCGCACAGTTTACTGCGATTAATGGTAAAAAAATACCTAGTGAGTTATATAAGGCAGGTGCGAATTTTTCAACTATAATTTCTACTAATTGTACCATGGTTGCAATCGTTGCAATAAACATGATAAATGATAAGAAACTTAAGTCATAATCAGCATACTCGCCCCCTAACCAAACCAATGCTCCTGGCTTTAATATATATTGATCTAACAGCCAGTTTACAGGCACCGTTACTGCTAGTACGAAAATTACCGCAGCACCTAAACCAACAGCCGTAGATACTTTTTTAGATACAGCAAGGTAAGAACACATTCCTAAAAAGGTTGCGAATACCATGTTATCTATGAATATCGACTTGAAAAATAATTCTAAATGTTCCATATTTTTATAGTATTGAGTATTGAGTAGTTAGTATTGAGTTTGTATACGATTTATAAGACTCAATTCTTGTTCTAACACCTCATTACTATTTTAATCTTCAATTAATGCTTTATTTCTACTACGCTGTATCCAAATTATAATTCCAACTACAATTAATGCCATTGGAGAAAGTAACATGAACCCATTATTTTCGTATCCTAAAGAATATAATCCAGTTTTTTCGATTGGATCACCTAACACTTTAAACCCTAATAACGTACCAGAACCTAATAATTCTCTAAAGAATCCTACAATAATTAATATTACTGCATATCCTAAAGCGTTTCCTATTCCATCTAAAAATGATTTCCAAGGACCATTTCCTAGAGCAAATGCCTCAAAACGTCCCATAATAATACAGTTTGTAATAATTAACCCTACGAAAACCGATAGTGTTTTACTCAACTCGTACGCAAAAGCTTTTAGTACTTGATCAACGATAATTACTAAAGCTGCTACTACGATTAACTGTACAATAATTCTAATTTTTGAAGGAATGATATTTCTCATTAAAGAAATTACCACATTTCCTACTCCAAGTACAAACAATACAGAAATAGACATTACGATTGACGCCTTTAATTCTGCCGTAATTGCCAAAGCAGAACATATACCTAATACCTGAATTGTAATTGGGTTGTTATCCGCTAATGGGTCTTTTATTAACGCTATATCTTTTTTTGATAATAATCCCATAACTATTTTAATGTTTTAAAGTAAGGTACATATAATGCTAACTCTGATTTAATCATTGCAGCTACACCGTCACCAGTAATAGTTGCTCCAGCAATTGCATCAACTTCGTTATCATTTTTATCTTCATTCTTAGGATCAGCATTTGATTTAGAAACAGCTATTCCTTTGAATACACCATTGCTCATTAAATCTTCACCTGTGAAATCGTCCATAAAGAAACGTTGCTTGATGTTAGCTCCTAAACCAGGAGTTTCCCCTTTATGATCAAAGAATACTCCTTTAACCACCATGTTTTTATCCATGGCAACGTATCCCCAAATAGCATCCCAAAGCCCCTTACCTCTAATTGGAGCTATGTAAAAAGTTTTACCATCTTTTTCTCCAATAAATAAAGGTAATTTTCTTGTTTTACCATCTTTTGCTAATGCCTGTTCTTTTTTAACATCAATTAAAAAAGCTTTTTCATCTTCAGTCACGTTTGAACCTTCGATAACAATTTGCTTTTTAATATTCTGAGAAAATGCTTCAGCCACTTTATCCTTAGAGATAAAAACTGCACTTGTTTCATCATTTTCATTTACGCCCATTGCATACAAGATATTTTGTTGCTTTTCAACACGCTTGTTTGCATTAATCATAGGCTTAAGAGACGACGCTGTAAAAGCTAATAACGCCCCTACCACTAATACCATTCCTATTGCGAATATTAGCGTATATCCATTACTATCTGTCTTTTTACTCATAACTAGGCAGTTTTAGCTTTTAAACGTTTTAATCTCTTCTTTACATTACCTTGAACTACGTAATGATCGATTGTCGGAGCAAATACGTTCATTAACAAGATTGCTAAGAACACTCCTTCTGGGTAAGCTGGGTTGAATACACGAATCATAATAGAAATAAATCCGATTAAGAATCCGTAAATCCATTTACCCTTATTCGTTTGAGAAGCTGTTACCGGGTCTGTTGCCATAAACACCGCACCGAAAGCTAAACCTCCAATAATTAAATGTTTCCACCATTCTGTACTCATTAAACCGTAAAACTTACTAGTATCTGTAATTAAACCAGTATCTGCAACCGCATTAAATATAAGCCCCATTACCGCAGCACCAATAAACGTTGATATAATAATTCTCCAACTACCAATTTTCGTGAAGATTAAAAATGCTGCACCTAATAGAATTAAGAATGTTGAAGTTTCTCCAACAGAACCCGGAATAAACCCAAAAAACATATCAGATACTGAATAACTTGGTGTTAAATTTTGAGCATAACTACCTAAAATAGTTTCTCCAGAAATAGCATCAGCCGATCCTGCTCTACTTACTGCATCATGAACCCATACCTTATCTCCTGACATCCAAGTTGGATATGCGAAAAATAAAAATGCACGAATTGTTAACGCCGGATTTAATATATTCATTCCTGTACCACCGAAAACTTCCTTTCCTATCACAACTCCAAATACAACTGCAACTGCAAGCATCCAAAGAGGCAAATCAACTGGCACAATTAATGGGACTAACATTCCAGTTACTAAATAACCTTCTTCTACTTCGTGTCCTTTGATTACAGCGAATATAAATTCAACCAATAACCCTACACCATAAGAAACAATTACTAATGGTAAAATTTTAGCAGCTCCAATCCAAAGATTTGCTAAGCTCCAAAAATCACCGCTAAAAAAGCCTTCCACAGGTTTTACATCTCCAATCGCGAGGTGATGTTGATAACCTGCGTTGAACATACCAAATATTAAACAAGGAATCAATGACATGATTACAGTGTTCATTGTACGTTTTAAATCATCTGCTGCCTTAATGTGGGTTCCATTATGGGTAACCTCATTGGGCAGGTATAAAAAGGTATGGATGGCGTTAAATGCAGGGGCCATTTTGGTACCTTTATACTTCTCTTTTAAATTATGTAAATTTTGTTTTAACCCCATGTCTTATCCTAATTCTGATCTCATCAAATCTAATCCTTCACGAATTATTTTTTGATGAGGCTGTTTTGAAACACAAATAAATTCCGTCAAAGCAAAGTCTTCCGGAGCAATCTCATAAGCTCCTAAGCCTTCCATTTCATCAAGATCCTTATACATACAAGCCTTTAATAACTGCATTGGATAAATATCCAAAGGAAACACTTCTTCATAAGATCCAGTTACTACAAATGCACGATGTTCACCGTTCGTATTTGTATTTAAATCATACTTCTTCTTTGGATTTAACCATGAAAATGTCAATGCTCTACTGGTTGATATTTTATTAAAAACTGGCTTATTCCATCCAAAAAACTCATAGTCATCACCTTCTGCGATTGCAGTAAACTGATTATCATAGTATCCTAAGAATCCATCTTCATCAACCTGAGCTCCAGACAACACGTTTCCACTAATAACACGAACGTTATCAGTATTTAAATTTCCTTTTACAACATCAGAAACTTGAGCTCCTGCTAATGCCGTTACATATTGGGGCTTATCGAATTTAGACCCTGTTAGAGCAACAGTTCTTGTAATATTGAATTTCCCAGTTAATAACAACTCTCCAATTACTACTAAATCTTGTGGAGTAACTACCCATACAACTTCACCTTTGTTGATAGGATCGATTTGTGCAATTTGAGTACTTACATTACCCACAGGATGTGGTCCAGAAACTTTATGTAACTCAACTCCTTTTAACTTTAAAAATGGTGATTCGTTTGAATCTTTCGCAATAGAAACATGAACTTTTCCTGATGTTAGTTTAGAAAGTGCCTTTAGAGCGGCCTGCAATTCTGCCTCTTTCCTTCTTAGAGTGTAATCATAATCAGCTGCCAAGGGAGCACTTGCGTAAGCAGATACAAAAATAGCCTTGGGTTCTTGATTAGGATTCGCTACAACATCGTAGGGTCGTTGCTTGATAAATGGCCAGCATCCAGAGTTAAAAAGGTGACTCTTAACTTCCTCTCCTGACATTTCATCAATATTTTTCTTACCAAAATCTACATGCTTCTGCTTTTCATCTGCAGTGATTTTAATTGCTAAAACTTTTCTTCTTGCTCCACGAACGATTTCAGAAACTTTCCCACTTACGGGACTCGGAAATAAAACACGTTCATCACTTTTACTATGGAAAAGTGCTTCACCTGCTTTTACTTCTGTACCCTCTTTTGCTAAAATTTTTGGAATTACGCCGTGAAAATCATCTGGTCTAATTGCAAAAACACTACCCAAAGAATATTCGGTAGTTACTTTTTCTGCTTCACCAATAAGGCTGATGTTCAGACCTCTTTTAATACGGATGTCTTTTGACATAGTAACAGATTAATTTGATTTTCTTAAAAACACGCAAATTTAAAAATTTTGAAAGCCATAGTCAGATATTTCTTTTATATCTTTAGTAAAAACACCTATTTATACTAGTTCTAAATAAAATACATCCATTTGAAGTTTAATTTGGTACTTTTGTTATCATGAATAAAATTTCAATTACTTTTTGCTGCCTTGGATTTACTTCGATCTTATTATCACAAAATATAAAGAGTATATTGCTCAGACCAGTAAATAATCCAAAACAATACAGCTCAGTTGTTAAGCTAGGAAAATCGTTAGAATTATCCTTTGATGATCTTGATGCTGATAATAAGGACTATTATTACAAAATTGAACTGATGACATATGACTGGAAGCCAAGTGGCTTAATTAGCAATCAATATATTGATGGTTTTAATCAAAATTCAATAATTAATGTTACAAACTCCTTTAATTCTCTACAAGCTTACACTCATTATTCAGTTAATATTCCAAATAGCAGTTCGATAATCACGAAAAGTGGAAATTATATTATATCCGTATTAAATGAAGACTACGAAACTGTTTTTAAAAGACGTTGTGTATTTTATGAAGACAAAAGTACCGTAGGCTTAAATGTTTTAAGAAGTAGAAATGCTAACTCAAATCAGACCGATCAAACAGTTCAATTTAGAGTCAATCATCCAAGTATAACATTGAATAATCCGAGTCAAGAAATCAAAGCTAGTTTAATACAAAATAACGATTGGAATACTATTATCGAAAATATTCCACCTGCTTTCATACAACATAAAACACTTATATACAACCACGTAAGTCTAACCAATTTTTCAGGAAATAATGAATTTTATTTTTTCGATACTAAATATGCTAGAAATACAAGTTTAAATATTTCAAAAGTAGAAAGGGATACTGTTTACAATACCTACTTGTTTACTGATCAACCAAAATCAAGAAGATCATACACTTATAACCCTGACATAAATGGTCAATTTTTAATAAACTCAAAAGATCCTAACACCAATGATTCCAGAACAGAGGCAGATTACACAATGGTCCATTTTTCATTAGCTTACGATACTCCTTTAAAAAACACGCAACTTTATGTTTATGGAGGTTTTAATAACTTCGAACTATCAAGAGAAAACAGAATGGAATATAATTTTAAAACTAGAACTTATGAAGCCTCTATTTTGTTAAAGCAAGGGTTTTATAATTATACCTACGCAATTGTTGACAATAATTCTGGCATAAACTTAAAAGAAATAGGTGGTTCTTTTTTTCAAACTGAAAACGAGTACATGGCACTTATTTACTACCGTCCTATAGGAGGTCTATATGATAGAGTTATTGGAATTGGATATGGTGTTTTTAATCAAAACGAATAAGGAAAAAAAACAGTATTGATCTAATTTTTAATTTATTATAGTTACTTTTATTTTTATGTTTCAGCAAATATCAAATGGGATCAAGATCTCGGTTAACACAGAATATAACGGAACGAGGCATAGAGGTCATATGATTTATTACGCTTTCAGTTACCATATTTTAATAGAAAATTACTCTTCACAAACCGTACAATTATTAGAGCGGTTTTGGACCATTTTTGATTCATTAAATACTGTGGAATCTGTGAGAGGCATTGGAGTGATAGGTAATACACCGACTTTAAAACCAAGTGAGATTTACAACTATAAATCAAACTGTTTTTTGATTTCCTCAATTGGTGCTATGAGCGGAAAGTATAAAATGATCAATACTGCTACTTCAAATGAATTCTATGTCAAAATCCCTACTTTCCAATTAACAACAACACCACAGCTTAATTGAAATTAATCAAAAAAAATAAGCCCTCAAAAGTAAAAGACTTAAACTGCCTAAATTGTGGATACCCTTTTACTAGAAATGAAAAATTTTGCCCAGAATGTGGTCAGGAAAATAAAGGAAGTAAAATAACCCTAGCTAATTTTCTAAAGGAAATGTTCCGTGGATTTTTCTCTTGGGATGCAAAGTTTTGGAGAACTCTACTACCATTATTATTCCGTCCAGGGAAAGTTTCTTTAGATTATATTTCAGGAAAGCGAAGTCGATATTCAAATCCTTTTCGTTTTTACTTAACCACATCTGTTTTATTCTTTTTATTGCTCAATACTAATGAAACTTATAAGAAAATCAACAAACTAAATAATGAAGAAAAAAATGAAGAAGAAATATTCAATTTAAATTTGAACACAAATATCAATAAAGATTCACTCACACAAGTAATCGTTCGTGATATTAGAAATCAGAAAAAGATTCAAATGCCAAAGGAGACTCCAAAGAAGATTGTTGACAATTTGAAGAAATCAGATAGCCTTTCAAAAAACATAGTGAACTCTTCTAATATTCTTACCGGGAGTATGTTCATGGATAAAATGATTAATTACAATAAGTACAACCCTGAAATAAAAACTGATCAAGCTCTTAAAAACATGGGGCTCAAAACAAATTTCACAAACCGATTTTGGTATACAAGAGCTAAAAAATTAAATAAAATATTAACAAATAAAGACGAACAAAATAATTTCTTTAAACAAATAATATCAATGGGGTCTATCTCTCTGTTCTTATTGCTCCCATTATTTGCGCTATGTTTAAACTTTATTCAAATTAGAAGGAAATACACGTACGTAGAGCATCTAATATTTGTGTTCCATATTCAAACAATATTCTTTTTACTATTAATTTTATTTCTCATTACAGGCATAATTGTTAATAGAACTTTATTTGACATGAGCCCTATTTTTATACTACTTTTTGCTATTTATCTTTATTTAGCGATGAAAAAATTTTACAAGCAAAGAAACTTAAAAACATTCATAAAATATATTCTATCAAATATACTATTTATAAGTCTTTTAGCAATCGGAATATTAACCATTTCGGTAATCGTGTTTTCCATATATTAGTTATTGTTAAAAAATTTAGTTAACAACACGTTTACCTAAAGTGATTTTAACTCTAACTCAAATAATTGCGAATTTATAATTGATCTGTATTCGAATGAAATATTTGATTCTTTTTTGAAAACACATGTTATGCTAACAGTTTCAACTAATTTTCGCTTCATTTTAACAGCAGTCTCTGGAGTTCCCTTAGAGTCATCCTGGTGGAATTCAATAATATTATTTTTATCAAATCTCTTATTATCTTCCAACCATTCCGAAAACCATTTTTTTCTTTCTTGTTTAACCTCTTCATCATATAAAGAAGAGGAAGACCAAATATGAGGCTTATTATCAATTTTTTTAAAATATTTTTTTACCCCATCCCAAACCAACTCATAAATTTTTAAACCTTTAGACCACTCTAAAAGAATAATTGTAAAAGGCTCAACTCCTTCAAAAGAGATTCGTTTTATTTCACCTATTACATCGTTACTAGATAATAAATGCTTAACTATAACACCTCTACTTATTTTATAAAAAGAAGTTCTTTGATGATTTTTAAACCCTCCATTCAAAAGACAAACTAACCTATGCTTTTCACTTAACCCCAACCATGTTCCTCCAGCCACCTGATCTTTAGGGTATACTAGTTTCACACCATTTTCTCTATAGCTTCTAGGCTCCAAAGTTTTTCTAGCGGGCATTTCATCCCTGTTAGATGTTAAAATAAAATCATTATCTCCTAAGGGTAAAAAGGTTACTGTACACATATTGTTTCTTTTTTAAGTAAATAAGACGTATTAACCATTTATTTATTACTAAAAATAACCTTAACTTTGTTTTTTTCTGTAAGAAATACAAATAAATAATTTTAATAACAAACAACACATAGAAATGGGAAAAGGTTTTTTTCATGTACCGCCTGCTATTAATGAACCAGTTAAGGGATACACACCAGGCTCTCCTGAAAGAGAAGCAGTTTCAAAACAATACAAAGAATTTTTTAACGGATCGGTTGACGTACCAATGTACATTGGTAGTGAAGAGGTAAGAACTGGAAACACCCAAAACATGACTCCTCCACATGATCACCAACACGTTGTAGGTCAATATCATTTGGGAGATAGAACTCATGCTGAAAAAGCTATTGAAGTTGCTTTAGAAGCAAGAAACGAATGGGCTCAAATGCCTTGGGAACAAAGAGCTGCTATCTTTTTACGTGCAGCTGAGTTAATCGCAGGCCCTTACCGTTCTAAAATTAACGCAGCTACTATGATTGCTCAATCAAAAACTATTCATCAAGCGGAAATTGATGCAGCCTGTGAATTGATTGACTTTTTACGTTTTAACGTAGAATACATGTCTGACATTTACAATGAACAACCAAATTCTGATGAAGGAATATGGAATCGTATTGAATATAGACCTTTAGAAGGCTTTGTTTATGCTATTACTCCATTTAATTTTACTGCAATTGCCGCCAACCTACCTGCATCTGCTGCTATGATGGGGAATGTTGTTGTTTGGAAACCATCTGACAGTCAAATTTTCTCGGCAAAAGTAATTGTCGATGTATTTAAAGAAGCTGGAGTTCCTGATGGAGTAATTAATTTAGTATACGGTAATCCTGTTGAAATTACTGATGCTGTTTTGGCTTCTCCTGATTTTGCTGGAATTCACTTTACAGGATCCACTTACGTTTTCAAAGAGATTTGGAAAAAAATTGGAGAGAACATTCACAATTACAAAACATATCCAAGAATTGTAGGTGAAACTGGGGGGAAAGATTTTATAATTGCTCACCCATCTGCGAATCCTAAACAAGTTGCTACGGGCATCTCAAGAGGTGCTTTTGAGTTCCAAGGACAAAAATGTTCTGCTGCCTCTAGAGTTTATCTTCCAAAATCAATTGCTAATAAGGTTCTAGATTTTGTAAAGGAAGATGTTGCTTCTTTTAAAATGGGGTCTCCTGAAGATATGAGTAACTTTATTACTGCTGTTATTCACGAAGGCTCTTTCGATAAATTAGCAAAATACATTGACCAAGCAAAAGAAGATGCTGATGCCGAAATTATTGCCGGTGGTAACTATGATAAATCAAAAGGATACTTTATTGAGCCAACAGTTATCTTAACTACAAACCCAAAATATACTACAATGGAAACTGAATTATTTGGTCCTGTAGTAACTGTTTATGTATATGAAGATGCTGATTGGTCTGAAACTTTAAAATTAGTTGATAGTACTTCTGAGTACGCTTTGACTGGAGCTGTATTCTCAACAGATAGATATGCTGTTGCCGAGGCGACTAAAGCTTTGGAAAACTGCGCTGGAAACTTCTATATTAACGACAAGCCCACAGGTGCTGTAGTTGGACAACAACCCTTTGGTGGAGCTAGAGCTTCAGGAACAAACGACAAGGCTGGATCTGCACAAAACTTATTGCGCTGGGTATCGCCTCGTTTAATCAAAGAAACTTTTGTTTCTCCAACTGATTATCGTTATCCGTTTTTAGGTTAAAACACATATAATTTCAAATATTTACAAAAAAAGGCTACAATAATGTAGCCTTTTTTTATAATTTTATTTAAAAACAAGTCTAAACGCGAGGCAATAAAACTCACTTAGAAATATTTATTACTATTATCAGAATAGTATATTTGAAAAAATTCTCACAAAATACTATTATCTATACATTGAAAGTTGTTGACTTTATCCTTCCTTAATATTAGCATGTTTTATAAATTACATAATTATTTTATAACATGATTTAATACCATAAAGTAATGACAAATAGCGCCTCCTAAAACAAAGAAATGCCAAATAACATGGTGAAAAGGTATTTTTTTTACTGCATAAAAAATTATTCCTATAGTATAAAATGCACCACCTGCCCATAAAAGATGTAACCCATCTTGACTCATAGCTAATTTCAAAGCTTTAAAATCGAATACAATTAACCATCCCATAAACAAATATAGCAATGTAGATAAAAAACCATATTTACCAGTATAAAAAAGCTTTAATATGGTACCTATAAAAGCAATACCCCAAACTATAAAAAACAATAACCAACCTTTACTTTGAGATAATAACAATAATAATACAGGTGTGTATGTTCCAGCTATAAGAAGATAAATACTAATGTGATCAATAATTCTGAATTTTCTTTTTCTCTCCTCAGTTTTCGTAGCGTGGTACAGAGCCGAAGCACTAAAAAGTATAATAACAGAAACGCCATAAACTATAATACTGAAAACACTCCAAGGTTTATTTGTGTTGACCAGCAACAGTACTGCAAGTCCATAAATTCCCATAACAGCACCAACCGCATGGGAAATCGTATTCCATTTTTCTTCTGTTGGTGTTTGAATATCCATAAAACAAAAATATAAAAAGAGCACATATTATTAGTATAATATGTGCTCTTTTTATAGAGGATCCTCAATTCTAAGAGAATTACTTATTTTGAAAATCGTTACTCTCGTTAACCTTGACTTCTCTAGCGTTTAAAACTTCATTAGTATCAGCATAAGAAACCACTGCAACAAAACTCAAATTGGCCACATCCTCTATATAATCAGGGACATTGGACTCAAATGTTTTTTCTATTATAGCTCCCTTGATTGTTCTAGAATTAGACATTATTTCCCCAGAAATTTCTTCAGAAAAAACAAATCTAAGAACATCGTTATTCACAAACTTATCAATTTTTGTAGCTTCTCCAAAATAATCAGTGTAGTTTAGCTGTACTTTTCTAACCCCATCTTCTATAGCCATTAAAGTAAACTTTAACCCCTTGCTTATTGTTGTGCCAAATCCAATAGTTGCTTTTATTTTCATTAGATTTCCTGAAACTGTTGATGACAATTTAATCCCTAAAGGAGTGTCAGTGTTAATTAGGTCTGTTACTTGATCTAAATTATCCGGTTCAGGAAAATCCCAAACATATTTTCTATCAATGTAAGCCGTAGGAAAATTATCAACATCAAATAAAAGTCTCATTTTTCTTGTAAACTGGTTCTGTAGGGAATCTAGCTCATGTATTGCCACTGTAATTACATTTTCCGTTCTTTTATTCACCTCTTCTATGGCATGAGTTACTCTTGGGCACCATCCACACCAAGCCCCTGTGTAATCTTCAATCAGCACATTTTTTTGAAATGTTTGACCTTCCATCTCTAAATTTATTTCGTACTTAGTATTCTCAGAAAAAGCGGTATTTGAAACCGATGATGCTTCAACCGTTGAATCTTCACTCAGATCTGATCCTGAACAGGACAAGAGAAAAAGAGTTAAAACTATACAAATTAAATGATTGAATTTTCTTCTTTCCTTTATTTTCATCATATCGATATTTTTTAAATTTAAAATAATTGATCTGTTGAAACAAGACAATAGAAGTTTACCCTAAAAAATAACGAAAAAGAATTTTAGGGGAAACTCTAGATTCTCTGTTATACTCGGTGAAATAAATAAAACTATTAAAATTATGAGGCCACTTTTAACACTATGCTTGTTTATTACAACCGCATATTCTTTTTCTCAAAAAAAACTTCCTAATAAAAATATTTACCTTCTAAATAATAGTTCTTCCAATATTGAAAAGGAGATTGATAATCATAAAATAACTATTATTAGTTTTTGGGCAACTTGGTGCGTTCCTTGTTTAAATGAACTTGACACGATAAATGAAGTATATGAAGAGTGGCAAGATGAGTTAAATATTGAATTAATTGCAATTTCAACAGATGATTCCAGATCTCAGAAAAGAGTAAAAGCACTGATCAATGGAAAAGGTTGGCCATATAAAGTTCTATTAGATAAAAATCAGGAGTTAAAAAGAGCTTTAAATATACATACAATTCCAGAGCTTATTATTGTAAAAGGGGGCAAAATAATTTATCGTCATTCGGGGTATTCTCCAGGTTTCGAAGATGAACTTTATGAAATAATAAAAGAAAACTCCTAACTTATAAAACACTTACTACTTAATGAAAAAGCTCTACATAATGCTTTTAGGCTGTTTTTCTTTCAGTTTTACGCTAAAAGCACAAAACGATCATAACCTATCATTAGGTTTTGAATCGAATTCGCAATACTACGTCGATGATTCGAAAACGGGCCCATTTCTGGAGCCTGAAAGATTTAGATCTAATAACTACTTAACTGTTTTATATGAGTATAAAGATTTTTACGCGGGGATTCAAGCTGAAAGTTATTCGCCAATGGCATTATTGAATTACGATGCCAGATTTAAAAAAACTAACCTTGGTTTGTACTATGCCGGATATAAAAACAAAAAGTTTGAGGTTACCTTAGGCCATTTTTACGAACAATTCGGAAACGGTTTGTCTTTACGATCATGGGAAGATCGTCAATTGGGAATCAATAACGCATTACGAGGAGCTAGAATAAAATACTACCCAACTAATTTTATTGAGTTAAAAGCTATCTATGGTAAACAACGAGCAGGTTTCGAGCATTCAAAAGCAGATATTTTCGGATTTGACTCTAATATTGGTTTATCAGATTTTTTGAATCTTGAAAACTCGTATTTATCATTTGGTTTGAGTTATGTTGGTAGAAACGATGAAACAGCTTTAGCTAGTTTTAACCTACCTGAAATAACCAATGTTTTTGGAGGAAGAATCGATTTCTCTTCGGGTAATTTTTACTCAGGAGTTGAATTCTTAACAAAAAATGAAGATGCTATTTATGTAATGAATAAACCTAGAGGTGCAGAAAAAGGTAATGCCTTTTTCTTGAATTTTGGATATACTCAAAAAGGTCTTGGCGTTGATGTAACACTTAGAAGACTTGAAAATATGGGCTTTTATTCGGATAGAGAGACAACTGGAAATATATTCAATCAGTATATTATAAACTACTTACCAGGATTAACAAAGCAACATGATTATTTACTTACAAATATTTATGTTTATCAAGCTCAAGCTCAAGGAGCTTTTAATCCCATTCCTAAATTTGGTGAAATTGGAGGTCAGATAGACTTCTTTTACAAATTTAAAAAAGGATCGGTCTTAGGAGGTAAATATGGGACTAAGATTGCAGTTAATGCATCGTATTGGTATGGTCTTAAAGGAGAAGCTGATTTAAGCAACTCTTCGAAATTTACTTATAATACATCTAACTTCGGTTTTGGGGAAAAATACTTCTCTGATTTTAGTTTAGAGATTCGTAAAAAATGGTCTAAACAATGGAGCAACATCTTCTATTTTGTAAATCAGTATTACAATAAACGTTATATTGAAGAAACCGTTGGAGATGTTCATGCTAAGATCTTGGTTGGAGAAACAACCTATAAGATAGGAGGTGGAAAATCTCTACGATTTGAAGCTCAACATTTGTGGACTGAAGATGACAGGAAAAATTGGGTTGGAGGAACACTAGAGTGTAATCTTTCTTCAAGACTTGGTTTTTACTTAAATGATATTTATAACTACGGAAGTGATGAGACTAGTGAAAAAATCCATTACTACAATTTTGGAGGTAATTATACCTATGGATCGTATCGATTTAGTTTGAATTATGGCAGGCAACGAGGAGGACTAATTTGTGTGGGAGGTGTCTGCAGAAATGTTCCAGAAAATACAGGACTTACAGCTAATATTAGCATGAGCTTTTAAAAATACATAAAGAGAGCCAAATGGCTCTCTTTTAACCTTTATACTTTATGGGGATGTGAACTACTTTTTTAGTCTCGAAAAATAATTCATCAAAATAATTCGGTAAATCGTAAATAGTAGCCCTCGGAAATCCACTTAACTCTTCAGTTAAATCTCCTCCTTTTAAATACAAAATTCCATTTTTTAATTCATGGTTTTGCTTTTTTTGAACCTTTCCTTTTACCCACCTATGAAAAGTTTCCATTTGCGCAACAGCCCTACTTACTATAAAATCATATGTATCTTTTACCTCTTCAACTCTTCCATGTGTTGTTTCAACATTTTTCAGCTCTAAGCCCTCAACTACTTCATCAACTACTTTAATTTTCTTCCCTATTGAATCTACTAAATGAAATTTAGTTTCAGGAAATAAAATTGCTAATGGAATACCTGGAAAACCTCCTCCAGTTCCAACATCCATAACTTTTGCTCCAGCTTGAAAAGAGGCTACCTTTGCTATTCCTAAAGAATGTAAAACATGTCTAAGATATAACTCATCAATATCCTTTCTAGAAACAACATTGATTTTCAAATTCCAATCTTCATAAAGCTCTTGTAACTTTGAAAATTTTTCTTCTTGTTCTCCTGATATATTAGGAAAGTATTTTTTGATGATTTTCATTCAAATGTATTTTCTGTACAAAAATAAAAAACTAAATTGTTATTGTTTATTTTTACATCAAAGATATCATTCTAGTTAAAAAGTTATTTTAGATACTGATAGTCACTCAAAAACACTTATTTTAGCTTTTAATAACAAACAACAAATGAAGACGGTAAACTTCTCTCGGATAGATAAACAAAAGTTCTTTAGAACATTAAACAAGCGTGTAAATAATTATTTTAAAGAAAACAATATTAAACGGACTGGAAACTGGAAACTTTACAGTAAAGCTATTGTTATGTTTTCAATATTTTTAGTTCCTTTTGTCTTGATTTTAACAGTAGACATGTCCCAATGGTTAAAATTAATGCTTTCCATTATTATGGGAGTAGGGATGGCTGGTGTAGGAATGAATGTAATGCATGATGCCAATCATGAATCTTTCTCAAGCAATAAATGGGTTAACAAATTAATGGGAAGCAGTATTTATATACTAGCAGGTAACGTATACAACTGGAAAGTTCAACATAATGTTCTCCATCATACTTATACCAATATCAAAGACCATGACGAAGACATTGACGCGGGAAGAATTATTCGTTTTTCCAAACATTCAAATTGGTTATGGATTCATAAATTCCAAAAATATTATTCTTTCCTTCTTTATGGTTTACTTACCATCAATTGGGCTATAACTACAGATTTTAAACAAATGAAAAGTTTTTTAAAGAGAAAGTTATCCTATGGGAAATTTCCTAATCCAACGACGGAATGGACCAAGTTAGTGATTTCAAAACTCATTTACTATTCATTATGGATAGTTCTTCCAATAGCAGTACTTAAAATTTCATGGTGGAAAGTACTAATCGGTTTTTTTGTAATGCATTATACTGCAGGAATCATATTAAGTATCATTTTTCAGTTGGCTCATGTGGTACCTAAAACTGACATGCCTCTTCCTGATGAAAATGGTAATATGAAAAATACTTGGGCAATACACCAACTTTACACAACAGCTAACTTTGCTCCTAAAAATTGGTTTATTAATTTTTACACAGGAGGTCTAAACCATCAAGTAGAACATCATATTTTTCCTAATATTTCACATATTCATTATAAAAAACTTGCTCAAATCGTAAAGGAAACAGCGATGGAATTCAATCTTCCTTATAACGAGTATAAGACAACTAGAAAAGCAATTATTGAACATTTTAAACACTTAGCTGAACTAGGGAAAAAACCACAGCTAGCATAAAATCAACAACAGAATTAATACAAACAATGTCAAACGAATTATCAAACAGAATTAAAAGTTTACCCGTTTCTCAAACTTTAGCTATGGCAGCAAAAGCGAGGGAGCTAAAAAATGAAGGTAAAGACATTATTAGCTTAAGCTTAGGCGAGCCTGACTTTAACACTCCTGAATTTATTAAGGAAGCCGCTATTGAAGCAATTAATCAAGACTTTAATTCATATACACCGGTTGATGGATACTTAGATCTCAAAGAAGCAATTTGTCATAAATTTGAAAGAGATAACAACATAAAATATAAACCCAATCAGGTTGTTGTATCTACTGGAGCGAAACAATCCATAGCGAATGTTGCGCAAGTTTTATTAAACCCAGGAGATGAAGTAATACTTCCTGCTCCTTATTGGGTAAGTTACTCAGCAATAGCAACGCTTTGTGAGGCAAAATTTATTGAAATTCCTTCAAGTATTGATAACGACTTTAAAATTACTCCAGAGCAATTAGAAGCGGTTATTACACCAAAAACAAAAATGGTCTTCTTTAATTCGCCTAATAACCCAAGTGGTTCTATTTATAGTGAAGAAGAATACAGGGCTTTGGCTGCTGTTTTAGAAAAGCATCCTCAAATCTATATACTTTCAGATGAGATTTACGAGCATATTAACTATGGTAGTAAACTATTTAGTTTTGCTGCTATTGAAAGTATGTATGATAGAACTATTACAGTAAATGGCTTGGCTAAAGCTTTTGCTATGACTGGATGGAGAATCGGATATATTGGAGCTCCAGAATGGATTGCCAAGGCATGTACTAAAATGCAAGGTCAAATTACTTCAGGTACAAACTGTATTGCTCAAAGAGCTGCTATAACTGCAGTTTTAGCTCCACCTTCTAAAGTAAAATATATGGTTGATGAGTTCAAAAACAGAAGAGATTTAGTTTTAAAATTGTTAAATGAAATTGAAGGATTTAAATTAAATATTCCTGAAGGTGCTTTTTATATATTCCCAGATATTTCTGCCTTTTTTGGAAAAACACTAAAAGGAAAAGAAATAAAAAATGCAAATGACTTTTCAATGTTCTTACTGGAAGAAGCCAACGTTGCTACCGTTACAGGTGATGCTTTCGGAGCTCCAAACTGCATTAGAATGTCTTATGCTGCATCTGAATTACAATTACGAGAGGCTATAAAACGAATTAAGGAAGTTTGTAAATTAAAATCTAGTGCAAGCTTAACATAAATTCAAACCAATAAATAAAAAAGCGAAATATTTTTCGCTTTTTTATTTATTTAAAAGTACTTAATTTTCTTTTCGAAACTTAATCAATTGCTTATCCTAAATAAATTATCAATTTACTTTCCAACTGATTCAAAGACGTACTTTAATTAATACTTTGTAAGATACTTCCATATAATAAAAATATTATAGTGGTACAATTCTTTAATATTCAGAATCTCGTATTTTTCTAATTAGCTTTACTTTCCCAATTTATATAGCCCCCCTCTAAGTTATAGACCTCAAAACCCTTATTTATCAGTATTTTGGATGCAATAACACTTCTACCTCCAGACCTGCAATATAGATAAACTGGTGAATCTTTTTTTAATGAATTCGATACTCTTTCTTCAAAATTATCTGAAGTAACATCAATATTAATCGCGTTGTTTATTTTTCCTTCAGCATATTCTTCGGGTGTCCTTACATCAACTAATTGAATGTCTGAATGGGTACTTAATACTGTTTTTAAATCTGATGTTTTTATATTCACAAAATTTTTATTTTTTTGTTCGCATGAAATAAAAAATAATATGACGAAGTAAATTCTTATCAATTTTATCATAAACTTATTGCTTTTTTAATGAACAAGCCTGCATCGTTCTTGGTATAGTTGTTTCTTTAATTGCTTTGTACCCTCCTGCTACATCAATAACATGATGATAACCCCTTGCTTTTAATATAGAAGCAGCAATAACAGATCGATAGCCTCCTGCACAATGAACGTAAAAATCCTGATCAAGAGGAAATCCTTCAATAAATTTATTCAAAAAATCTAATGGAGTATTTGGCACATTTTTAATATGTCCAATCTCATACTCTCCAGGTTTTCGTACGTCAAAAACTAGTGCTTTATTTAATAATTTATTTTCTAGCTCATATGCTGAAATTGACAACAAGGTGTCTATTTCTTTACCAGCATCTTTCCAAGTTTCAAAACCGTTATCTAAATACCCTAAAACATTATCAAAGCCAACTCTAGAAAGTCGAGTTATTGTTGTTTCTTCTTCTCCCTTTGGCGTTATCAGTAAAATAGGCTGATGAATATCCTTAATTAAGGCCCCTACCCATGGAGCAAATGTACCTTTTAAGCCTATAAAAATAGATTGAGGAATAAATCCTTTTATAAATTCTGATTGATGTCTTACATCAAGGATTATCGCATCGGTTTCATTTGCTTTTTTTTCAAACTCATCTGGCAAGAGAGATCTTGAACTATTTTTAATAACATCGTCAACAGACCTGTAGCCCTCTTTATTCATTTTAACATTTAAAGGAAAGTATGCCGGGGGCGGTAATAAACCATCCGTAACTTCATTAATAAACTCTTCCTTAGTCATATCATGACGAAGTGCATAGTTTGTTTTTCTTTGATCTCCTATCGTTCCAATAGTTTCTTTACTTAAGTTTTTACCACAGGCAGAACCAGCGCCATGTGCAGGATAAACAATAACATCATCTTCTAATGTCATGATTTTATTTCTAAGACTATCAAATAGAAAACTTGCCAACTCTTCTTGAGTTAAATCATTTGTTTTTTGAGCTAAGTCAGGCCTCCCTACATCTCCTAAAAAAAGTGTATCTCCACTAAATATAGCATGGTTATTACCATCTTTATCCTTTAACAAATAAGTGGTACTTTCCATAGTATGCCCAGGTGTATGTAGCGCTGAAATAGTTATTTCTCCTAATTGAAAAACTTCATAATCTTCGGCTATATGTGCCTTAAACTTTGTTTTTGCCGTTGGACCATAGACTATAGTTGCCCCAGTTTTTTCAGCTAAAGTAACATGACCACTAACAAAATCAGCATGAAAATGCGTTTCAAAAATATACTTAATCTTAGCTTTGTTTTCCTTTGCTTTGTTTATATAAGATTGAACCTCTCTCAATGGATCTATAATGGCGACTTCTCCTCCGCTTTCAACATAGTACGCCCCCTGAGCCAAACAACCTGTATAAATTTGTTCTATCTTCATAATATAAATATATTATTTGTTTATTATCGATACGCTTGATGAATGTATTGTGCGTATTTTTTTTGATTTAAATTATCTCCTGTTTTAAAATAATGAACTGCACCATTTGCTCTCATGAAAAAGTGATCTATTGAAATTTCATCTAATACACCACCTCTAAAAAGAGCATCTCTAACAGGACCTTTTACCCCTGCCAAATAAAAAGTGATTTCCTTTTTCTTATAAAATCGAATTCTTTCTATTAGCATATCAACACCTGTACTGTCAACTCTATTAATACTTTCTGCATCCAATACTATCAACTTTAATACCGCTCCTTTTTCACCTGTCATTTCCTCTAATTTATCTCTAAAGTATCCAGCATTAGCATAAAAGAGTTGTGCGTCAAACCGAAATACCAGAACCTGGTTATCTATCAGAACTTCTTTAAACCTGTTTTTATTTCTATAAAAATCTGAATTAGGAACCTTTCCTAGCTCAGTAACATAAGGTCTTGATGTTCTATAAATTAATAAAATCAATGAAAGCCCTACTCCTACCAAAATACCATATTCAATTCCAAAAACCAAAGTAGAAAAGAAGGTAGCTACTAATAACCAAAAATCAAGATTATTTGCACTCCATAATCGTCTAGCCTCTCTTATGTTAATTAAATTAAATACTGCCACAATAATAATTGCCGCCAGTATTGATTTAGGAAGGTAATAAAAGACTGGTGTAAGATATAATAATGTTAACATAACAAGTATAGAAGATACAAAGGCTGCAACCCCTGTTTTCCCATTAGACTCAGCGTTAATTGCTGATCTAGAAAAACTAGAAGCAGAAGGGTATGCTTTAAAAAAAGATCCTAAAATATTGCTAAGTCCTAATGCTATTAGTTCTTGATTAGGTTGAACTCTATATTGATCTTGTTTAGCTTCTAAAGTTTTTCCTATGGAGATAGTCTCAAGATATCCTACCATAACTAAAGTTAATGCTATTGGCATTAATTCTTTTATTAATGGAATATCGATAACAGGAATAGAAAAACTTGGTAAACCTGAAGGTACCCCTTTTACGATATCAACACCTTCCCAACTATCACCAAAGTACTTTATTAAAATAATTCCACTTGTGACTACGATCAACGCATTTGGAATTTTTTTATTTAATTTTCTAAATAAAAAGATTGTAATACAAGCTAGCAGACCAATTATAGTTGTTTTAATATTTAAAAACTGAATTCTGTTAATAATATCATCTACCAAAATATGAATCTGATCACTTTGAAGGAACTCTACACCAAGAAGATTTTTAAATTGATTTAAACCAATAGTCAAAGCAACTGCAGAAGTAAATCCCGTAATAACGGGTCTAGATAAAAAGTTAACTATAAAACCTAATTGAAAAACTCCCATAAGCAATTGCATACTTCCTACAATCATTGCTAATAGTATTGCTATAGATATATAGCTTTCTGATCCTACCAAAGCTAACGTAGAAACTCCCGTTGCTACGATAAGTGAATCCATTGCTACAGGACCTATCGCAACCTGACGTGATGATCCAAAAACTGCATAAATAACTTGAGGAACTAAAGCTGTATATAACCCATAGATTGGAGGTAAACCAGCTATTAAAGCATATGCAATACTTTGTGGTATTAAAACAATGGCAACAGTGATTCCTGCAAATATGTCATTTTGTAAATACTCCTTTTTATAGCTTGGTAACCAAGCAAAAACAGGTATTAACTTCTTAATCAATTTCATCTTTAAGTTAAATAAACTAAGCTTTTAGCATTAATTTTAAATAAATACCAACGTTTTGATTTTCGTATCGTTATAGTAACCACATTAATAAAATAGATTACTAATCAATTAAAACAATTCCCCCTGAGACGAACTTCTTGTGCGTCCCAAATGTTTATAGGCTAAATCCGTGACTTCTCGTCCTCTGGGTGTACGCATAATGAATCCCTGCTGAATTAAAAAGGGTTCATATACTTCTTCTATCGTCTCCGCATTCTCTGCTACAGCTGTTGCTAAAGTAGTCAGACCAACTGGTCCGCCTTTAAATTTATCAACAATTGTGCTTAAAATCTTATTATCCATTTCATCTAAACCATATGCATCTACATTTAAAGCCGTTAAAGCATATTTTGCTATGCCAACAGTAATATTTCCATCTCCTTTAATCTCAGCAAAATCTCTAACCCTTCTGAGTAAAGCATTGGCAATACGTGGCGTTCCCCTACTTCTTCCTGCTATTTCAATCGCTGCTTCTAGTGAAATAGGGACCTTCAAAATAAAAGCACTACGTTCTATAATTGTACTTAGTAACTCGGTTGAATAATATTGTAACCTACTACTAATTCCAAATCTTGCCCTCATTGGAGCTGTTAGTAAACCAGAACGAGTTGTGGCACCAACCAGAGTAAATGGCTCCAAATTAATTTGAACGGTTCTTGCGTTTGGTCCCGACTCTATCATAATATCTATTTTAAAGTCTTCCATTGCAGAATATAAATACTCTTCAACAATAGGACTTAACCTATGAATTTCATCTATGAACAGAACATCTCTCTCCTCTAAGTTAGTTAATAAACCGGCTAAATCTCCCGGTTTATCTAAAACAGGACCTGAAGTTACCTTGATCCCTACCTTCAATTCATTTGCTAAAATATGAGCTAACGTAGTTTTTCCAAGTCCAGGAGGACCATGAAATAACGTATGATCTAAAGCTTCTCCCCGCCTATTAGCAGCCTCTACAAAAATTTGTAGATTTTCAAGTGCCTGATCCTGCCCAGTAAAATCACTAAATGAAAGAGGTCTAAGCTTTTTCTCTACATCTAACTCTTCATGAGAATAGTTATTTTTATCTGGATTTAAATGTTCATTCATACACATACAAATATACTCCAAATATAGTATCTGATTTGTAATAAATGTTACTCACAACCAATGAATAGTTCAAATTATTTTAATTTATTTTATAATTTACAAATTTATTTTAACTACAATTTTATTTCATCACCCCCCCCTTTAACACTGAAAAATAACGTTTTATAAAAAAAAAGAAGTATTTTGCATGTTTATTAAAAACCTTAGTTTAGGATATAGAGTAAATATAAATTTCCCAATCATACAAAATAAAACTTGAAATGAGACTTAAGTATCTACCCTTCATGATGTCGATAATTTTGACTTCAGTACTATTTGGTCAAAAGACATCCCAAAAAACAACATGGACTGGACAATTGAAATACAACTTTATACCAAGTATAAAAGAACAGATTAAAAGAGGTACTTTGATCTCACCATCGAAAAATAAGAAAACCCCTTACGCTAAGGATAAAAAAATTAAGGGGAATAAAGTTATACCAGGAAAGGGACTTCCTAGACAATTTGATCCGCTATTGAGTACGCAAAAAAGATCCGCTACAAAAAAAATAAAATCAACTAAATTTACATTTGAGTCAACAAATCAGACTGATTCTCCTTCAGATCCAACAGGAGCCGTTGGTAGGGATTATTATATCACGGCCTGGAATACAGCCTTTAGGATTTTTAATAAAGATGGTACACCCGCATCAGAAGCTATTAGTTTAGAAACATTGTTTCCAGGAAGTGCCGATGGTGATCCTATTGTACTTTATGATTCAGAAGCTGACAGATACATTGTTACCGAATTTGAAGATAACCCAAATGGATTCCATATCGCTATTTCACAGACAAATGATCCCGTGAATGGAGGCTGGCATACATATAGTGCAGATTCATTTCAAACAGGAACTTTTCCAGATTATACTAAGTTTTCTATTTGGTCAGACGCCTACTATGTGACAGCTAATATCTCTGAAAGTGATGATTCAAACAATATAAGGAATGGTCAAGTTTGGGCTTTAGAAAGGGATAAGATGCTAAATGGAGATAGCAGTGCTAGTATTCAATCTTTTACCTTAACAGGTATGGTTACTAACGGATTTTACAGCCCGCAAGTATTTAATGTAATTGATGACAACTTGCCTTCAGATGGTAACGCTACTCTTGTATACTTGCAAGATGATGCTTGGGAAGGGATTGACACTGATCATCTAAAATTATGGAACATTAATATTGACTGGAATAACCCTGTTAACTCCTCAATATCGGCACCAATTGAGATACCCACAACACCATTCACATCAGTTTTTGATGGCGGTGATTTTTCTAATTTATCGCAACCAACAGGACCTGATATTGACGCTATGCAAGGCGCAATTATGAATCAAGCTCAGTTTAGAAAGTTTAGTACTTACAATTCTGCCATATTTAATTTTGTCGTAAACACGAATACTACAAACGAATTGGCAGGAATAAGGTGGTATGAATTAAGACAAAATGGGGATGGTCAACCTTGGTTTGTTCATCAAGAAGGTACTTATACTGCTCCTGGTAATAGACATGCTTTTGGAGCTAGTATGGGAATCGACGAACAAGGTAATATTGCTATGGCATATTCATCTGTAAGTACAGATGAAAGTATTTCATTAAGATACACAGGTAGATTTCATGACGATCCACTAAACGTAATGACGGGACAAGAAGAACTAATTGTTTTAAGTACATCCGACAATCCAATTTATAGATATGCTGACTATTCACATCTCACAGTGGATCCATCTAACAATTCTGATTTTTGGTTTGTAGGTGAATATTTTAATAATGGAAATAGGAGTAATATGGTTGGTGTATTTCAAATTAGTGAACCATTGAATAATGACATTGGTGTTTCTCGTATAGTAGCCCCAACTGGGGCAACTCCAACGAGTTTAGAGGAAGTGACTGTTCTGATTACCAATTACGGAAAAAATAGTCAAAGTAATTTTACAATTAGCTACTCAATAAATGGAGAATCAAAGATTACAGAAACATTCAAAAATACTTTATTGCCATACACATCTGCAGTTTATACATTTGATACAACTTTTGATATGTCCGTATTAAATGTTAATTATGAAATAAAAACAAGTACCGAGTTGGATGGCGACGAAAATTCACAAAACAATAGTAAGATTATAAATATAACCAATTCAATTAGACATTGTGTTCCTGAAGCTAAATTTGGGTGTATGGAGGATGGTATAAAGCAGATAATTTTAGGGAATATTAATGTAGATAATGGAGAAGATGGTTGTAATTCAACCGGAAATATTCTTGGGTATGTAGATAGAACAAAATACATAACTGATTTAAATCGAACAGAACAACATGTATTAGAAGTACAACATAATTGGAGTGAAAGTCCATCAGGGCAAACAATATCTGTATGGATTGATTACAATGATAGTAGCTCGTTTGATGAAAATGAACATGTAATTAAGGGAGAAATGTTCAGTGTCGCTAATTCGTTAGAAAAATTTGAATTTACACTTCCTCCTGATGCTAATTTAGGAAAACACAAATTGCGAATAAAAGCGATTGCTGAAATAGGAGATGGTGATATTAAGGATCCATGCGGTGATTATGGATTTGGAGAGGTTCATGATTATTTAGTTAACATAACGGATGAAAACACAAACAATAATATCATTATAAAGGATTCTGATCTAAAAGTACTGACATTGCCCAATAAGAAATATACTTTTCTTTTAAAAACAGGGTATACAGGAATACTTACCTTCAGGGTTTATGATATATTGGGTAAAACAATCGTTTTTAATAATATTTCAAAATCAGGCGCTGAATATAAGTATGATCTTGACATGTCCTATGCAAGTACAGGTACTTATATCATAAAAATTGGTGCTAAATCCAATTACAAAGAGTATAAAATCGTAATCAAATAAAAAAGAATATTAGATTCCTTTTTCTACTTGTTTTGCATATCTATAAGATATTTTATTTTAAAACTTAATTAAGTATGCTTCCTATTGCTGATAAATAATCTTATTAAAATTGTTTAAAATGAGGAAGTTTATTCTCTAATCTTTATTAGATAATCATATTTATAAGATAGTATAATTATTGAGAATAATATTTAATGACATTTTAGGTAAAAATAAATATTAAAGACTAGAGTAGTAATAATCATTATGAATAAAACCGGCCTTAGATTTAAAAATCTAAGGCCGGTTTTATTCATAAATTTTTTGAAATAATTACGAAGGATCCTCTCCATTTAAAAGAGGTGTATTTTGAGGAACAAAATCTTTTCCATGTATGTAATTATTATTTTCATCAGTTTTACTGTAATCATAAGCCCATCTATGAACTTCTGGAATAGCTCCAGGCCAATTTCCATGAATATGTTCTACTGGAGTAGTCCATTCTAATGTATTTGAGTTCCATGGGTTTTGAGTTGCCTTTTCTCCTCTATATATTGAAATAAAATAATTAGCTAAAAATATTAACTGTGCTAAACCTCCGATAATGGCCATTACTGTAATAAAAACATTAATATCAGCTAAATCATCAAACATAGGGAAGTTAGTATTTGTATAATATCTTCTAGGAAGTCCAGCTAACCCAATAAAATGCATTGGAAAAAATACACCATACGCAGATATAATGGTAATCCAAAAATGCCAATATCCCATTGTTTTATTCATCATTTTACCATACATTTTAGGAAACCAATGATAAATTCCGGCAAACATTCCAAATAATGCTGAAACTCCCATTACTAAATGGAAATGCGCTACAACGAAATAAGTATCGTGAACATTAATATCTAATGCAGAATCTCCTAATACAAGCCCTGTTAATCCTCCTGTAACAAAAGTAGATACTAAACCTATCGAAAACAACATTGCGGGATTCATTTGTAAATTACCTTTCCACAAAGTTGTCACATAATTAAATGCCTTAACAGCTGATGGAATTGCAATTAAAACTGTAGTAAATGTGAAAACTGAACCTAAGAAAGGATTCATTCCCGAAACGAACATATGATGTCCCCAAACTATTGTAGATAAAAAAGCAATTGCTATAATTGATCCGATCATTGCACGATAACCAAAGATTGGCTTACGGGCATTCGTTGAAATTACTTCAGATGTTAAACCTAATGCAGGTAATAAGATAATATAGACTTCAGGGTGTCCTAAAAACCAGAATAAATGTTCAAACAAAACAGGTGATCCCCCCTGATAGTGTAGTACTTCCCCTGAGATAAAGATATCGGAAAGGTAAAATGAAGTTCCAAAACTTCTATCAAATATTAATAATAAAGCAGCTGACAATAGTACAGGAAATGATATCACCCCAATAATCGCTGTTATAAAAAATGCCCACATAGTTAAGGGTAGCCTTGTCATCTTCATACCCTTTGTTCTGAGGTTTAAAACTGTAACAATATAATTTAAAGATCCAATTAAAGAAGAAGCAATAAAAATAGCCATTGATACGAGCCATAGCGTCATTCCTGTGCCTGAACCTGGAATAGCTTGGGGCAAAGCAGATAAAGGAGGATAAATTGTCCATCCTGCAGAAGCAGGCCCTGCTTCGACAAATAAGGAAATAACCATTATTATTGATGAAAGGAAAAATAACCAATATGAAACCATATTTAAGAAACCAGAAGCCATATCCCTAGCACCAATTTGCAAAGGAATCAAAAGATTAGAAAAAGTTCCGCTTAAACCGGCTGTTAATACAAAGAATACCATGATTGTACCGTGTATTGTAACTAATGCTAAGTACATATCAGGATCCATTACTCCGTCTGTTTGGTGATGACCTAGAAATGCTTCAATTATCGAAAAAGAAGTTTCCGGCCAAGCTATTTGTAAACGAAATAACATGGACATAAAAACCCCAATGATTCCCATAAACATACCAGTTATTAAAAACTGTTTAGAGATCATTTTATGGTCTGTAGTGAAGATATATTTCGTTACAAATGTTTCTTTATGATGATGATCTGACATAATCTATACGTTTTAAAATATCTTATTTAATAACTTGAGCCAAGGTTTTTTGCTCTGACAACCATTTTTTATAATCAGCTTCTTCTACAACAGTAATTTTCATTTGCATATTGTAGTGAGAAGCCCCGCAAATTTTATTACATAAAAGTAAATAATTAAATTCATATAATTCTTCACCCTTGGCTGCACGAATTTTATTAATACCCTTAGTTTTTTCAATTACCTCAGAATTATTTCGCATTTCCTCTGTAGTATATTTTGGAGTAAAGGCAAACTGAGTGACCATTCCAGGAACACAATTCATTTGTGCTCGAAAGTGTGGCATATAAGCTGAATGTAAAACATCCTGTGAACGGAATTTAAATAATACTTTCCTTCCTTTTGGTAAATACAACTCGGTTACCTGCTTATCATCTTTTGAGTTTGGATCAGTCATATCAACTCCCATGGTATTTATACCCTTGATGAAATTAACGTTACCTAAACCTAACTCATTATCTTCTCCAGCATAACGGGCATCCCATCTAAATTGTTGTGAATAAACTTCTATAACAATTGGATTTTCATCATCTCCTATAGACATAACATTATTCCATTGCCATAGCCCATAACCAATCAGTAAAACTATAGTAATGGCAGGAATTGTTGTCCAAATTAGTTCTAGTTTGTGACTATCGGCAAAAAACAAAGCTTTTTTGTCCTTTCTACCTCTATATTTGAAAGAAAAATAAAATATTAAAAATTGCATTGCAAACTGAACAATCCCAATAAGCCAAAAGGTTATATCAAAAAGATTGTCATCGTGTTCACCTTCAACACTAGCGGCTTCTGGTAACATAATTACATTCCAAGCAAGTAAACTGTAAATCATTAACGCGTATAGAATTACTAAGAATCCAATAGCTATTTTTCCTTGTGTATCGTTATCTTTATCGGTAGCAATTACAGAGCGGAAATTCATAATACGAGTTATTTGCCAAAAACTAACTCCTATTGCAACTGCTATAAAAATGTAAAATAAAGCGAGCATAATATATAAACTATTATTGTTTTTAATTTATTTATTTGTTAATGATGATTACTATCTTCACCCTTGTGTTCTATAATGTAATAATGGTGCGTTTCACTTTCATGTAAAAAAGGATTCCCTTTTGCTAAAACTTCAGCCTTAGAAAAAGCACTAAATGTTGCGTAAATAAATAAGCCTATAAAGAACAAAATAGCACTAATCTCTCCTATACCAAATCCCCACTGAGCACCAACAGTACCAGGCATGATCATCACGAATAAATCTACATAGTGACCGATTAATATAGCAACACCACCTAAAATTACAAGCCAAGGTATACTCTTAAAATCACTATTGATTAATAATAAAACAGGAAAAGCAAAGTTTAAGACCACCATCCCTAAAAAGGGTAACTTGTATTCATTAAATCGTTGAGCAAAATAAGTTGTTTCTTCTGGCATATCTGCATACCAGATAAGCATAAATTGAGCAAACCATAAATAGGTCCAAAATACAGAAAAACCAAACATAAACTTAGCTATATCATGTATATGACTCTCATTTACAAAAGGTAAAACTCCTTTAGATCTTAAATAAATAGTAACCATAGAAATAACTGTTAAAGCAGAAACAAGCAATGTAGCTAATACATACCATCCGAACAATGTAGAAAACCAGTGAGGATCGATTCCCATAATCCAGTCCCATGACATCATAGATTCCGAGATCATGAAGAAAACTACAAACCCTACGCTAATATTGTAAAGATTCTTATGAAGCTTTAAACTTCCGTTATCTTGTTCTATAGATTTTTTTCTAATAATTAGCCTAAAAATGTTCCAACCTGCTAAGTAAAGAAAACTTCTGATAGCCCACCCAGGAACATTCATCCACCAATGTTTTTTATCAACAATTGGATCATAATTTGGACTTTGAGTGTCAAAAACGCCCTCGGCCATCCATGGAAATAAATGGTTTTTATGCATTACCGTCAATCCAATAAAAATTATCATGAATATACTTACGTAATGGATATTGTTGGTTATCGCCTCAAAAACTCTAAATAAAACAACTGACCAACCCGCATGTGCAATTCTTTGGGCGGCATAAAATGCTAAGACTAATAAACTGATCCCAAGCGAAAATAACATAGCAACATAGAATGCAGACCATGGTCTATTCTGCATTTGATGAAAAGCATGCGCTACATGATGATCTGAGTGATCATTATGATGAGCAGAGGAGTCAGAAGATGCGTGCTTATCTTCTTTGCTGTCATGATGTGATTCAGCGTGAACTTTTGTTGAATGATGGTTGGTATTTTCATGATGAACATTGGCTTCATCATGGCCACCATGATGTGCACCTTCTTGCTTTGCTATTATTTCTTTAGCTTCTTCTAAGGTACTAGGAGCCGATATAAAATTATAAACAGTACCTAATAACCCAACTACCATTAAAGCAAGTGCAAATATTTTTAATTTTCCTGTAAACTGATACATATCTTTAAATATCTAAAATAGAATTATTTTAATTCGCTTCTTAATTTCTCTACATACTGAACAACTTGCCAACGTTCTTTGTATCTTAGTTGTGAAGCATGTGACCCCATCAAATTCTTACCATACATAATAACATGATATATATTACCTGCATTTAAGTCTCTATCTTTATAATTAGGAATCCCGTTAAACTTATCTCTCTGTGATAAAATTCCATTTCCATCACCTTTTTTTCCATGACATGCAACGCAATAGATATTATAAAGCTCTTTTCCTTTAGCTAAATTCTTCTCATTAGTTACAAAAGGGTTTTTTAATTCAGCTTTCGCTTTTTCATACCCCTCGTTAGTATCTGCGATATCATAGGCTACGATACCACTTCTGCTAACTGTTCCGGCTACAGGCTTTCTGTTTACTGGAACTCCTCCCGCAGAGGTAACTCCATTGGCATCATAAGCTACAGAAACATACATATCAGGCATATATTGTACCTGTGATTTTCTTTTATCGTTACAAGATATGATACTTGTAACAACTAACAAAGTCAAAAATATTTTTAAACTATTCATACTTTACTTATTAATGCTTTTCAACTACGTTAATCTCAACGG
This sequence comes from Tenacibaculum profundi, assembly GCF_052050075.1. Lineage (GTDB taxonomy): Bacteria > Bacteroidota > Bacteroidia > Flavobacteriales > Flavobacteriaceae > Polaribacter. Next base: position 1,968,441 of record NZ_CP197225.1, read on the forward strand.
CTCCAGTAGAAGCTAATAGCGATGTTAACTCATCTTCGTTATTATTTACTGCAATTTCCATTAAAAAATGATCATCAGTTGTCCTTGGATCTGGATTTTCAGCATCTTTAAAAGGCCATAATTTACTTCTCATATAAAAAGTTATAACCATGAGATGTGCCGCAAAGAACACTGTTAATTCAAATAATATAGGTACAAATGCAGGCATATTTTCTATCCATGAAAAACTTGGTTTTCCGCCAATATCTTGTGGCCAATCAGCAATCATGGTATACCAGGTAAGCCATATGGCAACACTGGTACCTGTAATTCCGTATAGAAAAGCTGTTATTGCTAACCGAGTTGGAGCTAACCCCATTGCTTTATCTAAACCGTGAACTGGAAAAGGTGTAAAGACCTCTTCAATATGATGATGCGCTGCTTTCACCTTCTTAACAGCATCCATTAAGATATCATCATCATTATATAATGCGTGAATTACTTTACTAGTGCTCATTGTTCTTCTCTCTTATTTTTTTAAAATTCTCTCCAGATGATTTCAAAATTGTTTTTACTTCTGCCGTAGGAATTACGGGAAAAGTTCTTGCGTATAACAAGAATAAAACACCAAAGAAACCAATTGTTCCTATAAAGATACCTACGTCAACGAAAGTAGGCTCGAAACGCCACCACGTAGATGGTAACTGTCCTTTACTTAATACAATTGCAATAATATCAAATCTTTCGAACCACATTCCAATATTAATTGCAATTGAAACCAAGAATGAAACGATAAAACTTCTTCTAAGCTTCTTAATCCATAGAATTTGCGGTATAATGATATTAAAAATCATTAACGACCAAAACGCCCATCCGTATGCACCCGCCTCTGCTCCGAAAGACAAATAGGTATAATTTTCGTACGGTGAACCTGTATACCAAGCAATGAAAAACTCGGTAGCATATGCAACAGCAACTATTCCTCCTGTTAATATAATTACAATATTCATATATTCAACATGAAGACGTGTTATATATGCCTCTAAATTAGTTACCTTACGCATAACCCCTAAAAGGGTTTGAACCATTGCAAATCCTGAAAAAATTGCACCTGCAACAAAATAAGGCGGAAAGATAGTAGAGTGCCATCCTGGATTAACGGATGTTGCGAAATCAAAAGATACGATCGTATGTACTGAAAGTACTAAAGGAGTTGCTAAACCTGCTAACACCAACGATACCTCTTCAAAACGTTGCCAATCTTTGGCCCTACCTGACCATCCGAATGATAATAATGCGTAAATTTTCTTTTGGAAAGGCTTTACAGCTCTATCACGAATGGTTGCGAAATCAGGTAATAAACCTGTCCACCAGAATACTAGTGAAACAGATAAATACGTAGAGATCGCAAATACATCCCATAATAAAGGCGAGTTAAAATTTACCCATAACGAACCGAATTGGTTAGGAATTGGTAATACCCAGTAACCATTCCAAGGACGTCCCATATGAATAATTGGGAATAAACCTGCCTGAAATACTGCGAAAATTGTCATGGCCTCCGCTGAACGGTTAATTGCCATTCTCCATTTTTGACGGAATAGCAATAATACGGCAGAAATTAGAGTACCAGCGTGACCGATACCTACCCACCATACAAAGTTGGTAATATCCCAAGCCCAACCGATGTTTTTACTTAATCCCCAAACACCTATTCCTGTTCCAACGGTGTAAAAGATACATCCAAATCCCCATAACATACCTGCCAGGGAAATATAGAATGCGATATACCAATTCTTGTTTGCCTTACCTTCAATAGGCCTAGCAATATCCTCAGTAATGTCATGGTAACTCTTATTACCTAAGACAAGAGGTTCTCTATAAGATGATTCGTAATGAGACGACATAATCTATATAATTGTTTATTTTATTATTAAGCTTCGTTTGTATTTCTTACTTTCACTTGATACACTACATTCGGTTTTGTTCCAATATAGTCTAATACATGGAAAGCTCTCTTATCTTCAACTAACGGTGTTACTGGATCCTCTGGATTATTTACATCTCCAAATACCATGGCACCAGAGGAACATGCTGCAGAACAAGCACAAGCATCATTAAACTCATCTTTTCTTACAGTTCTACCTTCTTTTTTAGCTTTTAAAATTACCGCTTGAGTTGATTGAATACAGAAAGAACATTTTTCCATAACACCTCTTGAGCGAACTACAACATCTGGATTTAACACCATCTTTCCATACTCATTGTTCATATTGAAATCAAACTCATCGTTGTTTGCATAATTGAACCAATTGAAGCGACGTACTCTGTAAGGGCAGTTATTTGCACAATAACGAGTACCCACACAACGGTTATATGCCATTTGGTTTTGACCTTGACGACCGTGAGAAGTTGCAGCAACAGGACACACCGTTTCACATGGTGCATGATTACAATGCTGACACATCATTGGCTGGAAAGATACCTGAGGATTCTCAGCTGGATTTTCCAATGCGTCAAATAAGTCTCCTTTGCTTAGCTTTAATACTTTTTCAGTATAGAGCCTTTCAACTTCTTGATTTGCAACATTAGGATTTTGAACTTTAAACTCTTCGAGAGTCATTTCAGCTTGCTCCTTATCATATTGTTTATCTTGAACGGTTGAAGAATAATAACGGTCAATACGTAACCAAGCCATATCTCTACCGACTCTTAATTCATCTTTACCCACAACAGGAACGTTGTTTTCAGCGTGACAAGCTACAACACATGCCCCACAACCTGTACATGATGTAAGGTCAATAGACAACTTAAAATGATGCCCTAATTCTCTATCATGATCATCCCACAAATCAATCGTACTCCCTTCAACTTCCTGATGATCATAAGACACCATGAAAGGTTTATTCCATGTATGTTTTGGATCTAAATTCTTGTCATTTACTTCTTTTAATGAAGCTTCTCTTAAAATATCATGACGTCCAGCTAATGTACTTTGAACTTGCATGCAAGCAAACTTATGCCACCCTGCTGCCTTTTCGATTGTTACATTATACTGTACATTATTTCCATCTTTATAGAAAGGATAAGCATTTACACCTACCTGCATCTCATCTTTCATCCCGTGTTTTCTACCATACCCTAGAGCAAGCCCAAATGAACCTTTTGCTTGACCTGGCTGTAAAATAACTGGAATATTATTAATTGTTACCCCATTTACAGTAACATTCGCATAGTTTCCGTCAATGGCTCCATTATCTTTAACAGGGTTTTCAAAACCAAGTTCTTTTGCATCAGCTAAAGAAACAGTTAAGTAATTATCCCAAGAAGCTCTTGTAATAGGATCAGGTAATTCTTGAAGCCAAGGGTTGTTCGCTTGTTTACCATCGCCTAATGCGGTAGAACTAAATAAGTTTAATTCGTATTGAGAAGGCTTCGTTGCTTTTAGTAAATTAGATACAACGACAGCTATATCAACCGAAGTCTCAAAGTTTTCTGTTTCCTCAGCATCTAACTCATTCACATTGAAATACCCATCATGCAATGCTTGATTCCATGATCTACCGTTTAATATATTGGTTGACCAAAATTCTTTTAATGAATCGTAATAGTTTACTTTGCTACCTGACCAATTTAGTAAAACATCTTGAACTTGACGTGTATTAAATAATGGTTGGATTGTAGGCTGAACTAACCCATAATTTCCTTTAGTTAACTGAACATCACCCCAAGACTCTAAGTAGTGTGGCGTAGGTAAACTATATTGAGCTAAAGCAGAAGTATCATCATTTTGAGTAGATAAAGCTACTGATAATTTCAACTTCTTAACTCCTTCAACAAAGCCAGCAGCATTTACGTGGGAGTAGGCAGGGTTTACATTGTAAGTAATTAAACCTGAAACCTTACCAGCACTCATATCAGCTACTAATTGGGCAACTTGAGCGTCATTACCCTGTCTTGTATATAACGGGTTTTGAACATCAAGAACCTCACTATTTAAAGCCTTGTTAATAGCTAAAGCAACAATTTGAGCGTTCTTATCATTTAAACCTGTAACAACAACACCTTTCGATTTTGCTTTCTTTAATGCAACAGCTAACTTCTTCACCTCAGTATCAGCTGGAGTAGCTTTCGAAGGCAAGTTCTCTCCAGTTACTTCGTTGTATAGATTAATTAATGCAAACACCTGATCAGATGGTTTTATTACCACTCGTTTATCAGCATTTGCACCAGTTAATGAAAGGTTACTTTCGAATTGAACATGATAAGACATTTTACCTGTGTTCACTCTTCTTCCATCTAAATAACTCTTTTCAAAACCTCCATGCCAATCTCCCAGGAAATCAGCTCCTACAGAAGCAATTACATCTGCTTTTGAAAAATCATAATTAGGCAACGCTCTTTTACCGTAAACCGCTTCAAATGCTTCTAATGCTCCATCCTCAGAAATTGCATCATAAACTACGTGCTTAACATTTGGATAAGCTGAAATAAAATCAGCGATTACTTTTTCTGTTGAAGGACTTGCCAAAGTACCTGTTAATAAAACAACATGCTCGTTGGCATCCCTTAACTTTGTAAGTTTTTCTACAATTTCTTTATCTAAATCATTCCAGGTGATATTTGCTTCACCTTTCTTTGGTTCTTTTAAACGTAACTTTTCGTCATATAATGATAATACAGAGGCGACAGTTCTTGCATTAATATCAGCACCTGCCTCTTTATTTGGCATAACCAAAATTGGTCTACCTTCTCTAGTTTTAACTAAAACGTTTGCAAAATCAAATCCGTCTGCCATGGTAGTTGCATACCAGTCTGCTATTCCAACTACTACATCATTAGGTTGTACTACATAAGGAATTGATTTTCTAACCGGACCTTCGCAAGCTGCTAACGATGCAGCCGCGGTTGTAAATCCGACATATTTTAAGAAATCTCTACGTGAAGTTGATGAAGTTTCTAATGTTTCTTTATCCGATAAAAACTCATCAGTAGGTATTTCTTGAACGAACTCTTTATTACGTAGCGTTTCAACAATAGAACTATCATTTAGTTCCTCAACACTTTGCCAGTATTTTTTGTTTGAAGCCATTTATATACGTGTTTTTCTGCTTTCTAATTGATTAATAGTGGCACTTACCACACTCTTTTCCACCTAACTGAGCAATAGTCACTTGCTCTACTCCATACTTCTCTGCTAAATCCTTATGGATTTTAGCATAGTATTCATTACCCTTTAAGTCTACTTTTGTCTCCTTATGACAATCAATACACCATCCCATTGTTAGTGGTGAATACTGATACATCTCATCCATTTCTTCAACTGGTCCATGACATTTTTGACACTTAACTCCCGCGACAGTGACATGCTGTGAGTGATTGAAATACGCAAAATCAGGCAAATTATGTATTCTCACCCATTTAATGGGTTTTGTTTTTCCTGTATATTCCAACTTCTCTGAATCCCATCCTACAGCATCATATACTTTAGCGATCTCTTTATCCAACTCTCTCTTTCCGAGTGTTATGTCGTTGTAAGCGACTTTAGTCCCTTCTGCCACCTCTGCAATGTTTTTATGACAGTTCATACAAATATTCCCTGATGGAATCCCTGAATGCTTACTGTGCTTTGCAGCTGAATGACAGTACTGACAATCTATTTTATTTTCTCCTGCGTGAATTTTATGTGAAAAGGCAATAGGCTGAACAGGCATATAACCCGTTTCTACTCCAATTTTAAACAAGGTTCCAAACAAAACATAAGCAGTCATTAAAGCACCAAAAATTACAAACATTACATGAAGAAATGTGTTTTTCTTTATCCCAACCCACAATTCAGCTGCCTGACCAAGTAAACCTGGTGTTTTAGGGGCTCCTTTCAACTCACTGATCGTTTTCAAAAGACTTCCTATTATCAGGAACGCAACAACAATTGCTGCAGCCAATATATTTATAAGCCATTTGGGACCACCTCCACTACCATCTTTTCCAGAAACCTCTGGATTTTCTGAAGCCACAACGGGTTTCGGATCACCAACAGTCGTATAGTAAAGAATATCGTCAATATTTTTATCTGTCAACTGAGGGAATGCAGTCATATTCGACCCGTTATATTCCTCATAAATAGCGATTGCTTCTTTATCTCCAGAAGCTCTCAACTCAGCATTATTACGAATCCATTTTTTCAACCAATCGTTTTCTCTTCTTTCTTCAACCTTACCAAGTGCAGGCCCTACAAGCTTTTTATTCAACTTATGGCAAGAAGCACAAAGAGACTTAAATAATTTTTTCCCTTCTTTTTGCCGAGCCACATCAATTTCCTGTGAGTAAACTGAAAAACTAACTAAAAAAACTAAAAAGAAAGCTAACCCTTGTAAGAGTGTTCGAGTTAATTTACTGTGATGATTCACACTTTTCATACTATAAAATATAAGTTTTGTATCGATTTTGGTACAATTCTTTCTGCAAACTACACAAAAAACAAGGAATACAGAAAGTTGGACAAAAGTACTACTTATCTATAAAATGTGAAATATTAGGAGATTTGTAATTGTTAATTTATATCAATTCTAAATAAATTAGAACTACAATCTTTTTCTTTACAACTCGTTATTTTTGCAAAAAGATCTGGTAAACATATGAAAATCATGAAAGCAATATTCCTCTTAATAATTATGGCTTTAGGTACGATCGTTGCAAGTGCCCAAGAGATGTATAATAATAAGCCTGCTATTCAAAAAATGATAGAAAAAAAAAGAGAATACAATAAAACACACAAAAAAGGATACCTAATACAGCTGTATAATGGGCTCGAAAACATTGCTAAAAACACTAGAAAACGATTTAAAGAGGAGTTTCCTGAAATCCCAACAGAACTTGAATACAAAGCACCAGAATGGAAAGTTCAAGTTGGGAATTACAAAACTCGACTTGATGCCGATAGAGCTCTCAACAAAATAAGAGAAAAATTTTCAGGGGCAATTGTAATCCCCATGTAAAAAAAGATTATACACACTTCTTTTCTATGTCTGTTGATTAGGCTCTTTTTCTTGATCAACATTTATTATAGATGGAAAAATAATTGAGGCTATACTCTTTACAGGTTCATACAAGATAGATTTTTCTAAACTTTCTTGTTTCACAAAAGGAATAAAATTGTTCATTTTTCCAAAAAAAATAAAAGCAACACTTAGTATTAAACTTACCTTTAAAAAACCGAATACTCCCCCCAGAATTTTATTTAAAATACCTAAAGCTGCAAAATCTGCTATTTTTGTAAATATTTTTCCCATTAAATTAATTACTATAACAATCACGATAAAGGTTCCTGCAAAAGCAACTAATGATATATATTTTTGATCCCATTGAAAATTTTTTTTCAACCACTCCCCCAAAAAATGTGAAAAATGAATACCTCCGTATACACCCGATAACAAAGCCAATAAAGAAGATACTTCTACAAAAAGCCCTCTCCACAACCCTTTAACAAATCCATATAATAAGCATACGGCAACTATAAAATCAAATGTGTTCATTTTTATTAAATTATCTTAAGATAAATTTTATCCAATACCTAATTAGCAAATATAAATAACTCATTCGTATCTTTGTAATTTTGGAGAAATGAATAAAAAAGTAGACTTAAGGGAAAAATGGGAGCTAATTATTAAAAAACTATCCTCTCAATTTGCAGATGGCGACGTATTAGATGTAGATGCAATTATATATTTAATCGGAATACAGGAACTTGGAAAAGGACGCCAAACTTTTAAGAAAGACGAAAAAATAAATTTAATGCATATAGCTATATGCAAGCTTCTAGAACCTTACGGCTACTATGAATTTGATTTTTTTGACCAAGATGGATGGCCACACTATAAAACGATAAATGAACTTCCAAACTTAAAACCCGGAGAGCAATCGGTATTAATCAAAGAAGCTATCATAAGTTATTTTCAAAATTTAGGCTTTTTCAATTAAACAGAAGATTTTGTTTCAATTATCAAACGCAATCTATTGTTATTTTGATAAACTATTATATATTTACTGAGTAATTTTATTGTTTTAAATAACAAGCCTAATAAATTATAGTTTTTGGTATGCTTCTTGAAATGTGTTTATTAGGAAATATTTTTAACCCCTTTATAATAATTTATCAAAACTCATATGATGAAAAAATTACTAAGTTTAATTCTACTAATTAATTCAATAGCTAACGCACAATTTTCAATAAAAGGAACCATGACTCCTCCTGAAGATAGTGATTGGGTAATGCTTCATAAGTTGCAGGGTGTAAAACCAAAATACATTACAAATGCAACTATCAAGTTTGACACTATTGTTATGGGAGCTCAAAAACAAGCCTTAGGAAAGTTTTCTTTTGAATTACCTAATAATGCAGAACCGGGAGTTTACAGGGCAACATATAGAACAAAAGGTTCGGGTTTTATTGACTTTATATTCAACAAAGAAAATGTTGAATTTATTTTTAACCCTAAGTATCCTGAGCAATCCATTGTGTTTAATAGTTCACGTGAAAACAAATTATACTCTCAATATCAAGAAGCTTGTGCAAAAGTTCAAAACAAAATATTTGAACATCAAATGAATTATTTGAAAGACCCTTCAAAGGATACTAAGAAAAAGTACAAAACAGAATTAAAAAACTTAAAAGATATACAAGAAAAATACGAGAATAAGTCTGAAGGAATGCTGTCTCATAACTTCATAAAAGCTTCGCAACGTTTTAACTCTTCAAATATAATTGACGAAATGCCAGACTATCTTGAAGCTACCAATGATAATTTCTTCAAATATATAGATTTTGACGATGAAGTACTTTACAACTCTGCTTTTTTAATTGATCGTGTTAACGACTTTGTCTTTTATCTTAATTCTTCTGAAGATCAAGTAACAAGACAGGAACTCCACAAAGAATCTATTGAAAAAGCACTTGGATTTATCTCTAATAAAAAAGTAAAAAAAGAGGTTATTGAGTTTTTAGCTACTAGTTTTACAGACAAAAGAAATTCTGAAATTGTAGATTGGTTATTTACTGAATTCTATGACAGATTATCAAATAGCGATGAAAAATTTAAAAGAAAGAAATTAGATCAATTAAGTGTTTCTGTTGGAAGAGAAGCTCCGGACTTTACTTGGAAAGAAGGTGAGCAAGAATACAAGCTTTCAGAATTAAGTGATGGTAGAAATTATTTATTAATTTTTTGGAGCACAGCGTGCCCACACTGTACAAGAGAAATACCAGAAGTACATAAATTCATGAAAGATTTTAGCGGTACTTCGGTAGTTAGTTTTGCTATTGAAGATAATGATACGGAGTTCAAAAAGTTTAAAGCTAAACTTGAGGGATGGCACCATGCTATCGGAACACATCCTGAATATAAGTTTGACAATGAGGTTGTTAGGAAATATAAAATTGATGCAACACCTACCTATTTTGTACTAGATCAAAATAAAAAGATTATTGCCATTCCAAATACAATTGATGATGTTCATAAATATTTTGAAAACCTATAAAAAATATTATATATAATAAAAACCTGCTTTTGCAGGTTTTTTTATTATTGAAAAAATAAAAAAGCATCTTCAATATGCTCAATTGAATAGTTATTATTGCGGTAAATTATCGCAATAACATCAAAGCGAATTTCTAGAGAAATATCATTACTTTCAACACAATTATTAATTGCTCCAACCAATAAACTTATTTTCTTCTTATTAATAAAATCTTGAGGATTCCCAAAATAATCTGACGTCCTAGTTTTCACCTCAACAACAACTAATAAATCATTTACTTGAGCGATTATATCAATCTCAGCTTTTCGAAATCGATAATTTCTAAAAAGTATTTGAAATCCTTTTTCTATTAAAAAATTACAAGCAAGCTCTTCTCCTTTTTTGCCTAATTCATAATGGTCTGCCATCTTTACTCATTTACTCAAATGATAATGTAGAAGTGTTATTTTTTCTTATATGAAGCTTAACTAATCTCCCCATTATCAATGCTCTATTATCCTTTTCATGCCCAGCGGGAAAATTAAAAAGAATAGGAATTTCTTTTGGGATAATTCGTAAAATCAATTCCTCTATTGAGCATCCCCAAGATGTTGTATTCTTTTTAATCTTAGTCATATCTCCTACTACCACTGCTTTTACTTTTGTAAAATATCCTGCTCTTTTCAAACTCTGTAACATCCTATCAATAGAATACTTATACTCCCCTATTTCTTCTATAAACAACACCTTTTCTCTTGTAGAGATTTGACTGTTTGAGCCAAGCATTGAAGCTAATATTGCTATATTACCTCCAACCAATTCACCATATATATTTCCTTCTCTATTATACTTCGAAGACGGTATCTTGTAACTCAACTTTTCTCCGAAAAGCGCCTTTTTAAATGTTGTAATTGTATGAAGTATTTCTTCTGGTTTGTCTTGCATACTTGTTCCCATCATAGCATGCAACGTTTCCACTCCTAGATTGTGAATATGATTATGAAAAGCTGTAATGTCAGAATAACCTATAATCCATTTTGGTTTTTCTTTAAATTTTGAAAAATCCAATAAGTCTAAAATTCGAACAGAACCATAACCACCTCTAGCACTCCAAACAGCTTTTATATTCGGATTATCCAAAGCTTCCTGAAAATCTTGACATCGTTCTTCATCGGTTCCTGCGAAATGATGATTCTGATTAAACATATTTTTTCCATATACTACTTTTAACCCCCAACTCTCAGCTAACTTTTTCGCTTTATCAATTACATGCTTTCTGTTCTTAAGAATTCCTGCTGGTGCCACTATTGCAATCGTATCTCCTTTCTGTAAGGTTGGAGGTGTAATTAATTTTTTAGCTTCCGCTTGACTGTAAACCATGATATTTATACCTATTAAGAATAAAGTGATTATTTTCTTTCTCATTATGACATATGTTTAGACAATAATAGTACTTTTTTTGTGTAACCAGCATTTTTATTACACCATACATTTTTATCAAAAATCTCCTTTAGAAGCAAAGCTTTCGGTATGTTAAATCCAAATTCATTATGAAGCCCTTCAAGGTTTTCGAAAGGTAAACACCAAATATTTTTATGTGTCCAATCAATCTCATCACATAAAAACGAAACTATTACTATTCCCATTCCTCTGTATTGATCATCAACAAAAATTCCGTCTAGCTCACAATTCTCTTCATCTAGTTTAAAGAAGCGGCCTAAACCAAATTTTTGATTATTAAATTCAGCAACTACAATAAATTCATTCGAAAACTCAGATTTTTTAAACCCTATTTTCTCGTAACATGAATTTAACCATATTACTTCATCCTCTTTGGTTTTTCTTACTCTAATATCGCTCATTATTATATAGAATCGACATCCATCGTTTTATTAATCAGATTGAAGTAATTATAAATTCTTAGCTTCAAGTAAATGTATCTAATTTTGAGCAGTCTAAAAAATAGCTTTTTTGTATTTTTACCCTTTAATTTTTAGCGTAACATTCATGAACAAACCAAAAAGATATACAATAACAGCAGCATTACCTTATACAAATGGTCCCATTCATATTGGACATTTAGCAGGTGTTTATGTACCAGCAGATATTTATGCACGTTTTTTACGAGGTACTGGTAAAGATGTAGCTTATATATGTGGCTCAGATGAACATGGGGTGGCAATTCCTATGCGCGCTAAAAAAGAAGGAGTTTCACCACAAGATATTATCGATAAATACCATAGTATTATTAAAAATTCTTTTGTTGACTTCGGAATTTCTTTTGATAATTACTCTCGTACTTCTGCTGAAGTTCATCATAAAACAGCGTCAGACTTTTTCCAGAAATTATATAGAGATGGAGAATTTATTGAAGAGGTAACCGAACAATTATACGATAAAGAAGCGAATCAATATTTAGCAGATAGATTTGTTATTGGTACTTGCCCGAAATGTGGTAATGAAGAAAGTTATGGAGATCAATGTGAAAAGTGTGGTACTAGCCATAATGCTACAGACTTGATAAATCCGAGATCAGCCATTACCGGAAACGTTCCAACATTAAAAGAAACAAAACACTGGTTTTTACCTTTAGATAAACATGAAGACTTTTTAAGAGAATGGATTTTAGAAGGTCATAAAAACGACTGGAAACCAAATGTGCTTGGACAAGTAAAATCATGGATTGATGACGGTTTGCGCCCACGTGCCGTAACCCGTGATTTAGATTGGGGAATTCCTGTTCCTGTTGAGGGGGCTGATGGAAAAGTATTATATGTTTGGTTTGATGCTCCTATTGGATATATTTCTTCTACGAAAGAATGGGCAGAAAGAGAAGGTAAAAATTGGGAAGATTATTGGAAGAAAAATGATACCAAATTAGTACACTTTATTGGTAAAGATAACATAGTATTCCACTGTATTATTTTCCCTGCAATGTTAAAAGCACATGGGAATTATATTTTACCGGAAAATGTACCAGCCAATGAGTTCTTAAACTTAGAAGGAAATAAATTATCTACTTCTAAAAATTGGGCTGTTTGGTTACATGAATATTTAGAAGAGTTCCCTGGGCAACAAGATGTATTACGTTATACATTAACGGCGAATGCCCCTGAAAACAAAGACAACGATTTTACTTGGAAAGATTTTCAAGCTAAGAATAATAATGAGTTAGTTGCTGTATTTGGTAACTTTATTAACCGTGTAGTTGTATTAACTAACAAATACTATAACGGACAGGTACCACCTGCTGGGAATTTTTCTGAAGCTGATACAGATGTTTTAGAGCAGTTAAAACAATTCCCTGATATAATTGCCAAATCTATTGAACGTTATCGTTTCAGAGAAGCATCTCAGGAAATGATGAATTTGGCGAGACTAGGCAATAAATATTTAGCGGACGAAGAGCCTTGGAAAGTTATTAAGGAAGATGAAGAACGAGTAAAAACAATCATGTATGTAGCACTGCAAATCGCTACTGGTTTAGCTGTTCTTTGTGAGCCATTTTTACCATTTACTTCGTCGAAGTTAAAAAACATTTTAAATATAAATACCCCTGAAGCTGACAACAAGTGGACTGACATTTCTGAGAAGGAAGTACTTTTAGATCCAAGCCATCAAATAAATAAAGGGGAGCTATTATTTACTAAAATTGAAGATAAAACAATTCAAATTCAGCTAGATAAGCTAAAAACAACAAAAAAAGCAAACGAAATGGCTAACAAAGAAGTAGAACCTCAAAAAGAAACTATTCAATTTGATGATTTTACCAAAATGGACATTCGTGTAGGTACTATTATTGAGGCCGAAAAGGTGGCTAAAACTAAAAAACTTTTAAAACTTACCGTTGATGTAGGTATCGATACTCGTACCATCGTATCAGGTATTGCTGAAAGTTTTAAACCTGAAGACATTGTAGGACAACAAGTTACCGTTCTTTGCAATTTAGCACCAAGAAAGTTACGCGGTGTTGAAAGCCAAGGAATGATTTTAATGACCGACACTCTTGAGGGAAAATTAGCATTTATGGAACCAAAAGAAAAGGTTATCAACGGATCTCAAGTGTGTTAAAAATAGCGTATCATAAAATATACAATCATCCGTTACCTGACAACCACAGGTTTCCGATGATGAAATATGATTTATTGCCTCAACAATTACTTCATGAAGGAACTTGTGTTGAGGCAAATTTCTTTACCCCAGAAATCCCAAATAACAAGCACTTTTTTACCGTTCATACCCCTGAATATTTCTTTGATTTATTAAATATTACACTATCAAAAAAGGAAGAACGCAAAATTGGTTTTCCACTTACAGAGCAACTTATAACTCGAGAAATGATTATTGCAGATGGTACTATGAAAGCCACTCATTATGCTTTGGAAAATGGGATAGCCATGAATATTGCAGGAGGAACGCATCATGCTTTTTCTGACAAAGGTGAAGGTTTCTGCTTATTGAACGATCAAGCAGTCGCCGCAAAGTATTTACAGAGACAAAAATTAGCTAACAAAGTTCTAATTGTTGATTTAGATGTACATCAAGGTAATGGTACCGCCGAAATTTTCAGTAATGACAACTCAGTATTCACCTTTTCCATGCATGGAAAAACAAATTACCCCTTCAAAAAAGAAAAATCAGACTTAGATATTTCTCTAGAGAATAACACTTCTGATGATGAATACATTTTTTTATTAAAAAAAGTACTTCCACAACTTATTAAAAATGAAAAACCTGATTTTATTTTTTATTTATCTGGAGTAGATATCTTAAAAAGTGATTCGTTAGGTAAGTTGGACATCTCTCCAGAAGGCTGTAAAGAAAGAGACATATTTGTTTTACAAACGTGTTATCAAAATAAAATACCTGTAGTCTGCTCTATGGGGGGTGGCTATTCTAAAGACTTAAAAATTATTATTGAAGCACATGCTAATACTTTTAGAGCAGCACAAGATATTTATTTTTAAATCTTCCTCAATTCTTTTACCAAGTAGCCAAAAACCAAAACATCTCTTTCAAGCTTTTATTTTATAAGTTTTCATTAACTTATTAGATAAAATTTTCAGTGTAAATCCATGGATTAATCCCTTTACTCACTCGTTTTGGTAAAAATTATTAAACAACTTCTTTCCTAAAAAGTGTAAAACACTGACAACAACTACGATAATATAAAAAAAAATAATACATTTGCAAACTATTTATATTAAATCTAAATAAATATTGCGTAAAGTTATTTTAATTTCATTTTTACTTTTATCGGGTACACTAATACAATCTCAAAATATTTTAATCAAAGGTAAGGTATTAGACATGCGCACCAAGACACCTTTACCAGGTGTAAACATTTTTGATTTTAATAAAAAAACAGGAACATACTCCAATTTTAATGGAGATTTTAAGATTAAACTCAAACCAGGAGACTCTATAGTCTTTAGTGCCATAGGTTACAAAAAGCAAATAAAAAAAGTAGTAACACCTAATATTATAATATTCTTGAAAGAGTATTCAAACACGCTTGAAGAGGTTGTTCTTAGTCCTAAAACAAATATAAATGATACAGATATTCGAAAAGCAACTGGATCTATAAATACGCTTTCTACTAGAAAAATAAAAGACAGGCCTTCAGTTAATATTTTAGAATCACTACAAGGTCAGGTGGCAGGTTTAACTATTAAATCAGATGGTGAACTAGGTAAACCTTTAAAAATAAGAATAAGAGGAACTTCAACACTCCCTATCAAAAAACCATTTAACACCTTAAGTGATGACGAAAAACAAAATATTGATAATAAAGCCAATCAACCATTATTTGTTTTGGACGGGCAAATTATAACACCTGAAGCTTTTGCCACCCTTAACATAAATGATATTCAAGAGATAAAAGTACTTAAAGATGCCGCAGCTAATGCACTATATGGAATAAAAGCTGCTAATGGCGTTATTGAAATTTCGGGTAAACGAGGTGTTAATGGTAAAACACAATTTTCATTTTCATTACAACAAGGACTAACACTAAAAGGAGTTCCAAGTGTAAAAATGATGGAAACCGACGAAAAACTTGAATTTGAGAGAATTTCAAAAAATATAAACACCCCAGGATACAATCTATCAGAAGAATATTTCAGAAGATACTTCGGTAATGCTTCTAATTTAAATCAACTTATAATTGATGGAAAAAACAAATTAGATTCGATAAAAAAAATAAATACAAACTGGTTTAATAAGCTATCAAGAATAAATACCTACCAGTCCTATAATATCAGCTCAAGAGGAGGAGATGACAAAAAAAAATTCTACATATCTGGAAACTATACAAAACAAGGTGGAAAGTTTGACGGAAATAATATTGATCGATTTACCGGAAGACTTAATTATGAATATAGTCTCTCAAAAAAGACATCGATTATTTTTAATTCTGGTTTTGGAATTTCTGAAAATAACACGTCCAATTCATCAGACTACAATCCATCTCAACTTATTTATGAATTAAACCCTTATGAACGGATTGAAAAAGGAACATTAATTTCTTTTCCTAACCGAACATTTAAAGATCTAGTAAATCAATATAATAAAAAAACAAAAGAGAATCGATTTAATTTTTCAGGTAATATATCAGCTAAACTGTCCAGAAACTTAATTCTTAATTCAATTATTGGAGCAGATTTTTTATTTCAAAGATCACTTGCGATAGTTCCTAGAGATTCATACTCTGAAACAGTATCTGGTACGTCAATAATAGAACGTGGAAAAGCAACTAAAAATCAAAACACGAATATAAATTTTAGCGCTAATACACGTGTAAATTATAATAAAAACATAAATATGCACCATTTTTCTGCTAGTGCCAATATAGACTTTTATAAAAACAATGTTGATCTTATTGGCATTAAAGGTTATGGTTTACCTAGTAAACTAAATTCAGCTGCCGGTATTAACAATGATATATCAGGGGCAAGGCGTTCGATAACGTCTTCAAAAAATATATCTACCGCACAAATTGGATTTGGTTATTCTGGACTATACAATTATAATAATATTTACGAGGTTTACGGTAGCTACAAAACTGATGGATCTTCATTAATGCCAAAAGATAAACGTTGGAACACTTTTTGGGCAACAGGGTTTGGCTACACTATTAGTAATGAAAGATTTTTAAAAAATAACAAGTATCTAAGGTATTTAAAGTTAAGAACTACCTATGGTGTAACTGCTAGTTTAGCGGGAGTCGATGCTTCTTTAACTGTGCCTACTTTTGCGTACAATACCTCTAGTTACCAAGGAATACGAGAGTTTTATTTAAAAAACCTATTCAATACCGGTCTACGCCCCGAACAAAACACCTCTATAAATATAGGCCTAGATATAGGTATTGCTAATGGCTTCAATATTTCAATTGATGCGTATAAAAGAAGAACTAAAGATATGTTATTAACAGTTCCTATTGCTCCCTCAAACGGTTTTACAACTCAGTTAAAAAATGTAGGAATAATGGATAATAAAGGAATAGAACTTTCTGTTTATACAAGCATTTTTAATAATGATAACTTTACCTGGAGTACTTCTGCAAATTTATCCTACAATAAAAATATAGTAGTAGACTTATACGAAGGTTCCGAGTTAAGTTTAAGTAATGAATATTATCCTGACTATAAAGAGGGAGAATCTGCCGATATAATATATGGATTGATAAATCTAGGAGTTTATCCAGCCGACGGTATTACCAGATATCAAGCTGCTAACGGTTCCATTCTAAATGGTGCTCTCGATAGACCCAAGCCAGAAGACTTTATCGTTTTAGGAAATAGTACTCCTCCTTATAGCGGTGGTTGGTACCATAATTTCAATTATAAAAACTGGGAGTTATCAGTAGATCTATATTATAATTTTGGTGGAATTGCAAAATATACGAACAAATCTGTAATTGAAGATGAAGAGGACGTTATAAAAAATGCTGTGGCTGGACAATTAAAAAACACCTGGTTTAAACCGGGTGATGAGAATAAAATTTATCAAGGTCTAAATAGTGTATATGGTGATGTTTACCTCAATAACTCATTTGCATCAACCAGTACTGTTGGTCAAACTGATTTTATTAGGCTAAATAACATAATGCTACGATATCAATTTGATGATGAATTTTTAAAGATAATTTCAAACAATAACATTTCAAGTTCGCAACTCTATTTGCAATTAAAAAATATAGCTACCTGGTCTAGTTTTGGAGGTGGAGACCCTGAGTCTGCAAATTTGGAAGGTTCTTCTCAACCAATTATTACAATGGGCATTAACCTATCTTTTTAACAAAAAATGATTAAATTTATATACATAATTATTTTAGCTATCATCGTTTCCTGCTCTTTAGATATTCCTGTTGAGGACGAAATAACAGGGCTAGACGCTATCGATAATGCTGACATAGCGGATGAAACTTTATCAAGCGTTTACCTAAGCTACCCTAAGAACAAAATATTACTCTCAGTATTAACGGATGATCTCTATCCCAATCGTTATATTTCTACAAATAAGTCGACTTATGACTTTTATCAATGGCAAACCCAAGAAATAATATTATTTTCTAATTCGCTATGGACCGACTACTACAGAACGGTTAATAAAGCTAATATACTTTTAATAAGAATAAATGAAATTATATCAGAAGAACAAATAAACATCCAAAAATTAAAATACATCAAAGCGCAAACACTTTGTTTAAAAGCATTAGCTTACTTTGATTTGCTACAATTATACGCTTCAACATATTCAGAAACAACAAAAAATAATGCAGGTATTATTTTAAAAAACAATTTAACTGCTGAAGAATTACCAAGATCTGATATTGAAACTTGTTTTCATGAAATAGAACAAATATTATTAGAGGCTATAAATCTGTTTCAAGAAAATTCAAACAATACTACAAATACCATCTTCCGATTTTCTTTAAATAGCGCAAAAGCATTACTGGCAAAAATATATTTAAGCTGGAATAAATACGAAAAATCAATTGTTTTATGTAACGAGCTTATTTCCTCTACAATCCTAACAAAACAAGATCATGAGAAAGTATGGACCTCTCCTTTTGCCAATCAAGAAACTTTATTAGCTTTTGAAAATAATGTTTTTAATTATGGTAGTATTTTTGATAATTCTTCTCAACAATATATATTTTTCTGTAATACTTCATTAACATTTGACAACAATGATTACAGAAAAGATATCTGTTTTATACCCTCAGAATATATACAACTAAACAACAATAAGATATATGTAAATTACTTAGGAAAAGGGCAGACTGATTTATCAGGAAGATCAATAAACCCAATTATAGCCTTGAGAACTGCCGAATTATATTTTATCAAAGCAGAAGCACAGTACGAAACTTTTGATAAGGAAGCTGCAAAAAAAACAATTAACACTTTTCTATCAATGAGAAATTCTCAAGAAATTACCTCAACAGGAGAGTTATTTTTCAGAGATCTTTTGCATGAGAAACAAAAAGAATTTATTGGGGAAGGCTTACGATACTTTGATCTAAAACACTACAAATTAGATCTAAAAAAAATAAATTATAAAACAAACGCCTATATAAAAACAATTACTCCTGAAGATTATAGGTGGTTACTCCCCATACCATCTAGCGAAATCAAGAATAATAAGAATATAATACAAAACCCCTTTTGGGATACATTTATTTAAACACTGATCGAAATGAAAACAATTAAATCATTCTTTTTTTTACTCCTCTTCACTATTACAATAATTTCTTGTGAAGAAAATGAACCAGTTCAATTCACTAATCCGATAACAGTAAACTTATTAACTAATAAAGGATTACAAGTTACAGAGGGAGACTCAAAAGAATTTACACTTGATGTAATCTTAAGTAAGTCTTTTAACCAAGAAATTAAGCTCACTTTTGACTTGGAAAATACATCAAATTATCCAGATCTATTATCTATAGAAACTACTCCTGTAGTAATCTCGAAGAACGAGACAAAAGGTACTTTGAAAATTATTGCTAAATACAAGCCAAATATTGAAAACATTTTAACAGAAAACACAAATTTTAAAATTAATCTAATTTCCTATGAAGGCACTGAAAAAAATATTGTTTTAGAAGGATCTCAAACAATAATAGTTATGCCAGAAGAAAGTTTTACCCCATTAACTCAATCGCAAAAAACACTTATTGAGCACTATAAATCGCAAGGCATAGACCTCACTCCTTGGATTGGTAAAATTCCTGTAGAAGTGGAAGTAATAACAGCTGCAGGTGGCGGTTTTGCTCCCTTTGAAACTTCTGAAACCCTGTCTTATACGGGTACAACTTACATTACCTTAAGTGATAATGCTACTAGAGATAAGCCTTTATTAGTAATGACAAGAAATGCTTTCGGTTTAAATGAATATTTGCAATATGTATTTAGAAATGAAACTATTTTAAATACAGTGTATTGGAATAATGCAGGATCACCTTCATCATCTGCTGTTCTGGTAGCCATAGGTAATGATAGAGTAACTAAATGGAAAAATAAAGAGTATGATTTCAATGTTACTGTTGATGACCTTGAACTTAAAACAGACAACACCGTGACATTTATAAGAGAAGATGGTGCTTATGATTACTATTCTAATTTTTTACCTGGAGGAGAAAAATATAAAGTCTCTGCTGTAAACTTCAACTATGAGTTTGAACTATGGAACGAACTAGTCATACTGGCTAATGGTAATTCCGAGTTAACTGAACAGATACAACAAGGTGGCTCTCTTCATCCAAACAATTATATTACAGGTGGTTCTGTTTTATCTGATGAGTGGGAAGAAGGTAACTGGGTTGACCCGTCGGGGAATTATAATAGTTCAGATAAAAAAATGACCTTTGAATTTAATATTGACCACTCAAATTCAGGAGACTACGACATCATTAAAGTAAGTTTCACATCACCTAACTAACGACCAAAATAAAACTGACTTAAATGAGCATTTTTAAAATAAAAAAAACATCTGTATTTCTTATTGTAAGGATGCTCATTTGTTTTGTGTACTCGTTAACTTTTTCTCAAAATACAAAGCCAATAAAAAACAAACTAAGTAATGACTTCTCTTATTATATTCAAAAGAACAATTATCCTTCTCAGAAAGCACTTTTCTGCTTAGTTGTTAAAACAGGCTCCATTAATGAAAACAAAAATCAATTGGGGTATGCACACTTTTTAGAACACATGGCCTTTAAAGGAGGAAAACGTTTTAAAAACAAACAGTTTACAAAGTTCTTAGAAGAACAGGGTATGGAAATAGGCACTCATTTCAATGCCATTACAAACTACAACTATACCGTTTATAGAATATCTTTTCCTAAAAAAATAACATCCGAAATAGTAAGAAAAGTAATGGTTTTTTTCGCTGATATTTTAAATGGACTTCATTTAGATTGTCAACAAATAGAAACTGAAAAAAAAATAGTTCTAGAAGAAAAACGAACTACACCTTCACCCAGCAAGTACTATAATTTTAAGTTAGGAAATAGCCTTTATTTAAATAGATTGGCTATTGGTACCGATAATAGCATTAATAATATTACACAACAAAAACTAAATATATTTTACAAGCAATGGTATCAGCCTAAAAACTCAGCTGTCTTTATTGTTGGTGATATTGATTCAAAGAAAACTAAAAATATCATAAAAAATATTTTTACTCCTATTGAAAACAATACTTCGTTAAATAAAGAAACTGAAAACCAATTATATAATTTTATTAACACTAACTGTATGGTTAATAAAGTTACAGAGAAAACATTATCAAAAATATACCTGGACTGGGCTTTTAAACAGGTTCTTACATCTCCTAAACAAGAGCTCGTTAAAACAATAACGAAAAAACTGTTTAATAGAATTTTACAAAGAAGACTAGATAGCTTATTAGCTAACGATATAAAATATCCTTCAATAAAAAGCAATTACTTTCTTTCTGATGTTAGTTATTCGTCAATTTCTTTTGAGGTAAAGTCTTCTATTAAAAGAAGTATTGAAAAAATATTAGACGAGATTCAACGATTAAGATTACATCTAATTTCTGAAAAAGAATTACAATTCTATGTAAAACAAGAGCTTTACAAGTTAAATAAAAAAAGAAATCAAAAGAAAAGTTCGGAGCAAATTTTGAATGCTAATATAAATCAGTATCTAGGGCTAAAATTTAACATATCTGAAATTAAAGAAAAGAAATTAAAACAAGAGGCTTTAGAAGAAATTACCGTCGAAAACATACAAGAAGTCGCCAAGCAACTTCAAATGTCAAATAAATCACTTATTTTCATTGAACAGTCTAACGAAAACGATAGGTGTCTTTCATTACAAGAATTTAAAAACATAAAAGCAAGAGTTCGAAATAAAAATTTAAAAGCAATTGTTTTTGATGTTCCTGACAAGGCGGAAGAAAAAAATAATAATTCTTTTAAACTATTAACCCCAAATATAAAACCAAAACAACCTAGTCAAAAATCTTATTATCATGACTTAAATATTACTAAATTAGAATACAAAAACGGAATTGAAATATATTTAAAAGAAATAAGAGACAGCAGCAACGAAATAAAAATTTCAGGAATCTCAAAAGGAGGAACCTCATCGATCCCCGATAGTCTTTACTATCATTATGAATTTACTGTTCCATATATGGAACTCGGAGGGATTTCAAATTTGAATTCAAAACAACTTGAGGCTTATCATGAAGGCAAAAACTTTGGGGCTTCTTTTACTATATCAGAATTTGAACGAAATATATTTGGACACTCCACAACAAACGAAATCAATGAGTTTATGAAGTATTTATTCTTAAAAATGACAAAAGCTACTGCAGACACACTAGAATTCAACGCTGTGATAAAAGATGAAATACAAGCATTAAAAGAACAAAACAGGATACTTTTCAAACAAAACACATATAACAAAAAAGTAGCTGAACTAAAAAACTTATATTTTCCAAACCGCAATATTACTTACTCTACAAAACATTATGAAAATTTAGACATCTTCAGAATGCAGAAATTTTATGATCGTGCTTTTAATAATGCATACGACTGGAAATTTATTATAACAGGTGATTTTTCTACTAGTACGCTTATACCTATTCTAAACTTCTATCTAGGTAATTTGAATAAGAACTCTAAATTAAAAAATGTAAAATTATTCGATAAAAGTAAATTTTCAAATATTTTAAGAACCCCATCATCAAATAATAAAAAAACAGTAACAACAACTTTTCTATTATATAATTACTTTAAGCCTAATTTAAAGAATACAATTTTATATTATTTGACCGAAAAATATTTACGTAACAGAATACATAAAGTATTACGAGAAAAAAATGGTTTAGTATATACCCCTATTGTTACTGTCGAAAAAAGTAAAAGTTTAAAAAACTTTTCAATACTTGAGATTCAGTATCAAAACAAGGCTACAAATACAGAAAAAATTAAACAAATTGTTGTAAAATCAATAGAAGAAATATTGACTAAAAGGTTAACAGAAGAAGAACTCTTATGGTATAAAAAAAGTGCTTTAATAAACCATAATACTATTTTAAATAGTAAAGATAGTCATGACTGGAACACTTATATTCGTCAAAGCTTGTCTAATATCAATAATATTGAAGATCAACAAAACTTTAAACGCGAATTAGATAGCATTTCTTCTCGTGATGTCTATAGCTTTATTAACAAAATCATAAACTTCAAAGACATTAAAATTGTTCATGATAAATAAATTATATTTTATGATAAACTGGAATACTCACTGCCAAAAGAGTAAATACCTTTTAAATGTTTAACTCCGATCTAATCTACAGAAAAGTAAACTATTCTTTCTAAAAAATAAGACGTAAAAACTTCTATAGAGTTATATTCTTACGCCTTTGGAGTGCCAAAAGGCACTAGTTTAAAATCATTGAAACCAAACTAAAAAAGTACGTTAACACTCCTTGGTTTAATTGGCTTCAAAAAACGCAAAACACTGTTAAACAATAGTTAAACAATTAAATCCATCATCAACAGTTCAAAATAATATTTTACCTTCAGAACAAATTCTCCAATTGAAGTAAAAGTTTCCAATCATATTATAAAAAACAAATATCGTTGTTGTTTGTTTATAATTTATAAAATAGATCTAAGACCAGTTCAGATAAGAACAACTAACCTAGCAATTCATTAAATTTGAAAAATGATCTATAATAAATTAAATACTTAAACTTCAATTTTGATAATAAAAATCAATAACTAAAATAAATAAATTATGGATCGAATCTTATTAAATTCAACCGCGTTATTCTTATTTATAATTTTAAGTACTTTAAAATTACAAGCACAAGATCTACCTCCATTGAGTGGTTACTCTGAAATAAACGAGAAAATAGGATATACAGATATTAAAATTGAATATTCACGACCATCTGCTAGAGGTAGAAAAATATTTGGTGATCTAGTAAGCCTCGGAAGAATTTGGCGGGCTGGTGCTAACGAAGATACCAAAATTACGTTTAGTACAGATGTAGAAATTAACAACGAAACCCTAAAAGAAGGTAGTTATTCCATTTTTATAAAACCAAAAGAGAAATCTTGTGTATTTTATTTTTATCAAAAATCTACGACTGACTGGGGAGGAGTTCCTCCTAAAAACTCAAAAGAACAACATGCTTGGAATCCTGAAAAATTAAAATTAGAATTTGAAGTACCCATAAAACAAGTTGAGTATACAGAAACATTAACTTTTGGCATCCAAAATATTAGCCTAAGTAGAGGTGAATTATTTATGGCCTGGGAAGAAATAAAAGTAGCAGTACCGTTTACCACCAAATCAACTGGACAAGCAATCAAATCAATCGAAAAAAGACTACAAGAACCAACACCTTGGCAATACTATGATTACGCAAACTTTTATATGGGCAATTCTATCAAATTGAAAGAGGCTTTAAAATATATAAATATTGCTATTAATAAAGCTGAAAACAGTAGTTGGTGGTTTTTAAGATGTAAATCTCAAATTCTCGCAAAACTTAAAAGGTATGATGAAGCTATTGAAACAGCTAAGGAAGGCTTAAAGGAGGCTAAAAAAGAAAAATCAAATTTTTACACAACACAAAGTAATAATGATATCAAACGTTGGATTAATATTTAAAAGAATAAACATCAAAATTATGAAATCATTAGTTAATTTATTTATTACAAGCTTTATTTTTGTTCTCACAGCTTACAGTCAAGAAACAAACTTAACAGAAGTGTTGTTACCAGAGCGAAGTCCTAAATCATTAATAGAGCAATCCGTAGGACTCACAAAATTTAAAATAAGCTATAATCGGCCTAGTAAAAAAGGAAGAGTTATTTTTGGAAATCTGGTTCCGTTTGGAGACTTATGGCGAACTGGAGCGAATGCAAATACTACCATAACTGCAAGTACTCCATTTACCATAGCAAAAAAACAAATAAATGCTGGAACCTATGCTATTTTCACTATTCCTAATAAAGAGTATTGGGAAATAATTCTATACTCGGACCATAATGGTTGGGGTACCCCTGAAAAAATTGATGAATCAAAAATTGTTCTAAAAACTAAAATAAACACAAAACATCTTACCTCAGCTGTTGAATCATTTTCTATCAATTTCACAGACCTTAATTCAAATAAGGCAAACTTAAATTTAGAATGGGAAAACACACGAGTAACTATACCTATTTACTTAGATACTAAAAAATACGCTTTAAACAATATCAATTCATTTTTAAGTCCACACGAATTAAATTTTCGGAAAATGGCTAACTATTTAATATCCGAAGGAATCGAATTGGAAAAGTCTTTAGATATCTGTGATCAAATTATAGAAAAAAATAAAGGACAGTTATCAGGGGTATGGGGATATCACTTTAAAGCCCTAGCATACAAAAAATTAAATAAACCTAGAGATAGTAAATCACAGATTGAGCAAGGTATAAAGTATGTTAACTCCATAGAAAGCCTGAGCAATGAGTATAAGAAAGAGTTGATTAATATTTTAAAAGAAAATAAAATATTTTAGTTTTGATAAGCTTTTAAATTTAACCTCGCTTTGAAGCGAGGTTTTTAAATAGGCAGAATATTTTACTAAAAAAACATCACAAAATATTTTACCTGATATGAACAACCATCTAAAATAAATGGTGATCAGATATACGTTTTTTACATGAAGATTCAAAAGTGTTATTTGTGTTTACTGAAATAAAACATTCTCTTAGAAAACATCAAAAAAATCCTATAAAATGTAACAACAATTTTATCAAAACAAGAACGCACCTATCTATTAGTATTTTTATATTTTTGCGCCAAAAAAAATTGTTTTTATAGTTATAAAAATCATGCAAAAATCAAAATTACTATTCGCTCTAACTCTCCTCTATTGTTTAATTAGTGAAGCACAAACAGAAATTACCCAATTTAAAAATGATTTAAAAACAAGCTATTCTTTTGTTAAAAATATTATTCCAACTGTAAACAAAGACACTAATGAACTTGTTATTTTTATTATGGATCCCAAAAAAGTCTACACCTATAAATTAAATGAGAACTTTAAAGTTGTAGACAAAATTACTTCCGAGAATAAAAAAAGAAAATACAAAACAATTTTAGGTAGTACAATAAACAAGGATGATTGCATGCTTTTCCTTTCAAATAGCAATCAAGAAAAGTTTGCTTACGTCAACTTGTCTTTTCAGAATAAAACAACTATTTTTCAAGAATTCTCTCTTCACAAAGGGGATAACTTTGTACAATCTTTTTCTTATAAAAATCGATTTTACATGTTAGCAATAAATAAAGATTCAAAAGATATTTTACTCTACGAATTCAACTCAAAAAATAAAAAAATTGATAGAAATAAAATAGACGAAAAAAATAACTTTTTATTAACTAAAAATGATCAGGTTAAGAGAATTGCTGATGTAATAAATAAGTACGGGAGGAGGATACAAAAATTTGAAAAAGATACCCCTAACTCAATAGAATCAGCATCTAATTTGATAAAAATGTACTTGAAAAATAATGAAATTATATTATCCTTTGATGAAAGCTTGAAAGGCACTCAAGTAATTACAATAAATATTGATAAAAAAACTATCACGAAAAAAACATTCATGAATCCCTTATCAAAGATAAAATCTTTTCGAAAAAAAAGTAATTCCTTTATCTATGATGATATAATTGCACTAATCTCAGGAGATGCAAACATATTTAAAATGCATATCTTAAAATACTCCTCTGGTGAACTTATCCAAGAATATGCGATAAGTAAAGACGAAGAAATATCTTTCAAAAATACTCCAATAATACAAACGGGCGGAGAGTACGCTAAATTTCGAGAATTTGAAAAAACATCTAAATTTTTAAGAAAAATAAGTGCAAGCAATATGGGGGTCTCTATTATCAAAAATAATGATGATTATCAATTTACCATAGGAGGTTATGTAACACGTAATAGTCCTGGTGGTGCGATACCCATGATGGGGATGGGGGCTTTTGGAGGAATTCCCTTAGGAAGTGTTAGTAACGTTACGTTTTACTTTAACCCGACAATGTTTGCATATAATTCTTTTAACACTACTAAATCCACAAAAATAGAATGCTTATTTAATAAACATCTGGAACATATTGAAAAAGAGGAAAGACTTGAAACTATCTTTGATAAAATCAAAAAACATAAAGTATCAAACACAAGTCATGAAACATTATTTAAATATAAAAATTTCTTTATTCAGGGATACTACAGTAACTTAAATAAAAGTTACTATCTAATTAAATTTACTCAGTAAAAACAAAGTCTTATAAACTGATTCTAATTTTCAAATAAAACTAAAAAATTAATAGAGAGTATACTTGAAGATAGTTCATATATTATTAGATGCAATTATATTCCCTTAGAAAATTGAACAGCCAAAAATAAACCTTTATTATCTTAGCAACTACTCCAAGGTTTCATGGAGTTCTTTTTAAAAAACACACTATATGCAACTTATCACCTATATTTCTTCACATGTTCAAGTTTCTCTAAAATCAATTGAAAGTACAATTGAACTATTAAATGAAGATTGTACTGTTCCTTTCATCGCGAGATATCGAAAAGAAAAAACAGGAAATCTAGATGAAGTTGAAATAGGGCAAATTGTTCAATTAAAACAACAATTTGAAGCTTTAGAAAAGAGAAAAAAGGCTATCTTTAAAGCAATTGATGAGCAAGGCAGTCTAACAGATGAATTAAAGGCTAAAATTGAAAGAACAGACAATTTAACTACTTTAGAAGACCTTTATCTACCCTTTAAAAAGAAAAGAAAAACAAAAGCCGAAACAGCAAGAAAAAACGGATTAGAACCATTAGCTAAAATCATTATGAGTCAGCGTAGTGATAATTTAGAACATGTGGCTTCAAAATACGTGAAGAACGAAATAGAATCAGTGGATAAAGCCCTAGAGGGAGCACGTCATATTATTGCCGAATGGATTAACGAACGTACCGATATTCGTAATATGGTTCGTAGAGAATTGGAACGATACTCAACCATAGCCACCAAAGTTGTCAAGTCTAAAAAAGACGAAGCAGACGCTCAAAAATACAAAGACTACTTTGACTGGTCGGAAAATTTACGTCGAATTCCATCTCATAGAATGTTGGCTATTTTAAGAGCCGAAAAAGAAGGATTTATTCGCGTCAAAATTGAAATTGACGATACGAATGTTTTAAATAAAATTGATCACAAACTCATTAAATCGAATAATGAAAGTGGTGCTGAAATTCAAGAGGCTATTGATGACTCTTACAAACGTTTATTACTTCCTTCATTAACTACCGAAGCAATGAACCTTGCGAAAGCAAAAGCAGACGAATCGGCCATCACTGTCTTTGCTAAAAATCTACAACAATTATTACTGGGTGCGCCCTTAGGTGAAAAGCGAATACTTGCTATTGACCCAGGTTTTCGAACGGGATGTAAAGTAGTTTGCTTAAATAAACAAGGTGATTTGTTGGAAAACGACACTATTTTCCCACATCCACCTCAAAATAAATCGAAAGAAGCCTCATATACAATTGAACACCTAGTTAAAAAACATCAAATAGAAGCGATATCTATTGGAAACGGAACGGCTTCGAGAGAAACGGAACGCTTAGTACGAAATATTTCGTTTTCATCACCTATTGAAATTTTTGTAGTAAATGAAGCTGGGGCATCAATCTATTCTGCTTCAAAAATTGCGCGTGATGAGTTTCCAAATCATGATGTTACGGTAAGAGGCGCTGTTTCTATTGGTCGTCGTTTAGCCGACCCTTTGGCTGAATTAGTTAAAATTGACGCCAAATCTATCGGTGTTGGACAATATCAGCATGACGTCGATCAATCTAGCCTAAAACAATCGTTAGATACGATCGTGGAACATTGTGTAAACAAAGTTGGAGTCAATGTAAACACAGCAAGTGCATCACTTTTAAGTTATGTTTCTGGAATTGGTCCGAAACTGGCTGAAAACATTGTCAACTACCGAAATGAAAATGGAGCATTTAACAACAAAGTTGCTATTAAAAAAGTGCCTAGATTAGGTGGAAAAGCTTTTGAACAATCTGCAGGTTTTTTACGTATAAAAAACGGAAATAATCCCCTAGATAACTCTGCCGTACATCCCGAACGCTATGATGTAGTTAAGCAGATAGCAAAAGATGCTGGTAAAGACATTCATGATTTAATAGGAAACTCAGGAATTTTAAAGCAAATTAAACTTCAAACATATATTACCGACTCTTTCGGGTTACCAACACTTCAGGATATTATTAAAGAACTTGAAAAACCAGGATTAGATCCGAGGTCAAAAGCTAAAGCATTCATTTTTAACGAACATATCAAAACCATCGATGATTTGAAAATAGGAATGGTTTTACCAGGAATTGTAAACAACATTACTAATTTTGGTTGCTTTGTTG
Organism: Tenacibaculum profundi; assembly: GCF_052050075.1. Classification (GTDB taxonomy): domain Bacteria; phylum Bacteroidota; class Bacteroidia; order Flavobacteriales; family Flavobacteriaceae; genus Polaribacter. The sequence goes on from NZ_CP197225.1 coordinate 1,997,922, forward strand.
ATATTGGTATTAAAGAGAGTGGATTGGTTCACGTATCAAATGTTTCAAATACCTATATAAAAGATATTAATAACCACGTAAGCTTACAACAACAAGTACAAGTTAAAGTTTTAGAAGTAGATTTAACCAGAAAACGAATTCAGCTAAGTATGAAGCTCTAGGTAGTTATTTCGTTAGGCAGTGAAAATATTTATAGCTAATACTTTAGCATAATACATTAGTTTTCATTATTTTAATAAAACATTTATTATCATTTACTGATAACAATACAATTTTATTACAAAGTCTAACTAACCACTCATGAGTCATAACAAGAGGCAATTATTGGAAACTTCTCTCGAAAATGAAAAAACTGCCCATAAAGAAACTGAGATAGCTTTGCAACAGGCATCGAAGGCTCTCCAAAATAAAAATCAAGAACTAGAAAATGTTAAATTAAAAACACTAAAACTAGTAAATGAAAAACAAATTGAACTTGACAATTTATTCCGCACGATAATTGACCCTTATATTCTCATGGATCTTAAAGGTTATGTTATACAGATGAATAATGCTGCAATCGATTTTTTTGGTACTTCTTTAAAAAAGGGAAGTTTTAACGTAAAAAACAACATTTATGAAAAAGACATGAAGCATATGGTTGATGCGTTTCATGAATTTTTAAAGGTAGGAAGTCTTCGTAATTTTCAAATACGCCTATTTGATAAAAATAAAAATTTAAAATGGGTAGATATTAATTGTAATATAATTTTTGATGTCAATCAAAAGCCAAAACTAGCACAAGGAATTATAAGAGATATTACACACCAAAAACAACAGCAAGAATTTTTCAACATGCAAAAGCAACAATTAGACATTATTGTTGAAAATTCGTCCTTAGGTATAGCACTAATAGAAGATGGAAAAATTTTAAAAACTAACAAAACCTTTAGAGATCTATTAAACTACGAAGAAGGAGAACTCTCAGGACTTCCTTTTACTCATATCTTGATCGAAGAAGATCGAAGAAAATTTAATAATCATGTTAAAAAGCTTGCTAATAAAAAAGCCCATAGCTTTTCTATCATTAAAAGATATAAAACAAAGAACGCTAAAATATTCAAGGCTAAAACAAAAGTTTCGCTAGTTATTAATACAGACAATAAAGACCTTAAAGTAATTGTCATTGAAGACATTACCAAAGATTTTATAAATCAGTCTTTGCTCATGTCTTTAAATAGATTGATGTACTCTGTTTTAGGAAAAACTGACATACAAGAAATAGCTAAAGAAATAGTAACGAACACATCTAGACTTCTTGCCCTTGAAAATTGTGCTATCCAACTCATAGACCCAGTAACGAAAGAACTAAAAAAAGCAGCAAATTATCCTAAAGAACAAGAATGCTCTGTATACAATAAAATTGCTAATGATGTAATAAAAAAAAATAATACCCTAATAATAAATGATGTAGTTAACGATAAGAGGTATACAAAAGAAAATATAACATATGGCTCGATAATTTTTATTCCAATCATTGTCAAAAAACATGTTATTGGTTTGCTGTATTCTAAGCATTCAAATAAAAATTTCTTTTCAAATCATCTTTCTAAAACATTAACTACTATTACTAATCTTGCAGCCGTAAAACTGGAAAGTGCCACCAACTTAAAGTTATTAATTGAAACAGGAAATAAAAATAAAGAGCTAGTTAAAAATCTACGACGAAGCAATAAGGAACTCGATGATTTTGCTCATGTTGTTTCGCATGACCTAAAATCTCCATTACGAAATATGAATGCATTGACTAGCTGGATACAAGAAGAAACAGAAGATACTGAAAATGATTCAATAAAGGAAAATATCCAAATGTTATTCAATCAAATAGACAAAATGGATCACTTAATAAATGGGATATTAAAATACGCTAGGATTGACCAAGTAAACTCGGTAAATAGAAAAATAAATATTCAAAATTTGGTCGAAAACTTGATTAAAACTTTATACATACCAGAACATGTAACCGTGCATATCAACTCTAAATTACCGCTTATAAAAATGGATAAATTTAGATTACATCAATTATTTCAAAATCTACTAAGCAATGCCATAAAATATTGCGATAAAAACAACGGTTTTGTCACCGTAGGTGCAACAGAGGAAAACACTTGCTGGAAATTTTACATAAAAGATAATGGTCCAGGTATTCCTGAAAAATACCATGATAAAGTTTTTAAAATTTTCAAAACTTTAAAAGATCTTAATTCTTCAACAGGTGTAGGGCTTTCAATTGTAAAAAAAATTATAGACATGCACGATGGAAAAATATGGATTGACTCAGTAGATCAAAAAGGGACTACCTTTTATTTTACTTTGCCTAAACCTAAATAATAAAACTTAATTTATATTTATCTCAGGCTGTTAATATCATAAATATTATGAAAGCCGTATTTTTTTTTAATCAATTATATTTCGATTATAAAAAATCTATTTAGGTCCAACAGCTATAAATGAAAACCAAGAGTCTTCTACATTATTCTCCCCTTCGTTATCGTGAATAATAACAGTAGCTCTTGAATTGGACAAGGATATAATATTCACAACATTATCTTCATAACTATTAAGCGCTGTTAATTCACCTGCTGTAAATGTTATCGATGGTATAGCTTTAAATGGTGATAAAAAATCAATTTGATATCTCGAATTTGTGAGTTTTTTAACAGTAAATCCTGTACCCTGAGCAATTGTACCGTTCTCATTTACATTACCTCTTATGAGCTTTAAATCTTCACCTAAAGAAGTTCCTAAACCTATTGGAACCCACTCACTACCAGTATACTTATATAGTCTTTTATCTGTAGAATTGTAGACTAATCCTCCTTGACTTATTGTTGTAATGCTATTCATTTCTACGTTACTTAAAGCTGGTAATACAAATACAGAATTTGCATCAATCTGAGATGTAACATAAGAGGTATAGCACATCAAAAAAAACACGAAAAATTTTCTTTTCATAAAATTTTAAATTAATTATTCTTTTAAAAAGTATATCAAATTTACCCTTTATCAATTGAGCAAATATAATTCAATTGTCTAATAATTTAACTTACTAACCCAGTCTTTATGCAGTAAATGAAGATATTTCAAAATTTTATTATCTGATTAAAACCTAGCCCCCTATTTATCAAACGATTGAAAAAACTAAAAAAAAACAAATAAACTTCATCTATTTTACAGCAAAAAAAGAGTTGTCTTCATAAACAACTCTTTCTTTCTTTTTCATTTATTTTTTGAACATCAAAAATAATTCATTTGATACTTCTAGCAATCCTCCCAACTATTTACGACCTAACATTAATAACTCGTTACAAACGATTTCAGTAAAATATCGTTTATTACCATCTTTATCATCAAAAGATCGTGATCTTAATCTTCCTTCAATAATCACGTCGCTTCCCTTTTGTAAAAATTGCTCAACAATACTTGCAATATTATTCCAAGCTATAATATTGTGCCATTGTGTATCTGTTACTTTTTGACCCGAAGAATCTTTATACGTTTCATTTGTTGCTAATGAGAATTTAGCTATTCTTTTTCCATCATCAAGAGTAATAATTTCAGGTGTTGTTCCTAAATTTCCAATCAACTGTACCTTGTTTTTAAGTGCATTCATAATTATTATTTTTTTGTTAAACAGTTAAGATTTAATTTGTCTTATAAGTAAAATATTAAAGACAATGCAAAGGTGTAACAACATAAAAATTATATTCGGTTATTAAACGTTTGTAGTCGTTTGTAGTCGTTTGTAGTCGTTTGTAGTCGTTTAATTTTATTGTATATTCGCTTAAATATTTTGTTATGGGACTATTTTTAGAAACTAAAAACTTAATACTAAGAGAATTTAAAGAGATTGATATAGCGCATATCTTTGAACTAGATTCGAATCCAGAAGTTCATAAATATTTAGGGAATAAGCCTATTTCACCCCATAAAGAGTCAGAGGACACACTTACTTTTTTCTTAGATCAATATGCCTCTCGAAAAGTTGGAAGATTTGCGCTATTTGAGAAATCATCTGGCTATTTTGTAGAGTGGTCTGAACTAAAACTAAATACCGGCATCAAAAAACAGTTAAACAGTTTTACAAATTTTGTCGATATTGGCTATCCTCTGATTCCTAAATTTTGGGGCAATGATTACGCTACAAAATCCGCTATAAAATGCTTAGATTATGGTTTTCGAAAAAAATATCTTATAATTTATGGTGCTGTAGTAGCAGCGAATGTAGGGTTTAATAAAGTTCTTGAAAAAATAGGCTTAAAGTTTATTAAAAAATTTCCTTTGAACGGAATGAAATGAAATGGTATGCATTAAACAAATTTGAATATGAGTAATAGAAAATGTTTGGATTGTGGTGAAAAAATTTCGGGCAGAATCGATAAAAAATTCTGTACTGATTATTGTCGAAATTCCTATAATAATAAAGCGGACAAGGGTAATAAAAATTTAATTCGAAATATTAATAATAGATTACGAAAAAACTATAAAATCCTAACAGAACTTAATATTTCCGGTAAAACTAAAGTAACTAGAAGAAAACTATTTGATAAAGGTTTTGATTTTAAATTTATCACTACCTTATACACAACAAAAGCAGGGAATACCTACTTTTATGTGTATGATCAAGGATATTTGGAATTAGAAAATGAATGGTTTTTATTAGTTAAACAAGAATAACCTTATCAACTATAATCATCATTCTATTTTCCAAGTATTTCCTTTTAGCTTTATTGCTGCTTTTAAAACATCTTTTTGGCTTATTTGACCTATTAACTTACCATCCTTTATAATCGGAAATCGCCTTAGTTTTGATTCTACAAATTTATTAGCAGCGTCAAAAATATTCATATTTCCGTCTATTGTCTCAACTTCTCTAACCATTGCCTTACCAACGGTTCTTTTTTTATCTATGGGCATATTATAATATCTACTTTCAGAAATCTGTTTCATACAATCTCCTTCTGAAATTATTCCTATCAACTCATTTTTTTCATTGACAACAGGACCTCCTGAAATTCTGTTTTTAATCAATGCTTCTATTACTTCTTCTATCGATTGCTCTTCTTTAAAAGAAATTATCTTTGTTGTCATATAATCAGATACCAAAATAGGCTCTGAATTATCCTTTTGAACAGGGCTTCTTTTACCCTGAAAATTAATAATTCCCATATTTAATTGTTTTAAATTATCCTATTAAAAACACCATTCCAAAAAATAGATTGATGTTCATTAAATTTTACCTTTCAATTTAATATTTTTATCTAACAAAAACTATTTAATGAAAAAATCAAATAATTTTATTGCAATCATCATTATTATAACTTCAATTTTATGGAGTTTAAGTGACACTTCTCCTAGCAATAATGATATTGAAAAACTGAAAAAAGAAACGCTATTTTCCATTGACAATGCGCTACATCATTTAAAAAACATTTCTCAAAAACCTCATTTTACAGGAAGTAGTGAGCATAAAGAAGTTCAACAATACATTATAAATGAACTAACAAAAATAGGTCTTAAACCAACCATAAAGCGTCAAGTTGCTTATAATAAAAAATGGAAAGCAGCTACTACAACAGAAAATATTGTTACTAAAATTAAAGGTAGGTCAGAAAAAAATGCATTGCTTTTACTTACACACTATGATTCACATCCACACTCATCAAAAGGAGCCAGTGATGCTGGTTCTGGGGTTGTAACAATTTTAGAAGGTATACGTGCATTTCTTTCCAAAAACAAAGAATTTAACAATGATATTATTATTGTTTTTACAGATGCTGAAGAACTTGGATTACTAGGGGCTCAATCTTTTGTCGATAATCATCCATGGGCATCACAAATAAAACTAATTTTAAATTTTGAAGCTCGAGGTAGTGGTGGTTCTAGCATTATGCTTATGGAAACGAATGGTAAAAACAAAAAACTTTTCGAAGAATTTAGAAAGGCAAATGTTAATTTTCCAATCTCCAACTCTTTACTTTATAGCATTTACAAAATCTTACCAAATGACACAGATTTAACTGTATTTAGAGAACATAAAGATATAAATGGTTTTAATTTTGCCTTTATAGGTGATCATTTTGATTACCATACCGAACAGGATTCTTATGAGCGTCTTGATAGAAAATCATTGATACATCAAGCCGATTATTTAATGAATTCATTAAATTATTTTGCAAATTCAGATATCTCAAATTTAAATAGTGACGAAGATTTAATTTTTGTCAACTTCCCTTTTATAAAAATGATTTCTTATTCTTATAAGTGGATTTTTCCATTACTATTGTTTTCTATATTTCTATTTGCAATAGCCTATTTTTTAGGAGTAAGAAAGCAAATAATTTCTATAAATAATAGCGCACTAGGGTTTGTTCCCTTTTTAATAAGCTTGCTTGCTTCATCAGGAATTAGTTTTTTGTTATGGCAATTGCTTTTATTTATTCACCCTGGCTACACTGACATGTTGCATGGCTTTACTTATAATGGCTATATCTATATGTGCGCCTTTACAGCTCTTACCCTATGGGTTTTATATAAGGTATATAGCTATTTTACGTACATTAAACCAACTGATCTTTTTATCGCTCCCATTACGTTTGGAATCTTATTAAATGTATTAGTAACAAGCTACCTTCCTGGTGCTACGTTTTTAATCATCCCTGTCCTTATTGCTATTATCATACTATTAATTAGCCTATTTTTAAAAATCAAACAGCAGCCACTTATATATGCAACACTTTCAATACCTTCTATTTACATACTAGCTCCACTCATCAAACTATTCCCTATTGGTCTTGGACTCAAAACATTATTTATCTCATCTATTTTCATTACTTTTTTATTTGGCTGGCTTATTCCTATTTTATTGAGAGAAGATTATAAAAGCAGGTGGCAAGTTGTTGCTGGTTTAAGCACCTTTATTTTATTTATAATCAGCTTTATAAACAGTGGTTTTGATGTAAACAACAAAAAACCAAACAGTTTAGTTTTTATCGAAAACTCTAATACAAAAACATCATACTGGGCAACCTACAACAATACTTTAGATACCTATACAAAACAAATTTTTAATAAAAACTACATTAAAGGAAATATTCCTGAATCTTCTGGGAAGAGCAAATACAATACCCCTTTTAAATATTATAAACCAGAAAAATATCAAAATATAGCTAATTCAAAGGTTTCTATTTTGATCGATACTATTTTTGAAAAAACAAGAGAAATTAGCCTTTTAATAACACCTCAAAGAAAGATTAACAAATATGAAATCCATACTTCAACCCCATTTGAAATAGAGGGGATTTGTATTAATGGTGTATCTCATGACTATAAAACACCTTTAAAAATAAACGAAGGAGTTGTTTTTACCTATCAAATGACACCATTCGAAAACGATATTAGCTTACTATTAAAAATCCCTAAAAACACGAAACCATCTCTTACTTTAAATGAAGTATCTTATGACTTATTAAAGACCTCTTTATTTAATTTATCTCCGAGAAATGAAAACATGATGCCAATGCCTTTTGTTAATAATGATGCTATTATTACTTCACAAAAACTTGAATTATAACAAAAACATAAGGTATCTAAAATTAGATACCTTATGTTTTTGTGAATATAACAGAGTTTTATTTTTAATTTGTTAAAACAGTATTGTTATAATATATAATATCCTGATCATTATCATTTGTTCTATTAGTTTGTCCACCCGAATCTGATTTAATGGTCACTTTTAAGGGTTTTTGACCTCTTGAATTAATTGGTGATATAAATTCTGCTTTAATTCCAATTTTAGAAATTGTATTTCCTGGAAACACGCCATTATTTCCGATGAATTGAAATTTATGAAGTTCGTTTTCTATCCCAATATAATTCCAATTTGAATTATCAACCTCAACTCCATTTAGTGTTGTTAAATCATTTTGAAAAATAAAATTAAAACTAGTGCTATTTGCAATTCGAAGCTCTACAGGGTTTATTCCATTAGCATCTTGAAGGTTTGATTCTGCAACTATCACTACAAAATCAATTTCTGAGCGACTGCCAACAACAATTGTTTTTTTCGTATATAAAGTAGGTGAATAGTCGGGTGGGCAAAAACAAATCGAAGATGAAAAATCTTTATCGATAACCTTTGCAACATCACCCGTTTTATAAGATGCTCCGACAACCTTACCTGAAACTGTAACTGCTCCGGCGCTTAGCATAAGAGGTTCTTCGAAGTTATTTGGATTGTAATACAGATTTCCATCTCCGTCAGCTAAAGGGTCATTGTAAGCTTCATTTGCATCGCTACAACCATCGGCATCACTATCAGAACTTAAAAAATCAGGTACTCCAAATGAGGTTTCTCTTGGAGTTGTTCCGTTATCATTTCCTTGAGCTGTTTCAATAATATCGGCTAAACCGTCTCTATCACGATCATACTCAAAACCAGCACTATCTAAATTATCTATTCTTCCATCATTATTATTATCTAAACTGTTAGTTCCTGCTTCTGTAATATCGTATATACCATCATTATCGCTATCCAAATCTAAATGATTTGGTACGCCATCATGATCTGTGTCGCAGAAATCAACACTGTAGGCAAAATTATCAAACCCATGCGGGTCATGAGATACTGAACGTATAAAACCACTTGTAACGTCATGTTTTACAACAACTTTGCTAACAGAAGACAACGTAACAAATCCAATAGTATTTTCAATATCATGTCCTGCTTTAAGGTTTCCTTTTAAACGTCCTTTAGCGTCATAAATATTTACCTTTCCTGTTACATCGTTTCCAAAAACATCGCCTTCCAAATATGCTATTAATTTACCATCAGCATATACCTGATACTTAAGAACTGGATGATTATCTGTATAGGTATCAAAAGCATCAATAATATCTAAACTAAAAGCAGTAACAGGTTTGGTAAAGTTAATTTCTATGCTATAACTGTCACCAACTTTTAAGCCTAATTCTGATTCAATATAAGCACCATCGCCACCAGTTCCAGAAATATAGTTATTCACTGTAGTATCTCTGAATTCCGCTCTTCCATTTCTCGATTGATTGTATACATACTTCATAGTACCATTAGGAAAAGTAACTGTACTTAAAATAGCTGTACCGTCACCAAAATGAGTGGCTCTATAATCATTTGCCCCGTTTAAAACTCTTAAACTTTTCCCTTGAAAATATGCTCCTTGTTCAAAACCTGATCTTTCATACCCTAGTCCATCTGTATTTCCTCCACTAGTATAAACATCAAAGCCACCCTCACTCCAAGCAATACGATCTGAACTTGGTGTCGCTGCTCCAGGAATTGCTGCGCACAACTCATCAGTATCTAAAATCCCATCATTATCATCATCTAAATCACAGGCATCACCTATTCCATCGCCATCGGAATCAACATAAGAAGGGCTTTCTTTTGAACAACTATCACATATACTAGAAACCTTACTATCATTGTAGGAAGTTCCACCTTCATAGTTAATACCATTAGGTACACCGTAAGAAGCGCTTGAACTATTTGTATTTATTATTGCCTTTAAACTTCCATTAGAATTAAGATCACTAAAATCGTATGGATTTCCACTACTCTCTATAGCATCAGGACACCCGTCATTATCACTATCTAAATCTAAATGATTAGGAATACCATCTTCATCTGTGTCACAAAAATCAGTGCTATATGCAAAACCATCAAATCCATGAGGATCATAAGAAATTGAACGAATAAAACCACTTGTTACATCGTGTTTAACAACTACTTTACGAACAGAACCAATAGTGACAAAACCAATAGAAGTTTCGATGTTTTGCCCCACTCTTAAAGCTCCTTTTAAGTTGCCATCTGCATCATAAATATTAATCATCCCTGTTTCATCATTTCCTACAACGCCTCCCTCTAAGTAAGCGATGAGTTTACCATCTGCATACACCTGGTACTTAAGAACTGGTAGGTTGTCTTTATAGGTATCAAAGGCGTCAATAATATCTAGACTAAAAGCGGTAACAGGTTTTATAAAGTCAATTTCAATACTATAAGTATCTCCCACTTTAACTCCTAACTCTGATTCTAGGTAAGCACCATCACCTCCAATACCTCCTGATATAAAGTTATCTGCACGTATATCTCTAAACTCTGCTCTACTATTAACTGGATGATTTGATCGGTATTTCATACTCCCATTCGGAAATGTAACGGTACTCAAAATAGCTGTACCATCACCAATATGACTAGCTTTAAAGTCATTTACACCATTAAGTACTGTTAACTTTTTACCTTGCTTGTAAGCTCCCTTTTCAAAACCTGATTTTTTATAACCTAACCCATCCGTGCTTCCTCCAATAGTATATATATCAAAACCTCTTAAACTCCAGCATACATTTCCTAAAATAGGGTTTGCTGCCCCTGGAATGGGAGCACAAAGCTCATTCACATCTAAGATACCATCATTATCGTCATCTAAGTCGCAATCATTGTTAATTCCGTCACCATCTGAATCAAGCCCTGCTGAACAAACACTTGATGTCTGAAGATTATAAGCATAGCTTTCATTATCGATGCATAGCTCAATATTTCCTATTTCTAAATTCCAATCACCGTCGCTACCTGTGATATTATTGGAAGCTGCAACACCTAAATTCAGTGTGTTTTCAAGAAAAGTTATGGCTTTTTTTCCTTTTCTACCTTTCCCAAATTCGCAGCCAAAAATATTAATCTGACAAAGTTTTGTCAGATCTACATTTTCGATTAACCAAACTGCTATCTCGCTTGCATTTCTCCACTGATTTTTGATGAATAACTCTCCTGGCTTTCCATGTGTTATCAAATTAAAAACAGTACTTGAATTTTTAATGGCCCGTTTTATTAATTCAGGCTCTTTAACATTTTTCTCAAAATAAGTGAATTTTATATTTCTTTCGTTCGCAAAAGCATTATGGTAACTTGAAATACTTATAATAAAAAAGATTAAGTACTTAAGGTTTTTATAAAACAGATAAGTAACTTGATCTAATCTTAACCATTTTGATGTAAACTTGAAATCGCCAATTGAACTATTGACTTTGTTGTGATGTATTTTTCCTTTTAAAAAATACCTTTTAACACATAAAAAATCCTCCCACATTTTTTTTTCTTTTAATCATGCCTTTCCAAAAAAATTGAAATCTTATGATGATTATGTTATTATACCAACCGGGGGAAATATTTACTAAAAATAGCGGCAAAAATACTCTTTTTAAAAACAAAATAAAAAAAAACAACCTTAAAATACTGTTAAACAAAGGTTTTTGTTTATTGAATATGCACATTCTATTAACATCAATAGGTTTAAAAACAAAGCACTACACTTTAAAATATTTATCTAACAAATTCTATAACAGTTTCCATTTTACCAACAACAACATTACTATCTTTTTTAGAGTATACATATGTACTATTTTTTAATAATAATCTTTTATTAGTCAATTCCTCTACTACAAATTGTGATCCAATTGGACAATAATTTCCTTGCGAACCTAACGTGGTAAACAAACTACTTTCTATTTGTAATTGATTATCCTTATATAAACTTTTGGTTGTTTTCTTAAGCTGCTTTACTCTGAATTTCTTATTGCTATGCAAAGGATGTGCAGATGATCTAAACACCAAATCATAAAAACCAGAAACAGTAACAGTATTAGCCACATTATCTATTTCTAATAATGAGTTCATATTCTTCGAAAAACTTTTAAAGCTGATAAGCCTACCCTTTTCTTTGGTTTTTCCTCTGGTATCTAGAGCAACCATTTTCCATCTTCCTGAGATAGTTGTATCTATTATTAGATTTTCTTCATTATTACTACAGCTGCCACTAATAATAATTACGAAAAACCCAACTAAATAATGAAGATTTTTATAAAAAATGATGCTTCTTTTAGTTACTTTCAGTGTATTTACAAACTGAAATTTTATGTTAAAAAGTTTATTGCTTAAATTATTCGAATCAATTTTAACTTTTGTGCTTTCTGCACAACATCGTTTTTTATTTTTAAAAAAACAATTTTTGATATTTACAAAATACGTCCCCATTTTATTCATACTTTTTGACACTACTTAATTAAGTAATTGATAATAATAGAATTAAATCAAACGAGAGATAATTTTTGATAAAATCGGCGTAAATTACGCTTTTACCTAGCAACAAACCCTTAAAGTATTGTTAAACAGATAGTTTGAATCACCAACTCACGTAACTTTTATTTTTAATCTTATTTTCTAGAGAATTCCATGACTGTTTCAATATTTCCAGTAATAACAGTTTCATCATTCTCCGGATGAAGGTATGTTATATTCCTTAGCGTTAGTCTGGTATCAGTTAATTTTTCAACTATAAAGCGAGTTCCTATTGCCACGAGTTCTCCTTGTGCATTCAACGAATTAAACAAACTATTTTCTATTTGTAATAAATTGTCATGGTATAGGCTATTGGATGTTCTTGGAGGTTGCTTTACTATTAACTCTCCATAGGTATGCTTTCCATGGATGGAGGATCTGAACACTAGATTATAAGAACCTGAAACGGTTACTGTTTTTGCTGTTTCATTTACCTCTAATGTTGAATTTATATTCTTTGAAAGAGTATTGAATTTAATAAGGTCTCCCCTTTTTTTTGTTATTCCATTGGTTCGCATAGCCAACATTGTCCAAGACCCTGCTATTTCTGACTTTGGGTTTTCTTGATCTCCACCACACCCAGAAATAAGGGTGATGAGCAACCATACAATTATTGAGTATAATTTTTTTTTCATATTTAAATGACAAAAATTTAATTTTACAAAAATTATAGGGTTTTTAATTAAATTTTAAGGCTATTTCTATATTCGTAAAGGTGCTTATTAAGCAAATTAGATTGGTGTAAAAAACAACTACCTCCTTACCTTCTGCAGAAAAAATAGTATTTAATAACACTTAAAATCATGTGCATATTTACAACATATAATGGTTTTTTATGAATTAATTTATCATAATATTTTCAGTATTTTCTGCAAAAAAAATTTTCTAACTATTAAATAATACTTGAAATACTTTTAGACAAATTGTGCTTCTTTTTTTCTCTACAAACGGTATTTTATCAAAACTTCTATTTATGTTATCACCTCCTTCACTGATATGACAGGACTAATCATATATGTATATTAGAGGTATCTATTCATTAGATTTCAAAAAAAACTACCTCACAATTTAATACAAGGTAGCTTCTTTTTAAAATTCTCGTTTTGCCATTATAAATGGCTAATAATATGCTTGTTTCTTTTTAAACCTCCATTTAAATCTTGTCACCATGCTATCGCTAAATGTCAAGATTCAGAAAGATTAATTACAATATTCATTTGAACAAATACGCTTAAACTTTTTAAATAAAAAATTACAGCTCATAATTTTCGTAAACTACTCCTCTAAATAACTAAAGAGAAGTAATTTTAATTTTTTAATCTATGTGAGATATTCTTAATGTATTGACCATTCCTTTTGCTTCTACTGGCATAGAAGATAGGTTAATAATAAAATCACCTGTTTTTACATATCCTTTTTCTTTAGCAATTTCATTAATATCTTCAACGGTATCATCTGTACTCAAGTTTCTATCATAATAGTAAGCTCTAACTCCCCATAACAAATTTAATTTTCCTAATATTCTTTTTTCTGAAGAGAATGCTATAACATGAGCTTTTGGTCTCCAAGCTGATATCTGAAAAGCTGTGTACCCACTATTTGTTAAAGTAGAGATAGCTGCTGCTTTAATATCATCAGCCATTAAAGCAGCGTGATGACAAACGGATTTTGTAATAAAACGATTAGTTCTAATATGTGGCGCTTCTTGAGGAACTTTAATAAGATGTGAATACTCAACACTTTCAATAATTTCAGACATCTTTTTAATTACCCTTAAAGGGTGTTTCCCTACAGATGTTTCTCCAGAAAGCATAACGGCATCAGCACCATCCATGATAGAGTTAGCAACATCATTAACCTCGGCTCTTGTTGGTACCGAATTTTCAATCATTGTTTCCATCATTTGCGTAGCAATAATAACTGGAATCCTTGCTTGTTTAGCCCTATTAACTAAACTTTTTTGTATTAAAGGCACATCTTGCATTGGAACTTCAACACCTAAATCTCCTCTCGCTACCATTAAGCCGTCACAATAAGGAATTAAAGCGTCAATATTTTCTACCGCTTCTGGTTTTTCTATTTTTGCTATTACAGGAACTCTATATCTAGATTTCTGCTTAATTAAATCTCTTAATGTTCTTAAATCTTCTGGCGTTCTAACAAAAGATAGTGCAATCCAGTCTACCTCTTGTTCAAGAGCAAAGACAACATCTTTTTTATCCTTTTCAGTTAAAGCTGGAAGAGATATAGCTGTGTTAGGTAAATTGACTCCCTTTTTTGATTTTAAAACACCTCCAACAATAACTTTCGTAACAACATTTTTTTCTTTATCCGTAGAAATTACTTCAAACATCAATTTACCATCGTCTACCAAAATATTTTCTCCCACTTTTACATCTCTTGGAAAATTTTGATATGTCATGTAAGCCCTTTCTTTACTTCCTTGGCATTCCTCAGTAGTAAAAACAAAGGTATCACCAGCATTTAGCTCTACACCTTCTTCCATAACACCTACACGAAGCTTAGGACCTTGCAAATCTGCTAGAATAGCGACATTATACCCCCTTTCCTCATTTATTTGCCTTATCTGCTGTATTCGTTTTTTAACAATATCGTAGTCAGCATGTGAAAAATTAACTCTAAAAACATTGACCCCTTGCTCGGCCATCTTTTCAAGAATATTCTTTGTATTTGTAGCAGGCCCTAAAGTTGCAACAATTTTAGTTTTTTTATTATGTGGCATATACTAAAAAATTAAAAAATCTTTAGATTTTAATGAATTTATATCTATCTTGTATGATGTTAGCAGTTGAGGAAACTCTTTTAATTTCTGTATCAATTTTGATAAGTAAATAGAGTCGACATCTCCTTCTATTTTTATAAAGTAATCAACTTTTTTTCTTTCAGGAATAAGGTGATGAACTTCATGACTAACATTAAACAAACTGTTATTATCAATAATTACTTTTTTCTTTAAAGTATTCTTGATAAGTAAAAAATTATACTCACCATCAGAATATTCGTAAACAGAAAATGATGTTAAAACATCATTTTTACTCTTCTTATCTATATTGATATCGCTTTTGTTGAATTTATAATCTAGTCGTCTATTTAAAAGATAGGCTAGCTTATAATCTTCTAGTGGTGTGTGTATTGCTAACAATGAATACTCACACGCAGAAAAATCATCAAAGTCTAACTCATAGACTGTCATAAACAACGTTAAGTTTTTGCTAAGTTAGTGAAAGTAGATAATATTTAATACGAAAATAACGAAAAGGTTTTCGACATTACATTAGGATCTTGACATTTTATCCTGCATTGAAAAATAAACTCTTTTGGCAGCTATTTCCTCTGCTTTCTTCTTAGAAGTCGCTCTTCCTTTTGCTACTATAACTCCATCAATACTTATTCGTACACTAAAGTGTTTCTTATCTTGGTTTCCAGTGTCTTCATAAGAATCGAATTTATATTTTTTCTTATTCTTTTGACACCACTCTATAATGAACCCTTTATAACTTGAAATTTTACCTTCTAACTTACTGATATCTACATAGGGTAATATTACTTGCTCATATATGAATTGATGACAATAATTGTAACCTCGATCTAAATAAATAGCCCCAATTAAGGCTTCAAAAATATTACCGTGGATATTTTCACTTATCTGATTATTAGCAACATTACTCTTTACAAACTTTAAAAGTTCCAGATCTTTCCCTAATGCATTCAAGTGCTCTCGACTCACCACTTTGGATCTCATTTGTGTTAAATAGCCTTCATCCCCTTCAGGGACTTTCTTATATAAGTAAGAAGCTATTACAGATCCTAGTATCGCATCACCTAAAAATTCTAATCGTTCATAATTTACCGGATTACCTTTTCTATCGACTAATTTTAGTGACCTATGAGTAAATGCTTTTTTATAATGTGTTAATTTTATTGGTTTAAAGTTCAACAGCTCTTTTAGTTCGTAGTAAAAGTTTACGTCCTCTTTATTTTGGGGCTTAACTATTCTACGAAGAAAATTCATATTAACTACACTATTTTTTTAAACGCTACACAGGCATTATGCCCACCAAAGCCAAAAGTATTACTCACTGCTACTTTGACATCTCTCTTTTGTGCTTTATTAAGTGTCAAATTGAGGTTTGGATTTATATTTTCATCAACTACTGAATGATTAATAGTTGGCGGAATTACACCGTGCTCCATAGCTAATATAGACGCTATTGCCTCAATAGCACCAGCAGCACCTAATAAATGACCTGTCATTGATTTAGTTGAATTGATATTGATATTTTTTGCATGTTCGCCAAAAACCTCTGAAATAGCCTTTAGCTCTGCCACGTCACCTAACGGTGTTGATGTACCATGTGTATTAATATGGTCGACTTCCTCTGGTTTTAAACCTGCATTCTCAAGGCAGTTTTTCATAACAGCAATAACTCCGATACCCTCAGGATGAGGCGCTGTCATGTGATGCGCGTCAGAAGACAATCCTCCTCCAACGACTTCAGCATATATTTTTGCTCCTCTTGCGACCGCATGTTCATATTCTTCTAATACAATTGCTCCGGCTCCTTCTCCTAAAACAAACCCATCGCGCTCTGCATCAAAAGGTCTTGAGGCACTTTCGGGATCATCGTTTCTTGTGGATAGAGCATGCATTGCATTAAACCCTCCCATACCTGCAATTGTTACTGCTGCTTCACTACCTCCTGTTACTACCACATCGCAATGTCCTAACCTAATATAATTCAATGCATCAATCATAGCATTTGCTGAAGAAGCACAGGCAGAAACAGTAGTATAGTTTGGCCCCATAAAACCATTTTTTATAGAAATATTACCAGGCGCAATATCTGCTATCATTTTAGGAATAAAGAATGGATTAAATTTAGGAGTACCATCTCCTTTTGCATAACTTAAAACTTCATCTTGAAAAGTTTCAAGCCCGCCAATACCAGCTCCCCAAATAACTCCAACCCTTAGTTTATTCACCTCGTCTAGATTAATTCGAGCATCCGCAATTGCTTCGTCTGAAGCAACCATAGCATACTGTGTGAATTTATCCATTCTACGTGATTCTTTTCTGTGAATGAAGTCATTCACATTGAAGTTTTTAAGCTCACATGCAAAACGAGTCTTGAACTTGGCAGCATCAAAATATGTTATAGGCGCTGCTCCGCTAACTCCGTTAACCAAGTTTTTCCAATACTCATCTTTATTGTTTCCTATAGGCGTTAATGCGCCAAGTCCAGTTACTACAACTCGCTTTAATTGCATATACTTTTTAATTTTTCGTATCTTCTTTTTTTAATGATGGTATTTTCAAGACTTGACCAGGTAAAATCTTATCTGGGTCTGTCAACATAGGTTTGTTAGCCTCAAAAATCACTGAATATTTCATTGCATCACCATAAAACTTCTTAGCAATTTTACTCAAAGTATCACCACTTACTACAGTATGAAGCTGTGACATTTCTTCTCCAGCTTCAGAATTATTACGCTCTATATAAGTTATCGCTTGTCCAACGGTAGCAATATTTTCAGCCTGATCATCCGGTATTTGAATATCAAATTCTTTTTCGAACTCCATGATTAACTCAACTGTATCTAACGAGTCAGCTCCTAAGTCATTTGTGAAGCTCGCTTCAAATGTTACTTCACTATCGTCTACACCTAATTTGTCTACGATAATTGCTTTTACTCTTGATGAAATGTCTGACATAATTTTATAAGTTTTAAAATTTAAAATCGTGGCAAAAATACAAATCTTAAGTTTTAATTCTAATTTTTCCTCAAAAATGTGTTGACTAAAATAAAAAAAATACCGGAATATTTTATTCTATAAGCTGTGTTTATTGATAATTATTCTTTTTTTTGCATTTGTAAAGTAAAGTCATAAAACATGAAACGAATCGTTATTTTTTCCTCAGGATCAGGAAGTAACGCTGAGAACATAATTAATTACTTTAAAAATTCGAGAGAAATTTTAGTAACTCATGTTCTTTCCAACAACAAAAAAGCAAAAGTATTTGAAAGATGTAAACGTTTAAAAATTGAAGCTTCTTTATTTAGTAAGAATGACTTTTATGAAAATGATGTTGTTATGAAGTTTCTGCTAGCGAAAGCGGACTTTATAATTCTTGCGGGCTTTCTATGGAAAATGCCAATTAATATTATTGACGCTTTTCCAAATAGGATTATTAACATTCACCCTGCTTTATTACCTAAATTTGGTGGCAAGGGAATGTATGGAATGAATGTTCATAAAGCTGTTAAAGAACATAATGAAAAAGAAACCGGAATCACTATTCATTATGTTAATGAAAATTACGACGAAGGGGCTACTATATTTCAAGCGAAAACAGAAATTCTACCAAATGACACACCTGAACAGATTGCCAACAAAGTACATCTTTTGGAATATAAATATTTTCCTAAAATTATTAAAAATATATTACTAGGAAATGAATAGTAAAAAAAAATATTATGTTGTTTGGAAAGGAAAACAATCAGGTGTTTTCAATACTTGGATTGCGTGTAAACAACAAATAACAGGCTTTCAAGGGGCACAATATAAGTCATTCTCCACTAAGAAAGAAGCTGAAGAAGCTTTTAAAAAAACATATGATGACTATAAAGGTTTAAAAACAAACACCAAAACACTATCTGAGTCTGAGAAAAAAAAGTTTGGTTCTCCGGTTTTGGAAAGTATTTCAGTAGATGCTGCTTGCTCTGGAAACCCTGGAATTATGGAGTATAGAGGCGTTTTAACACACAATAAAAATCAACTTTTTTTAAAAGGACCGTTTAAGAAAGGTACTAACAATATTGGGGAGTTTTTAGCATTGGTCCATGGAATTGCTTTTTTAAAGCAAAGAAAAATGTTTAACACTCCTATTTACTCTGACTCAAAAATAGCAATTAGCTGGATCAAGCAGAAAAAATGCAAAACGAACATTCTTTTTGATAATTCGAATAAGGATTTATTGGAATTAATAAAAAGAGCTGAAATATGGCTTCAAAATAACAGTTTTAAAAACCCTATTTTAAAATGGGAAACAAAGGCTTGGGGTGAAATACCCGCAGATTTTGGAAGAAAATAAAGAAAAACTTCTACTTAATTGCTATTTTAGTTTCTTCTCTCCAATTTTGCACGCTAGCTACCATATTATTTTTGTAATTCACTTCTCTCAATCCATCCTTGTGCCATAAAAACCATTTTCCGATTTTTTTTCCATTTTTGTAATGCGCGATTGCTGTCTTATTGCCTCTTTCGTCAAAACTGAGCCAAGTCCCTTCTAATTTTTTATTTTTAAAAAAACCTTTCTCTCTAACTGTTCCATCTTTATAGAAATAGGTAACTTCTACAAGGTCTCCAACACTCTCATATTTAGGTTCCGTTTGAGCCTGTAAAGAAAAAACAAATAGAAGAAAAGCATAAAATACCACTTTTTTCATATCATATATTTTTATTGATTAACATCTAGTTAAACAAATATACTATATATTTCACACTCAAGCAACGTTTTGGTAACATTAATTTAACATAAGATGTTTAGTGATTTTAAAACATGAAGATATATAGCTAAATTCAACGCTTTAACAGTTCCTTTTATAAAACAAATCTTATTATTGAATAGGTTTCGATGTGTTCTTATTAAAATTGCATTGAGAATAGCATTTTAAAAATGGAATCTATTATAATTATACAAAATAAAACACTGACTTTTAACTATAAAATTGAAACAACCAATAGGACAAATAAAATAAATTATCTAGAATTAATCCATTTAAAAAACAAAAAAGTCGTTTGAGTAAACAAACGACTTTCAAGGATAATGGAGGTACATTGACCAATGTTATTCTTTCACAAGAGAAAACTACATGTTCCCTCTTAATTTTTTGATTTTAGATCTTCTTTTTTCAATTTCTTTTATTGCTTTTTGTCTTTCTCTTTCTGCCCTATCTATAATTGATTCTTTTCCTTCAACGATTATAAAATAAGATCTTCTATTTAACTGATGTTCCTCCTCAGAACACTTACTTTGATTCTTATCGTTGCAGTTATTCAATAATTTAGATTCTCCAAACCCTTTGGCGCTTCTTATTCTTTCTGAAGAAACACCTCTTTTAACAAGATAATTTCTAGTTGAGCTTGCTCTATTTTGAGATAACTTTAAGTTATAAGCAGCACTACCCCTACTATCTGTATGCGATTCTATTTTTATCACCAGTTTGGGATGATTTTTCATAACTCGATAAAGTTTCTCTAATTCGTATTTTGCATCCTCACGAATTTTATATTTATCTAAATCAAAATAAATAGGTTTTAACTCTATTCTATCTCCAACAACCAACCTATCTAAAACAACATTAAAGCTTTCTATTTTATCCGAAGTTAACTTTAAATCTCGTTTTGAAGGCTCATAATCAAACTTTTTAGCAGTTATCTTATAATTAGTGTTACATGGAACATTATCCAAACTGTATTTTCCTTCTGAATTAGAAAGAACCTCTTCAATAATTTCTCCTTTTTGATTTAGTAAAGAGACTGTAGCAAAAGCGATATTCTCTTTTGAATTTGAATCGACGATATGTCCTCTAATTACAGTATTACATGCTGGCGGTGGTGCATAAATAAAAAAACTATATATATCATCACTTCCTTTTCCTTTATCTCTGTTGGAAGAAAAGAATCCATACTTACCTTCGTCATTTATAAAAAATGCAAAATCATCTTTTTTACTATTTAAAGGCTTTCCTAAATTTACAACAGTATCTTTATTATCAACCCCTTCTCCTATTTTTGTTTGAAAAATATCCAACAATCCTAAACCTGTATGACCATCAGAAGAGAAATAAAAGGTGCCATCTTTTCCTACAAAGGGAAATTCATCCCTACCACGAGTATTAATTTTACTACCTAAATTAACGGGAACCCCATAGTTATCTTCCGCATAAATTTCTACCATGTACAAATCTGTCATACCATGTCCTCCAGGCATATTAGAAGTAAAATACAATACTTTTTCATCTGGACTTAATGCTGGATGTCCAACAGAATATGAATCGCTATTAAAGGGTAACTCAACAACATTAGTCCATACACCATTGATAAAAGAAGCCTTATAAACTTTTAGGTTCACAGTTCTCTTTTTATCCTTTCTAACTCTTTTACCATCATAATTATTTCTTGTAAAGTACATCGTTTTTCCATCTTTAGAAAAAATAGGCTTCCCTTCATGATAATCCGTAGTGACCGGATAATTAAGTATTTCAGCTTTACTTAAAGTTAAAATTGTATCATTTTTACTCCATTCTAAAGATTGTACTCCTGTCTTTGCTTTAAAAATATTTAAAAAAGGTTCTTTATTCCAAGCATAAATCTTCTGCTTCTTCTTTGCTTGTAAAGCAGAGGAAGTAAAATAGGCATTTCCATCTAAAATAAAACCACCATAATCAGAATACTCAGAATTTACAGACAAATTATTTATACTAATTCGCTTCTCTTTCATCTTAGAGTGTTCAAGGATATAATCAGAGCTTTTCATTCCACTTTTTGTAATATCTTCAGATAAAGAGCTTAAAGATGCCAAAATGGAATCAGACTTTGTATAGTTCCCTACACTTCTTAATACTTGAGCGTATTTAAACAGATAATCTTCAGACAAATCTTTTTTATACTTATTAACAAGTTTAGTATACCAAATCTCAGCCTCTGTAACATCTGCATTGTTATAATATGAATCTGCTAATCTAGACAATAAGTGCTTTGAATCATCACCTTTTTTATTATATATTTCTTTGTATAACTCAGCTGATCGAACATAAGAAAACTCATCAAAATACCTATCTGCTACCCTCCTACTTTGTGCGTAAAAATTAATACTACCCACAAATAAACAAAGAAAAAATAATTCTTTGCCTTGTCTTATTTTTATTTTCATAAATAGTTCTATTAGAAAAATCTTGGTGATCTATACGTTAAATCTTTAAAAATATCATAACGTATCATAATTTCATGTGTTCCAGAATTGGTTACGTTATAATTAGAAGTAGTAAGATCATATGCATACCCAATTAAAAATGATTTGCTTACTTGAAATCCTAACAAAGCACTTATCGAGTCATCCCATCTCCATGCGAGCCCAGCTCTAAACTTTTGATTAAACATTGCTGTAACTGATATATCCAAAGATAATGGAGCTCCTGATACGGCTTTTAAAAGAGTTGCTGGTTTTAACCTAATACTTTCCGTTACATCAAACACATACCCTCCGATAAAGTAGAAATGCATTCTCTCTACTGCTGTCGTTTGGAGCGATTGTAGGTTGCCATCATAGTGTTCAGACTTTAAAAAGTTAGGAACAGATAATCCTACATACCATTTTGGTTCATGATAGTAAACTCCAGCTCCTACTGTTGGTAAAAATCTACCACTAATATTATTGGCAAAAATTGGCTCATTTTCATCTACTTGACCTTTTGACCAATCGATATTTAAAATTCTACCACCAAGCCTTAATCCAAAAGCAAGATTACCTTGCTGACCTGTTTCAATATTATATGAACCATTTACATCAAAATAAAATTCATCTGAAGGCCCTATTTTATCATTTAACAAATTAATACCTAAACCAAGACCTGAGTAACCTAGGGGTGTGTCAAAACTTAAATTTTGAGTATCCGGAGCCCCATTAAAACCGACCCACTGTGACCTACCAAGCGCTGTAATCACTCCATGTCCTCTTGAACCTGCATAAGCAGGGTTTACACTCATTGTATTAAACATATACTGAGTATAATGAGGATCTTGTTGAGCACAAAGCTCAACAAGACCTATTATTGTAAGAAAAAAATATAATCTTATTATTATCTTCATTTTTTCAATCTATTTTGAAAATTTCACAACTAGGTAAATTTATCTGTTAAGATATAACCAACCTTTTAACACATCACTTCCGTTACCTAAATCAATCATATAAAAATATGTTCCCGTTGGCAACTCCTCATCTACTCTTACATTTACTCTTCCTTTAGATTTCCCAGCGAATAAAATTGTAGAATTATTGTATCCTTCAATACTATATACGAGGTTACCCCATCTGTTGAAAATCTCAACTACATTTTCAGGATAATCTCTAATACATTCTATTTTAAAATATTCGTTAACACCATCTCCATTCGGACTAAACTCGTTATAAATTTTTATACACGAATCTAATATTAGATGAGTTACATCATTTGTAGGATCACCATCAGGGTTTATATCACTTTCTTCTGTTAACGGATCTTCTATAATTTCTCCAAATTCATCTGTCCCAGCATCTGAAACCACCGTGACATCATCTATTCCTTCTGGACTATCTCCTGTAGCTGTAGCTGAATTACTATAACTTCCATTATAAATATTTATTTCATTTACGGCGTATTGAGCTTTCACTGTAGCTGAAGCACCTGGAGCTAAACTTGCAATAGGGTTACCTGAGATTATCGTCGCTCCTGGATCCTCTATCTCAATATTAGAAAGAACCGTGTCTCCAGTATTAGTTACAACTAACTCGTATTTAATTAATGAACCAACACCATATGGCCCCACAGAAGTTACACTTTTAATGAGAGTCATACTTGAATCATTTACTCCTCCGTTGGATGAGAGATCGATAATTGTCGCATCATTTGTTGGATCATCATCAGTATCTGGACCGTCAATTTTTAATGGATCAGGAATAACATTTCCTTGTTCATCTGTACCAGCATCTGAAATTACAGTTATGTCGTCTGTTCCATTAGTACTATCTCCAATGGCAGTGGCTGAATTACTATAACTTCCGTTATCAACATCTAACTGAGTAATCACATACATAGCTGTTACAACAAGTGATTCACCCGGAGCTAAGTTTGCTATAGGATTTCCAGAGGTTATGGTAGCTCCATCATCTATTACTTCTATATTAGATAACACAACATTTCCTATATTAGTAACCACCAATTCATAAGTTAAGGTATCACCTAACGAATATGGGCCAGTAGAGGTAACACTTTTAATCAAAGTCATAGCTCCACCTAAATTTAAAACAGTTGCGTCATTGGTTGGATCATTATCAGTATCAGGACCATCAACTTCTAAAGGATTTTCAATCTCATTTCCGTTCTCATCTGTTCCTGCATCAGAAATCACAGTAACGTCATCTACTCCAGTTGTACTATCTCCTGTAGCTGTTGCAGAATTACTATATTTTCCGCTATCCAGATCAGCCTGAGTAATTGTATAGGCCGCAGTTACTACTACTGAATCACCTGGAGCTAAAATAGCTATTGGATTTCCTGAAATTATAGTAGCCCCTGGATCTTCAACTTCAATATTACTTAAAGTAACTGTACCAGTATTAGTAACTACCAAATCATATGTAATCGTAGAACCAGAAACATAAGGCCCACTTGAACTAATGCTTTTTATTAAAGTCATACTTGATACACTCTCATTGGTAATATTAATAATTGTAGCATCATTTGTAGGATCATTATCAGCATCAGGTCCGTCTACATTTAGCGGATCGATAATTTCATTCCCGTTTTCATCTGTTCCTGCATCAGAAACCACAATAACGTCGTCTACTCCAGTTGTACTATCTCCTATAACCGTTGCAGAATTGCTATAACTACCTTTATCAACATCTTCTTGAGACAATGTATAGCTCGCTTCAACTACTACAGATTCTCCTGGTGCTAAACTAGCAATTGGATTTCCAGATGTTATTGTTGCTCCTGGATCAGTAACTTCAATATTACTTAAAGTAACCATACCTGTATTGGTTACTACTAACTCATAAGTTAGTTTAGAACCTACAGTATACGGTCCATTAGATGTAATACTTTTAATTAATGTCATAGCAGGATTTTGATCTTTTGATAAATCAAGATCCGTTGGATCATTTGTTGTATCGGTATCTGAATCAGGTCCATCTACATTTAATGGATCTACAATCTCATTTCCATTTACATCTGTTCCTGCATCTGATATCGCCATCACATTATCTTCACCTCCAAGGCTATCTCCTATGGCTCTTGCCGTATTTCTATAGCTTCCTTTGTCAATATCTGCTTGTGTCAAAGTATAACTGGCATTAACAATTGAAGATTTTCCAGGAAATAAGCTTGCTATTGGATTCCCTGATGTTATTGTTGCTCCTGGATCTGTTATTTCTATATTAGATATGATTTCATCTCCTGAGTTAGTAACTTCTATCTCATAATTAATAACTGTACCAACCGAAAACTCTGAAGGCACGTTTACAACAGATTTAATCACTTCTAATGAAGATTCTGATGTGTATGTAAAGAAACTTGTATTTCCATCTGCATTAGTATCTGTTCCTAACGCTGATATATTGGCATTAAAACCATTTAAACTCTCAGCTCTTGAAGAGTTTTGAGTCACTTTTACCGGAAAACTTATTTCTCCTAAGAAATCTGCTGGAATCACTTCCTTCTGTCGAAATGTAATTATATTATCTGTAGTATTAAATTCAATATCAAATAATGAAACTACGTTTACTCCGTTCGAAGTACCAGTAATATCTCCTATTACACCATTTAAAGTAATATAATCTCCTAGGTCAAGAACTACTTTAACATTTGGTTGACCTCCAAATACAGACGCTTCAATGTCTGTTCCTGACATTTCCTGAATTCTAAAACTTGCTACTCCTTGTCCTAAGTTCTCAACCGTTCCCAATGGAGCAGGGGTAATAAAACCATCCTGCAAACTTATTGATTGCGAGAAACCAACTTGAGAAAATATTAGAAACAAAAAAGCACATAATTTAATTATCCCCCCCATATATTCATTATGTTTATTTTTATTATTTTTTATATACTAAAATCCTTTAAAATTAAAAGAAGCATATTATACTTCATTTTATATTATAATGTTAGCACCAGAGAGCTTACAACCAGTGCTAACATTTTAAAAGATTTATTCTTTATTACTATACTTTATAGTATCAGAGTCATTATCATTACTCCTATTAACCTGACCACCTGAGTTACCTCTAATTGTAGCTTTTAATGGTCTTTCTCCTCTTGAGTTAGCTGGAGAAACAAATTTTGCCTTAACTCCAATTCTTGAGAATGTATTTCCAGCAAATATTTCTCCGTTTCCGATGTATGTAAACTTATGAAGGCTACCTTCTAATACATGTTCCCAATCAGCGTTAGAAACAGTCTGACCATTTAACTCGGTTAATGAATCTTCATATGTAAATTGAAAGTTTTGACTATCTGAAATTCTGAATTCAACCTTATTCAAACCATTTGAATCAAATCCATTTCCTTCACCGATAAATATTACAAAATCAATGTCGCCTCCAGCTCCTACAATATTTGTTTCTCTTGTGATTACAGAAATTGTATAATCTGGAGCCATAAATTTCTTAACCAAAATAATTACTGTAGCAGTATCACATGCTTTAGGTGTACCGCTATCGCATATTTGATAAGTGAAACTATCTTGACCACTAAACCCTGGCTTTGGTTGGTAATTAAATGTCCCGTCTGATTTTATAGTTAATGTACCATTACTAGGATCTGTATTTAATTCTACTGTTTGGTCATGTCCTTCGGGATCAAAATCATTAGCCAACACATTCCCTGCAATATTATTATTTGCGATGTCAGCAGTAGTAACAAAAGCATCGTCATTCGCTACCGTAATATTCCCAGACTCTTGATTAACTTGGATTTCTACCGTAGCTGTATCACATAATGGTGTAGGATCCGCATCATCACAAACAGTATACGTAAAGCTAACCGTTCCTGTAAAGTCAGGTACTGGTTCATAGGTAAATGTACCATCTGAATTCAATGTCAACGTTCCACTACTAGGGTTTGTGTTCGAAGTGATCTTTAACGCATCTCCATCTGGATCAAAATCATTACTTAATACATTAATTTTTACGGGTACTCCTTCCTCTGTTATTGCTGTATCTGCATTCGCAATAGGAGCATTATTTGATGAAGTTGCATCCGGTAATACTTCAATAAATACGATTGCAGTATCACATGCTTTAGGCGTTCCATCGTCACAAACCTCATAAGTAAAACTATCTTCTCCTACAAAATCACTTGCTGGAGTATAGGTATAATTACCATTAGCAAAAACTGTGAATGCTCCCCCATTAGAAGTTGTACCACTTGCCTGCTCTGTTGCCAACTGTGTATCTCCCTCTAAATCATAATCATTCGTCAATACATTTCCACTAACAGTTGTACCTTTATTAGTATTCACTATATCGTTAACCGCAACAGTTGTATTTGCTACGCCTCCTACTGTAATTATTACTGTAGCTGTATCACACGCAGGCGAAGCATTCTTGTCACAAACAGTATAGGTAAAACTATCAGTCCCAATAAAATCAGATGCTGGTTCGTAGGTAAACGTACCATCTGGATTTAAGTTTAATGTACCATTACTTGGATTTGTATTTGAAGTAATTTCTTGTTTATCCCCTTCTGGATCAAAATCATTTGCTAACAAATCTCCTCCTGTTAATACTGTACCTGGTGTTGTAGTAAATGCATCATCATTCGCTACTGTAATATTCCCTGTATCTGGA
Organism: Tenacibaculum profundi; assembly: GCF_052050075.1. Classification (GTDB taxonomy): domain Bacteria; phylum Bacteroidota; class Bacteroidia; order Flavobacteriales; family Flavobacteriaceae; genus Polaribacter. The sequence goes on from NZ_CP197225.1 coordinate 2,025,747, forward strand.
TTAACATTAATTTCTACTGTGGCTGTATCACATAAAGGTGTAGGATCTGCATCATCACAAACAGTATACGTAAAACTATCCTTCCCAATAAAATCAGGTGCTGGTTCATAGGTAAATGTACCATCTGAATTCAAGGTCAATGCCCCATTGCTAGGATTCGTATTTGAAGTAATTTTTAATGTATCCCCATCTGGATCAAAATCATTACTTAGTACATTAATCTTTACAGGTACTCCACCTTCTGTTATTGCTGTATCGGCATTTGCAATAGGTGCTTCGTTTGCCGCTGTACCAGAATCTAATACCTCTATAAATACTTGGCCTTCATCACATGCTTTAGGCGTTCCATTATCACAAACCTGATAGGTAAAACTATCTTCTCCTACAAAATCACTTGCTGGAGTATAAGTATAATTACCATTAGCAAGAACTATGAATGTCCCCCCATTAGAAGTTGTACCACTAGTCTGTTCTGTTGCCAACTGTGTATCTCCCTCTAAATCATAATCATTCGTCAATACATTTCCACTAACTGCTATATTTTCATATGTATTAACTATATCATTAACCGCAACAGTTGTATTTGCTACGCCTCCTACTGTAATTATTACTGTAGCTGTATCACACGCAGGTGAAGCATTCTTATCACAAACAGTATAGGTAAAACTATCAGTCCCAATAAAATCAGATGCTGGTTCATAGGTAAATGTACCATCTGGATTTAAGTTTAATGTACCATTACTTGGATTTGTATTTGAAGTAATTTCTTGTTTATCTCCTTCTGGATCAAAATCATTTGCTAACAAATCTCCTCCTGTTAATACTGTACCTGGTGTTGTAGTAAATGCATCATCATTCGCTACTGTAATATTCCCTGTATCTGGATTAACATTAATTTCCACTGTGGCTGTATCACATAAAGGTGTAGGATCTGCATCATCACAAACAGTATACGTAAAACTATCCTTCCCAATAAAATCAGATGCTGGTTCATAGGTAAATGTACCATCTGAATTCAAGGTCAATGCCCCATTACTAGGATTCGTATTTGAAGTAATTTTTAATGTATCCCCATCTGGATCAAAATCATTACTTAGTACATTAATCTTTACAGGTACTCCACCTTCTGTTATTGCTGTATCTGCATTTGCAATAGGCGCTTCATTTGCTACAGAACCATTTGATAGTACTTCAATAAATACTTGGCCTTCATCACATGCTTTAGGCGTTCCATTATCACAAACCTGATAGGTAAAACTATCTTCTCCTACAAAATCACTTGCTGGAGTATAGGTATAATTACCATTAGCAAGAACTGTGAATGCTCCCCCATTAGAAGTTGTACCACTAGTCTGTTCTGTTGCCAACTGTGTATCTCCCTCTAAATCATAATCATTCGTCAATACATTTCCACTAACTGCTATATTTTCATATGTATTAACTATATCATTAACCGCAACAGTTGTATTTGCTACGCCTCCTACTGTAATTATTACTGTAGCTATATCACACGCAGGCGAAGCATTCTTATCACAAACAGTATAGGTAAAACTATCAGTCCCAATAAAATCAGATGCTGGTTCGTAAGTAAACGTACCATCTGGATTTAAGTTTAATGTACCATTACTTGGATTTGTATTTGAAGTGATTTCTTGTTTATCCCCTTCTGGATCAAAATCATTTGCTAACAAATCTCCTCCTGTTAATACTGTACCTGGTGTTGTAGTGAATGCATCATCATTCGCTACTGTAATATTCCCTGTATCTGGATTAACATTAATTTCTACTGTGGCTGTATCACATAAAGGTGTAGGATCTGCATCGTCACAAACAGTATACGTAAAACTATCCTTCCCAATAAAATCAGATGCTGGTTCATAGGTAAATGTACCATCTGGATTCAAGGTCAATGCCCCATTGCTAGGATTGGTATTTGAAGTAATTTTTAATGTATCTCCATCTGGATCAAAATCATTACTTAGTACATTTATCTTTACAGGTACTCCACCTTCTGTTATTGCTGTATCGGCATTTGCAATAGGTGCTTCGTTTGCCGCTGTACCAGAATCTAACACCTCTATAAATACTTGGCCTTCATCACATGCTTTAGGCGTTCCATTATCACAAACCTGATAGGTAAAACTATCTTCTCCTACAAAATCACTTGCTGGAGTATAGGTATAATTACCATTAGCAAGAACTGTGAATGTCCCCCCATTAGAAGTTGTACCACTAGTCTGTTCTGTTGCCAACTGTGTATCTCCTTCTAAATCATAATCATTCGTCAATACATTTCCACTAACTGCTATATTTTCATATGTATTAACTATATCATTAACCGCAACAGTTGTATTTGCTACGCCTCCTACTGTAATTATTACTGTAGCTGTATCACACGCAGGTGAAGCATTCTTATCACAAACAGTATAGGTAAAACTATCAGTCCCAATAAAATCAGATGCTGGTTCATAGGTAAATGTACCATCTGGATTCAAGGTCAATGCCCCATTGCTAGGATTGGTATTTGAAGTAATTTCTTGTTTATCTCCTTCTGGATCAAAATCATTTGCTAACAAATCTCCTCCTGTTAATACTGTACCTGGTGTTGTAGTGAATGCATCATCATTCGCTACTGTAATATTCCCTGTATCTGGATTAACATTAATTTCTACTGTGGCTGTATCACACAAAGGCGTAGGGTCTGCATCGTCACAGACAGTATACGTAAAACTATCAGTCCCAATAAAATCAGATGCTGGTTCATAGGTAAATGTACCATCTGGATTCAAGGTCAATGCCCCATTGCTAGGATTGGTATTTGAAGTAATTTTTAATGTATCTCCATCTGGATCAAAATCATTACTTAGTACATTAATCTTTACAGGTACTCCACCTTCTGTTATTGCTGTATCGGCATTTGCAATAGGTGCTTCATTTGCTACAGAACCATTTGATAGTACTTCAATAAATACAATAGCTGAATCACATGCTGCTGGATTAACATTGTCACAAACCTGATAGGTGAAACTATCTTCTCCTACAAAATCACTTGCTGGAGTATAGGTATAATTACCATTAGCAAGAACTGTGAATGCTCCCCCATTAGAAGTTGTACCACTTGCCTGCTCTGTTGCCAACTGTGTATCTCCCTCTAAATCATAATCATTCGTCAATACATTTCCACTAACTGCATTGCCCGCATAAGTATTATTAAAATCGTTAACTGCTGTAGTTGTATTCGTTGTCCAAGTAAAAAAGGCAGCATTCCCCTCTGCATTTGTATCAGAACCAAGAGCAGCAATATTAGCATTAAATCCATTGTTTGCTTCAGCTTCACTTGAGTTTTGAATTACTTTTATAGGAAAGGTAAAAAGTATATTAGCATCATCAGGAATATCTTCACCTGTTTGTTCAAACTTTAAAATACGACTTGTTTCATCGTAACTTCTTGTAAAAATAGAACTTCTATCATCCCCTGATCCTGCATCTACAATTGTAATAGTACTTAAAGACGCAATTCCATTTGGAAGATCTATCCAATCTCCTAAATCTACCGTAATCGTTACATTCGGTTGACTCCCAAAAACAGGAGAGGTAACAGGACTTCCTGAAGTCTCTTGCAATCTAAAACTAGCTTGTCCACTACCATTTACCTGAACAGACGGCAATGGCGCAGGGCTAATTGATGCATCCGTTAAATTAACGGACTGGCCATATCCTATTTGGACACAGCACAAAAATGTTATTAAAAAAGTAATTTTTCTTATCATACGAAAACATTTTAAAATTATTAAACTAAACCTACCTATTTTAAATGCTAATAATTATCCAGTAAACTGTTATCAATCTCCCCCATTACTTGTTGATTACTAATTATTAACTCTTTAATTCTTATTATTATATTCTATTATATCTTGATCATTATCATTCCTGGTGTTTACCTGTCCTCCAGAATCTGATTTCACAGTCACCTTTAGAGGCACTTGTCCTAAAGCATTCTCTGGTGAATGAAATGTTGCATTTACACCTATTCTAGAAAACGCATTTCCTAAAAACACCTCGCCATTTCCTTTGTATATAAACTTATGTAATCCCGATTCTTTTCTGTAACTCCAATCCGAATTGTTAATTTTTGTCCCATTTAATGTTGTCAAGTTTTTGTCAAACTCAAAACTAAACCTATCACTATCTGCAATCCTGACCTCTACAGGGTTCAGACCATTTGCATCCTCACCATTGGCTTCTGCAACAAAAATGATAAAGTCTATTTTGGCAGTCTTACCGTTAACAACTGTTTTTCCTGTAAACAACGTAGGATAATAATCAGGTGGACTAAAGCAAATTGATGAAGAAAAGTTTTTATCAATAACTTTTGCTACATCTCCCAAATTATAAGGAGCCTCGACTACTTTACCTGAAGCTGTAATTGCTCCAGAAACTAGTGTAAGAGGTTCTAAGAGATTATTAGGGTTATAGTAAATTTCTCCAACTCCGTCAATATTTTTATTATCATATGCTTCGTTAGCATCAGAACAGCCGTCATTATCACTATCTGAATTCAAATAATCATCTATTCCAGAAGTTGTTTGTCTTGGTGTTGTTCCTTTATCGGGGCCATTTATTCCCTCAACTATATCCGAAACTCCATCTGAATCATTATCTAAATTATTGTCTACCCTACCATCTTTATCAACATCTAATAAGATTGTTCCTGCTTCTACGATATCATATATCCCATCATTATCACTATCGAGATCTAGATAATTTGGTATTTGATCTTTATCTTTATCAGAAGGTATACAAGCTCCATTATAAAAGTTTTCATTTGCCCTTTTTATTTTTACCCATAGTTCTTCAAATTTCCCTGTTGTAGCCAGTGTAGTTCCTGAAACACCAACAAGTCTGAAGCGAGATGAAGGAAAATCTAAATTTGTCACTATTATATCTCCTCCCCCATTAGAGTCATATATGCCGGTTGTAGTATAAGGTAACGCTATGTTAACCCAACGATTATTAGAATAATCTTTTGCTTGTAACTGAATAATTGAGCCAGGCTCAAAAGTACCTTGTGCAGAGCCTGCATTACCAGAATAATCATGCTCTATCTCTTTTAAAACAACAGCATTTGTCAGTTCAAATCTATAAATTACTTTACCTGCTATACTTTTTCCACTTGGATATTTTATTGAATTAGCATCTGTATAAGCTCTATCAAATAACACTTGTAAATCACCTACTCCACTTCCACTTCCATTAGTAATATTTGCCATATTAGTATGAAAGGCAGAAACAACGATATTCTTATTTTCTAACGCAATTGGAATACTAGAGCTTCCATTCCAAACATCCGAATTGCTAAAACAACGGGGATTCTCTTTTGCATCTAGAATTCCATCGTTATCATCATCAAGATCGCAAACATTATTTATTCCATCGCCATCTGCATCATTTTGTGTTATTATGCCAGCCACTGCTCCATCTGAACATGGATTTAGGGTATTGCATATAGAAATAGTTTGATCTATTACTGAGGGAATGTTTCCTAAATTATAATTAGCTCCAATTACTTTTCCACTGTTCATTACAGCTCCTGAACTAATTGTAAGGGGCTCCTGTAAATTATTTGGATTGAAGTAGGTATCATTATTGCCGTCAGCCAAAAGGCTATTCTGTCCCTCATTAGCATCACTACAATTATCACCATCACTATCTGCATTTAAATAATCCACTCTTGTAGAGTTAATTGTATTTCTTGGCCTCGTTCCTTGATCATTACCATTAATCGATTCAACACTATCTGCAAGCCCATCACTATCTAAATCAAGAGAACTTCCTAAAATATTCATACCGTCAATAAAACCATCCTTATCAACATCTAAAAACGCTGTACCTGCCTCTACAATATCGTATATACCATCGTTATCACTATCTATATCTAACGCATTAACAACACCATCGCCATCAAAATCAGCACAAATATCTTTTTGGTATTTAGTAGTTAGAAAAACTTCTTCTAAAACAGTGCTATTAACATCACCTTGATTTACTGAATTAGTACCACAAGGAAAGCTACCTCCGAGATTTAGTACTTGAATATCTCTTAGTTCAGAGTCTTTACTATTTCCATCTAACGTATTTTCAAAAACGATAGTCGTCTGATTTCCCTGTGCTGTAAAATTCATTACAATATCCTCACAATGAGGCATCCTAGAATTCCAATTTACAGAAGCTATTGTATTACTTGTATTAGAAGAACCATTTCTTGCAGATGCAACTCCAGCAATATCGCCTCTTTCCCCACCTGTATTTTTTCTTTGCTTAAACCTTAATTGGTATTGCACTCCTGCAGTCGTATTAAATGTTCTCCATAATTTCAAACCAGTTCTGCCTCCACAGTTATCAAAACGAACTACGTTGGTATTAACACATCCATCTCCTCTAAAAAATGTAAAATCAAAACAACCTCCACCTGATGTATTCCAACCACTCTGACTAAAATTAGTGTAATCTTTCCAGTTACATGGTTTAGGTGCAACTTGTCTTGCTTGAGAGGTAGTTCCCTTAACTCCTAAAAGTCTATATTTAGTAGCTATCACATCTTTAGTTGTAGATAATAAAATGCCTTGTCCATTTGAATTTAAAGGCCCTCCAGACACAATTAAGTCAGAAGAAATATCTATCCAGCCAGTATTCGAACCATCTATTAGTGCTTGTAGTTTAACTACTGAACCTTCTGAAAACAAGTTTTCACTATCTCCAACTTGATCATGCTCCAGTCCATCTATTACTACAGGGCATTCGGTAGTAAAACCATAGATAACCTTATTCGTTATATCTTGATTAGGTTCAAAACGAATTCCGTTTGCTATTGAGCTAACATTATCTCCCAATAAGTCAATACTATTGCTATATCTTAAATCTCCAGGCTGCCAAGTGATATTGTTATTAGCGTTTTTTAATGGAATCATAGTGGATCCGTTCCAAACACAGTTAGTCCCACAATCTTTGTTTTCTTCCTTGTTAGATATTCCATCATTATCCCAATCTAAATCACAATTATTATGAATACCGTCACCGTCCCAATCTAATTCTCTGCTCGATGTAGAGCAATTGTTAGAATTACATACACTAGACGCAGCATCTCTATCTGTGACTTTAATATTATCTCCACTCCTGTACGATGCTAAAATCACTTTACCTTTATTATCTACAGTACCGGAAACTTGTCTTAATGGCTCTGGTAGATTGGTTGGGTTATAATAGGAATTTCCATTTCCGTCAATACTTTTACTATTATAGGCCTCATTGGCATCAGAACAGTTATCTCCGTCACTATCTGCATTTAGATAATCTGACACTCCAATCGTTGTTTGCCTTGGCGTAGTTCCTTGAATTATTCCTTGATTCGTTTTCTCAATATTATCATCAATCCCATTCTTATTGTTATCTTTAAGCCTATCAACCATGCCATCTTTATCAGAATCCAGATTTGCTGTTCCTGCTTCGACTATGTCATATATACCGTCATTATCACTATCTAAGTCTAAATGATTAGGGATTCCATCTTTATCAAAATCGACTCCTGAACAAGACAGAACTCCTCCTGAAATAGAACTAAAATTTTGTCTTGGTATTGATCTCCACCCTGTATTATTGATATTCCATTCTATTGTGGAACCGTAGAAATCTGCCCCATCGGAAATAGCTATTCCTATTCTCATCCATCCTCCTTGAACCCCTCTATTGAATGCATAACTTTTATCCTGAATTTTATACCCTCTGTAATTAACTTTATACCAAGAAACTTTTTTCAAAAAAGCTTGATTTGTAGAAATTCTTCCTTCACTATTTAATGATATATGCAACGTTATCAAACCCTCTCTTACACCACCTCCTACAGGAGAAGCAGGAGATCCAACAGATCGAACTCTAAGCTCTAGATTATTTACAGTGGGTACAATTAAGTAACCTTCAATCTGAACGAAATTACCATCATTCGGATTCCTTCCACCTGGTGAAGCATCATAAAATGGAGGTCTAGTCAGATCTAAAATAAAAGAGGAATCCTCATTTGGTCGAGAGTTTCTTGCTGGAAAATCACCATAAACAATTTTATCGTTCCTATGACGTTGCGTAAGGTCATTATAAAATCCGTCCCAGAACCGTAGCTCAGGTAAAATCCATTCTTTGTAGTTCAACATTCCATTTCCCAATGAAGTAACACACCCCTCGTCAAAATTGGATATACCGTCATTATCAGCATCCAAGTCTTGATTATTAAAAACCCCATCATTATCACTATCGATAAATGATCTATTTAATAAAGATGTGTTAAACGAACTATTAGGAACTTGTGAGATAGTATTTTTTATCTGTGCATAGACATTTATTTGAATAAAGCTTAAAAAAAACACAATATTGAATAAACCAAATGTTAAAAGATTTTTATTGTGAGTAAAATAACTTATTTTTGCATTAAATATTGACGAGCATTTCAAGTTAACCTTTAATGCACATCTAAAAAAACACTTTTTAAAAGCTATGATATAAGTAAAAATAAATATACTTACACATTTCGTAAAATCTTTGGCTATACAATAATTAAGCCATTTTAATAAATTATCCCCCACCACAAAAAAAATTAAAACGAAGTATTTTCGTTATTTAAATTTGCTAAACATTTAACATACCTAATGGCATATTTATAAGTTAACTACAAACATTGTTAATGCTTGTATGCAATAAATTCGGGGGGTGTTTTCTAATAAAGTGGTACAAATATACATCAAAAAAACACTCTCGCAAAAAAACAACCTCTTTTAATGCCTTAATAACCAATATTTTATTTTATCTTCCCTGTTATCGATAGTTACCCGCATTTCACAGAACTCTGTAATACAGTTACTTAACAAAAAATAAAACAAAAACAAGTAATCTTCAATATTTGATCTTTTTTACTAGAATTCTCCACTAATTATATTGGTGAAAACGGTTAATTTTCTTATAAAACCATTTTTATTAAGCTACAGCACCTTATCAACGGTTATATTATTATCTTAAATTCAGCCTATCTTATTTTAAAAAGATCAACTGAAAATTTAAAATATTTAGATAATTATTTTTTATGTAAGGCTAAAGAAACGCAATTTTTTTTTATACTAGTGACTTACAAAACATAAAAGATTATAATGACTAACTTCTTCAAAAGAATCCAATATTTACTTTACTACACCGTTACAAGTAATCTGAAATTTATTTATCAAATCAGCTTCTTCTTACTTGGGGTCACTATAAAATCTTTTAAATAAAATGGTTCAAAATATGCAACATCCTCAAAAGAATTACTTATAAACATATTATAACTTATTGGCACCATATGTTTTGAAGAGGGGAGTTTATTTTCATAAAAAACTGCGTTGCTGTTTTGAATTAACTCCTTACACTTACTTGATCCATCACCTAAAAAGTGAACCTTAGTACTTATTAATAAATCTTTAAAGGAATCTTCATTTATAATTTCTGCTTCAATATCTCTTCTTCTAGTATAGTCTTTTTCATACACTGCTGAATAGACTTCCATTCGCCTAGCATCTATCATTGGAACAATATATCCTTCCTCGATATCAATACTTGTTGCGAGGGAATGTAAAGTCTCAACGGCAATCAAAGGGATATTATTTGCAAAGCACAATCCTTTCGCTGCTGAAACACCAATTCGCAAACCTGTGTAAGAGCCAGGGCCTTTACTAACAGCAATAGCATCAAAATCATTGATACTAAGACCGGATTTATCGATAACACTTTGAATAAAAGGATGTAGCTTTTCAGCATGAGAATAACCCATATCACTCAATTCCTCCAGAGCAATAAGCTCCCCCATGTTTCCAATACTTACCGAACAATTTTTCGTTGCTGTTTCAATATTTAATATTAATGCCACAATAAATATATTATGAAACAAAGATAAAAATAAAAGGTGCTTTATGAACTTCTTTCTTAGTTTTAAAATAATTTAATTAATCACGGGCTCTCCAGAATAAAATTTTAATACTCTAGTTTTAAATATATAATCGTACTTAGCTCTTATCATAGCACTCTCGGCAGCTACTAATCTATTACGAACTTGATCAAAATCAAATTGCGTAGTTGCTCCGTAATCATAACTCACTTGAGCGTTTTTAAAAGCCTCCTTTTGTGCTATTAATGAAACTTCAGCTGCTTCAAAAGCCTTTGCTGCGGCTTTAGTATCTAAATAAGCTTGTTCAATTGTTTGTTTTAATTGAAGTTTTTCATTCTCTAAAGCTATCTCTGATACTTCTTTATTTATTAGAGACTTGGCTAATCGATTTTTTGTTTGAAATCTATTAAATATAGGTATTCTCAATGAAGCACCAACACTATACTGAACTCTATCATTTATCTGACTAAAAAAATTATCATTTGAAAATCTTAAATTATTAAATTGATGGAAATAAGAACTGCCCACCCCTAAACTCAATGACAAGGTAGGTAGGTAGCTCCCTTTAGAAATTTTAATATTAAACTCAGCATTATCTATATCTAAAATCGCTCTTTTAATTTCAGGTCTATTGTCTAATGCATTGCTAAAAATTTCTTTTGAATTATCAAAAAATAAAGTTGATGACACAATATCAATTTCAATATTTTCTACATCAAAATTATCGCTAGAAATTTGCAATAATTGTGTTAATTGTAAAAATGCCAAATTTAAAGCATTTTCTTGTAAAACGACATTTTGTAAATCATTAGCCACAGTAGATTTTGCATTAAGAAGGTTTCCTTTGGGAATTACTCCTGCTTCAAATTGAGCCTGAACTCTTTCAATCTGTTTTTTACTTATGTTGTGTTGAATTTTTGCAACCTCTAAATTTTCTTTCGCAAATAATGTGTTTAGATAAGTATTTATAATTCTTAAAATAATATCATTTTCAATTACCTCTAAATCTAACTTACTAGATTTCACACCTAACTGTGCTTGCTTATATGTATTTAAATTTCTAAATCCATTAAAAACAGTAACTTCACTAGACAAATTAAAACTACTATTAAAATTTTGAGTATTTTGCAAAACTCCATTACGATCTTGAGATAATCCAGAAGTGAAACTACCATTTGTACTAGCACTTAAATCTGGCAAAAAACTACCTCTAGCAATTGCCACATCTTTTTCCGCTAATTCAATATTAAGTTCATTTTGCTTTATTGTGATATTATTTTTCAAGGCATGCTCCACACATTCTTTTAATGTCCATTTTTTTTGAGCAAATAAACTATATGTTGACAATATTGATAAAAATAATAAAATTTTAATTTTCAAAATACTTTTCTTTTAAATTCGTTTAGTTCAATCAATTGCCATTCCGTAAAAAACAAAAAACACAAAGCGCTGAAAAACAGTTTTTTAAATAAATTTTGATTTTATCAACGTGTTCAAAAACGAACATAAAAAACACTTTATGACAATTCCTATGAATAGGACGAATAAGTTTTAACTATGTTACAATTAGTATATAAGTAGAAAATTTAATCTCTTACTTTTTACGATATTTATAAATGAAATAAAATAAAATCCCCACTAAAATATAAGGAAAAACCATTAAATACGTTATTCCATTATTCACACCTTCAGCTACAGATTCGTTCCCGCCTTCAATCACAGCTTTACACATTGCACATTGAGAGAAAATGCTAAAATTGTAAAAACAAAAAACGATAGAGAGTATAATTCTTTTAAGCATAATATGGGGATATCATTAAATAAACTAACACACCTGTAACTGAAACATAGAACCATAACGGATGAGCCAATTTTGCAATTTTTTTGTGATCATTATACTGACCTAACTTCGCTCTCATAAATGTAATCAATACAAAAGGTATAATGATTACAGAAAATAATATATGTGTTATTAGTATAAAATAATAAACATATTTTATAAGCCCCTCTCCTTCAAACCGTGTTGAGTCTGAGGTCATATGATATGCAACGTACATAACCAAAAACAAAGCTGAAAGAATTATTGCCATTGTATTCAATCGTTCATGTAGCTTCCTATTTCCATTTTTAATAGCAACAACTGATAATATTAACAAAACTGCTGTAACACCATTTATACTAGCATAAATTGGTGGTAAAAAAGATAAAGGTTCGACATTTGGAATTTTTATTCTAAAAAGAGCGACTACTGCTAATGGAATTACAATAGAAATTGTAATTATTATTTTCTTATAATTTGCTTCTTTTGATGTTAGATTACTCATTTAATAATAATTTAATATCCTGTTTTAATTCTGTTATTTGATCTTTGAAACCATGTTCATCTAAAGCCCTATAATATATTATTGGATTTCCGTGCTCATCATATCTTGAACGAATATTTCCATTTTTATCAACCAAAGCAAACAAGCCTGAATGCTCAAACCCTCCGTGCGAAACCTCCCCTTTTCCTGCATACATCTTGAACCCTTTATTGGCCAAGGCATACACTATCTTATCTGGCTTTCCAGTTAATAAATTCCAATTTTTATGATTTATACCGTTTTGTTCTGCATAAGCAAGTAAACTTTGAGGTGTATCTAATTCAGGAGTTATAGTAAAAGAGGCTATTCCAAATTTAGGATTTCCCATAAATTCATTTTGAATTTCAACCATCTTTCTATTCATAATTGGACATATTGTAGGACATGTTGCAAAGAAAAACTCAACCACGTATACTTTTCCTTCATAATCTTTATTTGTTATTAAATTCCCATTTTGATTCGTAAACTCAAAATTAGGAACTTTGTTAAAAGTATGAAGATTAGCCGACTGAAAATGTTTTATTATTTTAGGGATGGAATAGACTCCAAATAATAAAATTATAAATGAAATGCCTACGTAAGAATAATTACCTTTTTTCATTTGAAATACGATTTTTTCTTCTGTCTTCACTTCTATTCTTCTTCAATGCAAAACTATACTCGGCAAGAACTACTTTAACATCGTCGTGCATATCTCCCTTTAATTCTGCTACTGATCTCATATTATAACCAAATAAATCGACCTTTTTTAATTCGTTTATCGTTGATTTACCTCTTCTTTGGTTATTTTCTTTGTCAATTATAAATGCTTTCTTCGAATGATAATTGCCGTCTAAACTCTCATTTGTCTTAAGAATTTCATAAAGAGCTTCTATTTCATTCTCAGAGACAAATAAAAACTTCCACTTTATCAAATTAGTGTTTATACTAAGTTTTTTCTTTAATTTCTCCACCTTCTGTTCTTCTTTCTTCGTAACTAAAGAGACTAATTGAAAATCAGTATATCCATAAAATTTCTTATAAACTTTTTCATTAAGATTAAAAATTTCTGCATCTGCCAATGCTATATCATTACCTAAAAAAGTCAATACAGTTACTTTATTTTCAAAGGTGTGTTCTTTATTTAAAAAAGAAAGATCAATTACTCCTTTGGACACTATTGGTAATTTACCAAAATTATGCGTGCTAAACTGTAATGAAATATAAAACAATAATGGCACTATAAAGAGTATAAATAATACTATAAACTTTTGCTTCCTACTCATTTTAGATTTGTTTTAAGACAAAAAAAGGTGGTCTTTAACCACCTCTCTTTTGTTTTATATTTTACCACTTTACTAGTGGCCCCAATGTGTCGTATAAATAACCTCCTTCAATAAGTATTAATGTTACTAGATAACATATAAGAAATACAGCTGTCCAAACCACCGAGCGTCTAAACCATGTTTTTTCACCCTCGAGGTGCATAAATGCCCATGCAATATAATATGCTTTCACAATAGTTAAGATAATAAATATCCAGTTCAAAAAACTAGTTCCCAAAAAACCGCTTAAGTAAAGTGAATCTGGCTTATAGATTCCTAATACTACCTCAACTGCAGTTATTATTGATAAGATTGCTAGAACAATCCAGATTCTTTTCGTATTCGATTCGTGTGCGTGACCTGCCATTGTTTACTATTTTTTAATAATTATACCAAGTAGAAAAAAGTAAATACAAATACCCACACTAAATCAACAAAGTGCCAATATAAGCCAACTTTTTCAACCATTTCATAATGCCCTCTTTTTTCGTACGTTCCTAAAACAACATTAAAAAAGATAATAATATTTAGAACAATTCCCGAAAAAACATGAAATCCATGGAAACCTGTTATGAAGAAAAAGAAATCTGCAAATATAGGGTTTCCGTATTCATTTTGAATTAAATTAGCTCCTTCAACAACACCTGTAGCTTTCTTTAATTGCGCTAAACTTTCCTCTCTTGATAAGATAATTTTTTGTTTTGTATCTGGATTAATTCTTTCAGTTCTTATAAGTAAAGAAGGATCGTTTTTAAATGCTTTTTGAACTTGAGTAATAGAATAGTTAGATATCGTCTTCTCACCTTCAAACCATAAACCATTCTTTCTCGAATGCTCCACCCTACCATCAACTCTCTCATTGTATACAAAATCAGCCAATGCTACTTGATGACCGTCTTTGACAAACTGCAATATATGATTATCCGATGTTTTCAGTGCCCCGTAAGAACCATTTATAAAAGTTTTCCACTCCCATGCTTGCGAGCCAACGAAGATTAGACCAAAAACAATAGTAACAAACATATATCCTGCTACTTTTCGCTGTTTCATCTGATGTCCTGCATCTACTGCTAACACCATTGTTACAGATGAAACAATAAGAATAAACGTCATAAATGCAACATATATCATAGGGTAATTACCGTGAAAAAATGGTATATGAGTAAATACTTCGTCAGCGATAGGCCAAGAGTTAATAAATTTAAAGCGAGTTAATCCATAAGCCGCCAAGAATCCAGAAAAGGTTAACGCATCTGATAATATGAAAAACCACATCATCATTTTACCGTAACTAGCTCCAAATGGTTTTACACCACCTCCGCTCCAAGTCTCTTTTTTGTCAGAATCTACAGCAATATTTGCTTCCATAAATACTTTTTTGTTATTTCTCGTTATTTTTGTTAAAACAATGCTTCAAAATTACGCATTTTTAATTACCTAATAAAATAGAAAAAGAAAAATAGATAAATCCACAAAACATCAACGAAATGCCAGAAGATTGCACCTAGTTCAAACCCAAGCATATTAGCACTTGAGTACTTCTTTTTAAAATGATTATAAATTACAACCAATAATACCAAAACTCCAGCTATTAAGTGGATAACATGCATAAACGTAATCCCTATAATAAATGAAGTCGAAACTGTGCTTTCGGGGCCTGTGAAATACAAACCCATTTCTTTTAATTGATTAAAACCGATATATTGGAACCAAATAAATCCAAGCCCCAAAATAAAAGTCGTTACTAAGAGTATAAAAGATTTAGGTAATTGGTTCTTTTTTAAGGCTTTTTGAGAGAGCCACAATGTAAAACTACTTAATAAGATAAATATGGTGCTCAAGTAGAAGGCTTGTGGAAGACCAAAGCTAACCCAATCCTCCCTTTTCATACTTATAACATAGGCACTCGTTAAACCTGCGAAAAACATAACCATACTTATCATGGAAACCCATAACATTGGCTTTGCTGACTTCCTTCTACCTTGTCTTAATTCATCATCAATTGTTTCTATTTGTTCAGTCATTAGTGTAAAAATTTATCTATTACATATATTATAGGTACCACCGTTATATAAAAAACACTTACTAGCATTAATTTTCTCGCATCTGAATTATCTTGTGACTTATAAAGTTTAAAAGCTCTCCATAACATAAGTCCTCCCAACAAAAATATAACAAAAGCTGTATAAGAATAAATATAAAATTCTCCGGTTACCTTCAATACAGGGGCTATAGAAACCAACATCATAATGCAGGTATAAAAAATAATTTGTATCACTGCTCCTTTATCCTTCTTATCCATTGGAAGCATATGTAAACCTGCTTTACTATATTCTTCGTATTGTAACCAACCAATAGCCCAAAAATGAGGAAATTGCCAAAAAAACTGTATCATAAACAAAAAGCCAGCTTCAATACCGAATTTTCCTGTTGCTGCAACCCACCCTAACATAAACGGAATAGCACCTGGTATTGCTCCTACAAAAACAGCTAACGGTGTATATGATTTTAGGGGAGTATAGGCTGAAGTATATAAAAAAATAGAAATGGCTCCAAATAAAGCGCATTTCGGATGTATTCCATACAATATTGACAACCCCGTTATTGTAAAAGAAACAGCTATAATCATGGCTGTAGTAACAGACATCCGCCCAGAAGGCAACGGTCTATTTTTAGTTCTTGTCATTATTGAATCAATATCCTTTTCGATAATCTGATTAAATGCATTCGAAGCCCCAACCATAAAATACCCTCCTATACCTAATAATAGGACGATAGTATAATTAATTTCATCTACGCCTAGAAGATAACCTGTAATTGATGTAAACACCACGCTAACTGATAACCCAACTTTAGTAAGTTGCTTAAAATCAGAAAAAAGTGTTTTGATAGTTATTTTATTTTGTATTGCTGAAACAGAACTCACTGATTTTTCAAACTTTTTTGCAAAGATATTTCTTTCTAATTTAACATCCGAATTTTTTGAAATTATTTAAAAAAAAAGAAAAAGGACTTTGTAATTAAAAAAAACAATTTATATTTGCATCCGCGTTCAAATAGCGCGACGTTCATTAAAATAAATGAATCGACTACGCGAAAGTAGCTCAGGGGTAGAGCATCACCTTGCCAAGGTGAGGGTCGCGGGTTCAAATCCCGTCTTTCGCTCCAAGATTTATCAAAATTTACGCTGAAGTGGTGGAATTGGTAGACACGTTGGACTTAAAATCCAATGAGCCGTAATGCTCGTGCGGGTTCAAGTCCCGCCTTCAGTACTAAGACTTATTCAAGAATAAGCTTAAATTTAGTTATTGTCGATAACTATAAAGCAGAAGTGGTGGAATTGGTAGACACGTTGGACTTAAAATCCAATGGGCCGTAATGCCCGTGCGGGTTCAAGTCCCGCCTTCTGTACAAAAACCTTAACATTTATTTGTTAAGGTTTTTTTTGTGAAAATTAGTTTGCTTTTCATAAAATTAAATTTTTAATTGTTTTAATTACGTATTTTTGTTTAACAATAACTAGATATAATGAAACAAAAAAACACAAATACTTGGGTTAGTTGGAATGAAAACTTAAAGTACAACTTCGAAAAGCTATATAAAGTCACCACTGAAGAAGAACTTCAAGAAGCAATATCTTCGAATGAAAAAATTCGTTTTTTTGGAAGTAAGCAATCTTCGGCTGATATTGCCGCTGGAACAAATGCATTGATAGATATGACTGGCTACAATAAGATTGTTTCTTACGACTACAATAAAAAAACAATTACAGTTCAATCTGGTTTAATTTTAAGAGAGTTATTAGAGGCAATTGAAGCTGTTGGTTGGTGTATTTCTTGTTTACCAGACATTAACACTATTACAATTGGTGGCGCATTGGCAACTGGCACACACGGTACAAGTGGTAAATTATTAAGCGAATACATGATTGAATGTAATTTGGTATTAGCTGATGGTAGCTTAAAAAAAATTACAAAAGAGGATCCGTTGATGGATGCTGTTCGCGTTTCTTTGGGAATGTTAGGTGTAATGTCTACGATCACTTTTCAGTGTGAAGAAGAATATACGCTTCATGTAAAGGAAGGTCCTGAGAAAGATAGCGAGTGGCTACCAAAAATAAAAAGCAGATTAAAGAAACATGATTTTTTAAGAATTTTATGGTTACCCCATACTGACAGAGGATATGTTATTACAGGTGATAAAATTGATCCAGAGACTGAAGTTACAGAAAATTTAGGACCTAGATATTTGAAACATAGAAGGAATGCTTCAAAGATTTTATACAAATACACTCATATTTTTCCTTGGTTAACTGCCATTGCAAATAAGTTGTTATACAGAGGATTTTTCAGTGCAAAAAAAGAACATAAAGGATCTCTTTACCAAGCAACCGTAACTAAATCAAGAGGTTCCACTTTGGAATTAGCTGAATGGACTATAGCACTGGATAAGTTTCCAAAAGTTTTTGCAGAATTAAAAAGAGAACTGAACAAATGGGGTAACAAATCTTTTGTCCATATCCCAATGGATGTTCGCTTCGTATACCAAGATAAATCCTGGTTGAGTTACGCTTATGGGCATGATACTGTAACTATGGGTTGTGTTTCTAGAAATGCCGCAACTGCAGATACTTATGAAGCTTTTAAAAGTGTTGAAAAAATATTCATTAAACATGGAGGAAGACCTCATTGGGGGAAACGCTTTGTGGCTAAGGATGCAGAACTTTCTAAAATTTATCCTATGTGGGAAGACTTTAAAAGATTAAGAAGCGAATTAGATCCAACCAATAAATTTTTGAATCCATATTTAACCAATTTAGTTAATGAAAAAAACAAAGTTAATGCAATTGCCTAAAGGTTTTCTATTCGATTTTGATGGTGTAATAGTTAATAGTTTCCAAAGCCATAGAAGTGCATGGGAATCAGCCTTTAAAGAATTATTTCATAAAGAACTTCCTGCATTTCCCATGGAATTAGCAGGAGCTTCTCCTTATAAAATAGCCGAATATTATGCAAGTACAGTTGGTAAAGAAAATCAGTTTAAAGATTTATATTTTTTGAAAGACGAGCATTTAAATAAATTTTTTAAAGTACCTGAATTATTGCCTGGTATACGAGAAATTACCTTTTTTTTAAAGGAAAATAACACACCTTACGGAATTGCAAGTAATGCAACGAGACAATTCTTAAAAAACAGTATTTATCATTTAAATATTGATTTTGAAACTTATTTTGGAGTTCAAGATTATAAAAAACCAAAACCAGCACCAGAAGCTTATATTACTTTAGCGAATAAACTGGGTTTTACAGTGTCAGATTTTAAAGATATTTGGGTTTTTGAAGATAGCTTAACAGGAACTACTGCAGCGAAGTTAGCAGGGATGGTTCCTATTGGAATTTTAACCCAATATTCAGACTCTGAGTTAAGAGAAGCTGGAAGTCAATTTATTTTTCCCACAGTCTTAGAAGCTTTTGAGTATTTAAAAACTCACGTCACTCAGAAATGAGAATAACCGAGGACTCTAAGAATAAAAAAGACTTACCTTGTTTTTAGTAACATCTTGTATTTTTTCAGTATCAAATCCTAGTTACCAAGTATTTTCACTCTTATTCGTTGCCTTATTTTTGTTTTCTAGAGAAGAAAAATAGATACTAAATTTGTTTCTCAAATATAAGTTTTATAATTTGAGTGGCGTGTTTTTGTATATCAGCTAACAATTGACCCAACACAATTTTACCTTTTTTATAATAATTGGTCGACCACAAACAGTTTCTACTTGTTTCACAACATCTACTTTTATCTGCAAATACTATAGTTTTGTCATATAACAACGACAACTTGTTTTTTGCTTTGAAATTTAAAATCTAATCAGCAGATCTTCTCACCATCAAAATGTACTGTAAATATTTTGTACATGGATTTAAATCATTATCATTGAACACAACTCCCAAAACTTAGGCAAAGTTATAAGTATTCAATAAATTAATATTTATTCTTTGAGTTTATTTGTCAGCTAACTTTTTACAAAAGCAACTCTAACACTAACAACCAACAAGTTTTTCTTTTTTTACAAAAAAGATCGCCTAAATAACTTAGACGACCCTAATCACCGGTTTATTATGTTTATCTGCTACTTTTGTTCAATAACATCCCAATGCTCCACTATCTTTTGATTTTCTAATCTAAATAAATCGGCAAATAAATAATTATCACCCCCAAATATTCCTTTTGAATATACTAAAACCATGTCACCCTTCGCAAATGAAGTCACTATCTCTTCATATTTCAAAGTTATTCCTTGGTTTTTTAAATAGTCTAATAAAACATACAACCCTTTAACATCATCTTGAACTGTTGGATTATGCTGAATTAGTATTCCGTTATTAAAAAAATCGGGAAGTGTTTCATATTTACCATCTATCCAAACATTTTTTATAAATTTATTTATGTGTGTTAAGTTTGAAACTGTATTATTAGATTTTGTGGATACTAGTTTTGCTCCTTCAAACATTCTATTCTCCGAAATTTGATTTTTTGGCACCTTTTGAATAGTTGTATATATTTTTTTATCTCCTGTTATTTCCAAAAGAGCCATATGAGCATACTTTTCTCCACCTCTTTTTGATTCAAAATGAGCAAAAATTTGATTTTCGTTAGAAAATAGTCTGTGCACTTTAACTTCTTCTTCCTTCTCAAAATGACTCATTATTAAGTCTTTTTTTTCTTGCTCATTAACTACATCTAACAATACCTCTGCTAATTTTTTTGGTTGAGAAAAATTAGGACAATGGCTACTATTAAGCGTATATACTTTAAGTACATTTCCCTTATACATGCTTTTTTGTATTTCTATAGGAATAGCTTTATCTTCCGTTGTTTCAATATAATACTTAGGAATTCTTCCGAAATTCTTATCTGTTATCTGTAATTTATACTTTAATGGTGATAAAGGCTCTGAAACTATGTATGGTTTAATATTAACATCGTAAAATTCCTGAGAAACATCATGAACGAGAGCATTTTTTTGTTGATTTTCATTAATATACGCAGAATAACCATCGTCTGACACCTTAAAATTATCTACAGCATTAGAGCCTGAAACCCCTTGAACTGCTCCTAAAAAAGAGCTCTCATTAGGAAGTAAAAATGCAGCCATATAAACAAGGCTTTTTACTTTATTTGGTCTTAACTCTGCCACCCTACTAATGGTTATTCCATTAAAACTATGCCCTACCAGTATCACTGGTTTATCTTGCTCGTCTAAAATACTTACCAAGGTGTTAACATAATCATCCATAGTAATATCCGATGCAGGTGTGCCATCACTTCCATGTCCCGGTAAATCGGGAGCTATAACTTTATGGCCTTTATTTGTTAAAATAGGAACTATATTTTCCCATTGCCATTTTCCCAACCAAGCAGAATGAACCAAAACATAAGTTTCTTTTGGTAAATTATCTATTGAGTTATCATTGATATTCGTCTCTCCTTTACATCCTAAAAGAGCAAGAAGTAGGCTTAGAAAAAGCAGCTTAAATTTGATCATTTTTTTGTTTTTTAAATTATTGATCAAAAATATAACAGGACAACTGACCTAATTTGTACCTTTAGGTACAAGTAATAAAATAAATCACTATTAAGCATAATACTCAATAGAAAACAACAAAAAGAAACATAACACTTGAAGTACGCTTAAAAAGTAAACCCCTTCAATAAAGTATAAAAAACTTATTTTTCCTATGTGAAGTCAATACAGGTATAAATAAGCAAAAAATTATAAACATATTTGTAATCACCAATAAAAAAAAACGTCTAACTAAAAACAGATTCTAAATTCAATTTAATATGCAAAAAATATTTTTTCTTTTAAGTCTGATTCTCTTCACAAATACTTACAGCCAAACAAGTATTTTTAATTCATTACTAAAAAAACATGTTAATAACAAGGGAAATGTAAACTACAAAGCTTTTAAAAATGAGGAATCAAAACTTCAAGAGTATCTAAATTACTTAGAAAGGACTACTCCTCAAAAAAACTGGTCTCCTGCTAAGAGTAAAGCTTTTTGGATCAATACCTACAACGCTTACACTATCAAACTAATATTAGACAATTATCCTTTAAAAAGTATTACTACCATTAAAGAAAAAGGCAAGGGCGCATGGGATATACAATTTGTAAAAGTTGGAGGTAAAAATTACACACTAAACCATATTGAACATGAAATATTAAGGAAAAAATTTAACGATCCCAAAATTCATGTTGGTGTAAATTGTGCTTCCGGATCTTGCCCTCAATTAGGGAATTTCGCTTTTACTGAAGCTAATTATGACGTCAAAACTACCCTGTTACTAAAAAAATTCATTAATAATCCACAAAAGAATAAAATCTCTCATAATGAAATTCAACTTTCAAAAATATTTGATTGGTTCAAATCTGATTTTACTCAAAATGGTTCTATTATTGATTTTCTTAATAAATATTCTAACACAAAAATTAGTACAACGGCAAAAATTAAATATTTAGAGTATGATTGGAGCCTGAATGGGAAATAACTTTTTTTCAAAATAAATTTTGATAATACATTTTGTATTTTTATCACTTTGAGTGAATTTAGAAATAGACTATTGAATCATTTTTTTTTATAATATTTGATTTCTTCAACATCATTGAGCCTATTTCAAGCATAAAACTAGCAATTAATAAAGAAATAAGATATATGTCTAAAACGTACTATGACCCAACAGATCTAAAAAAATTTGGTAAAATAACGGAATGGAGCGAAGAACTTGGTAACAAATTTTTTGATTATTATGGAAAAGTTTTCGAAGAAGGAGCTTTAACCGCCAGAGAAAAAAGTTTAATAGCACTCGCTGTGGCTCATACAGAACAATGCCCATATTGCATTGATGCTTATTCAAAAGATGGTTTACAAAGAGGTATTACTAAAGAGGAAATGATGGAAGCGATTCATGTTGGAGCGGCAATCAAAAGTGGCGCAACACTTGTTCATGGAGTTCAAATGATGAATAAAGTAAATAAATTAGATATGTAGCAAAATCTAATTAAAAAATGACATCAAGTAGTTTTCGACGGCACTTGACCTTATAAATCATAAAATACAGAATGAAAAAATCTTTACTAGCTAGGAATAATGATTTGGCAAATACAAAGCGTCAATTGGAAATTTTATCCAACGGAATTTTTAAAAATGAACTTCCAACCTTTGCTGATAAAATAAAAGAGACAGGTCAATTTCCTTTAAAGCCAAGAAAACTGGAAGTTCTTCAAATTAATGTTGGGTATATGTGTAATCAAGTTTGTGCACATTGTCATGTTGATGCAGGGCCAGATAGAAAAGAAATCATGACTACTGAAACTATGAAACAATGTTTAGATGTAATTCGTAGAACAGGAGCTCATACCTTAGATCTAACGGGAGGAGCTCCAGAGATGAACCCTAATTTTAGATGGTTTGTTGAAGAAGCTTCCAAAGCCGGTATAAAGGATTTTATTGTCCGTTCAAACCTAACCATCATAAGAGCTAATAAAAAATATTTTAACCTGCCAGAATTCTTCAAAAAGCATAACGTTCATGTTGTTTCATCGATGCCTCACTGGACAAGAGGAAAAACTGATAAACAAAGAGGTAATGGCGTTTTTGACAAATCGATTAAAGCGCTTCAAGAATTAAATGCCATTGGTTATGGTGTTGAGGGGACAGGTCTAAAACTTGACCTAGTCTATAATCCTTCTGGAGCATTTCTTCCTGGAGATCAAATCTCCATGGAAAAAGATTTTAAAAAGGCTCTTGCCGAAGACTTTAACATAACTTTTAACAACCTATTTGCAATTACTAACTTACCTATTAGTAGATTTTTAGATTATTTAATTGCCTCTGAAAATTACGAAGATTACATGTACACTTTAGTAGAAGCCTACAATCCTAAGGCAGTTGAAAATGTAATGTGTACCAATACGTTATCTGTAAGTTGGGATGGGTATTTATATGATTGTGATTTTAATCAGATGCTTAATCTTAAAGTTTCTAGCAGAGTACAACATATTTCTGAATATAACGAGGAACTATTAACTAACAGAAACATTATTATTAATCAACATTGTTATGGTTGTACGGCTGGTGCTGGAAGTAGCTGTCAAGGAACTGTAGCATAAATTGTTAACCATGAAGAAAATACTACTGTTACTACTTTTTCTTTTAATAGTTTCTGTCAGTGCTCAAAAAAAGGAGTTGAAACTGTTATTAAAAAAACACAATAATGAGAGCATTCCTTACATAAGCGTTGATGAATTAAAAAAAGAACTTTCAAAAGTTATTCTTCTAGACGCAAGAGAACCGATAGAGTTTAAAGTAAGTCATATCAAGAATGCCTTACCTGTTGGCTATAATTATTTTAACATCCAAAACACCGTTTCATTAATAAAGAATAAGAATACCAAGGTTATTGTATATTGCTCTATTGGAATTCGGTCTGAGGATATTGCTGAAGAGCTAAAGAAAGCAGGCTTTTTAAATGTTTACAACCTTTACGGTGGGATTTTTGAATGGAAAAACAAAGAAAATATAGTTGTTTCAAACGAAAATAAACTAACAGAACAAATTCATATTTATAGTAAAGAATGGGGAAAATGGTTATTAAAAGGTAAAAAGGTCTACTAACTCCCCCTAAAAAATCGTGTTAAACTTAAAATAACCCTAATTAAATTTTACTTCCTTTTAAAACAGAATTTATTTAATTGTAAACAATCTTATTCTATTTTCCCGTATGCTTTTTTTATCACTTCTAATGCTGGTTTATTTTGAGGAGTAAATCTATTGTTATTATTCCCACCAACTTGGCCATGATTATGGAACCACTTCCATAAAAACCCCCCTGCAAACCATGATTCATCCCAGAATTCTTCGTACAAAACTTCCAGTGCTTTTTTTTGTGATTCTAGATCTACATTTCCCTCTATTGTATTTGAATTCCAAGGTTCTTTTCCTGTATAAGAAACACTTCTGTATCCGTACTCTGTAAATAAAACTGGCTTTTCAAACTTATCTTTAACAGCAATAATTTCTTTCTTGTATTTGTTCCATCCTTTCTTAAAATCTTCTTTTGACGGTGACTCTTCATCACTTAGAGGAAAATAAGCATCAACTCCTATATAATCTAACACGTTCCAAAGATCTATTTTATGATATTCATCCCAATTAGCAGCATACGTTATTTTACCGGTATACACTTTTCTTACCTCTTTTATCAGATCGTTCCAATATTCTGGTCTTTTAACTACAAACCGTTCTAGTTCAGTGCCAACGCAAAATAAATGCGCTTTCACTTTTTGAGCAACCTTAGCAAAGGTTAAAATAAATTTAGTATAATTTTTTTCTAATTTTTTCCAGTCGCTTTCTGTCTTCATATTTATCAACCCAGTATATTCTCCTTGCCAAACCCATATTTGGGGTTTAATCATAATCTGAACCTGCTCTCTGTGGAATTTCTCAGCATATTGTTCAACACCTTCAGAGGTCTCTCCAAACCATTGTTTTGAAGCATTAAATTGCACCTCTGGAGAACTTATATTTTCTATGAAAGCATATGGCATCAAGGCTACGAAATTTGCCAAAACCTCTTTAACTGGAAGCGTGTGTTTAAAATTTATTTGATCCGATGAAGCAACAAAACTAACTCCATTAACTTTTTTTCTTTGACTCTCGCAAGATGTATGAAGACAAATAATTCCAAAGATAAAAAGCCATTTAATCTTAATTTTCATAGTCGCAAGTTACCTTTTTTATAATAACCCAACAACTAAAGCATTGGTAAACAGCACAAAAATATTAACACTCAACTCACACTACTATATCTAGGGACCTTATCTATTTTTCGACAAAAAGCTAAAAAAAACACTAAAAAACCTTTAAAACAAAGGATTAACCAACACAAAAAAGCAATCAACAAAATAATCGAATAAGCAGTAATTAACGGCTTTCTTAGAAGTTTATAATTGCATTATTTGCAAAAATTAAGAAATTTAAATTTCTTTCAGTTTAATACGATTATATTTCTATTTCATTAAAGTTAGAACTATAAGATTCGTATGTTTCACGATTAACTCAAATTAGAATACTACTAAAAAATTAACTACTTAACTCTTTTGGTTAATGTTTTGGTCATTTAAAGAGCGTTTTATGTATTGATTCCCAAAATATAAAATGATGTTAGCATTTTTCTTAATTAAAGTAACTTTATACTCTGAAATTTAGTCAATCTGCAAAAAGATATATACTTGATTCAAAGCTCTTAAAAAAACACAATAACCTCAATCGCTATTTATAATCATTCTAAATTTATTTTATTCATTAAGTTATTAACTTTAATGACGACCTAATTTTCAAATCAACTTTTTTATGGAACATGTTGTAATTATTGGTAATGGGATTTCTGGAATTACAGCCGCTAGGCACATTAGAAAATTGTCTGATAAGAAAATCACGATCATTTCAAGTGAAACGAAGTACTTCTTTTCAAGAACAGCACTTATGTATGTTTATATGGGACACATGAAGTTTGAACACACTCAACCTTATGAACCTTGGTTTTGGAGAAAAAACAATATTGATTTGAAGGAAGGAACCGTTACGAAAATTCATCCTTTGGCTAAAAAAATACAGTTTGACAATGATGAAATCATGACATATGATAAGCTCATTATTGCAACAGGCTCAAAACCTAATAAATTCGGATGGCCCGGTCAGGAGGCAAAAGGAGTTTTTGGAATGTACCATAAACAAGATTTAGAAAAGCTCGAAAAGTATGCTCCTGATAACAAAAAATGCAAAAGAGCTGTTATAATTGGCGGAGGACTTATAGGAATAGAACTTGCAGAAATGCTTCACAGTAGAAATATTCCCGTAACTTTTTTAGTTCGTGAAAGTAGTTTCTGGAACAGCGTATTGCCTAAAGGTGAGTCTGCAATGATTAATAGAGAAATTTTAGAGAATCAAATCGATTTACGTTTAGGAGTGAACTTAAAAGAAATTAAAACAGATACAAACGGAAAAGCTAAATCAGTAATTATAGCTGAAACAGGCGAAGAGATTGAATGTAATGTGGTAGGGCTAACCGCTGGAGTATCACCTAATGTTGATTTTTTAAGAGATAGCGATATTGAAATTGGAAAAGGCGTAAAAGTAAACAGATTTTTAGAAACAAGCATTCCAAATATTTATGCAATTGGTGATTGTGCCGAGCAACATGAGCCCATCGGAGAAAGAAGAGCTATTGAAGCAGTATGGTATACAGGAAGAATGATGGGTGAAACCGTAGCTCAAACCATTTGTGGTAACAAATTAGAATACAAACCTGGACATTGGTTTAACTCAGCAAAGTTTATTGATATCGAATATCAAACTTATGGATGGGTTTGGGCAAAAACTAGAGAAAACGAAGCTCGTTTCTACTGGGAACATAAAAGTGGTAAGAAATGTATTCATGTTAATTTCGATAAAAACACTCGAAAGTTTATTGGTATTAACACTTTTGGAATACGAATGAGACATGAGTTTTTTGACAGAGTTCTTACGAATGGTGAAAGCATAGATCATGTTATTGAGCATTTAGCCGACGCTAACTTTGATCCAGAATTTTACAAACTTCACGAACCCGAAATTGTTCAAAAATTCAACCAAGAAAACAATACTAATATTAAATTAAAAAAGAAAAGCTGGAAACGCATTTTTAGCAGAGTTTAAAATATGAAAGCAATCAAACAACTTGGCCTTGTACTATTTTTACTTGGATTAGCCGTATTTTCAGCAAGTCTATTTACTGGTTCTTTTAATTTAACTTCTGCTGAATTAGAAAACTATATCAAAGAAAAAGGATTTAAAAGTGAGATCATAAAAGATGAGTTGGCGAAAGCAGTGATCACTGATGAACCATTGAATATTTTTGAATTTTCATCAAGAGCACGTCAAGCTTTTAACAACACAAATGACCATTATGATCAACTTATTGCAAAATACGATGCTGAAAAAAATTGGGATTTAAAAGGAGCTCAATTTCAGTATAAAATCTATGGAAAACCGCATACTTTAAGTTATGACTTAGCTAAAAAAGCTGGCAAAGGTTATATCAAAGAAAATCCAGGTTTAGTATGGTTTTTAACTTTTGGCCTTGGTATCATTGGAGCTTTGTTATTTATAATTCCAAATGTAGTTTTATTAGGCCCTAAAGGAATTAAAAACAATGGTATTTACTTAGAATCGAGTACAAATAGAGGTTGGATTGCCTGGCTAGTATTATTTTACCTAGTGCTATTTTATATCCTCCTATACTTTTTACCAGATTATGTTGTGAATTGGACCTTTATTTTAGATCCTATTAGCAAAACTTTAAACGGAGGAGCTGCAAGTCAATGGTTCGTATATGGTTTCTTGTATTGTGTAATCATGACTGTTATGGGAGTACGTATGTACATTAAATACCGCCATAACAATTACCAAATTGTTCGTACTACTTCTGTTTTATTCTTTCAGATAGTATTCGCTTTCTTAATTCCTGAAATTATGACAAGCTTGAACATGCCTGGATATGACTTTAAAAATGCTTTCCCTTTAGACTATGATTTCTTTTTTGAATGGAATTTAGCTTCTTTATCAAAAAGTGGTGGTATTGGTGTTTTTATTCTGGTATGGGGAGTATTATTAACCTTAGTTTTTGTTCCTGTCATGGTTTATTTCTTTGGTAAAAGATGGTACTGTTCGTGGGTATGTGGATGTGGAGGTCTTGCAGAAACTTTGGGAGACCCTTACCGTCAACATTCAAACAAAACCTTAAAAGCATGGAAACTTGAACGTTGGGTAATTCATGCTGTATTGGTATTCTCTGTTATTATGACGATCGTTACATTGTACTGTTATTTTACTGGTGCTTCTTCTTTTCTTGGAATTAACTCTCAAGGAATTAAAGATGCCTATAGCTTCTTAATCGGTGCGTGGTTTGCTGGTGTTATTGGAACTGGGTTTTACCCAATATTTGGAAATAGAGTTTGGTGTCGATTCGGCTGTCCTTTAGCTGCATATCTTGGCTTGGTTCAACGATTTAAATCTCGCTTCAGAATTACCACAAATGGAGGGCAATGTATTTCTTGTGGTAACTGTTCTACGTACTGTGAACAAGGTATTGACGTAAGGGCCTATGCACAAAAGGGTGAAAATATTGTTCGTGCCAGTTGTGTAGGATGTGGAATATGCTCTGCGGTATGCCCTAGAGGAGTTTTAAAATTAGAAAACGGACCAGAAGAAGGTAGAATTAATCCAACGGATGTTTTACTTGGGAACGATATTGACTTAATGACATTAGTTAATGACAGTAAATAAGTCAAGTAAAAAAGCAGAATAATGATTAAAAAGAATATTGCTTTACTTTTTCTAGTTGTTTTCTACCAACAGATATGGTGTCAAAGAATATATTATAAAAACTATTATGCTAACGGAAACTTAAAGGAAGAAGGATGGCTAGTAGGCAATAAAAAAATCGATTATTGGAAATTTTATTACAAAAATAAAGCACTAAAAAAAGAAGGGGGTTATAAAAACAATCTTCCTACAAATTATTGGTACTTTTACCACAAAGATGGGAAGAAAGTAAAAGAAGGACATTTTGTTAATGGCAAACAAAATAAATGGTGGTTATACTATGATAAAATGGGAAACGTTAATCATAAATGTCAACTGAAAAATGACAAAAAAGATGGATATTGTTTACTTTATCGAAAAAAACAATTAATAAAAGCTGTTAAATTTAAAAACGGTGAAAAAATAAATGAGTGGTCTGACTTTTCCTCTTTTAAAAAAGAGAATGATCTGAATGATTTAAGATAAAAATGAACCAAATAATTAAAGTTATTATTCCTGCTTATAATGAACAAGATTCTATTGCAAATGTAATAAATGACGTCCCCACTATAGTTGATGAAATAATCGTTGTAAGTAATAATTCTACTGATAATACTGAATTAAATGCTAAAAATGCTGGAGCAACTGTTCTAAAAGAGTCACGAAGAGGTTATGGATATGCTTGTTTGAAAGGAATGAATTACATTGCTAATCAAGCTATAAAACCTACAATTTTGGTATTTCTTGACGGAGATTATTCTGATTATCCCGAGCAGTTAACTGAAATAATTGCCCCGATAATTAATGAAAACATTGATTTCGTCATTGGAACCAGAATTAAACAATTACGTGAAAAAGGCGCTATGACACCGCAACAAATTTTTGGAAACTGGTTGGCTACTTTTTTAATGAAACTCTTTTTTAAAGCTAAATTCACGGACCTTGGTCCTTTCAGAGCAATTAAATATGAAAAACTTCTAAAATTAAATATGGAAGACAAAACCTATGGATGGACTGTTGAGATGCAGTTAAAATCTATAAAACAACAACTTACTTATAAAGAAATTAATGTGAAGTATAGAAACAGAATAGGTATTTCAAAAGTTTCAGGAACCGTTAAAGGTACTATCTTTGCAGGCATAAAAATTTTAGGTTGGATATTTAAATATAGTTTCAAATAATGATTTTAGAATATATTGTAATCGTTTTATACACAATATCGCTAGTTCTAATTTTAATGTATGCGTTAGCTCAATTAAATCTACTTTTCAATTATTTAAAAGCAAATAAAAAGCAAGATGATTCACCCAAATTTGATTTGACAAAATCAGAAGAGGTTCCTTATGTAACTATTCAATTACCAGTTTACAATGAGCTGTATGTAATGGAGCGTTTGTTAAACAATATTGCCAAAATAAACTACCCAAGTGATAAGCTTGAAATTCAAGTACTTGATGATTCTACTGATGAATCAATAGAGACTACATCAAAACATATTGAAAAACTGCAAAAAAGCGGGTTAGATATTCAGCATATTAGACGAAAAAACAGAAACGGATTTAAAGCAGGGGCATTAAAAGAAGGTTTAAAAACTGCTAAAGGAGATTTCATTGCTATTTTCGATGCGGACTTTTTACCCAAACCCTGTTGGTTGACCAAAACAGTTCCCTTTTTTAAAGACTCTAAAATTGGAGTTGTTCAAACACGTTGGGGACATATTAATCGAAATTATTCTACATTAACCAAAATTCAAGCGTTTGCTCTTGATGCTCATTTTACGTTAGAACAAGTAGGTAGAAATAGTAAGGGGCACTTTATTAATTTTAATGGTACAGCTGGTATTTGGCGTAAAAAATGTATTTATGATGCTGGAAATTGGGAAGGAGACACTTTAACAGAAGATCTAGACCTGAGTTACCGAGCTCAATTAAAAAATTGGAAATTTAAGTACTTAGAAGATGTAGAAACACCAGCAGAACTTCCTGTAATTATTAGTGCTGCTCGTTCACAACAGTTTAGATGGAATAAAGGAGGTGCAGAAAATTTTCAAAAAATGTTAAAACGTGTTATTATGAGTAAAGATTTTTCTATTAAAACAAAAATACATGGTGTTTTACATTTATTAAATAGTTCAATGTTTACCTGTATTTTTATAGTAGCAATTCTAAGTATTCCAATGCTATATATAAAAAATGAATACGCGCACTTAAAAATTTACTTTTTAGTAATGAGTTTCTTTATAGTTAGTACACTTATTTTCTTTATTTGTTATTGGTATATGTACAAGAAAACTTATGGTGGTGGCTTTATGAATTTCATAAAATATATTGGAGCTTTCTTATCTTTTTTCTCAATAGCAATGGGGTTTTCTCTTCATAATACCATTGCTGTTCTTGAAGGGCACATTGGTAAAAAAAGTGAATTTGTTAGAACTCCTAAATTTAATATAAAATCTCTTACTGACAGTTGGGGAAATAATAAGTATATCAAAAAAGAGCTCTCATTAAATATCATTATTGAAGGTCTATTAGCTATATACTTTGCCTTTGGTATGTACAGTGCGTTTATCGTTGGTGATCAAGGTGGTGACTTTGGTCTATTTCCTTTTCATTTAATGCTTTTTATAGGTTTTGCGTATGTGTTCTATAAGTCTATATTTTCAAAAGCTTAATGATATTATCAGGAAATATAGCTTGATAGTAACCTTAATTATCTTAATTTTATATTTCTTATTTGCATTTTTACTTGAAAGAGCCTCTTTTTACTCTTTGCTAGCCTTATGGAGTAGTTTGTTTGCTGGTTCCTACCTTTTATTTCGTTCCCAAAAAGAAAACTTTCGCTTTTTATGTGGAGTTTCCATATTATTTAGACTGGTTTTTCTATTTGCCATTCCAAACTTATCGCAAGACTTTTATCGTTTTATTTGGGATGGAAGAATGCTTTTTGAAGGATTTAATCCCTACCTATCATTACCAGAAGCCTTTATTGAAATGGGAAAACAACCTATAAATGAAGCTACTGAACTTTACAAAGGAATGGGGGAAATGAATGGAAGCCATTTTACAAATTACCCTCCTATTAACCAACTGTGTTTTTATATTGCCGCGTTATTGGGGAATCATAGTATTTTTATTTCCATAGCAGTAATGCATATAATAATCATTGTAGCTGATCTGGGTATTCTTTTATATGGAAAAAAACTATTAAAACTACTAGAACTACCTATATCAAATATTTTCTTTTACATTTTAAATCCATTTGTGATAATTGAATTAACAGGTAATTTACATTTTGAACCTGTAATGCTTTTTTTTCTTGTTTTTTCGTTATATAAGCTAGCTAAAAATAAATGGATAATAGCTGCTATATCTTTAGCATTTTCAATATCGGTAAAATTAATACCGCTACTTTTATTACCCATAATATTCAATTATTTCGTAAATAAAAAAATGTCCTTTTTTAATGGTATGAAAAAATTAATTGCTTTTTATACTCTAGTGTTACTTACACTTATAATAACTTTTAGCCCTTTCATATCCAATGACTTTTTTGCAAACTATATAAATTCTATTGGACTTTGGTTTAGAAGTTTTGAATTTAATGCTAGCTTTTATTATGTTGCTAGAGAAATAGGATATTTGTTTAGAGGATACAATGAAATCGCAATTATAGGAAAGATAATGCCTTTAATAGCAACATCATTCATCATTTGCATAACTTTTTTTAGAAAAAATGAGGGACTTCAAGAATTAATCACGGCAATGCTTTTGTCCTTATCTTTCTATTATTTAACATCAACAACTGTACATCCATGGTATTTAGCAACATTAGTTTGTCTAAGTTGCTTCACTAAATATCGATTCTCTGTTGCTTGGAGCTTTCTTATTGTACTTAGTTACCAAGCATATTCTAATACTCCATGGAAAGAAAATTTGTGGATTATTTTTATTGAATATATAGTAGTTTTTGTAATCATTTCATACGAACTAAAGTTTATCAAAACCAATTTAAAGATAAATCTAAACTAACAAATTAATTACATCATTTATAATCGTTTTTCGTATTATTGTTTTTTTACTATTCACCACATTTATATGAAAAGGCTAACAATAAAAGACATTGCCAAATATCTTAATGTTTCAATCTCTACAGTTTCTAAAGCATTAAATGACAGCTATGAAATAAGCGAAACTACCAAAGAAAGAATTAGAAAATTTGCTAAAGAAAATAATTACAGGCCTAATATTACTGCTGTTAATTTAAAAAATAAAAAAACTAAAACTATTGGTATCTTAATACCAAATATGCTAAACTACTTCCTAGCACAAGTATTTAAGGGAATTGAAACAATAGCAAGTAAAAATGGTTATAAAATTATTTCTTGTATCTCGAATGAATCCTACGAAAAAGAATTAGAAGCTGTTAAAATGTTATCAAACGGTAGTATTGATGGTCTTATACTTTCCTTGGCTGAGGAAACACTGAGAAAAAGAAATTTTCTTCATTTTCAGGATGCAATTGATAACGGTATTCCTATTGTGATGTTTGATAGAGTAGCTCAAAATATTGAATGCGATAAAGTAATTACAAATGATTTTGAAGGCACCGTAACTACAGTGAAACATCTTTATAAAACTGGTCATAAAAACATCGCTTTTATTTCAACAATCAGTGACTTAAAAGTTGGAGAAAGAAGGTATTTAGGATATATCAAAGGTCTTGAAGACCTTAACATTCCTCTTAATAAAAATATAGTAGTTAACATTTTTGAAGAAGATTACAAGAAGTATGAAACAATACTAGCTCCAATATTTGAAAAAAATCCAATAGACAGTGTAATTACAACAGATGAATCATCTGCTATTGCTGCTATGAAAGTAGCGACTAAAATGGGCTATAATATTCCTAGAGATTTCTCTGTAATTTCTTTTTCAAATGGAATACTAGCAAGGCATTCAAGCCCAAAAATGACTACAGTAAGCCAGCATGGTGAAATAATGGGAGCCACTGCAGCTAGAATGTTAATAAACAAACTAGAAAGAAAAGTGAAGCATATTGAAACAAAAGTAATTAAGACCGACTTAGTTGTAAGAGAATCAACGAGATCAATCAAGTATTAATAAACAAAACCCACTCAAAAAAATCTGAGTGGGAAAAATTGCTATGAAAAAGAAAAAGAAAGTGGTTTATTCAACCACGAAGCAAATTTAGAAAACTTTTTCTTTTCCACAAATTTTTTATTAAAAAATATTACTTATTATATTACATAATCTTTTCTTTTACCATATTTCCTTTTTTAAAATAAGCAATTTCGGATTCTCGACAATAAGCTATCCCTTTTTCATTAAATTTTAGTTGATGTCCATACTTGCTTACCCAGCCTATTTGTTTAGAAGGATTGCCCACCACTAAAGCATATTGAGGAATATTTTTAGTAACAACAGTACCTGCGCCGATTAACGCATATTCTCCAATCGTAACTCCACAAATAATCGTTGCATTCGCTCCAATAGAAGCGCCTTGCTTTACAAGAGTAGTTTTAAACTCATTTTTACGATCAAATTCACTTCTGGGATTTAACACATTAGTAAATACCATTGAAGGACCTAAAAAAACATTATCTTCACATACAACACCCGTATAAATAGATACGTTATTTTGAACCTTTACATTTTCTCCAAGAACAACCTCAGGTGCAATAAAAACATTCTGCCCTATAGTGCAATTTTCGCCAATTTTAGCGTTAAACATAACATGGCTAAAGTGCCATATTTTAGTTCCATTACCAATTATACTTCCTTTATCTATAACAGAAGTTTCATGGACAAAATATTGTTGATTAAAATCCATAAATACAAATGTAATAAACACAACAAATAATATTAACCAAGTTATTAACTTAATCAAGATGATCTGCTATAATGAATTGCAAACTTTTAAGTATTCTCTTTTTCTTACGTGTATTGTATATTGAATGATTAGTGATTTAAAATCATAAAAAAAGAGCAACAAATTTGTTGCTCTTTTTTTGTATATATTTTATTATTTTACTCTACATTAAACGTGATTGGTAAAGTATATCCTACACGTACAGCTCTACCCCTTTGTTTTCCAGGCTCCATCTTGGGAAGCTTCTTAGCAATACGTATTGCTTCTTGCTTTAACCTTGGATGCGGAGCTCTTGCTTTTACATCTTCTATATTTCCTGTTTTTCCAATCTTAAAAACAAGATATATTCTTTTCTTTCCTGGAGCTAAACCTAATTCATTCGCCAAATCAGCATCAAAATATCTTTGAACATGTTTGTTCATCTTTTCATTAAGACAAGATTTTTTTTGAGCCTTTGATCCTTTACACCCTGGAAATACTGGTACATCTTCTATAATAGAGAAAGGTACATCCTCTACTACCTCCTCTTCTTCTTCAACTTCTTCAATTTCTTCAACTACTACTGCCTCTGCTTCATCAGTCTCTGTTGACTCAATGATAGTTTCTTCAACTTCTTGTTCATCTTCAACTATTTCAATTTTTTCAGGTGCTGGAGGTGGTGGTGTATTCTTAGGAGGTGGAATAACTTCTTGCTGTATTTCAAAGGTTTCTTCTTCAACATCAGCTGACATGTTACTTTCTCCAAGTTCTCCGTACTCTTTGTCGTACGTCTTATTTTCGATAGCAACGTATGTCATAAATAAAGCTAAAACCAATCCTAACTGAACAAACAGCTTGCTGTAGTTCTCAAGATTTGATTTTGGATTTTTCTTAATTTCCATCCTTTCTGTTTTTAATAGTGTGCTAATTTAATTAATTTATTTTAACTTTTACAAGCTATTTTTTCGAAAAACTATCTTTTTTGTAAAAAAAAGCATTGAATAATACAAAAGCTAAAAGTACACCTATCAGATTAGCTATGATATCATAATATTCTCCTACCCTATGTCTCGTAAAGACTTCTTGAGATACCTCAATAAGTATACCATAAAAAAAACACATAACTATTATCAACAATGAGTTGTGCTTTTTAAAAGAAAATAACCAAAATAATGTTAAAAAAAAATAGGCTATAGAATGTTCAATTTTATCAAAATGCTTGATCTTAACTGGTGGACTGTCAAATTTAACTAAACCTAAAATAGCAATACTTATCGTAATAAATATCGCTATTAAAAGCATAATTTTATGATGACGGAATAAGGTCTTTATAATCTTCATCTGTTAGTAAACTCTCCATTTGGGTAGTATCAGAAACCTTAACTTTAATTAACCAACCTTCTCCATATGGGTCTGTATTAACCAATTCAGGTTCATCTTCCAAGGCCTCATTAAATTCAACTATTTCTCCTGTTAAAGGCATAAATAAGTCCGATACAGTTTTTACAGCCTCTACAGAGCCAAAAACCTCCTCAACTTCAACTGTTTCATCTAATGTATCTACATCAACGTAAACAATATCGCCTAACTCTCCTTGAGCGAAATCTGTAATCCCTACAGTAGCTATATCATCTTCTATTTTAACCCACTCGTGATCTTTTGTGTATTTTAATTCTGATGGAATGTTCATTGCTTTGTTTGTTTTTATTCTTGATTATTTTTAATTTCCTAAATTATAAACTAGGTTTAATCCTGCATTAATTGATTGTCTTGGAAATGTTGTTGAAATTGCATAATTAAATGTTTGATGATTGTAATAAAAAGATGCCGTTATGTTTTTACTTAAATTATAATCTGCTAAAAACTTAATACCAAACAATCTTTCCCCACCTGTAACTTGATTATTGCTATCGTCAACATTTCTGATTAACGTAAGGTTGTCTCTCAAGGAGATATCTGCTCTTAAATTAACATCCCCTTTCAACGTCTCTTTTTTCCCAGTAAATCGAGTTACAAATTTAACATCTCTTATCTTATATCCAAATCCAAACACATATTCTGTTCCATTAATATCTGTAATTGTATTATTATTAAAATTTAAAGTTAAACTTCTATCTCTTCTAATCTCTCCTTTAAATGAAAGTGCACTTTTCATTCTAAAATCAACTTTTATTAATGGTGAAAATTCGTCAATTAATGTTACCGATGATATCAATAAATCTGGTTGAAAATTCCCAGAAGTATTTCCTACACCTGGCTCATATTGTAAATTATTGGTGTAATTTCCTAGTGTATAAGATGATTTATATCCGTGAGTAAGCGTAAACGACGAGAAATTTTTCTTAAACCATTTATACTTCATTAAACCATTGTAGCGCAATGTCCAGTTAGGAATTGGTATGTTTCTAAACGGACTCGTACTTACAGCATCAGGAGTTTTTCCTGAATAAGCCGCTAAAAACGCAGGAAGCATTGCTTGTTGACCGTTTTCTTTAAATGCAGGATCATCAGGGTTAACAGGTCTATTAAAGCCAGATTCAGCATAAAGTTTGTTTGCTATTGTTCCTCTGTAATCTCTAAAGTTTTGATATAAAATATCTCCGTCAGT
The DNA here is from genome assembly GCF_052050075.1 of Tenacibaculum profundi. Classification (GTDB taxonomy): domain Bacteria; phylum Bacteroidota; class Bacteroidia; order Flavobacteriales; family Flavobacteriaceae; genus Polaribacter. The sequence continues at coordinate 2,063,255 of NZ_CP197225.1, forward strand.
AAACATCGTAGATAACATAAAATGACTAATACTAAAATCTCCTGTTTCAAAAGGCTTAATGGTGTTATTTTGTTCAAAAACATCTTCCCCATTTCCATTTACTCCTGTTTTAATAATATCAAGTTGTTGCGTTAATCTTCTAGTTTGAATTCTATTTCCCCTCAAATCAATGGTGAGACTCTTTAGAGGTTTAACAGAAATATTATAATCTAATTTGGTATTACTGTTTTTACCGTAATTTTTATTATAATAAGTATCATTAGGATTATTGGGGTCTCTAGTAACTAACCATCCATTATCTATAGCGTTCCTAATCATATCTGTCTGACTTCCAAAAACAAATCCTAAAGAAGGTGCTAAACCTCCCCCATAACTATTTCTACCTAAAAACCCAACTGATGGCTTATATCCTTGCAAAAGCGTACCATTATTTTGACTATAACTAATTTTAGCCCTCTTTACAGAGGTTAATACATCATAAAGACCTTTCAATGCTTTTTGACTAAAACTAGCATTTTTCCTCAATTTTAATCTTTCTAAATTTTGGTTTTCGCCTAATTTCAAAGAACCTTTTTTAACAGGTTGCTTTTTAGCTTTTTTAGCTAAGAGCTTATCTAATTTTAATGTTTTATAAAAACGTCCAAAATCTACGGTAGTATTTAGGTTGTGGGTATTGGCATTCTGAATCATATTCCCAACCTTGTCGCTTACATTACCTGTTTCTACCATCTGACCATTAATCTCTTCAATAATTGGACTTTGCGACGCTCCTTGCCAGTCAAAATCTGCTGTGTACCCATAATCTGCCGTTATAAATCCTAAAAACGGAATTTTATTTATAGGCACCTTGTACGTTCCGTTTAATTTCTGGTGGTACGTATTGGGCCTTCCAATGTTGAAAAACTTATCATAAAGCTCCAAATCTTCAGTCTTACCAAAGCTGTCATAAATGAAACTATTTGTTGCATTAAAATTAAGTTGTAATGACTTTGTTAGATCAAAGCCAACCGTGTAATCCCAATCAAACATAAAGTTACGCTGTTTCAACTCTGGTTGTGGAGTCAAACCTTCTATTAAATTTCTTGATCTTTGTGAGCTAAAATTTCTTTTGATCCTTGAATTTACTGAGATAGATTTAGGTACTGGGTTAAAATTCAAGTCTTTGATAAATTTTAAATATTTACTTCCTAAAATCTTAGTCTTTTTAAATGGTTCTATGATAAAAGGCTTGAAATTAAAATTATAGCTTGCTCCTGCCATCAAGTTTTGATTAAGATATTTTTCAATATTATAATCTCTATGGTATTCTTCATTGAAAGAATAAGATGCTGAAAAATTCTCTACGTCGTAAAATTTTTGTTTTTTCTTACTCTCTGGGTTTCTATTCTTTTTAACATTAATGAAACTAATACTTTTTCTACGTGTGTAATCTTGAGCGTTTGCTATATTTTTTCTTGCCTGGACATTATTTGAATTTTCTGCCGCAGTGCGTGCTTGCTCTAATGTAATATCTTGTGATTGAGGGTCAAATTTTGGATCACGAAACTCTTCTCCATAGGTATAATTCATGGGTATTTGCATGTTCCATTTCTTAGGCATCATTTTGCCTAACTGAACATTTGTTGCTACATTATATTGTTTTACCTCTTCAAGACTTCTTTGTTGAACACGATCCTCAACGTTTCCAAAACCAATAGTAGACATTCTTCCACCAACAGAAAAATTCATAACATCGGCAAGGTTAGCATCAGCATTCATAACAGCTGCCCAACCTCCTTTATTATCAAAACCTACCGCTCTCAATTCATTATACCAAACCTCTATAGATTTTGGACTTGGAGATGTATTTTTCACTCCTAAACTAACAGTCCTAATTTGAGCCAAAGTAGGGTTTCCTTTTACCGATATTTTAAGACCATTAGAGCTCGTCCCAGAAAACAAATCTGTAACAGACGAACCTGCAGGACGTTGCAACTTCAACCCTGATAAATCCTCTAAAATCACATCTAAATTATTTTCCTCTGGCCATACTTGGCTTGCTACAGGAGTACCTCCCAAAGCAGAATAAACCAACGGTTTTTCTATTTCATAGTAATTTTCGTTTAAATCAGTCCCCAAACGAATAATAGCAACAGCTCCTGCATCTTGTCCTTGACCTGGATTTGCAACGGGATCTTCGGCGTGCAAAAACATTCGCATCTTTTTATATCGTCGCATGTCAATACTTATATTCTTGTATATTGTGCGAATAGAATCTGCTGGTAGGTCTGTTACTTTTAAAGTAACTGATTGTTCATTTTGCCTTTGAATTCTATTCGTTCCTTGTAATAATTCTCGTTGAATTCCTGGTGGCAACTCGTACTTATCACCATTCTGTTCAATATTAACAACTCCAATTTCAAAATTGTTTAATTGATCGTTAGGAACTGACTGCACGTACCTTCTCCAATCACTTCTTACAAGCTCTAATTCTCCAAAACGCAAAACAACAGGCATTTTAAAACGTGTTAAAAACATTCTTGCAAAACGGATACTATTGAAGTCAGAGATACCGTTTATTGGCGTACCCGACCTAACAGGAATTCTAAATTGATACCATCTGGTTGTTCTTTCAGTTCCATTGGGGCGTGTTACTTGTGTATCTTTTATATCTACAATATGATTAAAACCAATACCTCTATTCAAGTCAACTTTATCTAACGATACTTCATATTCGTAATAACTACTCACAGGATTCATCGTTTGGTCCTTATTAATATCTTCTGTATCTGGATACGTAGTCGATGAAGTTGGATAGGTTTCTGAAGATTGCTCAGGTGTTGGAGAATTTCCTTGCGTATTATTATAATTCTTGTAACGAGATAAAATAGATGCATTTGCATTGTCTAAGTCACCACCTCTAAAAAACTGAAAATTGTCTCCCGCTGGATCTGGAAATTGATTGTAATTTCTTCCTCCTACAGGCACGTTGAATCTTGCTTTTTCTTCACTATCATTTAATCCATCTAAACCAAGATCCTGATTACTCCTTGCTGCAGGGTCTGAAGCAAAAGCATACAAAATTGACGGATTAATTGGAGTAAGCCCCCAAACAGACTCTCTCACGTTACTTCCTACAGTCTTTAACCCATCTTCGGGGAGTCCATTTTCATACTGTTTACTTCCATCACGTAAGATATCTTCTGAAATATTACCTAAATTAATTACCAGCTTACCTACTTGGTTTGCAATATCAGCTGGTTTAATTCCAACAGGTACTCCTTCTTGAGTAGTTAATGAATAATTATCATAAGGATCCATCAGCCAAAATTGAATGTACTCTACATTTGCCTGTTCAAAATTGTTAGTTGTTAATGAGCGCATAATTCCTCCCCAATTATTTTCTGGATTTGTTAGGGTAACACTATTCCCTCCAGGATCAACACTTACCTCACTTGCATTCGCATTAAAATTATAGGGACCTCTCTCTGAAGGATAGTACGCCAGATCTAATGTTCTTACCAAGTTTTGCTGCGTAATATCTAGATCAAGATCAAAAAGTTCCTCAAATCGAATTTGGCGAACCTCATCTCTTGAAAGCTCATTTTCGTCAATATTACTGGGCCTATTAACAGTTCCATAAAACAATTGATCTACGTTGTACCAAGCAATCTTTGCTCTATGATCATTATATGCTATATTGTTATTCTCTTTTCCATCATCTTCAAAGCCTTGCGATTCTGGAGTACTCGCTAAAAACCATTGTTGAGGTGAGTTTAAATTAATCGGAATCTGCGATGCTTCAAAATCGTCTAAATAAGAAGTAGCTGTACCGTTTACATCAATTCCACTAGGCGATCCCGGTAATAAATAAGCCATGTCTGCTCTCACTGAGACTTTAGATGGAGCCTCTGTTTCTACAAAAGGGAGTTTGTTGGCTAACTTCGTTAAAAAAGGCGCCTCTGCTGAGTAATCAAAATTTAACCCCAGCATTACGTTATCTATGGGTTCTCCTCCAAAATTAACTTTAGGCGTAATTGGGCGTTCACTAACATTTAAAAATGTACCTCCTAAAGTAAAATCATCTGAAAATCGGTGTTCTACATCAATACCTATGAACGTCTTTCTTTGTTGATTAAAAAAAGTATTGTTTTCGACGGTCGCGTTAATTGGAATTCCCGAAGCCTCCAGCCCAGGATCAAGAATCTGAACTCTCCCCAATTGATAATCTACCACATAATCTACTCCTTCAACAAGAGTTCTTCCTCCTGCTGTAACATTAACCGACCCTCTTGGAATATTGAAAGCACCCAAAGAAATACCTCTGCTTGTTTCAGATTTATAATACCCTTTTAAAAAGAATTTATCCTTGTTCTGATATTCGTTCTTGGCTTGAATTTTAGTGGTTAAATACAATTCTTCAAATAAAAATTTCTTATCATCGTTTGCATTTATTAGTTCACTATCTAAATATGAATTTGAACCAAATGGCTCTGGGTCTGGAAAAATAATGTATCCCTTTTCGGAATTTACAGTAGACCCCTCTACAAAATCAAAATAACCATCTCCTCCAGTTATCTGATTTTGACTCTGATCTAAACGATCAATATGAAAAATTTGCATTAAGGGTTTCTTTTTTATATCACCATCCGATGCATTCTGCAATGTGTTCTGTAGTATCCCTGTTTCATCATCTCTATATAACAACTCAAAACGAAATCCTTCATTTCTTAGTGGATATGCTCCCAAAGCATAAACATTTTTCATCATTAATTGCCATGTCGGAAATGGCTGAGGTGGCACAGCCCCTGGTCTTGTAGTTGTTAAAATCTCACTTCGTAACAACTTAACTCCCAAGTTCGCAGGTGCTACCACTCCATCGTTAGAAAATTCTCCTACTTTAAAAACAGTCTCGTTTGTTGAGGCTCCAACCACAGTGTATTCATAAGCAACAGCCAACACCTCTCCATCTAGCAACCTGTTATTCAACGAAATAAATCCTAATTGCGGATGTAATCTGTATTCATTGGGTCTTAACTTTCTTGCGTTTTGTAAATATGAAAAGTCTGTTCCTTGCGTAACTCCTGTAATTCCTTCGTTCTCAAAGGCACTTTGCATTGTTGCGATATCTCTTATGCCTCCATTCTCTACTAAGAGCCTATTAAGTTTATTTACACCGTTGTAGGGTAGATTTACCCCATTTGCCTGAATAGGTGTAATGGAAGGATCTACAACCAAATTATTAACAAGATTATTAGAAAGAGGCGTTGTATTTGACTCTCCCAAATCTGCAATTGCAACAATACTTCTAAAATCATCAACTGCCTGTGCTCTATTAGTTTTCCAGACCTCAATTCTTGTAATGTTAATAGGGCTATTAATTAACGGATACTGTGCAAGTGCTTTTTTATAATTTTCTCTAAAATACTGAGCAAGGAAAAAGTGTTTATCATTATCATAATCAGAGGCTCTGAACTCAAATTCCTGAAGAGCTGCTCCTCCTTCAGCAACAACGGTTCTTGATTGTGAATTTTGCTGAGAGAATGCAGCAGTTACTCTCGTTTTTCCAAACTGAAGCTCCGTTTTAACCCCAAATAAGGCTTGTGCTCCATTTATCAAAGAGTTTTTAATCGGCATGCTTATATTACCCGCATCAATACCTTGAATAATATCGTCTTCTGTTGGTGTATACTCAAGCTTTATCAAATTTTGGAAATTAAAGGTAGATTGAGTATCATAGTTTGTTGTTACTTTCAATCTTGTTCCAATTTGAGCCTGTAAACTAGCACTAATCTGTTGGTCGAAATCAAAAGTAAAACTACTTTGCTGATCAATCGATATCTGAGGGTTTTCATTATTTTGATATACCCCACCTAACTTTATGTTTACCTGACCTCTTGGAATTACCTCAACTGTATTTCCTCCAAAGATGGATTCAAAAAACTTAGAATTAACATAATATTTAGGCAGTAAATTTTTTCTCCCCCCTTTTTTTCCGCCCTTTCTATCATCAGCAGCGTTAACTTTTTCTTTAAAGTAAGATGCAATATCTTTATCTAGTCGATACTTTTCATATTCTTTTGGTGTTAAAAAAATAGGAGTACCAATTAGATAATTTCCAATTTTCTCTACAAGCACAAATTTGTTAAGTACTTTATCATATGCTACCTGTAACTCTGACGGATTATTTAAAAAAAGTTTTCCTTTTTGATCATGATTAAAATTGTATTTAAGTGGTATTATGGTATCCATAACTGCACTATTATTGGTAACACTTTGTGAAAACGAAACAACACTTACCAATAGGGCAAGTGCTGTAAATAATTTATTCGTAAATGTATTTTTCAACTTTTTTATAAGTTTTTTAACGCCTGCTTTATAAGCTCTTCTATTGATGCATCAGGCCTTCCCTTTAATATTTTATTGATAACTTTTTCGGCTTGTTTCCGAGCAAATCCTAAGACTTCTAAAGCAGATAACGCTTCTTCTTTATTTGTATTGTTCTGAATCACAGAAACTTCTTCCAATTCAAATACCTTAAGTATTTTATCTTTTAAGTCAACAACGATCCTTTGAGCCGTTTTTGCTCCAATCCCTTTGGCTGATTGAATTAACTTAAAATTCTCAGAAGCTATCGCTTGTTGAATTTCTTCAGAAGTCATTGAGGAAAGCATTGTTCTTGCCGTACTTGGACCAACACCTGAAACCGATATAAGTAACTTAAAAACTTCTCGTTCATTTTTACTAATAAAACCATACAGGGTATGAGCGTCCTCTCTAATAGATAAATGAGTATACAAAAGAATATTTTCCTCATTGGATAATGAAGAATATGTGTTTAAAGAAATATGGAGTAAATACCCTATTCCATTACAATCAATAATAACAGTTGTTGGATTTTTCTCAACAAGCTTTCCCCTTATTTGTGTTATCATTTATCTTTTTTTTCTTAATGACTAATGTAGAAAAATTATTTGTTTTTAAAAATTATCGCTTTTAATGTTTTTCAAAAATCTAAGCTTTTTTTATCACAGCCCTATTCTGAGCATCAACTACAGCTAAAGCAGCCATATTTACCATTTCATCGACACTCGCTCCTAATTGAATAATGTGAACAGGCTTACTCATACCTAGCAAAATTGGACCAATTGACTCTATTTCATTAATTTGTTTCATTAACTTGTAGGTTATGTTAGCTGCATCTAAATTTGGAAATATCAAAACATTTACTTTTTTTCCGTTTAATTTAGAAAAAGGAAACTCTTTAGCTAAAAGCTCTGGATTTAAAGCAAAGTCTGCTTGTAATTCACCATCAACAATTACGCTTGGGTGATTTCTATGGATATAAGATATTGCCTCTCTAATTTTCACTGAACTTTCAGATTTTGTAGAACCAAAATTAGAGAAACCTAGCATTGCAATATTAGGCTTCATTCCAAACATCTTGGCTAATGCAGATGTTAATTGGGTTATCTTAGCTAAATCTTTTGCTGTTGGATTTACGTTAATCGTAGTATCAGACAAAAACATTGGACCTTGCTTTGTTAACATTAGGTTAGCTGCGGCCACCCTAGTAACCCCTTTATCTTTCTCTATCAATTCTAAAATTGGGCGAACAACAGAAGGATATGGTCTTGAATATCCTGTTATTAAAGCATCTGCTTCTCCTGAATTAACCATCATTGCGGCAAAATAATTGCGTTCACGCATCATCTTTTTTGCTTCAAATAAGGTAACTCCTTTTCGTTGTCTTGATTTCCAAAATACTTCTGCATAGCGATTTCTCTTTTCTTCTTCTTCATCTGTTTTTGGATCTAAAATTGGAACTTCATCATCAAAACCTAGCTCCTCTTTTAATTCCAAAATAAGTTCTTTCCTTCCAAGTAAAATTGGAAACCCTATTTTTTCTTCGAATACTCTTTGAGCAGCCTTCAAAACATCTAAGTGGTCTGCTTCTGCAAATACAATTTTCTTTGGATCTTTTTTAGCACGATTATGCAATAATCTTATTTCTTTTGTTCCAGTGCCCGATCGATCCATTAATTCTTCTCTATATTTCTCCCAATCTTCTATAGGCTCCTTAGCTACTCCTGAATCCATAGCTGCTTTTGCTATCGCTGGCGGTATTTCATAAATTAGCCTAGGATCAAATGGTTTAGGAATAATATAATCTTTTCCAAAAGAAAGGCTAATTTCATCATAAACTATATTAACCTGCTCGGGCACTGATTTTTTTGCAAGATCCGCCAAAGCCTTTACAGCAGCTAACTTCATGGCTTCATTTATCTTGGTTGCACGAACGTCCAATGCACCTCTAAATATGAATGGAAAGCCTAATACATTATTTACTTGATTTGGATGGTCTGATCTACCTGTCGCCATGATAATATCCTCTCTTGTTTTTACAGCTAAATCATAGGAAATCTCTGGCTCAGGATTTGCCATTGCAAAAACTATAGGGTTTTTAGCCATTGAAAGTAACATTTCTGGAGTTACCACATTTCCTTTTGAAAGCCCTATAAAAACATCTGCATTATGCATTGCCTCTTCTAGTGAACTAACATTTTTATCGGATGCGAATTCTTCTTTCTGAGAAGTCAAGTTATCTCTATCTTTTCTGATAACCCCTTTACTATCACACATGACTACATTTTCCCTTTTAGCTCCAAGTGCAAGATATAAACGAGTACATGATATGGCCGCTGCACCCGCCCCGTTCACAACTATCTGAACTTCTGCAATATTCTTTCCATTGATTTCTAATGCATTTATTAATGCCGCCGCAGAAATGATTGCTGTACCGTGTTGATCATCATGCATTACTGGAATATCCAATTCTTCTTTTAGCCTTCTTTCTATTTCAAAAGCCTCAGGAGCTTTTATATCTTCCAAATTAATTCCTCCAAATGTTGGAGCAATTGCCTTGACTGTTTCTACAAATTTATCAACATCTGTTACATCTACCTCAATATCAAAAACATCAATATCTGCAAAAATCTTAAAAAGCACTCCTTTTCCTTCCATAACGGGTTTTGAAGCTTCTGGACCAATATCTCCTAAACCTAAAACCGCTGTTCCATTAGAAATTACGGCTACTAAATTACTTTTAGATGTATATTTATATACGTTATTTTTATCTTTTGCTATTTCTAAACATGGCTCTGCAACTCCTGGAGAATAGGCTAATGATAAGTCATGTTGGGTTGCATATTTTTTAGTGGGTACTACGGAAATTTTCCCTGGTGTAGGTTTAGCGTGATATAATAAAGCTTCTCGTCTTTTTCTTGATTCGCTCATAAAAGTGTTGTTTGTATTAACTTACAAATATAAGCTTTGTATTTGAGTAACAAATTCACAACCCGATAAAAGTCATTTTTTATTATCTTACATAACATCATATTTAAACTAAATAACCCTATCTATTTTTTGTATTCCTCAAAGTAATAAAAAACGTTGAACTAAAAAAAATGGAACACAATACAAACAACAGCTAGAAAAACTGATCTTCAAGAAACAATAATTTAAGTGAATGAAATTTTTGAATAAGTTTGTGAGTATACTGGATCGAAACTAATTGGATAACAGCATAATATTATTAGAAACCTAGACATACCTAAAGTTACATTTAAAATACTTTGGAACTCACTTAAAGCACACAAAAATTGTCATGCGATCATTAAAAACGCAACGAAACATGGTAAATATTGCTGGATAATTGCAGACTTTACTATTGACTTAGACGCAAATAAAATCCCTTGCAGTTATATCGCTAGAAGAAAATCTGTTCCGGAAGGTGTTGTCAAAAAGATTGAGCCTATCTACAACACACTTATTAACTATTGAAAGATTAAAAAGTGCAAGATATAGTTATCTCTATTTTCAGATATTTTTAAAAAAAGAGTTTAAAATGAACTACCATAAATTTGATATTGGTCTATTCTAAGAAGAAATCAGAAAAAAGCATAATCAAAAGAGAAGTTCTATTGAAAGAGGATTTAACTGTTTTTTGTAATTAAAAGCCTTTTAACTATTTCAAACATTTAATTATAAGGAACATCAGCAATTATATGCAAAAAAGGTTTCCCTTGTGTTTTTTATTTAATAAAGTTATGTTTGTGTATAATTAAACTTACAAAAAATGAACACAAACCTGTCCCCCCGTCCAACAAAAATAATTGATGAAGAAGTTAAATGGGATAAATCAAAAATCATCATTAGTAAAACTGATTTAAAAGGTACAATTTTATACATGAATGATGCTTTTGAGGAAGCTTCAGAATACAATAAAGTTGAACTTATCGGAGAACCACATAATATTATTAGGCATCCAGATATGCCTAAAATTGTTTTTAAAGTCCTCTGGAATTCACTAAAAAAGGAGGAAAACTTTAATGCTATTGTAAAAAATTTATCAAGGTCTGGCCGCTATTATTGGGTAATCACTGATTTTGAGATCGAAAGAGATGAAAACGGAAAAGCCATTGGCTACACAGGAAGAAGAAAGGCTATCCAAAATAGCATTATTGATCAAATAGCTCCATTTTATAAAACTTTACTTGAAATTGAACAAATCAAAGGAGAAAAAGCTAGTGAGCTCTATTTTGAAGCATTTTTAAAAGAAGAAGTTAAAATGAATTATGATGAATTCGTAGTTAGTTTGTTCGAAGAAGAAAGTAACAAAGAAAAAAATGCTAAATCCATTAAAAAAGGGCTTAATTGGTTTTTCTTTGGTGATTAACAAACAATTAAATATAAATAATATTTTTATAACAAGAATACATGAGTTACCACTCGTTTTTTAGTGGGCTCCTGTATTTGTTAAGCAACCGAATCAACAAAAATCTTTTGAATAGAGCTTTAAAAAAAGAGACTGCTTCACAAAATAAAAAACAATCTCCTTAATTTAATAAATTTTATACTGTTGCCAATTTATCAATCACAGAAGCTTCAATAAGAATAGGCTCTTCATTATTATATGTTATTTCTCCTGAAAAATTTTGTCCGTCGTCCTTTGAAATGATTTGTATTTCTATAACACGCTGTGCAACTCTACCTCCAATAATAAAACATCCACCAGGGTGCCATGGAGAAACCTCTCCATTCCATTGATTTTGAACACTATAAACATTACCCATTACATGAATTGCTTTTACTCCAATAACTCCTTCATTCTCATAAGTCATTGTTCCCAATAAAGTTTTACCATTATCCTCTGAATCCATATCTATAGATACTGGATGTTGTCTATCTCGGGCACCTAAAACAAAAACTCCTTCGGGACTCTGTGAATCACTTATCTCTTCATGCTGGTTTTTTATTTCATATGCGCTTCCCGAAATCTTTTCTCCTTCAAAAAGAATTGATTCTTCTCCCTCGTAAGTTACCTTTCCTATCAAATCTAACCCTTCCGATGTAGCACTTGCTTTTAAAGCAACGACATTCTGCCCATCTCTTCCTCCAATAACCCAATTACCGCCATCATTCCAAGTATCTCCCCATTCATTTTTAACCTTATAATTATTCCCAACAACCTGAACTCCCTTGAAGCCAATTGGTCCCTCGCCTTGATAAGTTATGGTTCCAGCAAGAGTTTTACCTCCATCTTCAGATTTAATATTAACATCTACAATTAATTGATTACTTCTTGAACCTAAAACGTAGATTCCCCCATTCTGAAATGGGGAATTTCCCCATTTGTTTTGAACTTGATAAATTGACATTTTTAACTAAATTTGGTTAATAAATTCCAATTACGAAGAAGAGTAGCAACTAATAAAGAACTAATTTTCAACTACGTAATTGAGAGTACTAAAACTAAATTTAATTACTCAAAAAAACAACTTAGGAATAACTCAAAAAAAACACTTCGCTCATTACCCCCTCAATTCCCCTTAAAAAAAAGCAAACTCAAAAAACTCAAAAACAAACCTTTAACGTACTTTAAAGAAAACAACCCCTAAAACAAAATAGTAAAAACACTTATATAAATTTACACACTAACCCTTATATAATTTTAAAAAATAATACTTCCCTCTTTCTTTTTTGTAAGAGATGTTAGTCTACTGAAGAAATTTTATGTTTCGTTGAAGACCTGAGAATTTAGTCCTCTTAACTGCTGATTTTTTAAATACCTTTCCAAAGGTCTCTTGCGTCAATTCTTGCCAATCCCTAGTATCCATCTCCAACAACTCTTTGTGTGGATTAAATAATGGCTCTGAATGGGGCTTAGAAAATCTATTCCAAGGACACACATCTTGACAAATATCACATCCAAACATCCATCCCTCTGTTTTATTTTTAAATTCATTTGGGATTGCGTCTTTTAATTCAATAGTCAAATATGAAATACATTTACTACCATCAACTGTACTATTGGATAATATTGCTTGTGTTGGACACGCATCAATACATCTTGTACAACTACCGCAGTGGTCTGTTTGAAATGGGTAATCATAAGAAAGCTCAATATCAACAATTAATTCTGCCAAAAAGAAGAAAGACCCTTCTTGCTTTTGTATTAATAGAGAATTTTTACCATTCCACCCCATGCCTGATCTCTCTGCCCATGACCTTTCCAACACAGGGGCTGAATCAACAAAACAACGTCCTGAAACCTCACCGATCTCATCGTTGATTAACTGCAATAATTCCTTTAGCTTATCTTTAATAACATAATGATAGTCTTGGCCATATGCGTACTTTGATATTTTATATTCTTTTGACTTTTGTTGATTTGCTGGAAAATAATTATACGACAATGAAATTACAGATTTTGCTCCTTCAACCAACAACCTTGGATCTAATCTTTTTTCAAAATGATTTTCCATGTAATGCATCTGTCCATGATATCCTTTCTTTAACCACTTTTCTAAACGAGGAGCTTCTTCTTCCAAAAATTCGGCTTTAGCAACCCCACAATTTAAAAAACCAAGACGCTTTGCTTGCTCTTTTATAAAACTACTATACTGATCTCTTAAGGTATCTCCCAAAACTGTTTCTTTTTTGCAAAATTATCAAAACTTTTACTTTTATACTTTTCTTATTATTTTGTTTGCAAATAAATACAGACCTTTGTTCGTTATGTATATGTTATCTAAACTATTTCTTGCTAATAACTTTTGTAAGTAATAATTATAGTATAACTTTAAGGATGTGAATCCATTTGTCGTTTAATTTAAAATCTAAATGTGTGAAAAAGTTTTATAAAGCTATCTTAGGAATTATCTTTTTTTTATTTCTTTCATTGTTAATTGCCCCTGTACTATTTCAAGATAAAATTATTTCTTTGGTAAAAGAGGCAGCAAATGAAAATTTAAATGCGAAAATTGATTTTTCAGATGTTAATCTTAGCTTCTTTAGCGATTTTCCAAATGCCTCGATTGGTATCGAAAATATTTCCGTAATAAATACGGAGCCTTTCGAAGGAGATACATTAATTTTTGCCAAAGATATTAATGGAACCATAAAACTTACTGATCTTTTTAGAGAAAAGAAGAGTTTAAATTCTTTTTCAATTAATAATGCTAAGATTAATATTCTTACAAACCTACAAGGGATTGCAAATTATAATATAACTAAAAACACCACAAACAAAAAAACTGAAAACTCAAAACCTTCTTCTTTCGAATTTTCGATCGAAAGTTACAGCATAACAAACTCTAAAATAAAATATTACGATGAAAAAAGTAAGACAATCGTACTTTTAGAAGATTTTAACCATAATGGAAAAGGAGACTTCTCACAAAAAAATAGTGAATTAAAAACAATAACAAGTAGTTCTGTTTCTATCGCAATGGAAGGCACAAACTATGCCAAAGAACAGAAAATATCACTTGATGCTCTATTGGGAATGGATCTGGTAAATAATAAGTTTTCGTTTCTTAAAAATGAGGCTAAATTAAATAATCTTCCTTTGATTTTTAATGGTTTTGTTAAGTTAAATGATCGCAATCAAGAAATATCTATAAACTTCAAAACTCCTTCTTCAGACTTTAAGAACTTCCTAGGATTAATTCCAGAAACTTATGCAAAAAACGTTTCCAATGTAAAAACTTCGGGTAATTTCAGTGTTTCTGGTAAAATAGAGGGTATTCTTGATCAAATAACAATTCCAAATATAAATATTGCTTTAAGTTCAGAAAATGCCTCTTTTAAATATCCCGAGTTACCAAAAAGTGTAAAGAATATTTATATTAATACAACTATTAAAAATACGACAGGTAAAATAGATAATACCTTTGTAACTATTGATAATTTATCTTTTAAAATTGATGAAGATGTTTTTTCTGGTAACGGTAATATTCATAATTTAACAACGAACCCGTTAATTAATGCCAAGCTAAAAGGAACTTTAAACCTAGCTAACTTGACTAAAGCCTACCCTGTTAAATTAGATAATGAACTAAGTGGTATTCTTAAAGCCAATCTTCAAACAAAATTTGATGTTAATGCTATTAAAAATAATATAATTAATCGTATCAAAAATAACGGAACAGTTCAAATCAATGATTTCTTGTATTCTTCGAATGATATTGTCAACTCTATTAATATTAAAAAATCCAAAGTTAATTTTACTCCAGAAAAAATTTCATTAGATGAATTTCAAGCCTATACAGGTAATAGTGATATAGATGCTACTGGACAAATTAACAATCTTCTTGGTTTCTTACTGTCTGATAAAAAACTACAAGGGACTTTCAATGTAGCTTCATCTAATTTCTATATCAGTGATTTCATGGAAGAGAACAACGAAGAAATTCAAAAAAAGCAAACAAGTGAAACATCAAGCAAAAGTTCCTTGAAAATACCAGCCTTTCTTGATTGTAAAATAAATGCAAATGCAAAAAATGTATTTTATGATAATTTAACTTTGTCAAACGTTAAAGGAACTCTTTGGTTGAAAGATCAGAAGGCTACTTTTAAAAATATAAAAGCAGGAATTTTTAATGGCCAAGTCTCTTTGAATGGAGAAGTAGATACTCGAAAAGAACAACCAACATTTTCTATGAAACTTGGTGTTGATTCATTTGATATTTCTCAATCTTTTAATGCTATGGATTTACTACAATCATTAAGCCCTATTGCTGGATCAATGAATGGAAAACTTAATTCTGACATTAGCTTATCCGGTAGTTTAAACGATGATTTCACCCCAAATCTAAAAACAATATCGGGAAAGGCTCTTGCTCATTTACTTGACACTAAAATTGACCCAAAAAAGACAAAAGCTTTGAGTTTATTGGATGGGCAGCTATCTTTTATAGATATGACCAAATTAAATTTATCAGATATCAAAACCAAACTATCCTTTGAAAATGGAAAAGTGAATGTAGCGCCGTTCAAACTTAAATATAAAGATATCGGAATTAATATCGGTGGAAGTCATGGTTTTGATCAAAGCGTTAATTATAATTTGACTCTTGATGTTCCAGCTAAATATTTTGGGAGTGAAGTTTCTGGGCTTTTAGCAAAACTTAATAAAAAAGATCAGAATATGTCTGTTCCTGTAACAGCCAAAATTACAGGAAATATGTCCTCTCCAAGTGTCCAAACAGATCTAACTTCTTCTACTTCAAAATTAACTAAACAATTAATTCAACAACAAAAAGAAAGTTTAGTTAACAATACTATTGGAAATTTACTAGGTGGATCAAAAAAAGATTCTACTAAGAAAAGCCCAAAGGATATTAAAAAAGAAGCTGTAAACAAAGTTAAAGATGCTTTTGGAGGTTTGTTTGGTAAAAAGAAAAAAAAATAACTTTTTTATTACACATTAGATTTTTGTTAAAATCTTATTTTAAAGTCTCACTATGTTAAACTAACATTCTTATATAGTAATGACTATAAAATTTTTATATTTAAAACAAATTAAATCTAATGGATTTTTTTGAAAAATTAATAGTCACTTTTACTTTACTTATTTTATCTAATTCAACTTTTGGGCAATTGATTGGAAAAGTATCAGATAAGCAGGGTAACCCAATACCTTTCGCAAGTGTTTATTTAGAAGGTAGTGTTACAGGGACGACAACAAACAATAATGGTAATTACTCTCTTGAAATCAAAAAAAAAGGCATATATACAGTTGTTTTTCAATTTTTGGGATTTGAAACTCAAAAAAAAGAGTTCAATTTCAGTGGCTATACAACGCTTAACATTATACTCCTTGAAGAACAAATTTCATTAGAAGAAGTACAGGTAAGCTCTAAGGAGAATCCTGCTGATATAATAATTCAAAAAACTATTGATAACAAAAAACTAAGTAAAAGTAAATTATCTAAGTATACAGCTAATTTCTACTCAAGAGGTATGTTAAAAATAAATAAAGCTCCTCAGAAATTTTTAGGAAATGAAATCGGCAATTTGGGAGGTAATTTGGATTCTACAAGAAGCGGCATCATATATCTTTCTGAAACCATATCAGTTATTAAGCATCAAAAAAAAACAAAAATATTTAATGAACAAATCATTGCCTCAAAAGTTGCGGGAGAAAATAATGGGATTAGTTTTAACCAAGCCGAAGAAGTAAATTTCGATTTTTATGAGAACTCTTTTAATTTAGATGATACCGAAATGATATCACCGATTGCAAATAACGCTTTTGGTTATTATAAATACAAATTAGTAGGCACAATTTATAATAAAAACGGCAGACTGATAAATAAAATACAACTCATTCCTAAACGTAAAAATGATCGTGTTTTCTCAGGGCACATATATATTGTCGAAAATGACTGGGCAATCTACGGAGTAGATGTGCTTGTTTCGGGTATGCAGGCAGGAATTCCTTTTGTAAAGGAATTAAAGATTAAACAAAATTACAACTATGTTAAAAAATTTGATATTTGGGCTAAAACCACTCAAATAATTGATGTAGATGCTGGTATATTCAAATTTAATTTTGAAGGACGCTTCTCAGCAACATATTCAAACTATAATTTCGCTCCCAATTTTGATGATTCGACCTTTACAAATGAAGTATTGTCTTTCTCAGAAAATGCCACAAAAAAAGACACTTCATATTGGAATAAAACAAGACCAATCCCCTTGACTAAAGAAGAGGTTTCAGACTATCAAAAAAAAGATAGTCTTATGATTATTAAAAAATCAAAAAAACACCTTGACTCTATTGATAATAAACAAAATAAATTCAAGTTATTGAATATAATTACAGGCTACACCTTCCGAAACACTTATAAGAAATGGTCTGTTTCACTTTCATCTCCAATTAAAAAACTTGCATTCAATACCGTTCAAGGTTGGAACTCTACTATTGGTATAGGCTATAAGAAAAAGTATGACAACAAAGGAAAACATTTAAATATTGGCCTTAATACTAACTATGGTTTTTCAGATCAAAGGCTAAGACCTTCTGGATTCCTATCCTATAAGTGGAACAATAGAACATATCCGATTTTATCATTTTCAGGAGGAACTACTATAACACAGTTCAATACTCAAAATCCTATATCTCCGCTTTGGAACACCATTAGCTCTATTTACTTTGAAAGGAACTATATGAAAATTTACGAAAAGACTTTTGCTAAAATTTCATTCTCACGTGAAATAGTTAATGGAGTTCATCTATTCTCAAACATTGAATACGCTAATAGAACTGCTTTATTTAATACTACAAATTACGTAATGTTCCCAAGGAAAAACATTAGTTATACCTCCAACAATCCCGAGACTCCCTTTAATTTTGATACTTCTTTTGAAGGCCATAACATATGGTCTATTAACATTAATGCAAAAATTCGTTTCGGACAAAAATATTTATCGTATCCAAACCAGAAAATAAAACTAGGAAATTCAAAATATCCGTCTTTGAATGTTGGTTTTCGAAAAAATTTTGGCGCTTCTAATACTGAATGGAATTCTGACCTTGTGTTTTCTCAATTATCTCAGGATTTTGCTATAGGTCACTGGGGGATTATTGCTTATGAAGCCAAAGGAGGCACCTTCCTTAAGAAAAAAAATATTCAATTTATAGATTATGTACACTTTAATGGGAACAGATTATTATTTGCCCCTAACGATAATTATGTTGACAACTTTCTTGCACTTCCCTACTATAACTTAAGTACTAATGATAAATATGGAGAATTGCATATGGAACACAATTTTAAAGGTGCTATATTAAACAGAGTTCCCTACCTAGATTTATTGAAATTCCATTTGGTAGTAGGCTCAAAAGGATTGTTTACAGCAAACAACAGACCTTATTCAGAGTTTTCATTTGGTTTGGATAATATCGGTTTTGGAAAGTGGCGCTTTTTAAGAATCGATTTTGTACGCTCTAACTTTAATGACAACACCGAAAATAGAATCATAATTGGAATACGGCTTTAAATAGCCTTTGGGCAACCATTCCTTAAAAAAATTAAAACACTAGTAAACAGAACTTTGTATATTGTAAATCAAAAAAGTTTATTAGTTATGGTTACCATCAACAAAATTAAAATTTCCCGTAGCCTTTTTGTGGGAATTCTCTTTTCTTATATTTTTTTTTCTTGTTCAGAAGAAGAAGGAAAAACACCCACTAATGAAACCTCGAACTTACTTGAATTTTCTGAAACTCTATCTGTAGGAGCTAATGCATGGCTAGTTAATGGTGATATGAGAAACCGCGAAATTATTAATGAATTAGGAATTTCCAATTGGACAAAAGCATCAGATAAATTTCGAATTTATTTTAAAACAGCACATTCTGGCGACTTAAACGTTGGGTTAAGGTTAAAAACCAGAGCCAAAGGTACTAAACTCAAGTTTAGTCTTGATAATCAGGTTAAAGAAATTATAGTTAACAATACTTCAATTGAAGACATAGAAATTGGTAAGTTTTCAATTGCTGAACCTGGCTATAAATACATAGAAATAAGTTGTGTCGAAAACAAAGGAACAAAAATAGCTGATATTTCAAACTTACTTTTAGGAGGCGATGCTGCTAAAGAAATTGACTTTATACCTAGTAAAAGCATCTATTTTGGAAGAAGAGGACCTTCAGTTCATATGAGCTATGAAATACCAAATAACAAGCAAGTTACTTGGTTTTATAATGAACTAAAGGTGCCTAATAATCAAGATAAATTAGGCTCATTTTTTATGGCTAATGGATGTTCTGAAGGATATTTTGGAATTCAAGTAAACTCTAAGACTGAGAGACGAATTTTGTTTTCAATATGGAGTGCCTACTCAACAGATAACCCCAACGAAGTCCCGGAAGATTTTAAAGTTACTAATCTAGGAAATGGGGATGATGTAACTGTACAAGACTTTGGAAATGAAGGCTCAGGAAAGCAATGTTTTAAAAGGTATTTTTGGAAATCTAATACAACGTACAAATTTTTACTTAAAGTAACACCATCAAAGAATAATGCGACAATTTATACAGCTTTCTTTTTTTCTCCAGAAAAAAAGAAATGGGAATTTATTGCAAGCCTAAGAAGGCCGAAAACAAATACATATTTGAAAAACCCTCATTCATTTCTAGAAAATTTTTATACAAGCACAGGTGATCAGACTAGAAAAGTTTTCCTTTCAAATCAGTGGGCATATACTACCAGTAATCAATGGATTGAATTAAAAAATGGTAAATTTACCGTTGACGCAACTGGAACGAATAGAGATCGATTAGACTTTCAAGGTGGTACTGAAGGATCAATGTTTTTCTTGAAAAATTGTGGTTTTTTTAATCTACCCACAAGTCCTTATACCAATTTTTCAAGAGAACCAACAAATAAAAAACCAAATATTAATTTTGATAATTTAGCAAAATTAATTCCTTAATTTTTAAAAATCATAGAAATAATCGTTCTTCTATTTTGAAAGCTTAAACTATTTAAAAAGCAGCATTTTAAGCAATAGCTTAATCTTTTAATTGTTAAAAAATTAAACACTTCATTAATCCATGAAAGACATATATCCTATATCATTTCAAGTAAATTTATATTGGTCATGTTAAATCTAATCTATTTTGTGTACCAATCTAGTATTTGAATAATTTAACACACAAATTATATCATTCCTCAAGCCTAATTGTTTGTATTTATTGAAGAATCATCTATTCAACTTTAGGTATTTATTCCTTCTAACAACAATATGGTAATCTTGAGCAAGATTAATTTTTAAGTATTAAGAAAAACAAGTGATTGAACTGATAAAAGTAAACCATTTTTTATCTTTTCTAACACATTATAACACTGTACAATTTTAACATGTCACTATTAAAATATTTTACTCATTCTCTTTTTTGATGATCCCAAGTCGTTTTGCTCTTTCTTCCCAGTTCTTTCTTGCAAAGCTCTGTAAATCTGCTACATTATCACTTTCATCCATTATTTCAAAACCTAATAGTGTTTCAATAACATCTTCTTGGGTAACCAATCCACTTACTGCTCCAAACTCATCTACCACCAAAGCCAAATGCTCTCTTTTCTCTATAAGTCTTTCAAACAAATCAGGAATAGATAAGTCTCGCTTCGCGACAATAATTTCCCTTTTAATATTTTTTAATGGTTCTTCTCCTTTTCCATTTACCAATGACAACAACAATTGATCTTTTAAAAAGTACCCCGTTATATTGTCTGTTTTTTCTGCATAAACAGGAATTCTAGAAAATCGTAACGGTTGATTTTCATCAAAAAACGATTGAATTGTTTGATTTTCGTCAGCTGATTTAAGGACTGTTCTCGGCGTCATAATATGATTCGCTTGCACTTCTTTAAAACCGATCATATTACGTATTACCTTACTTTCATTCTCCTTAAAAACACCTTCTTTCTCTGCAATATCAGTCATCACCGTAAAGTCTTCTCTACTGAGGACACTCTCGCCATGACCTCCTTTTTCTCCAATTAACTTTGTTGTCAATTGTAATATCCATAATATTCCTGTCCATCGTAAAGGAAATATAAGAATTTTTAAAGCTTTGGCTGTAAAATTAGCCAGACCTTTCCAATAAGTTGCTCCAATAGTTTTAGGAATAATTTCAGAAACCACCAAAATTAAAATTGTCATAATAGCTGATACTATTCCAACAACATTTATTCCTAAGATTTCAAATTTATAAGGAAGTTGTTCTGCTTGTACACCAACTAAAATTGCACCAACAGTGTGTGCTATCGTGTTTACAGTTAATATCGCAATTAATGGTTTATCGACATCTTTTTTTAATGCTTCTAAGTCATCAGCATAATTTTTACCTTCTTTCTTTTTTACATTTACAAATGTTGGCGTTACACTTAACAAAACAGCCTCTAAAATAGAACATAGAAAAGAGAAAAGTATTGATAGTGTCGCGTAAATCAGTAATAAAGTCATATTTATTAATTTTTAGCTAAAATAAATAAAAAAGACCGTCCTACTGGACGATCTTATAAATCAATTAATTAAATTTATTATTTTTCTAGTGCTTGCTTTAGTATTGCATGAGCTTCATCTGCTTTAGACATTTTCGCATACTCTAAAGCCGTATATCCATTTGAAGATTTAGTATTTAATTTTGCTCCTTCTTTAATTAGGAGCTTTAATATTTTAACTTGATTATAACGTGCTGCGTACATAATTGGGGTCAATCCAAGCGATTTTCTATTGATATTAGTTCCATTCTTTATAAAAGCCTTTACGCTTTCATAATTTCCTGACCTAATCATTTTACAAAATGTACTAGGACCTTTAAGGTCTGCTTTATATGATTCATAAATTTCACTTTTATTTGTTGAGGCATTTACTGATGTAAATGAAACTAAAATGATAAAGGTGGTTAATACAATTCTTTTCATGGTTGTAATTTTAATTTTATAATATATCTAAAAGACTCTTCACTTTTTAAAATGTTACATATTAAACAATTAGTTAACAATTATTTAGCATGAATTAACATTTTCGAATACGCATCCTTTATTTTTATAGTTACCCCTTATTTAACTATTATCAAAAGTGAACTCTTAGCTTATCCTAAAAACTTAAGAGTTAACACCATAAAAATTTCATTTTAGAAAAAACAATTATCAAGTTTCTAACTTACCAAAAGCAAAAAAACAAATAAACACCTGTAAATAAGGGTTTTATTTTTTATTTTTTAATATATTTAACAGAACTTATGTTTTTCGGCTACTCTTTTAGATGCATATAACATTTGAACATAGCTATTTTAGTATTAGCTCTTATTCAGGAAACAAAAAGCTGCCATAAAAAACTAAGGAAGAAATATTTATAATTCAACATGAAAATTGTTAGTACATAAAGAACTTAATAATAACTTATAAAAATAAAAAAATGAATGCATTAGCTACGCAAATACCTTGGTGCTGGATAATTCCCATAATAGTTGGAGTTATATGCGCTTTTTTGGGTTATCTTTTAGGAAGATTATTTAAAAGCGATAATTCTGGTGACAAACGCGAATTAGATGAATTAACTTCAAAACTAAAATCTTGCGAAAGCCAAAAAAACTTTCTAAAATCAGAGTTAGAAGCACAAAAAACAAAAAGTTTTGAATTAGAAAAAGGATTATCGTCTAAAAACAATAATATTACCAAAGTGTCTGTTAAAGAAAAAAGCTTTGATTCAGCATTAGCTAAAACTGTATTTGGAAAAAAAATAAAGCATAATGATCTAAAAATAATTGAAGGAATTGGGCCTAAAATTGAAGGTTTATTTCACCAGTTTAATATCAAAACATGGAAAGATCTTTCAGAAACTTCAATAGAAAAATGCCAAGAAGTATTAAATAGCGGTGGCGATCGGTATAGAATACATAAACCCGGAACATGGCCCAAACAGGCCAAACTAGCTTACGATGGAAAATGGAAAGAACTTCTTGAATGGCAAGATAAACTAGATGGCGGAAAAATCTGACCAAAATCATTAAAATATCAATAGTAAAACCTTACACCTGTAAGGTTTTTTTTATCTATATTAAAATTCAATCTTTGATTATCATTTTTAAATTATTTTTGATCCTAACTAAATTTTATTAGATGAAAATCATTGATCTATCAAAACCCATAAAAAACAACAAACAAGATCCTTGGTTTATGAAGGTAAAAATTAAGCATAAACCGCATAAAAAAGCAAAATGGTTGATTCGTTTTTTAGGACTCCCTTTTAAATTATTTCCCAAAGGATTTTCTGGCTGGGCTGACGACACCATTCAAAAAATGGGTGTTCACTCTACTACGCATATTGATGCCCCATGGCATTACTCACCTACAACAAATGGAAAAAAATCAAAAACTATAGATGAAATTCCTTTGGAATGGTGCTTTGGAGAAGGCATTGTTATTGACATGAAGCACAAGCCTGATTTTGAAGTAATTACAGTTAAGGATATCAAAACATACCTATCAAAAAACAAACTGGCATTAAGAGAAAACATGATTGTTTTAATAAAAACTGGTCGTGATAAGTTTAATGGAACAAAGGACTTTCATAAAAAAGGGACAGGAATGAGTGCAGAAGCAACAGAATGGTTAATTGATCAAGGAATCAAAATAATGGGTATTGATGCTTGGGGATGGGATTTACCTCTTCCCTACCTAATTAAAAAAGCGAAAGAAACCAATGATCCAGAGTTATTCTGGGAGGCTCATTTGGTTGGAAAAAATAAGGAGTATTGTCACATGGAACAATTAGTAAATCTTGATGCATTACCTCTATCAGGATTTAAAGTTGCTGTTTTTCCTTTAAAAATTGTTGGTGCTTCAGCTGCACCTGCAAGAGTAGTTGCCATGCTTGATTAAATATTTAAAAACAGCTATCCTACTTGTCTTTTAGGCCATCGAAAAAAGAAATCGATTAATAAACATAAATAGTAACCAACAATCGACATCGTTAAAATTTTAATATTATTGCGGTTCATAAAGTTTCTTATTTCTAAAACTAAACTTGAAAAGAAGTATAATTTTAATACGGTAAATAATCTCTAAAGCTAGTTTTTAATTATATTTTACCTTACGAATAACTCGTAAAACTTCTTTGTATTCTATATATGTCTTTTTTCTCTCCAAGCTACGGATATAAGTTTTAACTTTTTTTAATTTTTCAGCAGCTTCTGAAAAGCCATTTATATAACAGATAAGATAAGATGTAGGTATTTTGAGAAGATCTTCACGCTCCATTGCTGATAAAGGTATTTTTTTTTCTATTTTAGAAACAAGCGAGTTATTACTATTATAAATATGATGCAATGCCTTTCTGTCAAATTGGGGAGGTTTAAACAAAAATTCTGTAGCAATATCATGTCGTCCATTTTCCTTGAAATTAATAATCGTTTTCTCTAAAGGATAATACTTATACTCCTTATCAATACCAAGTAATATATATTCGGTAATGATAAAACAGTTTTCATTAAACGAAATTTTCACCTCATCTAAATCTGAATAAAACAACCTAACTTGCTCGTTAATCAACTCTATATCCACCCTCGAAAAATATTCTTCTCCGTTAACTAAGGATTTTTTACCAGCCCAACACAAAACAAATTGTTCACTAAAAACCTTATATTGTGGGTTATACTCTTTCTTATGTCGATTATAAAAGTCAAAGACCCCATTTAAAGTAAGCTCTATATTATTTCTTGCATGTTTTTCAATAGCTTCCACAATAGGCTTATTAGTATTTGTTAAAATTAATTCATCTTCAACAGGTAAAGAATTACTACCTACTCTATAAAAAATAGTGTTTTTGGGGTACTTCCAAGCTGTTTTTGATAATGAGGTAACCTCCTTATTTGGAAAAATAGTAACTAATCCAATTACCTTATAACGAGGCAATCTCGGAAAATGAACATTTTCATAACTAATTTTGGGTGGGTTGACAAGATATGCATTGACTAAGTTTTGAATCTTGCTATCATCAAAAAAATCAACTCCAATAATTTTATTTTCCTCATCCTGTACACCTATTACTATATAGGAATTATTATCAGGATTCGAATTTGATAACGCACAAACATGTTTCACAAACTTTGCTTTACCTTCTCTTGATTGTAGAGATAGCTTTTGTTTCTTATCATAAAAGCTATTCTCATCATTTTTTGAAAGTAAACTTTTTATTAAAAGCCTTTTATTAATCATATTAGGGTAATTTATATCCTTGACTCTCTACAAATAAAGCGAACTGATTATCTTTTTTTATTTCAATTATAAAGCTATAAATCATAACAGATTATTTATTTGGACTTGATCGTCTTTATAATAAGCATAAACAGTTGATATGTAAATTTTTCAATATTTACTATACACTCTTAAAAATGTACCCAATAAAATTATTAAATACTTTCGACTTAACTTCTATATTATACTGAATACTAGATCACTTAGACACTAATTGAGTTTTTACTTAAATATACTATATTTCTTTATACCTTTCTGAAGTAACCTCTTTACAAGACAGCCATTACCAGTATTAATGTAATCAATGAGAGTAAAGCCACCCCTAAACAAAACCTAATTAAACCACTTATTTTTAAGTTATTACAACTTTTAATCCGCTATTTCTAAAAAACACACCCTTCATAACGTTGAAACATTTATCCATTTTTATTCAAAATTGTAGCGCTAGCTTGCGCCGTTGGATATACAATTAAATCTTCAATATTAACGTGGTAAGGTCTCGTAACAACAAAGTGAATTATGTCTGCTATATCTTCTGGTTGAAGTGCTTTGTAACCCTGGTATACACCTTTAGCTCTATCTTTATCTCCTTTAAATCGAACTTCTGAAAATTCAGTTTCAACTAACCCTGGATGGATTGCTCCTACACGAATATTATGCTGGTTCAAATCAATTCTCATCCCTTTATTCAAGGCATCTACAGCATATTTTGAAGCACAATATACATTACCATTTGGATAAACTTCTTTACTTGCAATAGACCCTATATTAAGAATGAAACCCTGTTTTTGTTTTATCATTTCAGGAATAATCATCTTTGTTACATATAATAGACCCTTTACATTCCCATCAATCATAGCGTCCCAATCATCAAGACTTCCTTCTTGAATTGGACTTAATCCATGGGCATTTCCTGCATTGTTTATCAAAATATCGATGGGTTTAAAATCGTCAGGCAAGGTCTCAAAAGCTTTTTGAACCTCACTTTGATAGCGTACATCAAACAAAAGTGTTTGTACTTCTGAATAATTGCTTAACTCCTCTTTCAGTAATTCTAGACGCTTAGCACGTCTTCCACAAATGACTAAATTAATACCACTTTTAGCAAATAATCTCGCGGTAGCTTCGCCTATTCCAGAAGTTGCTCCGGTTATAAAAGCTGTTTTTCTCATTATTATAAATATCTATTTTAGTTTTAAAAAACCAATATATGAAACTATCTAGATTCATTAAAATGCTGATTTAAAGAGGAATTTAATAAAAAATATATATATTTTATCAAATCAAATATTAAAAAAAGAAAAACCGCCCCCTTTGGGACGGTTTTTCAATTGGCTATTGAATTATAACCAACCAAAAATCAACTAACCAAACTTTATTGTAAATTTCTTCTTTCTATTGTTTTTCTTTCTATTTTAGATCTTTTCCTTCCGTTACTTTTCGAAATAGTATTTGAACTCGTTTTAGATGTGCGATTGCCATTATTTCTAAGATGCCTTATGAAACCTCTTCCTGCAAAAGTATATGTCGTTTCTGAATTTATGTGATACAAGGCTACGGTCTCTGAGTTTATAACGCGCAATTCAAATACCTCAGTATCGCCCTCTTCATAATTAAGTGTTAAAATTTTAAGGTTATCAGTATCTCTTACATTTGCCACTTCATAAAGCCCAACAAAATCCCAAGCAATACGGTCAATATTGATGCCAAATGGATCTTGAGATGAATAAAATGTTACATCATCTTGAGGTGTAAACTGTAAATAATGCTCTCTATCAAAGGCATTTGGGACTCCACCTTCAGAATCAATTCTTTCCCAAGCCACATATTCTTGTAAAAAGTACTCTATATTATCATAAAATAATTTATCATAATCAAACCTGTCTCTTTGGTAGCCGACTAAGTAATAACTAACATTTTGAGATAAATAATCAATTCTTATTTCATTACTAGACAATTGAATTACTTCAAAATCATAATTTCCATCCAAACTATGTTGCGTCTCTAAAACTGTATTGAATACTCCATACCTGCCTACTTGTAGACCAAATCCATCTCCTGTCATTCCTACATCAACAATATTATTATTCGCATACATCCTTCCATTAAAAAAGGACAAGGTAAATGCCTTTGAAACAAACGGCACATCCCCATTACCCTCTGTTCTATGATAATCTACATACCATAAATCGTAACTAGAAATTAATTCATTAAGTGAAATACCACCTTCAACAGGAATATCAGTAACTATTCGATCTTCACTAACAAAAACACATGAGCTTAAAACTCCTACTGCTATCAATAATGTAAATAGTAATTTAAAACGATTCATAAACATCCATTTTGTG
The DNA here is from genome assembly GCF_052050075.1 of Tenacibaculum profundi. GTDB lineage: Bacteria > Bacteroidota > Bacteroidia > Flavobacteriales > Flavobacteriaceae > Polaribacter. Next base: position 2,090,700 of record NZ_CP197225.1, read on the forward strand.
GTTCAATTTGATAATTTCAAATTACGTGCCAAAAAATTAGTTATTTAAGATAATTACGAAAAAAAGTAACTCACAGCATAATAAAAAAGAGCTATCTACAATTGTAGACAGCTCTTTTTTTATCTTTTTAAGATGTATTATTAGAAATTATAATTAACTCCTAAACCAAAAACTTCTCTGGTTTGAAAACCTTCAAAAGCGTTATCATCATAAATTGCTTGTAATGCTAAGTTCGCTGATAAGTATTTATTGATTTTCATAATCACATTCATCGTGTAATCAATATCAATATTTTTAGCTTCCTCGATATAATTACTATATAAGTTTAGTATGTTTTCGATCGATACATTTTCCATTATATTAAACTTGTAATAACCATTGATAGAAGCACCAATCTCATAACGCGTTGACTCTCCTAAATCAACTCCAAATGCTGGAGCTAAATCAGAACTCAGTACTATTAGTTTCGAAGTAGCTGGAGCAATATTCACTTTTAAGTTATCTGATTTTTTCCACAACATACCTGGTCCAAACTGAAAATACGCTGGAGAAAAAAAATGAGATAATTGTACACCACCTACATCTGTTGAAGACATTTGAGTTTTAAAATTAAAAAATGCAGAATAGTACCAGTTTTCAGTAGCTTTCTTACCAACTACAGAATTAAATTCAAGACGGTCATCTGTTTTTTGAGTTTGTTCTGAATCTAACTTCGTTAACCCGTAAGATGCTATAATTTTATTATCCCAAGTCCAATCACCCTTAGCATAATTAAAATCATAGTTTAATCCTAACGTTCCTGATATATTATCGGTTCCTCCAGCTAACCAATTGTTAAATGCGGATTGGTTAAATAGAAAAGTAACAACACCGCTTTTTTTCCATCCTTCTTTTTTTTCTTCTGTCGCCTCTTGGCCTTTAACGGTCATTGCCGTTAATAAAATTGTAATAGCTAATAATTTTTTCATATTAATATCCTTTTTGATTTTTAGACACACAAATCTAACTGTTTTCATTAGCTTAAGACAACGTTATTTTGAAAAAGTCACCTTTTTATGAAAAGATAATTCAATCTTAAATCAACTATTATTTTCTTTCTATAGTAATTACTGTTCTTTTAAACGTATCCTTATAAGGATCAAGTTTCCTTAAGTAATGAAGTTTAGTATGTAATGATCATCGGTTTATTCGATAATATGGTTACATCCAATAAAAAGGGTAAAACTATGAAGAAAGTTTATCTAAAAAATCTTTTATTGATTAGTATTTTACTTTATCGAAGTTTGGACTCTTAAAAAGTAAACAAAAAATTAGACCTAAAAATTTTTTAATATGCTAAAATTAGCGCTGATTCAATTTATAAAAACTAAGTTATAATTACTTTAGTTACCCATAATCCATTGTTATACCTCTTTATTTTCTTTTAAACAAAGGTACCGTAGAACAAGCTTCGCCAAACATAATGTTTTTTGCTACTGGTTGAATCTTTTGAATTAAAAAAGTATATGCTGAAGGAGGTATCGCCTGGTTAGCGCACCCCTTAATAATTACAGGCTTATCTCTCAGATTTTCAATAGTTAAATTAGCTATAATTTCGTTAAAGATGATCGTTTCTAAAAGTTCTAAATCACCAACCACCACTTTCTTAACATAAGGAGTTAACATGGTTGCCAAGAGCAAGTACGACCAAGATGGAATTATAGCATCAGAACTACAAGTAAGGCTCACATAACAGTTTTTATATTGACTCCAATCATGATCTTTAACACAGGTCCTAAATTCCTTTTCTCTAAGAATAAGACCTTCATAAAGCCAATCTTTAATATCAAAAACAATTCTTTTCCCTTTTGGATAAAGGTCATCTAAATCAATCGTTTGAAGCGGGCTTTTCGCAACCCTATTTATGATTTCATCACTCATTTCTATAAAAGTCCTAATTCAAGCTTAGCCTCTTCACTCATCATTTCCTGTGTCCAGGTCGGATCAAATGTAATCTCTACCTCGCAATTATTAATTTCTTTTAATGTTTTTACTTTCTCTTCTACCTCAACTGGCAATGTCTCAGCTACAGGGCAGTTAGGAGAAGTAAGCGTCATCAATATTTTCGCATCATTTTCTTCCGACACAAAAACATCATAGATCAACCCTAATTCATAAATATCGACTGGAATTTCAGGATCAAAAATAGTTTTTAAAACACGTACTATTTTATCTCCCAACTCTTCAAGTTTATCTTCTGTCATGACTAAAATATTATTTTGCTAATTTGGCTTGTTGAGCCAAAGCATATAATTTAATTTGTTTTACCATTGATACCAACCCATTTGCTCTTGTTGGACTTAAATGTTCTTTTAAACCAATTTCATTGATAAATTCTGTATCTGCTTCTAAAATATCTTTGGGCGATTGTTCTGAAAAAACTCGCAATAAAAGTGCCACAATTCCTTTTGTTAAAATGGCATCGCTGTCCGCAGAAAATTGAACCCTGTCTTGATTTAACTCAGAATGTAACCATACTTTAGATTGACAACCTTTAATTAAGTTTTCATCCAATTTGTATGATTCATTGATTAACGGTAATGATCTCCCTAACTCAATTATATATTCATATCGCTCCATCCAATCTTCAAACATAGAGAACTCATCAATAATTTCTTGTTGTATTTCTTTGATAGTCATTTTTTAGAACTATTTTTGCACAGTCAAAATAATTTTGTTTCAAAGAGCAAAATTACGACAAAAAAAGGCATTTTTATGCTTTATATTAATAAAGTAAACCGAAATATTAATTTTTGTAAGGTATTCATAAGAATACAGACAAAGTATAACAAAGATCTATCAAATAGGTAATATTGAGTTGATCAAACAACGTATTTTTATTTAAAATATTTTTGATAAAAACGACCTATTTGAATAAAGACGCGCAATTAACACTATGAGTAAACTATTAGCTGTTGGTACAGTAGCTTTTGATGCCATTGAAACTCCTTTTGGTAAAACAGATAAAATTTTAGGGGGGTCTGGAACTTTTGTGGGTTTGGCTGCCTCGCAATTTGGAGTCACTACGGGAGTGGTTTCTGTGGTTGGTGGAGATTTCCCTCAATCATACTTAGATATGATGCAAAGTAAAGGGATTAACACAGATGGTATTGAAATTGTAAAAGATGGTAAAACATTTTTTTGGAGTGGAAAATATCATAATGATATGAACTCTCGAGACACCCTAGTAACTGAATTAAATGTTTTAGAACACTTTAAACCTATTGTTCCTCAAGAATTTAAAGATGCTGAAATCGTGATGTTAGGAAACCTTCATCCTTTAACACAAGCTTCTGTTCTTGACCAGATGAGTAAACGCCCAAAACTGGTCGTTTTGGATACGATGAACTTTTGGATGGATATCGCTTTAAATGACTTACACGAGGTTTTAAAACGTGTTGATGTAATAACTATTAACGACGAAGAGGCTAGACAACTAAGTGGTGAATATTCGTTAGTAAACGCAGCTAAAAAAATTCATGAGATGGGACCTAAGTTTGTTGTTATCAAAAAAGGAGAACACGGAGCCATTTTGTTTAACGAAGGAAAAATGTTCTATGCACCAGCTTTACCTTTAGCTGAGGTATTTGATCCAACAGGTGCTGGAGATACATTTGCTGGTGGTTTTTGTGGTTACCTAACAAAAACAGAAGACATATCATTTGAAAACATGAAAAATGCTATAATCTACGGATCAAACTTAGCCTCTTTTTGTGTTGAAAAATTTGGAACTGAACGAATGGAAAAGCTAACAAAAAAAGAAGTGCTGCATCGTTTGCAAGCATTTAAAGAGTTAACACAATTTGATATCGAACTATCATAAAATGAATCCGCGGGTTAACTGCGGATTTTTTTATTTAAAAAATATAAGAAAACACAACTAAACACTTTTTAAATAATGAGTGATGCTATTAAACATGAATGTGGGATTGCTTTAGTGCGATTATTAAAACCCCTAGAATACTACAAAGAAAAATATGGTACTGCTTTTTACGGTGTAAATAAAATGTACTTATTAATGGAAAAGCAGCACAATCGTGGGCAAGACGGTGCTGGAATTGCTAGTATTAAATTTAATGTTGAACCTGGTACTAGATACATTAGCAGAATTCGTTCAAATAAAACCCAACCTATTCAAGATATATTTGGACAAATAAATGAACGAATTAATGGTATTTTTGAAAAAAACCCTGATAAAACTGACGATATTCAATGGCAAGAGGAAAACATGCCATATATTGGAAATCTTTTCCTTGGTCATGTTCGTTATGGAACTTTTGGAGGGAATAGTATTGAAAATGTACATCCTTTTTTGCGTCAGAGTAACTGGCGTCATCAAAGTTTGATAGTAGCAGGAAACTTTAATATGACAAACTCTAGTCAGTTAATGAAAGAACTAATAGAGCTAGGGCAACATCCAAAAGAATCTACTGATACTGTAACTGTGATGGAAAAGATAGGTCATTTCTTAGAAGATGAGGTGGCTGACACATATATTGAAGCAAAAAAAGCCGGGCTTAATAAAAAAGACTCTTCCCCTTTTATTGAAGAGAACTTAGATTTGCAACGTATTTTAAAAAGATCATCAAAAAACTGGGATGGTGGATATGCTATGGCTGGCTTGCTAGGACATGGAGATGCTTTTGTATTTAGAGATCCTTCTGCAATTCGTCCTGCATTTTACTATCAAGATGACGAAGTTGTTGTAGTGGCTTCTGAGCGTCCTGTTATCCAAACTGTGTTTAATGTAAATATCGACACTATTAAAGAAATTGAAAGAGGACATGCTTTAATTATTAAAAAAAGTGGTAAGACAACCATGGCTCCAATTTTAGAGCAAAAGCCAAAGAAATCGTGTTCTTTTGAAAGAATTTACTTTTCTAGAGGCAGTGATGCTTCCATTTATACTGAACGAAAAAATCTTGGTAAATATGTTTTTCCAGACGTATTGAAGTCTATAAATCAAGACATTAAAAACACTGTTTTTTCTTATATTCCCAATACTGCTGAAACATCATTTTTTGGAATGATGGAAGCTGCTGAGGATGTTTTAAACAAACAAAAAACAGATGCTATTTTAGCTGGAGCAGGAAAACTTTCAAAAGAAAAAGTAACCGAGATTTTATCAGCAAGGCCTCGTTTTGAAAAAATAGCCATTAAAGACGCCAAGTTAAGAACCTTTATTACAGATGATAGTAGTAGAGATGATCTAGTTGCTCATGTTTATGATGTTACTTATGGCGTAGTTAAACCTTCAGACAACTTAGTAATTATAGATGATAGTATCGTTAGAGGAACTACTTTAAAAAAGAGTATTATTAAGATACTGGATAGACTAGCACCGAAGAAGATCGTTATTGTATCCTCTGCTCCACAAATACGGTACCCTGATTGTTATGGTATTGACATGGCTAAAATTGGTGATTTTATTGCCTTTAAAGCAGCTTTAGAGCTTCTTAAAGAAACGAATCAATATCATATAGTTTATGATGTTTATCAGAAATGTATTGATCAAAAAAACAATGATGATAATGCTATTATAAATTACGTGAAAGAAATTTATGCTCCCTTCACAGATGAACAAATATCAGGTAAAATTGCCGAAATGTTAAAAACTCCAGAAATCAAATCAGAAGTAGAGGTTATATATCAATCAGTCAATGGATTGCATAAAGCCTGTCCAGATAATTTAGGAGACTGGTACTTTACAGGAGATTATCCAACAAACGGTGGCCATAGAGTCGTGAACCAGGCATTTATTAATTTTTACGAAGGAAATGACAAAAGAGCTTATTAGTTCGTGCTCCTTTATAAACTGTAATCCTTAAATTTTGGATTACTAAAAAATATTAAAGCAACATCTTTAAAAAAGATGTTGCTTTTTAATTAGCAATTTTTGTTATTTAATAATACTGAATCGCAAAAAATACTAACTCTTGTTTTATACAAACTATTCATTACTAGGTTATACTTTTTTAAGTTTTTACTATTAACTTATTTTAAGTTAATGAAAAAAATAACGCTTAATTGGTTTTAGACACTCTAAAACTACCATACCATTTCAAATGGAATTGACTCAGGCTACTTGTCAAAAAGCACAATAAAAACAAGAGTAATGACTTATATTATTTAAATAAATTGCAAAAAAATAGTGAACCTTTCGCCATTGATAGTATTAATTACAATATTATCAGAATAACTAAATATTCTTTTAAAAAAATAGCATAATATTTTTCCAGTAAATTAAGTAATTTCGCCCGTTCAAACCGAAAAAACTAATAAATGAAAAAAGTTTCTCCTGAATATTTTGAGCTTGTTACTGATATACTCACTAATTCCTTTCAGAAAAATAAATCCATAATAAACGTTACAAGAAATGGAAAAAACAAATTAAAAAGAATCAGAAACCTAATGAAATTCTTTTTAATCAATGCTTATTATAACGGCGATGTTTTTTTATCAGATAATAATAAAGCTTGTTTATTAATGCTAACCAACAAAAAGGAGAAAAAAAAGACTTTAAAAATCAATCTACTTTTTCTTTTTTGGAAATTAAACTTATTTTTTAATATACTCGGAATAAAGAATGTAAGAAATGTATTACAACGCGAAAAAGCTATAAACAAAAATCATCCCAATGAGGATTTTTTACATCTGTATTACGTAGGAGTTTACAACGATTATCAAGGGAATGGAATTGGTTCAAAAATTATTAAAGAAGCAATAAATTATTATCATAACTACAATATTGTTTACTTAGAAACTTCCGATGAAAGAAACTTAAACTTATACAAAAAATTAGGGTTTGATATCGTTAATGTTCACAAAGAACTTGAAATAACTCTTTATATATTGAAAAAGAAAATATAATGTTTGGAACCAACTTACATCCTTTGACATTTAGTCTTATTATCGCACAAATAATTGCACTTTTATTATCCCTCTTTTTTATTATTTCAAAAAAAAGTAAACTCGGATTCAAATACACCATATTATCAATTTTGTGTCTATTTTATAATATTTCCAATGGACTTATACCTAATAGAAGTTTTATTACAGATATTCGATCACAATATTATATAACTTTTGCAATCGGAATTTTGGCTTCCTGCTACTCTTTCTATTACATACATTATGCACATAATATTAAAATATTTAGTAAGGGTATGGTAAGAGGAATTATAACAGGATTCTGTGGTTGGTATATCGTTAGCTTTGTATGTTTATACTCCATCACAAATGATCTATCAATCTGCAGAATTATATTCTTTGTATATCCCATTGGAATATCATTCTACTGGTTCTATAAGTTTAGAATCTGGATGGTTAATTCAAGTTATAAAACTTGGAGTACTTATTTAAAAATGAAATCATATTCGGGGTTGATTGCTATTATAAGTTTGTTTACATTTCCCATTGTATTGATTGTTTTTGAAAACAACCAACCTCTGGAAAGAGGTATCTATAATATTGGGTATATTTCTTTAAGTTCATTCTTTTTTTATCAGACCTTATGGATAAAACGATACGGAAATAGAAAAGTAGATTTTAAGTTTTTGGATGAGCTAAATTTTAATCTTACCAAGAGGCAAAAAGAGATTATAATTGAGATCTATAAAAATCCTGAAAAATCATACACTGATCTCTCTGAAAAATTAAATATCTCTCGTAGTACATTTACAACTCATACTACTGCAATATATAAATCTTTAGGTGTTTCAAATAAATCGAAGAAAGGGTTAATAACTTTTTTAGATCTAAAAAGAGCTAATTTTTAAATACTCGGGATACCTAAACATATCTATCGGCATACCGATTTATTATTTTAACAAACTAATTTTCAGTAAGTTTTATTTTCGGCGTGCTTATTCAGTTAAGTAGGCATTCTATTAAATGAGTCAGTATGTAGATTATTACATACATTTGATACCGAAAACCAAAAGCTTTATGAAATGTAATATCAATATTTTAAAAACGCATTATCAAGTTCAATGGGGTTTTATAAGAACGATTAACAACTAAAAACGTATAAATCATTTGGTATGACTCATCACAGTCATTGATTATCGTAGGGGAAAATTGCTAGAAAAAATACGCCTCTTTATCTTAAAAACAATAAGTACATATTGCATGATTTACTATATTGTTTATACGCTGCTCTAATTAAAATATAAAGCTTTTTGGTAAAGAGGTGTTTTTTAAAAACATTCTTAATTAAAAATTAAAAAACGTATAATGTAATTTCCCTATTAATTTAGTGTCAACAATCGAAGACGTCCAATTATTATCTTTTAATCCATTCGATTACATTTGTATACATATAGTAATGTCTTTTAAAAGAATTTTATGTCTGTTAAAAAGATTATCATTTGCAATCTAATACCTTATATTATTCGGTGTTGATTGTAAGAAAACATAAATAATAAGATGAATTCTAAAATAGTAATCGCCCACAGAGGTGCCTCTGGCTATTTACCAGAACATACAATGGAAGCCAAAGCAATGGCTTACGCCATGCTTCCTGACTATATTGAACAAGATTTGGTTTTAAGTAAAGATGATGTTCCTATTGTTATTCACGATATTTATCTTGATGATGTAACTAATGTAGCCCGAATATTCCCAAATAGAAAAAGAGAAGACGGTCGTTATTATGTGATTGATTTTACTTTTAATGAATTGTTACAGCTACAAGTAAGCGAACGATTCAATCCTACCACAGGAGCACAACTTTACCCAAATCGTTTTCCTAAAAATAAAGCCTCTTTTAAACTACATTCATTGCAACAGGAAATTGAATTAATTCAAGGCCTGAATTATAGTACAGGCAATTTTGTTGGAATTTATCCTGAAATTAAAAATCCTAATTTTCATTATAAAAACGGGAAAGATATCACTAAAATTACGCTTGATATTCTTTCTTCGTATGATTACAAAACAGAAGAAGACAAATGCATTCTACAATGCTTTGATGCCAAAGAATTAGAACGAACTCGGATGGTATTAAAATCCAAACTTTTACTTGTTCAATTGATCGAATCTACTGAAAAAATAAAGCGGTTAGACTATTTTTCTTCTTATGCAAACGGTATTGGTCCATGGTACAAACAAATTCTAGACAAAAAAGAAAATGGAAAATGGATATTCACAGACCTAATCAACAAAGCCCACAATCTTAATTTATTCGTTCACCCATATACCTTTAGACACGATCAACTTGAAGACTTCACATCTTTTGAAGAGATGATGCATGTATTATTTTTTGAGGCCAATATTGATGGAGGATTTACTGATTTTCCTGACAAAATGATTACCTTCTTGAGAAAAGAAAAATCGTAATAACTATCTTTGACTTTTATCTTTAATGAAAAGAAAGTATTTTAAAACGTGAAATATGCGTTGAAAATTTCGATTAGATTTCAACGCAATTTTTTATCAATTTATGATCATGAAAATCCAACTACTAGCATTTGGTGCAGCAAGCGAGATCGTTAATCCCATTTCTGAATTAGTATTTGACAAAGAAATTTCAGTAGCTCAATTCAGGAAATACTTAGTTTCTGAATTTCCAGAAATGAATAAACTCAGTTCATTTGCTATTGCTATAAATGAAGCATATGCAGATGACAAAAAGCAGCTACAAAACAATGATATTGTTGCTATAATACCTCCTGTAAGCGGTGGATAATCGACTTCTTTGTGAAGGGAAATTTCTTTTAAGAATTATCTTTTAAATATTTACCAACAAAAAAAGTTCCAAAAGGTAAAATTGATAAAAAGCAGACCATTAAAAAGTCCTTACCCTTCCAATTTAATTCATATTTCAACATAATAGCCAAGAGGATATAAACAACAAACAATAACCCGTGAGGCATTCCTAGGATTTTAACATATTCAGGATTGTTTTGCAAATACTTAATTGGAACCGCTATAAAAAGTAACAGAATATAAGAAAGTCCTTCCAAAAGACTTATGATTTTAAAAAAATTGATCATTTGAATTATAAATTTACTTGCAAAGCTATTGAAAAGTTCCTTCCTGGCGCAGAAATTCCTGAAGCAAATTCTTTATAATGCTCATCGAAAAGGTTCATAATATTTCCTTGCAGTGTAAAACTATCTGAGACTATATACCTACCAAATACTCCTACTGTCATCCAACTCGGGCTTCCATAATACTTAGCAACCTCATCTTTAGCATCTGGGTTTATTACTGGGGTTTCTTCATGATTATCTATTCCTTCACTGATATTATAATCTTTAATATGCTTTTTAGCATTGAATATAAGGTTTGCCCCTGCTTCGAAACTATTATCAGTATAATTTAACTCAAAGTTACCAAATAATGGAGGAATCGATGACATTGGCTCTTTCAAATCATAACTCTCTCCTTTTGTATAAGTTACAGAACCAGATGTTTTTAAATTTTTATATAATTTACCCTCGTAACTAATAGTAAAACCCGTTATATATGCACTTCCTTTATTCACATTGGCAACAGCGTTTCCTATTTCCCCGTCAAATTCAATTTCTGAACCTGTCTTGGCTTCGCTATTTATAGTTAAATCAAATGGAGTTCTATAAATATAATTATTCAACAAAGTATAATATACATTTGCTCCTACTCTAAATTTACGATCGTTAAAATACTTCTGAATACCAATTTCAGCATTATAAGCGTACTCTGGTTTTAAATCAATATTTGGAACAGTAACATTCCCATTCTTTTCCCTTACCTTTCCTACATCATCAATATTTGGAGACCTGAAACCTGAAGATAAAAGAGCATTTAATTGCCATGTTCTATTAGGTTTATATACATAACCAATCGTTGCTGTTAAGGCCTTGTTATTCAGGACTATATCATTATTAGGTAATTGAATAAATTGCTCATCAAGCCACTTTGCCGTTAAGTTTGTGTTGGTTAAACGCACCCCTGTATTTAGTGTTGATTTACTATTTAAATCTTGTCTATAACCTAAATACAAAGCTGAACTAAAATACGAACTTCCTCCATCGGCATATCTTGATTGAACGGCAAAATCGCCATTGAACCCTTGAATCACTCCATCAACTATATTCAACACTTTTCCGTAAGAATTAGAATAAACATCATTATACACCATCTCAAAACCGTACTCCAAATTACGTTTCTTTGCTAATAGCGCTTTAAAGTCACCATTTACACTAAATACCCTTACATTTTCTTCTCGAAAAGACTTATCTAGACTTCCGAATTTTCTTTGAATTCTGCTTTCTTCAATATTTTGATAAGCCAAGGTGACTACTCCTTTTTCTAGCCATTTTTTCTTAGGATTAATTTCTAACTGCGGAGAAATTAATAATCTTTTTTGAGGACCATAATACCATTCTGCAAATTTTAAACTCTCTCCTTTCAAAACAGTTAATCTATCAAAACGTGGAATATTTGAAGATGTCGAATATTGAATATTTACCTTTAAATCTGTTCGCTTAGATAATGGTACAAAGAACTTTTGAAGAACATCCGTTTGATTAAATCCCGTATTTCTTTGTACATTTTGATTGTCGTTTACCGTTGGAGCCTCTTCATAGTTCCCATTCAAGTTGTCAGAATACGATGGAACTTTACCCCAATCATCAAAACCATGTGATCTAGTTGTTCCCATTCTTAAATCATCAAAATTACTATGAGAAACACTTGTAAATGATGCCCATTTTTTGAATCTTAATTCCGCTGATATTGTATTTGTTGTTTCAGTATTTACCGAACTATATCTTGAAAACAATCCTCCTTTTACTACAGCATTATTTTTTGATAGTTTTGGTGTTTTTGTAACATAATGAATAACTCCTCCTAAAGCATCTGAGCCATAAATGACTGAAGAAGGACCAAAAACCACTTCTGTTCTATCAAGTATATTTGGAGATACAGTTATAGAATTTTGTAGATGTCCTTTTCTGTAAATAGCATTATTCAAGCGAACACCATCTACCACTAATAATACTCTATTACTTTCCATACCTCTTAGTACAGGACTTCCACCACCAGACTGAGACTTTTGCACTTTAATTCCAGGTATACTTGCCAATAAATCTGCCGAAGTTTGAGGAGAAACTTTCGCTATGTCTTTACTAGTAATTAATGCTATTTGTTCTGCAATTCTATTTCTTTTCTCTTTGCTTCTAAATACAGAAAGTACAACTTCATCTAATTGTTCCGAGTGCTTAGATAAATAGACATTATTATAATTTGCTAGAATTATCTCCTTTCTAACTTGATGTTCGGCATAAGTTACGTGCGAAAAAAGTAATAACTCTCTTTTAGAAAATTCTGTAATATCAATAATACCATTTTCATCACTTATTCCCGATTTTGATTTTTCTTTATTGAATACCACAACTGATTCTATTGGCTTTCCTGTTTCTGCATCAAAAACTGTTATTTTTTGAGAAAAAACTAAACAAGCAAAGAATAAAAATATGATAAATACTAATTCTTTCATTATCTAATTAGTTAAACACTGTTTCTAAAATACTTAGCGACTTTGGTTTTCTAAAACCATCCAAATGTAATTCAAAATATCTTATCATTGTCCTGAGTACAATTTGTCTTTCATTTTTATTTAACGAGAGCTCATTTAATTTATCAAAATTTATGCCTAAAACTCTTTTGAAAAGAACTAATTCAAGATCATATATCCCTGAGCGCTGATATTTTTTATCGGTAAAACTTCCTTCTAATAAATCAAAACCTATTTTATCAATGTTACTCATATCTGGATAAAAACCTAAATACTTTGATATATTAATCAAAAAAACGATATGAAAATTGGCTACCTTATCATTAGTATCCAACCAACGCATTGCTGTTTCTATATAAATATATAGCGGCATATTTTTTTCTTCTTCTTTTATAATATTTGAGAGAATATCCGATAAAAATAGAATTATAGTTTGTTTAATAACGGAGACATGCAAGCTGTTATATGGATATATAACTTGCGCCTCTTTTATAGTATTCAAGACATTTTTATGATTGTGGCTTGCTTCGATTTGTAATTGAGTTAAGGGTTGAAAATAGGCTATTTTAAGCCTTCCTTTTTTCGATTTTAAAACGCCTTTTACAATGTATGTTTTCATCCCTTCCTCCAGAGTAAAACATTTTACAATTAGACTTGTATCTCTATACTTAATGGCCCCGAATACAATTGCTTTAGTTTTTACGATTGGCATTAGTTTATAATAGCTATTTTAGTGGTTGTTGATTCTGTATTATCTTTATTAGAAAGCAATATGATATATACTCCTGAGGCTACCTTCTGACCAGCCAAGTTACGCTTATTCCATCTAACTCTTCCTCCTCCAAATTCTTGTCCTTCTAAAACATTTGTTTCAAAAACTAGATTTCCAGATGCGTCTACTATTTTTATATTAGTACCTCTTGGCAGATTTTTTCCTTTTCTACCCGTAATAGTCACAGTAGCATCCTTCATTAATGACGGGTTAGGGTATGCATAAGCCTCTTCCAAATGCGTTCCATAAGGAACAACTTCACTTTTATAAACTACCATTCCTTTATCTGTTGAAAAATATACTTTACCCGTTACATCGTCCACCTTTATTTTTATAATTCTATTGGAAGGCAACGGAGAGTTATCTTTATTAAAAGAAGCTAATGTATTTTCACCGCTTGGATCTGTATATAAAACTCCACCTGTTTCTGTACCAAACCATTTATTATCTCCTCCATCTATCTCGATTGTATTAATCGTTTGGTCACCTAATAATTTTTTAGGAATACCATCGTCTAAAATAACAACTGGTTCAGAATTATAAATACTTTCATCAAAAATACCAGATGCATTATTAAATACTGTAAGTCCAATAGAGGTACCAATCCATATTCGGTCACTTCTATCTATTCGAAATGTTCTAACATTATTGCTAGGTAAATTACCTTTATTAACTTCAGCTATTAACGCTTTTTTTGAAAGATTATTTTCATTAAAAACGAGAAGTCCATTTGCCCTTGTACCAATCCATATATTATTAAATTGATCAACATCAATTTCATTTAGTCCTATTTTATTTGCATCCACCTCCAAATCAATATCATAACCAAGCCATTCTCCATTAAATGACAACTTTTTTAGTCTATTTGATACTCCTACATTAGTCATCCATAGATTCCCTTGACTATCAAAAACTGATCCACTTACGCGAATTGTTACTCTGTTCAATTCATTCTTTACTATATCCTCAAGAGAACTATTTAACTGATTATAAAAAGTATTAACTCGCCCCTCTTTGACATTCAATAACCCACCTGTCAACGGGGAGTTAATTTCACTTCCGCTAATATCACCAAAAGAAGAAATAAAAATAGAACTTTCTTCATTTTTGTTAATATTGACCGACACTAAGTCTGGAAAAGCGATGTTAGAATTATTAGGGTAATTTGTCCAGGTCTGCCCATTAAAATGAGAAAAACCTTTTCTGCTTCCAGAAGGTGTATACGTTAAATCGTAGCCTCCATAAACAAGCCATAAATTATTATTATGAACATCCATTGAAAAAATATCATTATACATCGGTCCTTGCGGATGGATTTCTTGAAAAGTATTTCCTTTTAACGTTTTTAAAACACCATGATTTTTAGTTCCCAAAAAAACATTCCCTCCCCATTCAAAAGCTTCATTTATTTGAAAATTAAACTGATCACTAGCTTTTATTTGTTTTGACACCTCCATCAGATTGTTGTAAACGACCGCAGTATTGTCAAATGAAACTGTCATACTTTTATCAAAACTTCTTACAGCTAAAATTTCCTCTGTGAAAGTTTCCAAAAGGTTAATGGCTAAGTCTTGAACTCTAAATAGCTCCTTTTCTCTTGAAAAATAAACAAAATTATTAAAAACTGTTATGCTGCTACAGTTGCCACTAAATACCCTAGACCAATTATTAAAATCTATTAAATTAGAATTATTTATGTTCGCCAAATAGATACCATCCTCTGTAGCCGCATAGATTTTATTATGATTAATAACAATCTGGTGTATATTCAAATCAGATGAACCTGCTCTGATAAAATATGTATCTCCAAATTCTAACTTTACTAAGTCATATTCTATAATAGCAAATGATGTTGCTAAGTAAAGTTTGCTTTTATATTCAAAAATATCATTAATTCTTTTCTCTCCAATCTGATTAAAATTAACAATCTGTGGCAATACTGTTATACTTCCATCTTTATCAACAACTTCAAGTAATCCATTCTCATAGCCAATTACCAACTGATTCTGAGAACGACTATAATGCAATGCTGAAGTAATAACTCCAGACAATCCATGAATTGAAGATATTTTATTAATTTCTTTAGAAGCTTCGTCGTATACAAATATTGCGTTATCAGTCAAAGCATATATACTTGTATCCGCTTTGACAATTTTCTTTACATTAGAATAAGAAAATAAGTCTTCCCAGCTATCGGAAAAGTCTGTTTGAGAAAAGAACATGTTACTATAAAAAAATAGAAAAAACAATAGTATGCTCCTCACTTGATAATTTAATTTTAGTATTTACTTCAATATAAAAATTTATATTAAAAATTCTTTAATTTATGTGATTCAATTATTATGATTTATTTGTTATAATTTAAAAATACTATTGTTGGTACTAAAAGTATTAAATTTGCAAAAATTAAACTTTAATGACCTTTGAAATTGAACGTAAATTTTTAGTCTCTTCAAAAGATTTTGAAAATCAATCATTTAAAAAAACACATATAAAACAAGGTTTTTTGAATTCTAACAAAGAGCGCGTTGTTCGAGTTAGATTAAAAAATAATATTGGATTATTAACTATAAAAGGCCCCTCAAATATAGAAGGTACAACTCGTTTTGAATGGGAAAAAAAAATAAATTATTCCGATGCTGAAAATTTGTTAGATTTATGTGAAGAAGGTATAATTGAAAAAATAAGATATCTTGTACAAGTTGAATCACACATATACGAAGTAGACGTCTTTTTAGGAAATAATAAAGGGTTGATTGTTGCTGAAATTGAACTTAATTCAGAAAACGAGCCCTTCATAAAACCTAACTGGTTAGCAGAAGAAGTAACAGGTGATGAAAAATATTATAACTCAAATTTAAGTAAGTTGCCATTTAACAAATGGTAATTTTGGTTTTGAAGTAACCTCCTAATACATATTTTACAAATTAACCATAACAAAAGAAAAGATCAAATTCTCTTTTGATCTTTCCCCAAATAAAACTGTGAATTCCCCCTAAAAATCACAATCCCTTAATTTTGATGCCCCTAAATTACAAAAGATCATAGCTTGTTTTTTAGTATTTTTATGTTTGGAAGAAGAATTTAAACAAACAACTCAAATCGAACAATATCTGGTAATTAATAACTTAACAACTGTTTTTTTAAATAAGACTAAGACTTTCTTTCTAATTGTAGTATTTCCAGAAGCTGGTTTTTCTTTCGCCTACTAACACTCACAACGGTACCATCGCTTAAAGTTAATTCACTTAAACCTCGATTGTATTCTACAATATGATTGAGGTTGATAACATAAGAATTATGAACTCTATAAAATTCTGGAAATATAAATTTTTTTTGAATTTCTTTCAACGTTTTTGAAGCTACAATTTTTCGTTTTCTTGAAAGAAAAATTGTCGTATAACTTTTATCAGATTTCAAATAAATAACATCGCTTCTATTCAGAAAATAAACCTTCCCATCTGCTGATATATTTATTTTATCTACTGACTGATAAGTTAAGTTAGTATTCTCAGTTCTTCCTGTTAAAGGTAAATCAGTTAACCTAACAGGATTCCAATCACCATAACCAACTACTAATGAAATAATTAAATGAAATTCTTTTTTTGGCAAGCTATCTATAAAATTAAGTTCTTTTTGAGCAATTTTTCGACTTTTTAAAAAAACCACATCAGGATTAACTTTTTTTATCTCATTTAATGCATTTGAAAAATTAGTACATTTTATAATATCAAAATTTTCATTTGGGTTCCATCTCCTTAAACTTTCCTTAAATGTCTCTACGGCATCATTAGTATCATCAATCAAAACAATCTTTATCATACATTCACTCATCTATATTATACTTAGTTAAGACTACTTTAATGCAGGGGGGAGCAAATAAGATTCGTTTACAATACAGCACAAACAGTATTGTACCGAACAATACATTATTCGAGGTTGGCTTTTACTTTATTTTAAAAAACGTTTTCATAAGTAGAATCGATAAATATACTATTTTTATTTAATATTTAAAAATGAGACACTTAAATAAAGAAAAAGAAGTAAATATTATTTTGATTTTAATAAAAAACACTAAATGACTTTTAATGTATCACTCATATATTTTTCATCAGTATTTAGTTCATGAAAAATAAGATCATATACTTGGTCTCTGAGAATTTTTCTATCCTTAATTTCTTTATCTTCTGTTTCTATAAAATAAGCTTGCTTAATTCTTATAACGCCAGGTCCTCCCTTAAAAATATTCCAAGAAAAATATCTTTTGCAATCAAAATAAATTTGCGGAACAATAGGAGTTTTAAACTCAATTGCCAAACTAAAAGCTCCATTTTTAAAAGGGGACAATACTATTTTTTCTTCAGGTACAAGTCCTTCAGGAAATATACCAATACTCATTCCATCCGTTAGTTTTTGCTTTGCTCTTTGGTATACTTGTTTCCTACTTTTATCAGACTCTCGATCAACCATAATAACAACTTTGCGATAGAAAAACCCAAAAACGGGAATTTTTACAAGCTCTTTTTTTCCTACAAAAACTATTGGGTTTTTACTCAAAATAATCATAATCCAAGGATCTATTAAAGAAGTATGGTTTGCAATAAATAAATAACTCTTATTTCTTTTAATGTACTCTTCTCGCTCTATATGCAAACGAAACCCCATGCCGTATACTAATACAAAAGACCATCCTCTGATGACCTTCCAAAAAGCGGGATAATATTTTTCTCTAGTTGTTAATACCAGAAGTACAGGTGTCATTAGTAATATCGTACTGAACATTAGAATATAAAACCATGCTCTCCAAATTAACAAAAATGGTACTTTTAAATAGTGTATCATAATTGCGAATGTAGTAATTTCTTTTGTTTGATAAATTTAAAGCTTACTTTTGCTCATCTTCTTTTAATGCAAAAGAATAGAGAACCTCAGAAATATAGTAGCAAAGAATTTTGTTAGTTTTTTAATCTAAAATTTGTTTGCTTATTTTCTTAGATTAATAAGATTGAATAATTTTACATAAAAATCCATGGCGAGAATTTTAACAGGAGTTCAAAGTACAGGAACACCACACTTAGGAAATTTATTGGGAGCTATTTTACCAGCAATTCAAATGGCAAACGACTCTAACAATGAATCTTTTATTTTTATTGCAGATATGCACTCTTTAACACAAATTAAAGAAGGAGAGCAACTGCGTGAGAATACCTATAGCGTTGCTGCAACTTGGCTTGCCTGTGGTATTGACATTAATAAAACGGTATTTTATCGTCAAAGTGACATTCCTGAGGTTACTGAATTATCTTGGTACTTGAGCTGTTATTTCCCATACCAACGATTAACCTTAGCGCACAGTTTTAAGGATAAAGCGGATCGTTTAGCCGATGTAAATACTGGTTTATTTACCTACCCTATGTTAATGGCTGCTGATATTTTAATATACGATGCAGAGGTTGTTCCCGTAGGTAAAGATCAATTACAGCATCTGGAAATCTCTCGTGATGTAGCCAACAGAATTAACAATATTATTGGAGAAACTTTGGTTCCACCTGAAGCTAAAATCAACGAAGAAACAAAGTTAATTCCTGGTATTGATGGTGAAAAAATGAGTAAGTCTAGAAACAACGTTATCAACATTTTCTTACCGGATAAAAAATTAAGAAAACAAATCATGGGAATTCAAACGGATAGTACTCCTTTAGAAGAACCTAAAAATCCAGATACAGATAATGTTTTTGCCTTGTATAAGTTATTAGCGAATGAAAAACAGATCGCAGAAATGAGAGCCAATTACGAAGGTGGCAATTATGGTTACGGACATGCAAAACAGGCTCTTTACGAATTAATAATTGATGATTTTGCTGATATTAGAGCGAAGTATAATTATTACATGGAAAATCGTCATGAAATTGATAAAGCCTTAAGTATCGGGGCAGACAAAGCCAGGGAAGTTGCTCAAGAAGTTTTACAAAGAATTCGTAAAAAAATTGGATACTAATTAAAAAGGCAAGAATTTAGTTCTTGCCTTTTTAATTTTATATTTTTAGTATATCATGGAGCAGGATTAGGCATCAAGCGATGTACTGATTCAATTTCGTTTAAAATATCTTTTGATAATTCAATATGTATTGAATTAATATTTTCTTTTAATTGACTCATTTTCGTTGCGCCAATTATATTACTTGTTACAAACGGTAATTGATTAACATAAGACAAGGATAATTCTACTAATGTTAAATCGTTTTTTTGAGCGATTTCTTGATATTTTTCAACAGCCCTTAATGATTGAGAAGAAGAGTATCTATTATAATTTGGAAACAATGTTACCCTAGCATTCTGAGGTTTATTACCTCCTAAATATTTACCAGATAAAACTCCAAAAGCAAGAGGAGAATAGGCCAATAATCCTATATTCTCTCGCAATGACACCTCTGACATTCCATACTCATAAGCACGGTGTATCAATGAGTATGAGTTTTGTATCGTTACTGGTCTTGGTAAATTGTGCTGTTCTGAAGCTTGTAAATACTTCATAGTTCCCCATGGAGTTTCATTAGACAAGCCAATATGCTTTATAATTCCTTGTTTTACATAATCATTTAATGTTTCTAATATCTCTAAATGATTTTCTGCCTCTTTTGCAGATGTCTTATAGGGATAATCACGTACTCCAAAGCAATTCACTCCTCTTTCTGGCCAATGTAATTGATACAAATCGATATAGTCTGTCTGTAAACGTTTTAAACTACCTTCAACCGCTTCTTTAATTGCTTTTTTACTAAAACCATCCTTACGTATGTGAGCTGTATAATCTCCTGATCCAGCTATCTTTGTAGCTAAAACTACTTTATCCCGATTATTTGTTTTATTAAACCAAGTCCCAATAATCCTCTCCGTATCACCATATGTTTTAGCATTAGCTGGTACGGGATATAGTTCAGCTACATCAAAAAAATTAACACCTTGATCCAAAGCGTAACTCATTTGTTCATGCCCCTCGGTTTCGGTATTCTGATTTCCCCAGGTCATTGTTCCAAGACAAATTTTAGAGACTTTTATATCTGTATTCGGTAAGGTTATGTACTTCATTTCTATTTTTATTTTAAGATTGCATTGATTCCTGGAAGCACTTTTCCTTCTAAACTTTCCAACATTGCTCCCCCTCCTGTTGACACATAACTTACTTTATCTGCAAAACCAAATTGCTTTACTGCAGCTACAGAATCGCCTCCGCCTACTAGTGAAAAAGCGCCATTTTGAGTAGATTCAGCAATCGCATTGCCTAACTCAGTAGTTCCTTTAGAAAAATTATCCATTTCAAATACACCTAACGGCCCATTCCATAAAATAGTTTTTGAATTAGTTAAAACTTTCGCAAAATTTTCCGATGTTTTTGGCCCAACATCTAGCCCCATCCACCCTTCTGGAATCTCATTTGTATTCACTGTTTGTGTATTTGCATCATTTGAAAAAGCATCTGCAATTACTGCATCAACTGGTAAATGAATTTGAGTATTGTTTTTCTTCGCTTTTTCTAAAATATCAAGTGCCAAATCTAACTTATCATCTTCAACTAATGAGTTTCCAATTTTTCCTCCTAAAGCTTTCACAAAAGTAAAGGTCATTCCTCCACCAATAATAATATGATCTACCTTTTCAATAATATTTTCAACAATTCCAATTTTAGACGATACTTTTGCTCCACCTAAAATAGCAGTTACTGGTTTTTCTGAGTTATTTAAAACCTTATCAATACTCTCAATCTCTTGCGCTAATAAATTTCCAAAACATTTGTTCCCTTCGAAGTATTGTGCGATAACTGCCGTTGAGGCATGCGCTCTATGAGCTGTACCAAAAGCATCGTTTACATATATATCACCCCATCCAGAAAGTTGCTCAGCAAAACCTGTGTCTCCTGCTTTTTCCTCTTCATAAAAACGTAAATTTTCAAGAAGTAACACTTCACCAGCCACTATATTACTAACAGCTTCATTAACTTGACTACCAATACAATCATTTACAAAACGAGTCTTAACACCTAAAACTTCACTTACTTTATGAACAATATGTCTCAGAGAAAACTGATCCTCAACTCCATTTGGACGTCCCAAATGTGACATCAAAACACAACTTCCTCCGTCTTCTAAAATTTTAGTAATCGTTGGCTTTGCTGCTTGAATTCTTGTTATATCTGTTACCTCAAAAGCATCATTTAATGGAACATTAAAATCAACACGAATAAGTGCTTTTTTATTTTTAAAATTAAAATTGTCAAGTGTTTTCATATTGTAGTGATTATATTTATTTGAAAGCTTCCTAATTAAGATCAGAATTAGCGTAAAAAACACCTATTTGGCTTTCATTCTTTTCATTTTCCAACAAATGTAATTATTTATAATCATATAAAAATCTAATTAATATGAACTATCAAATTATTTTAAAACAAACCATATTTTGCATTTAACCCACTCTAAATTTAACATTTGTACTTAAATCACTAAACAACTTTCTTTTTTCTATTTTAGATAATAATAAACAAAATAATCATTTATTTTTATGAACTAATTATGAATAAAACATACATCAAAATATCCTCACATTCTTTGAATTTTCAAGACTGTTATGATTTTGTTACTGATCCTAAATGCGGTGGTATTGCTATTTTTATTGGAACCGTTAGAAATACGACCAATAATAAAAAGGTAAAAAAGCTTGATTTTTCAACCTATGAGCCTATGGCTTTAAAAGAAATGCAGAAAATTGCTAATAGTACTATTGAGAAATTTGGCGTTACTAAAATTGCTATCCATCATGCTAAAGGTATATTAAAAATAAGTGAGATACCTGTAATTATTACCGTTTCATCTCCTCACAGAAAGGCTGCCTTTGAGGCCTGCCAGTATGCTATTGACAATCTGAAAGAAACGGTTCCTATTTGGAAAAAAGAACACTTCTCTGATGGAGAGGTTTGGGTAAATGCACACCCTTAAAAGCAAATTGAAATGGTTAATTATAAAGTTACTGAAAGCACCAAAGAATTGTCTGAAATTTTAATGCTTCAGTCTACAAACCTAAAGGATAACTTAACTGACGAAACTAAAAAAGAACAAGGTTTTGTGACTGCTCATCATGATATGGATATTTTAAAAACTATGCATGATGTTCATCCGCATATCATTACCGTATCAGATAGAATTGTTGCTGGATATGCCTTATCAATGTCAAGAAAATTCTGAGACAATATTCCTGTACTTGTCCCAATGTTTTCGAAAATTGATGCTTCAGAAATAGGAAAATCTAATTACCTGATCATGGGTATGTTTGTATTTCCAAAAATTTTCGTGGTCAAGGAATTTTTAGGGGCTTATATACTCATATGGCTAAAGTGTTTTATGAAACTTTCAATTATATTATAGCGGAGATTAATACTAAAAATACTCGTTCAATCAATGCACATATGATTATTGGTTTTTCCGAATTAACTCGTTACAATTTTGAAAATGAAACATGGATTATAGTTTTTAAAAAAATTTAGAAAAACACCTTTATATCAACTCAAAACTATTCAACAAAGAAACTATAAATTAATACTTTAAATCAATCGGTTCAATAAAATCTATTTCAGAATTAAATATTTCTTTAATATACTCTTTTATTTCCACCATAAACTCTTCTAATCGTTCTTCGGTTACAGTACTATCTGGTTTTCTTGAATTCGTAGAAAAATTCATTTTCAAAAAGCCTTTTTTAAGATTCTTAAATGAATAAATACCTGCTTCTAAAACCTTAGAAAAATCATATTGATTATTTTGTGTGTATAAATATGCATATAACATTACTTGAATTGCTTTATGAAACCTCAACTCTCTAATACCATCAAAATCAGACACTTTTAGATTCGTGCTTTCTACCCTTCCTGTCTTATAATCAATAATTCTTGTAACTCCGTTAAGCTCATCAATTCGATCAACTTGACCATGAATTTTTACAGGAAAATCAAGTCCATTAATATTGATCTCAGTTGCCAATGTTTGTTCTGTTGCTATAATCTTTAGTTTATTTTCTTTGTTCTTCAATAATTCCTTTTCTTGCTTCAAGAAATTAATTACAAATCGATTTGCAACTTCAAAAATTAAACGATTTTTACCTGTACTGATATCTCCACTTTTAAAATGCTTAGAAAAATAAAAGATGATTCGTTGTTTGGTTTTTTGCTGCATTACTGTTATGTCACTAAAGGAAAGATACCTCCCTTCAAATGGTTTATATAACTCTTCTAATGTATCATGAACTACTGTTCCCATCGTATTAGCTGCTACAGTTTCTTCTACATCATCAAACTCTTTTATTTTAAGTATCTTTTGTTTGTAAAAAGCAAAAGGGTTGTATAAATAGTTTGTTAATGCTGAAGGAGATATTCCCTTTTTTGCTAACTCTTTTAATTCTTCTAAAACATCTTGTGTTTTAGAAATGTTTTTTTGCCCAGAAACTACCGTAACGATCTTTGGACTGATAATTTCTTCCTTAATATCATTTCGTATCATTTCTAATTGTTTGACAAACCTGCTTTTTTCCCCACTTCCAAAAACATCATGTTCTGTATTATATAAAATATAAATATTTTTTGCACGTTGCAACAACCTAAAAAAGTGATATGAAAATAACGCGTCTTTTTCTTTGTAAGTTGGAAGACCAAATTGTTTTTTTACATCAAAAGGTATAAATGATGTTTGTTGGTGATTTCCGGGTAATACTCCCTCATTAACTGAAGTCACAATAACATTCTCAAAATCAAGCACTCTTGTTTCTAACACCCCCATCAATTGTAGTCCCTGAAGAGGCTCTCCTTGAAATGATAAACTCTCCGATTGAATTAATTGTTTAAAAAACTGCTGTAACGTTTTTAAATCTTGAATATAGTTAAATGTTTCATGTAAATTTTGCAACTGCGTAAATGCTGTATAAAAACGAAATAGATATTCTTTTTCTAAGTCCGTAGCTTTATCCTTTAATGCAAGTAATAACATAATTATTCTCGACAGAAAACCATCGATTGTTTTATATGGTTTAAAGAGTGTCAAAATTATTTCTTTAACTGTGGCGGGTAATACCTTAAAAAATAGAGTGATTTTTTCGAAACTTATAAATGTACTATTACTAATCACAATCTCTTCTAAAAAAACGTCCGAAATATTTCTATCATTTTGATAAAGTAATTGGTAAAGTGATGGATGTTTTAATACGGCTATTACATCTTTATAATAGAACGATTTACTTTCTTTCTTTTGGAATTTCTCTTGATTTAAAAAAAGCCGAAATACCCCTTCCAATAAACTAGTAGTAGGAATATCTTTTAAAGGGTATCCCATCGTTATATTTACAGCATCTACATTTGAGGGCAATGAATTCAAAGTAATAGGTAACAAAGATTCATCAGCCATTACAAAAGCTGTATCATTATAATTTGAAAACTTTGATAATATTTCACCTGCATATTTTACTTGAGTGATATTTTTTGATGCTCCTATTATATTTATATTTTTAGTTCTTGAGAAATAATTTGTAATCGTTCCAATAGAACTGGTTTGATAAAACTTCCAATTTGCTTTGTATTTCCTAATGAAGCTCCCTGCTTGATGATTATTTTCAAAAAAAGCCTTATCAATATCCCAAAATACTTCCGTGTTTTTTGCTGCTAACATTTTTTGAATTAATAGTTCTTCCGCTGCATTCAGAGCATTGAATCCAATAAAAAAATATTTCTTATTTTTTATATTCTGGATATAAGCATCTATTTTGGCTACCGCTTCTCTATATATGACACCCTGATAACCAAAACCACTGGATACTAAAAACTTATAAAACAATTCGTACAAATAATACAATTTTTCCATGAAAGAAAAATGATCTTTCATAAGACTTGTTTCATCAATTGAATCTGAAATAGACCATTTATTTAAACGATGAATATCACGTAAATACAAGAAGATTTCACGAGGATTAATTAGATGTTGGTCAATTTCATTAAAATCTTGTAAAACAGTATATGCCCATGAAGAAAATGTATCAAAAGAATCTGCTTCCTTCTCTTCTTTTTTGTAAATCGTATAAAAGTGAAATAGTAGTTGAACAGAGTCTGCCTTTTTTAATCCTGAAATTTCTTCAATAAAATCTCCAATATTGATAATACTGGGTAAAAAACCTGTAGTTATTTTATTTTTTAAAGCTCTTTTCACAAAGATACCCGCTCTTTGTGAAGGCAAAATAAATACCACATTTTCAAATGTTTTCGTTGTTTTTAATATTTCATCTAAGGTATCGTTGATAAAAGATTGCATAGTTCTATATTCTCAAACCAAAGTACAATTTTCATTTTGGATGACTCTAAATTTATACCTCTTAAAATTATAAAAAAACACTTGATATAGGTTAAAGGGTATTGGCTAGGTAAAAAAGGATTACTACCTTTGTTTTACACGAGAGCTTACACTGTTTTTTTTAGCAATTATATTATTTTATGACAACAACACTAAAAGTAGCATTGATGCAGATTGATCTATTTTGGGAAGATGCACAATCAAATCTTAAAGCTATTGAAGAAAAAATACATGCTTTGCCCCTTGATGTAGATTTAGTTATTTTACCTGAGATGTTTACTACTGGTTTTACTATGAATCCTTCAGATAATGCTGAAAGTATGAGTGGAAAAACAATTACTTGGATGCGTGAAATAGCAAAAGAAAAAAATTTAGCAATTACCGGAAGTATTATCATCAAGGAAATAACAAATAATCTTAAAACAACTGAATATTTTAATAGATTGTTATTTTGTTATCCCAATGGTGATATCGAATATTACAATAAGAAACACACATTCACCTTAGCTGGTGAAAATGAAGTATATAGTGCTGGAAAAAAACGACTCATAATCAATTTTAAAGGCTGGAAACTGTGCCCTTTAATTTGTTATGATTTACGTTTTCCTGTATGGTCAAGAAATACCAGTAACTACGATTTGTTATTTTATGTGGCAAACTGGCCTGATTCAAGAATAAGTGCTTGGAATTCACTACTGAAATCAAGGGCTATTGAGAATATGAGCTATACAATTGGTGTAAATCGGGTTGGAAAAGATCTAAACAATCAAAATTACACAGGTTATTCAGCATGTTTCGATACTCTTGGCAATTGTATGACAAAGGATTTCAGTAATAAAGAGGCTGTTTTAATAACTACATTAAACAAAGAAACTCAAGATATACAAAGAGAACGATATAATTTTCTAGCTGATAGAGACGGGTTTGATCTACCAGGAATAAATAATATTCTATAAGTTCGCAAATAATTAAGAAAACAACTAACTAGCTATTTTGTTTAATCTACTTTATTTAACAGAGTGCTCGTTTGTCTTTAAATTCTTCGTTGTTATCTGCAGTGTAAAAACCAAATATACATCTTCTTAAATGTGTTTTGATGAACTATCTAATTTAACAAGCTTTTTTTTGATTCGTTTATCCAACCTGCTTCATTTTGATTCGAAACGAAATGAATTTTTAAGTCCGCTTGATTTTCCTCCTTAACAAAACAAACCTTTTTTTCTGCTTGATCTATGTTTTTAGTAAAAAACCAAATACCGTCATTATTTTTTGCTTTATCAGCACTTCTAACCTCATGTACGTTTAAATCGGCTTGATTAGGATCGTCTACAACAAACAGTTTAACATCTGGTTGATTTTGTTCACTTACATTAAATAAACGTTGTGCATTGACGCTTGCAAAAACAAAAAAAGTTAAAAAGAAGAATAATTTTTTCATGGGGGTTATTTTAAATACTTATTTCTAAGTTAATAAAAAAAAATTATTTACATCTTTATTTCTAAAGATATTAATTTAAATTTTAGACTGTTTTTTCTCCCCTACCAACCAATTGTTTGGTTTTTATAATAAATGTAAAAAGCATTAGTTTCTTTAAAACTTTCAAACCACTTTACTAACTAAACTCTAAAAATTCATTGTAATACCAGCTGCTTCAGTACCCGTTTGGATATTCTTGCCTCTTGACTTAACGAGATTATTTTTACTAAAGTCTGCAAGTTCTGATCTCATGTTCTTTAACTTAATATTAAGTGTTCTATTTTCTGCCTTTAATTTGTTGTTTTTACCCGTCATAATGATGCTAAATAAAAAACCAACAACAATACTAAAACAAGCTATAATAATTTCTATTTCTGATGTAAAAAAATCCATATTATTTCATTTTTTGTTCTTATTAAAACATTGTTTCCCTATTACACTTCGAACATAAAGATTAAACCATGATTTTTAATACGGTTTTCCGTAATAAAAGACTTTATTTTAAGATAATTGCCCTGATATTCAAACTAAATTAGCTTTTTAGGGTTGAAAAGTAGCTCTATAGAACTTTCTTTCAAACATATTTAAAAGCTTTCTTTATTGAAATATTATATTTTTAATACGCAAAAATTCTATTCTTTACTTTATCAGACATCAGACATCAGACATTACGTTTATAAGATAATTTTAACCGAAGAAGCCTTTCTTTAAATAAATAAGTGAATTAAAGTGATTATTATTTTAATTTCCTGTGTTCAGAAATCATTTTCCTAAACATTCCATAATGAATTTAAATGTCTGAAATCCAAAATTTAATGTGTTATAATTTATCTTTTATTAGGCAACCACCAACAAACTTAAACAACTAAAAAACAAAACTTTAACTAAAAATCAAAATGATTTAGGCTATCTTGAAATAAAAAAATATATTTGTGTGTACCCGATTTTTTCATTGAAAATATAGCGATATACTTAAGCATGAATTCAAAAAACTCTCATTATCTGTTTTTTACACTATTAGGACTACCTTTTCTTGTTTATCCTTTTCTTTTTATTGAAGACATAGTGGCAATAGAACCACAACAGTGTGGACATCAGAGTCACTTTCATAATGTTATTTCTGGAGTCTGCTTATTTAGTAGTGTACTGTATCCTATTTCATATTTGATATCTATCGCACTCTATATTTTTAAAAAAATAAAAAATACATTTTATATTCCTTTTGCACATCTTTTATTTATTTTAATATCTTTTTTTTATTGGGTTTGTTAAAAGTCATTATACAAAAGAAGTTTTTTTTAATATAAAAATCAATTATTACGGAAGTCCGTAAAAATTAACTCGCATCTCTTATTACGTTTGCCATGCATCCTTTGGGGCGGGCTAATGAAAAACCATTTAATTAATCATAATTAGTGTAGATTATAAATTATTTGAATTAATTGACAGTTAAATATACACTAGAATTACAAACAACTAAGTAATTAAAAAAGGCAACCTATATAGGTTGCCTTTTTATATTGATAACATCCATTTAAATTCAAATTTTGTATCAGGAACTATAATTCTCTCTGTTATCTTGTACATACGATTTGGTAGCTTCATTAAAAACTCCCGGGCCTTCTCTGCATCTGGTGTTAAATTGGTTATCTTATCGATCTCCCAAAAACTATTTAATTTATTTAGTATATCTACATAATCAAAACCTGTATAAACTCCTATTCTTTGAGCTACAGTTGAAAAATCATCAAACAAACTCCCTTTTTGTCCAAAAGATTCTCGCAGATGCATTGCAGGCATAACAATTTTATGTTTCATCATAAACTGAAAAGCTAACATCATTTCGCTTGGATCAAACTTAAATATCTCCTTAACAAACTCACAATATGCCAAATGGTGACGCATCTCATCTCCTGCAATTATTCTAGACATTCTTGCCAAAGCTTTATGCCCTTTTTTCTTTGCTATTTTAGCAACATTTAAATGTGAAATATAAGTAGCTAACTCTTGAAAAGAAGTGTAAACAAAATTCTTGTAGGGATCCCTAGCGGTACCGATATCAAAACCATCTGATATTAAATGTTGTGTTGTGATTTCTACCTCGCGCATGTTAACCCTTCCTGAAAGATATAAATATTTATTAAGTACGTCTCCATGACGATTTTCTTCCGCTGTCCAAGCTCGTACCCATTTTGCCCATCCGTTATCTGGATGCTGGGTAACCCCGTCTAAGTCTAGCAACCAAGATTCATAGGTTGGCAGTGCTTCTTCTGTAATTGTATCACCAACTAACACCACCCAAAAATCATCTTCTAAATCTTTTGATATCTCTTGAATTTCTTTCACCTCCTCTATAAAATCTTCTTTTTGAGGGTTTGGCAAAAAATCTGTAGGTTGCCATATTTCCTCTACCGGAACCAAAAATTTTTCAACAAACCTGTCTATTTTCTTTTCCAGAGTTTGCATTACTTCTTTTCTTATGTTTTGTATTGACATAAATTTATAGGATTTTTATCTTCTAATTGTTTGTTTATCAAAGATAAAACAAAACAAGATATTCTTCCCATTTAAAAAGAACTACTTTTTCCTATATAATAAACAAACTCTATCAATACTGAATTACTCGACAGAAGATTTTATTTTTGATTCTATAGTTTCAAACAACTCATTAAAAGGAAGACTGTTAATCTTTATAGCTTCATGAGCTGTAATAGTTATTGGTTTCCCTATTCCAAATGGATACTTCCCATATTTAAACACCCGCCAAGAATTGTTTATACTAATTGGAACTACGTAGGCTTCTGGGTTGTACTTTACCAATGTTTTTAAACCGTTAGGAGCAAATTTTTTAGGCTTTCCTGTTCTGCTTCTTGTTCCTTCAGGAAAAATAACAGCAGACCACTTATTTTTATCTATTCTTTTTGCAAATTTTGCCAGTTCAACTATGGCTTTTTTTCCATCTTTTCGGTCAATTAAGGCAGCGCCTCCATGCCGTAAATTAAAAGAAACACTAGGAATTCCTTTACCTAGTTCTTTTTTTGAAACAAACTTTGGTAAATGTTTTCTAAAAAACCAAATAATTGGAGGTATATCAAATAAACTTTGATGATTAGCTACAAATAATATTGTACTGTTTTGGGGTAATTTATAAGGATTAATCAACCTTACCGGAACTCCAAGAACCAAAAGTGATTTAACTAAAAAAAAATTCATTACATCAACAACCTTTTGGTGTCCCTTTGATCCAAATATTTTTAAACCAATCCACTGAATTGGATGGAATATGATCAATAATAAAATAAACACAAAGGCAAATATCGGCGATAAGAAATGACTAATTATTTTCACTTTTTGTTTGATATTATAAAAACTAAAACAATGTAAATAAGTTATTTAAAACAACAAATACGATTGCTTAAGTATTTTGTTAAACACACAAAAATAAAAAATCCTGCCAAAGCAGGACTATTTTTTTCAGTTTAAAACCAATTATTCCATGGTATTCTTGATAAAATAAGTACTAATGCTATACCATAAAATATAGCTAGTGTTTTAAATTTATCTTCGCTTTTGGTTTTTTTCTTGTGTTTAGACCACCCCACAGTTATTAAAATAATTGCGGTGATCATGGTAATAGGGTGTTCAATAGCCAATAACCTAGTTGCAGACTCTTTCATAACCTCTCCTGTATTTGATTTGAGAGCCTTATACCATGGAGACATAAAGTACCAACCCAATCCAATCAATAATTGAATATGACTTGTAATTAATGTAAATAAGCCTAAACGAAATTCTTTATGTGTAAATTCTCTTTTCTGAATTAAACCTATTACAACATTAACTACTGTATAAAGCAAAATGCCTAATACAATATATGCCCAATAGGAATGAATGGTTTTCATCATACTTTGTTAGTTTTAGTAACCACAAATTTACTGAATTTTACTTATTTAAAATACCTTTATCTTAAAGCATAAAACACAAAAAAAGCACCTCAATTGAAGTGCTTTTTTTGTGTTTGTGTTTTATAAATCTAAAAACTTAATTTAATTGAGGCATTCCATGTTCTACCATACCCAAATCTAGCTCTATTACTAGTATTTAAACCTTTCCAATTCTCTGACGGGTTAACTGAAGCAGGAGTATTTCCATTTACAGACTCAAGGTATACTTCATCAAATAAATTATTAACATTTAATCTAAAACTAATTCCTTTTAAGTAGGTGTTTTCTTTTAACTTTGGGCTAATTGATATTCCTAAATCCGCAATATTATACGTAGGTAATTTTAAAGACTCTTGAGTTAAAGAACCAACAGAATATAGATCTTTATAGAAATTCCAATTAGCATCAACAGATAAAATTGATAAAAGTTTATAGTCTACAGTAACTCCTGCAGTTGTTTGAGCAGCGCCTCCTACTTTGAACCCATCTAATTGGACCGATGTAGAAGAACCTATTTCATCTCCATCTGAATCAAACGTTCTTTGTCGTCCATTCCCATTAAATTGCCAATCTCCAACAGAAACGAATCCGTTTACCTTTAGCCCTTTCAAAGGTCTTGTAAACACCTCCAACTCTACTCCCATGTGAATCTGTTCAACTCCTTGTGTTTGATATGATTCATAAGCAGGGGTATCAAAAATCTCTCCATTATTTGATAACAATGTTCTATTTCCCCAAGTCGTATGATAAGCATTTAAATTTGCGGAAACAAACTCACTTCCAAACTGATAACCAAGTTCAAATCCAGTTATTTTTTGATTTTCCACTGCAGGTATAATTAAATCATTCGAGTTTCTTATATTATCAAAAAGATCATCATGAAATGGCTGTCTTGAATAATATCCTACATTACCAAATACCTTATGATTTTCAGTGATTTCATATGCTGTACCAGCCTTTAAATTATAACCAAAGTTAGATACTTTTTCTGAATCAGTCGATTCTGTAAAATTATAATGATCTGTTTTAACATGATCCTGATTTGATAAAGAACCTTGAAAAAATGCAGATAATTTATCACTCGAATACTCCAATTGTGTAAATAAACCATAATATGTTATATTTTCCTCGTAATCATAATCTAATCTTTGGTCATGATCAGTATTAGGATTAAATAACATTCCCCACGGATTTATTCCCCCATATGTATTAGATATTGTATAGTTTCCAGAAAAAGTACTAGACTCATCTATTGAAGAAATTCCAACAAACTCATTTACACCTCTAAAATGGAGTCCATTATAGGTCCTAATATCAGCACCGATATTAAAATTAAAATTCTCGGACAATTCGTTCGAATAATTTGAAACTAAACCATACCAATTATGATTGTTATATGAGCCTCTTGCAAAACCTGTTCCGTTCGATATTCTTTCAGAAACAAAAGCTCCCCTTCCAAGAGATCCGTACAAAACAGATGAAAGTGACGAACTTTCATTTATATTCCAGTCCCAAGATAAATTGGCTACGGGCTTATGGTAAATATTTCTTCCTCCTGGATAACGCTTACCCTCTGGACCATTTATAAGGTTTGGACTATTTACCCCTTCCTCGTTCCAACTATTATACCTTATTCCATTATCTAAAAATTCTTGAATTGTTCCTCTTCCCGCAGCTGCATGCCATTGTGGTGCCCCTGTTAAAAGGAAATTGAATGTATTATTAATATTTGGTTGGTAACCTACAGAAAAGAAATATGTTTGCCCTTGACCACCTGTATAATTTACATAGCCATCACCTTGCCAATGCCCCAACAAAGAAGAAAAAGACCATCCCTTTTCACTTACTCCTGTTGAATAATAGATTGTACTTTTAATATAGTTATTATTCGCTACAGTTTGTTTAATATATCCGCCTGATTTATTGTCAATAGTTTTTGTAACTATGTTAACGGTACCTCCAACAGAAGAAATAGCTAATTTTGAAGAACCTAACCCCCTTTGTACTTGTATCGCATTCGCTACATCCATTACACCAGACCAATTAGACCAATACATTTTCCCATCTTCCATTCCGTTTATAGGCTGCCCATTTAATAAAAAGGCTGTATTAGTCTGATCAAAACCTCTCAAAAACATTTGACCATCACCGAAACCACCAGCTTTTATATTTTGAACAGATGGTGTGGATTTTAAAATTTCAGGTAAATCCCAGTTTGCTGCTTTATCCTGAATCTCAGCTGATTTAATTGTTGATACTGCAATTGGTGTTTTTCTTCCCTCAGCTAAATCGATAACCCCTCTTCCTACGACTACAACCTCTGTCAATAGATTTGATGAAATTAGCTGAATTGTTCCCAAGTCGCTAGAGGTATACGAAACTTCTTTTGATTCATATCCTACAAAAGAAACCAGTACAACTCCCGAACTCGATTCTACATTTAAAATAAATTTACCGTCAAAGTCAGTTGCAGCACCACTTGTTGTTCCTTTTACAACAATATTGGCACCCGGCAATGGATCTCCCATTTCATCCACTACTTTTCCCGTAATTTTAGTTTGTCCTAAAATGGTAGCTGTTACAAAAAACAAAGCTCCCAGTAAAATGTTTTTAATATTTTTCATTATCTAATTTAATTATTAAATAGCCTTTGCAAAATTCTAATATTTACTTATTCCTAACATTAATTTAATGTTAAATTTTTTAACATTTGTTTATTATTTACGTTCTTAATTAATTAACATTTTTTTTGCTAATTCCTTACCTAGTTCTACACCATATTGATCAAAAGAATAAATATTCCATAAAACACCTTGAGTAAAGACCTTATGTTCATACATGGAAATTAACATCCCTAAATTTTTAGGCGTCAACTTTTTGATAATCAGTGATGTTGAAGGTTTATTCCCTGAAAAAACTTTGTATGGAAGCAGTCGGGCCATAGCGTCGATATGTCCAGCCATTTTTAAATCTAAATGTGCTTCTTCAATTGTTTTTCCAAAAGCCAATGCTTCTATTTGCCCATAAAAATTTGCCATTAATTTTTTATGATGCTCTTCATCTCCATGCAATGGTTTTTCAAAACCAATGAAATCAGAAGGGATAATTTTAGTTCCTTGATGCAATAACTGCATAAAGGAATGTTGCATATTCGTCCCTACACTTCCCCAAACAATTGTACCTGTTTGGTAATCTACTTTTTCTCCATTCCTATCTACTTCCTTTCCATTACTTTCCATGAAAGCTTGCTGCAAGTACTCAGGTAGATATTTCAAATAATGTGTATAGCTAAAAATTGCCTCAGATTCGCAATTCAAAAAATTATTATACCAAATACTGAGTAATGATAATACAACCGGAATGTTTTCTTCAAATGGTGCTGTTCTGTAGTGAATGTCCATTTTCTCAGCTCCATCCAATAACTCTTTAAACTTATCAAAACCTAGGGCAAGACTAACCGTTATACCTACTGCTGACCACAAAGAAAAACGACCACCAACCCAATCCCAAATAGGAAAAATATTTTTTTTATCAATTCCAAAATTTATAACTGCTTTTGTATTTGTAGATACTGCTACAAAATGCTTCGCTATATCAAAAACTGTTGCTGAATTTAAAAACCAGTCTCTTATTGTATTTGCATTCGTTATTGTTTCTTGGGTTGTAAATGTCTTAGAAACGATAACAAAAATTGTTGTTTCTGGATTTATATTTTTTAATACCTCGTAAACATGGTCTCCATCGATATTTGAAATAAAATGTGTTTTTAACTTGTTTTTATAGTATTTCAAGGATTCTATAACCATTCTTGGACCAAAATCTGACCCTCCAATACCTATGTTAACAATATCTGTTATTTGTTTATCTGAATATCCTCTCCATTTTCCTGAAATTACCTTTCCGGAAAAAGTCTTAATTTTCCTTAGAGTTGTTTTAATTTGGGGCTTAATATCTTTACCATCAACCAGAATCGGATCTTCTGAGTTACTTCGAAGTGCGGTATGAAGAACAGATCTTTTCTCCGTAACATTAATCATATCACCTGAAAAATATTTCTCTATTGCTTCTTTTAAATCTACAGCATCCGCCAAAGACAATAAATTACCTATTGTTTCTTGAGAAATTAAGTTTTTTGAAAAATCTACTTTAAAGTCATCAAACTGAATTGTCAATTGTTTTTGTCTCTGATTATTCTCTTGAAAAAGCTTTCTCAAGTTAAATTGTTGTGTGTCTTTGTAATGATTTTCTAGTGTTCGCCAAGCTTCAGTTTTAGTCGGATTAATGCTGTTCAACGCCATGTTTTAATTAGTTGCTAGATTTTCTTTGTCCAAAAATATAGAATCTGTTTTTTTAAAAAAATAAATACTATCTAATTGTTTTTTAAATGGCTTTATAAATTCGAAATATCTAGGCTTAATACTGTCTGCCAATGGTTTCGCTGCTGGAAGTTTTTCTCTAAATGGATCCACTTGTGCTCCATTTTTCCAAAAACGATAGCAAACATGAGGTCCACTAGTGTTTCCTGTCATTCCAACCCATCCAATAATATCTCCTTGCTTCACATAATCTCCCACACGTACTTTCCTTCTTTTCATGTGTAAATATTGTGTTGTGTATGTACTATTATGCTTTACCTTTACATAATTTCCATTTCCTCCTCGCCTCCTAGACTCTACTATCGTTCCACTTGCTGTAGTCATAATTGGTGTTCCATAAGGGGCCGCAAAATCAGTTCCTCTGTGCGCACGTACCCTGTTACCATAAAGCTTAATTCTTCTCCGTAAATTAAATCTTGATGAAATTCTATATTGAAATTTTATAGGCGATTTTAGAAAAGTACTCCTCAACATATTTCCTTTTTCATCATAATATTCTGCATCACTCTTAATTGTATCTGCAATGAATTTATAAGCATATAAATGTTCTCCTTTATGATTAAAAAGAGCTGCTTTTACGTCGCCATACCCAACAAAAGTAGTATCATTAATAAACTTTTCTTCGTAAATAAGTTTAAAACTATCTCCCTTTTGAAGACGATAAAAATCCAAAGTCCATGCATAAATATCTGCTACGGTATTGGTAAATGTTGGCCGCAAACCAAGACTATCTATAGTAACAGAAAGGCTAGAGTTTATTTCACCTGCAACTTCTTTTTCTACAATTTTTATTTTCTTTTTATGCTTAAAAGCTGAAATAACAGAATCTTTAAAATCAATAATCGTTGATTGTACTTTATTATGCTTATATATAAACACTTGTGCTTTCTGAAGAGAATCTTTTGAGGTGAGTATGGTATATGGTTTTCCTGACCTAACTCTTCTAACATCAAATGTATCTTTAATAGTTGTGGCAATTTTATTTATTTTAGGGTACATTACATGGTGCCTATCCAAAATTACAGCAAAACTTTCACCATTTTCAATGGTATCATGAACTACATTAAATTGATCTAAATTATAACCCAAAAACATTATTGGCTTCGGTTTCTTTATTTCTTTTATTTCAATAGTTTTTTTTTCAGCCTGTTTTTTACACGATAAAAAAAAGCCTATGATAACTAGTAGTATGTATATTAATTGTTTCAAAAAGAGATAAGTTTAATGAGTGTCTTCACAAAAATACAAATATTTACATTTGATTTTTATTTTTTAACAACTCACAAACAACTTATTACTTTGTGAAAACAATTTCAAAAGGATTTGCGAGACCCTTATATGCTTCAAGCTCGGCTCTTAAAGAACCAACAGCAAGAGAAGCCTTCATTTTTATAGGAATCTTATTATCGTCTGCAGTGATCCAAACAGTAACACTTTCCTTTGCTTCGAATACTCTACCTGCCTGAACTATAGGCTGGAATTTCTGAGTTTTTACTTTTCCGAACTTTGTTTTTAAGATCTCATAACCTAAAAACCTTAACTTAAAAGGGTAACTCCTATCATCAAAGAACATAGATACATTAATCTCATCTCCTTTTTTCATGTTTTTTGTATTATGATTTCTTAAAAAATAGAAGGTTGAGATCATATCCTGAGGACTCTTTACTGAAATAACACTATCTTTTTTATTAATAAAGTCTTCAACATAAGCCGTGTTATCCTGATAATTAAACGTAATATTTTTTCTCTTTTTATACCCTCCTTCATCAATATCTCTTATAAATAGGTAGGGTTTAATACTTTCGGGGGTAAAATAACTCTCATACCTATCTTTAACTTTAAAAAACCAACTAATCATCCCTGAAGTACGTCCTTTACCTATTGCGTGAATAACTTCTTTTCCTTTTAACGTTTCATTTTTAAGCTCCAAGGTTGCAGTCCCTGCTCTTAAGAAACCACTATAGCTCATTTTATATTGCAACCATTCTCCTCCTTTAAAAGCTTTAGGAGCCCCCTGTGCATTGATATTCAAGGTAAGCGATATTAGAGCTAAATAGGTTATATTTTTTATCATCTATTTTTTTATTTAAATAAAACATTTAATCTTATGACAATCAAACTTATGAATTTTGATGGACAAATTCCATTTCAAAAAATAAAAAGCCACTGATTTTAAATCAATGGCTATAGTTTATTAAAAAGTTCCCCAACTTTTAAGCTCCTCTTGACTCCATAAGTAAGGAAAAAAAATGCGTCTTTGATATTTTGGGTGTAAATACTTTCTCCAATTACTACCACCAGTAGCTTCTAAAGCTGTTTCATCTCCTCCTAAATACTTTCCTGCAGCATTATAATGCGCCATTACCCATTTAACATTAACGGTATAGTCATAATGTCTCATAGCATTAATTAGTCCTTTATCTTTTTGTGTTTCTTTCGGTAACTGTTTAAACTTTTCAGATAGATTACACCCTCTATAATCTTTCATGAAATCAATAAACTCTCCCATATATTTTTTTTCAAAAAGCTTTAACAAGGTTGTTTTTTGTCCTGTACTATAATTTTTTCCTGCAGCCTGCCAATATAGGTGATCATATGCTTTCTGAAAAGACAAGTTTTCATTAAACTGATCTCTAAATCTTGAGTCTATTAAATTTATTAATTCTGTTGAAGCAAATTCAACTTTTCTATACTGGGCACTTTGAAAACCACTCGCAGGAGTTAATGTATTCCTAAATTTTAAATATTGCTCAACATCCATTCCTTCTGCCATTACTAAAAATGAGCTACAAAGCATATCAAAATAACGACTAATTCTTGTTAAGTGTTTTGAAAATTTTTCTGCAGCAATTTCAATCGACTTCGCCACTTGATCTATTTCCCATAAAATCATTTTAAACAACAATTCATTTACCTGATGATACATTATAAATACCATTTCATCTGGTTCTGTTGTTCTGGGTATTTGCAGCCCTAAAAGGGCGTCCGTTTGTATATAATCCCAATATGTTATTGGTTTACTCCAAAGAAGCCCTTCTAGCATTGCTTCTGTTGAAACTCCAAGCTCACTATATTTGTTTTCTATAGCTCTTAATATTTCCTCTTTCTTCATGTTTCA
Source organism: Tenacibaculum profundi (assembly GCF_052050075.1). Classification (GTDB taxonomy): domain Bacteria; phylum Bacteroidota; class Bacteroidia; order Flavobacteriales; family Flavobacteriaceae; genus Polaribacter. The sequence continues at coordinate 2,129,305 of NZ_CP197225.1, forward strand.
AAATTATGTTAATTACTGTTGATTCATTTCCTATTAAATAACAATTGAATACTCCTAAGATTGATTTCTTTAGAAGAAAATTGGTTAGTATTCTTTTTTCAGCAAAGGTAATCATATCAAAGCGAGTTAACTTCAATTAAGAAAAAGGAGATTTTATATTGATGTATCGATCCATAAAAAAACAAAAAGCCAAGAAAATAAAAAGATGTAATTCTTGGCTTTTTTATAATAAAAAGTTTTTTATAGGGTTCCTCTTAGTTGCTGTTCTCTCTCGATAGATTCAAATAATGCCTTGAAATTTCCAGCTCCGAATCCACGAGCTCCCATTCTTTGAATTATTTCAAAAAACAAAGTGGGTCTATCTTCAACAGGCTTTGTAAATATTTGTAATAAATACCCTTCTTCATCAGCATCTACCAAAATAGACAACTCTTGTAATTTTGCAATATCTTCTTTCATAATTTCCATATGAACCCCTAATCTTTCTGGAATCATATCGTAATACGATTGAGGTGGTGGCGGTAAAAACTCAACTCCATTTGCTTTTAATTGTGCTACTGTTTTAATAATATCGTCCGTTGCTACCGCAATATGTTGTACTCCTTCCCCCTCGTAAAAGTCTAAATACTCCTCTATTTGTGATCTTTTGGGAGCCTTAGCGGGTTCATTTATAGGGAATTTAACTCTTCCATTTCCATTACTCATTACCTTACTCATTAAGGCAGAATACTCTGTATGTATTTGCTTGTCATCAAATGACAAGAAATTTTCAAACCCCATTACATCTTCATACCATTTAACCCATTTATTCATTTGTCCCCAACCAACGTTGCCGACCATATGATCTATATACTTTAAACCTGCGCTTGGAGGGTTGTAATCTGGATTCCATTCTTTAAACCCTGGCAAAAAAGTTCCTTTATAATTTTTCCTTTCAACAAACATATGAACTGTTTCACCATACGTATATATACCCGCTCGTACAACCTCTCCATTATCATCTTTCTCAACAGTAGGCTCCATGTATGATTTTGCTCCTCTTTTGGTTGTTTCCTCCCAAGCTGAACGAGCATCTTCCACCCAAAGAGCCACCACTTTTACGCCATCGCCATGTTTTACAATATGATCATTTACTGGCGACTTACTATTTAATGGCGTCGTAAGTACTAGTCTTATTTTATCTTGTTTTAACACATAACTCACAGAATCCTTTGAACCTGTTTCTAAACCACGATAGGCATGCGATTGAAAACCAAAAGCAGTTTTATAAAAATGAGCAGATTGTTTTGCATTACCAACATAAAATTCAACGTAATCTGTTCCTAAAAGAGGTAAAAAATCTTGAGCTCCGTCAAATATTTTCTCTAAGCCATAGTTTACCGATTTTATTTTTTTTGACATGTGTTTTTATTTTTTAAGGAAATCGAGATTTATTTTGTTCTTTACAAAATCGTTTTTCTGTGAAAATCTCACTGATATTTCCTTGGATTTTTATTAATTTTTATTGTGTTATTTTAGGTTATGATCGAGATAAACCTAATATTTTTGAGTAAACTAGCATTGTAATTTACAAAAAATAATTCACTAATTAACAGAAATATAACTATCAAAATTTAGGAATAACTAGCCTAAAGCACCTTAATTTTTGTCTCTTATATTTAAATAAGAGAAATCATTATCGCTAAGTTATATTTTTTGTACTGTAAATTATTTTAACTTTTCTGCAAGTACCATCTTTTACTCTAGCCAAGATTTATGATAGTCGTCATCAGCTATTTTCATTGCCTCTTCCGTTACCATTAATGGTTTAAATGTATCTACCATTACCGCCAACTCCTCTGTTTCTGTTTCACCTATACTTCTTTCAGTTGCACCTGGATGAGGGCCATGTGGAATTCCTGCTGGATGTAATGAAATATGGCCAGGAGCAATATCGTTTCTACTCATAAAATCTCCATCTACATAATAAAGAACCTCATCTGAATCAATATTGCTGTGATTATAAGGTGCTGGAATTGAATCTGGATGGTAATCATATAACCTAGGTACAAAACTACATATTACAAAACCTGCACTTTCAAAAGTTTGATGAATTGGAGGGGGTAAATGTATTCTACCTGTAATTGGTTCGAAGTCATGAATTGAAAAGGCATAAGGATAATTAAATCCATCATAACCAACCACATCAAATGGATGAGATGCATATACCATTTCGATAATTTCATCCTTCTTTTTAATTTTCATTAAAAAGTCTCCTTTTTCATCATGAGTTTCTAACTCTTCAGGTCTTCGAATATCTCGCTCACAATATGGAGAATGTTCTAAAAGTTGACCAAACCAATTCCTATATCTTTTAGGAGTATAAACTGGGCTATAAGATTCTATTATAAATAATCGGTTATCTTCGTCATCAAAGTCTAATTTATATATTACCCCTCTAGGAATTACTAAATAGTCTCCATACTTAAATTTTATGTTACCCAATATTGTTCGAAGTTTACCAGAACCCTTATGGATAAATATAACCTCGTCAGCATCCGTATTTTTATAAAAATAATTTTTTGTTGATTTTCTAGGTGCTGATAAAATTATATTACATTCATTGTTAGTTAGAACAACTTTTCTACTCTCAAGATAATCGTCATATTGAGGTACTTGAAAACCTCGAAAACGAAATGATTGGATGTTATTGGGTTTAGCTATTTTAGGCTTAACACTATATTGCTTTTCGATTTTTTTGACCATTGTTGGTCTGTAGTTATGATACATATTCGTTGACATTCCGTCAAATCCTATAGTACCGAAAAGCTGTTCGTAATATAAATCACCATTCTCTTTTCTAAATTGAGTGTGGCGTTTGGGTGGAATTTTTCCTAATTTGTGATAAAAAGGCATAATTATTCGATTTAAAGATTATTTTTTTTCATTATTAGTTCTTTAAATCGAGGTTACTCTGGATTTCTTTTGATAAAAAATTTTAGAAGTAATAATAAGCCTTCGTTTACATTACAAACCATCATAATTTTATGTCGTTTTACAAATATACATATTTATTCAGAGTTCTTAAGTATCATTTTAATGGTAAAATGGTGTACTCCGAATAAAACCACGCCAAATAAAAGAAAGCTAACAAGAAAAATCAAAAAGTAGTTATTATTTAAATTAATTCTAAATAAATTTTGACAAACAAAAACCGATTCTTATTTTTGCTATTTTTATTAAATCTAAATAAATGAAAAGGGCTTTTATTTTGTTATGTTTTCTTACTACATCTAATTTTGCTCAAAGACAAATATCGGGAGTAATTCAAGACATTTATAACAGACCTATTTCTGGAGTTAATATCAAAATTAAAAACTCAAATATAGGAACCAATACTGATTTAAACGGTTATTTTGAGCTATTTTTTGACTCTAAATACACAACCTTGGTGGTAAGGTCTTTAGGTTACAAAACGAAAGATGTTCTTTTAAGAAAACATAAAAACCATTTCAACATTACGCTAGAAGAAAACCATATTTCGTTGAATGAAGTTCAAATCAAAACGAAATCAAACATAGAAAAAATCAAAGAAAAAGCATTTGAAGTATCACTCCTTGAAACTAAACAATTAAAAAATTCAAATACGAATATCAACACTGCTTTAAAAGGCATTTCTGGAATTAATATAAGACAATCAGGAGGTGTCGGTTCTTCTTTTTCATTATCCATGAATGGGCTTTCTGGTAAACAGATTAAATTTTTTATCGATGGAATTCCTATGGACAATTTAGGCTCTTCTTTAAGTTTAAATAATTTTCCTTCAAACCTAATTAATCATATAGAAATCTATAAAGGTGTAATACCCATTGAACTTGGTGCTGATGCCCTTGGCGGAGCCATCAATATAGTATCTAATCATCAACTTAATGATTATTTAGATTTTTCATATAGCACAGGATCTTTCAATACCCATGTATTATCTTTTTTAGGTCAACATTACAATAAAAATAATGGGTTTACCGCTAAAATTACTTCTTTTATAAACTATTCTGACAACAACTTTACCATAGATAACATTGACACTTATGATAACTTAGGTAATATTAATGGTACAATTGATAATGTTGAACGTTTTCATGATGCTTATGCTTCCAATATGATAAAAATAAACCTAGGCTATCAAAACAGGTACTTTGCCAAAAAATTGATATTGGGTGGTGTTTTTTCTTCTAATAGAAATGAAATTCAACACGCATTAGACCCACAAAAACCTTATGGAGGTGCTCTAACAAAAGAAATATTAAATAAAGTTTCACTAAACTATGAAAACGACCAAATTTTTAAAAAAAAACTTTATCTTAAAATATACGCTACTGCTTTTAAAAAATACGCAAAATTAATCGATACCGTTTCTAAAAAATTCTACTGGTATAAAGCGCCTGAAAATAGTAATACAGCTACTGGAGAAATTGGCCCAAAATCTTTATTTAGAATCGAAGACGAGTCACATATATTCAACTCTTTAATAAAATACCATTTTACACGGAAACAGAATATTGTTATGAATTATACTAAAAATTACTTATTGAGAAAAGGTAAAGACCCAATAGCTACTTCTAGAGTGCCTTTTACAGATCCGCATAAACTAAGTAAACACGTCCTTGGTCTATCCTTTAATTCTATTTTTTTCGATCGTTCTATAAAAACCACTTTTTTTGCGAAGTATTTTAATATGGAAACCTATGGAATTATCAATGCTATTTACAAGAATGAATCTGACCCAACCAAATATACCCCTGAAAATAATTTTTATAATAAAATAGGGGGTGGCTTTGCAGCAAGATTTCAACCAGTACAAGAATTAACCGTAAAAACCTCTTTTGAAAAAGCATATCGTTTGCCCGAAGGGTATGAAATATTTGGAAACGGTAATTTATTGCTTACAAATCTAAAACTGATTCCAGAGGAAAGTCATAATTACAATTTAGGTCTTTCATATCGTACTACAAAAACTAAAGGTTTTAAATTTAATTTTGCTGCTAATGGATTTTATCGTGATGCAAAAAACATGATTATTCTGCAAGCACAAGCCTTATTTTCAAAATATTTAAATAAAGCTAATTCAAAAATCATTGGCTTTGAGCTAGAGTCTGAATATAGTTATAAAAACTGGAAGCTATCGGCTAATATTACCAAGCAAGAAATTACTGAAAAAGATCAAAACAATATAAAAATTAGAATACCTAACATACCGTTATTGTATGGAAACATTCGTTTAAACTATAATATTAATTCTCTTTTTAATGATCACAGTTCACTAAACTTGAATTGGAATAGTAGATATGTGGATGGTTACCCCCTACAGTCTTACAAACTAGGTAATGAGAGAGATAGAAAGTTAATCCCTAGTCAATTTTCACAAGATTTTGAAGCCAGCTATTCTTTTCAAAAAAGAAAATATAACGTTTCATTACTAATCAGTAATTTTACCAATGAACGCTTATATGACAATTTTAGAATTCAACAACCAGGACGTGCTTACTACGTGAAGCTTCGTTATGCAATACCATAAATTAAATCATATAATCATGTATAAACTCAATCAATATATAAAAAGCTTCTTATTAGCTTTCTCAGTAGGACTAATTAGTTGTAATAGTGAAGAAGCAAATCGCCCCTCAATAGCATCCACCACAAAATATCTTGTAGCTTTAGAAGCCAATCCGATCGGTCTGGAAGCACCTGTAGATTACCTTGTAGAACTATCCTCTATTCAAGATTTATCAAGCGGAATTATTGATGCAGAAAACAAAGGAATACCACAAATTGGATGGCGTTTTTTTTATCAATCTAGTAACGTATTATATACAGCTGGATATTCTGATGATGTTACTTGCGTAAGCTACGCAATTAATGAAAACAAAGTACTAGCAGAAAAAGCAAAGTTTACTTTTAACAAAACCTTAGATACTTATGCAAATACAGAAGATAATAAACTAATTGCCGTACAACTATCCTATAGTGGATTCGAAAAAAAAAGATTTCACATAGTCAATAATGAAACAGGAAAAATAGAAAGAATTGTTGAGCATGAAGTTGATATCGACAGAGGTGACGGAAAACCAAGTAACACTGAATCAATTCCATGGATTACAGGCATGGTACAACTAAAAAACAAACTATTTATTTCCTACCACAAGTGGACTGCCGATGGCAGTTATAAAACTCCAGATACAGACCGAGCTTATGTGGCAATATTTTCTTATCCAGAGTTTACATTAGAAAAAATAATAACTGACAACCGGACAAGCCCTATAGGTACCAACGGGCATACTACAGGTATTATTAAAACAGAAAATAACGATATTTACTCTTTTTCCTCTTCTGCTTTAAGCGCTGGGTTTACAGCTGCAAGTAAACCTTCTGGTATTTTAAAAATAAAAAATAATACTACAGAATTTGATGCTGATTATTTTTTTGATGTAGAAAATGCTCCCAATGGCGGTAAAATATTTTGGATGGACTATCTTGGAAACGGTAAAGCTATTGCTAGAATCATAATCGACGATTCCGTTAAAGATGATCACTGGGAGGCGTATACCAGACTAGATGTTGTTAAATTAGTGATTATCGATCTCGATGCAAAAACAGTTACCAATGTAAAAGGGGTTCCAAATCCGCATGGACAAAGATATACCTCTCCGATTTTTAAAGAAAATAATAAAGCGTTTATAAGTGTTTCAAATGACCAAGAAACGAGAGTTTATATTGTAGATCCCAGTACCGCTTCAGCTACCAAAGGAGCTAAAGTAAATGGAAAAAGTTTAAAAGGTATTTTCAAACTTACTCAATAATTCCCAATTCCTTTAATCCCCGATTTTGCGATTCTTAATCTATAAAGATTGGAATCCAACTTCATTTTATTTCCCTTGCCCTGAATTGATTTCAGGGCTTTTTTTGAGAATTAATATTAAACGCTTAGGTATTTAATGTTTTTTATCAGGCAACAACTAAAAATGAAAATATCTCATTAAAAGACGGTTATTATTTAAAATTAATCTAAACAACTTTTGTTTTTATGTAATGATGCAGTATTTTTGCAAAATAAAATTTTTTATTAAATCTAAATAAAAACAATGAAAGGATTATTAAATGCCATCACAATTTTTTTTATGATGGCAAGCGCTGTAGCTCAGCGGGGGGCAATAAAGGGCACAGTTGTAGACAACAACAACGAACCTCTTCCAAATGTTAACATATCAATTACAGGTATGAATCTTGGAACACAAACAGATATTGATGGTCATTTTGAAATCAAAAACATTCCTAATGGACCACAAGATATTAAACTATCATTTATAGGTTTTAAAACGAAAGTAGTTAATATTAAAATACCTGCTGATGAATTAATGATCACATTATATGAAGGAAACGAATTACTTCAAGAGGTGGAGGTTACAAGTAGAAAGAACAAATTTTCTCGTAAACAAACTGCCTATGTTTCAAAACTTCCCTTAAAAGATCTAGAAAATTCACAAGTTTATACTACTGTTACTTCTGAATTATTAGATTCTCAGGTAATAACTAATTTAGATGATGCTTTAAAAAACGCTACTGGATTAAGTAAATTATGGGAAGCCACTGGTAGAGCACCTGGTGAAGGAACAGGATACTTTACATCGAGGGGGTTTGCTATGCAACCAAAACTTGTTGATGGTATGCCGGGATTCACGTTAAGTGCGGTAGATCCATCTTATATTGAAAGAATAGAGGTAATTAAAGGTCCTTCTGCTACATTATTTGGTAGCACTGAAACCTCTATTGGGGGGCTTATTAACATCGTTACTAAAAAACCATTTAAAGGATTTGGAGGAAGTATCTCTTATACAGGCGGGTCTTTTGGAACACATAGAGTTTCTGCCGATATTAACACTCCACTAGGAGGAAAAAACGGACCTTATTTTAGGTTAAACACTTCATATTTAACACAAGATAGTTTTCAAGATGCTGGTTTTAGAAAAACATTTTTTGTAGCCCCATCTATTTCTTATTCAATAAATGATAAATTAAATATTTCTTTGGGTCTTGAATATGCTAGAACAAAACAAACAAACCCTTCCATGTTATTCTTACGAAGAGGGGTACCATTAATCGCAACGAATATTGAAGAATTAAATATAAATCCAAAAAAATCATTTACATCAAATGATATACACTTGACGAGTCCTACGTTTAACACAAGGACTATTATTGATTATAAAATTTCAGATAAATGGACTTCTCAATCAATTTTTGCAAGTAGCTACTCAGAGGCAAACGGTTACTACCAATATCAAATTGATGGTGGTGCATTAGGTCTATTGGCTTTGCAACCATTATTAGAAAACCCTCAATTAGCTCCTATTCTAACACCTACCGTAGGACCTATGCTACAGGAAGCACAAGGCTTATTACAAAGTGAGGCTTTCACAAGATTTTTCGATAAACGCAATGCCAACGCTTCAAATTATAACTTCCAACAAAACTTTATTGGAGACTTTAAAATCGGAAACCTAAGAAACAGGCTAGTTTTTGGTTTAGATTATGTAAACAGGTCACAACACTTTAAAAATCAATCTGGAAACCCTATCATAACAACTACATCAAACTTTCCAGCGCTATTCACTACATTAGGAGCAATAGGACAACAACAAGTTGCGCAACAAATAACAAATCAGTTTACAGCGTTTCCATATTTTGACGCTTTTATCGATGCACAGGGTAATGTTTTAAATACTAGTTTCACACCTGAAGCACAGTATTCTCCATCTCAAATTAGTTTGGACCAAATATTCACTCAGACACCAGTCAATGATGTAAAAACAAACTCAGAAACCTATGCTTTATATGTTTCTGATGTACTAAATGTTACCGATAATTTAACCTTAAATTTAGGTTTACGTTTAGATCATTTTGAACAAGATGGAAACGAAGCAATCATGTATGACAATTATACTAAGACAACCTTTTCACCTAAAGCAGGTATCATATACCAAGTACTTCCCAAAAAATTATCTCTTTTCTCCAATTATCAGACTGGATTTACCAATGTAGATCCTGTAATATACACAGATGGAAGTACGGATAACTTCAAACCTGTTAAAGCAAATCAATTTGAGGGAGGGGTTAAAACCAACTTATTTAATGGAAAACTGAACTTTGGAGCTAGTTATTACCATATTATAGCAAAAAATATAAGAACGACAGATCCACAGGCTATTGTAAGTTTAAGTCAAATAGATCTAAAAGAAATCGTAAGCAAAGGAATAGAACTTGAAATGAACGCAAACCCTTTTAATGGGCTTAACCTAAGAGCTTCTTATTCGTATAATGATACCCAAATAACAGACCCTACCAGTGAATTTGGCGAAAGATATGTTACTGAGTTATTAAACAGAAGACCGGAGGAGGCCGGTCCTCAAACAATTTACAATTTCTGGGCCGACTATAAGTTCCAAGAAGGAAGTTTCTTAGAGAATCTTGGCTTAGGTGCTGGTTTCAATGGAGCATCAGAACATCATACTATCAACAATACTATTAGCGGTCAATTTACACTTCCAAGTTATACTATATTTAATGCTGGAGCATATTATGATACTGATAAATTTAGAATTGGACTTAAAGTAAATAATTTTACTGATAAAGTTTATTATAATGGATGGGGAACAGTAAATGCACAAGCTACTCGTGCGTTTTTAGGAACTCTTTCCTATAAATTTTAACAAAAATAAACTCCGAGCAATATGCTCGGAGTTTATTATATAAATCAAGAAAATGATTAGCCTTTTTATTACATTTACTACCGTAAGTTGCTACTTAATTTATAGTACTTCAGAGAAAACACCACTAGCCCAAACAAATCATCTTCTAAACTGGATACAAAAAAATAAAAATTCATCGAGAATGGTAGGTTTTACCTTTCTAATAATAGCTTTTTTTTTCGCTTGTTTAATATTTGGGGTAACATCAGGTATTTTAACTTGGCTATTTTTAACAATAACTTTATTCAGTCTGATGATTTTGCTTATACCAATAAGAAAAGTAAATGTTTTAGGCGTAGTATTTATTTTAATCATTAGTTTCATTTTTGAAAATATATTTTAATTATGCCTGCTAACCCAAAATATCTTACACAATCACCTTGGCAAAAAGTTGCTAAATTATCTGCTGGAATTATAGGAGGATACACAATTACCGCTCTCTTACATATGTTTATTGCCATACAAATACCTTTGCATAATGAAATAATTGTAACTTCTACCTTTTCATTATTTCTTATTTGGTGTATACTGTTAATTATTCCTTATTTATTTAATAATGGTTGGACAGTTTGGATTATATACGGAGTTACAATAGTAATTTTATACTTGTTGTACTTTTTCGCTAATAAAAACAACCCTTTTTTATAATGTATAATGGGTAGGAGAAATTATAATGTCTTTTTTAACACGCATACAGTAAGTGGAATTATAATTAGTATTGCGCTATATGTAATGTTTTTTGCGGGAGCCTTTTCTCTTTTTAAAGAGGAAATTCAATTTTGGGAAGAAGGAAAACCATTAAGCTATACTGAAAGACAAAATATCAACTTCAATAAATTACTTGGTAATTTAAATGATGACTATGAATTAAAAGGTAGGGATATTCAAATGCATCTTGGAAAATATACAGACCAAATATATGTTTATTTATCTCCAAGTAAGGATACTACTTCATCTAAAAAAGGAAAAATAGCTCATTATTTCTATACCGATATAAAGTCTGGTAGCACTCAAACTTACAATCAACAATATAGCCTTGGCGAATTCTTATATCGCTTACATTTTTTTTATCAAATTCCAACTATTGGTCTATATCTAGCTGGACTCGTTTCTTTCTTTTTTTTATTTGCCATTATTACAGGAGTAATAGTTCATTGGAAAAAAATAATACCTGACTTTTTTAATTTTAACCCTAAAACCATTCTAAAAAAAGTATGGGCTGATGCGCATACGGCTCTCGGAGTTATAGGACTTCCTTTTCAGTTTATTTTTGCCCTAACCGGAGCCTATTTTGCTTTAGGAATACTTGTTTTGATTCCTGCCAAAATATTATACAACGGGAACCAAGAAAAACTTTTGGAAAATCTTCAACCCGCTATGAAAAACCATGCTTGGGTTTCATCTCTTGAAGAAAACATTCCAAACTTTAATGCTTTTATTAAAAAAGCAAATAGTCAGTGGGATAACTTTAATTTAAATAAAGTTTATATAAAAAACTATGAAGGCTCCAATATGAAGTACATAGTGACTGGAGAATTAGATAGTAAAAAACGATTTATTGGAACAGGTCTTGTTAGCTACCATGTCAAAAATAAACAATTAGAAATTGAGAAAAATCCATATAATCCAGAATATATAGTAGATATTCAAAGAGCCATGGAAAAACTGCATTTTGGAGATTTTGGTGGCTTATCAATTAAAATTATCTATTTCATCTTAGCGTTGATTACTTGCTTTGTTATTATTACAGGAGTTTTAATCTGGGTGGAGGCAAGAAATAAAAAAAGTATAAATTTAAGACAACGTCTATATACTGCTAAGATAGGTCATATATATATCGCTGTATGCTTATCTCTTTTACCTGTAACAGCCCTTGCCTTTTTATTTGTGAAAGTAACAAGTGGTTATTTATCAAATAAACAAAACGCTATCTATTATTTCTATTTTTTAACATGGTTGCTATTTATTCTTTTTTATAGATTTAAACGAGATAATTATTTCACTAATAAATCAACCTTACTTTTAGGAGGGGTATTGGGAATTCTTGTCCCAATTAGTAATGGTGTTGTTTCTGGTAACTGGATTTGGATTTCTTTTCTTAGCAAACAATATGATATCTTACTAGTTGATCTTATCTGGATCATCATCTCTTCGCTGAGCTTGTTAAGCTATTCAAAAATTAGACCGAATATAAAAACAAAAAGTAGTTATCACAAAACACCAATAGATTATAAAAACTTAAAAACATTAATAGAAGAGGACATTGATAAAAACAATACAGATCTTCAAAAAAAAACTATAAATAACACTAAAAATCATATTCCAATGAGAATTAAAATTTCACTTTTATGGATATTCATAGCTATTGGATTCATATTTCATCATATATATGGATTAGCAACTATTTATTTCAAAGAATCTCTACTAATGGAAGGGGCTACAGGCGAAACTCCCTTTTGGGCACATCAATGGAGAATTTTAATGGAAGGTCTTGCACTAACCTTTGGACTACTGAGTCTTGAAATTTCAAAGAAATGGTTTGTTTGGGCCTCTCTTATTTGGTCAGTCATACTGGGCATATTCAATGTATATCACGTAATTACCGCAATTATATACGAAGCTTCCAATATTTCAGAAATACTAATACTTGTATTACTTGTTGTTGCTAATACCTTTTTAGTAAAAGCGATAAATAATTGGAGAAACTCGTAAATTAAATACTATCCAAAATCAAAAAAATGAATCCCAGTGAAGAAAAAAAGCTTATTGAACTAGAAGAACAACTAAGTTGTCCTGATGGCAAGATAGGAAAAGAAGTAGCTGATATGATGCATAAAACGAACATCAGCATGACCAAGTCTTCTATTGATTTATTAAATATTCGTGATAAAGAATTAATTTTAGAGATAGGTCATGGGAACTGTGGTCATATTAATTACCTACTGTCAAAGGCTTCATCTTTATCTTTTATCGGTTTAGAAATATCGAAAACTATGAAAATTGAAGCTGAAAATCAAAAAATCACATCAGATCACACTCGTGTTTCGTTTGATTTATATGATGGAAAATCTTTACCACTTGCCGATTTAAGTGTAGACAAAATACTTACTGTAAACACTCTGTATTTCTGGGAAAAACCACAAAAATTGCTATATGAAATAGCAAGAGTTTTAAAAAAAAACGGTACTTTGATTATTACCTTTGCTAATAAAGAATTTATGGAAACACTCCCTTTTGTGAGAAAAAAGTTCAAGTTATACAATATTGATGACATTCTTTTCTTAATTAAGAATTCAACTCTTGAAATAGCCTCTACAGTGAAAAAAATAGAAAAAATTAAAAGTAAAACAGGTAATTTAGTTAATCGACAATTTACAATAGCAATACTTAAACATAAGTCATGAATAAAACAATTGGATTAATATACGGATCAGACACTGGGATGACTGAAGAAATAACACATAATATAGTAGATGAGTGGAAATCTTCAGATATTAAAGTAATTGAAGTTAGTAATGTGAAAGCCTCTGACTTTGAAAAATTTGAATTTTTAATTTTAGGCTTGTCTACTTGGTATGATGGAGACCTTCAAAGTGATTGGGAAAGTTTTTTTGACGAATTTCAAACTATTGATTTTACAGGGAAAACAATTGCTTTGTTTGGGTTAGGTGATCAATATGGTTATGGAGAATTCTTTATTGACGGTGTTGGAATGTTAGCTAAAGTAATTCTAAAAAATGGCGGTAAAATTATAGGAAAATGGCCTATAGAGGGTTATGATTTTACAGAATCGAAAGCAAAAATAGAAGATGAAGATTTATTTTACGGACTTGCTATTGACGAGGATAACCAACCTGAATTAACACAAGAAAGAGTTAAAAATTGGCTAAATCAACTTGAATCTGAATCAATTTAAGGTTTTATAATATATTTTTACATCGTATTATTATACACATACCTTAGCGTTTTGTTAAATTAACTCTCTGGTGCTAACTCTACCTGTAATCCATCCAAGTCAGTGGTCATTTGAATTTGGCATCCAAGCCTACTATTTTCTCTCACATCAAAAGCTTCTGCCAACATTGCGTCTTCATCATCTGATATTTCAGGTAATGGGTGGTCTGAATTTACATAACATTGACAAGATGCACACATAGCCATTCCTCCGCAAATACCTATGGTACCCTCTGGGGCTAATTCGTACGACCTAACAACTTCCATTAAATTCATTGCCATATCAGTAGGAGCTATAACTTCATGTATAACCCCTTCTCTATCCGTGATTTTAATTTTAATGTCTTGACTATCCATGAAAATAATTATTAGTGTTCTTTTTTAAAAGTGTTTTTCAAACAAACACACCTACAAAAATAGGTAAAATAGCAACGAAATTTTATTCACGATACAATGAGATTTAATAATGGTTAAAAGTATTTTGAAATGTTTTTCAAGGAAAAAGTTCTATTAAAAATAAGATAAAAACACTACTTTACAAGTCCATCTAAAATCTTTTTATTAAAGATGAATCTGAGTTGCTTCTTCGTATTCTTGTAATTTTTTTCTTAGCACTTTTGCTCTTTTATCATCACCGTCGTGACTCCAGCCTGGTGATTTAAAAATATAGTTTAACTTATCACTCAACCTTTTTGATCTTTTGACGTCTTTCCAAATAGCTATGTATTCATGAGTAGCTACTTTTAGTGGGTTAAATGTTTTTATATTTTCTGTTAACCCATATCTTGGTTTATCAAGCCCCTTTAGTTCTTTGGAAAAAGTCCCAAATAAACGATCCCATATTATCAGGACCCCTGCATGGTTACAATCTAAATATCGAATATTAGAAGCATGATGTACTCGGTGATGAGAAGGAGTATTGAAAACAAATTCAATAACTCTTGGAAACTTATCAATTAATTCTGTATGAACAAAAAACTGATATACAAGACTTACGCCCATCATTGTAAAAATCATTAAAGGGTCAACTCCTAAAAGAGGTATCCACATCCAAAAAAAGAATTTATGAATACGTTCTCCTACTCCTTGTCTTAATGCAGTTCCAAAATTCATATATACTGAAGAATGGTGAGAAACATGACCTGCCCAAAACAACCTTATCTCATGATTTAATCGATGAAACCAATAATAAGAAAAATCATCTGCAAAAAATAATAAAAACCACACCCACCATTGACGTTCAATAACATCTCTTAATGGGCTTATTTGATGTAAATAGAAAAATATAATAAAAGCACAAATTTTTGGAATAAACTCTACTATAGATGAAAAAATCATCATCATAAGCGATACTCCAGTATCCTTAATATTATATTTTTCCTTTGCAAATTGATATTCTACAAATAAACATAACAAAAAAAGAGGCAATGCAAAGTATAATAATTTATCTTGAGAAAGCTCTATCACATAATCAATAATATCCAAACTCTTCTTGTTTTTATTAGTTACTTACTATTTTAATAAAACCATATTATATTTATTAAAAACCTCAATATACCCTAATTTATTGCTTTTACAACGGCTTTTGGCGCCTCTTTTTTAGTACCGTCAAAACCTTGAACTCCTCCAACAGTAGTATATTTCATGACATACTTTTTGTTTGGGTAAATTCGTTGATAAGCACTTTGGCACATTAAAGTTGCCTCGTGAAATCCACACAAAATCAATTTTAATTTACCAGGATATGTATTCACGTCACCTATTGCATATATTCCTGGGATATTTGTTTGATAATCTAATGCATTATTTACTTTAATCGCGTTTTTTTCTATTTCTAACCCCCAATTCGCAATAGGTCCTAATTTTGGAGCTAAGCCAAAAAGTGCTATGAAGTGATCCGCTTTCAAGTTAAACGGTTCTTCCCCTTTTTTCTCTATAATAACCCCCTGTAAACTGTCTTTTCCTAAAATACCTTTTACCTCTGAAGGTGTAATCAAGTTAATTTTTCCTTCATTTTTCAACTCCTGAACTTTATCTACAGAATCCAAAGCTCCTCTAAATTCATTTCTTCGGTGAATTAAAGTAACTGACTTCGCTATATCTGTCAAAAAAATAGACCAGTCTAGTGCTGAATCGCCTCCACCCGCTATCACCACATCTTTACCTCGATACAATTCTGGCTCTTTGATCATATACTCTACCCCATTATCTTCAAAATCTGCAATATTTGGAATTGGAGGCTTTCTAGGTTCAAAACTCCCTAAGCCACCAGCAATCGCAACTACTGGAGCATGATGTTTTGTTCCTTTATTTGTGGTAACAATAAATGTACCGTCTTCTTGTTTTTTTATAGTATCGGCTCTTTCTCCAAGAGTAAAACCAGGCTCAAACTGTTTAATTTGTTCCATTAATTTATCAGTCAAGTCTCCAGCCAAAATCTCTGGATAAGCTGGTATATCGTAGATTGGCTTTTTGGGATAAATTTCAGAGCACTGACCTCCTGGTTGTGGAAGAGCATCAATAAGATGACAACGTAATTTGAGCAATCCTGCTTCAAAGACCGTAAAAAGTCCTGTAGGACCTGCTCCAATTATTAATATATCTGTTTTAATCATTTGCTATCCTAAAATATTCTTTTTTACATCGAGATTTACACTTTAATAAATATAAAACATAACTATTGGGAAATAAATTTAATTATTTCAAAGAGGCAACAAATAAATATTCGTCGCTAATATTCCGTAAAAAAACTTTTTTCTAAATAGTCAATTCTACAAAAAATCAAGAAGAATTATGCTATATTAATGACTTCTTTTATTTCTGGAGCATGCTTTTTTATTGTTGCTTCTACACCATTCTTTAAAGTCATTTGATTTACCGAACATCCACTACATGCTCCTTCCAACTGAACCTTTACAGTATCTTCCTCAATAGACAAAAGTTTAATATTTCCACCGTCGCTTAATAAAAAAGGACGAATTTCTTCTAGTGCTTTTTCTACATTATTTTTAGTTTCTGCTGATGCCATAAACATCCCATTTAACCTCCTCATACAAGAAGCAATTCAAACTGGGTATTTGAATTTTTGTTAAACAAATTTTAATAGTATTTATAAAAATACGCTTTATTTAGTACTACAACCACTCATTGTTGTTATTCTTACAACTTCTGTTGGTGGTAGATTTGCATTTCTCTTTAATAATTGTGATACCATTTCTTTTGTTACACTTTCAAAAGCTTCAGATAATGATGTATTTTTCTGTAAAGCTACTGGATGACCAACATCACCGGCCTCTCTTATACTTTGAACAAGTGGTATCTCACCCAAAAAACTTGTACCTATATCTTCTGACAAGTTCTTAGCGCCTTCTCGTCCAAAAATATAATATTTGTTATTAGGAAGTTCTTCAGGTGTGAAATAGGCCATATTTTCAACAATTCCAAGTACTGGAACATTTATACTTTCTTGCTGAAACATTGCGACTCCTTTTTTCGCGTCTGCTAATGCAATATTTTGTGGCGTGCTAACTACAACTGCTCCGTTAATAGGAACAGCTTGAACAATTGATAAATGTACATCACCAGTCCCAGGTGGCAAATCAATTAGTAGAAAGTCTAATTCTCCCCAATCTGCATCAAATATTAACTGATTTAATGCCTTGGAGGCCATTGGTCCACGCCATATAACGGCCTGATTTGGACTTGTAAAAAACCCTAAGGATAAAAGTTTAACTCCATAATTCTCTACAGGCTTCATTTTTGATCGTCCCTTTACATTAGTTGCCAAAGGCTTTTCTTGCTCTACATTGAACATTAAATGCTGAGATGGCCCATAAACATCTGCATCTAGTACTCCAACCTTGAAGCCCATTTTTGCTAAAGAAACTGCTAAATTTGAAGTAATAGTAGACTTTCCAACACCTCCTTTTCCAGAGGCTACAGCAATGATATTTTTAATATTTGGAATTTCTTTACCTCGTATCTGATTTGGGTTCTCTTTTGGAGCAACCTCTACTTTTACGTTAACCTTAACTTCAAGCTTTTGGTTAACATGCTCGTGAATAGCTTTTATAATTTCAACCTCTACTTTTTTCTTTGCTTGTAATGTAGGATTACTAATAACTACATCTACAACAACCTCTTCCCCAAAAACAACAACATTATTTATATTGTTATTTTCAACTAAGTTTTTTCCTTCTCCTGGTGCCGTTATTTTTTCTAACGCTGTATATATGTCTTGTTTCTTAAAACTCATTTATGCTTTTCACTTTGCGTAATTTGCACTATGCTTATTACTGTTCTATTAAACCAATAACAAAGATACGGCATAACACTTAGATTTTAAAGTGTTTGAATTATCAAAATTTATAGATTAATAAAAAGATCTTATTAAAGATCCATTAAAATTGAATCATCTAAGTTTTCTGAGGGATCCCAAAATACTTCTTCGAAATTTTGCACCTGATTATCAACTACTAAAATACCTTCGTTTTCTAATAATTGCTGCATTAAATTTATTCCTTGAAAATGATGTTTTCCTGTTAAAACTCCTTTACGATTTACAACTCTATGTGCTGGAATTTCATCTGTATGAGAATGCGAATTATTCATTGCCCACCCAACCATTCGTGCAGACCTAGTGGCCCCTAGGTATTTGGCAATAGCTCCATAGCTTGTAACCTTTCCGAAAGGAATTAAGAGAGCAACACGATATACCTTATCAAAAAAACTATCCGATTTTCCCATATTTTAAAGATATTACAAAAAGATAAAATAAATATAAATTTATAAAGATATCTTTAAAAGCATATTTCTAATATTTCACTCTAAATTTAATATAAGTTATAGGCTTTCCTTGATCTAGATATTGTTTTTCATAAAAAGTTTGAGTGTTTATAACCTCTTCAGGGGAATAATGATTCTTATAAACATCATGATTTGAATGTAATATTTCATGGCCTTCTCCATGTAATAATCCTAAAGTATAGCCATGCATAAACTCACTATCTGTTTTTAAATTGATCGTTCCTTCTTCAGTTACAATTTGATGATATTTCTTTAAAAAGGTAGTATTTGTAAGACGGTGTTTAGTCCTTTTATATTTGATTTGAGGGTCTGGGAAAGTAATCCAAATTTCTGAAACTTCATTTTTCCCAAAAATAAAATCAATTAATTCTATTTGTGTTCTAATAAAAGCAACATTTTTCATCTCCTCTTCTATAGCCGTCTTAGCTCCTCTCCAGAAACGAGCTCCTTTTATGTCAATTCCTATATAATTTTTACTTGGATTTTTCTTAGCAAGAGCAATTGTATATTCTCCTTTACCACACCCTAGCTCTAAAACAATAGGATTGTCATTTTTAAAGAAAGAATTCCATTTTCCTTTTAATTCAAAACCAGTAACAACCTCTTCTCTACTTGGTTGCAAAACATTTTGAAATGTTTCGTTTTCTTTAAAACGTTTTAGCTTATTTTTACTTCCCAATTGATTTAAGAATTAGGCTCTATCTTCGGTTCCTTCACGCTTAAATTTTAGTGCTTGCCCCATCCAGTAACTCAATAACAAAATAAGAATCCCTAAAAAAAACCAGTTTATAGCGTTAGAAACCCACCATCCAGCGCCTCCTTTTGCTAAGGTAAGACGAATCCATTCAAATGGCGTGAACAACATTCCAAATACATCCTCAATTAATTTAAAAATATTTAATCCTAACATAACTTGCTTATCTTTACAATTGCAAAAATATAAAAACAATCAATGCTAGCCAATTTTTTCAGTAAATCTAAACCTGTTAATTTTGTGATACTTTTTTTACTATTCATAGTTTACTTTGGTATCAGTTTATTTTTGAAAGATATTTCGTTATTAAATGCAAGTAAAGAAGCTATTATTTTCATAATTACTTTCTCTGTTTATAACTTTATTCTTTTAAAAAATGAGCTTGCAAAAGATAATAGCTTTGCTTTTTTATTTTATGTTATTCTCATTGGGTTTCTCATTAAATACATCCAAATTAATTCTGTTTTTTATAACAATTTACTCTGCCTATTTCTTTTTAGAAAAGTCTACAGCTTACAATCTTCCAAAAAAGTATATCAAAAACTATTTGATGGTGGTCTTTGGTCAGGGATCTTATTTATTATTGAGCCACATACTTTAACATTTATACTACTCTTGTATATTGCTATTTATTTATACAACCAACTTACCTATCGTACTCTGATTATTCCAATTCTTGGCTTTATAACCCCAGTATTTATATTTTATACATATAATTTAGTATTGAATCAAACAGAACATTTTTTTAGTTTGTTTTCATGGGAGATTTCTCTAGATTTTAGCCCTTACAATTCGGGTAATTTTTTGTTTTCCAGTGTTATCATTGGAATATTTACATTGATTTCCATACTTATAAAATCACCTCAAACATTTGCCATTCTCGATAAGTCTAGACAAAATTGGATTCTTATTTTGACACATCTTTTTTTATCCTTGTTAGTCTTTATTCAAAATTCAGAAAGAACAGGAATTGAATTTTTATACTTACTTTTTCCTATTTCTGTTATACTTGCTAATGGTATTGAATTAATAAAAAAGAAATTGCTTGCCGATGTTTTTATTTTACTATTCCTAGCAGCTTCAGCTATCCAAATTTTAACTTGAATTATTTCTTTTTACCATACGCTAAATCTCCGGCATCTCCTAAACCAGGAATTATGTATCCCTTATTGTTTAATTTTTGATCAATTACAGCAATCCACAAATCGGTATTTTCAGGGAAATTTTTCTCTACATATGCAACCCCCTCAGATGATCCTATTACTGATAAAATATGAATTTTCTTAGGAGTCCCATACTTTAGAATTCCCTTTAGTACAGCTACTAGGGATTTGCCCGTTGCTAACATCGGATCAATAAGAATTAGGGTTTTTCCTTCGATAGAAGGTGAAGCAAAATATTCTACAACGATATCAAATTCTCCATCGTTTGACTGATGCTTCCGATAAGCAGATATAAATGCATTCTCTGCATTATCAAAATAATTTAAAACTCCCTGATGTAAGGGTAAACCAGCTCTCAAAATTGAGCATAATACAATATCATTAGTGGGAACATTAATTTCCTTTTCTCCTAATGGAGTCGTAGTCGTAATTTTTGTAAACTCTAAATTTTTACTCAACTCATATCCTAAAATCTCTCCTATTCGTTCAATATTTCTTCGAAAACGCATGGCATCTTTTTGAATGGAAATATCTCTAATTTCGCTTAAGAATTTATTTAGAATAGAATTTTCTATAGATTTATTATATATGTTCATTATTGTTTCTTTTTGCGTAAGTAGGCTAAATTAATAAGCTTCTTGTAAAATATCATATCTTCGTTAAAATTATTTAACAAATTTTTTTAAAAATTTTATCAAAGGTTCTCTGTCCTCAATATGACTCATATGCCCATTAGGAAACTCAATGAGAAGGGTTTGAGTTCTTTCAGCTTCGTTAAGAATACTACCATAACTTAAAACAGGATCTTTTTTCCCTGCAATGATTGCTCTTTTTTCAACCTGAATTAAGGCTTCTTCATTATTTCTCCTCAACATCATCCCTGAGCTTGCAGCAATATAACCTCTTAATGATGTATTCTGAGCTTGCTGTAAAGCATCTTTAATTTCTTCCGAAAAAACCTCTTTTGAATCTTTTGCAAACAAGTTAGAAAATGACAGTTTAATTAATTTACCTAATTGTTTTTTGGCTACCTCATTTGCTCCTTTACGTATATTCTTTCTTTCAATTGAATCGGCTTGCGAAGTAGAATTCAGTAAACAAATACCTTTAACATTCTTAGGGTATAAATTTACAAACGCTAATGCTACATAACCTCCCATTGAATGCCCTATAAAATACGACCTTCTAATTTTGTTTTTCTTCAAAACTGATTGTACTGCCTGAGCCATTTCTTCCATCAAATGAATATAGCCTATATTTCCTGTTTTACCGTGCCCTAATAGATCTACAGCAATAACTCTATTTCTCTTTGACAACTCTTCTGAAATCTTATTCCACATAGTTTGGTTTTCTAAAAACCCATGTAACAGAACAATGACCTGACCCTTTCCTTTATCAGTATAAAAAACGTGTGTCTCCTTATATTTTGCAATCATTTTAACCTATTTTCGGCAAAAATAAATTTGTTAAATTATGAACAAAATTAAAGAAACATTTATAATTGGATTCGCTTTATTTTCAATGTTTTTCGGAGCCGGAAATCTCATACTCCCTCCTTCATTGGGAAAAAATGCCGGAGACACATGGTTTTTAGTTACTATCGGATTTTTTCTAACTGCAATAATTATTCCTTTTTTAGGTATTCTTGCTCATGCAAAACTCCAAGGAAGCATGTATGATTTTGGAAAAAAAGTTTCTCCTATTTTTAGCTACTTTTATTGTGTTATCGTTTATCTCATAGCTGTTGTTCTACCTGCACCCAGAACAGCTTCTGTAACTCATGAGATGGCCGTTGCTCCTTACTTCGAAATTGACTCAATTATTACTAGCTTAACTTACTTTTCATTAGTCTTTATTTTTGCGCTAAACAGATCAAAAGTATTAGAGCTTTTAGGTAAATTTTTAACTCCTTTAATCATTCTTATTTTATTAACTATTATTTTCATTGGAATATTAAACCCTCCAGAATATATGTTAGATAGCAAACTAGCAACTCCTTTCGTTAACGGTATATTAGAAGGTTATCAAACATTTGATGCTATTGGAGCTATTATTGTTGGTGGAGTTTTAGTTATTTCAATCAACTTTAAAAAGAAAGCCTCTTTCAAATCAAAACAATTAATTATAATTAAAGCTGGGTTTATTGCTGGTGTAGGTTTATTGATAATTTATGCTGGGCTTATTTTTAATGGTGCCTTATTTAACAGTACCTTTAAAGAAGAAGCCACGAGATCAGAAATACTATCTTCATTGAGTATGCAAACTTTAGGTAATATAGGAACCTCCCTTCTAGGAATCTTAGTTGCTTTGGCTTGTTTTACTACCGCTGTAGGAATTATTACAGGTACTGCTGACTATTTCAAAAGTTTATTTAAAAATTCTTCCAAAGCTTATTTTATAACAGCTCTAATTGGATCTATTTTGGGTGTAGTCATGGGCCAGCTTGATGTTCAAAAAATTATTGTTTTTGCAACACCTACATTACGTTTAATTTATCCAATAACAATTATGTTAATTATTTTAAATGTACTGCCTACAAAAAATATAAGCTCAATGAACTTTAAAATTGTAACGATAATAACTTTTATTTTTAGCCTACCTGACTTTTTACAGTTTTTTAATAAAAATATACTTACCTCGATAACTAATATTATTCCTTTTGCAAACAATCATTTGGGTTGGGTTCTTCCTGCTTTTATCTCACTCGCTTTAGTCAGTATTTATGAATACCTACAGCATAAAAAACGTCTCACTTAATAGGGAGACGTTTTTATGATACAATGCTTAAAAAATTAGCATGATTTTGTAGCACTGATAAAAACATTTATTAATTTTAATAATTAAATATTTTTCAGATTAACAATTTTCTAATTAAATCGATATCCTACGTTAATTCCAACCCTTGGTACAACTGCATAGGATTCAGAAGTAAATAAATTCCTACCTAATCCTGCATAGGCTCCAACAATAAAACCTCCGTTAGAGATATATTTTGATCCTACAGCAATTCCTAAAGCGCCATCAGTATACTCTCTAAGAAAGCCATTATTCAACTCTTTTTTACCTGAGTTGATTGCTAAAAATACCTCTCCAAAGTGATTCCAATTTCTACTACTCGTAAAGTAATGACGAAAATAAGGAGTAAACACCTCATTTTCATTATATCTAAAATCTGCGTTTTGCTTTTCAAAATTGAAAAGCGCAGAAATTCCAACAGACGATTGATCACTAATATAGTGTTCATAAGAAAGCTCTAATGTTTTGAATATGATTGCATCTGCTAAATCTACCTTTATTTCTTGCTGAGCATTTACAAATGATCCTGCAAACAACAAAAAAGCTACAATTATTTTTTTCATTTATTAGTTTTTGAATTTTATGTTTCGTTTTGTTTAACTTTATTTATTTGTAATTAAGCAATTATTATACCACAAAAATACTTAAAAAATAGCTTTCAATTGCACTGCTCCCGAATGTATTGTGTTTGTCTCTTGACTTTTTCTACCAAAATAGTTCAGTGATAAATTTAACATTGATGTTAACTTTTGATTCCAAAATAAACTCCAAGTATAATTATTTCCAACTTGTAATCCTTCGAGCATTTGATAACTAACAGGCGTGTTTGTTTTACCAGAAAATTTATTCGAAAAAACAGCTACATCTATTTTTAACTGATTCTTACGCGAAAATAAAAAATAAGATAATCCCAGCTTTTGTAGCCTCAACTTTTCTGTACCATAATCAAAATTCTCTTTCTTCTTCAAATTATAGAAAAAAGAAAGCTTATGATCTTTACTATAAAACAATGTTAGTTTGGGTCTAATTTCTTTTGTTTTAATATGATAGTTTCTATTAACTAAATTCTCTGTCTGTAGACGGCTTTCTGAAAATACACCTTGTGTTTCGAATGCACAAAATGATGTCAGTTTGTGTTGAAAATTTAATTGATGAATTAAAGAAGTATTTTCTTGACTTCCAACTGAAAACTGTTGTTTATTTTTAGACTTTCCATAAGTATAAACCCAGCTATATCTCTGTAAATTTCTATTGTAATAAAAATTGTTTCTGATACTGTAGGAAAGACTTAATAAATTACTTGGATTAATTTTATATGGATTCCACCAAAAACCTTTCTCTTTTTTTTCTTGCTCATTATAAATAGAAAAATAACCATTATTGAAAAAATGAGATATTAGTTTTCTTATTCCTTTTTTAACCTCCCATCTTTGTGGGTTTAAAGTTATGGATTGTTTATAATTTAAACGCTGCGTAGGTATAAAGCGTATATTAGGGAGCGCAACTCTTAAATAAATTGCCTGGTCCTGAAACTGAGCTACTTCAAACTCATCAATTTGTTGCTTTCCGTCTTTATTATAGTCATTCCAAATATAATACCCCTGACCTGGTTCTGTTTTTATATAAACAAAATCTTGTCTAGCAAGATTACCAGAAGTTGTTTCATAAAGAGCTCCAAGCTTCAAAAAATTTTTAAAAAAATGCTGATTATAGACCACTCTAGAATTAAGTGCTATTTCATTCTTTTCAAACTTATTATCAGTCATTCTAAAGTTTGTATAAACTGATAAATTAGTTCTTTTATTTTGAATAAGTTTAGTTTTTAAATAAAACATCTTGCGTTCATTTATTTGTTTAAAAACATTTGATTTTATACTATCATTTGTTCGGTAATTGAACCCTATTTTTGCGAATACTTTAACAGAATCTCCTATTCCGTATACTCCTTCGACTTCGTTGAAACGATGACTTAAACTATCAAAATAATTAGTTTCTGATAATTTCCGCAGATTTGATTCAAAATTCACGGCTAACCCTGCCCAAGATTTATTAAAGCTTCTTTTAATTTTTGATTTTACCTTGTAAAAATTACCTTCTATTAAGCTAGTTATATTACTTAACATACTTGCATTTAGCCAAAAATTGATTTTTTGTTTTTTTATGTTAGTCTCAATACCTTGTCTATAACCTAAAAAATTATTTGAAAAAGTAAGATATTGAAAATCATACGCTATTTTTGTGTTTTTTTTATTGTTAAATATTACACTTGCTCCTAACTCGGATTGATTTCCAATTCTATTTTCTAAATTCCAGTCTCTATTAAATTCAACAGCTTGAAAACGTTGTACTGTTTGAAATTTATCTTGAATAAACTTGTAATTTAATTTACCAGAAATATTCCAAGTCTTATTTACTATTTGCTGTTCCCACTTAACTCTAGTGGCTATTCTTCTATTTTCCTGATTATCAATTACTGAAAATAAATTCTGATCGTTATCACTAATGGCTAACTCAGCAGAAAGTTGTATTTTCTCAGATGGTTTAAAAGTAGAATTCAATGCTAGTATTTGTAGTTTTGTTGGAGCGCTCAGTTTAACAACAGGATTAAAATCTCCCAAATTTTCACCAACATACTTATAGATTGTTCCTAAAGCAATCATTTCATTTACTCGATAATCTCCTTTGTTTTCTCCAACATTTGTAAAAGTTACTGTATACACTTCACTGTTATCATCAGTAGTATATTCAAAAATTTCTTTAGTCCCTCTCAGAATTTTCTTATATTGAATCTTATTTATGGAAAACTCGTCAATAAAGGCACTTTGAGTAGCCATTTTATCGGGGTTATTTCCAGCATTTTTCAATATTTCTTTTTGAGCATCTGTTAAATTTTGTTGAACAGTTTGGCTTTTAACATCATTTTCGTTGTAAAAAAAACCTGCTACTGAAAAAGAGTTATTTTTATATTCTGTATTTCCATAAGTAATAAATCGTGTATAGTTTCTATCTGCATACTGAAATTCAATCCGAATACGCATATCATTCGTTATTGGATACGTTGTATTAAACTTAATTTCTGCTAAATTATAATCTATGGTATAGTCTTTATTTTCTCCTTTTTCAATGACAACACCATTTACAAATACACGTTCACTTCCTTCAACCATAATAACAGCTGATTCATCATTAGTCCCATAAATTTTATAAGGACCTTGATTCCCTTCAGAACCAATAAAATCAAATACTGAAAATCTTCCTCTTACGATGGCTCCTGAAAATTTAGCATTTAAATATTTACTATACTTGGTCCCTATTTCAATGCCTGAAACTTGTTTTTCAAAATTCAAAAAATAAGTATTTTTATTTGATAAATTTAAGTCTCCTCCTTTTATATTCCAACTCTTACTATACAGTTCAATAAATATTCGATCGAAATCAGTAATATTTTGTGAATATCCCTCTTGTTGTAATGGAAAATTTGTGTCGAAAATATTTGCTCTAATTCCTACTTTATCTGATAGCTTTCCTGATATTGTTAAATCTAATGTGGCATTAGTAACTGCATTTTGGTTACTTCCAGTAGTAACTCCTCGGGTGATAAACCCCGATGTTTGTAAACCATCAAAAAACACAAAATCATTATTTTTTTTATTGGTTGTCTCACTGTACAACTTTCCTGTATATTTACTATTTGCAACAATTAGTCCCTTATCAAAAGGAACATATGTTTTAGTCAAAAAGTCAGGATATCGATAATATTCAATAATAATTTCCTTATACTTTTTCTTATTAATAACAAGTTGAGAAGCAATAAAATCAATTTTGTATTCACTTTTCGGAATAACCTCTTTTTTCTTTCCTAAATCTAAAATTTTAAAACCCTCTTTTTGAATACTGATACTATCGATTTGAATAGTATCATTAACAACAAATATTTCTTTTGAACGAAACTCTTCAGATATACTTTGAGCATAACTATTTATAATTACTAGTATAAAAACACAAAAAAATTTACTAAACATAATACAGTAATGTAGCAATTCCATCAATAGATTACAATATAGTTGATGTAATCAATTTACTGTATCATTATTTTTTATAAAATTAATATCTAGTATTTTTCACGGCTATAGAAATAACATTATGTATTGCTTAAATTAAGAGACCAGATAATACTTAAGTTTAACCGTTTAAAAGGGTAATATGACCAAGAAATAATTAGTTTACATAGAAAATCTTTCTACCCTATCCAAATTTGAATGAATAAAAGCAAAATAGCACTCCTTTAGTGCTACTTTGCTTAATATATTTACATTAAAATACCTTTTTTGGGTTTTATTTGTGGAGGTATTGTTTCTTCTTCTAGCATTTCCTTTAAATCAATTTCTATAGTTCTACAAATTGATAGCATTGGAACATCGTTAGGTAGTCCTTCAAAAGGATTTTCAGAATAATCTCCTATAAGCTCCATCATAAGATAAACCCATCCAATTAAAATATTAAATGGAATAGAAAGCCAAATTCCAAATGTTCCGAGTTTATCAAATTCCGAGACAATACCAAATGGTAATAAGAATAAAAATATAGCAACAAATATGAAACTATAACTACCATATTGCCTTGGTAATGGAAACTTTTTTATTCGCTCGCATTGTCCCTGATAAGTATAGAAATTATGTAGTAATTTTTGTAATTCTACATGTCTAAAGTTATCTAATAAATCTCTTGACCTGATGTCTGCTAAATCTTTAGACTGCTGATCAATAATTTGAGTTGCTGTATTAGTGTGCTTTAACAACCTATCCTTTTCTTTTTTTTCCAAGCACATGTTTAATTCTTGACTAGTAACCTCATCGATAAAAAGCCCTACACCTCCTTCTCTTATTCTCTTCTCTGTAGTTCTTCGTAAATGCCAACCTTGGTTAATGTGTTCCCAAGGAGTAGGTGTTAACAATTGACAACGCAAGGTATACAACCATGATATGTGCCTGTAAATTAATTTTTTATGAATACCATATAACTCTTGTTTTGAAATAGGGCTATTTACTGAAAGATTATTTATGAAAGCTCTTGTGGTAGCTCCCCAACTTCTACTATCATTAACAATTGCTCCCCATATTTTTCTTGCCTCCCAGAGACGATCATAAGAACTATTGTTCTTAAAACCAACGTAAAAAGCTACTGCTGTACCAATAAGCGATAAAGGTAACCATGGAATAACTAACCAATCCCAGTGTGTAAATCTATACAGTACTGCGACAAAAGAAGTCCATACTGTTAACCATATTAAGTGTATTCCACTAAATCTTAAAATAGATACTAAACCAAAATTCTTTTTTGTATACATATTTAATTAATGTTGAATTTTTATTAAGGGTTACAAATCTACTAATAACGAAGTAATTAATTGTGAAGTGTCCTTTCTGTAATGCTTTTTAATATTCTTAACTATTTCAATCATTATAATTATATCTTAAAAAAAAAGTAAAACATTATTTTATGAATAGAAAATCATTTGCCTTTTTCGTTTTTAAATATTGATTATCAGAAACTATAACTGCTATTTCAAAAAACATTCTTTTTTATTTAGATAGCTTTTTAAACGAAAATTACTTCTTCTAATAGTTTACCTGTCTATTAACGATTAACTTTTTTTTAACAGTTTACCCAATTTATGTGACTTCTTAAAATTTAAAGCATCTAACTAGACGACAACCTAAAATAATTGTTGTTTTATAAAACTTTGATTCCCTTCAAAAAGGCACCTGAAGTCCCATTTTACATGGATTGAGGGTGCTCTTTTTTCAATTTAGCTACAAAGCAATTAATAATTATAGTTGTATTAGATAAAAATAAGACAACATTGTATTTTTCTTTATGAATAAGTACATTTTATAAAAAAACAATCATTAAAGAAAATACAACCACCTATTGCTTAATATAAAAAGAGGGAGATTACCCCTCTTTTTATAAACTCATTTTTAATATATTTTTACGAAATATTCTTATAATACTTCCTCAAAATCACCTTGAGTAGCTTGACATATATTCTCTTGTTTATCATCACCTCCACAACTTATAAAAGCGCAAATCATTATTAAGAGAACAAGTATATATTTTATTTTTTTCATTTTTAAAAAATTATGTAAAACATTACTTTGATTCGATTCTTACAGACTTTACTACATTATTTACTTTTACTTGGTAAAGCCCTGGCTCTAGTGAATCAAAAATAACTTCATTATTTGAAATAACAGAATTTCTAACATTAGCACCATTTTTTTCTAGGCTTACTTGCTCCCCCTCTAACTCATAAACAACTTTTATGACTCCTTTATAATCACAAACAACGTGCTTTCTAAAAAAACGAGGCGTCGCAATGTTAACTTTATTAATAGTAACTAGTATTTTTTTCATTTTTGATTGATCCGGCGATCTAAGGAAAACTTCTATAGGTCTCGTAAAGTCTATTTCTGTTACTCCCGAAACAACTTTTTGTCCTTTATAAAAAATTTCAGCCAAAGGTGTTAATTCGAAAATAGGTGCTAAACTTGTTATATCACTTGTATCAAAAACATCAATGGTCAATGTACCATTGCTAGCATTATAATCATAACTTAACGATCTAAGATCTTGTAAAGAAAAGCTTATAATTTCTGCTTCTGATAATAACTCAGGCTCAGCAATACTATAAGCCTGTGTTAAATCTCCTTGAATGCTTCCTGATTTAAATTTAAAAGTTTTATTTACATCAATAATTTTATCGTTTGTTGAATCATAAATTTTAAATCTCATGGTTTTGTTATCTTCATCTGAAAAAATTTGTAAATAAGCATAATATTTACCCTCAACTCCAGCCTTAATAAGATTCGCTACCCCTCTACACTCATCGCCTACAAAGACTCCGACTCTATCGTTTTCACTATTGAGTGTTTTTCCGTTTAAATTCAAAAACGCAACTACAGACATATCATACTGATAGCCATTCTCTACCTCCCAGTCCAAAGAAGACTGGGCTTTTAATAGTAAAGAATTTACAAATAATAACAGTAAAGCTATTTTATAACATATTTTATTCATCATGAAACTCTATTATTTAATTAGACTATTCATATAAACTTTCTGACCTACAACAATCTTCATTTGATATACCCCATCTGATAAATCGTCTAAGCTAAGAGTCAAAACATTACTTCCTTCTTTTAGATCAAATTTTTTGTCGTAAACAATAGATCCTATATATGAGGCTACTTGAACCTGAGCTTTATTCTTTTTTGGACTATAAAGTCTAACACTCAAGCTCTTTTCAAATGGGTTCGGCCATACAAGTAAATCTGTATTTATAATTTCAGATTCTTTCTTTAAAACCAAGGGTTTTTGAATAGTTCCTAGAATATCATTTTCCTTAAAAGAAATAGTGTTGCTAGGAGCTTTTTCAAATGAATTTTTTAGGTTGAAAACTAACTCTTCATTAGTATCTTCACCATAAATTGTCATAAAAAACAATCTTTTATTGTTTATAAATATTTCATTCGCTTCACCTCTTAGGTTTCCTTTTTTATCTACTATCTCTAATATTGAATATTCTTTAGGAATTTCAACTACCGCATTCATATTACCTTTATACTTTTGATATTTATTGGCTCTTACATAACTTTTATTGGAAATTTTGAAAGTTCTAGCACGTCTTGAGGCAATGTACGAAGGGTACGTAAAATTTTCTTGTTCATTTGAAGAGTACAACATATACCCAACACCTGGTTGTAAAAACTCTAAATTCCCTGACCATCCACTTAAATTATCATAAATAGCAAAATGGTGTTGTGACTTTATTACATCTCCTTCTTGCGGATGGAAGTTTGCTAACGCTTGCTTCACTGATGTTGCTGTATTAGCAATGTAAGGAAGCCAATTCCATCTTTTTTGAATATCAAAACTCCATGTGTTTAAATTAACCTTTGGACCAACTGTTCTTAAGTTATTATCTTTTGCTAAATAAACTTTATACATATGATTTGAACTCAAACCTCCATTTCTTGTTATAGAACCTGACCATTCTCCAGTAGTAGAATCAAACACTTCTAGTCCATTATTTTGACTTTGACTTAAAATTCTATCCTGATTACTTAAGCTTAAATCTACCGTAAGATTGTTCAAATCTGCAAATTTTTCATCCTCAAGGAAAAAAGAAACCCAATTCCAACCACTACTAAACTTAATATTTTGGTATGCCAGATCAGAGTTTTTAAACACTTCAGGATTATTTTTGGCTCCTAAAATTCGATTTGATTCGAAATTTAACTCTAAACTATTCCCAATAGTAGCAGGATAAACAATATCTGTTGAAGCCTCCCAAATACTGAAATTTAT
Organism: Tenacibaculum profundi; assembly: GCF_052050075.1. Classification (GTDB taxonomy): domain Bacteria; phylum Bacteroidota; class Bacteroidia; order Flavobacteriales; family Flavobacteriaceae; genus Polaribacter. The sequence goes on from NZ_CP197225.1 coordinate 2,160,930, forward strand.
TGCTTCCCCTTCAGATTGATTTGAATAAACTGTTAAGTATAAGAAGTAATCTTGATAGGAATCATCGTATACTAAACTGGCAACCCCTCTTACTTCACCATTAATAAATGCAGCTACTTTATCCTTAGTACTCAAAGAAAAAGTATTATCTATCTTAATTTTCCCTACAATATTTATGGCAAACTGGTAATCTGAAGGATTTACATTCCAGTCTGGACCTACGGGATTAACATTTAATTTGATCTGAATATTTTGATCATAACCGTAATTAGAATTCAAGTATAAAACTTCCTCATAATTTCCTACCCCTAATTGAGAGCTTGTACTTCCTTGAATTGTAATACTGCTCGAAGGAGGAATAGTTCCATTAGTTTGAGACAATGATAACCAATCAGGAACATTTGTAATATCGAAATCTCTTGGTGTACCTCCGCTATTTATAATGTTAATTTCAAAGTTTGCTTTATCACCTTTATTGGTTTCCTCTTGAACTATTTCTTTTTCATTATTAATAGTCCAAGTTAATTGATCTTGATTTACAAAAGCTGACCAAGTAATAGGTGACTGTTGCATATTATTAACTGCATCAAACATACGATGTACTGTTATATCCAGTATTTGCCTCTCTATCAAAGATTTATCATTGATTACAGGTTCTATAATCATTTCATCTTCGTTAATTACACGAGTTACTTGGAACAAGACTTCTTTTCTTGCCGGCTTAATAGGCGGTGCATCATTAGAATAGTTTACACTACCATCACTTAAAATACTTAAACTATTGGTATGTTGCAAATTTGATGTTCTATGATAATATCTCGGTCCATTTCCTGTAGGTATATCAGGCATATTCATTGGTAGATACAATAACAAACTAGAATGATTAATATCAACCTCATTAAAACGATCTCTGTCAATTTGTTCATAAGAACGTAATGTATTCCATAAACGAACTTCATCCACGTATCCCACAAAATGATTATCAATTTCAGGGGTAGAATTTGGGACAAATTTACCTCTGGCTCCAATCCAAATATTACTACCATAAAAACCTGATAATTCATTACTAGGTAAAGTAGATACTAATTCTGCATCAAGATATGTATTTAGATTACCATATCTATTTAACAATATAGCTACGTGATGCCATTTCCCGTCAGCGACATTATGATTTTCAGTTAGCACATATGAATTCCCTTCGTTATCTAACGATAATACTCCATTCGTATTAATATTAACGGCTACCGTATTATTTTCACTGTTATCTCCGCGTCCATTAGAGAATATTGTTGCATTTTGAGATACATCTGTTTTCATCCAAAAACTTAATGTATAACTCATTTGATTGGTAATTTGCACAAAATTAACATTGTCACAAGTTAAGTATCTACCGTTACCGAATCCATATGATGTACCACGTGGTTTAATATCCCAAGAAGTATTTACTTTAGCATGCTTAAATCTAGCCAAATCTTTTGCCAAATTTCCCATACCTTCGTCCATTGGCCAAATACCAATCAAACCATGTTCATTACCTTGGTAATTTGTATAAATATTTGAAGTAGATTCCGCTAAGCTTAATGCCTTAGACCATTGTCTTAGGTTATGAATATTACCTTTAAAAGTATTCCCTCCTATAACAACATCTTTAGTAAAGTTATACCTTAGATCAGTAGGTGTGTCTGCTGTAGCAACTTCGCGATCATCTTGATATATACTTATACTATTGTTTAAGCTATTATAAACAAATGCGTAGTGGTGGAATAAATTATCATTATCGCTTATAACTCCAGAAACAACCTCATTGCCAAATTTGAACTCTAAATTTTTATTCCCATTATTTTCATTAAGCTTAATTTCTACACCTCCCTCTTGCGATAGTATAGTTGCTGATGACTCAGTATCATTTTTCATCCAAAACTCTAATGTAAAATCTCCGTTAAGCATAGATGGGTTTTCTATAAGCACCGTATTAGAAGCCCCATTGAATGCTAGAGAAACACTATGATCAATTTTCTGCTCATTCGTTTCTCCTCTAACTTCTATTAAACTAACTGCTGGGTTATACACGATAGGCTCATTAAAATGAACTTTTAAATCATCTCCAAAGTTTAATATTCCATTGCTAGGACTTGGCGAACCAAAAAGTCTTGGCGCGATCAAATCAATGGTACCTGAAACAACTTCTGATATATATTCTGTGTTGTTAGTACATGTACTAATTGCTCTTATTTCATATTCTCCATTCTGTATATTTTGACCTACAACATCCCAAGCATAACTAGTATTAGCTCCATCAATTAATGAAATCTCATTTTCGTTATTTGCAACTGCATCATCATAAAAGGCTTCTGTACTATAATATGTATGTAATCTTGTCCAAGTCGAAGAGGTTTTTTTTCTATATTGTAAATCAATTTTTTGAAAACTAGAAAAACTCGTGTTATAATCACCCAAACTGATTTGTAAAGGATTGGTACTTTGATCAGTATTGTATGCTTCAGAAAGGTTATAAACCCACTTGTCTAATGGTGTCTTAATATCAACACTGGTACAAGACGGTGTAAAATGTGCTGAAAGCTTTATCGTCGCTGCATTACTATCTCCCGAAGGCGTGTTACATTCACCTTCAAAAGCAATCTCAATATCTTCATAGTCATATATATCAGAAACTGATTTTTCAATTGTTACAACATACTCTGTTGGTTTTCCTGGTTCAAAATTATAAAACCAAAGACCATTTTTAGCTATATTGATGATTGCATTATGAGGATTCGTATTTTCGTTCACACTCAAAACCATGTGTGTAGCTGATTCAGTTACACTTCTATTTTCAAGTAATATCTTAAATTCTGCTTTATTACTTTCAGGAATATTAGAAATACTCACTACTTCTGCGGTAATTACAGGAACCTCAATTGGTTGTGTACCATAACTTAGGTCCTCTCTATCCTTTTCGGCAAGTTCTTTAATCTCTTCGCTGTCTTGATCATAGGTTTCATGATCATAAAACAATGACTTAGTAGCTTTTTCATATGGACAAGAAGTTCTTCCTCCAAGAGTCATAAAAACAGGACCATTCCCATCAAATGGATCAACAATATCTACACTTAAAAGTGTATGAATATCTAAATCTGATAAGGTATAAGAAATGGTTGTTGTCGATTCATCCTCTTGGGTAAGCTCTGTGAAAATATCTTGCTCAAGACCAATTGTTGTCTCAGATAACACCCCTGTTGTATTTACGGCAAAACCTAATGTTGCTATAAATTCTTGAGATGTATTTAAATTAATTGACCTAGAACTAGTATTCAAGACAGTAGTTTCGATAGACCTTGTAATTTCTCCAGCTCCTGCAACAAAAGAAACATTATCTTCGAAATTCTTTTCAACTAATTCAGAAAGCTGATTTGCCTGCATAAATCTCTTTTTTAATATTTCCTCTGTGGCAGGATGCTTACTATCATCTAAAGCTTTATTAATTTTTGAAATATACGTATCTATAGAGGCAACCATTGATTTTCTATATGACTCTCTATCGTTTTTGACCATGTACTTGATACGTTCATTCTCTCTTATTGTTGAACGCCATAATTTAATTTGATCTTGGTATTGTTCTTTAGACAAAACACCTGGTTCTTTAGGATCAATTGTTCCATTATCAATTCCTTTAACCATCTCTTTAAGCTCTGGAATTAAAACTTCTAGAATATGTTTTTGAGTATAAACAAAGAAGGTATTTGAAGGTTCTTCTGAAAAATAAACAGCTCTTTCTTTTCCTATAAATGCACTTTCTCCACTTTTATTGGTAAGTTCATAACCTTCTCCATTATTACTGCTTTTAGCTCGTATATTATTATAGGTTCCGTAAAAATAATTTTTTGACTGCCCTATATATAAATCTGCATCTGCCCCTACACGATCTATTTCTCCACTCGTCGATATTGACTGATTAAAAGTATATGTTTTTGTCAAACTGGTACCATCGGTGCTAGAATTAGTTAAACCTATACCTGTAACAATATTATTTGTTGCTTCACTTTCTATAACAGGTCCAGCCAAACCTCCACCTACTTCAAATTTCACACCAGCTTTAACTGTAATCTCTTCATTCAATAGACCTCCATAAGTAAAGTCTGTATCTACAGTAAAACTAATTGTTTCTCCCTTTTCAATCGTAGCAGAACTATGTGAACCTGGTGGGTCTCTTAAAATAATATCTGGAGTATCCGGAGCAGAGGTAACAAAAGTCTGACTCCCATCGGACTGCCCTCCTAACAGCACAGCTTTCTTATGATAATTTTGAGCTTCATACTCACTTCCATTAATACGATATTTGATACTTAAAGTATTTGTAAATGGTGGGGTAATTGAAGGATTTCCTCCTCTAAATTTATAAATAATAATTTTATCATCAGATTCACTTGTTTCTGTAGATTCTGAATCTGGTAAAGCCAAATTATTTTTGATAACGAACTCTCCGTCAGCCACTGGAACTTTAAACTCGTCACCTTCACTATTTTTATCATAGTTATAATAGGGTTCAAAGCGCTCTAACGAAATTTGATAATACTTGAATTGTTCATATACAGGATACTCAAAACCTTCTGTGCTAATTCTGGTTCCATTTTTATCAATTTCTATAGTAGCCTCAGTCTCTTGGTCAATAACTCTCAGTACCGGAGTAGATCGATATATAAAATCAAAATTATAATGATACCCCTTTTCTGTAATTTTTGTTTCGTCTGGTAGTTCATAACTTGGAGTTATCACTGCAGATGTCGCTGGCACGTTAATTGTTTCATTAGCGTCTAAAATAGAAATATTGGCATTATTATTTTTTATCTTCACTCCATTCAACTGATTAACAGTATAATTTAAAGGTAAAACTTTTACCCTGTATTCTCCAGTTTCAGAGTTTGTTGAAAAATTAAATTTAGTATAATCCGTTGCAGCGGCTCCTAGTGGAGCATACTCAAAAATTATATTAGCTATCCCTATATTATTTACAGAACTAATGTTTATCTCATGCTCAATATTATCTGAATCTGTATATGGAACTTTATAAGTACCATCATAGCCAAAACCAATCTCTTTTTCAGACTCAATAGAACCCCCAACAACTCTTCCTACTACATCAACCCTTGTTTTGTCAATAAAAGTTACTTGTTCTTCCCTATCTTGAAAAAACTCAGTAAACTCATCTGGATTTGCAGGAAATCTTCCTTCATATTCAAATTCGTGATTTAATTTTTTTACCGTTATAAAATGATCTCCAATAGGAACCTGAATTTCAAAATTTCCTTCACTATCAGATACAACTGGTACATTATTTTTGTCCAATACGATATTGTTATCAACATATATATTTGCTCCTTCAAGACCAATACGTGCATAACGCTCCAGATAGTCATCATTTTTATCATCAGGAGTACCTGCATCGTTTAACCAATAATCACCTTTACTATATTTAGTATCTCCTTTTAAATAGTAATTGTAGCCTTCATCAATAATACCTGGGCCTTTTATATATTCATCACCATCTGTTAAATTTTGAAAATTAGGTTTATTAGAACCTACACTATTTAAATCAACATAGGAAGGGAATACTCCTCTTGTATCATATAACACCTTTCCTTTAAATGTAAAAGATGAAATATCTGTAAAATTTATTTGATTAGCGATTTGATTTTGCTCCCCCAATACAACCAACTGTTGCTTAGGAGAAAACTCATGAACTCCTAATCTAGGAATTATTTCAAAAGACTGTCCATCTCCCTCATAAGGAATTCCTGTTATAATATAGTTCCCGTTGCTATCTGTTAGGCCTAAAATACCTAGTTTGTTTACTCTTGGTAAATCTTGCTGGTTAGTAACCCAACGTACATTGTGTTCTTTATCAAATTTATCAACATTTTGAAAGCTCGCAATATTTCCATTATACTTAAACCCTTGATGAGATAAATCATAAGCATTTATGCCTACCCCTTCATCAAATCTAAAATATGAAATTAAATTTTCATGGTCTCCTTTTATATATCTCTTATAATCATTGTAAATAGTTGTTTGGTCTAACGTGCTATTCCATAATCGTAATTCATCTAAAAAGAAAGCTTTTGTGTCAGTAACACCAAAAGACATTTTGTTCCATTCTATAATTTCATTTCTCTCGTTTAATAAATTAACCTGTTTTGTTGACACCTCTACAGAATAGACCGGTCCATTATATTTTGGGTTAGTACCTAAATAAACATCATTAAATGATTGGATATTTTCATCGTCCTGAGAAATCTCAATTCCATTAATAAATAACATAGGAGCTTCTCCTTGTTTTGCAACTACACTAATATGAGTATACTCAGTATTGAAATTAGATACTGGTATTATTGTTTCTTCTCCTCGCATATTAATGACTCCCGCAGGGATGAAATTATGTAGCTTAAATATACTTCCATCTACATCAACCTCAAGATAATTGTTATTTCCAGACCATAGTTTGGTTTTTATCTCTTTATGCAACATTTCACTACCATTTTTTAAGACAAATAGAGTCATGTACTTATCTTGATCAGTAAATGCTGAACCTGGTTTTACCCAAGCTTGAAAAGTATAAGCATTTTTTATGGTTTTACTTGTATAGTCTATATCTAACTGACCCTTTTCTGGTATAAATATAGCTGGACCTCTTACAGCTATGTTTGAACCATTGGTAGACTTTACATCTAAAGTTACACCTGCTACGGGGTTTCCTCCTTCAAAATTCACATTTCCAGAGACTATTGCGTTAGGAGTTCTAAATCCAATACCACGCACAAATGATTTTTCTTCAACTTCTTTTTCTCCGCTTGGTATTACACCGATCGCTTCTACTTTATATTCGTATAATTTAGCTCCTTCGATTCGAAAGTCATCAAATTCAGTAGCATTAGAAGGAAGGTTTTTAATAACAGTAAAAGATTCCTCAATCGTTTTTAACTCTCTTCTTGACACTCTGATTGATTCAATTTTATCAGTATTACTTTTTATTGTCCAGTTTAAAGAGATTCTATCACTATAATACCCTTTAGACACCTCAAAACTATCGTATGAAAATGTATCATATATGTAAGAAACCCCCCATGGGAAGCGAATATCGATAGGTGATACATTTCTTTGCGAGTTGGAAAAACTCCCTAATATAGGGTTTCCAACCTGTACAGTATACTCACCATCATTAACATTATTTTTACTTACTGAAGTTTGAACAAACTTTGCTCCTTCACTATTTGATTGCCCATGAATGATACCTATATTAAAAATAATCGTAAGTAAAATACATGGAAACAATCGCCAAAAAATTAGCGTTTTCTTCATAATCCTAAAACTCATGTGGTAGCTTATAATTTTATAATATAGTTAACACCATAGTTAACTGGACGGGATTCATTGCCTCCGTGAAAGTCTGTATTTCCTGAAATCGAGTGCCTATGTTCACCACTGAATGCCGAAGTTTTAGTGTGATCACCATCCCTATCATTTCCTGAAAGGTTTTTTGTACTACTTCCATCATTACCAGCTGCCGAAGCCCATTCAAAAATATGTTTAACTTGATGCCTATGGTTTCCAGCACTATTAGCTACTAGATTTCCTGAACCATGATTATGGCTTTTATTTTGAGAGTCTTGAGTATCTCCAACTTCAGGTCCTTCCTGACCATTAACCGTTGATGTTCCTGTACCTCTTAAAAACATCCCTCTCAAATCTGGAGTTGTATTCGATCCTAATATAGATTTTAAAGGCCTTGCATATGGTTCATTGGGTAAAGGTCTTCCATCGCATAACAACCACCCTTTAGGTGCTTCTTTACCCATAAAGGGCATAATACTTCCAGTGGGCACTCCATTAGCGGCCGATAAAGCATAAGGTACATCTTTAAAAACCTCATTAGAAATTAATTTTGACCCTTCACTAATTTTTAAGAAATGCTTATGTTGGGATAAAATACTTTCAATATTTGAATCTAACTCTAAAACTTGAGAAAATACCCCAAAAGCGTCTGTAGTAACTTCTGTATCTCTCACCAAAGTACTCTCTGGCACACCATTGTCAAGATAATATAAATCAAATGTTAGAGTAATTTTTTGATTTGCTCTTACAGAGCCAGTGCCTGGATCTCTTGCAATACCCTGTACTGCAAGCCCTTCTTGCTTATTTTGCGCTTGTAATGTAAAAAAAAGTAAAGTGATTACGAAAGTAATTAATCTTCTCATGTTCTCTTGTTTAATTATTTATTTTATTCTATCGTTAACTTATTGTTAATTCTTATTTCTGGCTTTTTTATTTTCTTTACTTTTTCTTATTTTTGAATAGAGTTAATTGATTTTTTTAGACGTTTCTCATTTATACTTTTTGTTAAAAGCGTACAAAAAAATTGAACCTCCTCTTAATTTCACTTGAAATAAAAAAAAGCACTAAACCCTCATACAAGGGGCAAAAGCCTTATAGTCGGGGGGAACTAAGTCTTATTGATTTTTTATATACAGAGTAAGAATCTACTCTATATTAATATTTAAATTATTCACTCTCAAAACGTTAATTAGCATCAGGAACATTTTAGGGATTTTGCCATGTTGCTTAACTCGTTTTTTAACAAACATAAGTTAAAAAATTTGCTGAATTTTAAAACAGCGTATAAAAGCTCTCTATCAGTTTGTTGCGACAAAATTATAAAAATTAAATTGAACAATAAAACAATTTTTTGTTTTAGTAACAAACACAGACATTATCTACCTTTTAAGAGGTTTTAACTATAATTTATTTTTAGTTTGTATACTTTTTTCCTTTTTATTTAAAACAATTTATGGTCAATAAATGCTTCCAAAACTTAAAAAATCAACTTAATTTTAAAATAACATTGTTAGATTTTTATGTCCGTAAACATGAAATAAAGGAAATATTACATTTTTACTAAATATAAAATTCAGTTGGCTTTGCGGTGCAAAAAAATATCTGTAAAACTAAGTTTAATATAATCACTTCACTCAATACGTATTACAAAAGAGCTATTGTTTTTTCACTACCCCCCTCTAAAACAGAGTTTTTTAAATTAAAAATTTACGTATCACCCGCATCCACATCCTTTGTCACAATTATTATTTTTCTTTGCTTTGAAGAAAAATTTTCTAATTAAAAAAAGCACAGCGAGCGCAACGGTTATATATGATAGTACTTCTTGCATTACCTCAAAATTTGATAAAATATTAAAGCAGATAGATACGCCAGAACTCCCATTCCCACCAACTGTAGTAGAGGCCATTTCCAACTTTTAGTTTCGCGTTTTACTACCGCTAATGTTGCCATACATTGCATAGCAAAGGCGTAAAACAGCAATAAAGAAACACCTGTTGCAAAATTAAATCGTTTTTTACCCGTATTAGCATTTATCTCCATCGCCATCTTTTCTTTAATTGTTGTGGTGTCTTCATCATTATTTCCAACACTATAAATTGTAGCTAGCGTTCCTATAAAAACCTCTCGTGCTGCAAATGAAGTAATTAAACCAATACCTATTTTCCAGTCATAGCCCAATGGCGTTACTATTGGCTCTATGGTTTTACCCATAATACCAATATAAGAATTTTCCAACTTAGACGCTGCTATCTTTTTATCTAATTCTTCCTGTGAAATCATATTTTTAGGATACTGCGCACTTACTATTTGTTCAACATTATCAAAAGAAGAAGGCCCATGAGAGGCTAAAAACCAAAGAATTACAGAAATTGCTAAAATAATTTTACCGGCGTCAAAAACAAACGTTTTAGTTTTTTCAAAAACCTCCAAAAAAACATTTTTAAAAGATGGTATATTGTAATCTGGCATCTCCACAACAAAAAGACTGTCATTTTTAATTTTAAGCTGTTTATGTAAAAGAAATGCCGCGAAAACAGCCACAGCAAAACCTAATATGTAAAGACTGAGTAACGTAAGCCCCTGTAAATTAAACACACCGAGAATCTTCTTTTCAGGAATTATCAAAGCTATTATAATGGCATATACTGGCAATCTTGCTGAACAAGTTGTAAATGGAGTTACCAAAATGGTGATCAATCGCTCTTTCCAACTAGAAATTGTTCTAGTAGCCATGACTGCAGGAATGGCACATGCTGTTCCTGAAATTAAAGGAATTACACTTTTTCCATTCATTCCAAACCGTCGCATAATTTTATCCATTAAGAAGACCACCCTACTCATATAACCTGTCTCTTCAAGTATGGCTATAAATAAAAACAGAATAGCTATCTGTGGTATAAAAATCACAACTCCTCCAATACCAGGAACAATACCTTCAATAAGTAAGTCGGTAAACATTCCTTCAGGCATAACTCCTTTTAAGTAAGTAACTATCTCTGCAAATAACTCGTCGATAAAGTCCATTGGTGCAGATGCCCAATCAAATATAGATTGAAAAATCAAAAGAAGTAACGCGAAAAATATGGCGTATCCGGCAAATTTATGTGTAAAAACACGATCAAGCTTACTTCTTAAGTCTGAAGCTTTTTCCTTATTTACAGAATACGTTCTTTTTAAAATTTCATTAATTTTCTGGTAACGGTATATAGTTTCCTTGTGCTGGTATCTCTTATGTAGTGAAACATCTTTTTCAAACTGTTTTAACGCCTCAATCTCATCAGATAATAATAATATATCATGGTTCTTAGTCAGAATTAACCATAACTGATATACCGAAAAACGGTTGCTTATTTTTTTCAGCGAAGCAAAGTAGGAAGAATCAATTCTTTCGCAAAAACTTTTAAAGTTTGTATTCGCTTTAAGGTCTGAAAAATTTGCAATAGTACTTTTAAGCTCACTAATTCCTTCTTTAGTTCTAACCGAAATTAAAATAACTTTAGTTTCTAATTCTTTTTCTAACTCTTGAATATTAATAGAAATCCCTTTCTTCTGCATTTGATCTGCCATGTTAATAGCAAGAACAACAGGTATATTAAAATCTTGTACCTGAGAAAACAAAAGCAAATTTCTTTTTAAATTTTCAACATCTGCTACTACAACAATAACATCTGGTAAATCTTCTGAATTATCTTTTAACAAGTTTTTTAGTACAATACTCTCATCTAATGAAGTCGGATTAACACTATAAGTCCCTGGCAAATCAGTAACTAAAGCAACAATATCATTATCTAACTTAGCTGTTCCTTGTCTTTTATCAACCGTAACCCCTGGATAGTTTCCTACTTTTTGGTTCAAACCAGTTAATTCATTAAACAATGATGTTTTTCCTGTATTAGGATTTCCAATTAAACTTACTTTTAACTTTTGAGCCATTATTTTCAGATTTTGGTAACTAAAATTTGATCAGCTAGTTTTTTACGAATTGCTAAGTAACTTCCATTAATACATATATATATAGGATCCTTCAGGGGGGCAACCTGTAATAATTGAACTTCAGCTCCTGGCAAGCAACCCATTTCTAATAGTTTTAATGGTATCCGATCTAAACATTCCTCAGATACAATTCCCTTTTCCCCGATTTGTAGTGATGCGATTGTACTCAAAAAAAATAATGTGTTAACATGCAAATATACTAAAATAGAACTATTCTAAACTGAAAGTACAAAGACAAAGCTTCTTTGAAAACTAAAAAGCTATTTTTATGTTACACTTTTAAATAAAATCATTTGAAAAAAACCTTATAGATACTTTTTTAAAAACATCGAATTGATTTTTTAAAAACTATGTAAACTTTTGTCTAAACTGTATATTTGCAATATGACTTTTGATAGTATTATAGGACAAGAACATATCAAAGAACATTTGAAAAAATCTTCTAGTAACAATAGGATTCCTCATGCACAATTATTTATTGGAAAAGAAGGTACTGGTTGTTTAGCTACGGCTATTGCATATGCACAACATGTTTTATGTAGTTTTTCAGATAAACCAGAGGCTTGCAGAATTAAATGTGAGAAGCTTCAGCATCCAGATTTACATTTTGCTTTTCCTGTAACCACTACAAACTCTGTAAAAAGTCACCCTATAAGTAATCTTTTTCTTGAAGAATGGCGCTACTTTGTTAGTAAACAACCTTACGGAAGCTTATACAACTGGCTTCAGTACATAGGGGTTGAAAACAAGCAAGGGCAAATCGGGGTTGATGAAGCTGAAGAAATTGTAAAAAAACTTCATTTAAAATCTTATGAAGGTGGTTTTAAAATAATGATTATTTGGATGGCGGAAAAAATGAATACTGCTGCTTCTAATAAACTTTTAAAACTTATTGAAGAACCCCCTAGCAAAACAATTTTTTTATTAGTTACTGAAGATGAGGGTCAGATAATAAACACTATTAAATCAAGATGTCAAGCATTACATTTTCCTTTATTAAATGAGAAAAACATTGTAACCGCCCTTGTTGAAAGAGAAAGTGTTGAAAAAAATGAAGCACTTAGAATTGCTCATCAATCTGAAGGTAATTATAACAAAGCACTTCATCTATATCATAACGATTCAAATGATCAAGTGTATGAGCAATGGTTTATAACATGGATCAGAACTGCTTTTAAAGCTAAAGGAAATGCAGCTGTTATTCAAGATTTAATTGAATGGTCAGATGTCATTGCAAAATCTGGAAGAGAAACTCAAAAACAATTTCTTAAATATTGCTCACAGTTTTTTAGACAAGCTCTTCTTTTAAACTACGGCGCATCAGATCTCGTCTTTTTAGAAACAAAATCACTTAACTTTCAGTTATCAAAATTTGCTCCCTTTATTCATAGCGGAAACATACTTCTCATTGAAAAAGAAATAAGTGATGCACAATATCATATTGAAAGAAATGGAAATCCTAAAATAATTTTATTAGATTTATCCATTAAACTAACGCGTCTATTACATACAAAAGAAGATACTATTAGTAATTAAATTATTTAAATGTATTATCACAATCCTTTTTATGAACTAATGTAATAGAGTTATAAAAGTTTATCCGATGCAAATCGGTTCAGTTTTTGATTTAGAGTAATTAGATAAAATGCAATTAATCATTTTAAGTAAGTTTAATTTAATCATAATCCTTACTTCAATAAATATATTTGCAACAACACTAATTTTTAAAAATCTTAAATAAATACGTTGTAAAATTAAGATATAGAACAAAATACTAAAAGCCCTCTAAAGTTGACATTTTTTAATAATATTTCCTTAAAGACACGAATATTCCTATCAATGATAGTATTGTTATTTTTTACATCAATGCTTATCGTTTATATAACCGTGCACCAATACGAAGAGCAAACAAAAGATTATAATGAATTACGTTTTGGCAGAAAAGAATCTGCTACGGTACATAATGTTCGTATTGAACTTGGCAAAACAACCTATCCTGTTACATCTGAAAATCTATCAAAAATATTTCAAGATAAAATTTATGAGATTGCTTCCATACATAAACTAACTATTTCAATGTATGACATGGACGGAAAATTACTTAAGTCATCAATTCCATACAACTTTGATAGGGCGAAAGAAATTCCTTTACCTAAAAAAACACTAAAAAATCTCGCAATTAATTCGAACCATAGGATTGTTAAAGATACTGTTATTGATGGCTTAAAACACCAGTCTTCTTTTGCATATATTAATGACGCTCGATTTAAAAGAATAGGTATTCTAGAGCTTCGTATTGCCCAAGATAATTCAAATCAAAAAAAAGAGCTTGAAGAATTTTTATCTAGACTATCATTGGTATACGGTTTAATGTTAGTACTAGCCATTGTTCTAGCCTACTTTCTTTCAAGTTACATCACTAGGTCAATTAAAACCATTGCTGAAAAAATCGAAGAAACTAGACTTAACCAACGTAACGAAAAAATAATTCTAAATGCGGCGAGCTCTGAGATTATCGCTCTTGTTAAATCATATAACAATATGATTGATCAACTTGAAGAAAGCGCTATAAAACTAGCAAAAAGTGAACGTGAAGAAGCATGGAAAGAAATGGCAAAACAAGTTGCTCATGAAATCAAAAACCCTCTTACTCCCATGCGACTTACTGTACAAAGTTTTGAAAGAAAATTCGATCCAGAAGAATCTAATATTAAAGAAAAAGTTGCTGAATATAGTCAAACACTTATTCAACAAATTGATGTTTTAAGCTCTATTGCTTCGGCTTTCTCTGATTTTGCTAAAATGCCAAAACAAAATAGAGAAAAATTAAACGTGCATGATGTTGTGAAACATGCTTTGGATATTTTTACCGAGGATTATATTGAATATATTTCTGAAGAAACTGAGCTGTATGCTAGTTTAGATAAAACACAACTAATACGAATTGTAACTAACTTAGTTAAAAACGCAACGCAAGCAATGCGAAATGATGGAACCATTCCTAAAATAGAAGTTAAGGTCACCTCTGAAGGGAATAGTATTAAAATTTCTGTTTCAGATAACGGAAAAGGAATTTTAGATCAGAATAAAGAGCTAGTATTTGAACCTAAATTTACTACAAAAACTAGTGGAATGGGACTAGGGCTTCCTATGGTAAAAAAAATAATTGAGACTTATGATGGCTCTATTAATTTTACCTCTACAAAAAATATAGGAACGGTTTTTAACGTAATTTTACCGAAAACATAGTGATTGAACTAAATTGAAAAATAAACTAAACATGAATTTCGAAAATATTTTAATTAAACAAAAAGATAAATTAGCTACTATTTTTATTAATAGACCAAAAAAGTTAAATGCATTAAATAAAAAAACTATAGAGGAACTTCATATAGCTTTTGAAACATTAGAAGATGACTCAAATATCAAAGTAATTATTATTACAGGAAACGGTGAAAAGGCATTTGTAGCAGGTGCAGATATTTCGGAATTTGCTAATTTTTCCTCTAATGAAGGTGCTTCCCTAGCGAGAAGAGGGCAAGAAATATTATTTAATTATATAGAAAATCTCTCAACACCAGTAATTGCAGCTGTAAACGGTTTTGCGTTAGGTGGTGGTTTGGAACTTGCAATGGCTTGTCATTTCAGAATAGCTTCTAATAATGCAAAAATGGGACTTCCCGAAGTTTCTCTTGGAGTTATTCCTGGCTATGGAGGAACGCAACGTTTGCCTCAGCTAATAGGAAAAGGTAAAGCCATGGAATTAATAATGACAGCAAGTATGATTGACGCAGTTGAAGCAAAAGATTATGGACTTGTAAATCACATCACTTCTCAAGATGAATTATTATCTCTAGCAGAAAAATTAGCTTCAAAAATTATGAAGAATTCATCTGTTGCTATTGGTTCAGCGATCAAAGCAATTAATGATAACTTTAAGGACGGAATTAATGGTTATGAAACCGAAATTGAAGTTTTTGGTGCTAGCTTTGATACGGAAGATTTTAAAGAAGGCACGACTGCTTTTTTAGAAAAAAGAACTCCTAATTTTCCAGGAATTTAAAAGATTTTTCACTAATAAACCATGATGATATTAAATCGGTTTTAATGATTTAATATCATCAAACTAAAAGTTTATTTTTTAATTAATAACACTTATTAATTAAATTATTATAAAATTCGTTAACAATACAATAGTTGCCTGTATTACAGAACGATTAGTATCTTACAACCAAAAATAGCACTTAAACTATGTATTTAAATGCTATTCTTTAATAAGGGGAAAAAAAGATTTTTCTTGGGAATATGTTTCAAACATAATGTTATTTTGTGAAAAATCAAAATTTAACATAAAATTTATGATGATTTAATGCTAATTTAACAAAATTCACCACTCCATTCTTTGTAAAATTGTTTCAAAAAACCTTCCATATATTGATGCCTCTTAAGCGCCATTTCTTTTCCAGTTTTTGTATTCATTCGGTCTTTTAATAATAATAATTTCTCGTAAAAGTGATTAATCGTAGGAGCTTCAGATTTTTTATATTCTTCTTTATTCATTTCTAATTTTGGCGAAATATCAGGATTGTAAAGCTCTCTATTTTTATATCCTCCATAATTAAAACACCTCGCAATACCAATAGCTCCTATTGCATCTAATCGGTCTGCATCTTGAATAACATCCAACTCAGAAGATTTAAAATTTTGCACGAAATTTCCACCTTTAAATGAGATATTCTCTATAATTTTTACAACATGGTCGATTACTGGCTTGTCTACATGCTGATCTTCCATAAAGAGCCTTGCTTTCTTTGGCCCTATGGTTTCATCTCCCTCATAAAATTTACTATCAGCAATATCATGAAGTAAAGCTCCTAAACCTACTATAAACTCATTTACATTTTCTTTTTTCGCTATGGTCAATGAGTTTTTATAAACACGTTCAGCATGAAAAAAATCATGCCCACTTTCTGCTCCGATTAATGTTTTTTTTACAAAAAGTTTTGTGTTTTCTATTATTATATTTTCATCCATTTTACAAAAATATCAAATCCCCACAATTTGTGATTTTTTAAGCTATAGAATTGTTTACGCGAAGAAGATAAATTCGAATTTAGCATAAAACAAAAAGCCTTGGGCAATATAACCCAAGACTTTATAATAGTTTTTATATTTTTTGAACTATGCTAATACATTGTTTTTTATTAGTTTATTAGTCACTAAATATTCAGCTATCTGAATTGTATTTGTTGCTGCCCCTTTTCTTAAGTTATCTGCAACAATCCACATATTTAAAGCATTTTCCCTTGATAAGTCTCTTCTAATTCTTCCAACGAAAACTTCATCTTTACCTTCTGCAAAGAAGGGCATTGGGTATTGATTGTTTTCAATATCATCCTGAACAATAACACCATCTGTACTAGAAAGAATTTTTCTGATATCTTCAATATCATAATTAGTATCGAACTCCAAATTAACAGCTTCTGAATGTCCACCGACAACTGGTATTCTAACAGCAGTGGCAGTGACCCCTATAGTTGGATCATTTAAAATTTTATGGGTCTCTCGAACCAATTTCAGTTCCTCCTTGGTATAACCAGCCTCTTCAAAAACATCACAGTGCGGTAATGCATTTTTATGAATTTGATAAGGATAAGCAGCATCTCCTTCAATCCCTTTTGATTCATTTTCTAACTGTCGTACTGCTTTTACCCCTGTACCTGTTATCGATTGATAAGTAGATACCACAATTCTATTAATCTTGTATTTTTGGTGCAAGGGAGCTAGTGCTAATACCATTTGAATTGTAGAACAATTCGGATTTGCAATTATTTTATCATTTTCTGTTAATTCTGTTGCATTAATCTCTGGAACTATTAATTTCTTTGTTGGATCCATTCTCCAAGCTGAAGAATTATCAATCACCGTAGTTCCTACTTCTGCAAATTTTGGGGCCCACTCCAATGATGTGTTTCCTCCTGCTGAAAATAAGGCTATATCTGGCTTCATAGAAACTGCTGTTTCTAAACCAACAACTGTATAATTGGTTCCGTTAAATTCTATTTGATTTCCAACTGAACGTTCAGAAGCAACAGGGATTAACTCTGTTACTGGAAAATTTCTTTCAGCTAACACCTGTAACATTACATTACCTACCATTCCGGTAGCACCTACGACCGCTACTTTCATTTTTATTAATTCTTTTAATAATCAAACAAAACCTTTTTAAAAAAACAAAGGTTTCTTTTCTAGTTTGACTTGTTATAAACATATAATTACAAAGGTTTAAAAAATTCGCTATACTTGTATGAATAATCTATTTTTTTTTAAGCTAAGTTTAAAATCTTATCAAAAAAGAAATTAATCGTCTTATTTTAAACAATCAGTTCAGAAAATCAGTACCTTTGGCTCGTTTTTTTAAACACCCAAAATTTTGTTTAACTTTAAAAAGTATAGCATGCAACTGTACAACAAGTTAAGCGCACAAGAACGCGCAAAATTAATTGACGAAGCGGGAGAAGACCGTCTTACCATTTCTTTTTATCAATATCACAAAATACAAAACCCAACCCTTTTCAGAAATAAATTATTTATTGAATGGAATAAACTAGGTATTTTAGGAAGAACTTATGTTTCTTATGAAGGTATTAATGCTCAAATTTCTATTTCAGCAAAGAAGTTCTTAGAACTAAAAGAGCAATTAGATAATATTTCATTCTTGAAAGATATCCGTTTGAATGTGGCGGTTGAGCAAGACAACAAATCGTTCTTGAAACTCAAAGTAAAAGTTCGTGATAAGATTGTTGCAGATGGATTAAATGATGAAACATTTGATGTAACTGATAAAGGTGTTCACTTATCGGCTAAAGAGTTTAACGAAATGCTAGCAGATC
Organism: Tenacibaculum profundi; assembly: GCF_052050075.1. GTDB lineage: Bacteria > Bacteroidota > Bacteroidia > Flavobacteriales > Flavobacteriaceae > Polaribacter. The sequence goes on from NZ_CP197225.1 coordinate 2,179,205, forward strand.
CTAAAACTGTTTGTGTGGATATGAGAAATCATTATGAAAGTGAAATTGGACATTTTGATGGAGCTATTACTCCAGATGTTGATACTTTTAGAGACTCTTTGGACATTATTGAAGAAGACTTAAAAGACCATAAAGAAGATAAAAATCTTTTAATGTATTGTACTGGTGGAATTAGATGCGAGAAAGCTTCCGCTTATTACAAACATAAAGGGTTTAAAAACGTATTTCAACTTGAAGGAGGAATTATTGAATATACGCGTCAAGTTAAAGAAGAAGAACTTGAAAATAAATTTTTAGGAAAAAACTTTGTTTTTGATCACAGACGTGCTGAACGAATTTCAGACGATATCATCTCAAATTGTCATCAATGTGGAAAACCTTGTGACACACACACGAATTGTGCAAACGAAGGATGTCATTTATTGTTTATCCAATGTGATGACTGTAAAACAAAAACTGACAATACTTGTTCTCAAGAATGTCAAGATATTATTCAGCTTCCTTATGAGAAACAAAAAGAAATTAGAAAGGGGAAGCACGCTAGCAATAAAATTTTTAAAAAGGGGCGTTCTGAGGTTTTAAAATACAAAAAATAAAGATTTAAAATCAACGTATTAAAATTAGAGCTCATACGCTATGAATTTGTATTAAAATAATCAAGAGCTTTTGGCTCTTGATTAATTATTTACTTTTAATTAGAATTAATATAAATACATTTTGCTTTAGTTTTTTTTACCTTTGTTATAGCACAATAGTGTGTATTTCGATAGTTTAATAATACTTTTTTTCTTGTGAAGAAGCGATTTCCTTTAATTGTTAAAATTTCAATCATATCTGTTTATTTAATTTTTTTAGCAGGCTCAATTGTCCGAATGACTGGTTCTGGAATGGGATGTCCTGATTGGCCAAAATGTTTTGGATACTACATTCCTCCCACTTCTGAAAAACAAATTACTTGGCAACCAAACTCATTTTATAAAAAAGGAATGATTATCGTAAAAGACAAGACGTTATTCGTTGCTCAAAACAACTTAAAAACTGGAAAAGAATTCAGCCTATCAAACTGGAAAAAATATACTAAACATAATTACGCTAAATTTAATAAATACCATACATGGACTGAGTATGTTAATCGATTAGCATCTGTATTATCTGGCTTCGTATTTCTTTTTTTAATTTATGCTGCCTCAAAATTCTGGAAAGAAAATAAATCTATCCCAATACTAACATACATCGCATTTTTTTTCATGCTTTTTGAAGCTTGGCTTGGTAAAACTGTAGTAGACACCAATTTAAAACCGACTGTTATAACAATACACATGATTGTTGGTTTGCTTATAATAGCGATCCTATTATGGCTTCATTTCATCGTCAAAGACACTGAAAAAAACTATAGAAAATACGATAACTTATTCAACAAATTACTTATTATATCAGTTATTTTTTCTTTAATTCAAATAGCACTAGGAACACAGGTTCGTCAATTTATAGATGAACAAATAAAACTAAGTGGCTTCGAAAATAAACAATACAGTTTGATGAACCCTAGCTTTAAGTTTTACTTTCACCGCTCTTTTACAATTGCCATTGTCTTAGTGAATTTAAGCCTATTCTATATAAACCAAGTCAAGAGTTTAGGTTATGATATTATTAATTGGGTGATATTTTTAATATTCTTAGAGGCTATTACGGGTATTTTAATGTATTACGCTGAATTTCCAATAGGTACACAAGCAACACACTTACTAGCTGGAGCTATTTTATTTGGTATGCAATTTTATCTTTGGTTACAAAGCAAAAAGTCATCGGTAAGTAAATCTAATATGTGATTTTATTAAAAAGATAAGAAGTCTAGTTGTAAAATTTTACGTATTGTTGTTTTGGTAAATTAATACATAAAATTTCTATCTCGTTTTTTATTATCTCCATTTTAAACTCTCCATCATTTTAACCATGTCTTTTTTAATATATTCGACAGCTGGAAAAATCGAATCATAATTAGGTTTAGCATAAAAAAACAAGGCGCCTTTAATAAAATGCTTTGCGCTATCTGTAGCATGAAACTGAACCTGAGAAGCGGCATTACCCTCTATTTGACATAACTTTCCATATACCTTATGATTTGTATTAGAAAAATCTCTCCAAATTATGTTATCTGCTTTTACAGTATGTTCAAAAACTAACTTTTCAGCCTCCATAAATAATTCTTTTAAATTATTATTTACCGGTCTGTATGTGATATCAACAGAAGCTTTTAAACCAGGATATACAATTTTTAACCAATTCTTCGGCAATGCTTTGACAGAGGTATTTTCGTCTATTTCGAATACATAAGGTCGGTCAACATCCAAATCTTGGTAATTTTGACTTGGATATTCTAAACTTAAGTACGCTTTTTGCTTTGGAATATTATCTTCCCGACAACTTATTAAGATTGTTGCTACAAACAACAATATAATTTTATACATTTCTGGTAACTTTTACTTGCTTTATACGTCGCTTGTCCAGCGCTTCAATTATAAACGTATAATTACTAAAATTTATTTTCTCTCCTTTCTTTGGAAACTTTCCTGATGCTTCTAAAATTAATCCCGCCAACGTTTCACTTTCTCCCTTTTCTTTTTCAAATTGATCCTCGTTATCATCTTCCATCACTCTACAAAAATCTTTAATAGTAATTTTACCCTCAAAAATATAATTATTCTCATCAAGTCTAGAGTAAAATAAATCATCATCATCAAACTCATCGTTTATATCCCCAACAATCTCTTCTATCACATCTTCCAAGGTAACAATACCACTTGTACCTCCATATTCGTCAACAACAATTGCCAAATGATTCTTTTTTTCCTGAAACTCTTTAAGTAAATCATCTAACTTCTTATTTTCAGGAACAAAAAAAGGTTTTCGAACTAAACTCTGCCACTTAAAATTTATTTTATCTAAGTGAACTAGCAAATCTTTCGCATACAGCACACCTATAATATTATCTATATTATCCTGATAAACAGGATTTCTGGAATAACCATTTTTCAAAATAATTTTCAAAACTTCTTCATAACTGGTGTCTTCAGAAATTGCACAAACATCTGTTCTTGGCTTCATAATTTGGATAGTTTCCGTATTTCCGAATGTAACAATTCCTTCTAAAATTTTTTGTTCTTCTTTTGATGTTGAATTATTTGAAGTTAATTCAAGTGCCTGTGATAGTTTTTCAACAGACAAGTTGTTATTTTTATTTCCAAGTTTATTTTCTATACTACCTGTTACTCTTATTAGAGGAACACTCAATGGAGTCAGTAATCTACTTAAAAAGTTTACTGGTTTTGCCATGATATTTGCAAAAACTAAAGCCTTTCTATTTGCATAAACTTTAGGTAATACCTCTCCAAAAAGTAAAATCAAAAAAGTTACTAAAATAACTTCAACAAAGAATCTCAACTCCTTTGACACCTCTTTCAGCAAAAACTCTCCAAGTGAAGCAAATAATAAGACTATTAAAATATTTATAAAATTATTTGCAATCAAAATAGTTCCTAAAAGTCGCTTAGGTCTATCCAGTAGTTTAACAATTGTGCTTTTTCCCTTTGTTTTTTCTTTCAAATCATCAATTTCTGTTTGTGATATTGAGAAAAAAGCTATTTCTGCTCCTGATATTAAGGCTGAACAAAGAAGTAATAAAATTAGTATAATTAGCTTAATAACAATTATCCAATCTATATTTAATAGTAAAAATGAAATCGGTTCGGGTTCTGAATCCAAAATTTATAATTTAATTATTCTAGAATGGTAAATCATCGTCTTCATTTGGAATTGATGAAATACTATTATCTCTAGTTCTAGTTGGTATAATTTTTTGGTCCATCTTGGATGATGGATTACTAGGGTCTTTTTTTGTTGACAAGAATGTCATGTCCTGAACATGAATCTCAGTTGTGTATCTTTTTTGACCATCTATTTCATATTGCCTATTTTTCAATCTTCCTTCAACATAAACTTTATCTCCTTTAACAAGATATTTTTCACATATTTCAGCTAATTTATTTCGTACAACAATATTATGCCATTCGGTATTTGTAACCCTTTCACCTGATTGACGATTAGTATACGTTTCATTAGTTGCTATTGGAAAACGACCAATCGAATTTCCTCCCTCAAAATAATGCATTTTAACCTCATCTCCTAAATGCCCAATTAAAATTACTTTATTCACTGTTCCTGCCATAGCCAACACATATTTTCTTTATAGTCAAAGATACAAAATTTACTCTCTAATAAATTAAAGGATGATAACATTATTCTTTTTGTACCAATGTTTTTCTGTACTCCTCTATAAATTTTTCTATTAAAACTGGTACTGGTTTTTCTAAAATTTGCGACCAATTCAAATTTGCTTGATCGTTTCTATTTACAGAAATAATCCAAAATTGTGTGTGTAAGTGCTGGTGTGAGAGTTTGTGAATTATAGTCTTTTTATTGAACTTGTTAATAACACACCCTTCTAAATTCATTTGATTGAAGCATGAATTTTCAACGAGCTCATCAGCACTAATAATTTTCTTAGTTTCAATAAGTGGAAATTGATAAAGCCCTTGCCAGATCCCTTTTGTTTTGCGCTCTTCTAAAATGGTTTTACCATCGTCAGTATTTAAAACTAAAAAATTAAAAAACCTCTTTCTAATTTTCACCTTCTTCTCCTTAATTGGTAATTCTTTAACAAGGTCATTCTTAAAAGCAATACATTCAACAGAAAGTGAACAGTTTTCACATAGTGGTTTTTGTGGTTTGCAATTCAGGGCGCCAAAATCCATTATCGCCTGATTATAATTACCAGGTTCATTCCTGCTAAGCAAACTTTGCGCTAAATTTTTAAACTCTTTTATTCCTGCCACTGAATTAATCGGTGTACGAATTCCAAACACTCTTGAAAGTACACGATATACATTTCCATCTACAACAGCCACGGGCTCATCAAAGCAGATCGATGCAATTGCGGAAGCTGTATACTCCCCAACTCCTTTTAATTTTAGCAAATCTTTATAATTGGAAGGAAATACTCCATCTAACTGGTAAGCGACATGTTTTGCTGTATGGTGTAAGTTACGGGCTCTAGAATAATACCCCAAACCTTGCCAAAGTTTTAGCACAGTGCTTTCTTCTGCATTGGCCAAATCAAACACTGTTGGAAAAGCTTCCTTAAATCGCTGGAAGTACGGTAAACCCTGGGAAACTCGCGTTTGTTGAAGCATTATTTCGCTTAACCAAACGCTGTAAGGGTTTTTTGTTTTTCTCCAAGGCAAGTCTCTTTTATTTTGTAAATACCAGATGGTTAACTTTTTATCAAAAAACATTTAATCAAATTAATCCAACAAAGTTAGTGTAATTTGGGTGTTTTTTTTTAAATTTAACCTTTTCCGGAATAGATTAATTATCATATCTTTGCCTCCGCAATTTTCGCAGAAAACAAATAAAAAAAATATTATATAATGACAAAAGCAGATATCGTATCTAAAATTTCAGACAAAAGTGGAATTGAAAAAGCAGATGTTTTAGCGACTGTAGAAGCATTTATGGATGAAGTTAAAGACGCATTAGAAAATGGAGACAACGTTTACTTAAGAGGTTTTGGAAGCTTTATAATTAAGAAAAGAGCTGAAAAGACTGGTAGAAACATTTCGAAAAACACTACCATAAAAATACCTGCACACAATATTCCAGCTTTTAAACCTTCAAAAGTATTTACAGAAGGAGTAAAAACTAAGGTAAGTGTTAAGTAATACAATCTTGCAAATAAATTATTAACCAAAAAATCAAAATAAAGATTTTTTTTTAAACCAGTTTAAATATGCCGAGCGGTAAAAAAAGGAAGAGAGCTAAGATCTCTACTCACAAAAGAAAAAAAAGAGCAAGAGCAAACCGTCATAAGAAAAAGTAAGCTTTCGCTTACTTTTTCAGTTTGCTTTATTTAGCTTAGAAAAGTTCATTGACATTAAGGTTTAAACACCTTAAAAGGTATTAAAATACCTGTTTACAAATTCATAATCCGTCTTCGTGTATTGTTTTACACGTAGGCTAAAAAATTATACTCAGATGAAAACAGAGTTAATTATTCGTTCAAATTCTTCTGATATTGATTTTGCCTTATTAAGAGATGGTAAACTTATTGAATTAAACAAAGAAACAAACGATAATAAATTTTCAGTTGGAGACATTTTCCTTGCAAAAATCGGAAAAGTAATGACTGGATTAAATGCAGCGTTCGTAAATGTTGGATACCCCAAAGATGGTTTTTTACACTACCACGATTTGGGTCCACAAGTACAATCTTTGAATAAATTCATGAAGAAAGTAAGCACAGGTAAATTTAAAGAATTCACTTTAAAAAACTTTCGCTTTGAAGAAGACATTGACAAAGATGGAAGTATTAAAAATGTACTAAAATCAGGTCAGAATTTATTAGTACAAATTGTAAAAGAACCGATTTCTACCAAAGGACCACGTATAAGTTCAGAGTTATCAATAGCGGGTAGATATTTAGTTTTAGTTCCTTTTTCCAATAGAATATCAGTTTCTCAGAAAATAGCTGATAATACAGAAAAAGAGCGCTTAAAAAGATTAGCAAAAAGTATAAAACCAAAAGGTTTTGGACTTATTTTACGTACTGTTGCTGAAGGAAAAAAAGTAGCAGAACTTGACAAAGATTTACAAAATTCACTAGATCGTTGGAAAAATATGTGTAAGCGAATTCCAAATTCAAATACACCAACAAAAATTTTAAGTGAATTAAATAGAGCATCTTCCATTTTAAGAGATGTTATGAATGATTCTTTTACAAGTATCGTAACAAACGATGAAGCTTTAGTTCAAGAAATTAAAGAATATTTAGGGGAAATTTTCCCCACAAAAGAAAATATTGTAAAACTTCATAGATCACAAGCCCCAATATTTGAAAAATATGGTATTGAGAGGCAAATAAAAACATCGTTTGGTAAAACAGTTTCTATGAGTAAAGGTGCTTATTTAGTAATTGAGCACACTGAAGCTTTACACGTTATCGATGTAAACAGCGGTAACAGATCAAATAAAGCTTTAAGTCAAGAAGAAACTGCTCTGGAAGTCAACTTAATTGCCGCATCAGAAATAGCAAGACAATTGCAATTAAGAGATATGGGCGGTATTATCGTAATTGATTTCATAGACATGAAAAGTTCTGAAAACAGACAAAAATTATACCAACATTTAAAAGAAGTAATGTCTTTAGACCGTACAAAACATAAAATCTTACCTCCTAGTAAGTTTGGTTTAGTACAAATTACAAGACAACGTGTAAGACCTGAACTACACATAAAAACAAGAGAACCCAACCCTAATAAAAATGGAGAAGTTGAAGCTCCTATAGTATTATTAGATAAGTTCGAATTCGAATTGGAAAAATTATTTAACAGAAAAGAAGGTTTTAAAAATGTTACGCTAAACGTGCATCCTTTTGTAGCTGGATATTTGACTAAAGGAATGAACTCAATTCGTTTTAAATGGTTCTTAAGATATAAAAAGTGGATAAAAATTTTACCAAGAGATGCTTACCTATACTTACAATATAAGTTTTCATATACTAAAAATAACAAGTAAGGTAAAGTCTTATTATGAAATTAACCCCCTTTCAAATAAATTGAGAGGGGGTTTTATTTTGTTTATCAATTTAAAAAAATAATACAAATGCTAAAAATCATCGAACGTATAATTCATTTATTTCAAATCAAATCCAATATCCGATCTGAAATTCATTTTATCAAAAGCTATTTTATCAATATTTCTATAAGATTTATCCAAAGCTTCCTCTATAGAATTTCCAAAAGATGTAATAGCCATTACTCTTCCTCCACTGGTAACAACTTTACCTTCTTGATCAGAAGTCGTACCTGCATGATATACGATCGAATCTTTTATTGAATCATATCCTGTGATTTCCTTTCCTTTTTCATAGGATTCTGGATATCCACCTGAGACCAACATTACTGTAGTTGCAGTTTGAGTCGTTACTGAATACGTTTTCATTTCCAACGTTTGATTAGCCACACCCTCAAATAAATCAACTAAATCCGATTGAATTCTTGGCAATACAACTTCAGTCTCTGGGTCTCCCATTCTAACGTTGTACTCAATAACAAAGGGCTTCCCATTAACATTCATCAAACCGATAAAAATAAATCCACGATAATCAATACCATCTAATTGTAATCCCTTAATAGTCGGTTTAATTATGGTTTCTTCTACCTTACTTAAAAACTGGTCATTTGCAAAGGGAACAGGCGAAATAGCTCCCATTCCCCCTGTATTTAATCCCGTATCTCCTTCACCTATTCTTTTATAGTCTTTTGCAGAAGGTAAAACTTTATAACTCTTACCATCTGTAAGTACAAAGACAGATAATTCTATTCCATCTAAGAACTCTTCAATTACTACTTTTGACGATGCTTTACCAAACTTATTATTGGACAGCATTTCCTCCAATTCGATTTTTGCTTCGTTTACATCATTTAAAATTAACACGCCTTTTCCTGCAGCTAAACCGTCTGCCTTTAAAACAAATGGAGGCTGTAATGTGTCGAGAAATAACTTCCCTTCCTCTAGCGTTTTACTTGTAAAAGATTTATACTTGGCGGTTGGTATTTGGTGTTTTTCCATAAACTGCTTGGAAAAATCCTTACTACCTTCCAACAAAGCGCCATCTTTTTTAGGACCAATGACTGAAACATTTCTCAAAGCTTCATCACCTAGAAAAAAATCGTGAATTCCTTCAACTAAAGGAGCTTCTGGACCTACCACAACCATATCAATATTGTTTTCCAACACCATCTCCTTCACTGCATGAAAATCAGTTAAACTAATTGATATATTAGTCGCTATTGTTTCGGTACCTGCGTTTCCAGGTGCTACAAATAAGTTATTAATTCTTTCACTTTCAGATATTTTTTTTGCAAAAGCATGTTCTCTACCTCCAGATCCTAATATTAAAATATTCATTTCTTGTGTGTTGTTTTGTTGGTGCAAATATAAGTATGACTGAATTAGTTCTCTTTATAATCATGTCCATTTTTTAAAATATTTATATGCTGATAAGAGATGGATTAAAAAAAGTTTTATTTGCTTTGAAGACCCCTTACGATGTATATGTTTTATCTGAACTTCAGGAAAATACAAAATTTGTTCATTATTCTGATAAATTTTTCTACACAAATCAGCATCTTCTAAATAAAGAAAATAACGTGTATCAAATCCAGATAAGCCAACAAATCTATTGGTCTTAAAAAGCATAAAACACCCATAAATAAATTCAGGCATAAAAGGCCTGGTTAAATCTAAGTTTCTATACTCTCTATTTTTAACATATTCGCTATTAATACCCAACCTTCTTGATAAAAGCTCCTTAATTGTTGGATGTTTACGACATGTATACTGTAATTGTCCATTATTATCAACAACTCTAGGAGCGATCATTATGATGTTTTTATTCGCTTTTAAAACACTTATTAACTTCTTAAGAATTGCTCCTTCAAACTCTACATCTGGGTTTAAAATAAGATGATAATCTGATTTATATTTTATTCTTTCTATAATTTGATTATGTGCTTTCCCAAAGCCTAAATTTTTATCATTTTTAATATATTTAATTTCCTGCTGCTCTTTAATAAAATGGCTCGGTTTCGGTGAATTATCAATAACATACATAATTTTGGAAAAAGGAATACTCAAAAAACTATTGATTATTTTACCTAAAACCACATTATTTTCATTAAAAATAACCATAGAACAAGTCAACTTAACTTTATTCATTTAGCACGCATTTTCATCTCCTTTCAAAAGGTTATAAATAGTTTTAATTATGATACTTATATCTAACCCTAATGATCTTTTTTTAATATAAAAAACATCTAGTCTAATTCTATTTTTTATATCTGCTTTTTTCCTAATTTTTCCTCTATATCCACTTACCTGAGCCAAACCTGTAATACCTGGCTTTACATCATGTCTGTGTATATAATTTTCGACTTCTTTTTGGTATTCTTGAGCCAATCTTTTCAGGTGAGGCCTTGGACCTACAACACTCATTGAACCATAAAGAACATTTAAAAATTGAGGAAGTTCATCTAAACTATTTCTTCTCAAAAACGCTCCAACTTTTGTAATTCTTTTATCGTTACTATCCGCACTTCTATTATCAGTAAGACTATTCGAATACATTGATCTAAATTTATAACAAATAAACTGTCTTCCATGGAGGCCTTCTCTATGTTGCTTAAATATAACTGGTCCTTGTGACTCTATTTTTATGAAAATAAATATTACTGGGTATAACCACGATAAAACAAAAACACATACTAATATTGAAAAAAATATATCAAATATTCTTTTTAGTAACCTACTTCTCATTAATTCAAAAGATGTATTTTCTACTTCATCACTACCTATTGACACCTCATGATTTTTTGATACTGCTTTTTCACCTACTAAACTACTTGAGAGAAATCTATACTTCCAGTCTTTTTTATTTTTTAACCAATGCTTTTCTTTCGACTTTATAGGTAATTCATTAAAATTTGAAGTTAAATATTTAAGCCCATTCGGCTTATTTTTTATTTGATACAAAAATCCTGCTGTTCGTAATGGGTTTGTACAAATTAATTCTATAATTATCCTGAACACCTCTTCCTCAAAATAAAAATTTGTTTTCAACAAAGGTCTATTTACAACAGTTCTATTTTTTAATATATAAAACTCAATAAAGGGTATAAAAAGTAGTAATAAAACAAGTGATACAAAGTCCCCTAATTCATTTTCTTTCAATACATTTTTAGCATAAAATAAAAAAAACACTAGATAATTAAAAATTAAAATAAGTAACCGAATTAAAGATGTGTTTAAACATAATTTAGCTACGAATACATATATACTCAAAAGGTAAATGATAAAAACTAAAGTAATAGCTTGCAGATAAAAAATCAAACCAGTATCGACTATTTTTGTAGAAACAAAAAACCCTATGATTAGCACAAATAAGACTTTGTATAAATAAATAGTCTTCTTATTTTTTGAACCGCTACATTTCATTTAAACTACTTTTTTATAGATATCCTGTAAAAGATGAATATTATCCTCTATTCTAAAAGATTTTTCAAACAATTTTCGTGAATTGTATTCCATCTGTTTCCTTTCATTGGTATTTTCTATTAACCAAATAATTTTTTCTGCAATTTCTTTTGCATTCTCAGGTAACTTATATCCATTAAAATTGTTTATTACTAAATCCTTATTACCGTCTACATCCGTCACAACACAAGCTTTAGATAAAGACAAAGCTTCTAATAATGAATATGGCAACCCTTCATACTTTGAGGTAGATACATATAACAATGCATTTTTAAGAATTTGTAGTACTTCTTCTCTTCCTGTCCAATTCATTAAAAAAACATCATTTATTAAATTCTTATCTCTAATAACTTTATTTATTTTTGCCAAAAAGGGTGAATAAAAGCCTACCCCAAGAACAACGAGTTTAAATGACTTACCTCTCTTTTTTATTTCTTCGAATACATCTATTAACAAAAGTGGATTTTTCTGGAAAGACAACCTCCCAATTGAACATATATAATTCTCAGTAAGTTTTGACGTATTTTTTAATTTTAGAAAAAGACTTGGATCTTTGATAGAATTTCTCCAAATAAACACTTTATTTTTTTTAAAATTCAGATCAAAAACAGCTCTGTGGTACTCGGATTCTGAGCAACATAAAATACTTGACGGAAACCGTACAAAAGATTTCTCTATTAAGAGAAATAACAATTTTTTAAATACAGAACCTGAACTAAGATAAGAAAACGCGTGGGGCGTATATAGAGTTGAAATGCCTAGATAAGCACCTATTAATCTACCGAAAAAACCTGCCTTAGCACTATGACAATGTATTACATCTGGTTGTATTTGCTTTACCTTTTTTAGTATAGAAAACAAACATATTATATCAGACAAAGGAGAAACCTCTCTTCTTAAATTAATGTGTGAAAAGTTATTGTTATTTATGGTTTTATCTTTTATAAAGCTTAAATCATCTTTATAATTACAGAGTATTAAATTCTTAAATTGATTTTTATCTAAATGCTCATTTAACAACTGAATATAAGTACCTATTCCTCCAAGAGGCCTGGCAATATGAAGAATTTTAATCATTGTTTATCTTCTTTTTTATACTTAAAAGGTATTAAAAAAATTAGAAGATAGGTTCCTAATTGTCGATTTAAAAGGTTTTCTATTGTTAAAAAAATAATTGTAAAAAATATAACGATCCTTTGTTCAAAACTTAATTTTTTTTTGAAAAACCAAAAAAAACAAAGGCATAAAAACAAACTTAACCCCAATAAACCATTTTTTAAAAAAACATCCAAAAACTGATTGTGCATATTAAAATTCATTTTGAGATAGTAATCTCTTTTTGATTTTTTATCTATTATTTCATAATAGCATTGAAGCAAATTTTTTTGAACCTCTTTTATTTCAGAAAATCCAAATAACAAAGAAAAACTGTCAAACTTTTGTTGTTCAAATCCACACTTCCAAATAGTAAATCTCGGTTCGTAATCTTTTAACTTATTAACTGTTGTTTTTATAGACCCACCCACGTAGAATCGTTCTTTAATATTTTTATTTCCTAATAGAAAAATCAATCCTAAACAAAATATACATACACCCCAAGTTTTTATTTTTTTAAAATTTCTTTTTTTGAAAACTATACGTATAAAATAACAGCAAATCATCATCAATGCTAGGCGAGCTGTAATTAAATATATAAACGTTACTAATATAATTTGACATAAAGTAAATAAGACGTTTGTTCTCACATTTTTTCTTAGTTTCATGAACTTACTCAAAAAGATAATAGATATAACACACATGAAACCAATGTATGGCCTATCTATTATTATCAACTCATTAATACCTGACGTGTTCCCAAATGGGATCACATCATTTAAAAAATAATAGTTTACAATTCTATATATAGCTCTAAAAACAGCTGATAAGGTGCCTAAAACAAAACCTATTTCTAGCCATATGTAATTATGTATATTTATCCCCACAACTAATACAAAAATCAGTAGTAAAGAAAATTTATATTCGGTTATATCATTCGGTTGTTCAGTTAGTAAAATATCTTTGAAAAGAGAAATACATCCAAATGCAAACGCAACCCCTATGTAATTTGAGAACCAAATAGTATTTTTTCTCTGCAAAATGAATAGAACAATTATTAACACCAATAATATGTTTGGAATTGCCATCGAAAGAGGTAAGAAAAACATAAGAAGAGCTGTTATAAAGTTGGTTGTGTTAGCTAGTTTTTTTTCCACATCTTAAATATACTTTTAACTGATTCTGTTACTTTATTTGGAGTTATATACAGAATCAGGCTTCTTAATAACCCATAAATAGGATATATTCCGAAATAAAAATTATCAAGAATAATTCTTATTCTACTTTTTATCTGTTCTTTCCTAAATTTACGTGAAATTCCGTTATTATTGGCTTCGCAACTGACTAAAAACCTATTTAAATTTGCTACTTTAAATTCCTTTAAAATTTTAAAAAAAAAAGCATAATCTTCAGCAGCTTTATATTTTGTTGGGTATACTCCTATTTTTTTAATTATCGACAATTTAAACATTATCGAAGGGTGGATATGCATTGCATTTAAATACATTTTTTTTCTGATAAATCTGTCTTTAGTTGGCAAGCGTAGTCTATGTATCATTACCCCTTCCTTATTCACAAAATTAACGTATGATCCAACCAAGACTATGTCGCTATTTTTATCTAAAAACTCCTCTTGAATTTTAAACCTATTTCCAATACATACATCACCACAATCAAGTCTTGCTAAATATTTATAATTCATAGAAAACGCTATACTTAATCCATAATTTAATGCCTCTTCTATTCCCTTATTATAATTTAAATATCTGAAGAAAATTTGCCCTTTCGCATTAAAGTTTTCTGTAATCTGAAATTCATTAATATCAAAAAAACTACCATCATCAACTACTAAAACATCTATATTCTCTCCTTCATTTATTGAATGAATTGATTTTATCAAGCCTTCTTGGTTGTTAAAATGAGGAATTAATAATAGTGTTTTATTCATTAACTAAATATTTCCCATTATAAATAAAAAGAGAAAGACAAATCCAAAAACCATAAAGTCTAAAACTATCAAATTGAAACCAATTTATTGTAAAGCCTACAAAAGATACATAAATAATAATAGACAATACGCGTTGTTCATTAAATTGGGATAAAATTCTTTTTTTTGATATATATATGAGAATAAAAATAAAACTTATAAAAATCATAGTGCCAACTAATCCTGTTTCTGCAAGTAATCTAGTATACATATTAAAACCAGGAGGAAAAGATTTTTTCAATTGATTTAAATACGACTCTTTAAATTCATAATTTTCCTTTGTTGCCCACATTGGGTACCTATCTATAGAATGATATGTTTGTTGTCCGAAACCTACCCCTAAAATTGGATTTTCACTAAACACTAATAATGAAGCATATTGAATTCCAAATCTTGATTTATTGGAGACATTTGTGTCAATATTTTTCTTAAAATTTAATGTTTGTATTTTTTTCTCTATCGCCGGAATAATTTTTGAATGGTTAAACGAAAGTAGAATTGTAAAAAACATAAAATTGATTAAAATAAATCTCTGTAAAATATTTTGAAACTTTTTACTAACAGAAAAAGTAATCCATAAGAATGCACTCAATTGCAATGAAACTACAATAAAAGCTGTTCTTGATCCTGAAAAAAAAGTAAGTAACATAATTAGAATACTTGGTATATACCTTGAGAATCCTTTTTCTGTCACTATGTAACTAAACATCCATCCGGACACTGTTATTAAATAAATAGCTAAAAATGGGGGTTCATAGGAAACAGATGAAATTCTTCCAAAAGTTGTATCTAAATAAACATCTGTAAAAGGAAAATAATTAAATAAAAATAGAAAATCTTTGAATGCCAAAATTTTAAAATAAACAATTAAACATTCAAAAAAACCATAAAATACTACCACAATAAAAGAATAAAGAAACGCTTTCCTAAATTTAAAAAGAACTTGTTTTACGGAATATCTTATTGTAATCGCATGACAGACTAAAAACACCAAGATCATCAACAATAATGCTATAAACTGCCTTAAAAACCTATTCAATCCAGAGGTTTGCTTATAGTAGTTATCTAAAACCGAAATGAAATTTACACCAATGCTAAATATTAAGCACATAACAAATAACAGTAATATTTGGAAATAAATACTTTTAATCGGAACAACTATTTTTCGTTTAAGCATTACTTCAAGGAAACAAAATAGTATGCTTGCTAAAAAAAATAAAATAGCAGCATCTCTTCTATATTCTCCTAGAAAAGAAATACCTCTATAAGAATTAAAAGGGATAAAAAAAACCCCTAAAAAAAATAAGACCGTGTATATTTTTCTCAGAGATATATTCATTTTTTAATACTTTTAAAAATAATAAAAGATGCAATCACAGAACCCAAGTTAATTATAATCTGAGATAGAAGCGTAGATGTTGCGGCTATAACTGTCCCATACTTTTCTATAAATAAAGTATTTAATAA
Organism: Tenacibaculum profundi; assembly: GCF_052050075.1. Taxonomy (GTDB): domain Bacteria; phylum Bacteroidota; class Bacteroidia; order Flavobacteriales; family Flavobacteriaceae; genus Polaribacter. The sequence goes on from NZ_CP197225.1 coordinate 2,194,902, forward strand.
AATATTTATTCCTATTGCTAAAACAGCAATTGTGAATAAAACCTTATATTTTTTGTAAGCTATTAAAAAAGAAAAAGGTAGTGAAGAGTAAGTAATATAAGAACCAAATAAAAGAATAGTTGTGTTTATAATCGATTCTTTATAATCAATGTATACATAATTCAATAAAATATAATTAGCTACTAAAAAAAGAATAAAGATACAGGTTGAAAAAAGTAATACTTTTCTAACTTTTTCTTTTACATAGAAAGCATACGCATTTTTTTTCACTATTTCTATCTGCTTAATATTTAGAACCGTAAACATTGGCACAACTAGCATTAATGACATATTATAAACTTTTAAAGAAAAAGAATACAGTCCTAAGTCTCTTTCGGTAAGAGATTTACTTACAAAATACGAATCTAAAAAAGAAAATATAGGAATAAACGCTGTATAAAAAATTAAGTACCTGGATTTATAAAAAAGATTTTTCAGTGTTGAAAAGCTAACATCAAAAAAAATAAAATCTTTATTTATATAAATTGGTACTAATAATAACATGGTCAAAAAGGCAATGCTATAATTTACTTTCAACAAAAAAATATAATCATAATTTTCATAAATGCAGAAGTATGTTATGGTACTAAAAAAAATACTTATTTGTCTAAAAACATCAATTAATCCATAATTTAAAAAAGATTCATAAGTGTTTAAAAAAGACTTTAACATTACACTCATAAGAAAAGTAAAACCAAATAGCATAAAAACTTCAACATTTAATGGTAATTTTAAAAAGTAAAGTACTCCGTAAAAAACAGGCAATAAAATGAGACTAATTGAAAAAATACCTAGATTGTATTTCTTAAAAGATTCTGTTTTAAAATCAACTAAGTAAGATGCAGTGAATGGGTCAACAATCACCCCCATTAAATTAAGGACAATAAGAAAATAACTATACTTTCCAAATTGTTCAAGACTAAGAAACTCAATTATTATTATAAAAGTTAAGAGTCCAATGGCTTTAGCAACAACATGTGCTGAAAATATTTGAACAATACTTTTTATCATTTACACTTGGTTAAAAACATCAATTAGTGCTTCTGCTTTTTTATCCCAACTGTATATCTTAGATTTTTTTAAGTTTCTAAAAGCCATATTGTTTAAATTATTATCGGTTTTGTCAAAATGAATCAGCTTTTCTGAAAAAGATATTACTGTATTACACTCATAATAATGAATATCAGGCAGTAGATCATCAAATCCTCTCATGCTCTCTTTTGTTGCAATAATAGGCTTTCCAACAGCCAAATAATCACATATCTTATTTCTTACTCCACCACATACAGCATTGAGAGGATAAGTAGCAATGCAAACATCAGCTATATTTAACCATTCATTGTAATCTTTAACGTATCCCGTAAAAATGACATTATCTAAACTTATCTTGGGTGTCTTTCCTCCACCTAAAATTAAAAATTTAATATCGTTCCTTTTCTTCCTAACTTTTTCAGCTACCTCAAATAAAAACTCCATTGCCAACTCGTTACTCACAAAACCATTTCTCGGATTGGGGAACATAGCTAGTACATTATTTTTCTTATCTAGCCTATACTTTTCTAGTTTAGCTTTATCAAAAGTATCTACTTTACTTATTACTGATGTGTCCGTAGCATTTTTAATAACTATGATTTTTTCTTGGTCTATGGAATAATAGTTAACTAAAAGGTTTTTTGTTTCTTCGGACACTGTAATAATTTTATCAGATTTTTCACATATAAACCTCTCAAGGTAAGGAACAAGAAATATTCTAAGTCGTTCTTTTAAGTGCTTGTTTGGTTGATATTTTAACTCAAAATACTCACAAGAATGAAAATCGACGTAAAATGGTAATCTAGGGTTCATCAATTTTACAAAAGACCCAATAATACCATAAAGCAACTGATGAGTATAAAGTATCTTAAACTCTTTTTTCTTTATACTCTTATTAATTTTTTGAACAACTTTCCAAATTGATAATGGTCTTGAAAAAGATAACGAACTTGGTAATTTTTCATACTTAATATTATCTTTTAATTCCTCTAGCAAGCAAAAATGAGTTACGCGGAAGCAAGAACTCAAATACCTTCCTAAGAAATAAGGTCTTGTTGAATCTCCATATTTTTCTGAAGAAATATTCGATAAAATCAATAGCTCTTTCAATCTAATAGTAAATCTACTCTAAGATACTATTTATCGTATAGTTTTATTTCATTTTTATTATAAAATATGAACTGAAAATAATTAAATTATTCTTTTTAAATCAATTTTGTTTTTCAATGTGGCTTTGTATATAATCTTTACGAATACTATATTTTTCCAAAAATTTATTAAGTTTAAGTAGCAGTAAAATAAATACCATAGAAAAAAAGGAAAGAAATGCGAGTTGTACAGATCTATTTTCATAAACCCCATTGATTCTGTATCCAATAACTTGAAAATTTGAAATCACATTTATTACCTCAGACTTTTCTGTTTTTTCCTCACTAACATTCTTAAGTTCTTTATTTATTTCAAGAATTGTTGAAAACAACTCTAATTCCTTTTCTTTATTTACTTTTTTTGTATCTCCTAGATTTATATTTATTCCCTGATGAGAAACTTTTGAGCCACCCAAAAGAACTTTTTTATAGGTATCATGTAATGAATCTGTTTGCTTTAAATTTTTTCTTAACAAAGCATCAGTCCTATTTAAATTCTCATTGGTTAATTCTTTTAATTTATTAAAATACTTGTTTTTAGTAACAGATGAAATAATTATTTCATCCAACTTGGAAAAAACATCCTGTTTTGATGATTGCACTTCAATATTATGCAATTTGTAATTAAACTTATTAAATGTCTTCTTAAAATCAGAAAAAGGGTAGCTTTTAACCGCAATTGTATCTATTTGAAGAATTAATTTATCATAAGTTACAATAAGATCTTTACTATCTATAATAGGTTCAACTTTAAATTGTTTCAATGATGATGCTTCTTCTAAATCTATCCCAAATGTTTCTGATAAAATACTTATTTCTTTCTGTTTAACCAGGTTATTGTAGAAGTTAACATTACTATATAACTGCCTGGCACTATTGAAGTTTGTTTGAACCAGAAGATTAGAACTATACTTAGTTTCTTCATTCAGTTCTATTATAAGTCCAATGATAGCCCCCATTGCAAGGGCTATCCCTAGTACTTTATAATTTTGTTTAAAAAAAAGTAAACTCTCAATCAAAAAATAAAAAATATTTTTAAAACCATTTCTTATTAACATCAAAAGTTTAGAAAAACCTTTTCCAATTATTGAAAATAATGATCCTAAGTCCGCTTCTTCCTCCTTATAATTGCTCATTGCATTTAAAAATTTGTTCAAGAATTTTTTGAGTAATGGCATATGTAGGAGTAACGCCACTCATTCCTAAACCTCCAGATGCTAATGTTGCCCCTGTTTCTAGCGGATTATCTGATGCATAATAAGCATATCGGACTTTAACCTCTTCCGAAATATTTCCTCTTATCCTTGAAGCAGATTGAATTGCTTTTTGATAATGAGCTCCTTCCATCTCTAACCCAATAACATCCCAAGTTGAATCATGAAAGAATTTTAAAAGGTCCTTATTTTGTAATGAAGTACCTAGAACAGTAACCATAGATCCGTCAAAAACTTCAACGCCAAATCCCTCTAAGTCTTCTTTTGATAATTCATTTTTAAAAGGATAATTATCTGCTGTACCTTCAAAAATATGAGAAGTTGGAATCATTATATCTCCTTTACCTCCCTCTAAAATTCCTGCTTTTCCCATAATAGACACAGATTCAACATTTAAATGAATATCTAAATCATTAACTTTATATGGTTTCAATAACTCATCCATTGTTTCATATGCTTGTTCTCCAAAAGCATAATCCATAACAATAATAACCGGTTTGTCATTAGACGATTCAGTTTTATTTAAATAAGTAGTATTTGAACTCAATTTTTCTGTATCAATAACTTGAACATTGATATTGGTACCTGAAGTATCTTTCAAATAAATCAATCCATTTTCAGAAGCATATTTCTTTACTTTAGTTTGTAAGTTTTCACTCGAAGAATTACTCAGTAACTCAAAAAGTTCAAAAAGTTCCTTCGTTTTAGCTTCCTTTGGTAGTGCATTTTTTGCATAAATTGTATTCATTACACTATGCATATTAGCACTAATGATATGGATGGGTCTATTGATTAAGTTATTTTCTAAGAGTGTGTTTTTTATGTTATTTGCCCATACTTCACCATAGAAATGACGACCAATTTCATCAATTAATATAGAACTAAACTTAACAGATCTTTTTTTGTCATGAACTACCTCATTTATAGCAAGTTTACCTAACCAATAAATTAGATGTAGGAAACGATTAGGATTTTCATCTGAGCCGAAAGAATTATAACTATCGTAAACCTCATCATAAGTTCTACCTAGAATACTTGCTAGATGAACAATCATTACATCTCTTTCTTGGTCCAAAAGAGTTTTATTATAAATTACCGTTTCCTCCAAATGAGTCCATTCTCTTATGAACTTTTCTTTTGAAGTGCCAATCATTACTCTATCTTTAATTTTATGGGACTCAATAAATAGAAAAGTTAAATGTGTAAGAATATCATATATCTCTGAACGTCCTCTAGTTATTTCGATATTCATTTGATCTTTATCTATTCTGTAGCAATTTCTTCTTCTTTTTGGAGGAATTATTACTTCAAAATTAGAATTTCTATAACCTTCGTCTGCCGTTAAGTTAATAAATTGACACTCTTCAATTCCTTCAGGTAATCTTTCTATTACATAAGTTAAGCCATTTAATTCTGTTTTTTTCTCTGTAATAGAACCATATATTTCAGGCCTTAATGCTAACAACGATTTTATTAGTGTTTCTCCTGAAACTCCCATTGGTTTATAAAATCCACGACTAAAAAGGTGTCGCATTGAAATATACAAACGTTCAATCGCACTGGTTGACTCCTGAGCCCTTGTTCTTTCTTTCTGATTTGGTTTTGACATTTGTTTAATCAAGTATTAGGTTATATAGTTTGTTTTATTTTTTAAGTATTGAATTATACCTATCCTCATCATTGAGTAATTCTAAGGCCTGTTTAATTACTTCATCATTTCGTAGTTGATGCCTGTACATACCTTCTCTATAGTAAAAGTTCTTAACTATTTCTTTTTCTATACTGGTCATAATTACATCCTTATTTTTATTGATTTCTTTTATTTTATCTTGCTTTAGTTTTAATTGAAGACTTTCATACTCTTTCTCTATTTTTTTTTTGTCTTCAATAATTTTATAAGCTTTTTTAAAAAGCTTTTCTTCTTTGGTTACAAATGCCGTATCTTTTTCAAATAAAAAACTCTTAAACATCTCAAAATCTGACTCTTTAAATTTGTACTTTAATGAATCAATTATCCCAATTTTACTGGTATGCTCTTCTACAAAAGTAAATATTGCTCTCGATTTCAAAAGAGCTTTTGTCGATTCATTTTTATCAACATACTTTGATGATACATCTGGAGTTACCCCTCCTCCATCATATACAGTTCTTCCATTTTTAGTTTTAAACGAAGAAACTTCTCCGTCAGAAAATTTCGGAACTTTTTTTGTTTTAGGATCTCTATTTGAATAATCTAATTCTTGGATACACCTTCCACTTGGTGTATAATACTTGGAAATTGTAATTTTAGCTTGTGTTCCATAAGTAAGGTCATAATATCTTTGAACCAGTCCTTTACCGAAAGAACGCTTTCCTAATACAATAGCTCTATCATAGTCTTGTAGAGCTCCCGAAACTATCTCAGAAGCTGAAGCCGAACGATCGTCAATTAAAACAACTAATGGGATCTCTTTATCTAATGGTTCTTTACTTGTTTTATAAATTCTACTATTTTTTTTTGTTTTACCCCTAGTGTCAACAACTCTTTCTCCTTTGGGTATAAATAAATTGGTTATATTAACAGCATCAAAAAGAGAGCCCCCCGGATTACTTCTCAAATCAAATATTAGCTTACGCATACCTCTTTTCTTCAAAGAATCAATGGCTTTTTTAACTTCATCTGTTGCTTTTCTATTTATAAAACGTGTTAAAACAACATAGCCTGTTTCTTGATCTACCATATCAAAAAAAGGTACAGGATTAACAATAATTTTATCTAATTCTATTTCAACATTTTTGATTGCTTTTTTTGATTTAACCTTCAAAGAAAGTTTTTTTCCAGGAGTTCCTTTTAGCATTTGAGATAGCTGTGCTTTTTCTAAACCTAACAAAGGTTGACCATCAACTTCAACAATAACATCACCTGGTTTTAAATTAGCCAAATCTGCAGGAAAACCCTTGTAAACTTCTGTTAGGACAACCCCTCTTTTTGTATAGAATGTCGTTACGCCGATACCTCCATACTCACCTTCTCTTCTTATTCTGGCATCCTCGACATCCTGTTCATTATAAAAGTTAGTATATGGATCTAAACTTTTCAAAGTATTTTTAATAGTCTTATCGGTAAAGTCACCTGGATTAATTTCATCGATATAATTCATGTTTATTTCCTTAAACAATGTATTGTAGATTTCTATCTGCTTAGCAATTTCAAAAAACCTAGACTGGAAGGAAAAAAAAACTATTATCACAATCGTTAAACTCCACGTAAAAAACCTTTTATTTTTCATCTTTATTTATTTCCGTTATAAAATTGGTTAATAGTTTTTTCATTTTCATTTCAATTTCAAAGTACCCTCTATCTTCTTTCGCAAGATAAGAAATCATAAACACAAATTTTTTATTAGACTCCGAATAAATAGTGTGTTTTTCTTTACGATAACATTCTCTTAAGAGTCTTTTAATTTTATTTCTATCGACTGCTCTTTTAAAATTTCGCTTTGGTACAGAAAATCCTATTTGCACAGGGTAGTTTGAAGTGTGTTCAATTTGTAAATAAACCATTCTAAGAGGAAAAACTTTAATAGACTTCCCCTCATCATATAACTTAGCTATTATTTTTTTGCTTTTTAGTCGCTCTTCTCTTCTTAAAGTAAATCTCATAATATACAAACATACATAAACCTTCTAGGATTAACCATTTTTTTGATTATTTTTGAATCTATCATGTTTTTTTATTAGTTACTAAATTTCTATAAATCTTTCAATTTTAGTAAATTTATTTGTTTAAAAACAGACTTATGAAACCTGATTTATTTCAATCTCCTGACTACTATGGAGTAGACGATTTACTTTCTGAAGAGCATAAATTAGTTAGAGACACAACACGCAAATGGGTAAAGAAGCACCTTTCACCCATTATTGAGGATTATGCACAACAATCAAAGTTTCCAAAAAAACTAATAAACGGACTTGCCGAAGTGGGTGCTTTCGGACCATATATTCCCGAAAAATACGGTGGTGCTGGTTTGGACCAAATTTCATATGGATTAATTATGCAAGAACTTGAACGAGGCGATAGTGGAATTCGTTCTACCGCTTCAGTACAATCATCTTTAGTAATGTATCCTATCTTTAATTATGGAAATGAAGCACAAAGAAAAAAGTATCTTCCTAAACTTGCAAGTGGTGAATGGATTGGTTGCTTTGGGCTAACAGAACCTAATCATGGATCCAATCCTGGGGGGATGGAAACCAAATTTAAAGACATGGGGGATCATTATTTACTTAATGGTTCAAAGATGTGGATTTCAAATTCCCCAATAGCAAATATAGCTGTTGTTTGGGCTAAAGATGAAAATGGGAGAATTCATGGACTTATTGTTGAGAGAGGAATGGACGGATTTTCAACACCTGAAACACATAATAAATGGTCATTACGAGCTTCTATTACTGGTGAATTAATTTTTGATAATGTCAAAATACCTAAAGAAAATTTACTCGAGGGTAAATCTGGGCTTGGTGCTCCACTTCAATGTCTAGATTCAGCAAGATATGGTATTTCATGGGGAGCACTAGGAGCCGCAATGGACTGCTATGATACTGCTTTACGTTACGCAAAAGAGCGAAATCAGTTTGGTAAACCGATAGGTCAATTTCAGTTACAGCAAAAAAAACTGGCTGAAATGATTACTGAAATTACCAAAGCACAACTTTTAACTTGGAGACTTGGTGTACTAAAAAATGAGGATCGTGCCACTTCTGCTCAAATTTCAATGGCTAAAAGAAATAATGTCGAAATAGCATTACGTATAGCTCGTGAAGCAAGACAAATTTTGGGCGGTATGGGAATTACAGGTGACTACTCTATAATGAGACATTCTATGAATCTTGAAAGTGTTGTAACCTATGAGGGGACACACGATATACATTTACTCATCACTGGTCTAGATATTACTGGCCTAAATGCTTTTAAATAAAAGGAGTGTTCTAAAACGAAAAAACTTTTAGAACACTCTCACAATCAACTATTAAAATCGGCAACTAATAGCCGCTCTTTTTTTCAAATTTCACCAACATCTAAAGAGCGGCTAATCACCCTAAAAAATACCAAATACTATGAAAAACATTAATTTATTAGCGCTTATATAAGTACTAAGTAATAATGTAGTATATCCATACTTTTTAAGGTAAAAGTAATATTAATTAGGCCTGTAAAAAATGACTTTTATCAGTATTTCAAAAATTTTGGCTTTAACTAATCGTTAACCTATTTAAATACAAAAAATTTATACGTTTTATTTTCAAATTCGTCTTAAAAATATAAAATTAAAAGCCTCTAGTTAACTAGCCATACAAAACTGAGAGATCATTATTTTTAATCAATCCAATCTTTTGTTCTTTCCACAGCTTTTTGCCATTTTTTATAAAGATTTAATCTCTTTTCCTCTGTTATAGATGGACTAAACTCAGAACTTAATTTTCTATTATTTTCAATATCCTCAAGGTTCCAAATCCCTACTCCTATTCCTGCTAAATACGCTGCCCCCATTAAGGTTGTTTCAATAATTTCTGGTCGCTGAACAATAACATTTAAAATATCAGCTTGAAACTGCATTAAAGTATTATTAACACAAGCCCCACCATCAACTTTCAATGATGTTAATTTTGTTTTACTATCCTTTTGCATAACTGAAAGCACATCTTTTACACGATAAGCTAAAGAATCAAGTGTTGCTTTAATTAGATGTTCTTTTCCTGTGTCTCTAGTTAAGCCAAAAACAGCTCCTCTGGCATTCATATCCCAATAAGGAGCCCCCAAACCCGCGAATGCGGGTACAACATAAACAGGATTTTCTCCTTTTATTTTATTCGCAAAAAACTCACTATCAGAAGCCGTTTTTATTACCTCTAAACCATCTCTAAGCCATTGTATTGCTGATCCAGCCACAAACACGCTTCCCTCTAAAGCGTAATAAACTTTATCTTCTACTCCCCAAGCAATCGTTGTAAGTAATCCATTATCGGAATATTCAATATCTTCTCCTGTGTTTAACAGCATAAAACAACCCGTTCCATAAGTGTTTTTAGCTTCTCCTTTTGTAAAACAAGCTTGGCCAAAAAGTGCTGCTTGTTGGTCTCCTGCAATACCTGAAATTGGTAGCTGAACTCCTTCATAAGAATAGTGCCCATATAAAAAACTTGATGGCTTTACTTCTGGTAATATATTCTCTGGAATATTTAACTCATTTAATAATTTAGTATCCCATTCTAGTTCTTCTATGTTATAGAGCATGGTCCTTGAAGCATTACTATAATCAGTAGCATGAACTTTCCCATCAGTAAGATTCCAAAGTAACCATGTATCTATTGTTCCAAATAATAAATCTCCTTTTTCGGCTCTATCTTGAGCTCCTTTAATATTATTTAAAATCCAATGAATTTTTGTTGCCGAAAAATAACTATCAATAACCAATCCTGTTGTTTTTTTGATGTATTCAGCTAAACCATTTTTATTAAGATCATTACACTTATCAACTGTTCTTTTATCCTGCCAAACAATTGCATTGTATATAGGTTTACCTGTGCTCTTATCCCAAATCACCGTTGTTTCTCTTTGATTTGTAATGCCAATACTAACTATTTGAGAAGCATTAATACTTTGCTCACTAATAACCTCTTTTAAAGTTGCTATTTGAGCCTCTAAAATTTCTATTGGATCATGCTCTACCCATCCTGGTTGCGGAAATATTTGCGTAAGCTCTTTTTGACTCATAGCAACTATTTTTCCCTCTTTATCTAAAATGGCAGTCCTTGAGCTTGTAGTTCCTTGATCTAAGGCAATAATGTATTCTTTTTTTTGCACGTAAATAATTTTAATTGTCTTTAAGTTAATTAAGATTAATGACGATATCATTTTCTTAATCCAACACCAGCAATTTACAATTTATATCAAAAAAAAAAACTCCTCAGGGAATATTTCCCAAGGAGTTCTTTAAATAATTAATTTGGTTCGTAATGTTTGCTTAATGCCTTAGCGCGTAACTAGCACCTCTTCCAAACTCAGTAAGTGTCAATAATAAACTTCGTAGTGCTAGATTTATTTTTTTTACTAATGATTTCCCCATAATAATAAAATTTAATTCGTTTGATTTTTTATATTAAAACAACATTGTAAATATATACCTAACAATCAGCCTATAAGAAGGGATAACCGATACATATTCCGTACTTTTCCGCCGTGAATTAAATCTATTTAAAAAATTACAATAAGTACCTCTATTACATAATGCTATATAGAATTAAAAATAAAACTATTTGATACGTATAAAAACCAACAACCCCTAGAATTTTTTCAATCCTAGGAGTTATTTTATAAAGTAATCAGTTTAGATTGTTAGATCTTCTTAGTTTCTTAAAGCATAACCTGCCCCTTTACCGAATTCACCAAGTAATAGTAATAAGCGGCTCAAAAATAGTCTTGTCTTTTTTATCAATAATTTCCCCATAATAAATAAAGTTTTAATTCCTCTTATTTTTTGTGCTTTAAAAAGTCACATTGTAAAGGTATCAACTATAAACAACACAAATAATGGGATAACCGACACGTATAATGCGATTTACCGTTAAAAATAAAGCTAATTAATAGTTTATGAGAAAATGGAAGGCATGAGAATGTACGAAAAAAACCTTCTAGACTAAATATTCCCAGAAGGTTTTGTTTTTCCCCTTAAATTGTAGATTTATTCCTAATAAACCTACAATGCAAAGATAAAACAGTTTTTATTTTTACTCAAAAAATTCATGAAGTTTTATGGTTAAAATGTTTTTCTAAAAAGAGAATTTATTTTTTAGAACAATCAATTCATATTCTTCAAAAGTCATAAAACATTTGGAGTGTTATTTTATATTAAATAGGAACTCCCAAATAAACAGCAACACACAATAAATCATTCGAAAATAATTAATCCAAAACACCTAATTCTTTCGCTTTTAAAACTAAATCTGTATTGTTATTTGCATTAAAATCAGTTCTCAGTTTTGCAAGTTTACTTTCAATTGTTCGTATTTTAACTAATGAACCATCTGGTTTGGTAATTTCGCCTTCTAAATTTGATATTTTAGTGTGATTAGGCAATTCTTTTAGAATTTGAATGGCAACATCGTCCATCTGAATTTCAACAAGTGTTCTTTTCATTAATTTTTCATGAATGTCATGTGTATAATAAACCTGATCAGACATCATTTTTTGAATCGCAAAATTCAATTCTACAGTATTGCACTGTCCTTTCAAAATATAAGCTAACGGTTTTAAGTTTTTTACAACATTAAAAACCCTATTTGTTTCAGAATGTCCAGTGATTACGCCTATTTTTATAGGCACCTTATCTTTCTGTAAAGCTTTGATTAGACTCTCACCCCCATCAATTGCAACATTTTTCTTACCTACATCAAAACTTAGATCGGTAAATAAAATGTGAAATGGATCTATTGCTAAGCTTGATTTTATAAGTCTATAAGCTTCATCACAAGAATTAGTGGTTGTTATTTTTAATCCATCAATATCTTTTAGGTAGGAAGTAATTCCTTCAATAATCAATTGATGATCGTCAACGAGTAGTAGTTTTAATTTATCAGACATCTAATGGTATTTGAATATCGGTCTTGGTTCCTACTCCTACAGTGCTTTCAAGTATGAAAGTTCCTTGTAACTCTTCAACTCTTTCTCGTAGATTGTATAAACCTATTCCTTTTTTTCTGACCTTAGTATCGAAGCCAATACCATTGTCAGTTATATTCAAAAATACGTTTTTTTTGTGTACTAGAAAAGTTACGATCACCTCTGTTGCTTGCGCATGTTTTTTACTATTTTGAACACTTTCCCTAATACATAAATATAAGAGTCTTTTAACTGCATCATTTACTGTTGACCAATCATGATTTTCTATGCCTCTTATTATAATTCGAAACTTAGGTTCAAAATAATCACTAATTAAATTAATTAACTGATCTTTAAAGCCAACTTTCTCGAAAGGCACGCTACTTAATTGATGGGAGAGGTTTCTTACATTATCTTTAATTGCATTTAACTTATTTGCCTCTTCGTTTAGGCTAGATTTTTCAAGCTTTTTATGAAGTAATCGTAAATCTCCCGCTACTTCATCATGAAGAGCTTTTGCTATTTGTTTTCGCTCTTGTTCTCTTGCTAAAACTTCATGTAACTTTGTTTGGTATATAAGTTTTCTTCGTCTAAAAACAAAAATTGTTATTGTAAAACCTAAACCTAAGAAGGCAATAACAGCCGCTAACCAGCCAACCAGCTTTTGTTGTTTTTGTCTAATAATTTCTTGTTGTTTTTTATCTGTTTCGTAACGAATTTTTGCAAATTGATGTTTTAAACTTCGTTCTTTATGAAGTAGACTATCATTTAACTTAAGATACTCTTTAAGATATCTTTTTGATTTTTTACCTGAAGTTAGCTCTGCCAACTTTCTTAAAGACTCTATTTTAGTTCTATTATAATGTACTTCGTTGGCATTTTTTAATGCTTCCTTTAAATTAGCTTTGGCTAATCGAAGCCTTCCTTGATCTTTATAATAATCTGCAATATTCACGTAGGTATTACAAATTAAACGATCATTTAAACTATCTCTTATTTTTAGTACCTCCATATAGTTACTCAAAACATTTTTCTTATCACCAGATAGAAAACTACTCGCTGCTAAATTTTCTAGCAGACTCGCGTAAATTGATGGTCGTTTTTGTCTAACATCTTCGACATTTAAACCTTTTTTAAAATACTCTATTGCTTTTTTATGTTCGTTTTTTCTCTGATACAATCGACCAATATTATTTTGTATCCACATGTAACCTCTTTCTTTAGTCCAAACACTCGAAATTTTACTATTAATCTCTAAAGCTTTATTAAAATATCTTAAAGCATCTTCATATTGATTAAACTCATCAGAAATAATCCCTAGATTATTGTAGATAATAGATAAATCTATATAGACACTTGATGACTTAATAGATTCTAAATAATTTAGACCTTCTATGGAACTTACTTCGCTTCCAACAAAGTCTTTTGCTTCACTTTGTAAAAAAGCAATACTTATTAACCTCTTTGCTGCTTCTTCAAAATCACCCGTTAAAACTGAAATATTCTTTGATTCATGATGATAATAATATGAACTGTCAGGACTATGCTTTAACTGAAACCCTTCCGCTTTAAATTGATAATATTTTGCTAAAGCAATTGAATCCTTTTCATTAACGTAAAGATCCCATAAAGCATTTGTTACTTTTTGTAACTTAATTGTATCTTTTTTTCGATAATGCGATATTCCCTCACGACTAAGTTTATCTCTCTTAGAATAATCTACTTGAGAAAACAACTCAATTGTTATTAATAATGATACAAAGAAAAAACGCATTAATTTTTTTTTATCTGAATTGAACTGTTAATTCTATATTTCTATCCAAATCCTTTTCATGCTTCTTAATATGTTCAGCATTCCATTTAAAATAACTTGTAAACTCATCAATAATGTATTTTTTATTCCTGTCTACACTCGGTTTATCAAAAAATAAACGTCCTGTTCTTCTCATGAAGAAATCAGTAGGTGTGCAAGTCATTTCGTGATGAATGGTAAACCAAATTTCAGCTTTCAACAACCTTCTTTCACTGTTAGCTTCTGATAACTCATCAAACTTATCTAATATTATAGCCACTTGCTTTCCATAGTTATAAACGAGATAATCTGCATGCTGCTCTGTAAACCCATGAGATTTAATTCGTTTAAACACTTGCTTACAATATAATTTTACAGATTTAAAATTTTGAAATGGACCTCCCGATAAAACAATCTCTTCAGTTTGAATTGGATCGAATTCAATTTCAAATCGACGTTTCATCTTTTTTGCCACTAAATCAACGATCCGTTCTGCCATTTTTCTATATCCAGTCAACTTACCTCCAGCAATTGAAATAAGTTTAGTGTCTGAAACAAAAATTTCATCTTTTCTTGATAATTCTGAGGCTGACTTTCCTTCTTCATGAATTAGTGGTCGTAAACCAGCCCAAGAAGATTCGATGTCTTCCATTGTCAATGAAATGTCAGGAAACATGTTATTCACAGCTTCTATTAAATACAAAGCATCAACGATGGTAGTTTCAATATTATCTTTGTTTTCCTGATAATTTGTATCGGTAGTTCCAAAATAAGTTACTCTACCTCTTGGTATCGCAAACATCATACGACCATCAGGAATATCAAAATAAACTGATTGCTTTACTGGTAGCTTTTCATGCGGAACTACCAAATGAACTCCTTTTGTTAAATGCAAACGTTTACCTATTTTTGAGTTGTTAATTTGTCTCAATTCGTCTACCCATGGTCCTGCGGCATTCACTACGTATTTTGCTTTAATATCAAATAAAGCATTGGAAAACACATCACATACTTTTGCCCCAACTACTCTTTTATTTTCATAAATAAACTCTTTTGCTTCAATATAATTAATAATTTGTGCATTATACTGATATGCTGTTTTTAAAATTTCAATTGTTAGACGAGCATCATCTGTTCGATATTCAGCATAATAACCTGCTCCATTTAATATTTCTGTTGGTAATAAAGGTTCTTTTTTAAGTGCTTCTCCTTTATCAAGCATTTTTCGTTTATCATCTCCCTCAACAGAGGCCAATACATCGTATACTTTTAAACCAATTGAAGTCAACCAAGAACCATAAGTACCTCCTTCTATTAAGGGAAGAATCATTTTTTCAGGAACTACAAGATGAGGAGCTAATTTATGAACAATCGCCCGTTCCGTTCCGACCTCTTTTACTAACCAAAAATCAAATTGCTTTAAATAACGTAACCCTCCATGTATCAATTTTGTAGATTTACTACTTGTTCCTGAAGCAAAATCATCTTTCTCAACTAATGCTACTTTCATGCCTCTTGAAGCTGCATCAAGTGCTATCCCTGCACCAGTTATTCCTCCTCCAATAATCAGAATATCAAATTCTGTAGATTGTAATTCTTGTATACTCGTTTCTCGATTAAAAAATGAAAAATTATTCATGCTATTTAGGCTGTTTCAAACAAAAATAAACTAATAAGCGTTATTATGCTTAATAAAAATAATAGAAATAGTATTTTTTTTTTCATTCTTTTTCACAGGAGGTACCAATTATTTGAATACTGTATCTTTTTTTTAATGTAAAAAAATCATACACACATATAAACCATTGATTATTAATATTTTTATTTTAATAATACTAATTAGTATTATTAAAACACCATTAAGTTACAACCTCTTATATCAGAATTATCAAACCGTCCAATAACCTCAAAACCATTATCTGAATAAACTTTTCCTAAATCTTGAGTAGCAATAAACGAGCAAGAATTGTAATTTGCTAAGTCAATTACATTAATACCCCCTGTTTTTTCATTTGGCTGAATTGTTAAAGCATCTTCCGCATCGCGGGTCAAAACCTTCATCCAAGGAGGACAATTAAAAACACCATTACCTTTAGAATATGCTTGACTAAATAATTCTGTCATTCCATACTCTGAATGAATTTGCTCAACACCAAAACCTTTTTTTAAAAGTTGATGAAGTTCATGTCGAATTAATTCTTTTCTCTTCCCTTTCATTCCACCGGTTTCCATGATGATTGTATTTCTTAAAGAAAACTGATATTTTTCAATTAAATCAAGCAGTGCAAATGAAACACCTATTAATAAAACCTTTCTTCCTCTTTGATCAAGCATGTTTATTTTTTTAGCTAGATCAGATATATCATCTAAATAAAATCCACTTTCTGATTGTTTTGATCGTTCAATTAGATCTTTTACCATGTGTATCAATGAAGAGCCTTTTCGTTCTAAATAATTAGGTAATAAAGCCAATACCACATAATCACTTATATCTCCATAAAAATAGTCAAAGCCTAATAAGTAACTCCTTTCATACCATGATATATCGGTAACATAATGCTTACTTGTGATTGATCCAGTTGTGCCTGAACTTAAAAAAGTTTCTTGTATCTGTTCATTTGAGGAAATTATTTTTTTTGATTTAAAAAACTGTATTGGTATGAAAGGAATTTCCTCGATTCTTGTAATATCTGAAGGGTGTATATTTAGTAAGTCGCAAAATGAGCGATATACTCGGTTGTTCGAAAATTGATATCTAAAAACATCAAAAGACACCTCGTTAAACTCTTCTTCAGATTGTATGTTAAAAACTTTATTTTGCATAATTCGTACAAAAATAAGGGTATTAGACCTATTTTTTATTTTTTAACATAGCTATTTAAAATTCTTTAAAAACAAGAACAAATATCATTTTATAACTAAAGACGCAAAAACTGAATATGTCATAGGTGAAAAATAGTAAAATATAACTCATCTAATCTTTATGATAGAAGCTCTAATTACAAAAACTTTTTTTTATAAATTTCATTCTTTAACGAATTATCAATCAAATCAATGATTCTTTTTTAATTTTAATAATTTCCTCTCCTTTCAAAATAGGTGTGTTTTGTAATCTAAAAAAAACTTGAGCTACAGTAATGGTATCTCTTTCACAGTAGTTAATAATTTTTTCTAAATTATTTTCTACGTAAAAAATTCCAGCAACTTGACTTCCATCCATATCCTCTTTAGGAGAAGAAATTCCTAGAACATGACTTAATAATTTTAATGATGTATAATGTTTATAATCTCCAAACTTCCATAAATCTAATGTATCTAAATGGGGAACTTCCCAAGGTTTTTTACCGGCTAAATCTAATTTTGTAGGAAGCGGTATTTGATGAATAATCATTCTCCTTGCAATGTATGGAAAATCAAATTCTTTACCATTATGAGCACACAATAAGCTTTTCTTATGGTTAAAATACTTTTCAAGTAACCTTTTAAAATTTATCAAAATTGTTTTTTCATCTTTTCCTGCAAAAGAGGTAACTCGAAATGATCTTTTCTCATCCTTAAAACTTATATAACCAACAGAAATACATATTATTTTCCCAAATTCTGCCCATATTCCAGCTCTTTGGTAGAATAAATCTAAATCATTTTGATCACTTCTTTGGTATTTCGTTTTTTCATGAAAAAGCTCTTTCTCTTCAATGGTTAAACTATCCCAAGATTCATACTCAGGAACCGTCTCAATATCTAAAAATAAAATATTTTCAAATTCTTTTTTTCCAAACATATGTTTTAGTTTTTATAATAGACGTTTTTTTATGGAAGCATAGCAAAAAATAAAATTCAACCCTTCACTAAAATGATGAAAATCATAAGATAAAAGCACTTAAAAAGAACATTAACAGCAATTATTTTTTAATAAATTTATGATAAACATAAAGTTTAAATCTACTATTCTACAAGCACTAAGATATAAAAAATAAACAACTGTATTACAAGTACTAACAGATTTAAAAGTTTACAAATCATTAAAAGATCGTTAAGTTAAAACGGGGAATAGTTATTTTGTTAATTTATTGTTACTTTTGATTAATACTACTTAAAAATTCATTTTATGAACACTAACGATATTAAGATTTTATTAGTTGATGATGAGCCAGATATATTAGAAATTGTAGGCTATAACTTAAAATCTGAAGGATATCAAGTTTACACAGCAAATAACGGAATCGAAGGAGTTAAAATAGCGAAAAAAATACAACCGCACCTTATCTTACTTGACATCATGATGCCTGAGATGGATGGAATTGAAGCCTGTGAAAAAATTAGAAACGTAAAATTACTTGAAAATACCATTATCTCATTTTTAACTGCTAGAGGTGAAGATTATTCTCAAGTAGCAGGATTTGATGCTGGTGCTGACGACTATATAACAAAACCTATCAAACCGAAAGTTTTAATTAGTAAAATAAAATCATTGTTAAGACGCTTAAAAGCAGAAGAAAAGACAGATAGTACTACTAAAATAGGAGATATAGTAATTAATAGAGATGAGTACGTTGTTTTTAAAGGAGACAACAGAATTTCTCTTCCGAGAAAAGAATTCGAACTTTTTTCTTTGCTAACATCAAAGCCTGGTAAAGTATTTAAAAGAGAAGTTATATTAGATAATGTTTGGGGTAATGAAGTTGTCGTTGGAGGAAGAACCATTGATGTTCATATTAGAAAACTTCGCGAAAAAATTGGAGATGATTATTTTAAAACTGTTAAGGGTGTAGGATATAAATTTGTTTTAGAACCATCTGATAAGTAACTAAAACTATTTAAAATTAGGCGCATTAGTTTATTTCAATAAACTATCTTTCTTTTATCATAAAACCACACTACTTTGAAACTGAAAAAAACATATAAATATGCTCTTTGGTCGGCTCTGTATCTAACTGTTTTTTCAACATTTTTATCTACTCTTATCTATTTTTTGCTTTTTAAGTATCTAGGGTTACTATCCTACATAGTTTTTAGTCTTGTTATATTTATTTTCTCATTTTTTGTTATTCAGTTTAGAGCAGAACACTTCATTTATCAAAGAATTAAAAAATTATATGAAGACATTAGCTTTCTTGATGTCAATGATCTAAAAAGAAAAAAAATAACTACTGATGTAGAAGCTTTAACGAAAACTGTTCAGGAGTTTATTGAAGGAAAAAGTGAAGAAATCGCAGATTTAACGCAAAGAGATTCCTTCAGAAGAGATTTCTTAGGAAACGTTGCTCATGAGCTTAAAACTCCTTTATTTACGGTTCAAGGATACATTTTAACACTAATTGAAGGAGCCGCTGATGATAAAGAAATAAGAACAAAGTACTTAGAAAGAGCTAGCAAAGGAGTCGAAAGACTAACTTCTATCGTAAAAGATTTAGACATGATTGCTAAACTTGAAACTGAGGGGATGAAAATGAATATTGAAACTTTCAATATTCTTGAAATGATTCAAAATGTATTTGACTTATTTGAGATGAAAGCCAAAAAAAGAGGTATTAAATTAAAACTTGATAAAACCTATGAATTTCCTTTTTTTGTAAAAGGCGATATTGAAAGAATTGAGCAAGTAATTATAAACCTAGTGGTTAATTCTATAAAATATGGTAAAATAAATGGTATAACTACAGTTAGTGTCGAAAATTATAATTCAAAAAAGTTCATTATTAAAATTAATGATAACGGTGAGGGAATAAAGCAAGAACATATTTCTCGTCTATTTGAACGGTTTTATAGAGTTGATCAAAGTCGGTCCAGAGAACAAGGAGGTTCTGGCCTCGGGCTATCTATAGTAAAACATATTATTGAAGCACACGGAGAAACAATTCTTTTAAAAAGTAAGTATGGTAGCGGGTCTGAATTTTCGTTTACCTTACAAAAAGCAATATAATTAGTTTTAATAAATTTAAAACCAAAACCCAAGATTAAACAACCAGTATTTTTCCTTATGATCTGGTGACCAGGAGTATTTTAACTCTACAGGACCTAGAAATGTACTTAATCCATATCCTAAAGCATATCCTGATTTAATATTATCAATTATTTTTTTATGTTTAAAAACATCGTGCTCTACACTTGCATAATTGGCGATAAAATTAAAATGATGTTTCTTAAAAAAATTATATCTAAAGTTAAACTCAGACTTTACAAAAGTTTGATTTACTAGCTCAGACATATCGTAACCATAAAATGAAACAAAATTATTAATGTAATTTTTATTATATCCTCCTAATCGATAATCAAACACCTCTGAAGACTCGTTTCCCAGTGTAAAACCACCCTCTCCAGTATATTGAAACGTGAATTTCTCATCGAAAAAGGATTTTGCTAAGCCAATAGTTCCTGATATTTGAGAGAATTGTTTAAATTCTTCACTCTGTTGAATAAATTCATCTATCCTATTATTTCTATCTGACCAAATAAACCATTTGAAACCAATATTTGCAAAATATCCATCTGTCGGGTACACAGATTTATTATAAGCATCTAATTTCAAAAATGAGTATGCGTCAATATAATTACTATTATCAAAAAATGCGTCCTCTCCATTTGTTAAAAAAGTATCTGATGAAACCTTGATTCTTTTATTTTCTATACCAATACCAAAAGCAATCTTTTTATTGATGGTTGTTTGAACATAAAAGGTGTTTGTAAAATCTAAATATCTTACGTTGTATTTATTTGTAAAATCTTTATCAAAAACCATAGCATTTCTAAAAGAATTATAACTCGAGCTAAAACCATAACTTGGAATAATACCATTATCTATAAAATAGTCCAATTTATAGCGAATACGATCTCCGATTACCAGATCAAGATTAAAATCATCATTTTGCCTAAATAATTTTCTATGGTCATAATTTAGAAGAACTCCCGTTCGATATAGCAAGTCGTAATGAAGACCAAACCTAACATATGATTTAATTTTTTCTTCCTTAACCTTCAGTTCTAATTTCTTTCCAGAAAATGAATTTTCGAAATGATAATCGATTCTTTCAAAGTTATTTGTAGCAGATAATGAACTTATTTTTTCTGATACATCTCTGTAAGACGTACTATCACCTTCTTCAAGCTTTAACTTTCCAAGAATGTAATTATCAGTGTAATTCTTATTTCCTCTAATAATGATTCTATCAACTAAAAATTTAGTTTTTTTCAAATTAATTTGGGGTCTTTGCCTTTTAATTGTTTGAAGTTTTGCAATACTATCGAAAACAATCCTATTTGATTTAGCAACTCTTACTCCTTCTTTAATAATTTCTTTATTCCTATCAAAAGAAATGATATTGTATTCCAAAATATTTGGTTTCAGAATAACATCAAGAAGCCTCATTTGCTCATCTGTCTTTTTATACATCTGAAAATTAACAATTTGTAGAAGTAATGATGCAACAGAAGATAATTCTTCTCTTTCCAACAGGTGTCCTTGAACATTAACACCAATAACGATGTCCACATCTTTAGTTCTCATTAAATCAACAGGAAAATTGTTAACAACACCTCCATCAACAATTAATTGACCATCAATATCAACAGGGTTTAATAGCGAAGGAAAAGCAGCACTAGCTCTTAAAGCAAGTGGTAAAGACCCTTTCTCGAGAACCACCTCTTTTCCTGTTTCTATGTTAGTTCCAACGCAGAAAAAAGGAATAGGTAATTTGGAAAAATCAACTATATCATCAACAGGAGCTAATAATTCGGTTAAAAAATTAAGTACATTTTGTCCTCTTGATAAACCAAGTGGTAATCCAATTCCCCCCTCTCTAATAGGCAGTGTTACTGCATACTTTTCCGAATTTTGCTTTACCCTAAAAGGCTTTGACTCTCTAACTACTTCGTCCTGTAGAAGATTCATAAAATCAGCCTCTTTAATAACACCCTCAATTTGTTTGGGCGAATAACCAGAAGCATATAAAGCACCAACAATAGCTCCCATGCTGGTTCCTCCAATATAATCTATTTGTAAACCTGTTTTCTCAAGTTCCTTTAAAACACCAACATGCGCAAATCCTTTAGCACCACCTCCGCTTAAAACTAAGCCTACCTTAGGTTGTTTTTGCGAAAATAATGACAAGGTTGTCATTAAAAAAATTAACAGCTTGTTCATTTTTATTTTTATTTTTAAGGGTATTTCATACTTTCTTGAGAGGTTAAAAATTTTGAAAATGATTAAAGCTCTAAAGAAAATTAAGGCAATTACTGCTTCTTTTGATAATATTGAAAAATTTTTTTTGCCCTTGAAAAGCCAACCACCTCTTTCAATTCTTCGAAACTTGCCTTTTTTACCCGTTTTGCTGATTTAAATTTGCGTAATAGATTGGTTATCGTCTGCTTTCCAACATCAGGAATTTGTTCTAATTCAGATTGAATTGCACTTTTGCTTCGTTTGTTTCTATGAAATGTAATTCCAAAACGGTGCGCTTCATTTCTTAAATATTGAATAATCTTTAATGTTTCAGATTTCTTATCCAAATATAATGGAATACTATCTCCTGGATAAAAAATTTCTTCCAAACGTTTTGCTATGCCGATGATTGCTATTTTTCCTCTTAAGTTTAAAGCATCTAAACTTTTTAAAGCAGAGGAAAGTTGTCCTTTACCACCATCAATAACAATAAGTTGAGGCAGTGGTTTTTCTTCTTCTAACAAGCGTTTATATCTTCTAAAAACAACTTCCTCCATTGAAGCAAAGTCATCAGGTCCTTCAACCGTTTTAATATTAAAATGACGGTACTCTTTTTTACTTGGTTTTCCATCTCTAAACACAACACAAGCAGCAACTGGATTCGTTCCCTGAATATTAGAATTATCAAAACATTCTATATGGCGAGGTTCAGTCCCTAAACGTAGATCTTTTTGCATTTGGGACATTATTCTTTTCACATGACGATCAGGATCTACAATTTTTATTTGCTTAAACTGTTCTTGCCTGTAATATTTAGCATTTCTCATGGAAAGCTCAACAATTCGTTTTTTATCTCCAAGTTTTGGAATGGTAACCTTAATTTTTTCTCCTAAATCAACCTCAAACGGAACATACACTTCTCTTGATAAAGAATTAAAGCGATTTCTAGTTTCAACAATAAATAACTCTAATAAATCTTTATTACTTTCCTCTAGCTTCTTTTTTATTTCAGTAGTATAGGATTGTACAATTGCGCCGTTCATGATTTTAAAAAAATTTGCATAACCATGAGTTTCATCAGAAATAATTGAAAAAACATCTACATTGTTTATCGCAGGATTAACAATCGTTGATTTCGCTTGATAATTCTGTAATGATTCAATTTTTTCCTTAATTTTTTGAGCTTCCTCAAACTTCATTTCTCCTGCAAGAGACATCATAATGTTTCGGAACTGTTCTATACTTTCTTTAAAATTACCCTTAATAATACTTTTAATAGCTCTAATATCATTTCCATAACTTTCTTCGGTTTGCATGCCCTCACAAGGTCCTTTACAATTTCCTAAATGATATTCTAAACAAACTTTGTATTTATCTGCTTGTATTTTTGTTTCATGCAAGTCATAGTTACAAGTACGAAGCGTATAAAGTTCTTTTATAAGGTCTAATAAAGCATTTACAGTTTTAACGTTCGTATAAGGACCAAAATAATCAGAGCCGTCTTTTATGATTCTTCGTGTTGAAAAAACTCTAGGAAAGCGCTCTTTTTTGATACATAACCATGGATAAGATTTATCATCTTTTAAAAGTACATTATATCTGGGTTTATATTTTTTAATTAAATTATTTTCTAAAAGAAGTGCATCAGTTTCTGTATCAACAACAATATGTTCAATACGAACAATCTTTTTTACGAGGATTCGAGTCTTTCCATTTTCATGGTTCTTGGTAAAATATGATGAAACTCTTTTTTTTAAACTCTTTGCTTTTCCTACATAAATAATTACGTCATCTTTATCAAAATATTGATAGACTCCAGGTAAATTTGGTAATGTTTTTATTTGTAGTTCTAAAGTTGTTGGCATTCAAGAACTCTTTTAATTTGCCGAAAAATTATACTGTTAAATCCTCTTTTGTCTTTTTTATTCCCAAAAGTTATGAAAACAAAAAACATATTTTAACAATAACACTCATTATTTTCAATTTTCGCTTCAATTCGAAAAACTCAAACGAAAGCAACGAAAATACAACTTTCTAAAAACATAATGGTTTATTATTTTTCCCATTTTAGAAGTCTGTATTAGCCTAAACTTGTATTTTTATTGTTTTTT
This sequence comes from Tenacibaculum profundi, assembly GCF_052050075.1. Taxonomy (GTDB): domain Bacteria; phylum Bacteroidota; class Bacteroidia; order Flavobacteriales; family Flavobacteriaceae; genus Polaribacter. Next base: position 2,219,034 of record NZ_CP197225.1, read on the forward strand.
TAAGAGATGCAAAAACTACATAATCATTACGCAAATCAACTCAAAAAACACGAGCAAAAACTAGTAGAAGTCAAAAAAAAAATCCGATTGATTAGAATCTTTCGATCTTTAATTTTCTTTGGTTTTATTATAAGTATTTATTTTACCTATCAAATTCCAAATATTCCTTTTTTCATTGGAGGTATTGGTGTTCTAATTTTTGGTTTTCTTGTTTCAAAACACCAAAACTTAAAAGATAAAAAAAATCACGTCGAACTTAAAATCGCATTTAACAAAACAGAGATTTCTATTCTAGAAGGTAATTTTGTAGATCGACCCGATGGAAAAGAATTCATAAATTCAATGCATCATTACAGCAACGATATCGATTTATTTGGAAAAAGTTCTTTTTTTCAATATGTCAATAGAACTGCTACCAAAAAAGGAAAAGAACTTTTAGCTTCTTTGCTTACAGCTAATACTATTAATTTTATTGAAGACTATCAGAAAGCAATACAGGAACTCTCTAAAAAATACAATTGGAGAGAAAATTTCACTATGCTCGCTCAACTAGCTAGCCCTAAAAAAAAGCAAATTTCAAATATTTCTTTATGGATAGAGAACTATACATCTCAATTACCTTCCTTTTTAATCATTCTACCTAAAGTTTTTTCAATAGTATCTATCCTTGTTTTCGGTCTTATTGTATTTAATATTGCCTCTTTTTCTTTGATAACGACTTGGTTTTTTATTGGTTTAGGAATTTCTATGTTTTATTTAAAAAAAACCCAAAGTTTATATACCTCAGCAAGTAGTGCTAAAGCCATTTTTAAACAATATTACTTACTATTGGAGCAAATAGAAACTGAAAATTTCACCTCAAAAGTTTTAAAAGAAAAACAATCCAAAATACAGATTAAAGAAAAAAAAGCTTCTTCTATTTTTAAAGAGTTTTCAGATGTACTAAATGCTTTTGATCAAAGAAATAATTTAATTATTGCTGTTTTTGGTAACGGTTTGTTTTTATGGGATATCCGTAATGCTTCAAAAACTGAAGCATGGATTGCTAAGTATAAAAATGTTGTTAATGAATGGTTTGAGGTAGTTGCTTTTTTTGATGCTTATAACTCATTCGGAAATTTTGTTTTTAATCATCCTAATTACATATTTCCTGCCATTGAAAATAAAAACCAAACCATCGAAGCTACTAGCTTAGGACATCCTCTTTTAAAGCCTGTAAATAGAGTTGATAATGATTTTATGCTTGATAGTGAACATTTTTTTATTATAACTGGTGCAAATATGGCTGGAAAAAGTACTTTTTTACGCACCTTATCATTGTCGGTTGTTATGGCAAATTGTGGATTGCCTGTTTGTGCAAAAGCTTTTAAGTATTCACCCATAAAACTAGTTACAAGTATGCGCACTTCTGATTCGTTAACAGATGACGAATCTTATTTCTATTCTGAGTTAAAAAGATTGAAATTTATTGTCGATGAAATTAAAGAAGATACCTACTTCATCATTCTTGATGAGATATTAAAAGGGACTAATAGTAAAGATAAAGCGATTGGTTCAAAACAGTTTATTGAAAAATTAACGAGGTCAAAATCTACGGGTATTATTGCTACGCATGATGTTAGTTTGTGCGAATTAGCAGAAGAATACAAGCAAATTCAAAATTATTATTTTGATGCCGAAATAGTTAACAACGAATTATTTTTTGATTATAAAATGAAAGAAGGTATTTGTAAAAACATGAATGCTTCTTTTTTACTTAAAAAAATGGAAATTGTATAACCGTTTTTTCAAGAAAAAAATAAAAAGGACTTTTAAAAAAAGTCCTTTTTATTTTTTAAATATATCGCAATCATATGATGACTATCAAAACGAACTTTTATAAGTCATCAACTCTTCTAAACAATTTTGTCTAAAATAAATTAAGCGTATTACTTTTATTTTAATATCTCAATTATTTATTATTCACATAATTCTAATGTAAAGTTTCCATTTATGGTACTTCCTTTTTGCCCTGTTGCAATAATTTTTCCGCTAATTTTATTATTATTAACCTCCGTTATTTCCAATGTTCCACAGATAGCTAATTCTGCATCTGTATAATTACTATTTGTATTGCTATCATAATGTTTCGCATTAAAATTTAATGTATTCTCTAGAGTTCCTCCAGCATTAGCAGTATCTGAGAAAGTAATGGTTTGAGGTTTTAATTCCTTTAACCCAAACAAAATTTTAACCTCTCGTAGTTCTTCGCTAAACGGATCAAATTCAGGAAAAAAACAAGATCCCCCAGTTACTTCTTTTGTTCGAATGGTACAGTTATATTCTCTATTTGGCATTAAGGTATAGGTACCTCCTTGGTTGGTAAAGTCAAAGCCTTTTACTTTTCCTTTAGCTTCTTGATTTATAAAATCACCACAATTTTTTGATGTATTTGCTTCATCATCACTTGAACTACATGATACTACACTTGTTATAAAGATAAAACTAGCTAGTATTCCTTTTAATATTTTCATTTTTAATTGTTTTAATTGATTGTTTTGTTTTTACAGTTTTTTATTCGTTTTTTTAACCAGTTTTGGTAAACGTTTGTCTAAATCTTTTAATAAACGTTCTAACGCACTTTCGCACATGGGTAATAGTTTTTTTGGCTTTATCACTGGAATTCCTGCAACCATAGCACCTGTTTTTTTAGATTGTGCACTTTCGTTAATCGCTAAAATTTGTTTTCCTTCATCATTCAAAAGTGCTATTCTGGCATATACTCTCATTTTTACACTACCTGTTCCGCCAATTCCAAAACCTTTTACCAAGTCAAAATGAATTCTTACATACATGGTTCCATCCGCTTTATCCTTAAAAATAGCTGTCATGGCTTTTTCTCCATCAGTTTTAAACCAAGATTCACTTATATATTTATACTCTGGATAAATCTCATAATTATCAAGCATTACTTCTCGTTCTTCTACCTTGCTCAAGTCGTAGTTTTTATAGGCTTCATTTTTTAAAACTTCTTGTTCTCTTAACAATTCGAATGGAAATTTTTTCGAGTATTCATTAAAAAATTTGTCATGAAATTTTTCTAAAATAGGTGTAAGATTAAAATCTGGATTGTTTTTTAAATCGGCAATTTTGGTAGCGAGTATTTCATTTCCTTTTCCTACAAGGTCGCTAAAACCGATCATTTTGTCGGAGTAAAAAGTAACTACGGCTACTTTCTTTTCTTGTGCTATTAATATTACGCTAAACAATAACGCTATTAGAAATATTAGTTGTTTTTTCATAATTTTTAGTTGTCTTTTTATTTTTTATAGTTGATTCAAATTTTTTTAATTAGTTATTGTACCCTCTGGTACAACACTCTGGTTCTTGCTTGTAACGAGTACCTGTATAACTGTAGCCCCTAACTAGCTCTGGTGCTCGTTTGTAACGAGTACCTATATTACTACAACGCAACGAGCCTACCATAAAGCAGTTACCTTAACATGACTCATTTCTTTGTTATCTTCTTCATAAACTGCATAACTACTATTTACCCAATCTCTTTCATGGTATACAAATCCTGCTACTTTTGGATTATTATGTATGTAGTTTACACGCTGTTCTATTTTCATAATAGTATCTAATAGTACTGGATGGAAACCGTCTTGCCATACTTTATAATTCTTTGCTCTTTGAGTTCTTTTTGCCTCATATTTAAACTTATTTAACAACCATTCTCTTCTGCTTTCCGGGTGTTCTTTTATTATTTTTATGAATTCTTTTGCCGTAAATTTTTTAAAATCTCTTACTATGTTTTGTAACTCTTCTTTTACTGATGATACAATTAAATGCAAATGACTGGTCATGTATACATATGCATGAACTTGCAAACCTTTGTTTGAAATACAGTAGTTTAATGAGTTATCTATGACTTGGCTGTAAATAGGCCGTATAAATAAATCTACCCAACCTACTAATGTTAAGGTTATAAAAGTGGGCTTGGAACTATCTATTATTTTGTATTTCTCTGACATTGCTTGTCTTTTATTTTTTTTGTTGGCGTTGCAAACGCTATTTAGGTTAGTCACTCGTTATAAACGAGCGCCAGTGGGTTCTCTCTCTATCGGTAAAAGCTCACTCAATGATGGGTACATACTATTTTCCATAGGTAATTATTTTTTCAATTTCTAATGCCGTGTCGATTCTGGATGTATATAATACAGCAATACCAACAGGCTTATTTTTTATCAATTAATTCTAGAACTAATTGTTTTACTTTAACTCTCTAATCATAAACAACAGTTAAACACATAAAAAAGCAGTGTAATTTCTATCTCCCTCTATGATTAGTTATTTATAAATATTTCCCATATGAACAGTTTCTTTTTATTTAGAAACTACATGGGTAACAAAACCATCTCAATTATTCACATAATTGCAATGTAAAGTTTCCATTAATTTCACTCCCTTGAACACCTTTGGCTACTACTCGACCTTTTAAAGCTTTGGTTGTACTATCCACAGATATAATTTCAATGGTGCCACATTCTGATAGTTCAGAATCAATTGATGCTCCATTTGAATCTTGCGTTGTTCTAATAAAACTTAACATATCAGTACCTGATTGACCGGTATTAGATATTGTTATGGATTGTGGTTCCGCTGAACTTAAAGTAATATTAATTACATCTTGTCCTTCGTTAAACTGTGGGACAAAACATGGATCACCACTTGTTTCTTCATAAATAAATAAGGTAAAACTGTAATCATCGAATACCTTTTTATAAGTGCCTCCCTTTACTGTAAAACTCTTGCCTCGAAAATTTCCTTGTGCTGTTTGCTCTTTAAAATCACCGCAATTGTTTGATAGGTTTGCTTCGTCATCATTTGAGCTACATGATAATACAATGGTTATCAAGATAAAACTTGCTAGTATTCCTTTTACTTTTTTCATTTGTTTACTTTTTATGCTAATTATTCTCTTTTTTACTTTTACTTACTTTTTTGTTACTTCCAAGAGTATAAATCTCTTTGACTTTTTATTATTGATTAACCAATTTTTATTTTTATCAGGACTATTAACCCTATAATATTTAAAGGCAATAACCACCAAATCCATTTGGTATTGTTGTTACCAAATACGGTTTCGGTGATAAAATCATCCATTTTAGTATAAAGCTTAGTACTTGCTTCAGCTTTATTTCCCGAAGCAATATCTTCTTTTAACTCTGTAAGCATTCCTACTAACGGAATTTTATTCAGAATTAACACAATACCTTTTCTTAAAAAACTAGGCAATCCGCTATAGGTTTGGTGTACTGTTTTTCCAATATCAATGGCTTTTGAAAATTGTTGGGAGTTTAGGTTTACTTTTCCATCAAAAACAGCTTCGGTTTTATCCACTAATAAATCCGTTAATTTTTTAAACAAGCTGGCTAGGTTTTCATAAATTACACGAATGGTATCTATAACAACGTACTGGTAGGTTTTATAGCTTGCAAAAACAGTAAGTGCTACACCAATTATAAGTACTAAAAATACAAACGCTAATTTTCCAAAAGCAAAGCCTGAGCCAAAAAGTGTGGCTAAAGCATAAAAAAACAGTATTGTATTGCAAGCCCCAAATAAAAACAACACGGTAAAAAAGCGCTTTACACTGTTTACACCAAACTTACCGCCGTTTTTAATTAATTGCCATGGGCTATTGAGCAACTTTAAAAGCTGTGCTGTATTTTCTTCTTTTTCAGGAGAATTGTTATACGTTATCTCAAACTCTTTTTCTGAGTTATTTCCTACTTGATAGGTACCTGAAAAGGTTTGTTTTTCATTCATAATTTTTTATTAATTGGTTCCTTATTCTTTCTCTTCTTTATAATATTCTATAATTCGATTTACTTCTGCGAAAGGTTCTTTTTCATCTCCAAAATAAAAATAGCATTTGGTCCAGTTATCATAGGCATCATGCCCTTCGTATTTAAAATAATAGGTAGCATACACTGTTTTTCTATCACTTTCATAAGAAACCACCTTGGCAACCTCTTGCTTGTCGGTAAAGAAAAATTCATTATAGAATTTCCAATTTTTATTCATAAACCCACCTCCGTGACCAGAATTGACTTTTTTATGTATGAGTTGGTTATTTTCATCGTAAAAATACTTTTCCTTGTGGTAGGCAAATTCTTTCAAAATTTCACCATTTCGTTTTACCATAGAATATACGGTAACTGTTGCCAAGTTACCTACCTCATCATAGGTGTACTCTTCTAACGGAAAACTAGTATCAAACTTAAGATGATCGTGATCTTCATACCTTAAATAAGCTATTGCGTCATAGGTTTTTCGTATTAGTTGCTGTTTGTCATTGTAGGAGTAGGTAGCTATATAATTGTGTTCTTTTTCATCCACAAATCCATCTAAATTATTATCCCACAACTTTTTCGATATTTCTTGTTGAATTGTACCATTACTATTTAGTACATAGTCATAACCAATAGCTAGTCTCTTGTAAGAGCTATCTTTATCGATAATTACAGTACTTAAAGTATAAGAATCGTTTTTATAACGCACCCGATAAGGGTTAAACACAAATTTTTTAGGTTGTAAATTTTGCTTAAACTGTATTTTCTTTTTGATCTCTGCAGTATCCTGAACTTCCAAACGTATTTTTAGCAAGGTTTTTTTGTCCTTTGTTTCTTTTGCAGGAAATGGCTCTGTTAGGGAGTCTTCTAATCTATAATGTACCTGTTCGACACCATTTTTATCAAACTCAAAATATCCAGTTAACCCAATAACATTAAGATTACCATAAGGGTTAAAATAAAGGGAATTTTTTTTTCGAAATTCAGGATCGTTTTTTTTATAAACAGTCATTTTAGAACGTGCTATTTTAACAGGGCCGCTTAAATAATGGTCACTCTCCGAATGTTTATAAATACTCTGATATTTTCCAGTACTTACTTTAGGGGTTGAACAGCCTATGAGCAGCGCTATGCTGGCTACTGCAATAAAATAACAATACAATTGTTGGGTGTACATATCTATTAATTGGTTCCTTATTCTTTCTCTTCTTTATAATATTCAAGTATTCTTTTTCCTGTACCGAAAGGTTTTTTACTATCTTTTAAATACACGAAAAACCCCGTCCAATTATCGTATTCATCATATCCAAAGTATTCAAAACGATACCAAAGGTGTACCGTTTTTCCATCGTTTTCAAAGGTGGTTACTTTAGCTACATCTCCTTTTTTATTGAATTCTAAATCATTAATCAATTTAAAATGACTTCCATATACAAAAGTTGCCCATTTTCTTTTCCATATTAAATTGTTTCGCTCGTTGTATTTATATTCTTCTTTTGCAACTATTCTTCTTTTACTTTTATCTTCATCGGTATATAAGCGGAATGACGTTAAATTACCTCTCTCATCATAAGTATATGCTTCAAAAGGAGTTTTATACCCCGTATCATAAAATTCAGCGTCATGATCTGGAAGACCAGGTACATGACCCAACTCAGTATAGTTTTTACTGATTAATTGGTTCTTTTCATTATAATTGTAAATAGCCTTATAATCTATTGTTTCTTCTTCTATTATATCATCTAAATTTCTATCCCATAAGGTAACTCCTATCTCTTCTTTTATTGCTCCATCACTATTTAGGTTATAGCGATATGCTCTGACCTGCCTTTTTGCCGTACTGTCTTTTTTTACATAAAAATAGTAGGGTTGGTATGAATAATAATTTAAATGCACCCTATAAGGATTAAATACATGTTTTTTTATTGGAAACTGTTGCCTGTATTCTACCTTTTTCGTTACATCATCTTTAAAATACTTTTCTATATATACATATATATTTCCTTCTTTATGTTTTACTACAGCAGAATCATAAGGAACCGAACGATTCAATCGCCCTCTTAAAGGATGAAATTTAGTGGTAATACCATACCTATCGAATTAACTATAACCAGAATTCCCCACAGGTAATACGGTAAAAACCGCATTAAACATATACAAACTGTCTTTTGGCAGGTTATCTTTAGATTTCGCATAATTAAAAACCTGACGCTGCATTTTAACAGGTCCATTTAAGTATTGCTCTTGCCAAGTATTTTTAAAATAACTAGCATACTTCCCTTTTTGTTGCTGGGAAGTGCAAGAAGAAAATATGAGTAGTGATAATAAACTAAAGGCCACCGTATGTTTCATATATTTGGTTTTATAATAATACAATTCAATGTGTCACTGTATTATATATATCCTGTTTATACTCTTCTAAAAAATAAGTGATTTTTCACAGAGAATGTGCTTGCGTTTTTTCGCTTTCAAAAATTGATTATACGCATTGAATTCTTCTAAATCTCCATTCGCATGCAGATGTTCATGTGTATTCTCTTTAATTTGAATCCGTAGTGTATTTACTTCTGTAAAAAAATGAAACCCCATCTTTTTTAGCTATATTTTTTTAAAGTCTTTGAAAAAAATCAAAAACCCAATTGTTTTCTTATGTAAGAAGTGATTTATTTGGCAATTTTTATCTCAGCAATCCTTCTTTTTTCAAATTGCAAGTTACAATTTATATTATTTTTTTATGGAGAATAAAATCACCTTTATTTGCATTAATCGCAAAAAAATAATTTACTAACAGAAAACACAAAGCTAATTTAAATTTAATAACCTCTTTTTACTTTTAGAAATGAGCGCTATGCTCATTATACCAAATATAACAAGTAGTGAGTTTGCTATTAAAACGACAAATTAATTTCAGATAAGAATATACAGCTGAAAACCATATGGACTTTATTTTAGAACATAAAAGTGTATTCATTTCAATTATTACAAACATCATTACTTTTTTATCTGATAGAAAAAGTGGAAGAGTTAAAAAAACATTGCTTTATGATATGGAAAATCAAGTAAAAAAATAATTTCTCATAACAATGATTTAGAAGTAAAGCTTACTTAATGCGAAAACAAAAATAATAGTCTAAATAATGAAAAATACAATTGCAATTATTATACTAAAAACGCACCTACTAGAAGCTTAATAGTGATTCACCGTAGCAATTAATGTTCAGACACACGTGGTTATATTTTTGGTAGGAAATGCTTTTAGATATATTAATAGTGATGGTTATCGAGATGTTACTTCAAGTAAAAAAACAATGAAATGAATTTTAACATTAGCGCCTAGTGAATTTGAACTTACCATTTTAAATGAATAGTCATACAATTATACTCGATGGCTCTTTATTGTTTCTTTAAAGTCGATAACTTCTTTGATTGCTCGATAAAATCAACGGTTTTGAATTTGTTATATTTGTTTTATGCAGTCATTAATAGACAATTTTGGGCGTCAAATAACATACGCTAGATTAGCCGTTACGGATCGGTGTAATTTACGCTGCCAGTATTGTATGCCGGCAGAAGGAATAGCCATCGTTCCAAGAAATGAGTTGCTAACCTACAAAGAAATGTATCGAATTATTAGAGTCCTTACAGAATTGGGAGTTACAAAAGTCCGATTAACAGGAGGTGAGCCCTTTGTAAGAAAAGATTTTATGAGTTTCTTAGAAATGCTATCTTTTAATGACTTGCTGAAAACGATTAATATTACTACCAATGGTGTACTCATTCAAAAACATATTGAGCGTATTGAACGTTTGACAAAAGTTAAAAACATCAACTTAAGTATTGATAGCTTACAAGCTAGTAAATTTTTTAAAATAACCAGAAGAGCCGTTTTTGAGGACGTTTATAAAACTCTTGAATTATTAGAAAAAAGCAGCCTGCATTTAAAGTTAAATGTAGTTGTTCAGTCAGGTTTTAATACTGATGAGATTGTTGATTTTGTAAAACTTACCGAAACCAAAAACATAGACGTTCGCTTTATAGAAGAAATGCCTTTTAATGGAAGTGGTCAAAGAGAGTGGAAAGAACAATGGAACCTAATAAGAATTTTACAAGAAATACAAACAGCCTTTAAAATTGATAAAATTCTAGATAAAAAATCCAGTACCTCTAAAAACTATCAGGTTAAAAATTTTAAGGGTACTATAGGGATTATTCCAGCCTTTACAAGAACCATTTGCAATGATTGTAATCGCATTCGAATTACCTCAACTGGCGCGTTAAAAAATTGTTTGTTTGATGACGGTATTTTTAATATTCGAGATTTTTTGAGGAAAGGTGCTAGTGACAATGAATTAAAAATATTGTTTTTAAAACTTGTAAAAGAAAAACCTGAAAACGGCTTTATAGCAGAAGCTAATAGGACACAAGGCAAAGTGTCTGAAAGCATGAGTACTATTGGAGGATAGCTACAGATATTAATTTGTAGTTTTTTGATATTTACTAATTTAAACTGTAAAAAAATTTAGCATCACACACCAAATAATTATTTTCTATAAACACATTTACATTTAAAATTGCTGCAAAAATATAGTTCTCTTTACATAAATTGGCTACCGTTTCTTTTTCTCCTCTAATAAAAAGGAAAAAATCGTTTTACAGCGGTAATCTTAAATTTTATAAGGTAATATAATCTATAGTTACTTCATAGTTCGATTTCTATTTTCGCCATTCCTAGACTTGTTTACCAGAATACCTTAACTTTGTTTTTTCTATGAAACTTATACTAAAATGATCACAGTAAAAGAAGCTAAACAAATTGTATTAAAACATAAATTAGATTTTGGTATTGAAGAGGTTCCATTTATAGAATCTGTTGGAAGAGTTCTAAAGGAAGATATTGTTGCCGATAGAGATTTTCCGCCTTTTAATAGAGTAGCCATGGATGGTATTGCTGTTAATTATCGATTTTTTAAATACGGCGTTCGCGATTTTAAAATTGAAGGAATTCAACCTGCTGGAACGGTTCAAGAGACTATGGAGAATGCGGCACACTGCTATGAGGTAATGACAGGAGCTGTACTTCCTCACAATACTGATACCGTTATCCGTTATGAAGATATCTCTATAAACACGTTAATGGCTTCCGTAATAGTTGATGAAATTAAAGAAGGACAAAATATACACCATCAGGGTTCAGACAAATTGAAAGAAACCGTTTTAATTAAAAAAGACACTATTATATCCCCTGCAGAAATTGGTGTTTTAGCCACGGTTGGAAAGACAACGGTTAAAGTGGCAAAGCAACCAAAAATAATGATCGTTTCTACGGGTGACGAATTAATAGAGGTTAATCAAACTCCTTTGGACCATCAAATCAGAAAAAGTAATGTTTATACTCTCGTTTCTCTCCTTGAAAAATTAAATATTCCTTCAGAAAACGCACACCTAACAGATCAAAAGGAAGTACTGAATTCAAAAATAGCAACATACCTTAAACAGTATGATGTTTTATTATTTAGCGGAGCTGTTAGTAAGGGAAAATACGATTTTTTGCCTGAAGTTTTAGAGAGCTTAGGTGTTCAAAAATTATTTCATACAGTTTCACAGCGTCCAGGTAAACCTTTTTGGATGGGAACTACCTTCAATGACACTCATAATTCTAATGAAAACACCAATACTACAGAAAAAAGTACGCAGAAAAATACTTTTGTTTTTGCTTTTCCTGGAAATCCAATATCTACCTATGTAAATTGTATGGTTTATTTTTATTCATGGTACTATTATAGCATGAACATAGCTCCTGTTTCTTTAACCGCTATTTTAGGTGAAAATGTTGATTTTAAACCTAATTTAACATATTTTTTACAAGTAAATTTACAACTTAAAGATGGTCAATTAATCGCCTATCCTGTCAAAGGAAATGGTTCTGGTGACTTAGCTAGCCTAACAGCAGCGGATGGTTTTATAGAGCTTCCAAAACAAAAAGAACTATCATACAAAAAAGGGCACGTTTTTCCTATACATCGCTATCGTAGTTTTGAATTTTGAATTTTGTAAAAATGTTTATTTTCTTTTAATTAAAATCTCATCATAAATATCTAATTTTAGGTTTTGTCAAAAACGAATTCAATGAATTCAATGAATTCAATGAATTCAAAAATTAAAAAGTAATAGACAATAAAAGTAAAAAAAGTTTTACCGTAAAATTTATAGATTTAAGTTGAGTAACTTTACACATATAAACAAAAAAAACAATCCTAAAATGGTGAATATTTCTGAAAAGAAAGTCACTAAACGAAAGGCAATAGCTAAAGCGACCATGTTTTTAGGAAAAGAAATCATCAATCAATTTACCAATTCAGAACTCATCACTAAAAAAGGACCTGTTTTCCAAACAGCCATTATTGCAGGAATTCAAGCCGTAAAAAAAACATCCGATATTATACCAATGTGTCATCCCTTATTAATTAACGGAGTTGATATTGATATTTCTGTAATCGATGCCACGCAAATTAAAGTCACTTGTGAAGTTAGCATTGAAGGAAAAACTGGTGTTGAAATGGAGGCACTTACAGGAGTTTCAGCTACTTGTTTAACAATTTATGATATGTGTAAGGCTTTTAATCAAAAAATGATTATTAAAGAAGTGAAGCTTGTTGAAAAAAAGGGAGGTGCATCTGACTTTAAAAAATAGTTTTTTTAAATATTAATTAAAAAAGACCATACATTATAAAGAGGTTTTTTGAGATAATGTAATCACGAATTCTAAAACTAGAATACTTTAAAAAAGTATTAAAAATCAATTTGTAAAAACTTATTGTTTTATAAAGTTATCTGTTGTAATTTTTAGTATTAATACTTTAGTAACCAACAAGTCAGTATCGTTTTCATAAAAAGTGATTTTAATCTACAGAATATAGAATCCAATAATTTTACCTAACGCAGATACTATAATAGTATCATAACAATTAGCTATGCTCTCGATATGACAACATCAAAAGCATTCTCTAATTGAGAAGAATAACAAGGATTTTATTAAAAAATAGAAGTGTTATAGATGGCCTATTTTGTAGAAATAATTATACCATTATTACTTTGCCAACAATAAAAATTTGATTTAAAAATTACCAAGCAAAATTTCATGGATTAAGTATAATCAAAAAACAAAAAATCACTTTAGATAAGGTCTCCTAATAAATTTTTGAAGCATTAAGAGACCTTATTGAATCTTTTTCTATAATCATTAACTATCAATTAGTTGAAAACTAAAAAGACAATAGTTTTGATCTAATCTTCTTTAAATACAGGATCTCCAACTTTACGACTAAATCGACCGTTTTTCCCTACACTTGTATATGACGCAGCCTGTGCAGCAAAAACTTCTATTACAGCTGTTTTCCATGAAACTCCATTTTTTTCATTCCAATTTTTTGGAGCTTCTGCAGGAATTTTACCATCATCATTTAACACAAACGAAACAGGATTTCCTGTGTGCCCTCCCTCAACTGGTGATAAGCCAATAGCTGGAAAATCAAACTTTGCTCCTGGCTTTGTGTACGTTATAGCACGTTTTCTTCCAAAAGTCTCTGCTTCACGTCCATTAGTGTTTCCTGAACATCTAAAAACCCACTCGTTAGTAACCAAATATAGACTAGAACCATGATCGTCATCTCTCTGTGTTGTAAACACGGCTACTTTGTTTACATAATTGGATAGATTCTTTTTATTATCTCCCTTACCTTTTTGAAAAATTAGGCTTTGGCCAATTTCATTGGTATTAGGAACATTCTCTGATAAGTTATCACTACAAGATGTAGCTACCAACGCTAATACTATCAACCAAGGTGTTGATAGTTTTTTAAATTTTTTAATCATTTTTTATTTTATTTTATTACGTGAAGATAATTTGTTTTTCAATTTTTTGAAAAAAATTAACAAATATTTAATACCGCTTATAATTTGAAATTATTACAAAATAATTCAGCTATAAAGTAAAGTGAGGTCATTATAAATACTAACTGATATACTTTTAACTTTGACTGTTAATAGATCTTAAATATTGTACACAGCTGTTATTTTTTAAATAAATATCGCAACTCAAAATATTAATCGTATAAGTCTTTTAAGGTAGTCTTCTTCAAAAGCATTTTATTATATTAAAATTTGTACCTTTAAAAAGCACAAAACCGTGCGTAATTTAAACCGCCTAGCGATACTCTAAAATGCAACAACACCATAAACATGCTCTGTTAAGTAAAAAAAATAACGATAATTTTGCTCCTAATGAAATTGCTATTTTGGGTACTAAATGCACTACTATTAGCAATTTAATTTATATAATAAGTAAAAAACTTACGTATTTCAATTTAGGATACTTTGATGCATCTCATGCCAAAAACGTTGATGAAAATATATTAACGGAATATACTTTCCACTATGAAGGAAACCTTAAAATAAGCACTAGTTCTCACCATAACAAATACGAGCAAAGATTACAGTTTTACAACCATGATTTAGTTTTTATAAATGGAAATCATTATCCAGGCAAAAAACAAATTATTATTCTAGACGGTGAAAAAGAAGCTTCAATTCAAAAAAGATTGTCTCAAATAACTAATATTGCTTTTATAATTAAACTAAACAAAGAGACTCATTTCTTTGACTGCCTAGTAGAAAAATTTCCCAAAATAAAAAAAATAAAATGCTACGATATTAAAGATGTGGATGGAATTACAAATCATATTGAAAGTATTATAAAAGATAACATTGCTCCTGTAAAAGGACTGGTATTAATTGGTGGTAAGAGTACTCGAATGGGGATGGATAAATCTACATTAAACTATTATGGAAAACCACAAAAAGAACACCTTAAAGATTTATTTAAAGAATGTTCTCTAGAAACCTTTTTTTCCGTAGGAAATATTTCACCTTCTACTAATAAAACTAATGAAATTAATGATACTTTTCTCAACTTAGGTCCATTCGGAGGCATTTGTTCGGCTTTTCAAAAAAAACCCAATACTGCTTGGTTTGTTTTAGCCACTGATATTCCTTTTATAAATAAAGAGATTATTCAACTTTTACTAGAAAATAGAGATCCCAGTAAAATTGCCACAACTATCAAAGGAAAAAACAAAGAGTTTCCTGAACCTTTGGTAACTATTTATGAACCCAAAGCGTATGGTAAACTATTGCAATACCTAGCTCAAGGTTATTCTTGTCCGAGAAAAATGCTTATCAACACTGACATTAAAGTTATTGAGGTTGATGATAATTTGATAAGAAACATTAATACCTGTGAGGAATTCAAAATGGCTCAATTAGAAATAAAGAGAATTCCACAAACGTAATTATCTCGACTACCTTTTTGTTTTTAATTTCTCTATTAATATTAATTGTTTTATCAAATTAAGCTATCTTAATCTATTAAATATTCATTATCAAATCTGAACATATAGTATAATAATAACGTAACATTTTAAATTTTAATTCATTGGTTTTTTATTTATTTAAAGGTTATTTTTTTGAACGAAATATACTTTCATCCCATAAAAACATATTACTTTTGTGGCAAATATTAGAACCTAGTGTAGGTCATCATTATAAGGCTATATTTTTCGATTTTTGATGTTTTAATAACATTATAATAATTCCAAACCCCTTCCAACAATAACATATTATCCAATTTATTCTTTAAAATGAAAAAATTAAAGCTATTTTTAGTTATAGCAAAAATAACAATTATAACAGACTGTTATTCTCAATATGTGTACCCTATTGACATTCCAGATGTAAACTTTAAAAAATATTTACTTCAATCTTCAATAAATCAAAACAACGATAATGAAATCACTAATATTGAAGCTCTTAAGTTTGTCAACCTTGATATTTCGAATAAAAACATAAAATCACTTGAGGGCATTCAAGAGTTTTCAAATTTAAAATATCTTGATTTTTCTGGTAATAAAGTTAGGCACACAGATTTATCTTTAAATCAAAAACTACAAATATTAGTCTGCGATAATAACGATCTCATTTACCTTGAAATAAAACATAATGCTAATCTGAAATATTTGTCGTGTAGTGGAAATAAACTTCGTTTATTAAAACTTCCCTCTTCTGAATACCTACGGTTTTTAAAACTAAGTAATAATAGATTACGAAATTTAAATATAGCAGAACTTCCAGAGCTGGAAACAATACATATTTCAAATAATATGTTACGCTTTCTTGACATGTCAAATAATTTAAAAATAAAATCTGTTCTGTGTAACAACAACGAAATAACAAATCTCGACACTAGTAATAATGAAGAATTAAAATATTTGAGTTGTGCTAACAATAAAATTGAAATTTTGGATATAAGACCTAATAAAAATCTTAATGTTTTGAATTGTGAAAATAATGAACTAAAAACATTAAAGATTTACTTTCAGGGACACGGATCCAATCTCAATACTTTAAAAACAAAATCAAATAGGTCTCTTTATGAAATTCATACAAATTATCCTGACGGTGCTAGAATAGCTGTAAGTCGTCAAATTTTTCAAATTGATAGTCATACAAAGTTTGTAAGTTACACTAATCAAAGAAAGTTTTTAGAGACTCTCATCGATGCTTCTTCTTCTGTGATGGAAGTTATATTTGAGATTTCCAATAATACCCTTAAATATCGTTCTAATGATAAAACCATAGATAATCTCGATATAGAGGTGTATAACCTTTCAGGTCAAAAGGTAGTCACTAAAACAAAACTTGTTAACGGGGAACTTTTAAATTTAGATAATACATTAATTTCTGGTCCTTTTATATGCTTTTTTTACACTAAAAATCAAATAATTAGAAAGTTGATTAAAATAGAGAATAACAAAGTCAATTACCATAAAATAGAATTTCTCTAGTCACTTAAAAATCAGCTCTTTTAATAATTTTAAGAGCAAACATAATCAAGTAAGCGCTTGAAAAATAGCTTTCTTGATTATGTTTTATAAATAAAAATACTTTTTTATTTAAACCAACCGGGGACCTTAACCATTGCCCTATGCATTGTGCCTTCAACACCCGCAACTCTTCTTTTTGCGGTATAAGCTATCAAGTCTTTTCCTTTTCTTTCAAACCAGCGGGTAATTTCAAACACTGCATCAGGTATCGGTACCCAATCACCTCCGTCTATCTGCATTTCATATTGTTGTTTCATTTTCCAAACCTTCGATTCTCCATCAGTAGCTAGCTGATATTTAAATTCAGGTGGAACGATCGAGTGATCATCAGAAGCAAAACCTGAATTTGCTCCATTAGTACCTAATCCATTATGGAATGCTGATCTTTGATATTCTATAGGTGCGCCAAACTCAATAGGAGCAGAATCCCAAACAACTCTTTCTCTTGTTTTAATATGAGAAAGATCTTCTAAATTACCTGTACTAGATTCCCAAACAACCTTATGATGAAGTGTTGCTGCTCCTGTAGTCATCGATTCGGTTCCAAATTTAATTAAGTTACCTTTTTGCATAAAAATAATATTTAATTTGATTTTTATTCTGTGCTATAGATTCTTGAATAGCCTATATATTCAGCCCAAACGTAATTATTTTTATTGTATGATAGTCGCTATTTTTAAAAGGATAGCTACTTTTTTCAAAACATTAACTAATTAAAATAAATATGGTTGTTAGAATTAAAAAACGTGGATACTGAAAAAAAATCATCTTATTTTTCAAATCACAGAGAAAAAATGTTGATATATAATTTATTAACATTTTATAAAAAAAACTCTTATAAAGTATAAGAGTTTTTTGTGGAGAAGGCGGGGCTCGAACCCGCGACCTTTTGACTGCCAGTCAAACACTCTAGCCAACTGAGCTACATCCCCATTTTGAACAGATGCCGTAAAAATACAATTCTTTATTTTAAATATAAAAAATGAAGCGATACAAATTTTGTATCGCTTCATTAAATCCTAATTATCAAATACTTAAAACTTAAAAATAAAGATTAAGTAATTTTTATATTTTAACATCAAATCGATCTAAATTCATCACTTTTGTCCAAGCTGCTATAAAATCTTTTACAAATTTTTCTCTAGCATCATCACTAGCATATACTTCAGCGACTGCTCTAAGCTCAGAATTAGAGCCAAAAATTAAATCGGCTCTTGTTGCTGTCCATACTAATTTGTCAGTACCTCTCTCTATTCCTTTAAATTCTAATTTATCTTCAGAAACAGGTGACCATTTTATTCGCATATCTAAAAGATTTTTAAAAAAATCGTTTGTTAACACTCCTGGTCGTTGAGTAAATATCCCATTTTTAGAATTATTAAAATTTGCATCTAACACACGCATTCCACCTACTAAGACAGTCATCTCAGGAACTGTTAGCTTTAGTAATTGTGCCTTATCCACTAGCAGCTCCTCAGTTTTTAACGTATATTTTTTCTTTTGATAATTTCTAAACCCATCGGCTATTGGCTCTAAAACTGCAAAAGAATTAACATCTGTTTGTGTTTGAGTGGCATCCATTCTTCCTGGAATAAATGGTACTTCCATTGTATATCCTGCTTTTTTTACTGCTATTTCAATAGCTGCAGAACCACCTAGTATAATTAAATCAGCGAGAGATACTTTTAGGGTATTTTTTTTATTAAAATTAGACTGTATTTCTTCATATATAGCTAATACTTTTTTTAATTGTTTAGGATTATTGCTTTCCCAATTAACCTGAGGCTCTAAACGGATTCTTGCTCCATTAGCACCTCCTCTTCTGTCAGATCCGCGAAATGAAGATGCCGAAGCCCAAGCCGTCTCTATCAATTGGTTTGCTGGAATTCCTGAGCTTAAAATAATCTTTTTTAACTCAGTTATATTCTTTTTAGAAATTACTTTTCCGTTTGAAACGGGTATTGGATCCTGCCAAATAAAGTCCTCCTCAGGTATGTCATTTCCTAAATAGGTTGTTTTTGGTCCCATATCCCTATGTGTCAACTTAAACCATGCCTTTGCAAAAGCAGCATCAAAAGACAAAGGATTGTCTAAAAATTTTTGACAAATCTTTTTATACTTTGGGTCAAATTTTAAAGCTAAGTCAGATGTTAACATGGTTGGTCTATGTCGTTTATTTTTATCAAATGCATCAGGAAAAACTTCTCCAACTCCTTTAGCTGACCATTGATGAGCTCCTGCTGGACTTTTAGTTAATTCCCATTCATTATTGAGTAGCGTATTCAAAAAAGCATGACTCCATCTTGTAGGTGTTGGAGTCCAAATAACTTCTAGTCCAGTAGTGATGGCATCTTTTCCTTTACCTGATTTATAACTACTCTTCCATCCTAAGCCCTGCTCTTCAATTCCTGCAGCCTCAGGCGAAGCACCCACATGTTCAACAGCACTAGCTCCATGTGTTTTTCCAAAAGTATGCCCTCCAGCAATTAACGCAACTGTTTCTTCATCATTCATTCCCATTCTATCAAAAGAAATTCGAATATTTTTTGCAGAAGCTAAGGGATCTGGGTTTCCATTGGGACCTTCTGGGTTTACATATATCAGCCCCATTTGAACAGCTGCTAACGGATTCTCGATTTCTAAATCCAATTCACCTTTTTCATTAAGTCTTCTACTTTCTAACCATCCAGATTCTGAACCCCAATAAACATCTTCTTGTGGAACCCAAACATCTTCTCTCCCTCCTGCAAAACCTATGGTTTTTAATCCCATTGACTCAATAGCAACAGTTCCAGTTAAAATCATTAAATCTGCCCATGAAATTTTCTTCCCGTACTTTTGTTTTATCGGCCATAATAACCTTCTTGCCTTATCTAAATTACCATTATCAGGCCAACTATTCTGTGGAGCAAAACGTTGTAATCCCATTCTTGTTCCTCCTCTTCCATCGCCTGTTCGATAAGTACCTGCGCTATGCCATGCCATTCTAATAAATAAAGGGCCATAATGGCCATAATCTGCTGGCCACCAATCTTTAGAATCCGTCATCAATTTTGTTAAATCTGATCTCAATGCTTTGTAGTCTAACTTACTAAATTCATCTGCATAGTTAAACTTTTCCCCCATAGGATTACTTAGTTCAGAATTTTGAGCCAAAACATCTAAATTTAGTTTATTGGGCCACCAATCTTTGTTTAGTTTTCTCTCAGAGATCTGTTCTTTCTTATGCCCTTTATCAAAACCAAAAGGACAGCCCCCCGCTTCTTTCTTATCACTTTGCCTCTTTTCACTAGAACAAGATAAAAGAATCATAGAAGCCAATAGGCTGAATACAATTTTCTTCATTTTTATATTATTAATTGATTTAATTCAAATCTATATATAAAAAAACTATAGATAATAAATTAACGATAATAAAAAACTATAATTAAATACTTAAAAATAATTCGTAGACAATCTAATTACTAAATAAACAAAGGATGTGCGGTAAAAAAATTGAATCAAACAATAACAGCTTACAAAAAATAACAACATAAATTAAATAAAAGTTATTTATCTTAAATGGAAATAAGAAGACGAATATTGAAAAAACTATTTGTTGCATATTTATTATAAATAAACTTATATATACAAACTTTCCAAACTCAATAATTAATATAAATTTTAGTTTGTATAACATTATAAAAAAATAATGTTAATTAGCGCTATAACATACTAAACTTAGTCTCGAAAAATAAAAATACTAGTTAAAAATAGCTTTCTTAAAGTATTAAACTTTTTAATGCTCCAATTTGCTTTTTAAAACTAATTACATTCTTAAAAATTGAAATTGATAATTTAACAAATTGGAAAGAACAAATTAGTTATGGAAAAAACTACTCAAAATATAGCTTTATAATAATTTAAAAAATTGTAAGGTCTTCTCAAAAATAAATACACTTTAAGTTAATTACTATAAAACACTATAAATCAAAACCTAATAACTATTTATAAGGAAACGAATTTTTATAGTTCTTAATCATTTCATAGTGTATTTAATAAAAAACTGATTTGTATTCTTCTTACATTATTTAAAAAAATTAAAAAAAACTAAGGGTGTATTCTTTTTACTGCGACATATCATTGAAACAAATATTAAAAACAAGTTTAAAATGATTAAAAAATCAATAAATATCGTAACAGTTTTCTTAAGTATTTTAACAGTAACTATTTCTTGTAATAATAGTGAAGAGATACTTCCAAAACCTCCTGTAATTAAACACAAGCCTTTTTTTTCTGAAAGTTTTGAAAAATCCTCGCCTGAACAATTTATAAATGCGGATACAGAAAAATCTAGTATTGAACAAGGAGCATCAAGTTGTAATAAAGCAGGAATAGGAACAACAAAGGAACATAATTCTAAAAAAGTAGACTACAAAGAAAGTCAAAACAATGGAAGATTTTTAGCATTTAATCCTGAAAATTGCAAAACTAAAAGTAAAGCTACAATTTTATTAAAAGAAGAGTTTAATATTACTAAAGTAAATAATTCACGTCCTTTACAATTAAGGTTAAAATACTATCAAACTTCGATTTTAAATTCAGGTAAATCTAATATTAAAATCACTATCAAAGACGAAAAAAATTCGTGGGTAATCCAATCTGAGCTAGACAAAAAAAATCAATGGACAAATTTGGTTTTAAATTTCCCTGCTAACATTAACAATAAAATCACCGATATAAAAATAGAAATGGGAGGAGAAGAAGCTGTTGCTATTGATGACATTATAATAGATATATTATAAAGAAAAAATATACCTTTAGTTTTTAAATAAACTAAAGGTATCTCCTATTTTTATTTGGGGGTGAGCGGTTTTAAAATTATATGTATGAGTGAAATTTATAGCCTATTAGCAAAACATTTTTCTGGAGAAACAACCATAAAAGAAGAGTTGGAAATCGATGAATTTAAACAACAATCTCCACTAGAGTACGAAGCACTAAGAAAGTTATGGAACGTAAATGGAAAAACCATAGATACAATAGAATTCAATACCCAAAGAGCACTCAAAAAAATAGAACAGCAAATGAAAAGAAAGCAACAAACAAAGGTAATACCATTATTTACATCTATGAGACAAATTGTAGCTACAATTGCTTTACTGCTAACTACAGTTTTTATAGGGTATTTCGCTTTAAATAGTAGGGTAAATACTGCTGTAACAATAGCCTCAAATACAACAGTAAAAAGTAAAAAAGTTCTATTAGAAGATGGTTCTATTGTTTGGCTTAATAAAAACTCAACACTTTCATATCTTAAAAATTTTAAAACCAATTCGAGAGAAGTATCTCTTAACGGAGAGGCTTTTTTTAAGATTGCCAAAGACAAAAACCGTCCATTTACCGTGCAAATGAAAACTACCAATGTAACTGTTTTAGGAACATCTTTTAATATTAAAGAAGATAGTTTGCAAACATTAGTAAGCGTAAAAACAGGTAAAGTTTTTGTGAAAGCTAATCAATTAAATAAATCAATCATAATTACACCTAACCAAACTGCAAAAGTAGACGCAACGAAGATTGAGTCTTTCGAGACAAAAAACAAGAATTATTTAGCTTGGAAAACAG
The DNA here is from genome assembly GCF_052050075.1 of Tenacibaculum profundi. Taxonomy (GTDB): domain Bacteria; phylum Bacteroidota; class Bacteroidia; order Flavobacteriales; family Flavobacteriaceae; genus Polaribacter. Next base: position 2,241,415 of record NZ_CP197225.1, read on the forward strand.
GAAATTTTGAATTTAACAACACCCCGATAAATCAAGTAATAAGAGATTTGAATACGTTCTATGAAACAAAGCTAAATATAGAGAATACTAAGACATTACCTAATTGTCATTTAACCGCAAAATTCACTAGCAGTCCTATTACTGAAATCATTGAAATATTAAAATTAACCTGTTCCATAAATATTAACAAAGAGGATAATAGTTACAAAATAACGAAAAAATGAAACACCTATTAGCAGTTTTGCTTTTATGTATTAGTGTTAATTCAATGGCACAAAAAATTACCGTTAAATTCAATAAAATTACTTTAAAAGATGCCCTACATAAATTAGAAAAAAAGACTATCGATAGATCTTTTTCATATAACAACAATTTAAAAGAATTACATAAAAAAATAAATAAATCATATAAAAACAAAACATTATATGAAATTTTAAACGACTTATTAAAATCAGAAAAACTAACCTATAAAAAAATAGGAAATACCATTATTATTTATGCCAAATCAAAAAAAGATAAGAAAAAGAATAAAATTATATCTGGTTATATCTTTGACGAAAAGTCGGGTGAAGTACTAATAGGCGCTACAATTTTTTCGGTAGAAACAGGTAAGGGTACAAATACAAATAACTACGGATTTTACAGCCTATCATTACCTGAAAAAAATAATACGGTTTCTGTAAGTTATGTGGGATACAAAAACAAAATATTGACAGTTAAAAACAAACGTCAAGACATTTATTTAGTAATTGACAATTCCAAATTAAATGAAATTGAAATTAAAGCAACAAAAAATAAATTACGAAAAAAATATGCTGGAGCTTTAAATATTTCATCATCAGAAATAAAAAAAATACCTCTACTGTCTGGTGAACCTGATGTATTAAAAGCCATACAACAACAAAACGGAATTCGTACAGTAAACGATGGGTCTTCTTTTTACTTCGTAAGAGGAGGTAATTTTGATCAAAATTTAGTGTTATTAGACGAAGCTCCTTTGTATAATAATTCTCATTTGCTAGGTATGGTTTCTGTAATAAATGGAGATATCATAAAAAACACTAAATTTTACAAGGGCTTTTTTCCAACAAAATATTCAGGACGACTGGCTTCTGTTTTAGATATCACCACTAAAGATGGAAACAAGAAAAATTTTCAGTTATCTGGTGGAATTTCAACCTTAGGAGTTCGATTAGCAGCAGAAGGTCCAATAATAAAAAACAAGATCAGCTATATAATCTCTGGTAGAAAAAGTTTATTAGATTTGTTAGCTAGGAACACAGAAGTTCTTTCACCAAATTATTATGATATAAACACTAAGGTAAATTGGAAGATCAATAAAAATAACAACTTGCTTTTTTCCTTCTATAACGGAAAAGATATTTACACACTTAAAGGTTCTTTTTTTAACGTTAAAACCATTAATCATTTTGCTACCATACGATGGAACCACATTTTTAATGAAAAATTATTTGCTAACACCTCATTAATTTATAACGAGTTTAAAGGAGATTATACAATTTCAAATGATGCAGACAATTGGAAAAGCAATATAAAAGAAGTACATTTAAAATATCAATTATCTTATTATTTAAATAATAGACACACCTTCAACGCAGGCGTAAAAACAGGGTTTCATAATTATCAACCTGGTTTGTATGAAAACCTAAATATAAACTTTGGCACAAAAAAGCTTAATTCACTTAATATATTTACTAATCATAAAACCCAAATAAACAGCAATTTATCACTTGACTATGGAATCAATTTTAATCTAACAAACGCTCTAGGAAAAGCAAGACTAATCACTTTAGACTCCGATTTTAATGTTAGTAATACCTTTCAAAATGATGGTGGTGTCTATAAAACTTGGGCAGGTATAGAGCCAAGAATTAATTTATTATATAAGTTTAATAAATATAATAGATCCTATACCTCTTACTCAAAAATGCGTCAGTTTGTTCACTCTCCACACCCCTATAAAAATGATTTTAGTATTATTAATTTATGGGTTCCTACTTCTAATAATGTAGATCCTCTAAGTAGCAATATTTTTTCTGTTGGCTATGATTATTCATATGGAAATTTCGGAATCAATATAGAAGGTTATTACAAGGATATTAAAAATCAACTGGATTATGTTCCTTATCCGGATATTAGAGACACTAATTACGAACGTTATTTAAGAAGAGGGAATGTTACATCATACGGTATGGAATTAGGTTTAGGTTATAAAACCGAAAAAATACACCTAAAAGCGGATTATAGTTATTCGAAAACAACAGTTAAAAATAAATACCTTAACAATGGAGAAAAGTATATAACTCGCTATGATATACCTCATCAATTAAATCTACTAGGGACTTTCAATTTTACAAAACGTCTTGATTTTACAACCACTTGGGTATACAAGACTGGGCGCCCCTATACCTTACCGGTTGCAGTTCAATTACTAAATGGAGGTAAATCTTTAATTCCATTATACGGCAAAAGATACAACGCTAGATTAGAAGATTATCACAGACTTGATTTCATGTTCACCTTAAAACCAAAAATAAGTAAAAAAGGTTGGAAAGGAACTTGGAATGCTGGAATTACCAATGCGTATGCGCAATTAAACCCAATAACAATTAGAGATAATCTACAAAACATAGGTGAGGATAACAAATTTAAATTAGAAGGAGGTAATGTATTTAGATTATTTCCCATTTTATCTTACAGTTTTCAATTTTAAAATATTTAAATATGGTACTAAAAAAAACGATAATCTTCCTGTTCATATTAATCGGAACCTTTTCTTCTTGCTTAGATGAAGGGGAACTTACTGGTGATTTAATAAAAAACTACCACACAGATGTAAAATATACCATAGAAGGTCAAATCACTAATACTCCATCAAAACATCACGTAATTATTACGAGCATTGGTATAAAAAATGATCTTGTAAAAAATGTAGGTATTTCAGATGCTACTGTTAAAATTACTGACAATACAAATACTTGGAATTTCACAGAGTTACCTCAAAAAGGAATTTATGAAAGTGACCGTTATTTTGCAGGAAAAGAAAATGTTAGTTATACATTATCCATAACTATAAAAGGTAAAACCTACACAGCAACACAAACAATGCCAGTAGCAGATGAAATTAATTCAGCAGAATTTAACGCACTAAAAAGAACAGGTAAAGAAACAAAACATATTTTCGGGATGGATAGATCTGCCATTTGGGAGAATGTTAATACTACTTCTAAAGAACAAGTTTCAATTCTTCTAACCTCTACTAGAGGTAATCATGACATAAAAAACACCCATAAAAGAATTAGCTTTGCTAACCCCGTTCCTATAGAAAATCCAGGTCATTTTTTAAACCCTAATTCCGGTGTATATAAAACGATTCGAAGGTATACCTTAACAAGTAATTATGAAAAATATATGTGGTCTATTTTGTCTGAACTTGGCATAAGTGGTTTTGGGGAGTACGAGCCAAGTAGTTTAGCCTCTAATTTTAATAATAAAGAAATTTCAGGTTATTTCTCTGCAGTTAGCTGCAAAGAGTACTCTGTGAACAAAACTATTTTTTTACCTAGAAATTTGTCTGTTTTTGATTCACAAAAACAATTTAAAGCTAGTTATACTAACAAAGGTGAATTTCAACTTGTTTTTAAACCTTCGGGAGAATGCGAATTAAAAGGACTAGGGGAAACACTAACTGGAGCCTATCAAATAGCTAAAAATGAAGAAATATTAGTTTACTTTAAAAGCAACCGTTTTTTTAAAAATCTAGATGACAATCTTTTACGATTTTATTTAACCAAATTAATGAAAACAACAACTATTATAACTCCAACAGAAGAAATAATTCGTCTTGATACATACGCCCATTTTAAAATAGAAAATAGAACAACACTAAAGTCAGAAGACGATGTGATTTGGACTTCTTTATAAATCCATAAACTCTAAAAGTACTAATAGTGTAAAAAAGTCATGATCCTTTAAAAGCTTTCGCATTATTTTTAATGCTTTACTCATATGGGTTTCTACAGTTTTAACAGCAATTCCTCTATCTTTCGCTATTTCTTTATATGTTAACCCGGATGTTCTACTTAGTAAAAAAACTTCTCTTGTTTTTCGGGGTAATTTAGATGCAAAATAGTGTAACAACGGTTCAATGTCCTCTTCATTTAAATCTACTGTACTTGTAATTTGATCCCATGATTCTTGGCTAGCAAACACTTTAGTACTTGAATTGTTTTTTCGTAAATAATCGATGCATTTAAACTTTGTACTTCTTAATAAAAATCGTTCTGGTTTTTCTATTGTAACTAACTTATTGGTCTCCCACAACTGTATAAATAATGATTGTACAATGTCTTCAGCAATAACTGAATCTTTTACAATTTTTACAGCATAATTACATAACGGACTGTAAAATTCATTAAAAATATTTTTAATATCAGTCAAATATAGTTTTTGTCAAAAATAATTAAATATTAGTATTTAATCCTCTTTTTTAAAACTTCTTATCTAAAAGTCAATACTTAAAATTTTTCTATAGTTACTGACAAACTTATCCGTAATAATTTATTAACATCAGCATTAGGCTATTTTTAATCAAAGTATAGATTTATCGTAATTTTAAGAAAAAAATGATTCAAAAGATTAAACTACTTGTTTAATAATTTACTCGGCGTATAGCCAAAATGCTTCTTGAAAGCAGTAGAAAAATGTTGCGGATTTTTATAGCCAACCGCATCCGAAACTTGATAAACAGAATGATCTTTTTGTAAGAGAAGTTTCTTTGCTTGCTCCATTTTCAAGTTTCTTATATACCCAAATACTGTAGTACCAAAAATATTTTTAAATTCTTTTTTTAAAGTACATTCGTTCGTATGCACCTCTTTGGCAAGGTCTGCCAGTCGCATAGGACTATCTAGTTTTTTTGTAATCAATTCTTTAGCACGGTACATCTTATCCATTACATTTTTAGAACTCGAATACGACGCCGTAATTCCATTATAACTGCTTATTTGATCTATTTGCAATAACAGTAACTCTAAAACTTTAGACTCTAAGAATAACAAACGAAATGTATTTTTCCATTTACAATTTACGATTTCGTGGATGATAAAATGCATCTCTGGTGTTATTGGGTAATTACTTTTGTTCAAAAAACCAACCTCTTTATTCGCAATAAGCGCAATAAACCTTTTGAAAAATTTACTTTCTGGAATATATTTTTGAAAAAAATCTGGTCTTATTTTTATCTCAAAATTAAACATCTCCCCTTCTCCAACTACCATTTTTCCTTGCACATCACTACCATAGAAAATATTATGTTAGTTTTTTTTAATTAAAAATTCTTCGGAAATATACTGCATTTGGGTTAAGGTAGAGCCTAGTATGGTAAAATGCATTTCTACAATTTCACCTTGCATTTCAAAATTGATCATCGTAGTATTCTTAAAGGCCCCGCTTCCATAAGCAATAGTAAACTTATCGGTAATAATTTCTCGATATCGACCATTAATATTGGCGTGTTCAAAACCAAAGCTCAAATCTTTAACTCCGCAATCATCCACGCTACAACGTGTTTTTTCCGAATCAAAAATAAGCTCTTCTAAATCTTTTAATAGTATCTTCAGGAAAAGTAGGGCTAACATAAGCAATAGTAGCTTAACCAATTATGAAATACAACCACTTTTAAAAGAAAAAAGGAAGCTTATTGCACAACTAGCAAATAAAAGTAAACGAAATAAATCCCTTATTTATCTGCTACTTAGCATTGGATTGCTTCTAATTTTCCTGCTTTTTTATAAAATTAGAAATACTAAACTGTATAAGAAGCACTTCGATACATTAATGCATTCCAATACTACCCCGAAAATCAAAGAAGCATTACTTACCAAACAAAATACTACTAATTCGAAAAGTACTCTTTCTGAAGAAACTAAAAATCAAATATTAAAAAAACTACATGAATTTGAAGAGAAACAATTGTTTTTACAAAAAAAATACACGTTGGTTTCCTTAGCAAAAGAATTGGTTACTAATAGCGCCTACCTTTCCAAAATAATTAATGAAGAAAAACAATGTAATTTTGCCAACTATCTAAACCAACTTAAAATTAACTATGTCGTAGAGCGCTTAAAAATGGATACAACATTTAGAAATTATACGGTAAAAGCCATTGCTGAGACCTCTGGTTTTAGCAATACGCAGTCTTTTTCATCCTCTTTTTTCAAGCAAACAGGTATTTATCCTTCTTATTTCATTAAACAATTGAATACTTTAAAAACAACACTAAATTTATAAATTTATGGCAACTTAATTTTAAAATTACTTTCCTTATCCATACATTTGACAAAACACGAAATTTTAATAACTTTAGAAATACAGAACACAAAAATATTTTAAACTGGTGTTCGAGAGAAAAAAAGGTTATGACTTTCAAGCATCCCAAAAAAAAAAGATCAAGAAACAGTAAATGTTATGAAACTTTTGCTTTGGCAAACAGGACACCCTGATTATCAATTAAAAAAATAAAAATTACTATGTACATGCACAACACTAAATTGTTACTAACCTTTAGCTTTATTATACTAATGGTGTTTTCCGTAAACGGACAAAAAAAAGTAAAAACAAGTAGATGGAAACCATTTATACAATCTATAAAAGTGGAAACCGATAAAAAAGCGGCCTTTAAATTTCGAGCTGCTGTAAAATTGATGTCTAACGACTCATTAGCTTGGGGAAGTATTTGGGTAAATGTAAAAACTAAAAACGAAGAACCTGGATTTTATGATAATATGTATGATAGACCCATAACTTCTAATGAGTGGCGTTATTATGAGATAGATGGCTTTATCGATAGCAACTCCAAAGCCCTCATCATTGGTGGGCTGTGTAAAAATAATGGTGCCTTTTATTTTGATGACTTTTCTTTATCATTTCAAAATGAAAAAGGTGATTTTGAACCTTATAAATTACTCAACTCAGACTTTGAAAACGTGCATTCAGAAAATGTCTTAGCACATTGGAGTGAAGGCTATTCCACCGAAAAAACTTATGGTGTAAAAGGATTCAACGTGTCGTTAACTAATGATGCTGTTCAAGGAAAAAAAGCTTTGCTTATCAAAGCCAAAGGCATTGAAAAAGAAGTGGTAAAAATTGGTATCAAAGGTGAAAAAGGAAGTCAAGTGCAAATTGAAGCCATGATTTCTATGCTGGAAGATTTAAAAGAAAGAGTAGAACGAAAGGTAAAAAACATGAGTCAATATCAAATTGATCACTTGCATGACGAAAAAGCCAATAGAATTGGTGCGCTTATTATGCACTTAGCAGCAGCAGAGGTATATTACCAAGTTTTTACTTTTGAAAGTAGAGGGTTTAATCCAGAAGAACAAAAGCAATGGGAAGTAGCATTAAGTTTAGACCAGGCAGGGAGAGATCAATTTCAAGGAAAAGACATTCAGTATTATTTGGATATTTATAATAAAGTGCGTCAAAAAACTATTCGAGAATTAAGAAAAAGGGATGACCAATGGTTTCAAGAAGTACAGAAAGTCTACGGATGGAGTAATCAATATTGTTGGTTTCATGTTATGGAACATCAATCTAGCCATTTAGGACAAATACTATTTCTAAGCAAACGTATTCCTCCAGAACCAAAAAAAACTGTGATTAAAGAATCTTTTAAGGGGTAATAAAAAGAGTTTTTATTACAAAATTTATCCATTATTTTGAGGGTACAATTTCCGTTTTATCTCAAAATCATAGCTAAAAATTATGGTAGGACTATTTGTTTGCAACAATTACGAAATTTAAGCGAAACGTTACGAACAGGAAGTAGTTTGTTAGGTTTAAGTGATGTTGCTGAATCTATTGGCTTGAAAAGCCTTGTAAAAATTGGTCTGGAAAAATAAAAATTGGACAAACCGTAAATATTAAATTAGAAAATTATCCTGAAGTCGAATTTGGAATCTTAAAAGGAAAAGTGAATAGAATAGCTGTAATCCCAGATAAAGAAGGTAATTACTTTATAAATGTATCACTTCCTAAAAAATTAATTACTTCATATAACAAAGAAATAGCCTTTAAGCAAGAAATGCTTGGTTTTGCGGAGATCATTACAGAAGATTTACGTTTAATTGAGCGTTTTTTGATTAGCTTAAAACGACATTAATTAAGGAACAAAAAAAGGTAGCTTATGTTGTAGCTACCTTTTGTACCAAAGGTGGGACTCGAACCCACACGTCCTTGCGAACATTGGATTTTGAATCCAACGTGTCTACCAATTCCACCACTTTGGCGATTATCGGTTGCAAATTTATTAAAATATTTTAGTTAATTAACAAAAATACTTTTAAACTCTTAAAATAGTTTTATTTTTGTTTCTACATAACAACACAAACTAAAAATACACTTTCTATAAATGTCAGAAAATCATTTAATTCCTAAATTTTTTGCTTGTTCTCAGAGTACAGAATTAGCAGAAGAAATTGCAAAGAAATTTGGAACAGAATTAGGTAATGTTAACATATTACGCTTCAGTGATGGAGAATTTCAGCCAGCTTTTGAAGAATCTGTAAGAGGAAGAAGAATTTTTATCATTGGTTCTACTTTTCCAAATGCAGATAATCTTATGGAAATGTTATTAATGCTAGACGCAGCTAAACGTGCATCAGCAAGACATATTACTGCCGTATTACCTTATTTTGGTTGGGCGCGTCAAGACAGAAAAGATAAACCAAGAGTTGCAATTGGAGCCAAATTAATTGCGAAATTGTTGGAAGAAGCTGGCGCTACTAGGATTATGACTATGGATTTACATGCCGATCAAATCCAAGGTTTCTTCGAAAAACCTGTAGATCATTTATTTGCTTCCTCTATATTTTTACCCTACATAGAAAGTTTAAATTTAGATAAACTCACTGTTGCTTCTCCTGATATGGGGGGGTCTAAAAGAGCTTATGCCTATTCTAAATACCTTGAGAGTGATGTAGTAATCTGTTACAAACAACGTAAAAAAGCAAACGTGATTAGTCATATGGAACTTATTGGTGATGTTACAGGAAAGAATGTTATCCTAGTAGATGACATGATTGATACGGGTGGTACATTGACCAAAGCAGCGGATTTGATGATAGAAAGAGGTGCCTTAAGTGTTCGTGCTATTATAACACATCCAATATTATCAGGTAATGCCTATGAGAAGATAGAAAACTCAAAGTTAAAAGAATTAATTGTTTCTGATACAATTCCTTTAAAAAAGCATATATCTAAAATAAAAGTTGTATCTTGCGCCACTTTATTCGCAGATGTTATGCATAAAGTGCAAGATAATACATCTATTAGCGATGAATTTTTAATGTAATTTAATCATAAATTAAAAAGTAATGCAATCAATTACAATCAAAGGATCTCAAAGAGAAAGCGTAGGTAAAGTAGCTACTAAAGCCTTACGTAATGCTGGAAAGGTTCCTTGCGTATTATACGGAGGAGACAAGCCTGTACACTTTTCAGCAGAAGAAAAAGCGTTCAAATCGTTAGTGTATACTCCAAACGTTTATACTGCAACGATTGAACTTGACGGACAATCATATACCGCTGTTTTACAAGATATTCAATTCCATCCTGTGTCTGATAAAATTTTACATATTGATTTTTATCAATTATTTGAGGACAAGCAAATTACTATGGAAATTCCTGTAAAATTAGTAGGAAGTTCTAAAGGAGTTATGATTGGTGGTGCTTTACGTCATAACTTACGTAAATTAAAAGTTAAAGCATTACCAGCTAATTTACCTGATTTCTTAGAAGCAGATATTACTGAGCTAGAAATTGGTAACAAATTATACGTTACTGAGTTATTTAATGAAAAGTATACTATCTTGCACCCAGACAATACTGTTGTTGCACAAGTACGTATGTCTCGTAACGCAGCCAAAGCAGCAGCTGAAGCTGAATCATAAAATATTCTATTTTTAAGAAAAAAGCGTTACACTTGTGTAGCGCTTTTTTTTCTTACTAAAAATTATTTTTCAATTACTTTCATTCAAAAATACTTGATAAACTTAATCAAATGAAAAAATTTCTAATTGTAGGGCTTGGTAATATTGGCGAAAAGTATACTAATACTCGACATAACATTGGATTTAAAATTGTGGATGCCTTTGTAAAAGAGCATAAAGGAAATTTTGAAACTGAAAAATTAGGAGATATTGCTACCGTTAAAATTAAAGGAAAAACAGTTACCGTTTTAAAGCCAAATACTTACATGAATTTAAGTGGTAAAGCATTGGTATACTGGATGAAAAAAGAAAATATTCTAATAGAAAACATCTTGGTAATAACTGATGATTTGAATATTGAATTTGGTAAAGTTAGAATTAAAGGTAAAGGAAGCTCAGGTGGCCATAATGGTTTGAAAGACATTCAAGATAAATTAAACTCAGGAGCCTATCCAAGATTTCGATTTGGAGTAGGATCAGAATACAGAAAAGGTGGGCAAGTAGATTTTGTTTTAGGTGAATGGAGTAATGAAGAAGAAAGTGCTATGATAGAACGTATCCCTTTTAGTGTTAATGCAGTTACCTCTTTTGTTACAGCAGGTCTAGCAAATACCATGAACGAGTTTAACGGTAAATAAATAGTGGATGTATTAGCTATTTAAAGTAAGCTCTGTCTAATTTTTCTTTTTAGAGAGGCTTCTGGTTCCTGTCTCAAAACTACCTAAATAAATACCTACAAAAACATCTTCATTCATCAAAATTGAGATCTAAAAATAAAATACAACTATATTTTTAAAAAGTATCGCAATGATATTTGCCTCCCTTCTTTATACACTTTTTAGTTATTCATCATTTTGGACATTAAAAGGCTTTCTTTCCCTTATACTTACCTAAACACCTCAGCTATTTATCATCATCTTACTGCTCTTTTAAAAAGTTTAAAACATCATTTAAGTAATTTTTTATCAAAGGTTAACACTGAATAAATAATCATAGGTACCAAGTCTAAAATACATGCAAAATAATAATGTTTTTTTAAAAAATAAAAAAACTAGAAAAGTGCCAATTGATTAAAAAATACTATTTTCGCACTTCTTAAAAAAATTGCATAATCACATCGAATAATAAATACCCTTAAATTAATTATCAAAAATGAAAAAAGCCCTAATACTTTTATCCTTTTTATGTTTTCAATTTACGAATAGTCAAAATTGTATTAAAGGAAAAATAAAAGAACTCAAAAACTTAACAGATAAACCTTTAGCTGTTATTCTTCTCAAAGAAAACAAAAAACTAATTGAAAAATTAGAAAAAAAGATAGCAAAGAATAACAAAAAAAAGGAAAAATTTCAAGAACAATTAAACGATTATCGAAATCATATTAGCTATTTCAACACCAATATTAAAGAAGTTATAACAACGTACTGGAAATTAAATAACACGGATAACATAAAGTATTTTACCAAAGAAGAATTAAAAAATGCTAAAACAAGTCAATATGCTGTACTTGATTTAACTCCAGAAAATGTAAACGTTAATATAAATGACATAGGTTCAAGATTCATGTATTACTATAGCTTAGATGTTCAAATAATTACTTATGGTAGTTCTGAAAATAAAAGACATAAAGCGTCTTATAAAAACCACCTTACTAATGTAAGTTATAATACTCCTGGATATGCTGACAAAGAACTTAAAAAAGCTATTGAACGATTAATAGAGGAACGTAAAAATGGCCCAAAACTTTTATCAAAAGAGAATATGATTGCCTCTGTTATACTTTCGCAAAAATACATTGAAAAAGTTTTAACGTTAAACGATAAAATATCTTTTCAAGAATTTGCAGAAGAAGAAATGAAGAAAAATTGTAAAGAATTAGAAGGAAAGAACATTTTATTTCAAGAGACAATAGTTCATGGTAAAATAAAAAATTCATTAAAAGATTTGCTACCGAAAGCAAATATAGAATTGGTTTCAGCTAATAGGATAGCACAAGCATTTATTAACGAAGAAGATATTCTTGTTGCTTTTCCAATTGTAAAAAGACTACAAAAATCAAAAGGTAAATTAAGTGGTTTCTCATTAAGTACAGTTATCCCAATAACTCATAAGATAATTATTAATACAAAATCTAAAGAAATTATTGGTTTTGTAGAGCATTCAGGTATGACAAGCTATACTTACTTCAAAAAAAATGATTTTAAAAAGCTTAATGAACAATGTAAATAATTAATTTCTATATAAAAAGAGCGAGAATCATCTCGCTCTTTTTAATTTTATATCTAAAACTTTTACTCCAAATCACTAAAATTGACACGAAAGCATGATTGAAATATGATGTTTTTTTTAGCTCATACAAAAACTCATATATTATTGTATGAATTAATCAATTAATTATCTGATGCATACCACTCTGCAAAACTTGTTTCTGTTTCCTGAAGTTTTAATGAATATAATTTGATGTTACCAGGAAGATATTTTATAATTTTCTGCGCAAAATCAATAACCATCATTTCACTGGTTGGTTGATAATCAACTAAAATAACATGATGTCCTCTATCTATCAATTCTTTAGCTAATTCTACATGTGGTGTATTTTTATTAAATACCGTTGCATGATCAAATACATCGACTATTTCCTCTTTGACAATCTTTTTTAGATCTCCAAAATCTATAACCATTCCATGCTTTACATTTGAAGAATTCATTATGGGTTGCCCTATGACTGTTACCGAAAGCTTATAACTGTGCCCGTGAACGTTTTTACATTTTCCATCATAACCATAAAGTGCATGCCCTGTTTCAAAACTAAATTGTTTTGTAATTCTAATATTACTCACTTTCTTCTAAACTTTTTATTACTTCTGTATTTATTATAAAAGTATACGATTGCAACTAAAAATGCCAATCCTGCAAATAAAACATTATCCATCTTTTCAGAATTTAATTTGTGGATCCGAAAGTACAAATTTGAATTGAATTTACTAGATTTTTAAGGTTCCATAAAGAAAAGTTATAAGCACTATTTTGTTGTTTTTGATTTAGCGCTTGACTTTTTGTAATCAACTGCTTTTTTTTAAGAATTATATGCTATCCCCACCTCTTTGATTATCTAAAATTTTATAGTGTTTTTACATAAATACCACAAAAACAATAATTTAAATTAAAAAACACAAAACTCAATAAATTCAACTACGGAGCATCATTTTGTTGAATACAATAAAAATATTCTTTTTGTAAAAATCACAATTAATAATAATTTTTTAACATATTTTCAATAATATTGTGAAATTTTAATTAAAAACCTTCTTAATATGAATAGAAAAAAATTATTTTATGCTTTTTTAACAATTCTAGCTTTTAATTACTCTTGTGAGAGTGATAAGATAGAAGAAGAAGTTACTATAACTCAAGATGACACTTCGCTTGTTACTTTTAAAGAAGCTGAAAAAATTAGTGGAGAATACATTGTTTTACTCGGAAAGGAGCAAAAACAAAAGATGTTCGAAAATAACACACAATTGAAAAATGCTTCTAATTATAGACAAAGACAAAGTCTTGTTCGTAGTTATGTAGAAGATATTTTTAAATCAGGAGAAATCGCTTTACAAAAAGAAGCAATAATGAAAGTGTATAGTTCTAAAGCGAATGTAGGATTTCTTGCAAAACTTGAACCTCGTCAAGCAAAGCTTCTAAAAGAAAAAGGCTATAAAGTACACGATAATGTTATTTTTGGAATTAATCCAATTTGTCAAATTATTCCTTGGCTATGTAGCGAAACTGGAGATGTATCTGGTGGAGAAGATAGACAACAAAAAACACCATGGGGGATTGCAAGAGTGGGAGGTCCTAGAGATTTTTCTAAATCATCAAAAACTGCTTGGGTTATTGATACAGGAATCGATTTAGACCATCCAGATTTAAACGTTGATGTTGCTAGATCAAAAGATTTTACTGGAAAAGGAACTCCTGATGATGGTAATGGTCATGGAACACATGTTGCCGGTACGATAGGCGCTATCAATAATAATTTTGGTGTAGTAGGCGTTGCTGCAGGAGTTAAAGTAGCCGGTATAAAAGTTTTAAGTGATCAAGGATCAGGATCTTATGCAGATATACTTGCAGGCGTTGATTATGTTGCTCAAAATTCTCGTCCAGGTGATGTTGTAAACTTAAGTCTTGGTGGACCTTCATTTTTTGGAGGTAGTTTTCCTGCTGAAACAGCTTTAATTAAGTTAGCTGCAACGGGTGTATATGTTTCTGTAGCTGCTGGTAATTCTTCTGCCCCTGCTGCTTTTTTCACCCCAGCAAAAGCTAATGGTAAAAACTTTTATACCATTTCTTCAATGAATAATAAAGATGATATGTCTTATTTTTCAAATTGGGGAGGTCCTGTAGACTATGCTGCTCCTGGAAGTAAAGTTAATTCTACTTTACCCGGAGGTAGATATGGTGTATTTAGTGGTACATCAATGGCTGCTCCTCATGCAGCTGGTGTTCTATTAGTTACCAATGGTAGACCTAATACTGATGGAAAAACAACTGGCGACTTTGATGGTGGTGATAAAATAATTCACAATTAATACTATTAACAAGCAAAAAAATTATTACTATATAATTTTTGATACTATTTCTATTATGTAAAAAAGACCTCTAATTTATATAAATTTAGAGGTCTTTTAATTTTTTATAAACTGTTGTTGTTATACTTATCGTATAAACTTAGTTAATGCCTTCTTCGTATGGTCTGACAGAACCAACTTTCCAGAGGTTTCTGCTCTTTCGATTAATAAGTTATCCCAATTTTCTGTATCTAGCCAAAATGCTTTTTTCATTTCTTTTAATGCTTCGGGATTATAGCTTGCTAATTTTAAAGAAAGAAGATCTACTTCCCTATCCATTTCATCAATACTTTCAAATACTCGAGCATACAATCCTTTTTCTTTTGCCCAATAAGCATTTTTCCAATTGGTAGCTTCTAAAGTCAGTTCTGATAAACCACTTACTCCTATTTTACGTTTTACAGCAGGAGCGATAACAAAAGGACCAATTCCTATGGTAAATTCAGAAAGTTTAATAGAAGCGTGCTCTGTAGCAAAAACATAATCACATGCTGCTACTAAACCTACTCCTCCTCCAACAGTTTTACCTTGTACTCTTCCAATAATTAACTTTGAGCATTTTCGCATAGCGTTAATTACATTTGCAAAACCTGAAAAAAACTTTTTACCCTCCTCTAAATTTGTAATGGCTACCAATTCATCAAATGAAGCTCCTGCACAAAAAGCTTTATTTCCCTCAGATTTTAGTACAATAATAGCCACCTCATCATTATTAGACAATTCATTGAATTCGTTTGTCAAGCGATCTAATAATTCGCTTGGAAAGGAATTGCTAGCTGGATGTCCAAATTCAATAGTGGCAATATTACTTTCGATTTTAGTATATAAACTTCCGTTAATTCTAGTTGTTGTCATGTGTCTCTTATGGTTTATTCAAAAATAGCAATTTTCTATTCAGCTTTTTGTTGATTAGCTAATGGTAAAAACTTATTCTTAAAAATTAATAATAAAGGAATACTTCTTGCTATCATCCATAAATAAAAAGCAATCCAAATAGCATTTAATTTGTAATTCCAATAATCAAAAATCATTAAAACAGGAATAAAAATAAACGCAGTTGCTATTAGTAATAAATTTCTTAGATATTTAGCCTCTCCCATCCCCTTAAACATACCGTCGAATATAAAGGCTACCGAACAAACTGGTTGCATTAATAAAATGATCCAAAAACTTTTATAAAATTGTTTTAAAACTAAGGGTTCTTTGGTAAATATTTGTCCTATAAAAGTATAAAATATAAATCCTATTACAGCCAAAGTACTACCAAATAATAAACCATAAATAACAAGTTTTCTGCCAAGTTGTAGGAGGATTTTATATTTTTTTGCTCCTAATAACTTTCCTGAAAGAATATTTCCTGCACTAGAATATCCATCAATCATAAAAGCTCCCATTAACCAAATATTAAAACCAATAGTGTATGCTGCTATATACTCTTTCCCGTACGCAGTAGCATAGGATGTTCCAAAATATAAGGCTACATTTAAAGCTATTGTTCGAACAAAAAGGTTTACTATAATATTAATGAAATGCGGTATTTCACTATTAAATGGTAATTTAAATTTTAACCGTATCGTAGTTTTAGTAAGTAATAAATACAAGGATAATAATGCCATTACAAACTGAGCAATGACACTAGCATAAGCTGCTCCTTGAATATTCATTGCAGGAATATAATTTTCAATACCATACACTAGAACAAAATCTAATACAATGTTTACTATAGTTCCAACAATTGCTATTAACATCGGATAATAAGTATTTTGTAAACCTCTAAAAATCCCAAAAACAGCAATGACAAATAAAGTAAAAGGAAATCCAAAAACACGTATTTTATAGTACTGGATTGAAAAATCTAAAATAATTCCTTGTGCATTATAAAATTCAAATATTTGTTTGGCAAATGGATAACTGAGCAGTAAAATAACTAAACTTGCAACAATTACTATAAAAACTGCTTGAGCTGGAAGATCTTCAATTTCTTCTAATTTATCAGCTCCTAAATATTGTGAAACTATCGAAGAAATAGCGCTTCTTGTTTGACCAAAAACCCAAATTAGCATAGATAAAAAAGCACCTACAATTCCAATCGCTGCAATGCTTTCTGTAGCATTGTTTTGAATATTACCTACAATTGCCAAATCAGTAGTAGACAGCAAAGGTTCTACAATACCAGCAACTAAAGCTGGAATAGCTAATTTATTAATTCTTCTAAAACTAATATCTTGACTCATAATAAGGGTTAAAAATAGTTCATATTCTTTCTTCTACCGATGAAAAAAAATGAAAATGTAGTTTACATAAATCTTTTCTATTAACTCTTTATATCCAAAACTACCATGAAAAGTACTTATGTTACTAAAGCAATTTTCCATATCTTTTGCTTCTTACGGTGTATTTTTAAGTTTTATTTGGGTGATGAGTTATAGAAATAAGAAGATACTAGAGCTTACTTCTTCACCAACATACGCTTTATTTCATTCAACTTCATAAGAGCTTCAATAGGTGTTAAAGTATCGATATTAGTAGTTAATATTTCTTCTCTTAAATCTTCTAATAAAGGATCGTCTAACTGAAAAAAACTCAATTGCATTTCTTCATTACCTACCTCCTTTAAAGTATCTTTTACCTCTTTATTTGAATTATTTTCTTCTAGTTGCTTTAATATTTTATTTGCTCTTCGAATAACCATAGGTGGCATTCCAGCTAATTTTGCTACATGAATTCCAAAACTATGGTTACTTCCTCCTGACACCAATTTTCTAAGGAAAATAATGCTGTCTTTTAGTTCTTTTACTGAAACGTTGAAGTTTTTTATCCGTTCAAAAGTAGTGGTCATTTCATTTAACTCATGATAATGAGTAGCAAATAAGGTTTTTGCTTTAGAAGGATGCTCGTGCAAATATTCAGCAATAGCCCAAGCAATAGAAATGCCATCATAAGTAGAAGTTCCTCTTCCAATTTCATCAAGAAGTACCAAACTTCTTTCAGATATATTATTTAAAATGGAAGCTGTCTCATTCATTTCTACCATAAAAGTTGACTCTCCCATTGAAATATTATCACTGGCTCCTACTCTTGTAAAAATTTTGTCAACCAATCCAATACGAGCATTTTGCGCTGGTACATAGCTTCCCATCTGGGCTAATAATACAATTAAAGCTGTTTGACGTAAAATGGCTGATTTACCTGACATATTAGGACCAGTAATCATGATTACTTGTTGCTGATTTCTGTTTAATACAACATCATTGGCAATATACTCTTCACCAATTGGTAGTTGTTTTTCGATAACAGGATGTCGTCCATTTTTAATTTCAATATCAGTGCTTTTATCAACAATAGGCCGTACATAGTTGTTTTCTATTGCTAAGGTTGCAAATGATAATAAACAATCAATTTGAGCTATTAGTTGAGCGTTGTTTTGTACAGATTGAACATGTTCAATTATAAAACTTATTAAAGTACCAAATAACTCGCTTTCCAGTTGTTGAATTTTTTCTTCCGCTCCTAGAATTTTTGACTCATATTCTTTAAGCTCTTCAGTAATATAACGTTCTGCATTTACCAGAGTTTGCTTACGAATCCATTCTTCAGGTACTTTATTTTTATGCGTATTTCTTACCTCAATATAATAACCAAAAACATTGTTAAAAGCAATTTTTAAACTAGGTATTCCTGTTCTTTCTGTTTCTCTTTCGAGCATCGAATCAAGATATTCTTTACCTGAATTGGCTATATTTCTTAACTCATCTAATTCCTCTGATACTCCATTGGCAATTGTATTTCCTTTATTAATATTTACTGGCGCATCATCAAAAATTGTTGAAGATATTTTATCAATTAATTCTTTACAATCGTTTAATTGTTTTCCAATTAATTTAACAGAAGCATTTTTGCTGTTTTCAGACGCTTCTTTTATGGGCTTTATGGCTTTTAATGAATTTTTCAATAAAACTGTTTCTCTTGGAGAAACTTTACCTGTAGCAACTTTAGAAATTAGGCGTTCAATATCTGATATTTGCTTTAGTTGATAGGTAACAGTTTCAAAAAAATCATCAGTCTCAATTAAAAACTTCACCAATTCATGACGTTGTTTAATAGCATCTAAATCTTTTAGAGGAAGCGCTAACCAACGTTTTAAAAGCCTTCCTCCCATTGGTGAAATCGTTTTATCTATAATGGTTAACAAACAAACTGAATTGAGTGAATTACCACCATATAGCTCTAAATTTTTTATGGTAAAACGATCCATCCAAACATAATTATCTTCTGCTATTCTACTTATTGTTTGAATATGCTCTAGTTTATTATGCTGTGTTTCTGAAAGATAATACATAACAGCCCCGCCAGCCACAATTCCTTGTTCAAGTTCATCTACACCAAATCCTTTTAAATTTTTAACTTTAAAATGATTGCTCAAAGTTTCAAGTCCATAGTCTTTTTGAAACACCCAATCTTCTAAATAAAAGGTGTGAAATCTTTTTGTAAAAAGCTCTAAAAATTTTTGTTTGAATTGTTTTTGAACAAGTATTTCACTTGGAGAAAAGTTTTGTAGCAATTTATCTACATATTCATCATTTCCTTCAGCAATTAGAAACTCTCCTGTAGAAACATCTAAGAAAGAAACTCCTATTGTTTTTTTACTAAAATGAACTGCTGCTAAAAAATTGTTAGATTTTGATTGTAAAATATCATCATTCAAAGCCACCCCTGGCGTTACTAATTCTGTAACGCCACGCTTAACAATCTTTTTAGTCATTTTAGGATCCTCTAACTGATCACAAATGGCAACTCGAAGACCTGCTTTAACCAACTTAGGCAAATATGTATTAAGAGAATGATGCGGAAATCCAGCCAACGCTGTTTCACTTTCACTACCATTTCCTCTTTTAGTCAAAATAATACCTAAAACCTCCGATGCTTTAATAGCGTCTTCGCCAAAGGTTTCATAAAAATCCCCTACTCTAAATAATAACATCGCATCAGGATATTTTCCTTTAATTCCGTTATATTGTTGCATTAATGGGGTTATCTTTTTTGCCTTTGTTTTTGTCAAGTTTGTGGATTTTTTCTGTTAGTTTTGCGAAGATAGAAAAAAGTGATTAGTTGTTGGTTTTTAATAACTGGTTTTATATTTAATAAAACATCATACTGTTTATATATTTTTTATGAGGAAACTTAAAAACAATGAGTTAAGAAGAATCAGTGTCTCTGAGTTTAAAAAAGCTTCAAAAACACCATTAATTGTAATTTTAGATAACATAAGGAGTTTAAATAATATTGGTTCAGTATTCAGGACAGCCGATGCTTTTTTAATAGAAAAAATCTATTTATGTGGCATTACCGCAACACCTCCTAACAAAGAAATACATAAAACTGCTTTAGGCGCAACAGAATCGGTAGATTGGGAATATGTTGAAAACACCGTAGATTTGGTAAATAATCTTAAAAAAAATGACATTTTTATTGCTAGTGTTGAACAGGCAGAAAATAGCACTATGCTCAATAAATTTACCCCTAATGCTTCTAAAAAAACAGCTATCATTTTTGGAAATGAGGTAAAAGGAGTTCAACAAGAAGTTGTTTCTAATTCTGATGTTTGCATTGAAATACCTCAACTAGGAACAAAACATTCATTAAATATATCAGTAAGTTGTGGCGTTGTTTTATGGGATTTATTTACAAAGTACAATTAGTGAATCAATTTTAATATACAAAATATTCATACCTTTTTAAAAAAGATTTTGAATGTTATTTATACATTAATGAAGACTATGAAATTTATTGTAATTGATACTAAATATACTAATTTGTATTTTTTTTAACAATAAAAAAAAATGATTTCATAACTGAAAATCATTACTTTGCGTTTATTTTTTTATCATTTAATTAATGAAAAATTCAAATTATTTTTTTTTAATTGTTTTATTTTTTTGCTGTTTTACTAAACATCTTTATGGGCAAAAAACAAATAAAAAATATACTATTAGCGGGTATGTTAAAGAACTCGGGAGTCAAGAAGATCTTCCCATGGTTTCCGTTTTTATTCCTAATAAAAATTTGGGAACTAGTACCAACGATTATGGCTTTTATTCTTTAACCCTTCCTGAAGGAGAATACGAGTTAGTTATTTCTTATGTTGGCTACACCAATCAAAAAAAAACAGTAAAACTCCAAGAAAACCTAAAACTCAACTTTGAAATGGAAGTGAGTAGGGAAGTACTTGATGAAGTAATTTTGCATGCCAATAAGGAAACTAAAGAAAGTCAACAATCACAAATGAGTATGCTTAGACTGAAAACCAAAGATGTAAAAGAAGTACCAGCAATATTTGGAGAAAAGGATGTGATTAAAACCTTACAATTACTACCAGGTATTCATAGAGGAAGTGAAGGGTTCTCTAATTTCTTTGTACGAGGAGGAACACCAGATCAAAATTTAATCATATTAGACGATGCACCAGTGTATAACTCTAATCATTTATTTGGATTTTTATCCGTTTTTAATGGAGACGCCATTAAATCTATAGAAATGTATAAAGGCGGCTTTCCTGCACGATTTGGTGGTAGGTTATCCTCTGTATTAAAAATAGATACAAAAAATGGTAACAAAGAAAAATTAAAAGGTAAGTTTTCTGTAGGTTTAGTATCTACATCTGCCGTTTTAGAAGGTCCCATTAAAAAAGGAAAAACATCTTTTCTATTCAGTGGTAGACGAACATATTTAGATTTGTTATTAAAACCATTTTCAAATAGTGCTACTAGCTCTTTATTTAACTTCACTGATTTCAACTTTAAAATACATCATGTTTTTAATGATAAAAACAAATTATATTGGAGTAACTATTACGGTAATGATCATTTATCTATTTCTGAACCCACTGAAAATGGGATACTAAATAATCATAGTTCTTTAAATTGGGGTAATATTACCTCTACTTTGCGATGGAATCATGAGTTCAGCGATACGTTTTTTTCTAATACCTCTTTTATTTACAGCAATTATAATTTACAGGTTAAAAATGAATACACTACTGAAACACAAGAAAATATAT
This sequence comes from Tenacibaculum profundi, assembly GCF_052050075.1. Classification (GTDB taxonomy): domain Bacteria; phylum Bacteroidota; class Bacteroidia; order Flavobacteriales; family Flavobacteriaceae; genus Polaribacter. The sequence continues at coordinate 2,263,104 of NZ_CP197225.1, forward strand.
TTAATTTAAAATCTGGAATTAACGATTTTGGTTTGAAAATGGACTTCGATTATTACCCAAATCCAAAACATCTCATAAAGTTTGGATTTGCCTCAACCTACCATCATTTTACACCAAGACAATCTAGATTAGAACAAAGTAGTGGTGATAACGCAGCATTTAAACAGGATATAAAATCATTAGAAAGTGCACTTTACGCCGAAGATGATTGGAAATTATCCAATTCTTTACGGTTTTCAGGAGGATTTCGATTCTCGCATTACAAGCATAAAGCTAAAACTTATATGAGTTTTGAACCACGAGCTACTTTATCTTGGAATGTGCAACCCAATTTAGCAGTTAAAGCTTCTTATGCTAATATGAACCAATACATTCATTTATTAACTAATGCCAACGCTGGACTTCCAACGGATATCTGGGTATCTTCTACAGAAAATCTAAAACCACAAAAATCAGAACAGTTTGCTCTAGGTATTGCAAAAGACTTTGTAGATAAAGGGTACACACTTACTTTGGAGGGATATTATAAAAAAATGGATAATATCATTTCCTATAAAGAAGGTACCTCTTTTATAACACTTGAAAATTCAATGAATGCAAAAGAAATCAATTGGGAAAAAAATATTACAAATGGACAAGGTTGGGCATATGGTACAGAACTTTTGTTTCGTAAAAATATTGGTAAAGTAACAGGGTGGTTAGGATATACACTCTCTTGGTCTGAACGTCAATTTGATGAAATAAATAAAGGAAAACGTTTTTTTGCAAAATATGACAGACGACATGATATCTCTTTGGTAAGCGTCTATAAGCCATCTGAAAATATTGTTTTATCTGGATCTTGGGTATTTTCTAGTGGAGATAATTTCAATTTATTGGATCGTGAAGCCTTAACGGGTCTGAATAACTCCTTAATTCCTAATGATAATTCAATACAACCGTTTTTAAAAGAACGTAACAACTTTCAGGGAGAAAATTACCACAGACTAGATCTTGGTATTCAACTACACAAAAAACTAAGTAAAAATACATCTCGCTTTTGGGAATTTTCGATATATAATGCCTATGGAAGAAAAAATCCTTTTTTTTATCATTATGATTACAGAGAAAATAAACTAATGAAAAGAACTTTTCTTCAATTTGTACCCTCCATAAGTTACACCTATAGATTTTAATACTATGAATTACATAAAAAATATTATTTTAGGAACACTTTGTCTTTTATGCATCAGCTGTGAAAATAATTTTGATGCAAATCATTTATTAGATCAAAAACAATATACCGTAATTAATGGGTATCTATGCCCTCAAGATGCAAATATAAAAATACAAGTATCAAAGTCTAAAACTATCGGTGGTAGCGAAGGTATCGAAGATTTATTGATTGCAAATGCCTTAGTATCTATCAAAGATACCAATGGAAATAGCATAAACTTACCTTATTCTTCTACTTCTTATAGCTACGAAATTTCTGCTTCCGAATTTCCAATTATTGCAGGACAAAAATACTTTCTTTCCGTAGAAATAAATGACGACACTTTTCAAGCTTCTTGTACCATACCATCAGAAATGGTACAAAATGTTGATGTTACTGTGCAAAATCATATAAAGCCTTGGGGAGGCGAAGAAAAAGAAATAATAATTAATTTTCCCGATATTAAAAACACAAAAAACTATTATATCGTCGCTTCCTATGATGATATCCCAAATTCAAATTTTTATGAATATTTATTTGTTTTAGATACTGGTTTTGAAAATAGAAATATTACTGCAACAGCAATCCAATATTATTTTGACGAACAACCAGAAAAAATTCAAGTACGTGTTGCCAATGCGGAGAAGATATTATACGATGCAATTAGTGCTATGGACTCCAACTATTCGAATGAAGGTATTCTCTTTTATGAAAGTGTCGTTAGCCCTTCGAATATAGAAGGAAAAGATGCATTAGGTGTTTTTGCAGGGTACCAGCTAACCATAGTTGAGCAAGATATCGACTAAAGTTATACCAATTAACAAACCATAATATTAAATAAAATTAGTACAAAATGTTTGTATGTACTCCCTAAAGTAATAATTAGGCTTTCTATTATAAAGCCCAATTATTATTTATATCATAAAAGACAAATTATATAATTTTTCCACCCCCCACGCCCTATATATTATACTGATTTTTCGTGTTCTTCTAAATCTTTAGTAAGATCTAACTTTCTTAAAATTGGATTCCATATTCCTGTTACTACTACCGTTATTAAAGTCATGGTACCACCAAAAATCACTGCAGTAACTGTACCCATAATTTTAGCCGTAAAACCGCTTTCAAGTGCACCTAACTCATTAGAAGAACCAACAAACATAGAATTTACGGAAGCGACCCTTCCACGCATGTGATCTGGAGTTTTTAATTGTAAAATAGTTTGTCTAATAACCATAGACACTCCATCAGTTACACCACTAAAAAATAATGCTACCAAAGAAACAATAAAAGATGTTGATAAACCAAATGTGATAATACATATACCAAATCCAAAAATAGCGACTAAAAGCTTTATTCCCGCATTTTTACTTACTGGTATGTAGGCAGTAAGTAACATAGTTAAAAAAGCACCAATAGCAGGAGCCGCTCTTAGAGCACCGAACCCTTCAGCCCCAACTTTCAAAATATCTTGCGCAAACACAGGTAATAATGCAATTGCTCCTCCAAATAATACAGAAATCATATCTAAAGTTATGGCACCTAAAATTGCTTTAGTTTTAAATACATAGTTTATTCCTTCTCCTAAACTTTTCCATATTTTTTCTCCTTTATTGGGGTTTAAAATGGGCTTTTTCTTTATTAAAAAAACTAATAATAATGAAATTAAGACCAAAATAAACACAAAACTAAGTGACTTACTTACACCAAAAAAAGAAATTGAATATCCAGCAAAAGCAGGACCTAAAACTCCAGAAATTTGCCATGTAGAACTGCTCCAGGTAGCTGCATTTGGATATAATTTTTTTGGAACAATCAATGCCATCAAAGAAAAAATTGTAGGGCCAAAAAATGAACGTAAAAAACCTCCAAAAAATACCAAACCGTAAATGCTATATAAGACAGTGTTTTGACTCCAATCTGCAATAAATGATGTATTAGTTAAAAAGTACAAACCGAAACTAATAAGAGAAAATAAAGCAATACATAACGCTAATAAATTTCTTTTTTCTTTTTGATCAACTATATGTCCTGCAAATAATGCCATAGAAAAAGCCGGTAAAAATTCGAATGCTCCTATAAGGCCCAAGCTCCATGGATCTTTAGTTAAAGAATATACTTGCCATTCAATAATTATAAACTGCATTGACCAAGCAAATACTAAAAAAAAACGCATTAAAAGAAATATGTTAAACTCTTTAATTCTTAAAGAAGCATAAGGATCTTTTGTTTTCATAAATTTGATTAATTCGGATTTTACCCCATTATAACATCAAAAGTATAGAAAATAACACGATACAAAGTGTTAAAAAATATAGATTCAAAAACCTAAATTAAAATAATACACTAGTTAATTAACTGGTTTTATCTTATAATACTTAATCTAGTTCAATTTTAGATCCATTAGAATAGCAAAAGTTTCATTTACATCTTCTTCCTTAACAACGATTGTCATTTCATGTGTAGTTGATATAACCTCTTGAACGGCTATATTAGCCCATGCAAACTGCTTCAATATAAAATAATAAACACCAGATTGTTCAAGATTTTCTTTTGGAAGTTTAATAGTAATTGAAGCTAAATCATTAACATTATTAATTAATATTTCGCTTTTAAAGATATCTTCCACAAAAGGTTGTAAATTTTTACTTGTTACTATATTTGTTTCAAAAATTCCTTGTGAAACTGTTAAAAAGTAATCATTACTATCTGCTGATTTACTCAAAATTTTTGCTATTTCTTTGAGTAAAGAGGGTGTATTTTTAAAAGTGAAATCACATAAATCAGACCTCACAATAACATCTCCCAAATCTAGAGCCAGTTTTTTTATATTTTTTCTGATTCTTAATTCATTAACTGGAGACAACCTGTTAATTGCCATCATAACTGCTCCTACTTTCACATCTTTTTTCAAAAGCTTGGAAACCTCTGGTAAAATTTCTCTCGCAAGTGAGGATACATTGATGAGTTTTTCGTTAAGTGCTTCTTCTATAAAAGGTGTTTTTCTAATGGTTATTTCAACAGCTTCTTGAATTGTTTTCATGGGTTAATTAAATTGAGCTTTTAGATTAAAAATTAACTATCTAAATAATAAAATTACTTTAAATTTTAAATTCTCAAAAGATCTATTTTTTGTAATTATAAATAAAAAAAGGAAATATTTGATTTGAAGTAAAAATATGCTTTTATTTCTTAATCAATGAGTTTTATAAAAAAATTGTAAATTCGTTTTTGGAGTGGTTTTATAAATTTCATTTTAAAACAACGTTAAAAATCAGGTAATTAAACTGAAGCGATTGATGAGGATTTCTTAATTGTAAGAAAAGTTTTTTGTACAAATACAAACAACTAATCTAATCTATTTGTTAACTTTCTGAACTCATCTTTCGCTTCTTTTTTATCATATAATATATTGTAAACAGTATCTATTATGGGAGTCTTAGCTCCGTTTTCTTTTTTGATTTTATAAGCGCTATTTGATGCATAATAACCTTCCGCAACCATACTCATTTCAAACATTGCAGATTTTACTGTATAGCCTTTACCAATCATATTTCCAAACATTCTATTTCTACTAAATACGGAATATCCTGTAACCAATAGATCTCCTAAATAAGCTGAATGATTGATATTTCGCTTCATTTTATGAACTTTTTTAATAAAACGTTTCATTTCCCTAATCGAGTTACTCATTAAAACAGACTGGAAATTATCACCGTAACCAAGACCGTGTGCAATTCCAGCAGCTATAGCATAAATGTTTTTTAACATCGCTGCATACTCAGTACCAATGATATCGTCCGAAATTTTTGTCTTGATATAACGACCTTTAATTTGCTTACTTAAATAGTTAGCTTTCTTCTTATCTTGACAAGCTATAGTAAGATAAGATAATCGTTCCATTGCAACTTCTTCAGCATGACATGGCCCAGTTATAACTCCAATATTTTCATAAGGTATATCATAGAATTCGTGAAAATACTCTCCTACAATTAATCCTGTTTCTGGAACAATACCTTTAATAGCAGAGAAAACTATTTTCCCCTTCAATGAACCTTTTAATTTATCAAGTTCTGCTTTTAAAAAAGCAGAGGGAATTGCAAAAATTAAAACATCATAATTTTGAACAATTATATCAATATTATCAGATAATTCTAATTGTTCTGGATGTAATTCTGCGGAACTTAAATAGCTAGGATTATGATTGTTTCTTTTTATATGCTCTATTGCATAAGTACTTCTCATATACCATCCAATAGTATTGGAATTTTCAGAGAGCATTTTAACAATAGCTGTTGCCCAACTTCCACCTCCTAATACAGCTATCTTTTGATTTTCTTCCATTTAGTTATTTGTTTTACAGTGCGAAATTAATAAATATGATAACTATAACCTCAAACTTAAAGTCATTATATTTTATTTTTAAAAAGTAACGTTAAATAAACGATTAATTTGCATTTCAAAAAGACTTATTTTTTAATAAAAAAATCATGTACTTTTGACTTCATCAATCTAAATTTTAATTATGAATATAAAAATTATAAATAAATCAAAACATGAAATTCCAGCCTATGAAACAAAAGGATCAGCAGGAATGGATTTACGTGCAAATTTAGAAAAATCTATTATACTGAAACCTTTGGATAGGGTTATTGTAAAAACAGGTTTGTTTATAGCACTTCCATTAGGTTTTGAAGCTCAAGTTCGTCCAAGAAGTGGGTTGGCTGCTAAAAAAGGAATTACTGTATTAAATGCTCCAGGAACAATAGATTCTGATTACCGAGGAGAAATAGGAGTTATTTTAGTAAATATTTCTAATGAAGAGTTCCATATAAAAGATGGAGAACGAATTGCACAATTAGTAATTGCTAAGCATGAACAAATAACTTGGACAGAAGTAGAAAAGTTAATTGAAACCGAACGAAATACAGGTGGTTTTGGTAGTACAGGTATTTAAATTACCGTAAGTCTTTTACGACTTGATTCATCTTTTTTACCGAATCGTGTAATAAATTAAAATCTAAAAAGCAGTGGGAGTGGTATTGAAATCCTTTTCTTTTGTAAAAATTAAATGCCTGTGGTTTTTCGTTCATAGTGTCGAGCCATAAAAATTCATATTGCTTTTTTTTAGCTTTATTTTCAATCCACATTAATAAACTACTACCAACTCCTAAACCATGTACTTTTGGATGCAAATAAATTCTTTGAAGTTTTACTATTTTTTTCTGTGAAAAATTTTTTAATGGTTCGTCCCATATAATTCTCATGTTACCGATAATTTCATTCTTATACAAAACAAAATAGTATTCTGTATTTTTTTCTAAAATTTCTTTTAAAATGTTTTGCTTACCGTACTGTTTTTGAACAAACCAATTTCCATTGTCCTTCCAAAAATGCCCATACGCCAGTGAATAAACTTCTTTCATTAGAGCATACATGACGGTAACATCTGACGTTTTTACAACACTTAATTTTATTAAATCTGAAATAATTATACTTGTATTCATTCTATTGAAATATTAAAAATAAATTTATTTTAAAATTTAAATAGCCTACTTTGTAAAAGTAAAAATATTTTTATCAAAGCCGCAACATTTCACATAAGCATCTAAAAAAATAAAAAAGCTACTAATAAAATATATAGTAGCTTTTCATTTAATTATTTTTTGATGATGGCTAAAACTATCATTTCATTTTTTACTCTTGATTTTCAATAGCTTCTTTAATTTTATTTTCAAGCTCATCCATCAACTCAGGATTATCTTTAATGATCCCTTTTACAGCATCTCTTCCCTGACCTAATTTAGTATCTCCATAACTAAACCAAGATCCACTCTTCTTAATAATATTGTAATCTACACCAATATCTAATACTTCCCCTACCTTCGAAATTCCTGCACCATACATAATATCAAATTCTGCTTGTTGAAAAGGTGGAGCAACTTTATTTTTTACAATTTTAACTTTAGTACTGTTACCAACAACTTTATCACCATCCTTAATTTGAGTTCGTCTTCTTATATCTAATCGAACAGAAGCGTAAAATTTAAGAGCATTACCACCAGTTGTTGTCTCTGGATTTCCAAACATTACTCCTATTTTCTCTCTTAACTGATTGATAAATATAACTGTACAGTTCGTTTTACTTATGGTTGCTGTTAATTTACGTAGAGCCTGAGACATTAAACGAGCATGGAGTCCCATTTTAGAATCTCCCATTTCTCCTTCAATCTCAGATTTTGGGGTCAAGGCAGCTACAGAATCTACCACAACAATATCAATAGCTCCAGATCTAATTAAATTATCAGCAATTTCAAGTGCCTGTTCACCATGATCTGGCTGTGATATAATCAAATTATCAACGTCAACTCCTAGACTTTCTGCGTAAAAACGATCAAAAGCGTGTTCGGCATCAATAAAAGCAGCAATTCCACCACTTTTTTGAGCCTCAGCTATTGCATGTATTGTTAAAGTTGTTTTACCAGAAGATTCTGGTCCATATATTTCTATAATTCGACCTCTTGGATAACCTCCAACTCCTAACGCTAAGTCTAACCCAAGTGATCCAGAAGAAATTGCGTCTATATCTTCAATCTGACTATCACCTAGTTTCATTACTGTACCTTTACCATAAGTTTTATCTAACTTATCCAAAGTAAGTTGAAGCGCTTTTAATTTCGCTTCTTTCTCTTTATCTGCTGCCATAAAATCTGCTAAAAACTTTTTAATAAAAAATAAGAAATGCTAAGTTATAAAAAACTTACTGTTTTTTACTTAAAATATTATTAGTTTTTACTTAGTACATATAACTTATATTTTACTAAAAAAAATGATTTATTAACAAATAAAAAATGTTTTATGACATAAGTTTTAAATGAGTTATAAAAAATTTGATTGATAATTAATTGTTTTTAAATCCTTAAATTTACGTAACCTGTCTAAAAAATTAACTCATTAATAAACATATTTTTATATTTGAACTCATTTTTTTTCTATGAGAAATAGAAAACTTTTCTGTAATGATTCATATAAATTATGAAAATAATTGACAATTATTTAAAACCTATTAAACTGTAAATAATGATTTTAGTAGCAGACGGTGGCTCTACAAAAGTTGACTGGGTAGCCATAGACAATGATAAAAATGAAATATTTAGAACAAGTACTTTAGGGCTCAATCCTAATGTTGTTTCTTCTTTAGAATTACAATCACGTTTAGAAAGTTCTTCTGAATTAATGGAGTACAGGACATTAATTTCTGAAATTTACTTTTATGGTGCAGGACTTGGAACCTCTTCTCCAAAAATAATTTTAAATGAAATTCTAAAAAATTTCTTTCAAAATACCAAAAAAATAACAGTTGAAGAAGATATATTAGGAGCAGTATATGCCTCTGCAAAAAATGAAAAAGCCATTGTATGTATTTTAGGAACAGGAGCTAATAGCTGCTATTATAATGGAGAATCTATAACGTGTATTGCTCCATCATTAGGATACATTATAATGGATGAAGCGAGCGGAAATTATTTTGGGAAACGTTTAATCAGAGACTTCTTTTACAAAAAAATGCCTAGTGAAATTGCTGCTGCTATGAGTGATGAATTTGATTTAACTCCTGATGTAATTAAGTCTAACTTGTATAAAATAGATAATCCTAATAAGTATTTAGCTTCTTTTGCTAAATTCATGTTCAATCATCAAAATGATTCATATATAAGAAAACTAGTAATGAATGGTTTTAAAAAGTTTTTTCTTTATCATGTTTTAAATTACAAAAAAAGTAAAGACACGCCAATTTATTTTATTGGGTCTATTGCATTTTATTTTGGAGATTTGTTAAGAGAAGAAGCAAAGAAAAATGGAGTTCAAATTACAGGCATTATTGCAAAGCCAATAGATAACTTAATAGAATATCATAAAGAAATATTAGTTTCTTAAAAATAAAAAGCTTCCTTAATTGGAAAGCTTTTTATTTTTTATTATCATTTTAACATGTGGTATACCATCTTCTAAGTATTCTTCTCCGATAGTTTCAAAACCATGGGAAGTATAAAATTTCAACAAATACGTTTGTGCTGATATACTGATTTCCTGAGTATTATAGTAGTTATTAACAGCTTTAATAGAGGCTTTAATTAAATCGTGTCCATATCCAAACTTTCGTTGCGATTGATCTACAACAACTCTACCTATACTTGAAGTATCAAAATACTGTCCACTATCAAACAAACGCGTATATGCTATAATTTTCTCTTCTTTGGTTCCAATTACATGCAAAGCCTTTTGATCTTTTCCATCAAGATCCTGGTATACACAATCTTGTTCCACAACAAAAACTTCCGAACGCAATTGTAGAATTCTATATAATTCGGACGTTGTTAATTCAGAAAATGTTTTTACTACAAAATTCATTATTGATTACATGCTATTTTATTAACTCTATTTTCATGACGACCACCTTCAAACTCGGTAGACAAAAATATCTTCACAAAACCTAGAGCCTGATGTAATGAAACAAAACGTGCAGGAATTGCCAATATATTTGAATTATTGTGTTGACGTGCCAATTCAACCAGTTCATTATTCCAACACAAAGCTGCTCTCACACCTTGGTGTTTATTAGCAGTTATTTGCGCACCATTTCCACTTCCACAGAGTATAATACCAATTTCTGCTTTACCTTTTTCAACAGCATCTGAAGTAGGATGAATAGAGTCAGGATAATCCATGCTATCGTTCGTATCGGTTCCAAAATTTATAACCGTATGTCCTAATTCTTCCAAGAGTTTAACTATCTCAAACTTATAATCAGTACCAGCATGATCATTACCAATTGCTATTGTCATAATTTATTGATTTTAATTAAGTTGTGAACTACAAAAGTAAGGTTATTAGTGGTTGTCAACAGTAATTATCAATACTTTTTTGAAAACCTTTAATAAGTCCTTTACTATCAAGGTATTTCAATAAAAAATAAAAATGTTAAAAACTATTGGTATATTTTAAAAAATAAATTTGTGTTTGTTTAGTTTTTTTTCAATACAATTACAACTTTCAATTAAGCAACTTTTTTTCTTAGTTTTTAACTAACATTTATCAACATTTTTTTTACAGTTTATTTACATAAAATATTAAACTTTTAATCAATAAAAAATAGTGAAATAGTATTTAATAACATTGTTGATAACCTCAATAAATGTATAGTTTTAAAAGACTTACTCTATTTATAATATGTTAATGATTTTTAATAAATCAGAAAAACAATTATTATTTCATTTTTTTACTCTACATATTCACACACTATAATAATTAATATATATTTTTTAAATTTTTAAATTCTATTTGTATTATAATATTAGATGTTAATAACATGATTTTACAATTAAAATTTATTTAAAAGAAAGTAGTCTGGAATTTTAGTTAAGAAAGGTATAATGCTATATACTTTAATATAGAGTATTGGTTTAGATTCGTTGGCTAGTAAACTATGGTTTCTTTCAAATTAATTACTTTATCTGCAGCAGTCTTGGTGGAATAAAAAAATTAGAAGAGCTATTTCTATATTTAAGTATTACTTTCATATGCCACTTAATATTGTATTTAACCATAAAAAGGTTTATTAACAACAAATTGAATTGCTTTGTTATAAATAGAAACTTTAACGGAACCACTACCTACTAACTCTCCATCGGCTTCTATAAAACTACTTAGATTTTGATTTTTAGGAACTATTAACAACGACGTACTTTTGTATGTTGAAATTTTTTTATGGTTTATAATGGAACCATTGTATAAACCTCGTAAGTTCTTAATCAAATCTAATATATTTAGATTTTTAGCAATTGTAATATCAAACAATCCATTTGATGAACTTGAATAACTTGTTAATTTCATTCCGCCACCAGAATATTTACAAATACCAAATAGTATCATTAAGCATTTTTCTTTTATTGTTTCATTGTTTACTTTTATTTCATATTTATTTTTTTTATAAGATATAATCGCTGAAATACTACTTATCAAATAGGAAATGGCTCCTAAATTTTTTAATTTATCCATATTACTAACAATATAACCATCATAACCTATTCCAGCTACATTATTAAAATATCTTGAGGTATTCTTTAACTCTAAGAAACCTATATCTTGATATTCTGTATTTACTTTTTTTATAATCTCTATTGATTTTTTAATATCGTTATCAATATTGTAGGTTTTTATCCAATCATTTCCCGTACCTATTGGAATTACTCCTATTACAATTTTGTTTTGAGAGATTATATTTTGCTTCATTACTCCGTTAACTATGTAATGAAGAGTTCCATCTCCTCCAATTGAAATAAAATGAGTGTACCCTTTTCTTATAGCATCATAAACTATTTCAATTTCGTGTTTATGATACTCTGTTATTTTAAATTCATATTCAATATTGAAATATTTTAAATAGGAATGAATTTTAATATGTTGTTGTTTATAATTATTCTTTCCGGCAATCGGGTTAGCAATAGCATACCATTTTTGAGTCATATTTTAGTAAGTAAAATCTAAATCAGAAAAGTACAAAAAGTTTAATAAGAAATTAATTTGTAATTTGCAAAAAATTTTAAGACGCTAGATTAATGACTAGAAAGAAAAAAATACCAAAAAGAAAAGGAAGAACTATAAAAGACTTAGGAAGGAAAATATTAAAAATCCTAAATAAAGATAGTAATAAGAACTATAATTATAAACAACTTGCATCACAGCTTGAAATAAGTGATTCAGAGGGAAAGAATCTTGTTATAAAAAAGCTAAATGAGTTTTTAGCTACAAAAAAAATTATCGAGACAGAACGTGGAAAATATAAAATCAATGAAGATCGAAAATATTATACAGGTACATTAGATACTACCTCAAATGGTAATGCCTATTTTATATGTGATGATTTTGATGAAGATATTTTTGTACCCTCTGTTAATTTAGGTCATGGATTACATAATGATACTGTAAGAGCTTATGTTTATAAAAAAAGACGCAGTAATAAAACTGAGGCAGATGTAGTAGAAGTTATAAAACGTGCTAAAAAAGAGTTCGTTGGGGTTTTACAGATGAGTAAAAATTTTGGTTTTGTTCTGCCTGATAGCAATAAAATGTATACTGATATTTTTATACCTAAAAGTAAAATTAATGGAGCAGTTAACGGTGATAAAGTTCTAATTAAAATTACTGACTGGCCGGAAAACTCAAAGAATCCTTTTGGTAAAATATTAGATATATTAGGAAAGCCAGGAGAACATGATACAGAGATTCACTCAATTTTGTTAGAATATGGACTTCCGTATGACTTTCCTCCTGAAATTGAAGAAGAAGCAAAAAAACTTCCTATTCAAATAACTGAAGATGATATTTCTATAAGAAGAGACTTTAGAAATGATTTAACTTTTACGATAGATCCAAAAGATGCTAAAGATTTTGATGACGCACTATCTTTTACCAAATTAGATAATGGAAATTATGAAATAGGAGTACATATAGCAGATGTTTCTCACTATGTTCAAGAAGGAACTGATTTAGATAGAGAGGCATACGAAAGAGCTACCTCTGTATATTTAGTGGATAGGGTTGTGCCTATGTTGCCAGAAATATTATCGAATGGTGTATGTTCACTTCGTCCTAATGAGGAAAAACTAACTTTTTCTGCAGTATTTGAAATAAATGAAAAGGCGCAAATTATGAATCAATGGTTTGGACGCACGATTACTTATTCAGATAAAAGATTTGCATATGAAGAAGCTCAATATATTATTGATTCTGAAAGTAACGAAATTTCTGAGGAAGTTTCATTAACAGGTGAAAAATATAGTGTTGATAATAATATAGTTGATGCCATTTTAACATTAGATAAATTAGCTAAAATATTACGCAAACAAAGAATGGATGAAGGGGCGATTTCTTTTGATAAGGTTGAAGTGAAATTTGATTTGGATGAAAAATCAAATCCCGTTGGAGTTTTTTTTAAAGAATCAAAAGATGCAAATAAATTAATAGAAGAATTTATGTTATTGGCTAACAGAAAAGTTGCTGAAGCTATAGGATTTTCCAAAGGTAAAGCATCTAATAAAACTTTTATTTATAGAGTTCATGATGAACCTGATGTAGAAAAACTAGCTTCATTACAGAATATAGTAAATAAATTCGGATATAAAATTAACACAGAAACAAAAGAAAAAACTTCTAAAAGCCTTAATAAACTTTTAAGTGATGTACATGGAAAAGGAGAAGCAAATATGGTTGAAACATTAACCATAAGATCTATGAGTAAAGCTGAATATACAACTCAAAATATAGGTCATTATGGTCTCGCTTTTGATTATTACTCTCATTTTACTTCTCCAATACGAAGATATCCTGATGTCATGACACATAGGTTATTACAACACTATTTAGAAGGAAAAAAATCACCCAAAGTAGAAATTTATGAAGAGCGATGTAAACACTCGTCTAAAAGAGAAGAACTAGCATCTAAAGCTGAACGTGATTCTATAAAATATATGCAGGTAAAATATATGCAAGACCACAAAAATCAAAAATTTGATGGAGTTGTTTCAGGTGTTACCGAATGGGGGGTTTATGTTGAGATTATAGCTAATAAATGTGAAGGAATGATTCGAATTAAAGATATAAAAGATGATTATTATATTTTTGACGAAAGCCAATACGCTATTGTTGGACAGGCAACTAAAAATACAATTCAATTAGGAGACAATGTTGTTGTTAAGGTAAAGCATACAGATTTAGAACGAAAGCATCTCGACTTCGAATTAGTATTAAGTTAAAGTTTATTAATAACTAATAATAAATTCATAAAATTGCCCTTACAGTATTACTACGATTGACAATTATTAATTTTATCATAAGTAATTGAAGAGTTGTTAAAATATAAATAAAATGAAAAGAAATATTTTTTTTAGCATGTTTTTTGTTAGTTTTTTTATTTGTGCTCAAAATAAAATAACAAAAGATTTAGGGTCTTTTAAAGTATTAAAAGTCTATAACGGTATAACTATTGACCTAATCAGGTCGAATAAAAATGAAGCTATTGTATCAGGTATTAAGTCTGACAAAGTGAGATTTAAGTTAGATAATGATAAATTAAAAATTTCGTTATCATTTCCTGAAACAACGGCGGATGGTAAAGCTAAAGTAGTTCTGCACTACGCTAATGATATAGAGATTATTGATGCGAATGAAGGTGCTGTGATGACGGCAAAGAGTTTAGAACAGCAATCTGTTCAGATAAAGGCTCAAGAAGGTGCATTTATTAATATGGTTATTAATGTTAAACATTTGAAGGTAAAAAGTACTTCAGGTTCTGTAATTAAACTTTCAGGTTCTAGTAAAAACCAATCAGTAAATGTAGATTTAGGTGCTAATTATCATGGATACAATTTAAAGGTAGCAGCAATGAACATTATTAGAGCTGGCTCAGGAGCTAAAGCAGAAGTTAATTCAGGTGAAACACTTGATGCTAAGGTATCTTTTGGTGGCTCAATTTTTTATAAAGGGAAGCCCGAGGTTTTGAAAGAGAAAAAAGTAATTGGAGGGGTAATAGAACACAGAAGTTAATTTTGTATCTTTGTAAAAAAATTATTTTAAAATGAATGCATTTAATATTTTTTTAGGACTTGTAGGACCATGGCAAATTGCTATTATCGTTGCACTTGTTTTATTAATGTTTGGTGGTAGGAAAATACCTGAGCTTATGAGGGGATTGGGAACAGGCATTAAAGAGTTTAAAGATGCAACAAAATCGGATTCAGACGAAGATACTAAATCATAAATTATAAACAAAAAGCGAATCATTTGATTCGCTTTTTGTTTATTGTTCAAGTTGTATTCATTATTATTTAATCATTTTTTTTTCTATTCTTAGCGTTTTTCATTGCCTCACCTATTTGATTACTTGCAGTAAAACTAGCTACCATATTATTTAACATATCACTTCCGGCTTGTGGTGAGTTTGGTAGTAGAATTAAGTTACTATTTGTATCGGCTCCTATAGCTTGTAAAGTGTCATAATGTTGTGTTACTACTATTAAAGCGGAAGCTTCTTGACTATTTATTCCTACCTTGTTTAAAACTTCAACAGATTCTTCCAAACCTCTTGCTATTTCTCTTCTTTGATCAGCAATACCTTGCCCTTGTAATCTTTTACTTTCTGCTTCAGCTTTTGCCTTTTCTACTATTAAAATACGTTGTGCGTCTCCTTCGTATTGTGCCGCAACTTTTTCTCTTTCAGAAGCATTAATTCTATTCATTGCTTCTTTTACCTGTGCGTCTGGATCAATATCTGTAACTAGAGTTTTTATAATATCATAGCCATACTCCATCATGGCATTGTTTAATTCTGATTTAACAGCAATAGCTATATCATCTTTATTGACAAAAACATCGTCTAATCTCATTTTAGGTACTTCTGCACGAACAACATCAAATACATAAGAAGTAATTTGATCATGAGGGTAATCTAGTTTATAAAAGGCCTCGTAAACTTTTTCTTTAATAACTTTATATTGAACAGATACTTTTAATTTAACAAAAACATCGTCTAAGGTTTTAGTTTCAACTATAACATCCAATTGTTGAATTTTTAAACTAAGCTTTCCTGAAATTTTATCAACTAAAGGAATTTTAAGTTGTAATCCTGAGTGACGAATGCTTTGAAACTTACCAAAACGTTCAACAATTGCGGCAGTTTGTTGTTTAATAACAAAGAAAGACGATAATAATAGAATTATTACTATAAATAGTATAGGAACTGAAAAAAATGACATAACAAAAGATATTATAATTAGTTTGTTAAAGATACATTTTCTTTTGTTTCATTAAGTAATTTTTATTTAGGAGGTTTGTTCATTATGATAAAGTTATATTTGCAAAAAACAACATATGGAACTTATTAAATCTAATCTAACACAAATTTTAATTTTATTGTTTTTGGTAGCAACTTTTTTGCAATCAGGTGTTGATAAAGTAACTGACTGGTCTGGAAATTTATCATTTATTAAAGATCATTTTAAAAATTCACCATTGAAAAATATGGTTTCTATTTTATTATCTATTATTCTTGTTATGGAAATAACAGCTGGTGCTTTTATGTTTATAGGTATTTTTAATTTGGTTACTACAGGGTCTAAAGATTTAGCTCTATTAGGTGTACAATTATCATCATTAACTTTAGTATTTTTACTTATTGGTCAAAGATTAGCAAAAGATTATGCTGGAGCAATGACCTTAGCTGTTTATTTTATTATTACAGTATTAGGTATGTATTTGTTAAAATAAATTTTATTTATACTTATTATTTTATAATATGTTATCTTTATTTAAAAAAACTGTTTAAATTAGTTTTAAGCAGTTTTTTTTGTTTTTCATATACATCTATGATAGTTTGTATAATATATCCTTAAATCAATTAAAAATGATTATTCTTCTTTTTCAATGATATATATTAAAGATGAATAGTTGTTTTTACCAATGGCTTTGATATTAGATTTCAGTCCTATGTAAAAAGCTTTAATGTAATTTATTTTTCCGGATTTATATTTTTCACTTAGAAGCGACACATAAAAAGAATCGAAAAGCATTGGACGAATTTTGATAATTTTTAATCCGTGAAATTTAAAGATTTTATTCATCGAAATTTTTGAAAAATGCCATACGTGTCTTGGTACATCATAGGCTGCCCAGTATTGTTTGTAGTATGATGCATCATAACTTTCAAAATTAGGAACGGCTACGATAAGTTTACCATTTTTTGAAAGCGATTTTTTTAACTTATCAATATATAAATGTAATTCAGTAATGTGCTCTAGAGCATGCCAAAGCGTTATTATATTGTATTTTTTATCAGGTATTTCTTCTAAAGAGTCTTTCAATTGTATTTCTTTTTTTAAAGCAATTAGTCTTGCTTTTTCTGAAGGTTCCATTCCTTCTGATTCCCAGTTATGCTCGCTACAATATTTTATAAATTCACCTGTACCTGCACCAACATCTAAAATGGTTTTATTTTTGAAACCAAAACTATTTATAAGATTTAGTTTTTTTCGTAACGAGTATTTTTTTACTAACTGGTAAACTTTATCTACCAATGATTTCCTACTATCTGTATGAGAAATATAGTTAGTACTTTCATAATAATTATGTAAATCTTTTGGTAAAGGAGAGGTGACTAGCATGTTTAATTGTTCATTATACATTACTTCATAGCTTTCTTTCGATACTGTATAATCAATACAGTTTAGATATGGTTTTAAATTTTTGTAAAGATCTTTGCCTTTTCTCAATGTTAAGAATTATTAGTTAATGTATAGAGAACAATATTACGTAATTTTCACAAACGTTTCACATGGAACATTTGTGAAAATTACGTAATATTTATTATTTTTTAAAATAAAACCAACTAATAAAATTTAATTTTATTAGTTGGTTTCCAATAAATGATTTTCTTTTTAAAGAAAATTTTTATTTATCGTATAGATATTAATATATTATCGGCCCATATATACTAAAAGAACAGATATATCACTTGGTGATACACCACTTATTCTACTTGCTTGTGAAATAGAAGTAGGCTGTATTTTGTTTAATTTTTCTCTTGCTTCATAAGAAAGTGATTTAACTTTACTGTAATCAAATGATGAAGGAATAGGAACATTTTCTAGTCTATTAAGTTTATCCGCATTATTTTTTTCTTTTTGAATATAACCAGAGTATTTTAAATGAATTTCTACTTGTTCAATAATTTCATCATCAATTGAGTTTTCTCTTATAAAAGAATTTAATTTTTCTATGTTTTTAAAATCATTAAATACTAGTTGTGGTCTTGTAGCAATTTTATATAATTTCATTGATTGATTTATGCACGCTAAATTTTTAGCTTCTAAAATTGGATTTATTTCTTCTTTCGAAACACTTAATTCTTTTATAAATTGTAGTAACTTTTCTGTTTTTAGTTCTTTTTCTTTTACCCTATTAAGTCTTTCTTGTGAGGCTAAACCTAAGTTAAAAGATTTATTCGTTAACCTTAAATCTGCATTATCTTGTCTTAATAGAGTCCTGTATTCCGCTCTAGATGTAAACATTCTATATGGCTCTTCAGTTCCTTTTGTAATTAAGTCGTCAATTAAAACACCTATATAAGCCTCACTTCTTTTTAATATAAAAGGTTTCTTGTTCTTGGTTTTTAATGCTGCATTAATCCCTGCCATAAGCCCTTGTGCAGCTGCTTCTTCATATCCAGTTGTTCCGTTAATTTGTCCAGCAAAAAATAGATTTTCTATTTTCTTGGTTTCTAAATTATGTTTTAATTGTGTTGGTGGAAAATAATCGTATTCGATAGCATAACCATATCTAAAGAATTTTACATTTTTAAATCCTGGTATTGCTCTTATAGCTTTATCTTGTATGTCTTCTGGTAATGAAGTGGAAAAACCATTTACGTAAATTTCTACAGTATTCCAGCCTTCTGGTTCTACAAATATTTGATGTCTTTCTTTCTCCGAAAAACGATTAATTTTATCTTCAACTGAAGGACAGTAACGAGGTCCCGTTGATTTAATTCTGCCGTTAAACATTGGTGAACGATCAAATCCTTCTTTTAATATTTCATGTACTTCCGGATTTGTATATGTTAGATAGCATGATCTTTGTTTTTTTAGAGAAGTTGTAATTGGAAGGTATGAGAATTTTTCTGGTATTTCATCGCCAGGTTGTTCTGTCATTTTCGAATAATCTAAAGATCTACCATCTACTCTAGGTGGTGTGCCAGTTTTCATTCTTCCTGATTCAAATCCAATTTTTATTAAATCTTCTGTAATTCCAGTTGATGCCCCCTCTCCTGCTCTACCACCACCAAATGTTTTTTCACCAATATGGATTAATCCATTTAAGAATGTTCCTGCTGTTACAATTACAGTTTTTGCCTTTATTTGTAAACCCAATGCTGTTTTAACACCTATAACTTTATTGTTTTCAAATAATAAACCATTAACTGAATCTTGATAGAAATCCAGATTTTTCGTCTGTTCTAGCATAGTTCTCCAGCATTCTGCAAACTGCATTCTATCAGATTGAGCTCTGGGGCTCCACATGGCGGGCCCTTTCGATTTATTAAGCATTTTAAATTGAATAGCTGTTTTATCTGTTACTATCCCACTGTATCCACCTAATGCATCGATTTCTCTCACAATTTGTCCTTTTGCGATTCCTCCCATGGCAGGATTACAACTCATTTGTGCTATATTTTGCAAATTCATTGTAATTAATAATGTCTTAGCTCCCATATTGGCACTACCGGCTGCCGCTTCACTACCTGCATGTCCTCCTCCTACTACTATAACGTCGTATATGGTATTATATAAACTCATTTTATAAATTTAAGTTCCACGTGGAACTAGGTTATATTTTACTTAAAATTTTTAAACATTTATTTTCTTTTTCTCTCATGTTTTTTTTTTCTATATCAGATTTGTCTTTATATCCTAGATAATGCAATATGCCATGTATAATTACGCGATGAAGTTCATTATCAAAATTAACATTATAAAGACTAGCATTTTCTCTAACACGTTCAATTGATATAAATATATCTCCACTGATTTTTCTACCTAAAGAGTAATCAAAGCTTATGATATCGGTTAATGTATCGTGTTGAAGAAATTCTACATTGATTTTATGTAAATAAGCATCATCACAAAAAATATAATTGATCTCACCGAGAGAGCCAGCTTCGTCTTGAATACATTTTTGTATCCAAGAACTAGTGCTTTTTTCATTCGTTAATTTAAAGTCTATTTCGTAATTAAATTCTATCATTTGATTTGTTGAAAATATTTTTATCTAAAATTTTTATTTATAATTAATTTTTAGATGTCTTCTCTTTTTTTGTAGTTGTAAAGTATTGTTTAACTTTCTGTTTATAATTTTGATGCAAAGGTAACGAATGTCTATTTAATATTTCTGTTTGATTGTTATACTGCTTTTTGAAAATAAGTTCTTTTTCAATGTTATTAATGTACTCCCTTATATTGGTATTTGATTCACGTTCTTGTTTTTTACCTTGATCAAAAGATGCTTTATTTAACTTTAATAATTCATATTTTAGATTCTGCATTCTTTTAATATTCTCTTTATTAAAGCCATTTTCTAAAATTTTATTTTCTAACTCTTCCATTTTTTGAATTGCTTTTTTTGAATTACCTGTACCTTCTTTCCCCTTACCTATAGCATCTTCTAGTTGCTGTCTTAATCTAGATTGTTCTTTGAATATTTCATATAATTCACCGCTCATTTCTTCTCCGTTTTTACCATTTTTTCCTTGCGCTCCATTTTGATCTTCACCTTCACCTGGTTGCTTACCTTTTCCTTCTTTAGGGTTTCCTTTTTCTCCTTTTTTAATAGCATTTTTCATTTTTTCCATTAGTTCACTCTGCTTTTGAATAATATCAGGCAAACTAAAAGAATCTCCTTTGCCTTTTTTTCCTTTACCCTGTCCCATTCCCTGCTGTGGGTTTTGCATTGAATCAAGTGTGTCGCTTAACATATCAGCAAGTGTATTTGCTGAAGTCATTACGTATTGTTGATTTGAGATACCATTCGTTATTCTGTTTTCTGTAAGATTATCTAATGATTGATCAATATTGTAATGAGCATTTGCTAATTCTTCTTGAATTTTAGTACTTATACTAGGTACTCGCATTGATAAAGTAAATAAGCTGTCGTCAATATGTTCAAAGTAAGTTTTTAATTGATTTTGTTTTTTAATATTTTTCCCAAAACTTGGATGCGCTGTATTCGTATTTGTAAACTCATTCATTAATTCCTCTTGGCCAAATGAGAATGTTACCAAATTTTCAAGTATTTGTCTTAAACTCTCCATGTTTTCTTCTTCCATTTCAGCGCTCATCGATTGCATTGAATTGGTCATCATATCCTTCATTTCTTTCATTTTTTGAGCAGCTTTTTTTTGATTTTGCTTTGCTTGCGAACTTTTTTGTTGATTCATATTGTTTAATGATTCTTTCATTTCTTGTTCAGCTTGTTTTTCCATTTCTTCCATTGACGGAATGTCCATTGGTTCTTTTAAATCTTTATTTTCTTTTTCAAGTTCGTCTATATTCTTTTTTAAATTTTTAAAGTCCTCGTTTAACTCTTCTTGTTTTTTAATATCATTTTCTTTTTTAGATAAATCCTCCTGCTTTTCCGATAGTTGATCAAGTTTTTCTTTAATTTGATTCATTTTCTGCTCAACATAATAACGTTTGGTCATTTCAAGGATCCTTTCTAAACTCCTTTCTTTTTGTTTATTCTGCTCGGCTAGCTCTTTTGTTTTCTTTATAAGATCTTCTTTTTTTAACTTATCAGCTAATTCTTTTAGTTCATTAAGCAGCTTTTGTTGTTTGTTTATTTTTTTTAATTCCTCTATTCTTTCTTTTAAATTTTCTTTTTTTTCTTTTAATGAGGGAGTATTTTCTTTTTTCTCTTCCAAATTTTGTTTTATTTTTTCCGCCTGACGCTCCATTATTTGTTTATATTGTTGTTGGCGTTTTATTAAGTCTTTGATGTTTTTTTGATCACTCCAGCTAATATTTTTTTTATTTTGAAGTTCTAACTGTATTTTGTCTACTTCTTTTTTAGTTTCTTTTTGTTTTTTTAATGAATTTTCTAATTTATTTATATGGTTTTTTTGTTCTTGTAAAAGCTCCTCTTTTATTTCATGTGCAGATTTTTGACGATAATAAAATTTCCTGCTAATTGTATATTTACTACCATTTACACCATCATTATCATATACTTTAAAATAGATTTCATAATTTACATCATTCTTTAAATTTAAATTGTTAGGAAATTCATAGAAGAAACTCTGAATAGTTTCTCTATTAGTTTTAATGATTTGAATATTTACATCTTCTTTATTTTTTTGATCACTATAAATTACTTCTAGTTTTGATATTCCATGATCATCAGAAATTTGACCTAAAAATTGGGCATTACCTCTGGTAATACTATCAATATTCGTTTTTATTTCAATATCAGGAAAATCATCTTTTATAACATTAATTTTAAATTGCAGTTCCTCATAATTTTTTAGGTCTTTATTAGAGGTTGATAAAGTATAGTCAAGTGTTTCTAAAACTTGCTTTTCTAGTGTGAATATGTTTTTTGAATCTTGAATAAATTCTTTATTTATTTTCTGCGAATTAAATTTAAGCGTATCTGTATCAGATGTTTTAATCTTCCAGGTTATAAATGTTCCTTGTGGAACAATTAAATTTGATGCGTTCTGAATAGTTTCATTTTTTTTGTCTAAATATGCTGGATATATAAGTTTTAGAGTAATGTTTTGTATTGAAGGAGTATTTATAGTTTTAAGTAAATATGCTCTTGATTTAACATTATTCGCTTTTATGAAAAAAGAGAAAGAGTTTTGAACATTATTGAAAGTATATGAAAAAAGACCGTTACCGTCATGTTGCATGTAGTATTGTTGACCATTAAAATGAACTTTAGCTTCTTGAGGAATAAACTCACCTTTTGTCTCAAAATATATTGTAATTGATTTTCCTTTTATAACAGAGAAATTAGATGTTGTTGGAAAAAAATAAAAAGGGCTCGGAGGAGTATATGCTTTTCTGGGGTTCATAACGCGCTCAAAACTTTGATTGAGTTTTGAATTAATCCCAGTTAAAAGAGTGAAAAGCCAAATGAAAATAGGAATTAATGTATATTTTAGATATTTAAAGTTAGATTTAAAATTAACAGCGTTTGAAAACGGTATTGGATGAATTTCTTCAGATTTTTGAGAAATACTTGCTAAAAGTAATTCGGACTGTTCTGTATGACTTTTTAATTGTAGAATATTAATCAATTTATCATTAACTTCAGGAAAATGTTTTCCTATTATTTTTGAAGCTTCTTCGGAAGAAATACCTTTTTTTAAACCAACAATTTTGAATAAGGGGAAAAGAATAAATCGCATTAATAAAATAACTTCAACTGTTATGAATAACCAGAAAAGTAATGTTCTCAAACTTGTATCTAACCATAAAAAAAATTCAATGAATAAGGTTATGAATAGGTAAATTACCCCAAGAGAAATAAATAATAAAGTTCCTTTTATAAGTTCATTGGTGTAGTATTTTTTACTAAACTGGTTTAATTTTAGCTCAATTTTTTTAAAATTTTCCATCTGTTTTCTTGATTTATTTTATTTACTCTTTCAGTTTTTAATAAATTGAATAATTAATTCTTATATAATTAAGGCTTTGAAACATCTATGTGCCGTATGATTTTTTTGTAAAATCACTATTTCCTTAAAGAATATAAAATTTAACATTCCTTTACTAGTTATTTTGTTTTTTAAACAACCTTTAGTTTACTACTATTTTTTGTTTGCTTTAAAATGTTTTTTAGGTAAGTAAAGTGTTAAGAATGTCATTATAATATAACTTATAAAAATACTACATTTACATTTAATTAATATAAAAAAAAGTGTAAGGGAATATTACTTGCTTCTACTATAGTATAATGTTAGTAAATTATTAACTAACTCAATTAATAAGTATTATAATTAAAATCAAACATATGAAAAACATAAAAATCATTCTAGCACTGGCCTTTACAGGCACATTATTTGCTCAAAGTCCTTGGACAAAAAATAAAAATGAAGCCTATTTACAAATAACTTTTTCTTCAATTTCAAATTATAAAGAATTATTTGGAAATCCAGATTATAGCACTGACAGAGAGATTACGGACAATACATTACAACTGTACGCAGAATATGGTATGTCAGATAAAACGTCTCTTTTCGCTAACATACCTTTTAAAATGGTAAAATCAGGAAACTCTACTCTTAATACTGCAATAACCTCTGAAGGATCAGAATCATCTTTTGGGAATATACAATTAGGGGTAAAACATAATTTTTACAATAAAAAATGGTTGATCTCTGGGCAAATAGGTATTGAGGCAAATACGGGTACGTATAATACTACAACAGGTCTTCGTACTGGATACGATGCATGGACAATTACACCCTTAGTACTTGTTGGAAGAGGGTTTAATAGTTGGTATATTCAAGCATTTACTGGAGTAGATATTAGAACAAATGATTACAGTAGTGCTTATAAACTAGGTGGAGAACTTGGTTACAAGGCTGTTGATTGGTTATGGGTTGCTGGATTTTTGGATGGTGTTGCTTCTTTTCAAAATGGAGAAACTGTGATTCCAATTAGTAATGTTTTAACAGGATTGTATGTAAATAACCAGAGCTATGCTGCTTTCGGATTAAAACTGATTGGAGAAATTAATGATAATTTTGGAGCAAATGCCGGAATTGGAGGCGCGTTTGGTGGAAGAAATGTTGCTAGAAAGCCTGCTTTTAGTTTTGGTATATATTACAAAATTTAGATTAAAAATAGATGGATATTTTATTTAAAAGACCACCATTTGGAGGTCTTTTTTGATTTTATATCTGGAATCAATTTTGTCTTGTATTTTTTGAATTTCAGAATATCTAGTTTTTAATTATTACTATGTTCCTAAAAGTTTTTTAAATTTCACTTCGATAGTAAAAATATGCAATGAGTTTATAAGATAAAGTTATCTTTGCGTTGCCTTAGGAATGAACCAGTTTCATACAAACAGATTATTAAAAGAATTTAATTAAAATGACTGACAACGTAAGAGTACGATTTGCTCCAAGTCCAACAGGACCCCTTCATATGGGAGGAGTAAGAACTGCATTATTCAACTATTTATTTGCTAAAAAGCATAATGGAACTTTTGTGTTAAGAATTGAAGATACCGATCAAACACGCTATGTAGCCAATGCAGAAAAGTATATTATAGACTCATTGGAATGGTGTAATATTCCATTTGATGAAGGACCTGGTAAAAATGAAAAATATGGGCCTTATCGTCAGTCAGAACGTAAAGATTTATATAAACAATATGCTGATCAACTTATAAAAAATAATTGGGCATACTATGCCTTTGATACTAATGAAGAGTTAGATGCGTATAGAAAAAATAATGAAGAAAATGGTAAAACCTTTATTTATAACTGGCATAACCGTGAAAAACTTCAAAATTCATTAGCATTATCTAAAGACGAGGTACAGAAAAAAATCAATGCTGGAGAAAAATTTGTAATTCGTTTTAAAACTCCTCAAGATGAAATTTTAGTTATGGAGGATGAAATACGTGGAACAATTTCGGTGAATACAAGCACTTTAGATGACAAAGTGTTGTATAAATCTGATGGAATGCCTACTTATCATCTCGCTAATATTGTAGACGATCATCTCATGCAAATTTCACATGTAATTCGTGGTGAAGAGTGGTTGCCTTCTCTCCCACTTCATACATTACTTTATAAAGCTTTTGATTGGAAGTCACCAAAATTTGCACATTTGCCTCTTATTTTAAAGCCAGTTGGTAAAGGGAAATTAAGTAAAAGAGATGGTGATAAATTAGGGTTTCCTGTTTTTCCATTAAAATATGTAAATGAAGAAAAAGGTGATATATCAAGAGGATACAAAGAAGATGGGTATTTTTCGGATGCTTTTATTAATATGTTGGCTTTTTTAGGGTGGAACCCTGGTACAGAAAGGGAATTATTTTCTTTAACTGAATTAATTGAAGTTTTTGATTTACAAAGAGTTAGTAAATCTGGAGCCAAATTTAATCCAGATAAAACGAAATGGTTTAACCAACAGTATATGCAACTAAAATCAAATACTGAATTGTCAGATGCATTTGAACTAATACTGGCCGAAAAAGGATTAAAATTTGAACACAGTTATACAGAAAAAGTAATTTCTTTAGTTAAAGAAAGAGCTATTTTTGTCTCTGATTTTTGGGATTTAGCTAGTTTCTTTTATGAAACTCCTTCGGATTACGATACAAAGGCAGTTAAAAAGCAATGGAAAGAATCTACACCAGATCTTATGAAAGAATTGATTATTGTAATAGAGTCAATAATTGATTTTAATTCAGAGAATATTGAAGAAATAGTTAAAAAATGGATTTCTGAAAGAGAAATAGGTTTCGGTAAAGTTATGCAACCCTTACGTCTAAGTCTAGTGGGAGCTTTAAAAGGACCTCATTTATTTGATATCATGGAAATGATTGGAAAAAAGGCTACAATAGAAAGAATTCAAAATGCAATTAATAATTTATAATATAAAAAAAGCGGCTAATTTATAAGCCGCTTTTTATGTTTTTTGCTAGAAACAGAATCCACCTTTTGTAGTGGTTACTTGATTACCTTTATTAAAAATATTTCTCCAATCTAATTTGAAAATAAGGCTCATTGTTCCTTGTACATGAGAACGCATACTTTCATAACCCTCAAAAGAATGCTTATAATAAATTTGTGGGCTTACTCCTATTCGTTTTGATATCCAAAAAACTCCTCCTACTCCTAAGTTTAATGTAGGTGTCATTTTTCGTTCAGAATCTACTACACTTCCACCAACAAAAATATAAGGTGCAAAATTTTTTAAAATAGCATCTAAATTATAACGAAAAGATCCATCCATTGAAAAGTAAGAAACAGAATTTTTAATAATACCTATATCGTCAATAGTATTGAAGGATAGGGCTGCATCAATAGAAAAATGTTTACCGATTGGAGCTGTTAAATTAAAACGAGGAACTTGAAAAATAGTTGCATCTCCAATAAAACCAGCATCTTTTGAACTAAATTTAGTGATACCAGCACCAAAACCAACTTGCCAAGTATCATTTAAATTTTGACCTAAAATGGATCCGGTAATTAAAAATAAAGCAACTACAATGAAGAGTTTTTTCATGAATTAAGGATATATTATATAGTATAACTTATAAAATGTAAAAATAGTATAATTATAAATTCTGATTTACTTTTTTAATAGCTGAATTAAAAATGGTTAGATCATCATCATTTAGAACCAAATGAATAGCTTCATCACATATTTTTTCAATATTTTGTAAAGGAAAATTTAAAGCGACGGCAATTTTATTAAGAATACCTACTTCTTTTTTATCAATTTTTTCATCTGCAAAAATCATTTTTGTTAGCGTATACAATCGTGCAATTCGTTCTTCATACTCAATAGGAGGATTTACTGGGTACTTTTCAGGGTTTTTTAATATCTTTTGATATTCTTCATCACTTATGTTTAATTTTTTAGCAGCTCTATCAAGTAATTTTTGTTCTTCTTTAGTAATTACATTGTCTACTATTGCAATTTTTATGATACTTGCAAAATGACCAATTTCTTGTAAATGTTTTCCTTTTGAATATAAATCTGATATTGACATAATAAACGTTTTTTTATGACACAAAGTTAGCGAAAAAAGTTACTGTCAATTTCTTCTAATTTAAAAACAAAAACCGTCTAAAAAATTCTTTTAGACGGCTTTATAAAGGGAATCGGGGAACTTAACCAAGTATGCTATAGATTTTACAGTATTTTGAAAAAAATGAAATTATTGTTTGGTGTTTAAGTAGTTTTTAAAGATATATTTGATATGTAATTCAAAGTAGATTTATTTCTTAATTTTACTTTTATAATATTGAAAGACATTTTATTACATGGTGTAAATTCATTCTCAGCATTGCTCAAAGCTCTTATTTGTAAATATGGATTATTTTTAAATAAAAAATAATATCAAAAAGTAATAAGTATTTTTCCTTAGTTTTTTATTCAATCTATCAGTTATATTTTGAGACTGCAACATAAATAACTTTTTAAATTATTAGTTTTTTATAAGTACTACAAAACCACGACAAAAACATCATATAATTACTACAGAATAGTATAATTTTTTTCTATTTATTTAGATATCAATTTTTTAATTATTTCAATTCAATTTTCAGATGTAATTTTTTAGAAATTAAAAGTAGATCTCCAAATATTTCGAAAGTCTAATGATTACTACATAGTGGTTATTATTGTTACAAATGAAAAAAAATAATCTCACAATATTTTTATTGTATTTTTTGTGAATTAAAGTATTTTTTTTTCTTATTGAAATGTTTTTTTTTATAAATATTCCTAATTTTTAAAGCTGTATTTAAAAAGCTTTTTAAGCTATTTTTTTAGATAGTAATGTTCTTGTATTTATTTAGATAAAACCTAGTTTCTAATAGCTTTAAAAAAGGTTTTGATAAAAATGGACTAAATTTTCTTTACGCTTAGTAGTTTTTTGATTTATTTTAAAATGGTCTATGATACAGTTATTAGAAATGTTTCGTAATTAATAAAAAAATACATCAAGCAGTCTAAACATTTTATTAAATGCATTCTCTTATCTTTGTGAAAAAATTTTTCGTTGAGCAAGCAAACCATTGTAAATCATTACCAGCAATCAGGTAAAGTAACACAGATTGTAGGTCAGCTTCAACAAGGCCCACACCATTTTCAATTAACGAATTTGGTAGGATCTTCGTTGTCTTTTGTTATTTCTGAAACTTTTAAAAAAGCAAATAAGCCTTATCTACTAATAATGAATGATAAGGAAGAGGCAGCTTACTATTTGAACGATTTAGAACAGCTTTTGGGTGAGAAAAATGTTTTATTCTATCCAGGTTCGTATCGTAGACCCTATCAAATAGAAGAAACAGATAATGCTAACGTTCTATTACGTTCAGAAGTTTTAAATAGAATTAATTCTCAAAAAAAACCAGCTATAATCGTTACCTACCCTACTGCTCTATTTGAAAAGGTAGTCACTAAAAAAGAGTTAGAAAAAAATACGCTTAAGTTAGGTGTTGGAGAGCAAGTATCACTCGATTTTGTAAATGAGGTCTTATTTGAGTATAATTTTAATCGAGTAGATTTTGTAACAGAGCCAGGAGAATTTTCAGTAAGAGGAGGAATTATCGACGTGTTTTCTTTTTCAAACGATGAACCCTATCGTGTTGAGTTTTTTGGTGAAGAAATTGATAGTATCCGAAGTTTTGATGTAGAAACACAACTGTCAAAAGAAAAGTTAACTAAAGTAAGTATTATGCCAAATGTTGAAAACAAGGCATTAAAAGAAACAAGAGAAAGCTTTTTAAAATATATTTCTTCAAAAACTGTAATATTTTCTAGAAATACAGAGATATTAACTGCAAACCTTGATAAATTTTATAAAAAAGCAGAAAAAGCTTTTACTGAATTATCTAAAGAGGTTCAACATGCCAAACCCACTACCCTATTTTGTAATGGTCATGAAATTAAAGATCAATTACAAGATTTTACAGTAGCACACATAAGTTTTCGTTCAGAATTAAAAGAAGAAAATCCTAAAAAAGATGTGCTATTTCGCATAAAACCACAACCTTCTTTTAATAAGCAGTTCAATTTATTAATTGATAACTTAAACGATAATCATAAGGAAGGATTTACCAATTATATTTTTTGTGCAAATGATAAGCAAGCACAACGATTTAAAGATATTTTTGATGATGCTGATCAAGAAGTTCATTATGAAACGCTGGTATTTCCTTTATATCAAGGGTTTATTGACATCGATAAAAAAATAGCATGTTATACTGATCACCAGATTTTTGAAAGATATCATAAATTTCGCTTAAAAAACGGATATGCCAAAAAACAATCCATCACACTACAAGAATTAACTAAACTTGAAGTTGGCGATTATGTAACTCATATTGACCATGGTGTCGGAAAATTTGGAGGCCTACAAAAAATTGACGTAGAAGGTAAAAAACAGGAAGCTATTAAGTTAATCTACGGAGACCGTGATATTTTGTATGTTAGTATACATTCTTTACATAAAATATCAAAATTTAATGGTAGAGATGGGAAAGCACCTAAAATTTATAAACTAGGATCTAATGCTTGGAAAAAAGTCAAGCAAAAAACAAAAAATCGTGTTAAAGAAATTGCGTTTAATTTAATACAATTATATGCTAAAAGAAAATTACAAAAAGGGCATGCTTTTGGTCCAGATACAAATATGCAACATGAATTGGAAGCAAGTTTTCTTTTTGAAGATACACCCGACCAATTCACGGCTACGCAAGATGTAAAAATTGATATGGAAAAAGAACAACCAATGGATCGTTTGGTTTGTGGAGATGTTGGATTTGGAAAAACAGAAGTAGCTGTAAGAGCAGCATTTAAAGCAGTAGACAACGGAAAACAAGTTGCTATTTTAGTACCTACTACTGTATTGGCTTTTCAACATTTTAAAACTTTTTCAAAGCGATTAAAAGATTTTCCAGTTGTAATTGATTATCTTAACCGTTTTAGAACAACTAAACAACGCAAAAATGTTTTAGAAGGAGTTTCTAGTGGGCATGTAGATATTGTAATTGGGACGCATCAGTTAACTAATAAAAGTATAAATTTTAAAGATTTAGGATTGCTAATTATTGATGAGGAGCAAAAGTTTGGTGTAGCAGCGAAAGATAAGCTAAAAACGATAAAAGAAAACGTAGATACCCTTACTTTAACAGCAACTCCAATTCCTAGAACATTGCAGTTTAGTTTAATGGCAGCCCGTGATTTATCAGTTATTAAAACCCCCCCACCCAACCGACACCCTATTGAAACCAATGTGATGCGTTTTAGCGAAGAAACGATTCGTGATGCTATTTCATACGAAATAGCTCGTGGTGGACAAGTATTTTTTATTCATAATCGAATAGAAAACATTAAAGAAGTTGCAGGTTTATTGCAACGTTTAGTGCCTGATGCTAAAATTGGTATCGGTCACGGTCAAATGGAAGGAAAAAAATTAGAAGAACTAATGTTGGCTTTTATGAATAATGAGTTTGATGTATTGGTATCAACAACGATTATTGAGAGTGGTCTTGATGTACCAAATGCCAACACTATTTTTATTAATAATGCCAATAATTTTGGCTTGTCAGATTTGCATCAAATGCGTGGACGTGTAGGACGTTCTAATAAAAAGGCCTTTTGTTATTTTATTACGCCTCCCTATCATCATATGACTGACGATGCGCGAAAAAGGATTCAGGCACTTGAATTATTCTCTGATTTAGGAAGTGGGCTTAATATTGCGATGAAAGACTTAGAAATTAGAGGTGCTGGAGATCTGTTAGGTGGAGAACAAAGCGGTTTTATCAATGATATAGGTTTTGATGCCTATCAGAAAATTTTGCAAGAAGCTATTGAAGAATTAAAAGAAAATGAGTTCAAAGAGTTATATGAAACAGTGGAAAAAGGAGAGAAAGAATATGTAAAAGAGGTACAAATTGATACTGATTTTGAAATTTTATTTCCGGATGATTATGTAAATTCGGTAAGTGAACGATTGGTACTTTACAACAAACTTTCAGAAGTTACGAACGAAGAAGAATTGCAAGTTTTTGAAAGTGAAATTATTGATCGTTTTGGAGAATATCCAACGCAAGTATCTGATTTATTCGATAGTGTTCGTATCAAATGGTTGGCAAAATCCTTGGGGCTGGAAAGAATTATATTGAAACAAAAAAGAATGATAGGGTATTTTGTATCGAACCAGCAAAGTGATTTTTATCAAACATCTGCTTTTACAAGGGTATTAAAATATGTTCAGGAGCATTCGAAAAGTTCGGTAATGAAAGAAAAAGAAACAAAAAACGGATTACGCTTATTAATAACTTTTATTAGAATTGATACGGTTAATAAGGCGTTAAATACATTAAAAAAAATATAAATTAATTTACATATGAAAAAAGTACTTTTTTTAATCATTGTTATGATGAGCTCTTCACTAGTAAGTCAGCAATTAATAGGAAAAGTGCAACACTTTTCTAGTACATCAGAGCTTTCCATTGTTGAAATATCAGAACGGGTTATTAAAGAAATAAAGCTTGATAATGAAGGAACATTTTCTACTGAAAATTTAAAGTTATCTGAAGGCTATTACTTATTTAGAAGTGGCAATGAATCCATTACCATTTACTTAAAACAAAACGATGTACTTGTCATTAATTTTGATGCAGGTGAATTGGTAAATACAGTCGCTTTTTCAGGAGAGGGAACGAAAAGAAATACCTATCTAATTTCCAAAAGACGTTACAGTGATAAACTTAAAGAAAAAACAGACATATTTTATGGTGTTGATGTAGTACAGTATAAGAAGAATGTTATGAGTTTGCATAAAAGGTACAAAGAATTATTGACCAAAGAAAAGTTAGACAAGGACTTTGTAGACCATGAAATAACTAATTTAAAGTATGATTATTTATTGGATTTATTTAACTATAAAAATTCACAAAAGGTATATTTTGGTAAGGAAATTAAGATGCCAAGTGAATTTTTAGCACTTTTTGAAAAGACAAATTTAGATAATGAAAAATTGTACACAATATTTCCAGCGTATAAAAATTTAGCATCCTTAAAATGGAAGTTAGATATAGAAAACAACGAAGGTTTTGTAAAAATGGATCAAGTTTTTTCAAAAGTAAAAACCAAACCCTTAAGTTTGGAGTTACTTTTTAGCTTTTATTACGCTATTACAGAAAAACCTGAAAAAGCAGAAGACTATTATGCACTGTTTCGGAAATACGTAACGAGTCCTAATTTTATAAGACGCGCTAAAAGTCAACTAAATAGTGTAAAAGCTACTGCAAAAGGAAAAAAATCACCGAGTTTTAATTACAAGAATACAGAAGGACAGCAAGTTACTTTAGCTAATTTTATAGGAAAGTATGTTTTTATTGATATTTGGGCTACGTGGTGTATGCCTTGCCTTCAGCAAATTCCTTATATAGAGTCCTTAGAAAAGAAGTTTAAAGAGAAAAAGATCGTTTTTGTGAGTATTTCTGTAGACGATGAAGATAAAATAGACTTTTGGAAAGAAACAGTAAAAACTAAAGCTATGAAAGGTGTACAGCTTTTTGCAGACAAGTCATTTGATTCTGATTTTATAAGAAGTTATGGAGTAGCATCCCTTCCAAGGTTTATTTTAATAGATCCTTTAGGAAATATTGTAAATAGCAATATGTATAAACCGTCAGATACTAAAACAGCTAAAATCCTTACCGATTTATTACAATAAGGATAGTAAGATTTAAAAATGATGATATTATTGGATATTTATTATTTTTTAAAATAGAAAATCTGAAAAAGCACTGACAAATGTGGTTGCGTACACAAAATATCAGCGCTATAATAAAAACAGGAAGACTCTTTTAAAATTGAATTATATTTTTGATTTTAATATTTGAATATCATATAAATAACGTTTAATTTCTTTTCTTACTTTTGGAAATAATAGCAATAGGCCAATCATATTAGGAAAAACAAGTGCAAGAATCATTGCATCAGAAAATTTAATTACAGCATCAAGCGTTACGGCTGCTCCTAAAACAGTAAACATTAAGAATATAATTTTAAATACTAGGTCACTCCACTTACCTCTGCCAAATAAATATTTCCAAGACTGTAATCCGTAGTAAGACCATGATAAAATGGTAGAAAAAGCAAATGAAGCTACGGCAATTACAAGCACATAAGAAGAACCTGGAATAGCACTATCAAAAGCCAAAGAAGTTAAGTTTACACCACCAAGCCTAGAACCATCAGCCATAAGTGCTCTTCCATTCACTACATCACCATAAACAAAAGCCCCGTCCATATTAAACATTACAATAATAAGGGCTGTCATGGTACAAACGATAACCGTATCGATAAAAGGTTCTAACATGGCTACAAGGCCTTCTGAAGCGGGATATTTAGTATTTACAGCAGAATGTGCAATGGCTGCAGAGCCAGTTCCTGCCTCATTAGAAAAAGCTCCCCTACGGAATCCTTGTATGAGAACTCCAATAAATCCTCCTGCAATGGTTGCTTTTGGTGTAAAAGCTTCAGTAATTATTATATGAACAGCATCGTCTACAAAGCTAAAATTTGATAGAATTATAAAAAATCCTGAAAGTACATATAATGCCGCCATTAAAGGAACTATTTTTTCGGTGACTGAAGCAATTCTTTTAATACCTCCAATGATAACAATACCAACAAAAACAGCAAAAATTAAGCCTATAATACTACCTGAAGCGGCTCCTTCAATGCCAAATCTTGAAATAATCTGTGCTGCAGCTTGATTTGTTTGAAATGCATTTCCTCCTCCGAAAGATGCACCAATACACAAAACAGCAAAAATAATAGCCAAAGCTCTACCTAGCTTTCCAAGACCTCGCTCTTCTAACCCCTTTGATAAATAGTACATAGGTCCCCCATATACATTTCCTTCACCATCAATATCTCTATATTTTACACCTAAAGTACATTCTACAAACTTAGAAGACATACCTAGTAATCCTGCAATAATCATCCAGAATGTAGCACCAGGGCCACCAATAGATATAGCAACGGCTACCATGGCAATGTTGCCTAATCCAACAGTACCCGAAACGGCGGTAGCTAGAGCTTGGAAGTGATTTACTTCACCAGAATGTTCATTAGTTGCTTTTTCATGTGTTTCATTGTCTTTTTGTGTACTAAATTTTTCTATATCGTCATATTTTCCTCTTACTACTTGGATTGCTGTAGAAAAATGTCGTATATTAATGAAACCAAAATAAAGAGTGAAAAATAAAGCGCCCGAAACTAATATTATTAAAATAATAGGAAGCTCTAGTCCGAAGAAATTAATGGATGCTAAAATGAGGTTTTCCCACCAGGTAGCAAATGGCATAAAGGCATCGTTAAGTTGTTTGTCTATCTCATGAGGTTGTGCCTTAGTAATGATAGGAATTAAAAAAAAAAAGATGGCTAGTAAGCGTTGTAGTCTTTCAGACATAATTAAAGTTTTATGATTTGCGACCGCAATTTTTAAAATAGATTTTTTTCTAAAACTAATTATCAGAAATAATACATAAATGTCAGTAAAAAATCTACTGACAAAAAAAATAACACATTGTTTTACAGTGAAATATTTTCTTTTGGGATTTTTAAACGAATTTTTCTATCTCTTTTTTCCGACATTTCAAAAAGTGTTGTTTTTAGTGGGTTTAGATGGTGTTCTGTACTCCAGTTACCCTTTCCAAAAATACCATCTAGTAAGCAGACAAGTAATCTTTTTACCTCATTATAATCTTTAATATCGAAGGTTTTTGTGGCTATAGAAAAGTTTTTTGGTTTAATTTCTAACCATTCCATACCGGATAATTTGCGTTTTGCGAACTTTATAAAAAGTTCAAATAAGGCAGGTGTTAATTTGACTCTGCGTTTTTCTGAACCTGGAAATCCATTTAAAACAACAAGATTTTCTACTTTTCCAGAGGCAAGTTTGGTTTTTTGAAATTTGACGTATAAATGATGAGAGTTAGGAATAATGTTTTCAGAAAGTTCTTTAACCCAACTTAAAGCCAAAGCAAAGAAAATCATAATTAAGGAAGTCTTAAAAATGGCTGAAAATAAAGTTAAATTAATAGCATTTCCAGAGAGTTTGTAAATCTGAGCTATCCAAGCAACCAAAACACAAGTTAATGATAAAAAAGCAAGTGATTTTAAACGTCTTTTTAAGAACGACTCCCATAAAACATAACCTAAAAAGCCAAGTGTAAAGAAAGCATAGTATACATCTAGCTCGTTAATCACAGTAATTACATTACCAGAAATCATTCGATTTAGTGTGGGAAGCAATGAAAAAAGAAATGGAATTCCCACAATATATATCCATTGCTTTGATTTAATGATATGTTTAATAGTACTTGGTAAATACCTAAACCAAGGAAGGGATAATAAGATAAACAAACTGTTAAGTAACGACCAAACACTTCTCCATCCATTGATAATATATTCGATTTTAGTATCACTTTCTATAAAATAAATTTCAGATGCACCTGAGATACTCCAGCATAAAACAGAGAGCGCTAACCATATTTGTCCAAAATCATTTTGTTTTTTTCCAATATGCCACCAAATCGCTATTAAAGCGATAAAAGCAAATAAACACACTGAGAGTTGCCACCAACCATAAAAATAAATTATTTCATGACTGATTTGTTTCATATTCATTAATTTAGAGATCATATACTAAATATATTTGGGGCTCGTTAGTACCCTTGTTTTTAAATTAGTTACTGTATTTTCCCCTCGTGTGTAAAATTTAAGAAACTTAAAGAAACCTTTTTTTTGCATTACGATATTGAATGTTTACTGAGTTTTAAACTCATTTACTACATAGAAGTATTTGACTAGAACTACTTACTTTTTGGTTTTAAAAATACGCTAAATTACAATACTGCACCGTTATTTAACGATGTCAGCTCAGTATTTATGGGCTTTCTTTATATTGATTGTACCAAAATCATCATTTTGGGTTTGATTCACAAACTCTTATGGAATGTCATTGATTAACTTAGTACTAACTAAAAGCATTAATTTTTTCTTTTATAAATCTTTTTGTTTCCTCTTTGTGATAAGTCCATGAGAGGTAAGAAATGGGAATAATTTGTATTCCGACACGATATAAAATACGATAACGTTCAATATCAAAGGCGGTAACAAAATTACCTGGATAGCCAATTAAATCAATACCCAGGTATTTATTATTTTTTTCTACCAGTATATCAATATTTAGTCCTGCAATAGCGTATCCAATATGAATTGTTGTTTGAAACTGTATTAAAAAAGCTTTAATTTCTTTACTAAATGTATCTTCTAAAAGTTCATTTTGCGACTTAGGTAGTTTTTTTTGTTCGAAACAACTTAGATACTGTTTTAATAGTGATTTTTCGGAAAGAGTCTTTGTATCTAAAGAGTAAAATACATGTTGTTCGTTCCTAGCTCGTGTAATTGCTACATTGAAAACATCTTTTTTATTGAGATAGTTGAGACTCGCAAAATGTGAATGTGAGTTTACCGCCATAGAAAGTAGCATTATATCGCGCTCCTCTCCTTGAAAATGATATGGAGTTCCAATTTTTATACTATGTTTTTTGATAATATTTAAATCAAATTCTATTTTAATGGCTTGGGTTAAGGCATTTATTTGTTGTCGAAATGGTGATAATACACCAATGCTAGTAGCAAAGTTTTTATTTAGTGAATGCTCTTTTTTTACTATTGTTTGAATCTGTTTAATTAGTTGAGATATTTCTTCTGAATTAACACCTTTTTTATCTTGTAATCCATTGGTTTTGTGTAAGAAAACACTTTTTTTATTTCGGTTTTCTGGTTTATGTGTCATTATTCTTAATGTACTTCCATAAAAAAAGTCATTACTAAATTGAATAATTTCTGGCAATGATCTATAATGTTCATTTAATAAAACAATTTGATCTCCTTTTGCTGCGTGTTCAATGGTAAAATCTAACAAACTTTTTTTCCTGAAGTTAAATCGAATTGGGTCTGTAATTTGATGTTGTTTTTGAAATACGTTCATCTGTTTCTCTGATAAAAAACTAAGATGACGCAATTGATTGGTATCTCCAGCGACTATTATTTTTTTTGCTCTTTGAAATATAGGTAAACATGAGGCAATATCGCATTGTGTAGCTTCATCAACAATAGCTACATCAAATACATCTTTTTGCATTGGAAGGCAACTGGCAATTTCATCAATTTTAACTAACCAAACAGGTAAAAAATGCGTTAATGTTTCGACATCTAATTTTTGAAGATTTTTATTAATTAAGGACTTATCTTCTATTTGAATTATGTTTTTTAAAGTAATAAGTTTCTGAAGTTCTGTATTTGAATAAAAAACAATGTTACTGATTAATTTTTTGAGCAAGGCTTCTTCTGCCCTTTTTTCAAATAAAGTGAGTTCTTTAAAATAATTTTCAATGATTTCCCATTCTATCTTTTCAAAAACACGAATAAAATTAATATCAACTTTAGAGAGCGTTTTTTTATAAAAACTTTCAGAAAATAAATTTTCAACACGTTCAATTTCTTTGGTAACCTTCTCTTCAAAATCTATTTCTAATGCTTTTACTTTATTGAATTGAATTTCTCTTTTTATATCAGCTTCGTAAGCTTCTTCTTTATGATTGTAACGGTAATATGTACCTTTAATAATTTTGTTTAATTTGGCTAGTAGTTTCCTTTTGTAGTAGTTCCCTCCTACTTTTATTGTAAAATTATTAATTTTAGAATGCATTAATTTATTTGAAATAACATCCAATGCTTGACTAGTTTTAGTTACAATTAAAACGCTTTTACCTTTACTAATATAATCTTGAGCAATGGCATTTATAGTTTAGGTTTTTCCAGTTCCAGGAGGACCAAAGATTACAGACTTACTGTACTTAGAAGCATTTCGAACGATTCGTTCTTGTGCTGAGTTCAAAAGCTGCGGTATTTTTATATTCTTATTATGGTTAGAAATTTCATTGACTCCAGATGAAAAGAAGGCATGCAAACCTTGTGAATAGTCAGCTTGATTCTTTAAAATTTCCAATTCATTTACTACCGCGTTTATATTGTTAACACGGCTAGATATAAAAATTCCAGAACTTGATACGACGGTGAAGTTTTCTGATTCTTTTTTTTGTTTTAGTACTGTTTTTAAAAAAGCTTTATTTTTAAGTTTTGGATATAATAAGAAATCAGTTTCAAAATGAAGGTTTGATATGTGTTTTTCTAGAATATGCTTTAGCCTACTTACAACATAAAAATTCATGTTCGTATTTGTCTCAAAAAGCAATTCAATATCTACTTGAAAATCATAAAAAGATGTTTTAAATAGGAGTCCTTTTAAAAAGGCAATATTTAGTTGCTTTGTATTGTGGTTAATTTTTAAAAAATAATCTTCTTCCTTTTGCTCTATAGTTGCTTTGTAAATTAGTAATGGCGCCGCAATAGTAGTATTACGCTTACTAAAGTTAGTACGTTTTCCAAGGCAAAATAGGCTTCCGTACCAAAGTTCTTTGTCATTTTTAAAAAGTTCTATAGTTTGAAGGATAGGAAGTGCCTTTTCTTTTGAGATATATTGTAATGGATATTTCTTATTACTTAACTCCTCTTCTGACTTAATAATAAGTTGATGTTCATATTTTGATGAAAAAAAATTAAGAATACCAGTTTCTCTATTATCAGCCTTAAAGCAATGATAAAAGTAAGAAATGTAGTTATTAATCATAGTAATTTATTGGCTTTACTAACATACATAAAATTTTCTAGAATTACAGCGGATCCTATTTTTTCTCTTTTTTAAAGAGTTTATTAATAATACAAGCAATTTTTTTGTTAAATATATAGTCAATTTTGAAGTTAAATTGGAAACTGTCTTTTGTAAGTGAGAAACTTCATTACATTTGATTTCTTATTCATGGAATTATGTATAATAATCACTTAAAAAATGTAATCGTTTTATTAGTAGCTACTTTTTTCATCAGTACTTCTGGAGTTT
The DNA here is from genome assembly GCF_052050075.1 of Tenacibaculum profundi. GTDB lineage: Bacteria > Bacteroidota > Bacteroidia > Flavobacteriales > Flavobacteriaceae > Polaribacter. Next base: position 2,302,660 of record NZ_CP197225.1, read on the forward strand.
TAGGAAGGTATATAGCTATGCCATCTGAAGTTATTATATGGTTTCGTTCAACGTTTGCTGCTATATTTTTATTTGTTTTTTGCAAGTATCGTAAAATAAATTTTAAGTTAAAATCTTCGAAACACAAAAAGCCTTTTTTAATAGCAGGTGCTTTTATGGCAGCTCATTGGGTTACTTATTTTTACGCACTAAAACTATCAAACGTAGCCATGGGAATGTTATCGCTTTATACTTTTCCAGTAATAATTGCTTTTTTAGAGCCTGTATTTTTAAAAACTCAATTTAAACCTATTTATATTGTTTTAGGATTACTAGTTTTAATAGGTTTATATGTATTATCTCCAGATTTTAACCTTAAAAGCTCTAATCTTCAAGGAATTTTATTTGGCGTTCTTTCTGCTTTTTGCTACGCAATAAGAATTTTAATTTTAAAGAAATATGTCCATCAATACAATGGAATAATGTTAATGTTTTACCAGACTGTGGTCATTTCTTTATGCTTATTCCCTACTCTATTTTTTATGGATATCTCTGGAATTCAAAGTCAATTACCTTATTTATTGCTTCTCGCTTTTCTAACAACTGCTATTGGGCATAGTTTAATGGTGCATTCTCTTCAGTTTTTTACTGCGTCAACAGCAAGTATTATTAGTAGTGTACAGCCAGTTTTTGGTATTATTCTCGCATTTTTATTTTTAAATGAAATTCCAAGCATAAACACCTTTATTGGAGGTAGCTTAATCTTAGCAACTGTGATAATAGAAAGTATTCGAAGTAAAAATTGAGTTCTTTTAGTAGTAAAAGAATTGAAGAAATATTATTTACCAACTAACTCTCATATTCTCATAATTTCTTTTAACAAAGTCCAAGGCAGCTGCTAATACTTCTCCCATATTTTTACTTTTTTTAAAGGCAATGTCTTTGGTAAATTCATAAATCTGAAACTTTAAAAGGTCGATGTTTTTATTAGTTGAAATAGTATCATTTATCATACAGCTAACAAGTTGGTTAATTCTACTTCCAGAGCTTAGAATACGTTTAGCAACTATTGAACGCTCTTCAATTTTATACTGATTAATAGAAGCATCTTGTAGCTTTAGTCCTACCAAAGAAACCATGGGTAAATTTTCTTTAAAAAATTGAGGATTATATACTTTAAATTTCCCTTCAAAGCATTGTTGATCAAAATCAATAGCTCTAATTTTGTAGACAACATGATCAAAATCGTGTGTTGGAACAATCACATAGTTGTATGATCGCATATCTCCTAAAAGACGAATCATACATCTTTCATTGAACTTAACAAATTCTTTGGCAATTTGTGCTTTTTCAGATTCGGTACATTTAGGAAGGAAATCTTTAATAAAATCGTCACCAGGAATACCAGCGATATGCTCTTCAATAAGTGTGTCTTTATAAACTAAAAAATTAAGGTTATAGGGAGATAAAATATGCTCTAGTTCTAGTCCATAAATTCGTGAAGCATCAGTTTTTTTTATATAAAAATAGGTGTAGTTATCATTTAAAATATTTCTAACCTTTACACGGAAAGGTTTAGAATTACCAAAAGTACAATAATCAATGGCGTCAATATTTAAAAAAGGTATGGTATCTTCATTACCATTAGAGTGAAGAAGTGTATACACTTTTTTTAAACTCAAATCAATTTCTATTCTTTCAAATTCTGAATAGTAGGTACGGACCCATAGCGTATCTTTATCATTTCTATCATATACTACTATAGAACCCTGAAAGCGAAGTAAATCATCATAAAAAATAGGTATTTTTATATTTCTACTATGTTCCAGTAAATAATCATTCAACTGATTATTTACTGGAAAAGCAGGTTTCTTTTGCGACATTAGTTTTTCTCCAGAGGACATACAATAAAGGAATTTTTTCAAAAATAGGTAATAATCGACAGCGAAATAATAAAGTACATACAATTTTTATCAGCAGAAAATAAAAAATAAAAAATGTTTTTCTCATTTAAATATATGCTAATTGATAATTTCTTTTAGAGATTAGTTAATAGTATTGAAAATAATGTTCTTTATTTTTGTGATAGGCCTATTATACAGCACTTTTAGTGTTAAGTAAAGGAAAAAATGTAGTGTAACTATAGTTATAGAGTATTATTTCTTTTTTTTTAGTAACTTACTGAAAAACAACGACTTTTGTTTTTTGTGGCATGATATTTGGAGTTTTTAAATAAACACTTATACATTTGATTATGAAATATATAGGACTATTGATTACTTTTCTATTATTGACATCTTGTGTGCCTCTGTTAGTTGGAACTTATGTGGCAGCAGAGCATAGCTCTTTTACAAGAACAGATTTGAGCGTAGCGCATAGATTAACACCAGGTATAACTAAAAATGAAGCCGAAAATATTTTAGGAGTACCTATACGTACAGAGTTTAATAATAACTATGAGACATGGCATTACTGTAATACGAAACGAAATGCTGATGAGTATATTGCATTATATTTTGTGAGAGGAATTTTAGCGCAAAAACAGTTTTATACTGTTAGAGGAATATACGGATCATGTTCAGATAACATCAAGAAAGGAAATTATAGAGAGCCAGAAAATATATTTTTAACTTCTCAATTAGAACCATTTGATCTGTCTTATAAGTTAGGAAAAGGAATCAGTAAATCTGAAGTACTCGATGTAATGGGGCCACCAGTAAAAAGTGAGCTTCTGAAAAATTATGAGATTTGGCATTACTGTAACTATTCAATGAATTCAAATAATGGTAATTATATTTCTATAGCTTTTGTATCTGGAAAACTTGTTGAAAAACAAATATATAATGCAGATAATAGATTTGGCTCTTGTGTAGATAATATTAAAACTGGTGATTATCGAGATTTTGATGTAGTGGGATACGCTAATGGTCTATATCCAGGGATGAAAAAAAGTGCAGTTATTGCCTTGATTGGAAATCCTGCAAAAAGTGAGTTTAGTGATAATATCGAGGAATGGCATTACTGTAATAATGATGTGAATGGAGACTACCTTGCACTTTATTTTGACGGGGATATTCTTATTGAAAAGTTAAATTATACAGTTTCTATTGATGATAGAAAAGGCATTCAAGATAATTGCTCAAAGTTTATTAAAATGGGTAACTATAGAATGCCAGATAAAGTTTTAGAAATTAAACTAGGTAATTAGTTTGAATAAATTTACGGGGTGATTTTAAACTTCAAAACATTTACCAGGTAAAGGTTTTATCACTCCGTTTAGTTCCATTTCAAGCAAAATTGAAGATAATTGATATACAGGTATATTGCAGTACCTAGCAATAACATCAAAGTGTTTTTTACCTTCTTTTGATAAATAATCTAAAATTTGTTGTTCTTGCTTATTAAGATTTACAAAAAGAGAGGTTTGCTTTATTCGTTTTTCACAAACATCCCAATTGAGCATCGTTACTAAATCTTCAGTTGAGGTAAGTATATGAGCGCTATTATTTTTAATTAAGTTATTACAGCCTTTGCTATATTCATCGTTTGCTCTTCCTGGCACCGCAAACACATCTCTGTTGTACGAGTTTGCTATATCTGCAGTAACAAGAGCCCCTCCTTTTTTTCCCGATTCAATAACAATAGTAGCTTTTGAAATACCAGCAACAATTCTATTTCTTTTTAAAAAATTCTCCCGTACTGGATTTTCTTCATGCCAAAAATCTGTTATAAAACCTCCATTTGAGTTAATTTCTTGTATATATTTTTTATGCGCTTTCGGATATATTTTTTCTAAACCATGCGCTAAAACAGCAATATTCTGAAGCTTATTATCAATAGCTGCTTTGTGAGCACAAATATCTACACCGTATGCAAACCCACTTACTATAATAGGCTGATAAGGAGCAAGTTCTTTGATAATTTTATTACAAAAATTTCTTCCATAATTTGTTATTGTTCTTGTTCCAACAATAGATATAATTCGCTTAGTATTTAAGCAGATATTACCATCTGTAAAAATAAGTATTGGAGCATCAAAACAGTGTTTTAGGTTATAAGGATAGTCATCATCAAAAAAATAATGATAATTGTAGTTGGAATGATTTAAAAAAAGTAACTCTGCCTCTGCTTTTTTATAGTTTTTTTTATCAAAAATATGTTGTAGTACATAGTTGTTAATTCCTTGTATTTTTAATAAGTTTGAGAGGGGTTCTTTAAAAACCTGTTCGGGGCTACCGCATGCTGATATGAGTTTTTTGGCAGTAATATCTCCAATGTTTTTGGTGGCTTGAAGTCTTAAAATAGCCAATAATTTTTCATCTTTCATAGTCATTTTTTTGAGTATCAATATACAAAAAAGTGTTAATAAGTATTGTACATAAAACTCAATAAGGCCACTTAAAATTATTAATTTTGTCTTATGAGTTTAGCCAGTTACATTAATGATTTATTACATAGATATGATTGTGTAATCGTTCCTAATTTTGGAGGATTTGTTACCAATAAAATTGGAGCAAGAGTAAATAAAGAAACAAATGTTATTTACCCACCAAAAAAGCAGGTAACCTTTAATACTTATTTACAGCATAACGATGGCTTGCTTGCGAACCATATCGCTTCCACGGAAAGAATTTCTTTTGAAAAGTCTTTAGAAAAAATAACCGAAGAAGTGGCTACTTGGAAAAAGCAACTCGAACAAGGTAAGTTAGCTTTACAAGGTGTTGGTGTACTTACAATTAATGAAGAAAGTAAATTGTTTTTTGAGCCAGATGTTTCTAATAATTTTTTATCAGAGTCATTTGGTTTATCGAAAACAGAAGCTCCTGTTATTACAAGAAAAGAAGTAATTGATGATAGTGTTGTTCAAGAAAGCAATAGAGTAATACCGTTGATTATAAAAAGAGCAGCTGTGGCAGCAATTTTTGTTGGTCTTACCTATACAGGATGGAATTATGTACAAAATTATAATCATCAAAAAGAATTTATAAATCAACAAGAAAAAGCGATCCAGTCTGCTACCTTTGTTATTAATACACCTTTACCAATGCTAGATTTAAAGGTTTCAAAAGAAAAACTTAAGAATTTTCATGTAGTAGCTGGTGCATTTGAAGAAGAGTTAAACGCACAAAAAAAACTTATCGAATTAAAAAATGAAGGTTTTGAAGCTAGTATAATAGGTGAAAATTCCTTTGGATTAACACATGTTGTATACGGAAGCTATGTAACAAAAGAATTAGCTCGTAAAGCGTTAAAAAGTATTAAGAGAAATCAATCAGAAGAGGCTTGGTTACTTGAAAAATAGTAAAGATTCTTTACTTTTAACTGACAGATAGAAATTTTAAACCTCTTTGAAGGCTTTTTGAACTTCCAGGTATCCTACAAGATAGGGAACTAAAAAGTTGATAATGATTATTTTTTAACAATTAGAAAAAGTTTTAAAGTGTTTTCTAATCTACAAACTAATCTTATAAGTAAATTTGTATTGATATTTTATAACTCTAAATTTTATTAGCCTATACTTTACGTTTATTTATTCTAGAGAAATATCTACTATCTTTGTATTAAATTTTATAGAATGAGAGTGAAAACCCCTAGCGAGTCATTGACTACGCTTACTGATTTAGTATTGCCCGGTGAAACGAACTATTTAGACAATCTTTTTGGCGGAGAACTATTAGCAAGAATGGATAGGGCGTGCAGTATTTCTGCTAGAAGACATTCAAGAAGAATTGTTGTAACAGCCTCTGTAAATCACGTGGCATTCACAAAGTCAGTTCCTGTAGGAAGTGTAATAACTATTGAAGCTAAAGTTTCTAGAGCATTTAAAACTTCAATGGAAGTATACGTTGACGTTTGGATTGAAGACCGTCAATCAGGCGAAAAAACCAAAGTTAATGAGGGAATATATACATTCGTAGCAGTTGACGAAACAGGAAAACCGGTACCAATACCACAGATTGATCCTGAAACAGATTTAGAAAGAGAACGTTATGAAGGAGCTCTGAGAAGAAAGCAACTTAGTTTAGTTTTAGCAGGAAAAATGCCACCACAAGAAGCAACTGAATTAAAAGCACTCTTTGTACCTTAAGAGTATTTTATATGAAGTTGAAATTTCTTTAAAAATTAATACAATCCTTAGGAATACAAAAGCTTCAAAAGTATGCTATTATAACTGATGAGGTTTTTGTTTCTTTAATTAAAGAGAATATATTTTGCATTTCAAAATACTATGAAATTTTCTCAATGTCCCCATTTTCAGATAAAACCATAGCAATAGCTTTTGTTTTTTCGAATTGAGAAAAAATTATAATCATAATAACGGTGATAGGGACACTTAAAACCATACCGGTAACTCCCCAAATTTTACCCCAGATAGCAAGAGATAATATCGTTACTAAAGGGCTTAAATTTAAAGATCTACCGAATAATTTGGGTTCTATAATATTTCCTACGATAACTTGAATGCCACCAACAGCAAATAGAACAATTAAAAACGATGTTATTTCACCAAATTGTAATAAACAGAATATCGACGGAAAAACAGTAGCAACTAATGAACCAATTGTTGGAATGTAGTTGAGTAGAAAAATTAAAAAGGCCCAGAAAGGAGCACTATCAACACCAGCGAATAGTAAAACAAAATAGCTTAAGATTCCTGTAAGTAAACTAACATAGGTTTTTAATCGTAGGTAATTTGAAATAGATTCCTCAATTTTAGTTAGGATTTCTTGCATATTACTATCCTTATTGCTTAAAAACATTTTATCGAGCTTAATTTTAAAACTAGTTTCCTCTAAGAATAAGAACAATGCATATATTATGATCATAAATGTATCTCCTAATAAACCACTAATTCCATTAGCAATATCGCCTAAAAAAGATCCATAACTGAATTTTCCGATGAGTGTTTTAATTGATCCTACAAGATCAACATGAAAAAAACTATCTATTTTTTCAATTATGTTATCAATATTAGACTCGTATTTTGGATAGGATGCCGTTAAATTAGAAATACTATTAGTAATGATTTCAGAAATAAACCCAAAACTTAAAATAATTATACTAAATACAATAATGTTACTTAACCATTTAGGAATTAGTTTTTTAGTAAAGGGTATTTGATAAATTAACTTCCTAATTTCTCTTGTTAAAAACCAAAAGATTAAAGCAAAAATAAAAGGAATTAAAATTCCTTTTCCAATAACTAAAATGGAAATAATTGCTGTAATAACAATAATAATATTAGCCGAATTTTTCACAAAATTAAATTTAGATTTATGTCGTCTTTAGGAATAGTAAGCAAATACGGAAACAAAAATACATTATTGTATCCATTCTTGCGGATTCAAACGTGTTGTGTTTTTGTAAAGAATAAAGCTTAGCTTTGTCTTTCCTGTAATTTTATCGGTAAAAATTTTTCCTAACTTATCTCCTGTTTTTATTGGATCTCCTTTCTTAACATATATTTTTTCAAGGCTGTTATATACCGAAATATAGTTTCCGTGTCTTACATAAACCGATTTTTTCCCATCAGTATGGCTTTGTATACTCATTACTTTACCATTAAATATACTTTTAGCATCAGCGTTTCCTTTTGCTGCAATGTGTAGGCCTGTACTATTGATATTAATTCCAGGAAAGGTTGGATGTGGTTGTACACCATATTTTCTTGTTATAATTCCTGGCACAGGCCACGGTAAATTTCCTTTATTCTGCTCAAAGCTTGCTTTTAAGGCTTTTTCTGCGGCGTTTAGGGTAAATTTTGATGATTTTTTAGCACCTTTTGCTTTGTTTGCTTTTGCAATAGCATCACGAATTAATCGGTCAATTCTTGCTGCAATTCGTTTCTCTTCTTTTTGTTTTTTTAATAGTTGGCTTTTGTATCGTCTTTCTTGTTTTTTAATTGAAGAAACCAGCTTTTCTTGATTTTTTTTATCTTTTTCAACGGCTTTATTTTGAGTTTTTTCTTCTGTAATTAAACGATCCTTTGCTTTTTTTCTATTTAGAAGAGAGTCGTTTAACTGTTCGATGATTTTTGTTTTTAATAAGATATCATTTCCTTGTTTTTTTCTAAAATCATTGTATTGTTGCATGTATTTTACACGCTTATAAGCTTGATAAAAGTTTTTTGAAGATAGTAAAAACATTGTTTTACTTTGAAGTGATTTACTCTTATAGGTTTTCACAACCATTTTTTGATAATCCAATTTAAGTTTAGTTAATTCATCGTTATTCTTTTGAATTTCCTTCTGATTATTTTGAATTTCCTTGCTTAAAATAGTTGTTTCTAGCGTAATTGTTTTAATGAGCCGTTCACGAATACTAATTTTGTGGGTTAAGTCTTTGAGATCATCTAAAGCATTATTTTTTTTCTTTTTCGTTTCTATTAATAAGCTATTTACTTGCTTTATTTCTTTTTTTAAGTTGGAGCGTTTTCTTTCAAGCTGCTTTCTTGTTTGAGAAAAAGAGACAAAGTACATTAAGAAAAAGCATAAAGCTGTAAAACAGATACGAAATCTTTTCATGTGTTATAATTGAATTTCTTTATATCCTTTAGGAATTGAAAAACTAAAGTTAGGGGTTGTATTAAAATCAACAGATCGAACAATCATCTCAATCTTTGTAAATTTATTATTTTCTTTGGCAAGTATATTTATTTTATCTGGAAAAAGCACATCATTTTTTCTGCTGTAACTTGGATATGAAATCTCGAGGCGTTGGTTTTCTACTGAACTGATAATAGACTGTTTATCTAGCTTGTAATGTTTTGGATTTATAAAAAAGAATAGTTCAAATAATTTGTTTTGTTGCTTAGGTGATAATTTGTAAGAGTTTGAAGTGATATCAATATTTTGGCGTTCAGATTTTATATCGATTATAGCTTCACCCAAAAGAATATTTTGTAATTGTTTGAAAGAAATATCAGCGCCTAATACTTTTTTTATAGAAGTGAAATTTTCTTCAAAATAAATTTTTTGAAAAGGAGAGTAAAAACTAACTTTTTCAGGAGTTATTTTAGCCTTGAAAACAGTGATTAATTTGGTGCCTTTAAGCCAAATCACTTCGTTTTTTTTAATCTTCATTCTTACTGATAAACTCAGTTGATTTTTATTGTTTTCATAGTTTAGCTTTAATTTAGTATCGACTGTTTCTTCCTTAAACTCCTCCGCTAGATGCTTTTTAGCAACTTTTCTGGAAGAAATTTTTTTAATAGATACAGAAGCCACTTCTTTAGTTGGTTTACATGATGTGAAAACAAAAACAGCAATGAGTAAATAATTTAATAGCTTCATTTCTTAAAACATTGATTATTAATAAGCGTTATTTGATTAACTTTTTTCTATACTTACCTTCATTTTTTATGTCTCCTAATCCTTGGTAACTGATAACAAATTCATTGTAGTATTGATGTTCTAGTGCAGGATTATCAATAACAAAATCAATACCATTTTTTAAGCTGAGAACAGCTTTTTTATGTCTTTTCATTTTATTAAGTGCTTTCGCATTCATGAGGTATACAAAAGGTTGAGCAGGAAAAAGAGTAATCCCTTTATCACTATATTCCAGTAATTTTGTATCATTTTTTTTATCAAGTTTGTTAAGTAGTTGTTTTAAATTTGTAAACGACTTGTTATTCTTAAACTGTAATTCAAGGGTTACATTGTCCTGATTTATTTTTTTATTCGGAATATCGTTATTTTTAATTTCAGATTTTTGGTATCGATCTAATTTTTTATGAATTCGCCTTAAACGTGGGGTTAAACGTTTAGTAGACTTTAGTTCATTAAGCACTAATTTTGCGGAATCAATCTGATCGTATTGCATATAAAGAAAAACAAGGTCTTGTTTCTTTTCGGGAGTAATTCGAATTAATTTTTTTTGGTATGAAATGGCACTTTTAAAGTTACTATTCCCTTTTTGGGCAGCTACCATGTGTTCTAGCACCCAAGTATTTTTAGGCTCAACAATAAGAGCCTCCTTTGCATAAGCTATGGATTCAATGTATTTTTTAAGTTTATAGTAGTTTTTTGATAACTCAAAAAGAATGGTAACATTGTTTGGTACTAATTTATTACAAGCATCTAAATTATTAATAGCTTTTTGGTAATTATTAATAGCTTTATTTGTAATTGCTTGAAAAAAAAATTCATGAAAGTCCTCATTAAATTTATCTTTTTTATCCTTAGAAACAGGAATACTATCTTGAGTGTAAACTGCTGTTATAGATATAAAAAAGAGTAAACCATAACCAAAATTTTTAAAAATTTTGGTTATGGTTTTAATGAAATATTTTTCCTCTATTTTATATAATCTCTGTGTAATCACCGATACTGATTGATGTAAATTTACCATTGTATTTTGCATGATTTCCAATCATTGAATTTTCTAAATTTGCATTAGAAATCTGAACATTGTTTTGTATCAATGAATTAACAATTGTTGAATTTTCAACGATGCTGTTTTTACCTAACGATACATAAGGTCCGATGGTGGTATTCTTCAAAACAACATTCTTACCGATGAAGCAAGGTTCAATAATAGTTGAGTTTTCTAATATTACATCAGACGAAACGAGGTTATTACCATCTTCTTGCTCAAAGCTAAGAATTTGTTTATTTGTGTCTACAGTAGGGTCTTTTTTACCACAATCCATCCAAGCATCTACCTTCCCTGGAATAAATTTTGCACCTTGTTGTTTTAAAGATTCTAAAACATTCGTAATCTGATATTCTCCATTTTCACGAAGGTCGTTATCTATTAGATACTTAATTTCGTTGAGCAACTTATCACCATCTTTAAAATAATAAATCCCAATGATGGCTAAGTCTGAAATAAAGTCTTTTGGTTTTTCTATAAAGTCAGCAATAAACCCATCTTTAAGATTAACAACACCAAAGGCACTTGGATCTTCAACTTGTTTCACCCAAATAGCGCCATCTGCATTAACATCTAACGTAAAATCAGCTTTAAAAAGTGTGTCAGCATAAGCAACAATACAAGGTCCACTTAAAGAATTTTTAGCACAGTAAATAGCATGAGCTGTACCTAATGCTTCTTCTTGAGTGTAAACACTTCCTTTTGCACCAAGGTTTTTTGCGATTTCAAGAAGTTTTTCTTTCGTATTCAAAGGAAAGCCTTTTGAAGTTGGTCCAATAACGAAGGCTATTTCATCTATAGGTTGGTCAACGACTGAGGCAATATTTTCAACTAAACGTTGAACAATAGATTTACCAGCAATAACGGTAAGAGGTTTAGGAGTGGTCAGGGTATGTGGTCTTAATCTCGAACCAATTCCTGCCATAGGAACAATAATTTTCATTTAATTTATTATAAATTATCCAAAAATATTCTATGACTCTATAATTAGAGTGAAGAATATTTAAAAAGTGCAATATACCATTAAATTATGTTTATAGAAAGTTATATCCCTTTAGGGATGGCATTTATCAATGTTTTTGTATAAGATGTTTTAGGATTTTTATAAATATCATCTGCATCTCCCATTTCTTCAATTTTTCCTTCATTCATAACAAGTAGTTGATCAGACATATATTTTACAATAGATAAATCATGAGAAATAAAAATATAAGTGAATTGATACTCTGATTTTAGGCTATTTAAAAGATTAAGAACCTGCGCTTGCACAGAAACATCTAATGCTGATACAGATTCATCGCAAATAATTAGTTTTGGTTGCAATGATATTGTTCTTGCAATGCCGATTCTTTGTCGCTGACCTCCTGAAAATTCATGAGGATATCTATTAAAATGAACCGGTTCAAGCCCTACTTTTTGAAGTAGATTTATAACATATTTTTTACGTTCTTTATAAGAGGATAAAATATTATGAACCTTCATAGGTTCAATAATAGCCTCACCAACAGTAATTTTTGGATTAAGGGAAGAATAAGGGTCTTGAAATATAATCTGAATATCTTTTCGTAATTTTTTTTTATTAGATTTCGAAATTTTAATGATGTCTTCGCCTTTGTAGATGATTTTCCCTGAGGTTGCCTTTTCCAATTGTAAAATAGTTCTTCCTAACGTTGTTTTTCCGCAACCACTTTCCCCAACTAAACCAAGTGTTTCTCCTTCATATATATTAAAAGTTAAGTCATCAACAGCAACTACTTTCGATTCCTCTGAAAACCAAGAAGGTCGTCTAATAAATTCTTTTTTTAAATTTTTGATTTCTAATAGAGGTTTTTTTTCATAAATAACGTTATGTTTTTCCCTTCTTTCTTTTTCTGTAATTATTGTTTTATCTAGTTTATTATCAATGAAATCTGAAACAGTTGGTAGTTTTTTATATCTAACAGATAAGTTTGGTTTTGAATTTATAAGTGCCTTTGTGTAATTTTCTTTCGGTTCTTTAAATATATTTTTTGAGTTTCCCTTTTCAACAACCTTTCCTTTATACATAACTATACTGTAGTCTGTTATTTCAGATACCAAAGCAAGGTCATGAGAAATGAAAATAATACTCATTTTCTCTGAGGACTGAAGCTCTTTCAATAAATTAATAATTTCTTTTTGAACAGTTACATCTAGTGCTGTTGTTGGTTCGTCTGCTATCAAAACTTTTGGCTTACAAGCGATGGCCATAGCAATCATAACTCTTTGTTTTTGTCCTCCACTTATTTCATGTGGATAAGAATCATAGATATTTTTAGTTCTGGGTAATTTAACTTTTTGAAAAAGAGTTATAACTTCTTTATAAATTTCTTTATTGCTTAAATTCGTGTGTTGCTTAAGATTTTCCGCTACCTGATAACCACAGGTTAAGGTGGGATTAAGAGAACTCATAGGGTCTTGAAATATCATTGCTATTTCTTTACCTCTTATTTTTTGGAGTTCAGTTTCATTTAAAGTTAAAATATTTGTGTCTTTGTATATTATTTCTCCACTAACAATAGTATTTGAGTTTAAAAGTCCCATGATAGCTAATGAACAAAGAGACTTACCACTCCCGCTCTCCCCAACAATTCCAATAATTTGATTTTTTTTTAAACTGAATGATACTTTATCAAGAGTAAATTTTGAATCGTTGAAATAAATATTTAGATCATTAATTTGTAACATCAAGATGTATGTTTATAAATTAGGTATTGTTTAGGTTTGTTAAAAAATTATTTTTTTAACACAAAAAACAACTTATTGTTCGTTTTTTGTGAAATATTGTTTAATATTTAACATTTTTTTAATAATTTAGGATCTAAGTTAACCTAAACAATCATAAAAATGAAACAAAAATTACTACTAACACTTTGGTGTCTTTTTTTATTGTCTTCTATAACTGCTCAAAAGAAGAGAAATTGTCATACAATGAATAATTTTGAGTATAGAAAAATAAAAAATCCGTCGATCAAAGACAAATTAGATGAAATTGAAAAGTTTACACAAAAAAAACTATTAGAAATAAAGGAAAAAGATCAAAAAATTGAGGGAGATATTATCAAGATTCCTGTGGTGGTCCATATCATATATAGTAATGATGATGAAAACATTAGTATGGAGCAGATTCAATCTCAAATAGATGTTCTAAATGAAGATTTTAGAAGATTAAATCCTGATAAAACTGAACAATGGTTACAAGCTGCTGATTCAGGTATAGAGTTTTATTTAGCACAAGTGGATCCTAACGGAAATCTTACAAACGGAGTAACAAGAAAGTTTTCATCAAGAACTTCATGGGGAATTGCTGATGCAATGAAATTATCGTCACAAGGAGGAGTCGACGCATGGAATACTTCAGAATATTTCAATATGTGGGTTTGTAACATTGGTGGAGGAATTTTAGGATATGCTCAATTTCCAGGCGGAGAAGCGGCTACTGATGGCGTTGTAATGGGACATCAATATTTTGGAAGTTCTGACAAAGGAACAAATTTTTATTTGTCAGCTCCTTTTGACAAAGGTAGAACTACAACACATGAAGTTGGTCACTTTCTTAATTTACGTCATATTTGGGGCGACGGAGGCTGTGGTGTAGATGATTTTGTAGAAGATACTCCAGAGTCAGATGGATCTAATTTTGGATGCGCAACTACACATGAGTCTTGCGGTTCTCTGGATATGGTTCAGAATTTTATGGACTATTCTGATGATGCGTGTATGAATTTGTTTACAATAGGACAGAAAAATAGAATGAGAGCAGTATTGGAAGAAGGAGGTATAAGACATGAGCTAGCTTTATCAGACAAAACAACAAACTTAAGTTGTAATGCTTCTATTCCTATTGGATTGGCTACATCAAACGTAACCTATGACGAAGCCACAATAAGCTGGGAGCAAGTTACAAATGCGAGCTATGAAATAAGATACCGACCTAAGGGTACTAATGATTGGTTGTCAACTACAGCTTCTCAAATACCAACAATTATTAAAGATTTGACAGGTTCAACAGAGTATGAAGTACAAGTTAAAAGTATTTGTCCATCTGAGAGTTCGGATTATAGTCCAGTGATAACATTTATAACTACGGAAACACCACCGATGTATTGTGAATCAGCAGGAACAAATGTAAGTGATGAACATATTCAAATCGTTCAGATAGGAACGATTAATAATACGTCTGAAACAAATACAGGATATTCTGATTATACAGACATTTCAACAGATTTAGAAAAAGGAGTAGAACACACAATAACTGTAACTCCCGAATGGTCAGGTACTGTTTTTAAAGAAGGATGGGGGGTTTTTATAGATTATAATCAAGACTATGATTTTGATGATGAGGGAGAGGTTGTTTATGTAAAAGAACCAAGTTCTGAGGCACCTTTTATAGGTACATTTGTTGTACCTGATAATGCTCTTTCAGGACCAACTAGGATGAGAGTTGTTTTAAAGTTTAATTCATCTCCTGACGCTTGTGGTATTTTTTCTTACGGAGAAACTGAAGACTATACAGTAATAATAGGAGAGGGAGATAATGAAGCACCGACAGCACCTTTTAAACTAAAAGCTTATAATGTTACACCAATAACTGTAGGTCTAAATTGGAGTCGATCAACAGATGATTCTGGAATGTTAGAATATGATATATATCAGAATTCTCAGTTGATTAAAACTGTTTTAGACACAACAGTAACGATTGATGGTTTATCTGCTAAAACAAAATACTTTTTTAACGTGATAGCAAGAGATAATGCAGGAAATGAGTCGGAAAGCAGTAATACAATTTCGGTAACAACAAAAAAACTGAAATACTGTAAATCAAAAGGAAAAAATGCAGCCTATGAATGGATTGACTATGTAAGATTTGGCGGAATGAAAAATAAAACTAAAAGCGATGCCGGTTATGGGAATTTTACAAATAAAGTAGCAAATGTAGAGAGAGGAACAACAAATACAATTGTTATTAGTGCCGAGTTCAGATCACTTTCTTATCTTGAGTATTGGAAAGTTTGGATAGACTTTAATCAAGATGGAACTTTTAGCAATAATGAGGAAGTTGTTTCAGGGTCATCTTCTAAGAGTAAAAATTTGAAAAGAAAAATTACTATACCAGATGACGCTAAATTAGGAAAAACAAGAATGAGAGTATCTATGAAATCTGATGCACAACAAACTGCTTGTGAAAGATTTGATTTTGGAGAAGTAGAAGATTATTCTGTTAATATTAAAGAGTCTTCAGGTAGGTTATTTACAAATACTTACTTAGATACAGACTTAAATGAAGGGCACGTTTTAGGGTATGAAGAAAGGAAATTAATGCATACTTATCCAAGTCCTGTAATCGATATTTTGAGTATAAATACAAGCAAAATAATTCAAGGAGCTATGTATCGAATAGTAGATTCAGCTGGAAAAGTTTTCATTGATTCAACTCAATTAAAAAGACGAATTGATGTTTCCAATTTGAATACAGGTATTTATGTTTTGGAAATTCATGACACACAAAAAACGTTAAAGACTAAGTTTATAAAAAAGTAAACATATAGTTATAGTATAAAAATAAACAGAAAAAGTCCAGGTTTAATCTGGGCTTTTTTTATTAATAACAGCTTTTTGTTTGTTTTTTTTAAAAAAAATGTATATTTGATAACTGAATCATCATTAATTTAATGATTTAAGTAGAAAATATTAAATTAAACCCTTCTAACAATGAAACTAAAAATTACTTTAGCACTCTCGTGCTGTATTTTTGTTGGTACGCTATTCTCTCAAGTCAAAAGAAACTGTCATACAATGGAAAATCTAGAGTATCGACAAAAAAAAGATCCACTTCTTAAAAATAGAATGAATCAAATTGAACTATTTACAAGAAATAGGGTGAAATCTATGAATAAGAAAACACGAAATCTTGTAGGAAATGTAATTAAAATTCCTGTGGTGGTTCACGTAATATACAGCAAATCCCAAGAAAATATTAGTGATGCTCAAATTCAATCACAAATAGATGTAATTAATGAAGACTTTCGAAGAGTAAATTCAGATAAAACAAATAAATGGTCTCAAGCAGCTGATACAGAAATTGAGTTTTATTTAGCTCAAGTAGACCCTAATGGAAATTCAACCAGTGGTATCACAAGAAAAGCATCAACAAAAACATCTTGGGGTTCAAATGATGCAATGAAAAAAGCATCTCAAGGTGGTGTTAACCCTTGGAATACTTCTGAATATTTAAATATGTGGGTATGTAATATTGGTGGAGGAATTTTAGGGTACGCTCAATTTCCAGGAGGTTCTTCGGCCACTGATGGAGTTGTAATGAGTCCTCAGTACTTTGGTAGTTCAGATAAAGGATCTGAATTTTATTTATCAGCTCCCTTTGACAAAGGAAGAACAACAACTCATGAAATTGGACATTATTTAAATTTACGCCATATATGGGGAGATGGAGGATGTGGTATAGATGATTATGTTTCGGATACGCCGGAATCTGATGCAGCAAATTATGGATGTTCATCTAATCACTCTTCTTGTGGTTCTCAAGATATGGTTGAAAATTATATGGATTATTCTGATGATAGTTGTATGAATTTATATACTTTGGGACAAAAGAACAGAATGCGAGCAGTCCTTGAGTCAGGAGGAATAAGAAGAAGTTTAGCTTTATCTGATAAAACAGGCGGTGGCGGTAATTGTACAGCAACAGTACCGACAGACGTAACTGTATCATCAATTACCTCTTCAGAATCAACAGTTTCTTGGTCTTCTGTTTCAGGAGCGACTTACGATATTAGATATCGTCAATTCGGAACAGGTACTTGGATAACGAATACTGTTTCGAAAATATCGGCCTCATTAGTTGAGTTATCTGCACTTACTAAATACGAATTTCAGGTACGTAGCAAGTGTTCTGATGGGTCAAATTCGTCGTACTCGAATTCAATTAATTTTACTACGAAGGGAGCAACTGTTTCTTACTGTGAGTCTAAAGGAAATAGTGTACAGGATGAATACATTCAAAGAGTTAAATTAGGATCAATAGATAATGAATCTGGTGCTGGAAATGGTTATACAGACCATACATCTATTTCAACTAATCTAGCAAAATCTACTTCCCATACAATAACGATTACTCCAAGGTGGACAGGAACTATTTATAATGAAGGATATGCTGTTTTTATAGATTACAACAAAGATGGTGATTTTTTAGATACAGGAGAAACTGTATGGACAAAAGCAGCTTCCAAAGATAGTCTGGTGAGCGGTACTTTTATCGTTCCTGCAAATGCTTCTGAAGGAGTAACAAGAATGCGTGTTATTTTAAGATATAATTCATTACCAAACTCTTGTGGAGCTTATGATTATGGTGAAACGGAAGATTATTCTGTAGTAATTGGGGCAAATCAAACAGACAACGAACCACCAACAACACCAGGAAATTTAAAAGTTTCAAATATTAACCAAACAAGTTTAAATTTAAATTGGACCGCTTCAATTGATAATGTTGGTGTAATTGGATATGACGTGTATCGTGGATCAACTAAGATGGGGTCAGTAACTGAAACTTCATATGATGTAACTGGACTAACTGCAAATACTTCATATACATTCTCAGTGGTGGCTTTGGACACAGCTGGTAATGAATCAGAAGCAGGCAGTATTACAGCAACTACTTTAGGAAATGCAGCTTCTTATTGCCTTTCAAAAGGAGATAATTCTAATTATGAATGGATTGATTACGTGTCCTTTGGAGGAATGACAAATAGCACAGGAAATGATGGAGGTTATAAAAGTTATATAAATAAAGAGGCAATGATTGGAAGAGGTACTACCAATCAGTTATTGGTAAGTGCAGGGTTTAGCGGTTCGTCCTATAATGAATATTGGACGATTTGGATTGACTATGATCAGGATGGGAATTTTTCAAGTAAAGAGAAAGTAGCTTCAGGGTCTTCTAGAAGTTCAAACAATTTAAGTTATAATATTTCGGTACCTACAGATGCATTGCTTGGTAAAACAAGAATGCGAGTTTCTATGAAATGGCGTTCGTCTCAAACAGCTTGCGAAAATTTCTCTCATGGAGAAGTTGAAGATTATACTGTAAATATCTCTTCAGGTTTACTTAAAACAAATGAATTTATAGCAGCAGAAGAATTAAGGTTTGAAAAAAACCATGATGACATAACAATATATCCAAATCCTGTTAAAGACCTTGTAAAGATCAATGTTAGGTCAGATCATAGTACTTACAAAATTATAAGCGCAATTGGGAATGTTGTTAATTCAGGAAAAATAAAACCAAATATTGATGTATCTTTTATTGAATCAGGTGTTTATATGTTAGAGGTTAATGATGGTCAAAAGTTGATTACAACAAAATTATTAATTAAGAAATAATAGAATCAAAGTATATTTATTTCCAAAAAAAGCTCGATTATATTTCGAGCTTTTTTTGGAAATAAATATATTTTAAGTGTGTTTTTAAAATATATAACTATAATAGCTGTTTTTTTAAACATTTGATCAATTAATAGTTAAAAAACATATAAAATTTGATTTTTTTTGAAATTTTAATTTTCAGTAAAAGTTCGTATAAACCTAGATAAATACTAGGGTTGTGGTTTTTTTTTGAAACCAAAAAAGAAGAGTCTTTAATAAGGTAGTATTTTTTTTAGAAAAAAAATTATATATTTGGCAGTGTTTTGTTTAAAAAATTGATAAAAACTAATTTTATATTTAAATAAATAAGTATTCAATAAAAAAATAAAAACACAAAATTAAAACCCTTCTTAAAATGATACATAAGTACTTTAAAAGTCTTGTGTTTGCTAGTACGTTTATTGGTTTAGGCCTTAACATACAAATGCAAGCTCAAGATAAACGTGAAGTTGAAAAAATCCGAAAAGGATACAACTTAAAAAAGCTTGAAAGACTTAAGCAATCCCTTCACAAAAAAGCTTTTGATGAAAAACAAAAAGCTTTATCACTTGCCAAGAAAAAAGGCTGGAAAGAGCGATTTACTACAGAAAATGGTAATTTAGTTGAATTGCAAAAAATTGTTGACGGTAAGCCCATTTATTTTACAACATACAACTCAGCAGCAGCAAAATCAACAAGAACAAATCACTTACATTCGGGAGGTTCTCTCGGTTTAAACTTAATGGGTAAAAATTTGACTGCACATGTTTGGGATGCCGGAATTGCTAGGTCCTCTCATAGAGAGTATGATGGTAATGGAGGAAGAAATCGATTTTCTATTGGGGATGGAACTAATGATATAGATTCACATGCAGCGCATGTAACGGGGACAATTATAGCTTCAGGAGTCACTGCCTCAGCTAAAGGAATGGCTCCACATGCAAAAGCAGTCGGTTACGATTGGAATTATGACAAATCTGAGGCAATAAGAGCTGCTTCAAACGGTATGTTAATTTCTAATCATTCTTATGGTTATCGTGCTAGTCAAATACCTGATTATTATTTCGGAGCGTACATAAGAGAATCTCGTGATTGGGATGAAATTATGTTTAATGCTCCTCAGTATTTGATGGTTGTTGCCGCAGGAAATGACGGTAATGATAATAGATCTAATGGAATTCCATTAAATGGAAACTCTTCGTTCGATAAATTGTCAGCTAAAGCAACTTCAAAGAATAACTTAGTTGTAGCAAATGCAAGAGATGCTAATATTGATGCTACTGGAAACTTAATTTCAGTGTCAATTAACAGTGGTAGTAGTGAAGGACCAACAGACGACTACAGAATAAAACCTGATATTGCGGGAAATGGAACAGGCGTTTATTCAACATTTCACAATAATGATTCATCTTATGGAAGTTTAACAGGTACTTCCATGGCCTCACCAAATGTTACAGGGTCTTTATTGTTATTACAAGAACATTATAAAAACACTCATGGTTCTTTTATGAGGGCAGCATCACTTAAAGGATTAGCTTTACATACAGCAGATGATGCTGGTAGATCAGGGCCTGATGCCGTTTTTGGTTGGGGGCTTTTAAATACGAAAAAAGCAGCACAAGTGATTACAGAAAGAGGAAGCAAATCAAAAATAGAAGAACTTACTTTAAAGTCAGGAGAAACATATACAGTTACAGTTAATTCTGACGGAAAAAGTCCTTTATTAGCTTCAATTTCTTGGACAGATAGACCTGGTACAGCTAATAGAGGTGTGGCTAATTCAAGTACACCTGTTTTAGTTAATGATTTGGATATAAGAGTTAAAAAAACAGGACAGAGTTATTTGCCGTATAAATTAACAAGTCCAACAACGAATACTAAAGGAGACAATAATGTTGATCCTTATGAAAGAGTTGATATAGCAAATGCTTCTGGAACTTATACAATTACTGTTACTCATAAAGGTAATTTAACTGGAGGAAATCAAAACTTTACATTGATCGTAAGTGGTATAGGAGCATCAGGAGGTGGAGGAACCCCAACAATTACTTGTTCAGAAACAGTTCGTGATTTTCCATATAACCAAGGGTTTGAGTCAGGTTTTGGATGGACGCAATTGTTAGGAGATAATGGTAATTGGACCAGAAAAAGTGGTAGTACAACTTCAGATAAAACTGGTCCAAGTTCTGCAATTGAAAAGAGATATTATATGTATTTAGAGGCTTCTACAAGAGGTTTTGGAAGTATTGGAAGTAATGCTACAGCCATTTTAGAAAGTCCTTGTTTTGATTTATCGTCAGTTACTTCGGCTTCATTTGGTTTTAAAAATCATATGTATGGAGTACATATGGGAACATTAAGAGTACAAGCATCTACAGATGGTTCATCATGGAAAGATATTTGGACAGCCTCAGGTGATAAAGGAAATCAATGGAATGCTGTTTCCTTAGACCTTTCTTCTTATTTGGGGAATAAATTAAAACTCCGATTTGTGGGAAAAACAGGTCGTAGTTATAAAAGTGATATTGCCATTGATGATTTATCATTGACAACTTCAGGGGCAGCTTCAGACGGACAGGCTCCAACAGCTCCATCAAACCTAAGTGTATCAAACATTACTCAAACTGAAACTACATTGAGTTGGACAGCCTCTTCGGATAATATAGGCGTTACGGGATATAATATTTATCAGGGTTCAACAAAAATAGTTACAGTTACAGGCACTACTCATAAGGTAACAGGTTTAAAAGCAAATAGTCGTTATACGTTTTTTGTAAAAGCTATAGATAAAGTAGGTAATGAATCTGCTTCAAGTAATTCAATTACCGTTTTAACAGATACTGCTTCGGTTAATTATTGTACTTCAAAAGGAAATAGTTCAACTTTTGAATGGATTGATTATGTTTCTTTTGGAGGGATGACAAACACCTCTAGAGGTACCGGTGGTTATGGAGATTATACCGATAAAGTTGCTACAGTTTCAAGAAACAGTACGAATAGATTATACTTTAGTGCTGGTTTTTACAGAACTATTTACAAAGAAGATTGGGCAATTTGGATAGACTATAATCAAGATGGTGTTTTTTCTGATGACGAAAAAGTTGTTTCGACATCCTCAAGAACGTCTAGAAACCTTTATACAAATATAAAGATTCCTTCTACGGCCCTTTTAGGTAAAACAAGAATGCGAGTTTCTATGACAGATAGAGGAACTTTAAGCCCATGTAAAACACTTGAATATGGTGAGGTTGAAGACTACAGTGTTAACATAACATCTTCAAGTGACGCTGTGAAATTTTCGGATGATAATGCTCAGTCGTTTGATAATGGGTTGTTTGATAATGAGTCAATATTTTATCCAAACCCAGTCACAGATGATACAATTACGATTAGGTTTGGAACTGGTAAGCATATAAGTTATTCAATTACTGATTTTAAAGGAGGATTATTAGATGAAGGGAATATTCCCAATAATTCAAAATTAAATGTTTCATTTTTAAAACGAGGTGTTGCCTATAATTTATTAGTAAATGACGGTCAAAAGTCTAAAACTGCAAAAATCGTGAGAAAATAAAATAATATAAAACGGTAAGGGGTCTTTTAATCACCTTACCGTTTTACATTTAAAAAAGCCTTTTTGAATTGATTTTTAATATTTCCTTTTTCAGGAAACAAATTCAATATAAGCAAAGTGATTTTTTATATGACTTGAATATTATCCTCTCTTTTATGTTCGTATTGTTAAAATTTTAAAAGCAATAAAAAGTAAAAAATTTTTAAAGTAATAGGAGAATTGAAACTCTTGACTTTTTTTCCTAAAACCCCTTTTTAATGTATAGTACTCTCTTCTTAATATTTAAAAAAGCTATGTTTCATAGTTATTTAAATTATTGGATTCTATGTTCTGTAGATCAAAAACACTGTAAATCAAAACGATATTAATTTAATTATCAAAAAAAGTTAATATTAAAAATTACAACTGACAACATTATAGTTATATAACAAAAAGTTAAAATACAATTATTATTAATGTTAAAACGGCAGGAAGTAGGAGCTTCCTTCTGTTTTATTTTCAAAACCCCTTCTTATAATGAATAATAAGTTTAAATTAATAATTGGAGGGCTGTCACTTGCAGCGATTTCAATTGTAGGTTCTATGAACCTAAAAGAACAAAATGCTAGGAATGAATTAGAAAAAAAACGAAGAAAGCATGTAGCTTTTATGGACAACAGCCCATTAAATGAAACATTAAAATGGGGAAAAAAAGAAAGAAAATTAAAGGGATTGCCTCCGAATAAGTACTTCGATCAAATGAAGTTGCTAACTATGAATCCAGCAACAGGTAAAATGGAAGATGGAGAAGTTACCAATATAAGGGAGCGTTTATTAAAGCAAAGGTTTTCAAAAGAAGGAAAACAAAGAAAAAGTCCCGGGGATGCAAATAATGCATGGATTGAAAGAGGACCAAATAATATTGGAGGCAGAACAAGAGCTATTTTATTTGATCCTAACGACACATCTAATAAAACTGTTTACGCAGGAGGAGTTAGTGGAGGTTTATGGAAAAACACTAATATTACGAGCTCTAACTCACAATGGCAAAGAGTTCAAAATGTTCCAGGTAATTTATCGGTAACATCCATAACAGTTGATCCAAGGAATTCTAATAGATGGTATGTTGGAACAGGTGAACAATATACTGGGGGAGATGTTGTTGGAAACGGAGTTTACATGACGAATGATGGAGGAAGAACTTGGAGTGCTCTAAATATACCACCCGCAGGAGGAAGTACCTTTAGTCAAGGATCTTATAGCCTTTTTTTATCAGGAGTTTATTTTGTGAATGACATATTAGCTTGGGATAATGGAACTTCAACTGAGTTATATGTTGCTGTAGGAGGTAGTTTTTATGGAGATTCTTCTGGTCCAAGTAACTATTTAGGTGTTCAATCAGCAGGTCTTTATCGTTCACCAGATGGAGGAGCTACATGGAAGAGAATAGAGTCAGCCAATATGAGATATCGATATAATGGAAAGAATTATTATTATACTCCAAACGATTTAGAAGTAGGAGCTGATAACAAATTATGGATGGGAACTATTAGATCTTCAGGGACTTCAAATAATGGAGGAGGAAGAGTTTATAGTTCTTTAGACGGTGTAACATGGAAAGAAGCAGGAGCCTCGCCACTTCCATATTCTAACAGAGTTGAGCTAGAGCCATCAAAAACAAATCCAAATAAGATGTATGCTTTAACACAAGGAACAAGATCTCCAGTATATATTTATAAAACTACTAATGGTTTTGCTTCCGTAACAAGAACAAGTTTACCGAATGATGCTGATAGAGGAATTTCATCGAATGATTTTACAAGAGGACAATCTTTTTATGATTTGGTTATAGAAGCTGATCCAAGAAATGATGAAACTGTTTTTGTTGGTGGAATTGACTTATTTAAAAGTACCAATGGCGGTTCTTCATGGTCTCAGCTTTCACATTGGTATGGAGGATATGGATATCAGAATGTGCATGCTGATCAACACTTTATTACGTTCGCAAATAACAATCCATCAAAAATGTTGTTTGGAAATGATGGAGGCATCTATTATTCGGCTAATTCAGGTAGAACAATAAGTGAGAGGAACAAAGGCTATAACGTAACACAATTTGTTAAAGCAGCAATAGGTCCTAATGGAAGAGGAGACACGAGAGGTATTTTTACTGCAGGAGCTCAAGATAATGGAACTCAAATATTTAGAAATGCAAGTGCTGGAGTGAATAGTTCTCAAGAGTTAACTGGAGGAGATGGGTTTTACACATTTATTGATAAAGACGGAGAGTATATGATTTCTACCTACGTTTACAATAATATTTATCGTTTTAAATTACCATGGAATGGTAGACAGAGAGAAGTAACCTTACTAAGTGAAGATTCAGGTGATTTTGTTAATCCAATGGATTATGATGACTCTGCTAATCGTTTATTAGCTAGTAGAGGAAGAGGGGCTATAAAAAGTATTAACGTTGCTACAAATACTAATGGAACTTTACGAAACAACATAATGGACTCTAAGGGTACAGCTTTTAGAGCTTCCCCTTTCGATAACAATACATGGTATGTTGGTTTGGCAAATGGAAAGTTGTTAAAATTATCTAACGTAACCAATACTAATGCTTCTTGGAAACGCATTAACACTCCTTTCGTAGGTTCAGTTTCTTCTGTAAGATTCGGCGAGACTAAAAATGATATTTTCGTAACTATTCATAATTATGGAGTTAAGAGTGTTTGGGCAACTGCTGATGGAGGCACAAGTTGGGTTAGTAAAGAGGGAAATTTACCGAATATACCTGTAAGAGATATTTTGCAAAATCCATTGGCTAGAAATGAGGCAATTCTTGCAACACAATTAGGTGTTTGGTCTACTAGAAATTTTAACGATACAAATCCGACATGGTCGCAAGCGTATAATGGAATGAGCGATGTAAGTGTAACATCTTTTGACTATTGGAATGTAAGTGGTGATCATAAGAATAATAAGGTTATTGCATCAACTTATGGAAGGGGTGTTTTTACTGGTAAATTTACTGCTTCTGGATCAACAGGTGGTGGAGGAACTCCAACAATTACTTGTTCAGAAACGGTAAATAAGTTTCCGTATAACCAAGGATTTGAGTCAGGTAATGGATGGTCTCAGTTATCAGGAGACAGTGGAGATTGGACGAGACGTAGTGGTCGTACAGGTTCAAGAAATACAGGTCCAAGTTCTGCGGTTGAAAAGAGATACTATATGTACTTAGAGGCTTCTAGAGATGGTCTTGGTAGCAATGCTACAGCTATTTTAGAAAGCCCCTGTTTTGATTTATCGTTAGTTACTTCGGCTTCATTTGGTTTTAAAAATCATATGTATGGAGTACATATGGGAACATTAAGAGTACAAGCATCTACAGATGGTTCATCATGGAAAGATATTTGGACAGCCTCGGGTGATAAAGGAAATCAATGGAACACCACTTCATTAGACCTTTCTTCTTATTTGGGGAATAAATTAAAACTCCGATTTGTAGGAAAAACAGGTCGTGATTATAAAAGTGATATTGCTATTGATGATTTATCATTAACAACCTCAGGGGCAGCTTCAGACGGACAGGCTCCAACAACCCCATCAAACCTAAGTGCATCAAACATTACTCAAACAGAGGCTACATTGAGTTGGACAGCTTCTTCAGATAATACAGGAGTAATAGGATACAATATTTACCAAGGGTCAACAAAAATAGCTACAGTTACAGAAACTAGCTATAAAGTAACAGGTTTAAAAGCAAATAGTCGTTATAAGTTTTCTGTAAAAGCTATAGACAAAGCAGGTAATGAATCTGCTTCAAGTAATTTATTAACTGTTTTAACGGATGCTATTTCGATTAATTATTGTACTTCAAAAGGAAATAGTTCAACGTTTGAATGGATTGATTATGTTTCTTTTGGGGGAATGACTAATTCATCTATAAGTGATAGTGGTTACGGAGATTATACTGATAAAGTTGCTACAGTTTCAAGAAACAGTTCGAGTAGACTGTACTTTAGTGCTGGCTTTAGTAGAACCATTTATAAAGAGTATTGGGCGGTTTGGATAGACTATAATCAAGATGGTATTTTTTCTGATGACGAAAAAGTTGTTTCAACATCATCAAGATCCTCTAGAAATCTTTATACAAATATAAAGATTCCTTCTACTGCTCTTTTGGGTTCAACAAGAATGCGTGTTTCTATGACAGATAGAGGAGTTTTAAAACCTTGTAATTCATATAGATATGGCGAGGTTGAAGACTACAGTGTTAACATAACATCTTCAGGTGATTCAGTATTATTCTCTCAAGTAAATTCAGAGCTGTTAGAGGAAGAGTTATTTGTTGAGGAACCAATTTGTTATCCAAATCCAGTTACAGATAATACAGTTACGATCAGGTTTGGAAGCAGTAAGAATATAAATTTCTTAATTACAGATGAAAAAGGATCTGTATTTGGTGAAGGAAATATTCCTAACAATTCAAAAGTAGACGTATCATACTTAAAGCCAAGTGTTCTTTATATTTTGGAAGTAAATGATGGTCAGAAATCAGAATCAATGAAACTAATAAAAAAGTAAGTAATAATAAATATTAAATTAAAATAAGGCAGTGGGAAAAAATAGTTTTTCTTACTGCTTTTATAACTAAAAACCCTCATTAAAATGAAGTTAAACCCTATTTTAATACTTGTGTATCTTTTTTTTGCTAATACCCTGTTAGCTCAGACAAAGAGAAATTGTTACACAGATGAAAAGATGCAACAAGAACTAGCAAAAAATCCCCATCTAAAACAAAAGATGGAGGCTATTGAAAGTTTTACAAAAAGAGTAAGTAAAAGAATGAATAGAGCAACTAATAATAACATTATTAAACTGCCAGTAGTTGTTCATATTATTTATAATAGCTCTAAAGAAAATATTAGTGAAGCCCAGATTAAATCTCAAATAGATGTGCTAAATGAAGATTTTCGAAGAACTAATTCGGATAAAACAAATAAATGGTCTCAGGCAGCTGATGTTGGGATTGAATTTTATTTGGCTAAAGTAGATCCTAATGGTAATCCGACAAGCGGTATTACAAGAAAATATACAACAAAAAAATCATGGGGAACTGGAAACGATATGAAAAGGTCCTCTAAAGGAGGTGTAGATGCATGGAATACATCTGAATATTTAAATATGTGGGTTTGTAATATTGGAGGAGGTACTCTTGGGTTTGCATATTATCCAGGAGCAACTGTTACTTATGATGGTGTTGTTATGTCTCCTCAATATTTTGGTAGCTCTGACAAAGGCTCTGGATTTTACTTGGCAGCTAGATTTGATAAAGGAAGAACGACTACGCATGAGGTAGGTCATTATCTAAATTTAATGCATATATGGGGAAATGGATGTGGTTCAGATGATAAAGTATCTGATACTCCAAGTTCTGATCGAGCAAATTCTGGTTGTTCATCAAACCACTATTCTTGTGGTTCTCTTGATATGGTTGAAAACTATATGGACTATTCAGACGATAGTTGTATGAATCTCTTTACTTTAGGACAGAAAAATAGAATGCGTGTTTTATTTGAACCGGGAGGAGCAAGAAGAAGTTTGGCTTTGTCTGATAAAACAGGAGGTAATACTAACTGTTCAGCTAGTGTACCCGTTTCAGTAAATATATCGTCTATTTCTTCTACTGGAGCAATTGTTTCATGGTCATCAATTTCTGAAGTGACATATGATGTTAGGTATCGTCAGTCAGGGACAAGTTCTTGGATAGTACGTTCTGTTTCTGATGCATCTATCAAGTTAAAAGAGTTGAAAAACGAAACTAAATATGAGGTTCAAATACGAAGCAAGTGTACTAATGGTTTAATTTCTTCTTATTCAAGAATGGTGAACTTTACAACTAACAAAGGAACTGTATCTAGTTGTTCAGAAACAGTTCGCGATTTTCCATATAACCAAGGGTTTGAGTCAGGTTTTGGATGGACGCAATTGTTAGGAGATAATGGTAATTGGACCAGAAAAAGTGGTAGTACTACTTCAGGTAGTACTGGTCCAAGTTCTGCAATTGAAAAGAGATATTATATGTATTTAGAGGCTTCTACAAGCGGTTTTGGAAGTATTGGAAGTAATGCTACAGCCATTTTAGAAAGTCCTTGTTTTGATTTGTCGTCAGTTACTTTGGCTTCATTTGCTTTTAAAAACCATATGTATGGATCCCATATGGGAACATTAAGAGTACAAGCATCTACAGATGGTGGTTCATCATGGAAAGATATTTGGACAGCCTCGGGAGATAAAGGAAACCAATGGAACGCTGTTTCCTTAGACCTTTCTTCTTATTTGGGGAATAAATTAAAACTCCGATTTGTGGGAAAAACAGGTCGTAATTTTAGAAGTGATATTGCCATTGATGATTTATCATTGACAACTTCAGGAGCATCTTCAGACGGACAGGCTCCAACAGCTCCATCAAACCTAAGTGTATCAAACATTACTCAAACTGAAACTACATTGAGTTGGACAGCCTCTTCGGATAATATAGGCGTTACGGGATATAATATTTATCAGGGTTCAACAAAAATAGTTACAGTTACAGGCACTACTCATAAGGTAACAGGTTTAAAAGCAAATAGTCGTTATACGTTTTTTGTAAAAGCTATAGATAAAGTAGGTAATGAATCTGCTTCAAGTAATTCAATTACCGTTTTAACAGATACTGCTTCGGTTAATTATTGTACTTCAAAAGGAAATAGTTCAACTTTTGAATGGATTGATTATGTTTCTTTTGGAGGGATGACAAACACCTCTAGAGGTACCGGTGGTTATGGAGATTATACCGATAAAGTTGCTACAGTTTCAAGAAACAGTACGAATAGATTATACTTTAGTGCTGGTTTTTACAGAACTATTTACAAAGAAGATTGGGCAATTTGGATAGACTATAATCAAGATGGTGTTTTTTCTGATGACGAAAAAGTTGTTTCGACATCCTCAAGAACGTCTAGAAACCTTTATACAAATATAAAGATTCCTTCTACGGCCCTTTTAGGTAAAACAAGAATGCGAGTTTCTATGACAGATAGAGGAACTTTAAGCCCATGTAAAACACTTGAATATGGTGAAGTTGAAGATTATACGGTAAATATAAAATCTGAAGAGAAAAGTATCTCTTTTGCCAAGATAGATGATAATTTAACGGAGGAAAAACTTTCTATAGAAAAATCAATTTTCTACCCAAATCCAGTTACAGATGATACTATTACGATTAGGTTTGGAAATAGTAAGAGTATAAATTTCTTAATTACAGATGAAAAAGGAGCTGTATTTAGTGAAGGAAATATTCCTAACAATTCAAAAGTAGACGTATCATACTTAAACCCAAATGTTCGTTATATTTTGAAAGTAAATGATGGTCAGAAATCAAAATCAACTAAATTAATAAAGAAGTAATTTTAAAAAAGTGAGAAGTATCGGTTTTTTAATGGTTCTCAAAATGAAAAATGTAATGCTAATCTTAGATAATTTAGTTAATTACTGATGTTATTTGCTTTTTATTTCTAAAATTGCATTATATTAAAATTCATTGAAAGATTATCTTATAACCCTTCTATTTTTTAATGGAAATATACCCTGAACTAAAAGGTTCAGGGTATTTTTTTCACCTATATTAACCTATTTAAGTATTATAGAAACTGAAATTCCTTTTGAAATTTTCTTATGGTTGGCCTATAATAAAATTACTTATTTTTGTCAAATGAATTATTTAACGGTAGAAAATATTTCCAAATCTTATGGAGACAAAGTATTATTTCAAGATATTTCTTTTGGAATAAATAAAGATCAGAAAATTGCGTTTGTAGCTAAAAATGGAAGTGGTAAGACTTCAATTTTAAATATAATTGCAGGAAAAGATACTTCTGACACCGGACAAGTAATTAATAGAAAGGGAATACACATAGCTTATTTAGCACAAGATTCAAAATTTAACCCTGAATTAACGGTAGAAGAAACCATATTTTCGACAGAAAATAAAATACTACCAATAATTCATAATTATGAAAAAGCACTAGAAAACCCAGATGATCAAGAAGCATACCAAGAAGCTTTTGAACTTATGGAGCAACATAATGCATGGGATTTTGAAACAAAATATAAGCAAATTTTATCTAAGCTTAAACTTGATAATTTAAAGCAGAAAGTTAATAGCCTTTCTGGAGGACAAAAAAAACGTCTTGGACTGGCTATTATTCTTATTAATAAGCCAGATCTTTTAATTCTTGATGAACCAACAAACCATCTAGATTTAGAGATGATAGAATGGCTAGAGATGTTTTTTGCTAAAGAGAAAATAACACTTTTTATGGTGACTCATGACCGATATTTTTTAGAACGTGTTTGTAATGAAATATTGGAATTGGATAACGGCAAATTACATAAATACAAGGGAAATTATTCTTACTATCTTCAAAATAAAGAGGAAAGATTAGCCTTAGAGGCAACAAACTTAAGCAAGGCTAAAAGTTTATTTAAAAAAGAGTTAGACTGGATGCGTCGCCAACCAAAAGCAAGAACAACAAAATCTAAATCAAGAACAGACGATTTCTTTAAAATCAAAGAAAAAGCCCATCAACGAAGACAAGATCATGAAGTTCAATTAGAGATAAATATGGAACGCCTTGGTAGTAAAATAGTAGAACTCCATAATTTAAAAAAGACTTTTGGAGAAAAATTAATTTTAAATGGTTTTGATTATGTATTTAAAAAAGGTGAACGTATTGGAGTTATTGGAAAAAACGGAACGGGAAAATCATCTTTTTTAAATATAATAACTCAAAGAGAAAAAGTTGATGGTGGTAAAGTAGTTAAAGGAGAAACAGTAAAGTTTGGTTATTACACTCAAAAAGGAATAGAAGTTAAGAAAGGACAAAAAGTAATTGATATAATAAAAGAGTTCGGAGAATATATTCCATTAACAAAAGGACGTAAAATTTCAGCAGGGCAACTTCTTGAGCGGTTTCTATTTGATAGAAAAAAACAGTATGAT
Organism: Tenacibaculum profundi; assembly: GCF_052050075.1. Taxonomy (GTDB): domain Bacteria; phylum Bacteroidota; class Bacteroidia; order Flavobacteriales; family Flavobacteriaceae; genus Polaribacter. The sequence goes on from NZ_CP197225.1 coordinate 2,334,057, forward strand.
TTTGTAGAAAAATTATCAGGCGGTGAACAGAAAAGACTTTATTTATGTGCAGTATTGATTCAAAATCCAAATTTTTTAATTCTTGACGAGCCTACAAATGATTTGGATGTTGTAACGTTAAACGTATTGGAATCGTTTTTGTTGGATTATCCGGGTAACTTGATGGTCGTATCACATGATCGTTATTTTATGGACAAGATTGTGGACTCTTTATTCGTGTTTAGAGGAGATGGAATTATTGAAAATTTTCCAGGGAATTATTCAGATTTCAGAGTATACGAAAATTCGCAACCACCTTTAAGTAAAATAGATAAAGCTACAGTTGAAACATCAGATAAAAAAAGTACTAAAGGAAAACTTAGTTATAATGAAAAAAGAGAATATGGAGCTTTAGAAAAGGATATTGAAAAGTTGCAGAAAAAACGAAAGACTATTGAAGCTTTGTTCGCAAATGGAGATATATTACCTGAAGAAATCACTGATAAGTCTCTTGAACTTCAAGAAATAATTGAAGTAATCGAAGAGAAAGAGGAACGTTGGTTTGAACTTTCAATGAAATTAGAGGAATAAAAAAACATCTTCATTGTTCTATTGAATTTAGACAATTAAGATGTTTAATTATTTGGGAAAAATTAATTATTTGGGGAATAATTACCTCAAATATAAATTTAATTTTAAATCTTTAATCTTGGTATTCGCTATATTGACAAATATTTAGGTTGAACAGTGTTTTACTTAAGCTAAATAGTAATTTACCAAATAAAAAATCGAAAAAGTAGTATGTTGAAAACACCTAGAAACGGTGACGATTCAAAAATACGAATACATCAATTTGCTCTACGAATTCTTGATTATTTATGTTGACTAGGTTTTAGCCTGTGTTTTTAATATTAAATGAATTTTACCCTTAATATCTCTAAGTTTATAATTTTTTTAACAAGTATACTTATTGGTTTATAAAGTCAATGAGAATAATTTTTTGGATATGTTAAATAATAATTAAGTTTTTTATTTGTTTGATATAAATAGTTGTTTTAATTTATAAAATGTTAAAAACAAGTTAAAACTCAAATAAAGCCATGCTAAATACTTACTACTTTTTAACAGGTGTACAGACTCTGTTAATTACTTTTATTTGCTTTTTATATCGCTCAAAAAAAATACATGTTAATCAATATTTAGGATATTTTTTTCTGACACTTTTTTTAGAGGTTGTAAAAATAATTCTTTTAAAGATATATAAGAGCGGGCATCTTCTTTTCTTACCGTTGAGCTTTAATTTTCTGACAATAGTATTTTTATTTTTTTATGCTTCAGAAACAGCTGGATTTACCATTAAAAATAAACGGCGGTATTACATTTTCGCAATTGTAGAATTTTTTTTATTTAGCTTTCTATATGTCTATCTATGGTTTGATTACGGTTTACTTAAATATTTATTTACCATAGGTTTTATGGATGTATATATGTTGAGCTCGTCTGCTTATATTATTTTCTTTTGTTTTAGAATAATTGAAATTAATTTTAAACATCAGAGAAGAATAAAATCCTATTTTAAAAACAAAACATACAAAACACTACATTGGCTAACAGTTTTTTGTGTTATGTGTTTAATGTTTAACCTAATGGGATTTTTAGGGAAGTTTATTTTTTTAGAAAATGAAAGTTACCTTCTATTTTACGAAGGATTTTATCTTTTTTCTTTATACTATGTGGCTATCTCAAGTCTACTCCAAATTAATATAGATAATGTGATAGATTCTAATAAATTGATTTTTAGTGGTTATGATCTCAGTACGATTTTTGATAAGATAGAAAAGATAATGGTAGAAAAGAAATTATATCTAAATCCCAATTTAAATTTGAAATTGATTTCTCAGGAAACGGAAATACCTATGAGGTTAATATCAAAAGCGATTAATGAAATAAAGAAAAAAAACTTTAATGCTTATGTACATGAATATCGAATAGAAGAATTTAAAAAATTAATTCTAAAAAAAGATTATTTAAAATATAGTATCGAAGCATTAGCAAATGAAGTGGGATATAACTCCAGAGCATCGTTCTACAAAAATTTTAAAAAAATCGTAGGCGTTTCCCCTCTTGACTTCATTAATGAAAAAAGGAACCAATAAATTATAGTTTGTCTACTTTTTTTTGAGCTGTCTCAAAACATGATTGTAAACATAGTTTTCTTTTTAAAAATATTGATTTTGTGTTTATTAGCTGTCTAATTAAAAACTTTTTAATAATGAAAAGAAAACTAAATTACGCTTTTGTCATTATATTTTCACTAATGACAATCGGACTTACATTTGCTCAAAAAGGTGTAAGCGTTCTTCAAAAAGGAGAAAAAGGATTGGCTCCACGATTTCTCAAAATTAATCAAGAAAACAAAATAAGTAAGGAGAACTATGAAAAACTCTTATATAACATTTTAAAGATAGATAGAGCCTATCAATTTGTTGAAGTTAATACAGAGACCGATGATTTAGGGATTAATCATCTGAAAGTTCAGCAGTATTTAAATGGCTATCCAGTCGAAAATGCGTTTTATATTATCCATTCAAAGAATGGATTTATTCATTCTGCTAACGGAGAAGTGTTTAAGGTTGCTCTAGTTAATAAAAATAGAATCTCTGAAAGTTCTGGAATATCACCTAAAGAAGCACTTCAAAAAGCAAAGAATTTTATGGGAGGAGATGCTTTTCTTTCTGAAGAGGTAGAAATCAAGTCGACTTTTAAGAAAAAAGAAACAAAAGTTTATATCTGTAAGAATAACGAGTTGGACATATCAAATTTAAAGCTAGCTTATAAATTTGATATTTATTCAAAAAAGCCTTTCGATAGAAAGAAAGTATACATTGATTTTCGTTCAGGAAATACTGTTTTTGCAGAAGCCTTAATGCATTCTGCTTTTGATAGTGAAAAATCAAGTTCTTGTAAGCACCACAATCATTATGAAGAAGGAGGTCAAAAAGTAAAAGCCTTTGCAGGTGGGACTACAAAAACTGGGTATTATGGAACAAAAAGCATTGATGTTTCAGGATCATCAGGAAGGTACTTGGCTTCCCAAACAGGAAAAAGAAATATTTCTATAACAAATTTGAATGGAAGAACTATTGGGCGTACCAATTCTCCTCCAAGGGGGGGGACTATAATTTCGAGTAGTTCCTCGGATGGTTTTGGAAAATCTGGTAATGAAGCTTATTATATGGCTGCTTATTGGGGTGCTGAGAGAACGTGGGATATGTTTAAGGATGAGTTTGGAAGAAATGGATATAATGGTTCAGGAGGAAAAATAAATATATTTGTAAATGCATCAGATAGAGAATTAACTAACAATGCTTTTTGGGTAGGTTCATGGACTTATTTTGGTAATGCGTCACAAGGAACTCCATTCACACCTCTTGATGTAGTTAGTCATGAAATTGCTCACGGAGTAACTCAGACGTCGGCTGGACTAGTTTACAGAAATGAATCAGGAGCAATGAATGAGGGATTTAGTGATATTTTTGGTTGTTATGCAGAATATTATATACTTAACAGATTAGATAATAATACTTGGACAATGGGTGAAAATATTTCATTCCAAAGATCATTATCTAACCCCAAAAGACATAGACAACCAGATACTTATCTAGGGACTAATTGGTATTCTGGATCAGCTGATTATGGAGGAGTACATACCAATAGTGGTGTATTAAACCATTGGTTTTACATATTATCTCAGGGAAAACAAGGAACAAATGATAAAGGAAGTTCATACAATGTAAAAGGTATCGGAATAAAAAAAGCAGTCCAGGTAGCATACCGAGCTCTTACACGTTACTTAACTTCTAGTTCCAATTATTCTTCGGCAAGAAACGCTGTGATTAGTGCAGCTTCAGATTTATACGGAGCAAATTCGTGCGAATTAGTTGCTACCACTGATGCTATGTATGCTGTAGGTATTGGTGCTAAATACTCAGGTTCAGGTTGTAGTACTACTAATTGTGCTGCTGTTAAAGATTTAAAAGCTGGTAATATAACAAAGTCAAGTGCTCAAATTAATTGGACCGCAAAATCAGGAGTAACTAGCTATCGATTAGAGTATAAAAAAGCATCTTCAACAGCATATAGTAATATTTCTGTAAATGGATCATCTTATAATTTATCTGGTTTATCAGCCAATACATCTTATCAGGTAAGAGCTACATATACTTGTAATGGACAATTAGCTCCATATTCAACTATCATTAATTTCCGTACGAAAAATGATTCAGAGCCGCCAAAGTGTAATGCAGTAACAGGAGTAAAAGCATCAGAAATCATGCAAACATCAGCGTTAATTTCTTGGAGCTCAAAAACAGGTATTACTTCTTATGTTGCGGAGTATAAGGAAGCTTCTAGTAGTTCATATTACGCGGTTAATACAAATACCAACAGTAAAATATTAAATAATTTAAAGCCAGGAACAACATATAATGTAAGAATAAAGTATACTTGTAATTCTAGTGATGGAGGTAGTAATACGGGGTGCAGTGGCTTGAATGCATATCAAAACTATCCAAAAATATATAATTTAGGCGACAAGATTACTTACCAAGGCAGAAAGTATAAATGTAATTCTAATGGAATTTATAATATTCCTCCAGTAGGTAATGTATACTCATATCTATGGACTGATTTAGGTTCTTGTTCTGCTTCATTAATTAAAAGACTTAAGGATTCTCCTTACTCAATATTGATTACTTTTACTACGTTGACCAAAGGAAATCAAGACTGTAATCCTGTTCAAAACGTAGTTGTTTCGGATATTGTAAAAAAAGGAGCTAAAGTAACTTGGTCAGCTATTCCTGGAGTGAATACATATAAACTTGAGTATAAAAAATCGTCTTCTTCATCTTATATTTCTTTAAATGTATCAGGTACAAGTTATTCTTTTACAAATTTGGTAGAGAATTCAAAATATAATGCTAGAATTCAATATACTTGCACTAATGGGCAAGCATCACCTTATTCAACCGAAGTGAATTTTACAACAAAAAATAATGGAGATGGTGATTGTGCAAATATACCTGCTTACCAAAACAATAAAACATATGAAAAAGGAGCTAAGGTATTTTTTAATGGAAATATTTGGGAAGCACAAATTAAAGCTTGGTGGTCTCCTGCCTATGGATATTGGACGAATTTAGGCCTTTGTTCTAATTCAAGTATAGCAAAAATTAAGTATACATTATTTCCAAACCCTTTTGAGGGAGGTGAAATAACTATTGAATTGAACAAAAGAATCAATTCAAACGTAGAAATTAGAATGACCGATACGTCAGGAAATATTTTGTTTAGTGCTAAAAAATCACCTAACACTAGTAGATATATAAAAGTTGATGTTCCTTATTTAAATAAGGGAGCATATATCTTCTATGTCAATGATTTGTCAAAAAAATTAATTGTTAAATAAATAGTATTTTTTTTGAGTAAAATAATACTACTTTAGGTATATATTTATAACAAAACCACGTGTAATTTTTATTACACGTGGTTTTGTTATAAATACAAAATGTTGTAAAAATCAACAAAATTCTTTTAATTGTTTAATTATTATATAATTAATTTATTTGTAGTTTTGTTTCAATATAAGAACACTTTATAATAAAACTTTAAAACAAATGACTGATTTTGGTATTGATCAAGCCATTAAAGAATTAGGCTTAAAAGAAATAAATGAAGGGACTTCAACAGGTTCTGTAAATTTCTCTAATGGAGAAATAATAGAATCATACTCACCTGTAGATGGAAAATTAATTGGAAAAGTTAAAACTTCAACTAAAGAGGATTATGAAAAAGTGATGGAAGTAGCAGTAGAAGCATTTGGTACGTTTAAAATAATGCCAGCTCCTCAACGTGGTGAAATTGTTCGGCAATTTGGAGAGAAGCTAAGAGAGAAAAAAGAAGCTTTAGGAAAACTTGTTTCTTATGAAATGGGAAAATCTTATCAGGAAGGATTAGGTGAAGTTCAAGAAATGATTGATATCTGTGATTTTGCAGTAGGTTTATCACGTCAACTGCATGGATTAACTATGCATTCTGAGCGCCCTGGTCATAGAATGTATGAACAATACCATCCTTTAGGGGTAGTTGGAATAATTTCTGCATTTAACTTTCCTGTAGCAGTTTGGTCATGGAACACAGCTTTAGCATGGATTTGTGGTGACGTTTGTGTTTGGAAACCATCTGAGAAGACACCTTTATGTGGAGTAGCTTGCCAAAATATAATAGCAGAAGTGTTAAAAGAGAACGGATTACCAGAAGGTATTTCTTGTTTAGTAAATGGTGACTATCGCGTAGGAGAATTTCTTTCAAAGGATACAAGAGTTCCATTAGTTTCTGCAACAGGGTCAACACGTATGGGTAAAATTGTAGCAAAAGAAGTTGCAGGTCGTTTAGGAAAGTCTTTATTAGAATTAGGTGGAAACAATGCAATTATTGTAACACCAGACGCAGATATAAAAATGACGGTTATTGGGGCTGTTTTTGGAGCTGTTGGGACCGCTGGGCAACGTTGTACTTCAACGAGACGTTTAATAATCCATGAATCTATTTACGATCAAGTGAAAACTGCTGTAGTTGATGCATATGAACAATTAAAGATAGGAAATCCATTAGATGAGAATAATCATGTTGGGCCCCTAATTGATAAACAAGCCGTCGAAATGTATAAAACAGCTTTGAATAACGTAGTTGCCGAAGGAGGAAAAATAGTTGTAGATGGAGGAGTTCTTAATGGTGAAGGATATGAAAGTGGATGTTATGTGAAGCCCGCAATTGCTGAGGCATCAAATGATTTCGAGATTGTACAACATGAAACATTCGCACCTGTTTTATATCTAATTAAATACACTGGAGGGGTAGAAAATGCGATAAAAATCCAAAATGGAGTGGCTCAAGGACTATCGTCTGCTATTATGACAAATAATTTACGTGAGGCAGAGCGTTTTTTATCGCATGCTGGTTCAGATTGTGGAATAGCAAATGTTAATATAGGTACCTCAGGAGCAGAAATTGGAGGTGCTTTTGGTGGAGAGAAAGAAACTGGAGGAGGTCGAGAGTCTGGATCAGATGCTTGGAAAGTTTATATGCGTCGCCAAACTAATACAATTAATTATACTACAGATTTACCTTTGGCTCAAGGAATAAAATTTGACTTATAATACAGATTTATAATAAGTTATATCTAAAGTCGCATCGAAATGATGTGACTTTTTTTTACATTTGTTTCCAATAGATGAAATATATTTAATTTTAATTCTCCTGAAAAATGAAAAGAACATTTTACCTTGTTGTAATTTTATTAGTCATAGTTTTTGGCGCATATTTTGGTTGGTTACTGTGTTGTAACGACCAGATCGTTGAGGAAGTAAAAAAAGAGAAACCGAAAGAAGTTGAATCAAAACCTATTATTAGTTTTGGAATTCTAGATTCTGATGGAAATATATCAATTCCATTAGATAAAGGTGTAAAATTTAAAAAATCTAGTATTAAATTTGATGCTCCAGTTTCAGTTGAGTTAGATGAAAAAATTGATAAGTTGAAGGATTTTTTGATTTCAGAAAAAGAAAAATCATTATCAATTACATCGTTTTATACGAGTGATGAAACAAATAGTTCAGTTTTTCCAAATATAGGTTTGGCAAGAGCAATATCTTTTAAGAATTATGTCTCAGAAAAAGGTATTCCTACTAAGCTAATTGATGTAAAAGGAGAATTAAGAGATAACTCAGAAATTGATGAGAATAATAATATTAAAAAGCCTTTGAAGTTGAATGTAGGAAAGTCAAAAGATTATACTCAATTGTTGGCTAGTATTATCAAAGACATAGAATCAAATCCATTAGTTTTAAACTTTGAGTCTGGAAAAGCTCAATTAAAGCTAGAATCAGATCAGCGAAGAAAAATTGTTAATATTTCGACCTATCTTGATAAGGTGGAAAAATCAATTTGTACAATAACTGGACATACAGACAATACTGGAACTACAAAAACAAATTTATATTTGGGACAACAAAGAGCAAATTATTTAAAGGATTTTTTTGTAAAAAGTGGAATTTTAGATAATCGAATTAAAGCAATATCGAAAGGAGATTCTGAGCCTATTGCAAGTAATAATACTAAAAAAGGAAGAGCAAAAAATAGAAGAACAGATGTTTCTTTAGGTAAGAACTAAAAGTAAATTTAATTTAAAGCTATAATAAATAAAAAAGACACTTTAAAGTGTCTTTTTTATTTATTATATAATTTTTTTACTGCATCATTACATGTCTATCTTTCTTAAGGCTGCTAATTTTATAAAATTTTATTGTGCCGTGTTCTTTATAGCTTAAAATAGCCTCATTTTCTTTTAATTCGAAAGGAAACTTTTCTTGTTTTCCATTTTTAATCTCTTTACTTTCAAGTGTTGCTTTGTCAAAAAGAAATCTTGGATTTTGGGGAGATGTATTATATCGTCCCATAATATATTTTACTCCACTTTTTATTTCTATGACAGCTTTTGTAATTCTATTTTGAAAGTACAATTTATCAAACTCAATTTTCTTTTTTGAAGAAAAGGTTAAATGTATATCTAAAGAATTATTTCCAGCTCTACCTCCAGTAACATTTTTATAAATAGCACTTTTTATAGTAAATGGAGGATTATTTTCAAATTTTTGACTAACACATTGGCTAAAACTTATAGCAAAAAAGCAGGTATATATTATATTTATTGTTTTCACGAGAATAAATTTAAATGTATAACTTATTTAATTCTAAGCAAATTATTTTACATATTTGCTAAAAACACGTAGCAAAGTACTAATTTATTATTAAAAAATGATGGATTATAGTTATTGGGAGGTAAAAGAGTGGTTTAAGAATATTGATTTTACTATTGTAGGTAGTGGTATTGTTGGTTTGAATTGTGCTTTCTATTTAAGACAAAAATATCCAAATGCAAAGATTTTAATTATTGAAAAAGGAGTTTTACCACAAGGAGCAAGTACAAAAAATGCTGGTTTTGCTTGTTTTGGGAGTCTTTCGGAGCTAATTGATGACATGAAAAGACATACTGAAGAAGAGGTTTTTAGTTTAGTGAAAAAAAGATTGGAGGGTTTACAACTTTTAAAAAAAAACTTAGGAGAAAAAGAAATAGCCTATCAAAAACATAAGGGGTATGAATTATTCTTCAAACCCGAACTTTTTGATGAATGTTTAGATAAAAAAAATAAGGTAAACTCTTTATTACAAACATTATTTAAAAAGCCAGTTTTTAAGATTGACAAAAACATATTTAATTTCAAGCAGATTTATAAAAACTATATTACGAATAACTATGAAGGACAGATAGATACTGGTAAAATGATGGCAGCATTATTGAAAATGGTAATAAATTCTAATATTCAAATTTTAAACGCTACAGAGCTTATAGCGTATGAGGAAAATTTAAATGAGGTTATTGTAAAAACGAATAAATTTGAGTTTACCTCAAAAAAACTGTTGTTTGCAACGAACGGATTTAGTCAAAAATTACTTGATGAAGAAGTAAAACCAGCAAGAACACAAGTTTTAATCACAAAACCAATAAAAGATTTATCAATAAAAGGTACATTTCATTTAGATAGAGGGTATTATTATTTTCGAAACATAGATAGTAGAATACTTTTGGGTGGTGGAAGAAACTTAAATTTTAAGTCAGAAGAAACTACTGTTTTTGCACAAACAGATTTGATTCAAAATAAATTAGAAGCTATTTTGAATAATATTATTTTGCCAAATCAAAAAATAGAAATAGAACGACGATGGAGTGGTATAATGGGCGTAGGAAGTAAGAAAAAAGCAATTGTTAAACAGATTTCTAATAATGTTTATTGTGGTATTAGATTGGGAGGTATGGGGGTTGCTATTGGAAGTATTATTGGTAAAGATTTAGCCGAAATGGCGTATTAATATGGAGAAATTAAAACAGGTATTGTATCAAAAATGTATTGATTTTGTTAATAAAAGAGAAGAAACAATTCAAAAATTGATAGCGTCTAATAAGCAAGCACTACTTTCTGAGACCAAAAGTTCCGTAGGAGATAAGCATGAAACTGGTAGAGCTATGTTACAGTTGGAACTAGAAAACATTAGCCAACAACTTGAAGGAATTACAACAATGAGAAACACACTTGCTAGAGTCAACATTTATAAGAAGCCAGAAATAGGTTGCCTCGGGAGCATTATTATAACAAATAAGGGAAATTACTTTTTATCCGTTTCAGCAGGACAAATTAGGTTTAATGAGGAATTGTATTTTGCTGTTTCTATTTCTTCTCCAATAGGAAAATTGTTTATAGGTAAGTGTCTAGGTGATGTTGTTCAGTTTAGAGGAGATAATATTGTTTTAGAAAATATTTTATAAGTTGCAATAAATTTTTGTTTCGAGTTTCGAAAGAAATAGATGTTTTCTTTAATTTTAAAAACAAGTAAACTTCTTTTTTAACAAAAAAGAAGTAGGGTGTCTGTAAATAAGAATGTTGTATAATTGATGAGTGTCAATAGCATCAGTTGTTTTAATCATAACAGTTTTGCAATTTTAGCAGGACTGTTTTTTTTTCTTCAATATAATAAAGATTTTCAAAAAATAAGGGTTGTCCATTAAAAATGGATTCAACTAACCAATGAGATCCCTTGAAATAAGACTTTAAAACATAGGCTTCTATTGTTCCTTTATCATCAATTTGTAATTGATGAGGGTAAACCAATAGCTTTTTGTTATTTATTGTAATTTCATTGATATCGTCGAATAAGGAACAAACATATTTTTTTTTCCCTTTTCTATAAAGATTTATTGGTGTGTCATATTCAATGATCTTATGGCTTTTAATAATCATTATTTTATCACCAAAAGATAAGGCATCATCACCATCATGGGTAGCAGTAATACAAGCGATATCTTTTTCTTTCAAATAGTTAAATAATTTCCTTCTAAGTGAATTTTTTTTGAAGTTATCGATTTGGCTAAACGGCTCATCAAGTAATAGAAGTACTGGTTCTTTAGCTAAAGCTCTAGCAATAGCGACACGTTGTTGTTGACCTCCACTTAAATTTTTCACTTTGATATCTATGAATTCTTTCATTTCAATTACTTCTAGTAATTCTTCTATTCGCTTATTTGCTTCTTCTAGATGAAAACGAGACAAAAACTTAGCAATATTTTCACCAACAGTTGTATAGGGCATTAAATCAAAATCTTGAGCGACGTATTTAAAAAAATCTATCCCTGGAACTAGATGAAAATTCGGACCTAAAATTTGTTCTTGATTCCAGAAGAGTGTTCCTTTATCCACATCGAGTAACCCATATATTATTTTAAGGAGTGTAGATTTTCCACAACCACTCTCTCCCATTATACATAAATGTTCTCCTTTATTTAAATTGAAGCTTATATCTTCAAGAGTTTGTTTCTGGTTTGAGTATTGGAAAGAGATATTTTTTACTTTAAGCATTTAGCAAAAATAAGAAATCAATAGTCAAAATATAACTTTGATAAACTACTAAGAGAAAGAAAAAAGCCAACATTTTGTTGGCTTTTTTTATAAAAAAGAGTTACCATATTCTAACTCTGTCTTCCGGTTTTAAGTACATATTATCCCCTTCTTTAACATCAAAAGCATCATAAAAAGCGTCAACATTTTTTAGAGGCATATAAGCACGGTACATTCCTGGAGCATGCGGATCGGTCATAATTAAGTTTTTGAGAGCTTCGTCTCTTATTTTTGTTCTCCAGATTGTTCCCCACGAAAGAAAGAATCTTTGTTCCGGAGTAAAACCATCAATATCTTTTGGACGACCATTTTTCGTCAAGAATATTTGAAGTCCTTCATAAGCTGCCTGAATACCACCTAAGTCTCCAATATTTTCACCCAAGGTAAACTTACCATTCAAGTGCATACTGTCGATAGCAATAATGTTATCGAACTGAGCAATTAATTTTTCACCAGCTTTTCCAAATTTCTCTGAATCTTCTTCGGTCCACCAGTTTTTTAAGTTCCCGTCACCGTCAAAACGGGCTCCCGAATCATCAAAACTATGAGAAATTTCGTGTCCAATCACAGCACCTATACCACCATAGTTAACAGCTTCATCGGCTTTGTAATCATAGAAAGGAGGTTGTAAGATAGCTGCAGGGAATACAATTTCATTATTGACAGGGTTAAAGTAAGCGTTTACTGTTTGAGGTGACATTCCCCATTCAGTTCTATCTACTTCTTTTCCTAGTTTCCTAATATCTTTGTCAAAGTTCCATTTACTTACATTAATTGAGTTTTCAAAGTAGCTACCTCCGTTTTTAAGACCTTTTATTTGCAGTTCAGAATAATCTTTCCATTTATCTGGATAGGCTATTTTTATTGTCAACTTGTTTAGTTTTTCCAAAGCTTTAGTCTTTGTTTCGGCACTCATCCAAGGTAATGCATTAATTCTTTTTTCAAATCCAAGCATTACATTGTCAATCATTTCTTTAGCTTTTTTCTTAGCTTCTGGGGGAAATTTTTTATCTACATATAATTTTCCTAAAGCTTCACCAATAGCTCTGTTAAGACTTCCTAAAGCACGTTCATCTCTTGGACGTTGTTCTTTAGCTCCTCTCATTTCTTTACTGTAAAATTTCCAGTTAGCCCTTTCTAAATCGGTAGACAATGTTCCTAGTGAATTGTTAATGATATTCCAACGAAGTACTAGTTTGATGTCCTCAACCGGACGATTTTTAAGGATAGTATTCATTGCTTTGAAATACCCTGGGTCAGTTACAATAACTTTATCTATTGATTCAACCCCTAATCCTTTTAAGTGAGCTTCCCAGTTTATAATAGGAGATAGTTTGGATAACTCTTTTATTGTCATTGGATTGTATATTTTCCGTGTATCTCTTCTTTCTTCCTTGGTCATTCTTGGTTCTGCTAGACTTTTTTCAAACGCTACAATAATGGCCGCATTTTTTTTAGCAATCGTTTCGTTAGTACCAAATTCTTGTAGCATTTTAGCTATAAAATCTTGATACTTCTCTAGTTTGTCTTTTACTTTTTCATCGACATAGTAATCTCGACTTAGACCTAGACCATCAGCTCCCATGTATCCAGCATTTATATTGCTGTTTTTAAGATCGTTAAATACGCCAAAGCTATAAAAACCAATTCCACCAAATGGAGCCATGTTAGTGATGAACTGTTGGATATCATCAAAACTTTTAATTTCATCAATTTTTTTTAAGAAAGGAAGTACAGGGCTTTTTCCAGCTTTATTTCTAGCAACCGTATCCATGATAGTTTCATAATAGTTTACCGCTTTTTGTTGGTCAGAATCAATTTCATTGCCATTAGAATCTTTTATTTTTGGAAAGTTCCCTTCTTCTATTGCTTCGTTTAAAATAGCAAGAACATCAGTATCTGTTTTTTTTCTCAGCTCTCCAAAACCACCCCAAGAAGTTCTATCTGCAGGAATTTCAGTTTTATCTACCCAGTTTCCGTTTACATATCTAAAAAAATCGCTTGTTGGTTTTACCGTGGTATCCATATTTTCTAGTGCAATTCCCTTAGTTTTTTTCTCAGGTTTTTGCTCTGTTTTACATGCAGTTATACCTAACGAAGCAATTACAGTTGTAAATAATAGTTTTTTTAATACTTTCATTTTTATGTTTAATATTTGTTAAGATTTTATTTTTGAATTTGATATGTTGGGTAGGTTCTCAAAACCCATATTAAATAATGTGAACCCAAATATATCAGCGTATTGTTCGATAGTCTTTGCTACTGGGGTCCCTGCACCATGCCCCGCGTTTACTTCAACTCTAATTAGCACTGGATTATTTCCTTTTTGTTTGTCTTGTAGTTCGGCGGCAAATTTAAAACTATGCGCAGGGACTACTCTATCATCATGATCCCCTGTAGTGATTAATGTTGCTGGATATTCTGTTCCTACTTTTACATTATGAACAGGTGAATAGCCTTTTAAATACTCAAACATTTCTTTGCTTTGTTCAGAAGTCCCATAATCATAAGCCCAACCTGCACCAGCAGTAAATTTATGATATCGTAACATGTCTAACACGCCAACAGCTGGTAGCGCAACTTTAATTAAGTCAGGACGTTGTGTCATGGTGGCTCCTACTAATAAGCCGCCATTTGACCCCCCTCTAATTGCTAAGAAATCAGATGAAGTATATTTATTTTTAATCAAATATTCTGCTGCTGCAATAAAGTCATCAAAAACATTTTGTTTCTTAAGTTGAACCCCCTCTTTATGCCATTCTTTCCCATATTCACCGCCACCTCTTAAGTTTGGTACAGCATAAACTCCACCTTGTTCCATCCAAACAGCATTAGCTATGCTAAAATTAGGAGTCAAACTGATATTAAATCCACCGTAACCATATAAAATTGTAGGGTTTTTTCCATTTAATTCAAGCCCTTTTTTATGAGTAATAATCATAGGAATTTTAGTTCCGTCTTTTGAAGTAAAGAAAATTTGACTACTTTCATAGTCATCAGGATTAAATGAAATAGAAGGTTTCCAATAAACTTTATAAGTTCCATTTTCTGTATTGTATTTGAATGAAGATCCAGGGGTATTATAATTGGTAAATGAAAAGTATAATTCTTGTTCTTCTTCTTTTCCGCTAAAGCCATTAACAGTACCAACTCCTGGTAATGTTATTTCACGGATAAGTTTACCATTAAAAGCATATTGAAAAACTTTAGAAACGGCATTAACCATATAGTTGGCAAAAATATAACCACCTCCTTTTGTAGGTGATAATACATTTTCAGTTTCGGGAACAAAGTCTTTCCAGTTTTCAGGAGAAGGGTTATTTGCATCAACAGTAACTATCTTTTTATTAGGGGCATTTAAATTTGTTACTAAATAAAGTTTACTTCCTTTATTATCTATAATATATGTATCACTATCAAAGTTGTCGATTATTGGTGATAACTTATTGTTTTGGTCTTTTAAGTCTTTTATAAAAAGTTTATTTCCAGAGGTTGATGTAGAAGCTGAGATTATAAGATATCTATTGTCTTCGGTTATTATTCCACTTACATAGCGATGTTTTTCGGATGAGATTCCACCAAAAATCACTTTATCAGAACTTTGAGGAGTACCTAGTTTGTGAAAGTATAATTTGTGTTGGTCTGTTTTAGCAGATAAAACACTTCCTTGTGGTTTATCGTAGCTTGAATAATAAAAGCCTTCTTTTCCTTTCCAAGAAATTCCACTAAACTTAACATCAACTAAAGTGTCTTCTTTGATTTCTTTAGTCTTTGTATCCATTATAATTATTTTTTGCCAGTCACTTCCACCCTCTGAAATTGAATAGGCTAAAGTTCCTCCATCCTTTGTGAATTGTAAATTTCCTAAAGATGTTGTTCCATCTTTCGAAAAAGTATTAGGGTCTAAAAACACCTCGTCATTACCATTTTTGTCGATCCTGTGAAGAACATATTGGTTTTGAAGTCCATTGTTTTTAAAATAATACGTAAAATCTCCTTCTTTGAAAGGAACGGAGACTTTTTCATAATTCCAAAGTTCTGACAAACGATTTTTTAATTGATCACGATATGAAATTTTACTTAAATAATTAAAAGTAACTTTATTTTCTGTTTTCACCCAATCTTCTGTTTCGGCGCTTTTATCATCTTCTAGCCAACGATAATTATCAATTATACGTGTTCCAAAATAAGTGTCAGTAATTGGTTTTTTATTTGTTTTAGGGTATGTCACTAAGTTATTTTTTTTAGTTTCTTTTTGAAGTGTTTTCTTACAAGATGCAATGACGAAGACTACCGTAAGAATTGAAAATATAATTTTTTTCATGATATAGAAATGGTTCGAAAATTCTCTCAAAGTTAGATGAAAAAAGTACCTGATTGTTATGTTTTATGACGAATTTAACATAAAAAGGTATAATAAATGGAAGAATATGTAATTTTTTAATATTTTTTTATGCTTTAAAAAAGTGTAAAAAAATAGTTAAGAAGCATGGTAGATTCTAAAAAAACATACAGATATTTTATAACTTTTTTGAAAAATTTTTTTAAAACAAAAAAGGAGCGATATTTTTATCTTTACTTATTTGTATGATTACAATGTAATTTGTCACTTAAGTGAACGACTAAAATGAAAACAAATAAAATAAAATGATAGAAAATTTAACAAAAGAAACATTTTTTGAGAAAGTATTTAATTTCGAAAAAAATAAAAATTGGAAATATGAAGGAGAGTTGCCAGCAATTGTTGATTTTTATGCTGACTGGTGCGGACCATGTAAAGCGCTTACACCAATATTAGAAGATCTGAGTAATGAGTATGAGGGTAAAATTATAATTTACAAAATAGATACCGAAGCACAAAAAGAATTAGCAGCTGCTTTCGGGATTAGGAGTATTCCATCAATGCTTTTTTGTCCAAAAAAAGATGAGCCTCAAATGGCACATGGAGCATTACCCAAAAATCAAATTAAAAAAATAATTAATGAAGTTTTGAAGGTAAATAAGTAAGCATAAAATGAATAATTTTTTCACTTTGTTTTTTTAAATATGATGTTTTAATAAATGCAGTAAAAATCACTACATAAAAAAGTTTAAAAAAAATAACTATTTGTATTATAGTGTTTTATATGGTTTAAGAGGTTGGGGTTTTTTAACCGAAAATATAAGCTTTGTTAAAAACTTCAAGGGTTTTGTGAATAAGTAACGCTTTCAATTTTTAGTAAAATTTTCAATCTTTGTTCATCCTTTAGAATGAGTAAAAGTAACCGATAAAATATTAGTTTAGAAAATGACGTCCATTGAACCAATTTTAGAAGAAAACAAAGACAGATTTGTGATATTTCCAATTCAACATAATGATTTATGGGATTGGTACAAGAAACAACAGGCGTGTTTTTGGACTGCTGAAGAAATTGACTTACATTCAGATTTAAATGATTGGAATACAAAGTTGAATGAAGACGAACGTTATTTCATAAAACATATTTTGGCTTTTTTTGCGGCCTCAGATGGAATTGTAAATGAAAATTTAGCCGAAAATTTTGTGAATGAAGTTCAATATTCTGAGGCGAAGTTTTTTTACGGTTTTCAAATTATGATGGAGAATATACACTCAGAAACGTACTCTCTATTAATTGATACTTACATTAAAGATGAAAAAGAGAAAAACAATCTTTTTAGGGCTATTGAAGTCTTCCCGGCAATTAAAAAGAAAGCAAACTGGGCATTGAAATGGATAGATTCTGATTCTTTTGCTGAAAGATTAATTGCCTTTGCAGCAGTTGAGGGAATTTTCTTTTCAGGGTCATTTTGCTCTATTTTTTGGTTAAAGAAAAGAGGTTTATTACCAGGACTTACTTTTTCCAATGAGTTAATATCACGTGATGAAGGAATGCACTGTGATTTTGCTGTACATTTGCATAATAATCACTTGATTAATAAAGTTTCAAAAGAAAGAATAAAAGAAATCATAGTTTCTGCTCTTGACATTGAACGAGAATTTATAACCGAGTCATTGCCCGTAAGCTTAATAGGAATGAATGCTAAGTTAATGACTCAGTATTTGGAGTATGTTACAGATAGGTTGCTATTAGAATTTGGCTGTGAAAAAGTTTTTGAATCTACAAACCCATTTGATTTCATGGAAATGATTTCTTTAGAAGGTAAAACTAATTTTTTCGAAAAAAGAGTTGGGGAATATCAAAAAGCTGGAGTTAAATCTGGAGGAACAGGAAGCATCAGTTTTGATGCGGATTTTTAAAAAGAGATCTTATTATACCGCTATCCCCTGTGCGTGGTAATGCTATAAAATTAATTTTTTATTGATTTTATAATCAGTTTCATAGACAAAGAAACCATCATTTATATTATTGTAGGTTTCTCAGGATCTGCCTGGGATATCCTTAAAAGCAACGTTAAAGACCCATATTTAAATATGTATGTAGTAAAAAGAGACGGTAGAAAAGAGCCCGTAATGTTTGACAAAATCACTGAAAGAGTGCGTAAAATGTGCTATGGTTTAAATAACATAGTAGATCCTGTAAAGGTAGCAATGCGTGTGATAGAAGGACTTTACGATGGAGTAACTACTTCTGAATTAGATAATTTAGCTGCTGAGATAGCTGCAACAATGACCACAGCGCACCCTGATTATGCTAAGTTAGCAGCAAGAATAGCTGTATCTAATCTACATAAGAATACAAAAAAGTCATTTTCAGAAACAATGACAGATTTGTATAATTATGTAAATCCACGCACAGGTAAGGAATCTCCTTTGTTAGCAGATGATGTGTATGACATCATTATGAAAAATGCGAATAAATTGGATTCAACGATAATTTATAGTCGAGATTTTAATTATGATTATTTTGGTTTTAAAACACTCGAACGTTCCTACCTGCTAAAATTAAATGGTCAAATTGTTGAAAGACCACAACAAATGTTGATGCGTGTCTCTATCGGAATTCATAAAGATGATATTGATGAGGCAATTGCTACATACGAATTGATGAGTAAAAAGTATTTTACTCACGCAACACCAACTCTTTTTAATTCTGGTACGCCAAAACCTCAAATGTCTTCTTGTTTTTTACTACAGATGCAAGACGATAGTATTGATGGTATTTATGATACGCTGAAACAAACAGCTAAAATTTCGCAGTCTGCTGGAGGTATTGGTTTGTCTATTCATAACATTCGTGCAACAGGTTCTTATATTAGTGGGACAAATGGAACATCAAATGGTATTGTGCCAATGTTACGAGTCTTTAATGATACTGCTAGATATGTTGACCAAGGGGGAGGTAAAAGAAAAGGATCATTCGCAATGTACTTAGAGCCATGGCATGCTGATATTTTTGATTTTTTAGATTTAAAGAAAAATCACGGTAAAGAAGAAATGCGTGCCCGTGATTTATTTTATGCAATGTGGATTTCTGATTTATTTATGAAACGTGTACAAGAAGATGGAGAGTGGACGTTAATGTGCCCTCATGAATGTCCACACTTATATGATACATATGGAGAGGAATTTGAACGTCTGTATACAAGTTATGAAGCAGCAGGTAAGGGAAGAAAAAAAATAAAAGCTCGAGAGTTATGGGAAAAGATTTTAGAATCTCAAATTGAAACGGGTACACCATATATGCTGTATAAAGATGCAGCAAATCGAAAGTCGAATCAGAAAAACTTGGGTACAATTAGATCATCAAACTTGTGTACTGAAATTATGGAATATACAGCAGAAGACGAGGTTGCTGTATGTAATTTAGCTTCTATCGCAATTCCAATGTTTGTAGCAGAAGATGAAGCTGGTAATAAGTTTTTTGATCATCAAAAATTATTTGAGGTAACAAAAAAAGTTGTACGAAATTTAGATACTGTTATTGATAGGAATTATTATCCAGTAAAAGAAGCAGAGAATTCTAATTTTCGTCATCGTCCTGTTGGACTAGGGATTCAAGGACTTGCTGATGCGTTTATTATGCTACGTCTTCCATTTACTAGTGATGATGCTAAAAAACTTAATCAGGAAATTTT
The DNA here is from genome assembly GCF_052050075.1 of Tenacibaculum profundi. GTDB lineage: Bacteria > Bacteroidota > Bacteroidia > Flavobacteriales > Flavobacteriaceae > Polaribacter. The sequence continues at coordinate 2,353,640 of NZ_CP197225.1, forward strand.
TGAAACATTATATTTTGCAGCAGTAACTTCATCTATGGAGGTAGCTAAAGCAAAAGGAGCCTATTCTACATTTAAAGGTTCTCCTATGTCTGAAGGAGAGTTCCAGTATAATATGTGGGGAGTGAAAGATGAGGAATTAAGTGGAAGATGGGATTGGAAAACATTGCGTAAAGATGTACTAGAGTACGGTGTAAGAAACTCTTTGTTAGTAGCTCCAATGCCAACAGCTTCAACGTCTCAAATTTTAGGCAACAATGAAGCTTTTGAACCATATACATCAAATATTTATACTCGAAGAGTTTTATCAGGTGAGTTTATTGTTGTCAACAAACATTTGTTAGAAGATTTAGTAGATTTAGGTCTATGGGATAATGACATGAAAGAGGAAATAATGAGGGCCAATGGTTCCATTCAGCATATAAGATCTATACCACAGAATTTGAAAGAATTATATAAGACAGTTTGGGAAATGAGTATGAAAGATATAATTGACATGGCTAGACAAAGAGGGTATTTTATAGATCAATCTCAATCACTAAACCTTTTTATGAAGGATCCAGATTTTGGAAAGCTAACATCAATGCATTTTTATGCCTGGAAATCAGGTTTGAAAACAGGAATGTATTATTTGAGAACTAAATCTGCTGTAAATGCGAAACAGTTTACGTTAAATGTAGAAAAGAAGGAAGAGGATAATATATTAAGTCCAGAAGAATTTAAAGCTATGATTGAAGCTTCTAAAGATGCAGGACCAGACGATTGTTTAATGTGCGGATCTTAAAAAGGTAAAAGTTTTTATATTTTTAAAGAGAGATGTTGTTTTAACATTTCTCTTTATTATTTAAAAAGATATCCCATTACTAAAATAAAAAGACCAACTATAGTAGCTGATGATGAAGTTATAAGTGTTATAGACACTGTATCATTAGGACGGAAATCTATGACTTTAAAAAATCCTAAAGCAATTATAATAAATAAAACGAGAACGACAATAGTAAAATAATATAAGAAGACGAAGGTTCTAAAAGCGTATTTTTTAAGTCCTTCTCTATCTTGATTTCTGTCCAGTATTTCTTGCTTGTTAAGCAACGAATTTGTATGAATCTAGCGTGTGTTGAAATGATCTTTTTCAGATTCAACAAGTAGAATATCTAATTTTGATTTAGGCATTTTTTAAATAACTTTGTAAATTATTAACAAACTTGTCATAATATTTTCTTACAAGATCATTGTTAAATGATGTTATTTTTACGGTATATGTAAAACATTCAAGATGTTGCTAATTCCTCAGTAGAAACGTCTCGATATAAGTTCCAAGTTAATTTAACTACGTTTTTTGTTCTCAATATCCACAACTTTAGGTTTTAAGAAACTTTTCCAGTTATTTCCTGTTACAACAGATTTAGATGTAATGTGTGATGATTTAAAGGGTTTAAACTCGTTATTAATACTAGGAATTATTGATACGTATTTCCTGGTTTCTATATTATCGTCACCGAATAAAGGTCGTTCTAAAAGTGACAAGGAAAGTCCTTGAGCTAGATATATGATCTTAACTCGCCTCATATTTGTTATATGAAGGTTTGAGTCTTTTGACAGCTTTAAAAATTCATTGGCAACAGCAATAGTTGTTCGCATATTATTTTAGTTAATAAACATAACATGTTTTTAATAAAAAACCTGTATCATACAAAGGCAGTCAATTTTAAAGTAATAATTTTACTTCATAGGAAAACAGTCCATAAAAGAGGTTCTTATAAAAAGAATAAATATTTTTGTAAAAAAGTTTTAAAATGAACTGGGAGCAATTATTATCATTAAAAAGATTTGGAGATACTCAAAAAAGACTAAGAGCAGAACAAGATGAAACGAGACTTGGTTTTGAAGTTGATTTTGATAGAATCATATTTTCCTCTGCTTTTAGAAGCTTACAAGATAAAACACAGGTTATTCCTTTGTCAAAGACTGATTTTGTTCATACAAGGTTGACTCATAGTCTTGAGGTATCTGTTGTTGGGAGAACCCTTGGAAGAAGAGTTGGTAAAGAGTTGTTAAAAAGACATCCTAATTTAGTTAGATTAGGTTATACGTTCAATGATTTTGGGGCTATTGTAGCAGCTGCAGCTGTAATGCATGATATAGGAAATCCTCCTTTTGGCCATTCTGGTGAAAAAGCAATTGGAGAGTATTTTAAAACAGGAAATGGAGTAAAATTTAAAAATCAATTGAATAGACTGGAGTATCAAGATTTAATTGATTTTGAGGGAAATGCTAATGGGCTTAAAATTTTGACTGAAAAAAGAAAAGGGAGTGAAGGAGGTTTAAGGTTATCTTATGCAACATTAGGAGCTTTTATAAAATACCCTAAAGAAAGCTTACCGAAAAAACCTACTACGCATATAGTTGATAAAAAATATGGTTTTTTTCAATCTGAAAAAAAAGCTTTTTTGGATCTTGCGGAAAACCTTGGGCTTAAGAAGAAAGGGAGTGAAGGAATTTCTTACTTTCGACATCCTCTTGCATATTTGGTTGAAGCTGCCGACGATATTTGTTATACGATTATTGATTTTGAAGACGGAATTAATCTAGGACTTATTGAAGAGGCTTATGCATTAGAGTACATGTCCAAGTTAACTAAGCATATTAATAGGGAAAAATATTACGCATTAGAACATAAAAAAGATAGAACAGGTTATTTGAGAGCTTTAGCAATAGGGTCTTTAATTGATGAGGCAGTAACTATTTTTTTAGATAATGAAGAAGCAATTTTAAATGGAACATTCGAAAAGGGGTTGATGGATAAGTGTAAGTATGAAGCTCAAATTAATGATATTATTAACAAGAGTATTGAAAAAATATATAAGAGTAATGAGGTAATAGAGAAAGAAGTAGCAGGTTATAGGATAATCGCTGATATTCTTGACGTATTTATCACTGCACTTAATAATAAATTTTATGAAAATTCAACTAATTACGATCGTTTAGTTTTGAATCTTTTACCAGAAGAATATCAGCATGAAAAAGAATATTTATATGACAGAATTATGCAAGTTTGTAGTTATGTGGCTGGACTGTCAGATGGGTATGCAATTCGTTTGCATAAAAAGCTTAGAGGCGATGTAGTGTAATTCAACTTCACTAAAAACCCTTCCATGGTTTTTTTAATGTTTTAATCTAATTTTTTGTTAAGTTAATTACCTTTTATAAAAAACTAGATAGCATGAAAAAAAAACAAATATTATACTTAATAACAGGATCTTTAATTCTTATGACTTCACCGTTTCTCCTAGTCAGAGAAAGTACATCAGTTGACATATTAAGAACAAAACATACTGAATTTTTAAAAAACCATGAATTTCAGAAGTTAATAAAATTAACTAAAGAAGAGAGAATATCTAGGGGACTTCCACCAAATCCTTATTTCGAATACAAATATTTATCTGAAATTAATCCTGTTGATGGGTTCGTTCACAAAGAAAATATTTTTAAAGTTCAAAAAATGTTAGAAAAAGACAGGAGAATTAAAAAAGAAGTAAATATTGATAGTCCAGGAGGGGAAAATACTCCGTGGATTGAAAGAGGGCCAGATAATGTTGGAGGAAGAACTAGAGCTATCATTTTTGATCCAAATGATCCAACAAAAGAGACTGTATTTGCTGGAGGGGTTAGTGGGGGACTATGGAAAAATACAAATATTTCAGATTCGAATTCAAAATGGGAAAGAATAGGAATTCCGGAGAACCTAGCCGTTTCATGTATTGCAGTTGACCCAAATAATTCAAAGATTTTTTATGTAGGAACTGGAGAATCATATGTTGATGGAGATGTTAATGGTAATGGTGTTTGGAAGTCTACAGATGGAGGAAGCACTTGGACACATATTTTTGGAGGTAGTACAGGTAATTCCTTTTTAGATACAGGAACATCTTTGGTTGTTAACACTCCTACTTTTATATCAGGAAGGTATACAGCAGTAATAGCAACTTTTGGAGGTGAGTTAAATGATTCAATTACAGGTGATTTGGTTCTTGTGGATGATGGTGAAGCTCCAACCGATGATGCATGTGAAAACATTTTAAATGCGGGGGACATTAATGGAAAAATAGCCGTCATAAAAAGAGGTTCATGTAACTTTGATGATAAGGTGGTAAAAGCGCAGAATTCTGGGGCTATTGCAGTGATCATGGTTAATAATATTTCAGGAGATCCGATCGCTATGAGTGGGGATGATTCTTCTATAACGATCCCTGCACTTATGATTTCATTGGAAGATGGTAACTCATTAATTAGTTCTTTAGGTTCAACTGTAAATATAACTATGGAAAAAAGTGAGGGAATTGGAGTTAGGTTAGTACCAGGTATTCACCATATAAATGATATAGCTGTAAGAAATATTAATGGTCAGTCAGAGGTTTACGTGGCTGCTGGAGAATCGGGATACTTTAGTTCTTCTAGTGTTGCGATTATTGGAGGGGATTCTTTTGGTGTGTATAAGTCAACAGATGGAAGTAATTTTACCCAAATCAATTTACCCAGCACTAGTAATGGAAATAAATATGAACCAAATAATATAGAAATTGCTGCCAATAATTCAATATACCTGAGTACTATTAACTCAAGAACTTATCAAGATGGAGGAGGTTGTATTTTTCATTCTTTTGATGGCAACAATTTTGTGTTGAAACACACAATTTCAGGTGGTTTAAGAACAGAGATATCGCTATCATCATTCAACGAAAATGTAGGGTATATTTTGGTTCAGACAAGTGAAGATCCTGTTAAAATTTATAAAACTACAGATGGGTTTTCAACAGTAAATTCAGTGTCATTACCAAATGATGCAGATACTGATATACCAGCAAATGACTTTACAAGGGGGCAAGCGTTTTATAATTTGATCATTAAGGTAGATCCAAATAATGATGATATTGTCTATATAGGTGGTATTGATTTATTTAAATCACTAGATGGAGGAAATTCATGGAGTCAACTAACACATTGGTATGGTGGTTTTAATTTTCAAGAAGTTCATGCGGATCAACATGGTATTGCTTTTGCCTCCTCGCAAAAGATACTTTTTAGTAATGATGGAGGAGTTTATTATTCTTCTAATTCAGGGACTAATATTCAAGCAAGAAATAATAACTTTAATACTCTCCAATTTTATACTATTGGAGTGGCACCGACGACTGCTTTTGAAGGGGATGAGTATTTTTTAGCAGGAGCTCAAGATAATGGTACTCAGCTAATAGCAAACGCAAATGATGGAATTAACAGTTCAATTAGTGTTTCAGGAGGAGATGGGGCAGCTAGTTTTTTTGATTTAGATGGGACAGATAGATACTTTGTAACTAATTACGTTTTTAATTCGTCAATTGGTTTTTTTAACTATGATACAGGGTCTCCTAAATTAATAAACTCAGAGGAAGAATCAAATGGAGATTTTATAAACCAAGCAGATTTAGATTCAAATTTAAACATTTTATATACAAACTATTCAGTTGGAAATATTTACAGATTAAGGAGATATAGCGATTTAAAAGGAGATGTATTAAAAACAATACTAACTGATCCTATTATGAATGCTAGTCCTTCAGTAATAAAAGTATCGCCCTACACATCTCAATCGAGCAAGTTGTATTTAGGTTTGAAAAATGGAAAGCTACTTGTTGTCAGTGACGCCGATACTGTAGCACAATGGTCAGAAATAACAGGGAGCGATTTTGTTGGTTCTATTTCTGATATTGAGTTTGGGAGAGATGAAAATGAAATTTTTGTAACAATGCATAATTATGGTGTTCAAAATATTTGGTATTCTGATGATGGTGGTATTTCTTGGTCCGCTAAAGAAGGAAATTTTCCAGATATTCCCGTTAAAACTATTCTACAAAATCCCCTAAATAGAGAAGAGGTCATTATTGGAACTGATATTGGAGTTTGGAAAACTTCAAATTTCATGGCTATTTCTCCAGAATGGTTTCAATCCTATAATGGTATGAGCAATGTTCCTGTTTTAGATCTTGATTTGAGAGATGATAATACCGTTTTCGCAGCAACCTATGGAAGAGGGATTTTTTCTGGAAAATTTACAGGTGAAACTGCTTCAATTAAAGATGTTGATAATCAAATGGAAGATTTTACTATTTTTCCAACCATTTCAGATGGTAATTTTATTATCTATGGTGACGAAAAATTGAAAGATGTTGAATTACAAATATACAGTCTAAAGGGACAAAAAGTTTATAACAAGCAACTCGACTTTACAATAGATAAAAAGATTGATATAAACACTAGTTTAAGTTCAGGTATTTACTTTGTGAATATTATTGATTCAAAAAATAGAAAGAGATCAAGGAGAATTATTGTAAAATAGTTAATGCTGTTGAATAAAATTTATTTTATTCTTTGTTCGGCAATTTTTACTAATTCATCGTACCAGTCTTGTCCAAACCTTCTGGTTAAAGCTTCCTTTAGGAATTTGTATACAGGGACTTTAAGTTCTTTGCCAAGTGAACATGCATCGGAACATATTTCCCAATGGTGATAATTTACTGCTGAGAATTCACTATATTCTTGAATTCTTACAGGGTATAGGTGACAAGAAACAGGTTTCTTCCAATTTATTATATTTTGGTTATATGCTTCTTCTATTCCGCACAAGGCAGTACCTTTATCATCAAATGTAACATATGCACATTCTGCACCATTTATAAGCGGTGTTTCTAGTTCATTAAAATCATTTGAAATCCATTTTCCTTGCTTCTCAATAGCCTCGACCCCTTCTTGTCTTAGAAAAGGTTTGACTTTCGGATAAATTTCATCTAAAGTTTTTGTTTCTTCTATCGATAAAGGAGCTCCAGCATCTCCTTCAATGCAACATATTCCTTTACAGGCAGATAGATTACAAACAAATTCTTTTTCTAAAAGATCTTCTGAGACTATGGTTTTTCCTAACTGAAACATATATATCGAATTACTAAAATACTTTTAATAGAATGGTTTTTATGAACAAAGAGATTCTATTTAAAAAAAAGTATGTTAGGTTTATGTAAAATTTTTACAAAAATAGTAGTTTGTTAGAATACTTATCTAATTTTGTAGTCGAAAAACAAAAGATCATGAATTTTATTTTAAAAGAAATTTTTACTGCATTTATGGTTTTATTTGCAGTAATTGATATTGTAGGTAATGTTCCAATCATCATTGACCTTAGGAAAAAAGTCGGTCATATTCAGTCTGAAAAAGCATCAATAATTGCAGGCTTAATTATGATAGTATTTTTATTTGCCGGGCAAAGATTACTTGGGTTTATTGGAATTGATGTCAATTCTTTTGCTGTAGCTGGTGCATTTATTTTATTTTTTATTGCTTTAGAAATGATTTTAGGTATAACATTATATAAAGAAGATGAAGAGGAAGCACTTAATGCAACTGTATTCCCAATAGCTTTTCCATTAATAGCAGGTCCAGGTAGTTTAACTACATTACTTTCATTAAGAGCAGAGTATGCCTGGGAAAATATTTTAGTTGCGGTTCTTTTTAATGTTCTCTTTATTTATATTGTTTTGAAAACATCTGCGAGAATAGAGAAGTTAATAGGAGCCAATGGAATTAAAATTATTAGGAAGGTATTTGGAGTTATTTTATTAGCTATATCAGTGAAACTTTTCGCAGCCAATATCAAAATACTTTTAGCTTAGACTATGGATTTTGATGTTTTAATTATAGGGGGCGGGGTTGCTGGTATGCAGTGTGGTCTTGTTTTAGGCTCAGCCTTAGAAAAAGAGTATGCTAAAGGAAAAAAAGTAGGAATCATTATTCACCAGAAAGCATCACATTTACAAGAAGCTTTGTTTAATAATGTTCTCGGGCTTCCAATAGGAACACAAGGTAAAGATATTCTTAATAAAGGAATGATACATTTAGAAACCCAGTATCCAGAGGTAGTTCAAATTTCAAACGAAAAAGTCACTGCTGTACTTGATGTTGGTGTTGGTTATAAAGTTGTATCGAACAAAAGAACCTATACTACTAAAGTGGTAGTACTAGCTTTAAATTATGCTAAACCTTTTGATATAGCCGGACTTGAACAATACATAGAAAGGCATTCTAGAGCAAATGCAGTAAAAGATAGGATTCAGTTGAGAAACTTTAACCACTTAATTAAAGAGGGTTTATATGTTTGTGGAACTCTTGCTGGATGGAGAAGCCAATTTGCAATTGCTGCGGGTAGCGGAGCTAGTGTTGCTACAGATATTTTAACTGTTTGGAATCAAAATATTCCAACAAAAATACATGATAAGATAAAAAAATGAGTTTCGATACCATAATAAAAGAGATTTATGAAGAAATAAAGCAAATAGATAATATAGGAAAAATAGCCTCGTATATTCCTGAATTATTAAAAGTTGATTCTAATAGTTTTGGAGTTTATTTTTCTTCAAACAAAGGAGATAACTTAGGTGTTGGAGATTATCAAGATAAATTTTCAATACAAAGTATTGCTAAGGTTCTTTCTCTTTCTTTGGCCTATAGTATAAAAGGCGAGCTTATATGGGAAAGATTAGGAGTAGAGCCATCAGGCACAAGCTATAATTCACTAACGCAATTAGAAACTGATCGTGGAATCCCAAGAAATCCTTTTATAAACGCTGGAGCAATTGTGATCACTGATATTTTAATTAGTAATCTACCAGAATACAGAAAAAGTTTTTTAGATTTTGTACAGGCTCTTTCTGGCAAAAAAACAATAAACTATTCTGAAAAAATTGCGGCTTCAGAAAAAGAAGTAGGTTATAGAAATATTGCTTTATGTAATTTTATAAAGTCTTTTGGAAATATAAAAAATAATCCAGAGGATGTATTAGATTTTTATTTTGATATCTGTTCACTTGAAATGAATTGCGAGGAATTATCGACTTCCTTTTCATTTCTTGCCAATCAGGGAATAAATCCATATAATAATACACAAATACTCACCAAGAGTCAATCCAAAAGAATTAATGCTTTGATGCAAACTTGTGGTTTTTATGACGAATCTGGTGAGTTTGCTTTTAAAGTTGGTCTTCCCGGAAAAAGTGGTGTAGGAGGAGGAATTGTTGCTATACACCCAGGTGAATATGTAATTTCTGTTTGGAGCCCCAAATTGAATAAAAAAGGTAATTCATTTAAAGGAATACGGTTTCTTGAAAAATTTACTACTGAATCAAGGTTTTCTATTTTCTAGTTTGTTTCTAACAACAACTTTTATTTTAATAGTATTATATTTAGATTTATAAATTAATATAATCTTTACTTAATTAAATAATTTCTCATATGCATTCATTGTATATGAGCGTTGTTTTTAATTGAAATAACTAAAAGAAATGAAAAGAATATTCATATTATTTATCTTTTTATTAAACACGGTTTTACTAGTAGGTCAAAGTACTTATATATACTGTGGAAAACTCATTAACACTAAAAAAGGAATTATTGAAAAAGATAAAACAGTTATTATTACGTCGAATCGAATCGAAAATGTTTTAAATGGCTTTGTAAAACCTAAGAATGAATCTGATAAAATAGTTGATTTAAAGGAGAAATACGTTATGCCTGGACTTATTGATATGCATGTTCATATAGAAAAAGAATTTGGTCCAAAATCACGCTTAAAACGCTATATCTTGAATGAGGCAGATATTGCTTTTAATTCTGTTGGGTTTGCGAAATCGACATTACTAAATGGTTTTACTACGGTAAGAGATTTAGGAGGTACTGGTGTCAATATTTCCATTAGAAATGCTATTAATGCAGGTAAAATCCTTGGACCAAGAGTGTTTACTGCCGGAAAATCTTTAGCAACAACAGGAGGACATGCCGATCCTACGAACGGTAGCAGTAGGGGACTCATAGGAAATCCAGGTCCAAAGGAAGGGGTTGTAAATAGTGTAGAGGATGCAAAAAAAGCAGTTAGACAACGCTATAAAAATGGCGCAGATTGTATTAAAATTACTGCTACAGGAGGTGTTTTGAGTGTAGCTAAAAGCGGAGACAATCCACAGTTTACTATTGAAGAAGTAAAAGCAATTTGTGATATGGCTAGAGATTATGGAATGCATGTTGCAGCACATGCACATGGTGATGAAGGTATGAAAAGAGCTATTTTAGGTGGTGTTAAGACAATAGAACATGGAACTTATATGAGTGAAGAAACCATGGAATTAATGAAAAAGCACAATGTTTATTTAGTTCCTACAATTACCGCAGGAAAAGAGGTTGAAGAGAAGGCAAAAATTAAAGGTTTTTATCCTGCAATTGTTGTTCCAAAAGCTTTAGCCGTTGGGCCGCAAATTCAAGGAACTTTTGCCACGGCATATAAAAAAGGTGTAGGAATTGCATTTGGTACAGATGCTGGCGTATTTAAACATGGTAATAATGGTAAGGAATTTAAATACATGGTTGAAGCAGGAATGCCTGCTATGAAAACCATACAGTCAGCTACTGTAACAAATGCCAAAATATTGAAAATGGAAAATAATATAGGTCAAATTAAAAAAGGATTTTATGCTGACATTATTGCGGTAGATCAAAACCCTTTGAAGAATATTGAAACTATGGAAAAAGTTAGTTTTGTAATGAAAGATGGCGTGGTCTATAAATAAAAGAAACTATTTTTTAATTAAAATAATCATAATTATAAAATAACTAAGTTGAAATAATCTGCTTGTATCCAGGTAATATAAGTAATAATGATCGAGGTTTAGTATTATTTCAGTGGAATACGTATGAAGTGTTTATATTAAAGTTAAATAAATTAAGTCGCTAAAAAGAATTTTATTTTTTAACTGCTTAAAAAAATTCAATAAAAAACTCGTTTGAATATGAACAATTTACAAACGAGTTTTTTATAAAATTTTATTTTTTAAGTGCTGATTTAAGAAACTCTGAGTTCATACGAGCAATGTTTTCTAAAGAAATTCCTTTAGGGCATTCAACTTCGCATGCTCCAGTATTAGTACAGTTTCCAAACCCTTCTAAATCCATTTGGGCCACCATATTTTTAACGCGGTCTTTAGCTTCAACTTGCCCTTGAGGAAGTAATGCATATTGTGAGACCTTTGCACCAACAAATAACATTGCTGAAGAGTTTTTACAGGTTGCAACACAAGCACCACAACCAATACAGGTAGCAGCATCGAATGCTTTATCAGCATTATCCTTGTTAATAGGGATGGCATTTGCATCTTGTGTATTACCAGAAGTATTAACAGAAACATATCCTCCAGCATGCTGTATTCTGTCAAAAGCGGAACGATCCACTACTAGGTCTCTAACGACTGGAAATGCCTTAGCTCTCCATGGTTCTATGAAAATGGTATCTCCATCTTTGAACATACGCATATGCAATTGACAGGTTGTAATACCTCTATCAGGTCCGTGAGCTTCACCATTGATGTACATTGAACACATACCACAAATTCCCTCACGACAATCGTGATCAAAAGCTACTGGCTCGTCTCCGCTAGCAATTAATTGTTCGTTTAATACATCCATCATTTCTAAGAAGGACATATGTTCAGAAATATTAGTCACTTTATACTCGACCATTTTTCCTTTATCACTTGCGCTTTTTTGACGCCAAATTTTAAGTGTTAAATTCATAATCCTTTTTATTTATATGAACGTTGTTTTAATTCAATATCGTTAAATTCTAAATTTTCTTTATGAAGCACCGCATCGGCTGGTTCTCCTTTATATTCCCATGCTGATACGTAAGTAAAGTTCTCATCATCTCGTTTTGCCTCTCCTTTTTGAGGTCCATCTAATTCAACAGATTCTTCTCTAAAGTGTCCTCCACATGACTCAGTTCTATTAAGGGCATCCTTTGCAAATAACTCACCCAATTCTAAAAAATCAGCAACACGTCCCGCCTTTTCAAGTTCAGGATTCATCTCATTTGCTCCTCCAGGAACGGTAACATTCTTCCAGAAATCATCACGTAGGGCTTTGATTTCATTAATAGCTTCTTTTAAACCTTGCTCATTTCTTGACATACCACATTTATTCCACATAATGTTTCCAAGTTTTTTGTGATAATAGTCTACAGAGTTGGTTCCTTTATTATTTATAAAGAAATTAATACGATCTTTTACTTCTTTTTCTGCTTTTTCAAATTCAGGAGTGTCTGTTGAAATTTTTCCAGTTCTAATATCATTTGCTAGGTAATCTCCAATAGTGTAAGGAAGAACAAAATATCCATCAGATAAACCTTGCATTAGTGCAGAAGCTCCTAAACGATTAGCCCCATGATCAGAGAAATTCGCTTCTCCAATAGCGTAACACCCTTCAATAGTGGTCATTAAATTGTAATCTACCCAAATTCCTCCCATAGTATAGTGAACTGCAGGATAAATCATCATTGGAGTTTTGTATGGATTTTGATCTACAATCTTCTCATACATTTGGAATAAATTCCCATATTTATTTTCAACAACTTTTTCTCCTTCTGCTAAAATTTCAGCATGTGTTGGATTGTCGTTCCCTTTTAATTTTGCTTGTTCTTTGCCATAACGCTCAATAGCTGATTTAAAATCTAGATAAACAGCCTCTCCCGTAGCATTTACTCCATACCCTGCGTCACATCGCTCTTTTGCGGCACGTGATGCAACATCACGGGGTACCAGATTACCGAAAGCTGGATAACGACGCTCTAAGTAGTAATCTCTATTTTCTTCAGTAATTTCAGTTGGCTTTAATTTACCTTCTCTAATCGCTAAAACATCTTCCATTTTTTTTGGAACCCAAATTCGACCATCATTACGCAATGATTCAGACATTAACGTAAGTTTTGATTGATAATCACCTGAACGAGGAATACATGTTGGGTGAATTTGAGTAAAACAAGGATTTGCGAAGAAAGCTCCTTTTTTATGAATTTTCCATGCGGCAGTAGCATTTGATCCCATTGCATTTGTTGATAAGAAATATACATTTCCGTATCCTCCTGAGGCAATAACTACGGCATGTGCTGAGTGACGCTCTATTTCACCAGTTACCATATTACGAGCAATAATACCTCTTGCTTTTCCATCGACAATAACAACGTCTAACATTTCGTGACGATTGAACATTTCAATTTTACCGCGTGCAATTTGACGGTTCATAGCAGAGTAAGCTCCTAATAATAATTGTTGCCCTGTTTGACCCTTTGCATAGAAAGTACGAGATACTAATACACCTCCAAACGAACGGTTATCTAAAAGACCTCCGTAATCACGAGCAAAAGGTACCCCTTGAGCAACACATTGGTCAATAATATTTGCAGATACTTCTGCTAGACGATATACGTTAGCTTCTCGAGAACGATAGTCTCCTCCTTTTACTGTATCATAAAACAGACGATATTTTGAATCGCCATCTCCTTGATAATTTTTTGCTGCATTAATTCCTCCTTGAGCAGCAATAGAGTGTGCTCTACGAGGAGAGTCTTGATACGCAAATGCTTTTACATTGTATCCAAGTTCTGCTAAAGTAGCAGAAGCAGAGCCGCCAGCTAATCCTGTACCAACAACAATTACATCAATCAAACGTTTGTTTGCAGGGTTAACTAGGTTTATTTTATCTTTATAGGTAGTCCACTTATCTTTTAATGGACCTTTTGGTACTTTTGAATCTAAAATTGCCATATTTTAAGTGGTTTTATTAATGAACTAAGTGATGAAATAATGCGATAATTATAAATCCAACAGGAATTCCAATAGCATAAATCTTACCAAATGTTTTTAACCCTCTTGTGTATTTATTATTCAAACCTACTGATTGAAAAGCAGAATTAAAACCATGTAATAAATGAAGAGCTAAAAAAACAAATGCTATAATGTAAGCCCCTACTCTTAGTGGGTTTACAAATTTATGTTGCAATTCATGAAAGTATCTCAATTCACCATTATGAAGCCCTGACCAATCTCCTTTTATGAATTTTGTGTTTATTTCTGGAATCCAGAAATCTATAAAGTGTAAAACAATAAAAGCAAGTATGGTGAGACCACTAAATATCATGTTTCTACTCATCCAAGAAGAATTCGCGGCTCCATTGTTTTTTGCATATTTAACCTCTCTAGAATTTGTGTTTTTCAATTCTAGAATAAAACCCATAACAAAGTGAAAAACCACGCCAATAATTAATACTGGCTGTAAGGCATACTGAACTACTGGGTTCGTTCCCATGAAATGAGACAATTTATTAAATGTTTCTCCGTTATTGGGAAATATTGAAGTTATGTTGATTGCAAAATGCTGTAGCAAAAAAAACATTAAGAAAAAAGCCGAAAGTGCCATGGCTATTTTTCTTCCTATGGAAGATTTTAATAATCCGCTCATTATTTTATATGTTGTTTAAATAATAGCTACAAATTTAAGGGCTATGCATTACTTGCACAAACTTTCGGATTTGTTTTGTTTAATATTTAGAATTGGTTTAAATAAGGTTTTTGTGTTTGTAAATCACTGTTGTAAATTAATTTTCAATTTTTGAAAAATAAATTTTACGTGTTGATTTTGGTCTCTAGTGACTACTTAAAAAAAGCAAATATTTTTTTATCGAATTGAAAATGTTTATGAAAGGTGAAACTATATTTCCCAAAAAAGAAGTAAATTCATTGTGTTTATCTTCAATTCCAAATTCAATTTTTTTTGTCGATTTGGATAAAATTAGTGTCCCAAACATCCAATCCCAAATAGCGAGCTTTGACCCCATGTTTTTATCGAAATGTTCTGGTGAGTTACTATGGTGAATTTGATGTTGAAAAGGACTTATTAATAGTTTCTCTATAAAACTAGGATACGTAAGTTTAATGTGTGAATGTCTTAAATTTGCTCCTAAAAACATAAACAAGAAGCCAAAAACATTGACTCCTAAAAATACGAGTTTGTTAATTTGGTGGTTGGATAGGTAATCGAAAATCCCCGTAAGAACTCCGAAAACCAGGAGGCTCTTTGCGTTATTGATTAGCAATTCAATTGGATGAATTCTATACTGGGTAAAAGGATTCAGTTCTGTGGCTGAATGATGAACTTTATGAAATTCCCATAAAAAAGGAACCTTATGCATTAAAAGATGAGTTAAATAAGTAAAGAAATCGCCAACAATAGTTAAGGTAATTGTATAATAAATAATGGTTTCGGTTTTGTTTAGATTAAAAGTAGCATACCCAAATTTTTCTAATAGAAATTCGTTCGTGTAAAAGGCAATATATAACCCTAGGATAAGATAAGGTCCTATGAATAGTACTTTAAATACGCTATTAAACATAACCATAGCATAATCAACAAAAGCAGATTTGCCCAGCCAAATATTTTTAGGGAATAAAAACTTTAGAAAATCCCCTTTATTTTTCGATTTGTAATACACATAATAAGCTAATATAAATGAAGATAGCAAGTAAACAAAGTAAGTTCTTCTATTAGGACTGGTCAAGTAAGAAAGAGAAACCTCAATGGCTTCGCTTAAAGTATTAAAAAATGTATTTAACTCCATAAGACAGTCATAAAGAAATAAAAGTTTAAAAGAGTATTTCGTCTAGTGCAAAGATAAGGTTTTCTCAAAAAACTATGAATCTATAAATAAGTGAAGTAAATACACCAATTCTTTTGGCTTTTCCAATGGAATCATGTGGCCACATTGTTTTAAATTTACATGAGTCGAACTAGACATTTCTTTTGAAAGCTGTTTTATTTCAGCGGGATTAATTAGTATATCGTTTTCTGCTGATATCAATAATATTTGTTTTTTGTAACTCTTTAATTGATGGGTAATATCAGTTCTTTCAGAAGTCGCTTTTAATTGTTTTATAAGTACGTCTTTCCCTAAATTAGCATCCATTTTTTTAATAACAGCTATAATGTCTTGATTATCATGATTTTTAGGGTGTAAAAATTGTTGTATTCTAGTTTGAGAAATTCCTCCGTAATTATTTTTTTTTAAAAACTCAATGGTACTTTTTCTTAGTTTTATTTCGATTGGGTTTAGTCCTTTAGAGTTAGTAGCAATGGCAATTAATTTGTCAACTTTCTCTGGATATTGACTGGTGAAATTCATTGCAGAAAAACCACCTAATGAAAATCCAACTAGTATAGCAGGATAGCTAATACTTTCAAGAATAATATTATTAATCTCATCAAAAGAAGATGCAGAAGTAATGTCAATATGAATCGGATTTATGTTTTTTAGATAAGGGAATATGTATTGCCATAAATCTTTAGTGCACATGGTACCTGAAATAAAAAACACATCAATCATTTGATTATCTTTTTTTTGAAGAAACTAAGCATTTGTTGTTTTTCCACTTACCTAGAAGTAATTTTGGTTTAATTTTGTTACCTGAGCAGGTTAAAAAGTTTCCATTCTTGTCTTTTTTGATAACCTTGAGTCTTCCTTGACGAATAGCGTTAATAACTTTATAAATTAATCCTCGTTTGGATTTTTTCTTTCCCGTCAAAGAAAGTTGTAACCCAACTTCGTTATTAAATAAATCCATAATACTAGATACTTCATCAGGCACAATACCGTCTTCAAGTTTTTGTTTTTTAAAAGTCCAATAATTTTCTTTTTCATGTGCTTTTCCTAATGATCTAGCGGCGTTTTCACCAATTTCTTCTTTTAGTCTTGCCATCCAGTAAGCATGTCTAAAAGCATCTACTTGGCCTCCAGAAGGATCTTTGTCTAGCAGAGGTGATAGTTTCATCGAATCTGCAACTCTTTTCGCTTCTTTCGAAATTTGAAGTGCTTTTTTTGCTTTAAAGGGGTGCGATATTACCCAAACTTTTTTTGAACAAGATAGTCGTTTATAAATATTCCAATTGGATTGAGCTGAAATTTTAAAACAAAGAAAAATAACAAATAAAAAAAATAATCTGTTCACTATTAGCTAGAGGTTTTTTTACTTATTTGTTGCTCCAGTTCAATAACTTTACTTTCCAAATCATGTAATCTGTCGTAAACATCTACGGGTTCGGGCATTTGTTTTGAGGCAAACATGGTAACATACCATAGTTCCATAATTTCATCAGCATTAATTGTATATGTTGGGTAATTACCTGTTTTGTTATCGCTTTTTAAGATGAGCTTCCCTCTTTCATTGATTCTATTAATAACCCGTTTTAAGACAATACCATCATTTTTACTAACAATAACATAAACTCGACCATTTTTAACATCGTTGAGACTCTCTACATACTTACCAAAAACTAGATCTCCATCGAAAAAAGTACCTACCATTGAGTTTCCCTGAACTTCAAAGCATCTATAGGTTCCGTTGTTTAGTAAAGGAATGCTAAATGAAGATAATTGTTCAATGTAATTAGCATCTCCGTAACCATTTAGGTAACCAGCTCTCGCCTGTAAAGGAACATATACTATATTTTCATTTCCTGATGAATTTACAGATACAACTTGTGGTATTTCAGAGTACATTGAGTTTTTAGTTGCTTTCGAATACAACATATTGTCACTTTTTCCGAATAAATAATCAGGATTAATATTGAATTCATTGATTATGGCAGTTAAAACATCGTAACCTGGCTTTGTTCTTTTTCTGCTACCATCAGGCTGTGGCCTACCATTTATAATACTATCAATAGTTGTTCCTGTAACTCCAATTCTTTTAGAAAATGAAAAATTATTAAGATTAAAAGCATCTCTAATCGCCACTATTTTTTTTGAAATTTCCATTTTGTTTTCCACTTAGGATATTTAATATTTTAAAGCGATTGTAAAACATATGTTTGTTTTTAGTGTAAAATGTTTTTATATTTGCTTTAAATTTACGTTGCTAATATACAAAAAAATAGAGAATCAAACATTTGTGTGGTTTTTAACATAGTAAAATTGTATCAAAGTACTCTTAAAACTTACCTTTATTTGGGCTTTTGTTATAGGAGTTAAAGAAGACTCTATTTTGATTAAACTGTCTTTAGTAAGTAAAAGTGTTGATTTCCAGTTTAGAGTGTTGAATTTAAACTACATTGTTTGAATAATTTTAGAAATTAATTAAATTCTTTAATTAATAAAAAGTATACTCAAGAAAGCTCTGTCAAAATATTTTTGTGTGGTTTGATTAAAATCCATATTCAATAAAAACCATTTGAAAGTTTTTTATGTGTTATTACAATATCTATATTTTTTCTCCAATCATTATTAAACTTATTACAAAATAAAAAAAATACTTCTTGATTTTTTTGTAAAATGTTTTATTTTTGTTGCGCTTTCAAAAAGTTTATTAATCTTTTTAATGTGGGGCAGAAACTAAATTTTTATAGCTTTAAAAGAGAAAAAAAGAAGTCTTAGATTTTTGGTTTTTATCTGCTAACGATTTAAATCAAACATTTGTATGAATATGTTAATATCTATAGCGTTATCTCAATATGGGCTAAAAGAAGTAAAAGGCTCAAAGGATCACCCTCAAATAATTAATTATTTTACTTCTCTTGGTTTTGATACCTCTAGACTAAAAGAAGAAACATCTTGGTGTAGTGTTTTTATAAGTTGGGTGGCATACCAAGCAGGGTATGAAAAATCAAATTATCTGACAGCCAGAAGCTGGCTAGCCGTAGGTGTATCTCCTACGATACCTAAACAGGGAGATGTGGTAGTTCTATGGAGAGAGTCACCTGATAGTTGGAAAGGGCATGTTGGTTTTCTGGTTAAGGAATCTAAACGTTACGTGTACCTTTTAGGTGTGAACGAAGGTAAAAGCGTAAGTATAAAAGCTTTTCCAAAAAAAAGAATTATAGCTTATCGAAAATTAAGAAAAAATGGATAAAGTAACAGCTGTTTTTTATGGAATGATAGCTTTGTTGACTCCATTAGAAGGCGTATTAATTACTGTTGTATTTTTAATTTTAGTTAATTTTATAACCGCAACCTATGCTTCTTTTAAGTTAAATAAGTCTTTCAATAGTGGTCATTTATCAAATACTATTTCTAAACTTTTTATTTATAATTTGATTATTATAGCTGCTTTTTTTTTAGAGAAATATATTGTGAGTGAGGCACCTTTTTTAAAAGTTATTGCTGGGTTTATCGCTATAACGGAAATAAAATCAATTTTAGTGAATTACAATAAAATCTATGGAGTTAATCCAGTCAAAGAGTTTTATAAAATATTAAGTCAAGCTCTATCAAATCAAACAATAAAGAAAATGTTGGAGGAGGAAAAAGAAAAAAAGCCTTAGATATAGCTATTTTTTAATGAAAGTATCATGTGTAATTTTGTAATAATTTTCTACTTTCAATAATTCACCTTTTGTAATATTGATCTTGTTAAAAATGAATAATGAAACAAAACGAAAAAATCATAAAAAGTTACTTTGACACAGGTAACAGACCAACGCAAGAAATTTATGTAGACTTAATTGATAGCTATATTGATGCTAAACAATCAAAAGGGGAGTCTAATCGTAGATTTTTAGTTAACGAAATGGAAATGTATCTGCTGTTTCAGTAATTAGTGAGGTTAATGTTTATTTAGTGGCTGTCGGTACTAGTCGAGAAATTTCAGGAATAAAAACAGTAAAGGTTCCATTATTTACTGAACGAATTTAGGATGATAGTTGCATACGTATAGTTGGAGATAGTATGTTAATAGAAGGAAATGCATTATATTTTATAGAACCAGGAAATTCGGGCTCGGCAACTATAAGTACTGATATTTCTGGATCAATAGTGTATGTTCTCTAGACTATGTCAGGTACAATGCATATTTAATTGATATTCTAGAAAGTATTTCTGTGTTGAAAATAGTCAAAGTATTTATTCAGCGACTGTATTGGGATCGGTTGATTCATAAACTATTATTTCGGGCCAAGGTTAGGAAACGATCTTAGACATTATATCTGTACATTCTATTTTTAACTCCAAAGAAGATGATTGCAGTGATGTGTGTTTGTTGTTCAATCATGGGGTTGCAACTATTTCATTGAATGATATAGCTTCAAATTAAATATGTAATAGGAGTGAACTGATTGAGTTCACAAGAAATAGTTGTTTTGATTTATTATGGTAATATTTTTTGTTAGAAATTAGTTAATTTACGACTATATCTATAAATTGAGAAAAATAACGATTATATATGGTGTAAAGAGAAACAGGTTTGGCATTACAAAACATAAAAACATATCAATTTCGCAATGTGTTTTCGCTGCAACAAATAGCGTTCGATAAAGCGTGCTCCATTAGTAAAGAAGAAAGAGTTAATTCTTATAAAATTATTTGGGTAAAAGAAGGTTCTGGTGTTTATAGTATTGATTTTGATAGGTTTATAGCTGAAAGTGACACTTTGTTTTTCCTTTCGCCTGGTCAAGTGTTTTCTGTAGACTCTGAAAAAATAAAGAATGCGTATCAAATCAGTTTTACACAGGATTTTTATTGTCTCCAAGCGCATGATTCAGAGGTTGCTTGTAATGGGGTGCTTTTTAATAATGTATACAAAACACCTTCTGTTTCAATTGATCAAAAAGATAGAAGAAAGCTTGATTTCATAGTAGAAAATTTAATAGAGGAATTTGAACAGTCAGAAACGGCTAAGTATGACATGTTACAGTCTTACCTGAAACAGTTTATTGTACATTCAGTTAGAATGATAAGTAGTTCTGTGTCACTTAAAGATGATATAGAAACAAGATTGTACAAAGACTTTAGCGTTTTAGTTGAGCAAAACTTTAAAAGTATACATAGTGTTACTGAGTATGCAAACCGGTTAGGATTATCTCCAAAGTCTTTAAGTAAGCATTTTCAAAAGATAGGTACTGAAACTCCTAGTGACTTAATTAAAAGTCGAATCATTACAGAAGCTAAAAGACAACTTTTATATTCAAGTAAAACAATTAAACATATTGCTTTTGATTTAGGGTTTAATGATCCTGCATATTTTTCACGTTTCTTTACAAAAGCCACAGGAAAATCTCCAAAATTATTTCAAAAAACAACCTAGTCTATTTTTATAATAGAGCTATTTTTTTGATGAAAAATTGATGAGTTTTTTCATAGCCGATATGAGTTATTAAGTTTTTCTAATAATAGTTTAATAAGGGTTTAAAAAAACTTGAAAACCGTCCCTTTTCTAATTTGTCCAATAGATAAGAACTTTTGTCCATTTTTTAAGCTGTCTCTTAGTTGCATCTTTGTAACAGAAATAAAAACAAGATATTATGAATTCAGAAAAACAGAATTGCCCGAATTGTTGGGGTTATCAAGAATATGGGAATGGTGTAAATTATAATGAGTGTGATAAATTAAGTAATACAATAAAATAATCTTAAAATTATGAGTACAAGAATAAAAACTTTAAATCCAGATACAACTACAGGTAAATCAAAAGAATTATTTGATTTGGTAAATAAAAAATTAGGATTCATTCCAAACCTAATAAAAGTGTTTGGAAATTCACCAGCAACATTGCAAACGTATTTAAGCCTAGGAGAATTAACGGCTAGTGGAAACTTCTCAAATAAATTTAGAGAGCAGTTAGCATTGGCGATAGCAGAGGAAAATAATTGTAATTATTGTTTGTCTGCTCATACAGCTATTGGTAAAATGAACGGTTTGTCTGAAGCTGAAATCAATAGTAATAGAAAAGGTGACGCTTTAGATAAAAAAGTTAAAACAGCATTGCAGTTTGCTCAAAGTGTTACAAAAAAAAGAGGGAATGTTACTTCTGAAGAAATTATAGCTTTTAAAGAGGCAGGATATGATGATGGTGATGTTTTGGAAATCATATTAAATGTAGTGGCCAATACATTAACAAACTACGTAAATCATGTTGCTGAAACGGAAATTGATTTCCCAAAGGTAGAAGCAGGAAAATATTCAGTAAACGTATAAAAATAAATAAAATGAGAAGAATAATAGTAGTATTAGTTTTATTAGTAGGATTTTCTTTCCAGGGGAATGCACAACAAATAAAGACAGTAGCCCTTGAACAGACTAAAGGAGAATTCACTCAAAAGTCTATTTCTCTTTCCGAAGGAACCTATGTTTTCGAGATAGCAAATAATGAAGTAGGTCATGATGTAGGTTTTGTATTAACTCCAGAAGGAAAAATAGATGAAGTAAATCATATTAAAAATGCATATGTCACATCATTAGTAAAGAATAATAAAAAATCAAAGACTAAAGAGGTTGTTTTGACAAAAGGAAGATACGTTTATTTCTGTCCACTAAATCCAACTCCTCAATATAGTCTTGTTGTAAGGTAAGTAGTTTTTATGATTATTCTATAAACTTTTAAAAAAAGGGTGCTTATTTTGGCGTCCTTTTAATCTTTTGATAATCTTCATAGATTTTTTATTTACAAATAATTCCGGGTTTATTGAGATCTTTTATATTTTTTAAATCATCCTCTCTTATAGTGTTCTTTTTAAACAAGAATGTTTTATCGTAAAGAATATTGTTTTCAAAGAAACTTACCTGAAACCTGTTGTCTAAAGCAAATAGTTCGGGTTGAATTAATTCTATCTTAGCAGAAGAATTTTCTGGGAGTAGATCTATTTTTTTTCTAAATACAGACGTTGTTTTTGTTTCTGAAAACCCTTGAGATACAATGATAACCATGTTCAAAGGAACTTCCTTTCTATTAATTAGATAGACAATCCACTCTTTAACATTGTGAGTTTTGTTATGTTCTAAAACAACAGCCATTTCAATATTTTTAACATCAGGAATATGAATGTCTTTTCTCATTTCTTTTATTGTAATTCAATTGAATTTATAAGTTAGTTTTATTGAATAATGATATTAAGAAAAATATTGCAATAAATGTTTATTTTGAGTACCTATTAAATAAATCATAAAATTTTACTTTATATGACAGTATAATTATCAGTTATATAAATTTAATTTCTGCTATATTTTTAATTGGTTATTAATAACAATGGTTTTATAAGCTATGGGAGTTAATGACTTTAGCCTTGCTATATTTCTAAATTTTGATTAGAAATCAAACGCTAGAAGTAAGCTTTCTAATAAAACTTAAATTACTGATTTAAACTGTTCCAAAAATCTTTTGTCATTTTCGTAGAACATTCTAATGTCTGGTATTTGATATAAGAGCATAGCAATACGTTCAATACCCATTCCAAAAGCATACCCTGAGTACTTGATAGGATCTATATTACAGTTTTTCAATACGTTTGGATCTACCATTCCACAGCCCATTATTTCTAACCACCCGGTTCCTTTAGTAATTCTATAATCTGTTTCAGTTTCCAGCCCCCAATAGATATCAACCTCTGCACTAGGTTCAGTAAAAGGAAAATAGGAAGGACGCAAGCGTATTTTAGATTTCCCAAACATTTCTTTAGTAAAATATAGTAGTGTTTGCTTTAAGTCAGCAAAAGATACATCTGTATCAATATACAGCCCTTCAACTTGATGAAAAATACAATGAGCTCGAGCAGAAATATCCTCATTACGAAAAACCCTACCTGGTGAAATTGTTCGAATAGGAGGTTCATTATTTTCCATGTAGCGAACCTGAACAGATGAAGTATGCGTTCTTAAAAGCGTGTCTGGGTGTTTTTCAATAAAGAAAGTATCCTGCATGTCGCGTGCTGGATGATATTCTGGTAAGTTGAGTGCGGTAAAGTTATGCCAATCATCTTCAATTTCAGGTCCTTCAGAGACAGTGAAGCCAATTCGGTTAAAAACTTCAATAATTTGATTTTTAACTATTGAAATCGGATGCCTTGATCCTAGTTCAATTGGTTCTGCAGGCTTAGTTAAATCACTACAGGAGTGGGTTTCGTTATCAGAAGTTTCAAAGGCTTCGTTTAACTGAGAGACTTTATCTTCTGCTGATTTCTTTAAATTGTTCAAAGCTTGTCCAAAGTCTTTACGAAATTCTGCATCAACATTTTTAAATTCAGCGAATAAGTCCTTCAATAGCCCTTTACTACCTAAATACTTGATTCGAAAAGCCTCTATTTCTTCTTTGGATGTAGCTTGAAACGTCTTTACGTCACCAATTAACTCTTTTACCTTATCTAACATTATCTATGAGTCGTCAAAATTAAGTCACAAATTTAAGGTTTTTTTAGTAAAAAAATAATGAGTTTTTGATGAATCAAAAAAACATAAAAAAGCTATTTAAAATAAATAAAAAAATTAAATTTAACAAATTGCAAATTAATTATATTTGCTTCATATAAATTGTCGAAATTTAAATAACAAAACAACTAAAAAGGTTTATGGAGTCTAAAATAAAAGCTTTCATGGATTACGTTAAAGAACGTAATGCATTTGAACCAGAGTTCTTGCAAGCTGTACATGAGGTTGCAGAAACAGTAATTCCTTTCATAGAAAATAATCCGAAATACCAAGGTAAAAAATTATTAGAGCGTATGGTTGAACCAGAACGTGTCATTATGTTCAGAGTGCCATGGGTTGATGATAAGGGGGAAACTCAGGTAAATAGGGGATACAGAGTTGAGTTTAACTCAGCAATAGGCCCTTACAAAGGAGGGTTGCGTTTCCATCCATCGGTAAATTTATCAATTTTAAAGTTTTTAGGATTTGAACAAGTCTTTAAAAATTCTTTAACAACATTGCCTATGGGGGGGGGTAAAGGAGGTTCTGATTTCAACCCGAAAGGAAAATCAGATCGTGAAGTTATGGCTTTTTGTCAATCTTTCATGACAGAATTATCACGACATATAGGTCCTGATACAGATGTACCAGCAGGAGACATAGGAGTTGGTGGGCGTGAGATTGGTTATATGTTTGGGCAATATAAACGTTTAAGAAATGAGTTTACTGGAGTTTTAACTGGTAAAGGAGCTACTTGGGGTGGTTCACTTATAAGGCCAGAGGCTACAGGTTATGGTAATGTGTATTTTGCGCAAAATATGCTTAATGCAAAGAACGATTCTTTAGATGGTAAAGTTGTGGTTGTTTCTGGTTCTGGAAACGTAGCTCAATACGCTGCAGAGAAGGCAACAGAATTAGGAGCTAAAGTGGTAACTATGTCAGATTCATCTGGATATATTTATGATGAGGAAGGGATTGATGCAGATAAACTAGCTTTTATTATGGAACTCAAAAATATAAAAAGAGGAAGGATTCATGAATATGTAGAAAAATATCCATCAGCAAAGTTTTTTAAAGGAGAAAGACCATGGGGAATATCTTGCCAAGTAGCCTTACCTTGTGCAACGCAAAATGAACTTAACGAAGATGAAGCTAAAACTTTGATTTCAAATGGCTGTATATGTGTTTCTGAAGGAGCAAATATGCCATCTACTCCTGGAGCAATTGAAGTTTTTTTAAAGGAAAAAATACTTTTTGCCCCAGGAAAAGCATCTAACGCAGGTGGAGTAGCAACTTCTGGTTTAGAAATGTCTCAAAACTCGTTACGTTTATCGTGGACTAGAGAAGAAGTTGATAGCAAATTACATGCTATAATGAACAGTATTCATGAGTCATGTGTAAAATATGGTAGTCAAGAAGACGGATATATTGACTATGTAAAAGGTGCCAATGTTGCAGGTTTTGTGAAAGTAGCCGAAGCTATGATAGATCAAGGAGTAGTTTAGAATTTATTTAAAAAATATAAACCCCCTATAATTTTTCAATTATAGGGGTTTTTTTTTATTTAATTATTATATGAATTTTTTGAGTTTAAAAATATCAATTTTTACATTAGTCAAGAATACGTATCTTTACTGATTGATAAGATATAACTATCAAAAAAATAATTAGATTAAAATCAAAAATATACAAATGCTTCTTGATACTGATTGAAATTCAGGTTTAAGAAGGCTTTTAAAAAATATAAATATTAATTATGGGTTGTAGCAGTTGCTCAACTAACAAAAACGGCATTCCAAAAGGATGTAAAAGTAACGGAAATTGTGCTACCGGATCATGTAGTAGTGGAACAAAATTAGCCGTTTTTGATTGGTTATCAAATATGTCTTTACCAGCAGGTGAGGTCCCTTTTAACATATTCGAAGTCCGTTTTAAAAACGGTAGAAAACATTTTTTTAAAAATACAAACAATTTGAGTATCTCAATGGGAGATATCGTTGCTGTGGAGGGGTCTTCTGGTCATGATGTTGGCGTTATTTCTTTAGCAGGTGAACTAGTAAAAGTTCAAATGAGAAAAAAGAAGGTGCTCGTAGATAGTGATGATGTAAAGAAAATATATAGAAAAGCATCACAGAAGGATATTGACGTTTGGCAGGAAGCAAGAGAAAGAGAAAAAGAAACACAGCGAAGAGGTAGAGAAATAATATTGAAGCTAGGACTGAAGATGAAATTATCGGATGTTGAATATCAAGGAGATGGGACAAAAGCTACTTTTTATTATACGGCAGATGACCGTGTTGATTTTCGCCAGTTAATTAGAGATTTAGCAAGTGCTTTTTCAATAAGGGTAGAAATGAAACAAGTAGGAATGAGACAGGAAGCAGCAAGATTAGGTGGTGTTGGCTCATGTGGCAGGGAACTGTGTTGTTCCACTTGGTTAACTGATTTCAGAAAGGTAAATACAGCATCAGCTAGGTATCAACAATTATCTTTAAACCCTTTAAAGTTAGCGGGACAGTGCGGAAAATTGAAGTGTTGTTTAAATTTTGAGTTAGACTCGTATTTAGATGCTCTTAAAGAATTCCCAAAGCAAGATGCTATTTTAAAAACAGAAAGAGGAGACGCCATTTTTGTTAAAATGGATATATTTAAACAGTTGCTTTGGTATACATACAAAGAAGAAAGTTATAAATGGTACAAATTATCTTTAGACCAGGTAAAAGAGATAATTGAACTAAATGAATCAGATGAATTAGGAGCTCCACTTGAAGAATACGAATTAGAAGTTGTGGATGAGCCTAAAAATGATTTCGAAAATGTTGTAGGTCAAGATAGTCTTACTAGGTTTGATGTTCCAAAAAAACCAAGGAGGAATAGAAAAAAGATAAAAAAAACAAATAATAAACAGCAGGGAAATAAGAGAACAAATACCTCAGGAAAATCGCAAAACAAAAAAGTTAACAAAAATCAAGATAAAAAAGTTTCTCACATAAAAAACGAAAATAAAAAAACAAATCAACAAAATAATAAAAAAGAAGCACAGCCAATTAAGTCGCAAGGTAATAGAAGAAGAAATAATAATAAGCCTAATTCAGAAACGAAAAAAAATGGTACTGGTAATAATACTGTAAATAATAAAACTAACACAAACAGTAGAGCAAAAAGAAACACCAATAATAAAAGAAGAAATAATAGTAAGAACAATGCTGAGAATAATAAGCAAAAGTAAACTTTTGATTGGTTGTTTAGTACTTTTAATTTTCTTTATCTCTTGTGATAAGAAAAGAATTTATGACAAGTATTTGACATTAGACAATCAAGAATGGAATATTAAGGATGAGCTCCAGTTTGTTTTTTCTATTCAAGATACTCTCAAAAAAAGAAATATATTCATTAATTTAAGGAATAATAAAGAGTTTCATTTTCGTAATTTATTTTTAATAACGCAGTTAAAGTTTCCTGATGGAAATGTCATAATCGATACATTAGAGTATGATATGGCTGATGCTTCAGGTAAGTTTTTAGGTCATGGATTCTCTGATATTAAAGAGAATAAACTTTTTTACAAAGAGAATATCGTTTTTCCTAAAAAAGGAACTTACATTTTTAAAATTAGACAAGCAATGAGAAAAAATGGTGAAGTAAAAGGTATTGAAAAGTTAAAAGGAATTACAGATATTGGGTTAAGAATTGAAAAAAGAGAGTAATGACAGAGAAAAGAAAAGTAAGTTTTATAAAGTATACAAAATGGTTTTGGGGAATAATTTTAGGGGGAATAATTTTTATTTCTTTTTTATTTTTACTTGCATCTTGGGGAGTCTTTGGGAAGCTTCCGACATTTGAGGAGCTGGAAAACCCTAAGAGTGATTTAGCAACAGAGGTAATTTCTGCTGATGGGAAAACCCTAGGGAAATATTACGTTAAGGCAAATAGAACACCAATTCAATACAAAGACCTTCCTGATAATTTAATAAAAGCATTAATAGCAACTGAAGACGAGCGTTTTTATGAACATTCTGGAATAGACTTTAAAGGTCTAGCAAGAGCAATTGCAAAAATGGGTGCTGGAGGAGGAGCAAGTACCATAACTCAGCAATTAGCTAAAAACCTTTTTACAAAAAGAGCTTCTTCGAATAAACTGAAAAGAATTATTCAAAAAATGCAAGAATGGGTTGTTTCGGTAAAATTAGAAAGACAGTATACTAAAAACGAAATAATCACAATGTATTTAAATACACAAGGATTCCTCTTCAATGCTACAGGGATTCGTTCAGCAGCAAGGATTTATTTCGGAAAAGAACCCAAAGAGCTGGATATACAAGAGTCTGCAATCATTGTTGCAATGCTTAAAAATCCAAGACAGTATAATCCGCATAGAGAAATTTCAAAAAAGAAATCTTTAGGTAGGAGGAACGTTGTTTTTTCTCAAATGAGAAAAAACAATTTTTTAACAGAAAAAGAAAAAGATTCTCTTCAAAAGTTACCACTTAAAATTAATTTTACACCGGAGAGTCATAGTGATGGTTTAGCAACGTATTTTAGGGAGAATCTAAAGAAAATTTTAAAAACATGGGCTAAAAATAATTTGAAGCCAGATGGTAACGCTTATAATATTTATAAAGACGGTTTAAAGGTTCATGTAACCATTGATTCACGTATGCAAAAATATGCAGAAGAATCATTAAAAGCTCATATGACAAACTTACAGTCCTTCTTCAATAAGGAACAAAAGACTAACAAAACAGCACCGTTTTATGATTTAGACAAAGCTGAAATAGCTAGTACGATGAGAAGAGCAAAACAAAACTCTGATCGTTATAAAAAGATGAAAGCAAAAGGAGCTAGCGAAAAAGAAATAGAGCAAGCGTTTAATACTGAGATTGAGATGAGAGTGTTTTCTTGGAGAGGAGATCGTGATACTGTTATGACGCCATATGATTCTATACGTTACTATAAGCATTTTCTCAGATCTGGTTT
This sequence comes from Tenacibaculum profundi, assembly GCF_052050075.1. Taxonomy (GTDB): domain Bacteria; phylum Bacteroidota; class Bacteroidia; order Flavobacteriales; family Flavobacteriaceae; genus Polaribacter. The sequence goes on from NZ_CP197225.1 coordinate 2,382,678, forward strand.
GGTTTCTATTGAGCCACAAACAGGCCATATTAAAGCTTGGGTGGGTGGAATAAATCATAGGTATTTTAAATATGATGCTGTTGAACAACAGAAGCGACAGGTAGGGTCTACATTTAAACCTTTTGTTTATGCTACAGCAATTAACCAGTTAAAGATGTCTCCTTGCGATAAGTTATCAAATACTCCATACACAATTCCAAAAGAAAAGTATGGAATGCCCGAGGATTGGACACCTAAAAATTCAAGTGATAAGTATGGAGGGGAATTAACATTAAAAGAAGCTTTGGCTAAATCAACTAATGTAATTACAGCACAATTAATAGATAAAGTTTCGCCGGTAAATGTAGCGCGTTTGGCAGAGTCAGCAGGAATTAAGTCTAAAATAGAAGCGAATCCATCGATCGCATTAGGAGCTATAGACTTATCTTTAATTGAAATGGTCAGTGCTTACTCAACTTTTGCTAATAAAGGGCTTAGGGTAAGTCCTATGATGATAACTAGAATTGAAGATAAAAATGGAACTCTTCTAGAAGAATTTGTGCCTCAAACCAAAGAGGTGTTAAGTGAAGAATCAGCTTATGTTATTCTAGATTTAATGAAAGGGGTTACGGAATCTGGATCAGGAGGAAGATTAAGGTCTAATTGGACAAGGCAGAAGAAAGAATGTACAGGTTTTCCGTATAAGTTTACTAATCCAATTGCTGGTAAAACAGGAACTACTCAAAATCAGTCAGATGGATGGTTCATGGGAATAGTGCCAAATTTAGCGACAGGTGTTTGGACTGGTGGAGAAAATAGAGCAACTCATTTTTACGGGATTGGTCGAGGTCAAGGAGCTACGATGTCATTACCAACATGGGCATTGTTCATGCAAAAATGTTACCAAGACAAAACACTGAATATAAGTAAGGAAGACTTTGAGAAACCTTCTCAGGAATTAACAATTAATATTAATTGTTCGACAAAAAATCCTAATAAAGATAAAGGAATTGAAAAAGAAGAAAAAAAAGAAATTGATTATGAAGACACAGATTTTTAAAATATAACAAGCAGCTATATATGATTAATAAAAAAGTAACAAATGTACAAGAGGCAGTTACTGGAGTTAAGAGTGGAATGACGTTAATGTTAGGTGGATTTGGTTTGTGTGGAATTCCTGAAAATGCTATTGCAGAATTGGTTCGGTTGGAGATAAAAGATCTTACTTGTATATCAAATAATGCAGGTATTGATAATTTCGGTTTGGGGCTGTTACTCCAACACCGCCAAATAAAAAAAATGATTTCATCTTATGTTGGAGAAAATGATGAGTTTGAGCGTCAAATGCTATCAGGTGAGTTAGAAGTAGAATTAACCCCTCAAGGTACGCTAGCAGAGAAATGTAGAGCAGCACAAGCAGGTTTTCCTGCTTTTTATACACCTGCTGGCTATGGAACTGAAGTAGCAGAAGGCAAGGAAGTAAGAGAATTCGATGGTAAAATGCATGTGCTAGAGCCGGCATTTAAAGCAGATTTCTCTTTCGTTAAGGCTTGGAAAGGAGATGCGGCAGGAAATCTTATTTTTAAAGGCACATCAAGGAATTTTAATCCAAATATGTGTGGTGCTGCAACAATAACAGTTGCAGAGGTTGAAGAACTAGTACCAGTAGGAGAGCTAGACCCTAACAATATACATATTCCTGGGATTTTTGTACAGCGTATTTTTCAAGGCGAAAAATATGAAAAAAGAATTGAGCAAAGAACCGTTCGTCAAAAGGTTTAATTCCTTTTGTACAGTAGTGAGTCAATAGTTTAGAAATCTATTGAGTCATTTTTGCATATTTTTTAAAAACAGACTATACACATACACATTATTAAATTGATACAATAGAAAATGTTAGATAAAAACGGAATCGCTAAACGTATAGCAAAAGAGGTGAAAAATGGTTACTACGTAAATTTAGGAATTGGTATTCCAACATTGGTAGCCAATTTTGTTCGAGATGATATTCAAGTTGAATTTCAAAGTGAAAATGGTGTTTTAGGAATGGGACCATTTCCTTTCGAAGGTGAAGAAGATGCTGATATAATAAATGCAGGAAAACAAACAATAACTACGCTTCCAGGGGCTAGTTTTTTTGACTCAGCAACCAGCTTTTCAATGATTCGTGGAAAGCACGTACACTTAACTATTTTAGGAGCCATGGAAGTGGCAGAAAATGGTGATATTGCTAACTGGAAAATTCCAGGTAAAATGGTAAAAGGAATGGGAGGAGCCATGGATTTAGTGGCAAGTGCTGAGAATATCATTGTAGCAATGATGCACACAAACAAACGAGGAGAATCAAAACTATTGAAAAGGTGTTCCTTACCATTGACAGGTGTGGGATGTGTAACAAAAATTGTTACGAATTTAGCCGTAATAGAGATAAAAAATAACGCTTTTCACTTACTGGAAAGAGCACCTGGGGTTTCTGTAGAAGAAATTAAAGCATCAACGGAAGGAACTTTAGTGGTACAAGGAGAAATACCTGAAATGGATATTTAAACATAAAAAGATTAGGAAGTTAATCGATGAAAATAATTTCATACAACGTAAACGGTATAAGAGCTGCAATAAAAAAAGGTTTTTTAGAGTGGCTTAAACAAGCGAATCCTGATGTGCTATGTATTCAAGAGACGAAGGCGCAACAAAATCAGTTAAATGCTAATGATTTTACTGAAGCAGGTTATCCGTTCCAATATTGGTTTTCAGCTCAGAAAAAAGGATATTCTGGCGTAGCAGTTTTCTGTAAAAACGAACCTAACCATGTGGAATATGGTACTGGGATAGAAAGTATGGATTTTGAAGGTAGGAACCTAAGAGTAGATTATGATGATGTTTCAATCATGAGTTTGTACTTACCTTCTGGAACAAATATTGATCGACTAAATTATAAGTTTACTTATATGAAGGAGTTTCAAGAGTACATCAATATTCTAAAAGAGAAGCATCCTAATATTATTATTTGCGGAGATTACAATATTTGTCACGAAGAAATAGATATTCATAATCCTAAGATGAAAGGCGTTTCTGGTTTTTTGCCAGAAGAGAGAGCTTGGATAGGAAATTTTATAGATAGTGGATTTATTGATAGTTTTAGGTATTTAAATAAAAATTCAGGTCATTATAGTTGGTGGAGTTATAGAGCAAACTCGCGAGCAAACAATAAGGGGTGGAGAATCGACTACTGCATGGTGTCAGATTTATTGGAAGATAAGATTAAAAGATCTTATATTTTACCGGAAGCAAAACATTCTGATCATTGTCCAGTTGTGGTCGAAATGAATATTAATTAAGTACGTTAAGAATAAAATGTAGTATTTCATTTATTCTAATAAATAATTTTTTAAAGAAACATATTTTTGAAAATTTTATTAAAGCTATTATTTTTCTATGGATCAGTGTTAATTGCACAGCAGCCAGTAGACTCTATTTTAAAGACAAAAGGAACTATAAAGCCTGATTCTGTTAAGTTAGTAGGAAAAAAAGACTTTTTTACTAACAGTGATCTAAAAAGAATTGATAGTCTTCTCGTTGAGGGTACCTTTAATTCTTCTTTATTCGATAGTATACAATACGTTATTAACGATAAGGATGTAAAGATTGAAGAAAATGTTATTCTGTCTAAAGAGTCGCTAATAGATAGATTAAAAAAACTAGATGAAAAAACACCGTTTAATTTATCATATAACCCAGCTCTAGAAAAAGTAATTAATAAATATCTGAAATATAGAAAAAAATATTACCCAGCTTTAATGGCTAAAGCAGAATATTATTTTCCAATGTTTGAGCAGTATCTTGATCAATACGACGTTCCAATTGAAATGAAATACTTATCAATTGTGGAGTCTGCCTTAAATCCTAAAGCTCGTTCATTTGCTGGAGCTACTGGTCTATGGCAATTTATGTATGGAACGGGTAGGCAGTTTGATTTGAAAGTAAGCTCTTATGTTGATGAGAGAAGAGACCCAATAAAATCAACGGTCGCAGCATGCAAATACTTAAATCAAATGTACAAAGTTTTTGGTGACTGGGATTTAGCTCTTGCAGCATATAACTCTGGCCCAGGAAATGTCTCAAAAGCGATAAAAAGATCAGGAGGGTATAAAAATTATTGGAATATTAGGCCATTCTTGCCTAGAGAGACAGCTGGTTACGTGCCAGCTTTTTATGCAACAATGTATATTTTTGAATATGCAAAAGAGCATAATTTATACCCTAAAACTCCAGAAATTTTTTATTTCGAAACAGATACCATAAAAGTAAAAGAAACAATTAGTTTTAAACAAATTTCACAAAAGGTAAATATAGATGAAGAATTACTTTCTTTTTTAAATCCAGAATACAAATTAGATATTGTTCCTTATGTTGAAGGCCGTAATTATTCCATAAGGTTACCTAAATTAAGAGTTATTGATTTTCTTGATAAGGAAGAGGAGATTTACAATTTGGCAAAGCAAGATGAAGCCAAACGGGAGAAGCCATTGCCACGTTACTTTGAAATGGATAAACGGATTGTATATCGAGTTAAAGGGGGAGATTATTTAGGTAAAATAGCAAATAAATTTGGAGTAAAAATTAGAGATCTGAAGGGGTGGAATGGGTTGAAAAAAAGTAATCTAAAAATTGGTCAACGATTATTCGTTTACCCAAAGCGAATAGTGGTCTCAAAACCAACTTCTAATAATCAAAAAAAGAATTTAAAAACAAAAATTAAATCTATTTAATTTTTAATGCTATTTATGTTGTATAATATAAAAAACAATCATTGTAGTTATTATTAATAATGGAATGATTTTTGATTTTAATTTGTAACCAAAAATAAACTTAAATACATAAAAGTATGAGAAAGTCATTGTCATTACTACTGTTATTGTTATTGATAATTTCCTGCAAACAAAGTTCAAAAAGTAGAGAGGTTATTTTACCCTCATCTTCAGGTAATACCAATAAGATTTTAGTAGTTTTAAAAGCTAATGATTGGGATGGTAAGGTAGGTGATGAAATTCGAGTTGTATTTGGAGAGCATCAGGTAGGATTGCCACAGCCAGAAACATTATTAAATGTAGGTCAAATAGACCCTGCTGGTTTTAAGGGGTTTATTAAGCATAGCAAGGCGATTTTAATTTGTAGAAAAGGAAAAGAAGAACAAATTTCAATAGAAAGAAATAAATACGCAGAGCCTCAAATAATTGTTTACGCTACAGCTAAAAATGAAAAAGATTTAGTAGGTTTGATAAGAAATAGAGGAAAAGAAATTATTAAAATTTTTCAAGAAGAAGATATCAAGTTTATTCAAAGTGTTTTTAAAAGCGAACGCATGGATGAGCGTAAATTTAAAACCATTCAAAACTTGAATGTTAAGGTTGATATACCTAAGAGATATAATTTAGTAGAAGATAAAGATGATTTTTTATGGCTTCGTCAGCACTTAAAAAGTGGTATTGCCAGAGGAGATGGTAGTAATAATATTTTAATATATAGTGTTCCTTATGAAAATGGATCTAATGTGGCAGATAATATTTCATCTATGAGAGATATGATTGGTGAAAAGTATATTCCAGGTGGAAAAGAAGGAATGTATATGATTACTGAACAGGCGTATACTCCGCATACAAATGAAATCGAGTTTGATGGCAGGAAAGCCTTTGAAACCAGAGGTAAATGGGAGGTTAAAAATGATTTCATGGCTGGACCATTTCTTAATTACACAATCATTGATGAAAAAAATAAAAGATTAGTGGTTTTTGAAGGATTTACATATGCACCGTCTGTAAACAAGAGAAATTTTGTTTTTGAACTTGAGGCAATTGCTAAAACATTAAAAATTAAATAATATTTTTATATTTCTTTTGGTGTATTTATAAGATGGGATTTAATTGTTGATAAAAATATAATTAAAAGTTAGTAAACTTTTATTAAAACTTGTTAATAAATTTAATTAGATATAATTATAATAAAAAAATAAACACCGTTAATTTTTCAAAATAGGCTTTCAATTTGACTTATCGATTATTTTATGTTTCAATTTCCAAAAGATCTCCAGAGTCATGTATCTTCAGTTCAAAGTTTAAGAAAAGAAGTTTTAGCACTACATGTAAAAGCAGACTCTATAAACAAATATAGTACAGTTCTTCAAACAACGCATTGCTTAGAAGTTGTTTTAGTTGGTCATCGAAATATAATAAGTTCAGTAGATAAAAGAATAATAACTAAAGGTGATGTACAGTTTAGAAAAAGAGCTAATTATATTTTTGAAACCTCATCTGACTATGAAGGAGTTTTATTCTTCTTTGAAAACATGTTTATTACTGATTTTCTTGAAGAGCATGTCATTATTCATTCAAAAAGAGAAACAAAAGAAGAGTTACCTCCTTTTACCTTTAGAGTGACTCCTTTCATAACCTATAATATAGAGGAAATAGTAAGTGTAATTAATAGTAAAAGAGAATATAGATCTTGCATTGTGAAGTTTTCGTTGCACCAAATTTTACTTCAAATACTTGATAGAAATAAAAATAATGTTTACGTAGAATACCTTAAATATCTGGTGAATAATCAGAAAATAAATTTACCTTACTATATGGAGAAGAATTTTACACAAGCCTTAAATATTGAAACGTTAGCAAAACAAACAGGAAGAAGTTTAAGTACCTTTAAAAAAGAATTCAAAGAGGAATTCAAAACAACACCTATGAAATGGCTAATTAATCGAAGGCTTAAGTATGCTAATTATTTAATCACCAAAACGACACGTACTGTTTCTGATATTGCATTCCATTGTGGTTTTGAGAATGTATCACACTTTTCGAAGTCATATAAAGCTAAATTTGGATTAAGTCCCGTAAACGAGAGAAATACTAGCACGATATAAAAACTTCACAGCAAAAACATATAACTTTACAGCAATGTATACATGCTAAAGAGTAGCTAATTTTGTTCCTATAAAAATCAGATAAAATTAGATAAAATGAAAACAGCTTTAGTTATTGTAGATTTACAGAACGATTATTTTCCTAATGGAGATTGGGAGCTTAAAGGAACAGAAAAAGCTGCAGGAAACGCAGCAAAACTTTTAAATTATGCTAGAAAAAAAAATATGCCTGTTGTGCATGTTAGACATGAGTTTCCAAACAACGATGCTCCTTTTTTTAAGCCAAATTCTAAAGGTGCTGAAATTCATGCAAGTGTGATAAATCAAGAAGGAGAGCCAGTTGTCTTAAAACAAGAAATAAATAGTTTTAAGAATACCAATCTAAAAGAAATTTTAGATGAAAATAATATAGAAAATTTATGGATATGTGGTGCAATGAGTCATATGTGTATTGACGCTGTAACAAGAGCAGCTAGTGATTTTGGATATAATTGTACTGTCGCTCATGATGCGTGTGCAACCCTAGATTTAACATTTAATGGAGTTACTGTTCCAGCCGAGCAAGTGCATGCTGCATACATGGCTGCATTACAATTTGCCTATGCAAAAGTTTTAGCTACTGAAGAAATTATAGGATAATAAACATGCTTAAAAAGCAGGATGGTTATAAAAAAATAATCCTGCTTTTTATCAAGTAAACATATAAAATATAGTATGTCAAAAGTGTTTTTAAAATCATTCTGACTGTCGTAATTTCGATATTTTTTTTATTTCAATTTTAAAAATGCAGAATTTTTCCTTTTTATTACTAATTTTACGCATTTACGTACAATAACTTAGCAGTATAATTGTTGTACAATATATGCGTATTTTTTATGAAAAAACTATCCAAAATATTCGTTTTCAGTATTGTTTTACTTTACGTATGCTCATGTGGCACGAAGAAAAATACCCTTATAAATCGTAAATTTCATTCGTTAACAACAAAATATAACGTGTTGTTTAATGGTGAGCAGGCATTTTTAAAAGGTTTAAAAGAAATAGAAGAAAAGCATCAAGATAATTTTTGGAGACGGTTGCCAATTGAGCCAATAACTTTTAATGAGAATGTTATTGAAGCACCGCTATTTAAACCTGGTGTAGGATTCGATGATTCTGAAGAAGAAGAAGAAATAAAGCCGTTATCACACTTTGATAAAGCAGAGGAGAAAGCAGTAAAGGCAGTTCAGAAGCATTCAATGAATATAAATGGGATAGAAAGAAATAACAAAATTGATGAAGCTTATTTGCTTTTGGGAAAAGCACGATATTATACACAACGATTTATACCAGCTGTAGAAGCTTTAAATTATGTGATTTCCAATTATCCCAAAGCAAGTTTAATATACGATACCAAAATATGGAGGGCGAAGGCAAACATTAGGTTAGATAATGAAAAGTTAGCGATTGAGACTTTAAACTTGTTAATAGAATTAGATAAAAATGAAAAAAGCTTATCAGATTCACAAAGGGAACGTGCACATACAGCAATGGCGATGGCTTATGAAAAAACAGATACGATACAAAAGGTAATTAAGCACTTAACACTTGCCTCAAAAACATTTAAAAATAAAGAACAATCGGCACGAAATATGTTTATTCTAGGACAAATATATGCAGAATTAGATAGGCGTGATTCTGCTCGTATCGTTTTTAAAAAATTAGCTGATACAAAAAGGGCTTCAAGAAAATATAGAGTAAGAGCTGGTATTGAATTAGCCAAAAATACGGATAATGATTCTTCTTCAGTAGTAGTGTTAGGTAGGTTGAAGAAACTAGTTAAAAATACAGATAATCGTAAATTTTTGAATGCTTTGTATTACCAGTTAGGAGTACTTGAAGTTGGAAGAAATAAAATTGATAACGCTGTTGATTATTTTAATAAATCATTGAAAGCTAAAACAAATACTGATTATCAGAAAACATATGCATATGAGCAATTAGGAAACATTGCTTTTAATAAGCAAAAATATGTTTTAGCTGGGACTTATTATGACAGCTTACTAGTTGCGACACCAAAAGAGTTTGAGCAAGAAAAGAGAATTAGAAGAATTCGTAGAAAAAATAAAGGACTAACAACTTTAAGAAAGCACGAAGAAACGATAAAAGTGAATGATAGCATTCTAAAATTGGTTGCAATGAGTCCAGATCAAAGAAAGGTTTTCTTTGAAGAATATATAGAAAGAATTAAGAAAGAAGATGAGGAAAAAAGACAACAATTATTGAATTCTCAGAATTTCGGAAGTTCTTTTGGTGGAGGTTCATTTATTGGTGACATTTCTGAACAAGGGAAATGGTATTTTTATAACGATCAAACAATAGCATTTGGTAAAGCTGAATTTGAAAGAGTATGGGGAAACCGCCCTTTGGAAGATAATTGGAGATTATCAGAAAAAGAAGGAGGTTTAATAGTAGAGAACGAGCTAATAGCTTCAGAAGAAGAGGAAAAAGAAAACCCAAAATATGTCCTTGGTACTTATTTAGATGCATTACCAAAAGAGAAAGAAGAAATAATAGTTTTAAAGAAAGATAGAAATGAGGCATTATATCAACTGGGCTTAATTTATAAAGAGCAATTTAAAGATTACGAGTTAGCTTCTTCAAAATTCGATAGATTATTAAATATCAAAAGCCACGAACAGTCTGACTTAGCTATAAACTATCATTTATACCAAGTTTATACCAATGCTGATAATCAGGAAAAAGCAAATAAACATAAAAAAGTAGTGCTAAATCAATATCCAGATAGTAAATTTGCCCAAATTATAAGGAAGCCTAATGTAAAGCTGGTAGAGGAAAAGAAAATAGATGAGGTTCTTAATAGATATAAAGAAATATACGTTATTTATAAGTTAAATAAATTTGATGAAGCTCTAGTAGAAATTGATAAGTTTGAGCCTAGAGTTAAAAATTCAAATTTAATTCCTAAATTAGCTTTATTGAAAGCTCTGTGCATAGGGAAAGTTGATGATAAAGCAAGCTATAAAAAGGCGCTTGAGTTTGTTTCCTTGAGTTATGCAAATACCGATGCTGGTAAAAAAGCAGAGGAAATATTGAAACAGTTAATTGAATAAAATTTTTTTTTGTAAAGCCCCCGTGTAAATGTTCAGTAAAGACAGTAAAAAACCAGGAGAGAGAGTAGTTTCAGAAAGAAACGTAATTGGAGGAAACACTAAAATTGTAGGAGAAATTGTATCCGAAGGTGACTTTAGGATCGACGGAACACTAGAAGGTAATATAAAAACTAACGGTAGAATAATTATTGGAGAAGCAGGCTTAGTTAAAGGAAAGGCAGAGTGCACCAATGCAGATGTAGAAGGTAAGTTTGCAGGAGATTTACAGGTTTCAAATGTTTTAACCGTAAAAGCCACAGCAAATATTACAGGTGAAGTTATAATTGGGAAGTTATCCGTAGAGCCAGGAGCAACTTTTAATGCGACTTGTTCTATGAAAGGGGCTGTTAAAGAGCTAAAGAAAAATGAACAAAAAAAGACCGAAAAATCAGCTTAATAAATATGTTCGTTTCTCTGGTATAGCATTTCAAATGGGTTTGACTATCTACTTAGGAAGTGTTTTAGGGAAGTGGTTAGATGTTACTTTGGCAACCAATGATGGTCTTTTTATGAAAATTTGTACCCTTTTTGCTGTTTTTGGTGCTATGTTCGCTGTTATACGTCAAGTAAGTAATTTATCTAAATAAAAAATGATTAAGCGTATTTTACTTTTTTTTGTTGTTATATGTGTGACTTTTATAGCTAGTTATTTTTTTCATTTTTCTGTTTTGGAAAATAAAGACTTACAACTTTCATTTTCATTACAAAGGGTGTATTTTTTTTATGCAATTTCAGCGGTTTTAATATATTTAATAGTCACCGTCATTTCTGAAAAAACACCAAACCAGGCGGGTTATGGATACCTAGCGTTGATGTTTGTGAAAATTGGTTTTTTTTTAATACTATTTAAAAGCACAGTTTTTTCAGAAATTCCAATTGATAAGCCAGAAAAAATATCTTTAGTAATACCTTTCCTGTTGTTTCTTTCTCTGGAAACTATTTTTATCGCAAAGCTCTTGAATAACAAATAGTTTTTCTATTACTAGTAGATTCAATATCCTTTAAAAAACTAAACAAAAAAAGGGTTTGTAGTTCTAATTTATTGTGTACCTTTGCACCGAAATTTAGAGACCAAGTAAATCTATATTTAGCAAGGCATTATGATAGCAAACAAACCTATCTTTTATTTAACGATAATAGCATTAGTATTTAGTTCATTCACAGCGTTCGCTAGTGGAGAAGAAACTTCAAGTAAAGAGGGGCAAATCAACACTCCTGAAGGTATTAAAGAATATATAAAACATCATTTAGCGGATTCTCATGATTTCGCTTTGTATTCGTATACTAATGATGTTGGTGAGCGAAAGCATGTAGGTTTTCCATTACCTGTTATAGTTTGGACAAGTAAAGGTTTGAAGTCTTTTATGTCTTCGGCATTTCATCATAATGATGATGGGCATGTAATTGTGGATAAAGGAAACGTGAAATTAGTGAAGATTCATAGCAAAATTTATGAATTAAACGAAGGCGCGGATGAAGTTGTTTTTGATGCGTCTCATCATGCGACAAACGCTCATAAAGTGCTTGATTTTTCGATTACTAAAAGTGTTTTTGGGATGTTGCTTGCAGGTCTTTTAATGTTTTTAGGGTTTAGGTCTTTAGCGAATGGATACAAAAAAGAAGCTATTCCAACAGGTGTTGGTCGTGTTCTAGAACCGTTGGTTTTGTATGTTAGAGATGAAATAGCAAGACCTAATATCGGAGAAAAAAAATATCGTAAGTTCATGGGGTTCCTTTTGACAGTGTTTTTCTTTATTTGGATTTTAAACTTATTAGGTTTAACCCCGTTAGGGTTTAATGTTACAGGGCAGATTGCTGTTACAGTTTGTTTGGCATTATTTACTTTTTTTATAGTACAATTTAGCGGTAATAAAGATTACTGGAAGCATATATTTTGGATGCCTGGAGTGCCAGTGCCAATGAAAATAATTTTAGCGCCAATTGAGGTGCTGGGAATGTTTACAAAACCATTTTCTTTATTGATTCGTTTGTTTGCAAATATGACAGCAGGTCACTTTGTAGTAATGAGCTTAATTGCCTTAATGATTACATTGAAGAATCAGTTTGGAGTTTTTGGGTCAACAGGAATGTCATTGTTATTAGCTTTGTTTATTTCTGTGATTGAAATACTGGTAGCGTTTTTACAGGCATTTATTTTTACAATGTTATCATCATTATTCATTGGGATGGCTGTTGAAGAACACGAACATCATTAAAAATAGAAATTAAGAATTTGTTTAATTATATATAAATCAATTAGTATGTACAATTTAATTGGAGCAGGATTAATCGTAATAGGTGGAGGAATCGGATTAGGTCAAATTGGAGGTAAAGCAATGGAAGGTATTGCTCGTCAACCTGAGGCTGCTGGTAAAATCCAAACTGCGATGATCATCATCGGGGCATTATTAGAAGGTTTGGCATTTGGTGCATTAATCTTAGGGAAATAATTCCGGAGAAATTAAAAAAATAAAAACATTTACCTGTAACGGTTGGTTGCAGGAAATGTTTTTAGTTAGAATTAAACAAAATTATTAAAGAATAAATTACATAATATAATGGATCAGTTATTAAATGATTTTTCACCGGGGTTGTTTTTCATGCAAGCATTAATCTTAGTAGTTATACTTTTTTTAATGATCAAGTTTGCTTGGAAGCCAATAATGAATGCGCTTACAGAACGTGAAGAAGGTATTCAAAACGCATTAGACGCTGCAGATGCAGCAAAAAAAGAAATGCAAAACTTGCAGGCTGATAATGATAGATTACTTAAAGAAGCAAGAGCTGAAAGAGATGCAATGTTAAAAGAAGCGCGTGAAATTAAAGATAAAATTGTTGCAGATGCAAAAGAGGAAGCAACAGAGCAAGCTTCTCAATTAATTGAAAATGCAAAGTCTTCAATAGAACAAGAAAAACAAGCTGCCTTAGCTCATGTCAAACAACAAGTAGCTGAATTATCGATTGGTATTGCAGAAACTGTCGTAAGAAAAGAATTAGCTTCACAAGATGATCAATTAAAGCTTGTTGAAGGAATGTTAGAAGAAGTTACTTTAAACTAATCATTCAATGAAAGGAGCAAGACCAGCATTACGTTATGCAAAAGCACTCTTAAATCTAGCAACTGACGCGGGGAATGAAACAGAGGTTAACAACAATATGAAGTTAATCGCTGATACAATTGCTGAAAGTAGCGAGTTAGATGCAATGCTAAAAAGTCCAGTAATAAAAGCAGCTGATAAGCGAAAAGTTTTGACTGCGCTTTTTGGAGATAAAGTAAATAACATTTTGAAAGGATTGTTTAATATATTGGAAGAGAACAAGCGTATGGTTATGCTTGAGCCAATAGCAAAGCAATATGCTGTTATTTATGATTACCACAAAAGCATGCAAGTAGCAAAGGTGACTACAGCAGTGCCTTTGAATAAAGAATTAGAACAAAGAATCTTGGCTAAAATTGTTGAAATAACAGGAAACCAAGCAAATATTGAAAATATAGTAAATCCAGACATTGTAGGAGGATTTATTTTAAGAGTTGGTGATGTACAGTATGATGCTAGCATTTCAAACCAATTCAAGGAATTAAGGAGAGAATTTGACAATAGTCATTATATTCCAAAAATTTAATTTTACATCAAAAGATATAAAATGGCAGCAATTAAACCAGCTGAAGTATCAGCAATTTTAAAGGAGCAATTAACAAATTTCGAAGCGAAAGCTACGTTAAATGAAGTTGGAACCGTATTACAAGTGGGTGATGGTATTGCTCGTGTGTATGGTTTGTCTAATGTACAATACGGTGAGCTAGTTGAGTTTGATAACGGTTTAGAAGGAATCGTGTTAAACTTAGAGGAAGATAATGTAGGTGTTGTTTTGTTAGGTCCTTCAACAGGTGTTAGTGAGGGTTCAACAGTAAAGCGTACTGAAAGAATCGCTTCTTTAAAAGTAGGAGAAGGAATAGTTGGGCGTGTTGTAGATACATTAGGTAACCCAATTGATGGTAAAGGCCCTATTAAAGGCGAAACCTATGAAATGCCTTTAGAGCGTCGTGCTCCTGGGGTAATTTATAGAGAACCTGTAACAGAACCAATGCAAACTGGAGTTAAGTCTGTAGATGCTATGATTCCTATCGGACGTGGTCAGCGTGAATTAATTATTGGTGACCGTCAAACTGGAAAGTCAACAGTTGCTATCGATACTATCTTAAATCAGAAAGAGTTTTACGATGCAGGACAGCCAGTTTACTGTATTTATGTAGCTGTAGGTCAAAAAGCTTCTACGGTAGCTGCTATTGCAAATATGTTAGAAGAAAAGGGAGCTTTAGCATACACTACTATAGTAGCTGCAAATGCATCTGATCCTGCTCCTATGCAGGTATATGCTCCATTTGCGGGTGCTGCAATTGGAGAATATTTCCGTGATACTGGTAGACCAGCTTTAATTGTTTATGATGATTTGTCTAAACAAGCTGTAGCTTACCGTGAGGTGTCTTTATTATTACGTCGTCCACCAGGGCGTGAGGCGTATCCTGGAGACGTTTTCTATTTACACTCAAGATTATTAGAACGTGCTGCAAAAGTAATCAATGATGATGCGATTGCTGCTGAAATGAACGATTTACCAGCTTCATTAAAAGGTAAAGTAAAAGGTGGAGGATCTTTAACTGCATTACCAATTATTGAAACACAGGCTGGAGACGTTTCTGCGTATATTCCAACAAACGTAATTTCGATTACTGATGGACAGATCTTCTTAGAGTCTGATTTATTTAACTCAGGGGTTCGTCCTGCAATTAATGTAGGTATTTCTGTATCACGTGTAGGAGGTTCTGCTCAGATTAAATCAATGAAGAAAGTATCTGGTACATTAAAGTTAGATCAAGCTCAATATCGCGAATTAGAAGCATTCGCTAAGTTTGGTTCTGATTTAGATGCCGCTACTTTAAATGTAATTGAAAAAGGTAAGCGTAATGTTGAAATTTTAAAGCAAAATCAAGGTGATCCTTTTACTGTTGAAGATCAGGTGGCAATCATCTATGCTGGGTCTAAGAACTTATTAAAAGATGTTCCAGTAAACAAAGTAAAAGAATTCGAAAGCGATTACATAGAGTATTTAAATGCAAAGCATAGAGGTACATTAGATACATTAAAAGCTGGTAAATTAACAGATGAAGTAATTGATACTTTAACTGCGGCAGCTAAAGAGATTTCAGCTAAATTTTCAGCTTAATTAAAGATTTTAGTGTTGAGTATTGAGATGATATTTCTCAATACTCAATGCTCAATACTAAATAACTGCTAGTATGGCAAACTTAAAAGAAATACGTAACAGAATTAGTTCTATCAAATCAACAATGCAGATTACTTCTGCCATGAAAATGGTATCCGCTGCAAAGTTGAAAAAAGCTCAAGATGCTATTACGGCAATGCGCCCTTATTCATCGAAGCTTACAGAGTTATTGCAGAGCTTAAGTGCTACTCTAGATAGTGATGCAGGTGGAGCTTATTCTACAGAAAGAGAAGTAAAGAAGGTATTATTAGTTGCTGTAACTTCGAATAGAGGATTATGTGGTGGCTTTAACTCTTCAATTATAAAAGAAACAGTTAAAACAATCAACGGAAAGTATAACGGAGTTGCTGCAGATTTACTCACCATAGGTAAAAAAGGAAATGATATTTTATCAAAAGAGTATAATATTATTGAAAACAGAAATGATGTTTTCGATGAGTTAACTTTTGATAACGTAGCATTGGTAGCTGAGCAATTAATGAACTTATATGTTGATGGATCTTATGATAAAATTGAGATCATATACAACAGGTTTAAAAATGCAGCTACTCAAATTGTACAAGTAGAGCAATTTTTACCAATTAAGCCTATTGAAAGTGACGAAAGCGTAAACTTAGATTACATTTTCGAACCTTCAAAAGAAGAGATTGTTTTAGAATTAATTCCGAAATCATTAAAAACGCAATTATACAAAGCTATTCGTGATTCATTTGCTGCCGAACATGGTGCTCGTATGACTGCAATGCACAAGGCAACAGATAATGCTACGGAATTACGTGATGAGTTATTATTAACGTATAACAAAGCTCGTCAAGCTGCTATTACCAATGAAATTCTTGAAATTGTTGGAGGTGCAGAAGCACTAAATAACTAATAAAATATTATATATAAAATAAAAAAACCAAAACATTTCGTTTTGGTTTTTTGTTTTGATAAATCCATACATAAGGGTTATACTTAACTAAAAGTTACTTCATCTATTATAAAAATAACCTTTACAATATACATTAGTTTATAGATTAATTTTTATCAATATTATTTCATTTTTGTTTTACGATTTACATAAAAATACTAGATAATTATTATAAGATAAAGAAATAGGATAAACTTTTTAATTAAGTGCTATATTACTTAAAAGCGAAAATTTCTAATTAGCTTTAATAAGGTAATAGTAACCATGCTATGAAATCTATGACTCTTCGATGAAAGAGTATGGAAAATGTTCAATAAGAAATAATAGTATACTTGACGTTTAGGTTATGTAAATTGAATTATTGAAGCTATAATAGTCCGATTTGACTTTATAGTTTCTTTTGATAAAAAGTTACTTTCTAAAGGTTTATCGGATATACATATTGAGATAATTTATTTATTCTAATATCAGAAATAGTAGGTTTAAATTTTTTTACTATTAAAAAAAGCACTAATTTCGCGCCGCATTCTTTTTTTAGGTTAAATAAGAATGTCAATGCTAAGAAAATTTTAAACACTAATATATACGCTATGATAAAAAATTTCATTTTTATACCAGCCCTTATTTTACTTATTCTTTCATCATGTAGTAGTGAAGAAGAAAAACCTAATTTACCGCCTTTAAAAGTTTCTGGAATAGAGTTGGAGGTGATTGAGAATACATTTGTAAAATTATATTGGAATGCATCTGAAGATCCAAATGGAGATGAAGTTAGCTACAATGTTATTGTGAATGGTAATGTATTGGCTAGTAGAACTAAAGAAAATAACCTTGATATTGATGTAGGGTCATATTTGACAGGAGCAAAAAATAACAGTACTCGAGGTATGGGACTTGAGCTTACCGTTAATATCACTGCCATTGATTCTGAGAATAATCTTTCTGAGGAGTCAGTTGTGAAAAGGTATGTTTTTGTGAATAGGAATCCAGGCGACTTTGATTTTAAAGAAGTCAATTTTGATTTTTACACTTATAGTTCAGTAAGTGTGGATTGGTTTCCTTCTAATGATGCTGACAATGATTTACTTTCTTACGATATCTATATTAATGAAAAGCTTTATGTAAATGATTTTGTAATAGGAACCAATTCGAATAGTAATATGGGTTCAGTAAATATTCCTTTTCAGTTTGAAGAATTATTGGATCAGGAGATTACCATTAAAATTATAGCTAATGATAGATCAGGAGGTGTAAAAGAGGTATCAAAAACGGTCAATTTTAGAGCTACAGATATTGATTTAGGTGAAGTTTCATTGCCCTATAGTGAAATACTTAATTATGAATTTTTAGCAGACGAAGTAGATAATAGAATCGGGTATAAATTTATTCTCACAGAAAGAACAGGCATTTCTTTAACTGATGATTATGGCAGAAATATTGAGTATTCGTTAAGAGATGCTAACAACAATTATATTTTTCGTGGACAAAATAACTTGAAAAGTGAAAATTTGAATGCTGGTAGTTACTATATTGAAGTTAAAAATAATTATGGTAATTTATTCAATGGTTCTTTTAATCTTATTTTTAGAGACCCAAGAGAAACAAATACTAATTTAGGAAGTATAGCACTTCCTTATAGTAAGTCTTATGATATTACTTCTATAAATGAAGAACCAGATAATAGCATTATCTATACTTTTACTATTCCATCAGGTAATTATAAATATACATTTTCTTCAAATTCAAGTGTCTATTTTGAATTAAGAGATAGCAATCAGAACCTACTGACAAATACAAGCAATCATAATAACCAGTCATTATTTTCAGTTCTAACAGGTCCAGAAACATTTCACTTAAAAGTTATTAAGAATAATTATGCGTACAATGAAATTAATGGCTCATTTAATATTAAAATTGAAGAATTTGAAGGAACCTCGCATAATAATAATTTAGGTAATATATCAACACCTTTTCATAAAAATTTCGATTATAATAATTCCATATCGATCAATGGAAGAGTTCGCATCAGTTTTACAACTCAAACATCATTTAATTACCATTTTGAAATTTTAGCAGCAAACTATGATACTTATCTGTATTTATATCACTCTAACGGACAGCTTATAAGTTCTGATGATGATGGAGCAGGAAACGGGAATTTGTCAAAAATAAATGGAAATTTATCTCCAGGAGGTTATTATCTTGAAATAGGTGGTTATAATGATGCTTCAGGTAGTGGAGTGTTAGGGTTTAATATCTATTAATAATAAGAAAAACATAAATGATTACAGAGCGAACTAATTTTTGGTTCGCTTTTTTTCTATTATTTTTTTAACTTCAAAAATATTACAGAGTTAATTCTATTATTTTTCTCTTGGTTTATATAAAAAAAGACAAGTAACGGCATTATACTGTGTGGTAATCGATAGATCACAAGATATAAATATTGGTGTATTATGCTTAGAGAAATATCATAATGAAAGCCACTAAAAATTCTAGCAAAAGCAGTTGCAAAACCCCAAAAAGAGGCATACAACAAAGCAACTTTAGCAATTTTAGGTATAAAAACAGCAACCGCTACTAGAAAATCTAAAATTCCGGCAATAAGTAATATTTTTTTTACTATTTCTTCTTCAAGGTTTAGTATGTTCAACGTCATCGTAACGAAGTTTACAGGTAATGGATAAAAGTAATCGATAGCATATATTCCGTGACAACTAAAAGTTAACAGGATGAAAATTTTTAAAAATATAATTAGTTTTTCTTGGTTCTTATCTTTTAAAAAATAGATTAATAGGGTAGGAACCCCAAATTGTATGCTGTGTTCAAAGAACATAATCAAATGATAAAACTTTTCTTTGGTTAATAATAAGGCCAAAAAGATTAAGTTAATAGCACCTAATTTTAAAATTGAGCTCATCCAAGTTTTAGAGCGCTCATTAATAGTTAGTGAAATTATTGCACAGATGCCATATAGAATACCAGTAATTTTTGTTAAAAATTGAATTGCATCATCTGTATATACGTTGGTGACATAAGCTTGCCAAGAAATACCTAGTACAGTCGATACAATTGGTTCCAATAGATTTTGGTCCCAAAAAAGGCTTCTGTAGGGTGCATCCCAAAATAAATGTTGATAACACCTTCCCAAAAAAATTAAAAAGGAACTAATTTTTAGAATACGTAGTAGTGTTGAATTCTTCATATTTAAATATAAAAATGATGTTTTTGACTTTATGTTAATTAGCAGTTATAAAATTAGCTTGTGTAAGTTAAGAGCTTACCAGGAAAGTGATCATTGCATTAATTGTTTTTTTGAGTTCAATATGTAATGTATTCAGAAATATATTTGTAGATTTTGTATAGTAAACTTAAATCCTTCATTATGAAAAAAAAAATATTCACTTTGTTTTATATGACTTCTTTGGTTACTTTTTCTTTCAATAATAGATATAGGCTTGTAATTACAGATAATCCAGCTACAACAATTACATTAGGTTGGAATCAAGTTTCAGGTTCAAGTCCCATTTTGTATTATGATATCATTGATCACGGAACAAACTGGTCAAATTATTCAAATTCAAAATCAGTAGATCGTTCAGTTTATTATAAAGGGATGAATAATACGTTTATTAAAATGACAGGTTTAAGACCAGATACTAATTATTATTTTATAATAAAAGATAGCGAGGGAGTAAGTGATCGGTTTTGGTTTAAAACCGCTCCAAGTACTAATAAAAAATTATCTTTTATTGCAGGTGGAGATTCAAGAAATAATAGAACTCCCAGAAGAAAGGCTAATTTGTTGGTAGCTAAATTAAAACCAACCGCTGTGTTTTTTGGAGGAGATATGACTAATGGTGATTCAAGTTTAGAATGGAAAAAGTGGTTTGATGATTGGCAAAATACAATTGCCGATGATGGAAGAATGTTTCCGATTATTCCTGCTAGAGGAAATCATGAGGATTCTAATAATAGTATTTATAATTTATTTAATGTACCCTCTTCTAAAATATACTACGATATAACTTTTGGGAACGATCTTTTTACTATGTATACATTAAATTCAGAAATTTCGGCTGGAGGAAATCAATTGAATTGGTTAAAGCATAAGCTATCTAATAACACAGCTATATGGAAGTCTGTTCAATATCATAAACCAATGCGTCCGCACGTGTCTTCAAAGTCCGAAGGGAATGATGAATATTCAAACTGGTCTGCTCTTTTCCATGATTATCGCGTAAAACTTGTTTTCGAATCAGACTCTCATACAGTAAAAACAACTTGGCCTGTAAGACCGTGTTCTGGTAAGGGAGAATGTGATGAAGGTTTTATCCGAGATGATATTAGTGGGACTGTCTATATTGGTGAAGGTTGCTGGGGAGCTCCTCTACGCTCTTCTAATGATAATAAAACATGGACTCGTAATGCAAGTTCTTTTAATCAGTTTAAATGGTTTTTTGTAGAAGAGTCAAAAATAGAAGTAAGAACTGTGAAAGTAGGTAATGCAAGTACTGTAGGTTCTGTAACAAATGATGACCCATTTTTTATGCCAACAAATATAGATATTTGGACTCCATCTAATGGAAGCATAGTTACTATTTTAAACCCTAATATTTACATTCCAGAAGTTGAGATTAAAAGCCCTCTTAATAATGCCTCCATTGAAGTAAACTCAAAAGTTAATATAACTACTAAAGTATCGGATGCTGATGGTTATGTTAATGAGGTTAGATTTTATGTTAATGATTCTTTGATAAAAGTAGATAAAAACCCTCCTTTTGATGCATCTTGGATTCCAATAGTTGATAAGAAGTTATATAAACTTAAAGCGATCGCTTTTGATAACGAAACCAACGAAAGTTTCCCTAGTGAAATAAGTGTTTTTGTAGGGGATGTTATAAGGACTATGATAGCGAAAATTACAAGATCAAATGATGATGTTGAAGAGTACCAGTCGTCAGGTAAAATATATATGAATAGTTCGGATTTAGAAATGACTTATGACGGAATTTCTAGAGGAAATCAACACGTTGGGCTGTTATTTCGAAATATTAATATTCCTAAGAATGCAGTTATTAAACAAGCATACATACAGTTTACAGTAGATGAAATAAATTCGAGTAGTACAAGTCTAAACATTAAAGTAGAGAACTCATCAAATGCTACAGAAATAAGTCCTTTAAAGTACAATATTACTTCAAGAGAATACAACAGAAAAAAGGTAAGTTGGAATCCTGAGCCATGGAGTTCTATTGGTGCTTCTGAAGAAGGTCAAAGAACACCAGATTTAAGTTCTCTCGTTCAAGACATCGTAAACAAGTCAAATTGGAAGTATGGAAATAGAATACTTTTTTATATTTCAGGAAAGGGAGAAAGAACTGCAGAATCATATGATGGGAACGTAAGTAAAGCGCCTCAATTAGTAGTAAAATACACCAAGGGTATTGATGGAAATATATCTTTTTGTAAGGAGGTATCTGTCAAACTAATTTTTGATCAATATGCTTCAGAAACGTCATGGAAAATGAAGAATGTTGAAGGGGAAATATTAATGAGTGGTAGTGATTATTCAAAAAATGAAGGAGAAATGGTAATTAGTTCAAAATGTTTACCTATTGAGTGTTATGAATTTATTATTGACGACTCTGCTGGAGATGGTATTTGCTGTGATTATGGTAAAGGGTCATATCAAGTTATTAACTCTGATAAAGAAGTATTAGTATCTGGCGATATTTTTGGGTCTCACGAAGTAAAAACAATTTGTTTGTCTGAGTTTACTGCAAAATATCTAGAACAAACAAAAAGTAGTAAGATTAATTCTGTAGATTTATTATTATATCCCAACCCAGCTGTAAATAAAATTAAGATTAAAGAGAGTGTCAATACCTTATTTTGGACTGCTATCATTAAAGATATTAATGGTAAAGTACTAGACGTAGCTCCTGTGATTAATGGAGAAATCGATCTCACGTACTTTCCTACCTCAAATTTCTATATTATCGAAATCTTTAATGAAAAAAAACAATTAAAATCAATAAATAAGATATATAAAAACAATTAATACTTATTCATGCTGAAAAGAAGAATGTAATATTTTATTAGGGAAGCAACTGGTGTATTTTGTCTCTAATATTTTCTGTATCAATACCACATTGTTTTTGTAACTCTTCGATAGTACCATGATGAATAAACGAATCAGGGATACCTAAAATTTCAATGTTTCCATCATAATTATGTTGTGCAGCAACTTCTAAAATGAGACTTCCGAACCCACCCTTAACACAACCATCTTCTACTGTTAGAATAGCATCGAATTTTTCAAAAATAGAAACTAGTAGCTCCATATCTAAAGGTTTTATAAAACGCATATCAAAGTGAGCAATTTCTTTATTATTTTTACTTTTCTCTATGGCATCCGTTACGTTACTTGAAATAGTACCAATAGAGAGAATGGCAAGTGATTCTCCTTGTTGTAAAGTGTTAGCCCTACCAATTTTAATTTTCTGAAAAGGTAGCTGCCAATTTTTTAATTTTCCGTATCCTCTTGGATACCTTATAGCAATAGGGGCATTTAGACCCAATTGAGCTGTATAAAGAATATTTCTGAGTTCAATTTCATTTCTTGGAGCAAAAAGAATAAGATTAGGAATGCAACGCAAAAAAGCAATATCGAAAATACCATGGTGGGTTGCTCCATCTTCTCCGACTAGTCCAGCGCGATCTAAGCAAAAAATTACTGGTAAATTTTGCAAAGCGACATCATGAATAATTTGATCATATGAACGCTGTATAAAAGTAGAGTAAATATTACAGAAAGGAACCAAACCTTGTGTTGCCATACCTGCTGCTAGTGTTACTGCATGTTGTTCTGCAATCCCTACATCAAAAGTTCGTTCAGGGAATTCGTCTAACATAAGTTTTAGAGAACTTCCGGTTAACATAGCAGGTGTAATACCAACAATTTTTTGATTTAAACCCGCTAGTTCTAAAATAGTTCTTCCGAAGACATCTTGAAATTTTGAAAATTCATTGTTTGTTTTAGGAAATACATCCCCAGAGATTTTGTCAAATTTTCCGGGAGCATGGTACTTTACTTGATTTTCTTCTGCTTGACGAAGTCCTTTTCCTTTGGTTGTTATTACGTGTAAAAATTTAGGCCCTTTTATGGTTTTTAAACGATTAAACTCTTGTACTAATTCATCGATATTATGTCCATCAATAGGACCTGAGTAATCAAAGTTTAAACTTTCAAAAATATTATGTTGCTCAACATCATTTCTCGTAGACTTTATTCTTGTTAAATAATCTTTTAAAGCACCTACAGAGGGGTCAATTCCGATGGCATTATCATTTAAAATTACAAGTAAGTTAGCATCTGTATCACCAGCATGGTTTAATGCTTCAAAAGCCATTCCACTTGCAATTGAAGCGTCTCCAATAATTGCAATATGGTGCTTGTTTGTTTTTGCTAATTTCGATCCTATAGCCATTCCTAACGCAGCAGATATCGAGGTTGAAGAGTGCCCGACGCCAAAGGTGTCAAATTCACTTTCACTTCTTTTTGGGAATCCAGAAATACCACCTAATTGACGATTGCTTCCAAAAGCCTTTTTTCGCCCTGTAAGAATTTTATGACCATAAGCTTGATGTCCAACATCCCAAACAATCAAATCTTTTGGGGTATTAAAGCAGTAGTGTAAGGCAATGGTAAGTTCTATTACTCCTAAGCTTGCTCCCAAATGCCCCTCTTTAGTTGAAACGATATCAATAATCAATTGACGAAGCTCTTGGGCCACTTCGGGTAATTCCGCTATGGCTAATTTTTGTAAATCTGAAGGATAATCAATGGTATCTAAAAGCTTTTTTGACATAATGACAAAAATACAAAAAGCAAATAGGTGTATAAAGATCATTCATTTAAAGTTTTTTTTATTAACATTTTGATTTACAGCATTTTTTTATATATTGCCTAGGCTGTAAATTTCATATGTAGCCAATTTGCGAGTACTTCATGCAATTATCCCCCTAGTGTTGATGGTTTGTAATATGACTCGACACTAACCATATCTTATTTTTTATAAAGGCTAAGCCTACATTATCTATTTGAGTATTAATCAAAATAATAAATAATGATAAAAAATAACATTTTACAATTTTTAATTCTAAGCTTTTTAATAACGGTTACATCTTGTAACAACACTCAAGAATTGAGAGAAACAAAAGAATTAAGTGAAGAAAATAGCTTTTCCACCATCACCCCGAAAGATAATGATAATAGAGCTAGAAGCAACGAATATAACTTATCAAATAAACAGGTTTTAAATTGGTCAAATATCAAAAGACAAAATTACTATTTTCCCGATGGAGGTATTAGCAGATTTAAAGTTGGAAATAAATGGCGCTTTACAATGGCGGGCTCTTCAAGTTATGTTTACGAAGGAGGAAATATGTGGCCTGAATATTCAGATGGTAAAATCTCTGGGGCATTTGGTAAACAGCAATATAATTGTAATCCAGATAATGGAGGAAAATGGTTAAATAATGTTGATCAATTATGGAATCAAAATAATCTAGTAGGGTTTTATCATGTTGAAAACCATTGGTGTAAAACAAATAATGACACTAAATATTGGGCATCTATAGGAGCTGTTTATTCTAATGATGGAGGTACAACTTTTAAATCTCTAGGAGGTTCTAGAAATGAGGGATATATTATAAAATCTTCAAAGCCTAAACCATCAAATAAAACATTTGGGGGAGCTGGTAATGGGCACGTTTTTAAAGGACAAGATGGTAATTGGTATGCTATTTATAGTGAATATGAAGCTAGTGTAAACAATTATGTTTTACATATAGCTCGTTCAACTAATTATTATGCATCTCCCGGAACATGGAAAAAATATTATCGAGGAAACTTTAGTACAAATGCACTTCATACAAACGGTGCAAAAACAGCACTAAGAAGCAACCTTGGTTTCATGTTTGGAGCAAATCCTTTTGTTCAATGGAATCATAAACTTCGTAAATATGTGATGGTTTATCATAAATGGGGAGGTGCAATAAGATGCGTTACTTCTTCAGATCTTATAAATTGGGATAGTGAAAAAGAACTTCTTGGAGGTGATGCTTATTATGAATACCCTACCTTAATGAGTCCAGAAGGGGGAAATACGTCTAAAAATTGGACACGACTTTATTACTCTAAAAAATCGTCACGAAACTCAAGTCAAAGGAATTTTGAAGTACAAACATTAAATGTTTGGTAATCAACAGATAATATAAGTTCGTAAAAGGCTGATTAGAATAAAATTCTGTCAGCTTTTTTTGTGCTGATTTTTTAATTGAAATAGAAATAATTAATTAGTAATTCCTTTTTATTCAACTTTGATTCTCTTTTTAGACATTTTTTTTTTCTTTTAAGTTTATGAACTCATCACATACACAGCACTTTATTAGAGTTCTTGATTCAGTATGATATTTGTTAAGTAATTAATTTCCTAGTAAGCAATACATCTGTCAAATTTCATAAAGTATGCAAACTTCTATAAGATGCTTCATAGTATTTTGATAACTTTTGTTTTTTGGTATTTAGATAATGTCAATCAGGATTCTAAAATAAAAAATTATGTTTAAAAATAACCCTTTACAATTTCTGACACTCATTATTATGATTTATTTATCAGCCTGTACTAAAAAATCATATTTACCTGACAAAAAGAGTTCTGAGGAACAAGCGTCTTCTTTGTCTACTGATAAATATGGACCAATCAAAACAAAAAAGAATAAATATAAATTATCAAATAAACAACTCTTAAACTGGTCTAATATTAAAAGTCACAATCAATATTTTCCTGATGGAGGCATCACTAGGTTTAAGGTTGGTAGTAAATGGCGATTCACAATGTCAGGTTCTACAAGTTATATCTATGAAGGGGAGAATATTTGGCCAGAGAATGCAAGTATTAAGATTTCTGAAGCTTTTGGACAACAGCAGTATAATTGTAATCCAGATAATGGAGGAAAATGGCTAAACAATATCGAACAATTAGACGATGAAAATAACCTTGTAGGCTTTTATCATGTTGAAGATCATTGGTGTAAGGAACAGGAAGCGGATGATAATAGATATTGGGCGTCTATTGGAGTTGTTTATTCTAATGATGGAGGTAAAACTTTTAAATCTCTAGGAGGTTCTAGAAATGAAGGGTATATTATAAAATCTTCAAAACCTAAACCATCAAGTAAAACATTTGGTGGCGCTGGTAATGGGCACGTTTTTAAAGGACAAGATGGTAATTGGTATGCTATTTATAGTGAATATGAAGCTAACGCAAATAACTATGTTTTACACATAGCCCGTTCAACTAATTACTTTGCATCCCCTGGAACATGGAAAAAATATTATAAAGGATCATTTACAACCAATGCTCTTCATACGAATGGTTTAAAAACAGCACTTAAAAATGGTCATGGTTTTTTATTAGGAGCGAATCCTTTTGTTCAATGGAATCACAAAATAAAAAAATACGTAATGGTATATCATAAATGGGGAGGAACTATAAGGTGTGCAACCTCGCCTGATCTAATCCATTGGGGTAGTGATAGAGAAATTATTGGAGGACATGCATATTATGAATATCCTTCTTTAATGAGTTCAGAGGAGAATAATACCATTACTGATTATACGCGACTTTATTACTCTAGGAAAGCTTCAGAAAAATCAATTCATAGAAATTTTGAAGTACAAACATTAAGTGTTTGGTAATTATATTAGTTTAATTAAAGCTGGTCCGAATAAATTTCTACCAGCTCTTTAATATCGTAAACTTTTAATTCGTAGGAAAAAGAATTATTAATTTGGTAGTTTTGCTAAATGAGCAAATTATTTATAGTTCCAACACCCATTGGAAATTTAGAGGATATAACTTTTAGAGCAATTAAAGTGTTAAAAGAGGTTGATGTAATTTTAGCAGAGGACACAAGGACTAGCGGAAAATTACTAAAGTATTATGAAATATCTACGTGCATGCAATCACATCATATGCACAATGAGCATAAGACAGTCGACACAATAATTAGACGTTTAAAGCAAGGAGAGGTTTTTGCTTTAATTTCTGATGCAGGGACTCCTGCAATTTCTGACCCTGGTTTTCTCTTATCGAGGGCTTGTATTCAAAATAACATTGCAGTTGAATGTTTACCAGGTGCGACAGCTTTTGTTCCTGCATTGGTAAACTCTGGTTTGCCAAATGATAAATTTGTTTTTGAAGGTTTTTTACCCGTGAAAAAAGGAAGACAAACTCGACTGAAGTTTTTAGCAGAAGAAACAAGAACTATGATCTTTTATGAAAGTCCACACAAACTTCTAAAAACTTTGGGTAATTTTGTTGAATATTTTGGCGAAGACCGACAAGTTTCAGTTTCTAGGGAATTGACCAAGCTATTTGAAGAAACTAAAAGAGGAAACGTAAAAAAAATTCTATCACACTATACCGAAAACTCTGTTAAAGGGGAGATTGTTATTGTTGTAGAAGGTAAAAAAACTAATTAAGCTATTTTTATATTCCAGGTATAATTTTTGATTTCCTTTTTTTAAAAATTAGAATAAATATACGCATAATCATTTTATAAATTATTTTACTTATGAAGTTGATCATTTGTTCATTTTTTGTTTGTTATTTTTGCTGAACATAACTAATAATATGACGAAATTCTATAGACTACCTATTAAAAAAATTATAAAGGAAACTGTAGACTCTGTTTCTATTTTATTCGATATACCCAAAGAATTAAAAGATAACTTCTCGTTTAAGGCGGGGCAGTACGTTACTTTGAAGAAGAAAATTAATGGCGAGGATATAAGGAGGGCTTACTCGATATGCTCATCACCTAGTAGTGGAGAATTGAAAGTTGCTGTAAAAGCTGTTGAAAATGGGAAATTTTCACTATTTGCGACTACGAAACTAAATAAAGGAGATCAACTTGAAGTATCTGAACCCGAAGGAAAGTTTGTTTTAATACCTGAAACAGGAAAAAGTTATATTGGGTTTGCCGCTGGAAGTGGAATTACTCCAGTTCTTTCTATGGTGAAAGCTACTTTAGAGGATTCAGATGCAAATTTCACTTTGGTTTATGGTAATAAGAGTAAGTCGGCTACTATTTTTTATAACGAATTATATGATTTAAGTAATAAATATGAAGGGCGTTTAAAAGTTCATTATGTTTTTAGTAGAGAGCGTGATGATGATACGCTTTTTGGAAGAATTGATAAAGGACATGTAAATTATTTTATCAAAAATATTTATAGCGAAACTACTTTTGATGAGGTATTTTTATGTGGGCCAGAAGAAATGATCAATACAGTCTCAGAAACGTTACAAGAAAATGGTTTAAGTAAAGATGCTGTAAATTTTGAACTTTTTACGGCTTCTGTTTCTGAAGAAAATAAAAATCAGATTAAAGAAGGTGAAACAGAAATAACTGTTTTATTAGATGATGATGAAACCATTTTTACGATGAAGCAGTCGGATACCATTTTGGCTGCCAGTTTACGAAATAAATTAGATGCACCTTATTCTTGTCAAGGAGGAGTTTGCAGTAGCTGCATAGCAATGGTAACCAAAGGAAAGGCGGTAATGACTAAAAACTCAATACTGACTGATGATGAGTTGGAAGAAGGTTTAGTTTTAACTTGTGTTGCACACCCTGTTACACCAAAAATTTCAATTGATTTTGATGAAGTATAGAAAATAAGGAATAGATGAGTTTTTACATATTTAAAAATGCGTTTTTAGTCGGTGTTTTCATGGCTTTTATGATAGGTCCTGTGTTTTTTATGCTATTAAAAACAAGTATTCTAAAGGGGGCAAGAGCCGCAATAGCGTTTAATTTTGGAGTTATTTTAGGAGATATTAGTTTTATTTTAATAGCTTATTTCGGTAGTAGGAATTTATTGGAAAAGATTAAAGATGATCCACGATTATTTTTAATAGGAGGGCTTATACTTATAGTCTATGGAATTATAACTTATTTAGATAAAAGTAATAAAAAAGAAGTTGATCAAGATCATGTTGAAGTTCCTACTGCTAACAATTATTTTAAACTTTTTTTTAACGGTTTTTTATTAAATTTTATAAATATAGGTGTTTTAGCTGGCTGGCTTGGTATAATGGTAGTTGTTGGCCCCACTTTGAACATGGATCCTTCTTCAATTTTTTGGTATTTTGCTATTGTAATTCTTGGGTATGCATCAACTGATTTAATTAAGATTCTATTGGCAAAGAAATTAAAGAAAAAGCTTACTCCTTTAGTCATTTATAGAATTAAAAGAGGCATGGGAGTTTTATTGATAGTTTTTGGAGCATTTTTTATGTTAAAAGGAGTTCTTCCTAAAGAAAAAATGAATACGTTAATAGATAAAGTTCAAATAGAAAGTTTTGATAACAGTTAAAGTAGATAAGGTATCCATAAAATTCACTAAATATTCCTATTTAGATTCCTAGGACTAATTTAGCTATGGAAAAGTAAATTAAAATTCCAAAAATATCATTACTGGTGGTAATAAATGGACCTGTTGCAATAGCTGGATCGATACCTCTTTTATTTAGAAATAAAGGGATAAAAGTACCTATTAACCCTGCAACAACAATAACAACAATTAGGGAAATAGAAACAGCTAGAGCCTTTATAAA
This sequence comes from Tenacibaculum profundi, assembly GCF_052050075.1. GTDB lineage: Bacteria > Bacteroidota > Bacteroidia > Flavobacteriales > Flavobacteriaceae > Polaribacter. The sequence continues at coordinate 2,412,618 of NZ_CP197225.1, forward strand.
TTCTTGTTCATAAGCGAATACGAAAAAGAATAAAAATATAGTTAGTACAACTCCATTAAGTAAAGCTAAAAACATTTCTTTAATTAACCTACTTTTAATGCTTCCTTTAACATCGTCATTTGCAAGTCCTTGAACTATAATAGCGGACGACTGTACACCAACATTACCTGCCATAGCAGCAATCAGAGGAGTAAAGAAAAACAGAAAGGCGTTTTCTTGAAATGAATTTTCAAAGTTTTTCATAATCAAAAAAGCTCCCATTCCTCCTATTAATCCTAAAAATAACCATGGTAAGCGCGCTTTTGTAAGTTGAACTATTGAGTCTCCTGCTTCTACGTCTTGTGTAATACCAGCAGCTAATTGATAATCTTTGTCAGCTTCCTCTTTAATTACATCAACAATATCATCGATGGTAATTCTACCTACCAAAACACCTCTTTCGTCAACAACAGGGATAGCTTCCAAATCATATTTTCTCATTACATTAGCAACTTCTTCTGCCTTATCATGCACATCAACAAAATCTACTTTAGGGATATAAACCTCTGCAATTTTAGATCTAGTAGAGGCCATAAGAAGGTCTTTTAAAGATAAACGACCTTTTAACTTACCTTCGTTGTCAACGACATAAATTGAGTGTACACGTGTAACTTCTTCTGCTTGTTGACGCATTTCTTTTACGCAGGTAAGTACGTTCCAGTTTTCATTTACCTTTACTAATTCTTTTGCCATAAGTCCACCAGCTGTGTCCTCGTCATATCGTAATAGCTCAACAATTTCTTTGGCGTGTTCTTTATCTTCTATATTCTGAATAACCTCTTGTTTCCTTTCTTCTGGAAGTTCAGCGATCACATCAGCGGCGTCGTCTGTATCAAGTTCTTCAATTTCTTCAGCAATTTCTTTAGATGATAGTCTCTCAAATATTTTTTCTCGAATATCTTCGTCTATTTCCATTAGCACATCGGCAGTAGTTTCAGAGTCAAGTAAGCGAATAATATAGATTGCTTCATTAAAAGAGAGTTCATCTAAAACTTCAGCTATATCAGCATGATGAGTTTCTGAAAAAAAATCGTTAAGAGCTATATCTTTTTTGTTGATAATTAGCTCTTTTACATTTTCAATAAGTTCTTTAGTGATCTCCAGTGCCATCGTTTGCTATTTTAGATGTTAAATCAACAAATTCCTGTACAGATAACTGTTCAGGACGCATAGCAAATATAGGTTCTTCTTTTAAAGTAACCGAGAGATTAAATGATTTTAAACTCGAGCGAAGCATTTTTCTTCGTTGGTTAAAAGCAGTTTTAACAACTCTAAAAAATAAACCCTCATTTACAGGAAGTGAGTAGTTTGGTTTTCTAGTTAATCTGATTACGCCAGAATTAACTTTAGGGGGCGGATTGAAAACATCTGGAGGTACTGTAAATAAATATTCAACATTATAAAAAGCTTGTGTTAGAACAGATAAGATCCCATAAATTTTACTTCCTTTTTTCTCTGCAATTCTCATGGCTACTTCCTTTTGAAACATTCCTGAAAATTCAGGAATTAATGATCTATTTTCAATAGCTTTAAATACTATTTGTGAAGATATATTATAAGGAAAATTACCAATAATTGCTGTTTGACTATGAGAGAAAAGAGTTGCTAAATTTTGTTTTAAAAAATCACCTTCTATGATGGTAAATTTCTCAGAGGAGGTATCTAGTTTAATATGTTCTATAGGAAACACATCTCTTAGGTAATAGACTGATTCTGAGTCTATTTCCATAACCTTGATTTTTGACTTTTTTTCAAGAAGGTACTTTGTAAGAACCCCCATCCCTGGTCCAATTTCAAGTATATTATTGTAGCCTTCATCCGTTAAAGAATCAGCTATTTTTTTTGCAATGTTATCATTTGTTAAAAAATGTTGCCCCAAATGTTTTTTTGCTCTTACGCTCATAATCTAAATAAGATATATGTTCTTTTTAGTTATTCTTTTTCATTGGATAAAATTCTTTGATAACTTTTAATTCAGTTCTGAAAGCAAGCATTTTATCAGCAAATTTTTTTAATCCATCACCTCTTAGCTTTTCCGCACTAAATTTATAGTAATTTTTAATGTCTTTGTATGTTTTAGCGCTGTACTGAATTGAATAAGTAACTCCCCCCATTTCTTCTTCAACTAAAACCTGAGTCATTTTCGCACTTAAAAAGTGCCCTGTTTCTAATACTTCTGAAATGTGTTTTTCTATCCAAACAAGCCATTCATCATGAATACTTTCATCAACGTTTACAGTTACATTATATATATGCATATGTTAAAATAAAATTGAAACGCAAAGATTTTAGCATTAACAACTGTAAAAATCTATGCATTAATTAAATATTATCGCCCCTTAATTCTCTAAATTTTTTTCTTGCATCTACTAAATAGATACTCGAAGGATGGTCAAAAATAATCTTTTGATAGTATTCGGAGGCTTTTTTAGGAGTATTTAATTTTGAATTATATAATTCCGCTAAAGCATATAGGCTGTTATCCACTAATACACCTTCTTTATTTATGGAGATAACTTTTTCTAAGTTAGCTATTGCTTTATTAAACATTTTATTTTTTACAAAAATTTGTGCTTGTTTGAAAAGAGCTTCATCTTCTATTGGTTGATTTTTATAATTGGTTATTAATTTTGATAATAGAGTGATTGCATTTTTATCTTGATTCTGAAACGCTAATAATTCTGCTTTGGCATATTCTTTTAGCCCTGTAGGGATGCTATCTGAAGGCTGATTGTCAGAAATTGTTAAGAAAAGCTCAGTGGCGTCATTTGCTATAAGTTGACTGGCAGACCCTTTCAGTACTTTAAGTTGAGCTTTAGCCCAGTTAAAATCACTTTTAAAGTAAGAGGTCTGAGCTACTTTAAATCGAGCTTTTTGAGCGAGTTCATGGTTTTTAAATTTTGTTTGAACCTGAGAAAAATAAATTAAAGCTTTGTTAAAATTCCTTGTAAATACTAAAATTTCTCCTAGTTTTAATTTAATAGAAGCTTTTGAAAATTTAGATAAGGATAAATTCAATGCTTTTTGTAAAATAGAAATAGCCCTTTGGGGTTCATTGCGCTGAAATGTTAAAAAATCAGCATATGTCAATTGTATGTAAATAGTTTTTTTGTTGAAGCCATATTGATCAAATACCTCTTTAAACTTAGCTTCTAAATTTTGTTCTTTATTTGCGATATCAATAAGTAAATTCATATAAATACCATGAAATTTATCCTTCTCATAGTTGGTGTTTTCAATGATAATTTTGTAACAATTCTTTGCAGTTTGATAATCTAAATTATCATAAGCAATTTTACCTAATTCCTTGATATTGGAAAGGTTTTCAGTTTTACGTGCAATCAAGGCTTTATATTGAACAAGGGCTTTTGGATATTGTTTCTCTTTGATAAATAACCATGCTAGTAGGTTGTTCCATATATTTTTAGGGTTACTGACAGATTTTCTTAGTAGTGCTTTTTTAAATAACTTATTATGATGACTCTCATTATTTTCGGTAATATATCTATTGGCATATCGTTTTACGCTACTGACAAAATTTTCATTTTTATCTACCAAATCAACATAACATTCAAACATTTTTTCAAAATTTCCTTTCTCTCCATAGACTTGAGCTAATTGAAACCCAAAATTAGCTTTTGGGTTTTGTTCCATTATTATATTGTATACTTCAATGGCAGAATCTAATTGATTATATTCTTTAAAAAGATTTGCAGTGAGACTTCCATAGCCAATATTATCTTTAATGGTTCTTAGTGCTTTTTGGTATTGTTCATTCGCTTTGTTTTTAAGTTGTTGTTTTTCAAAATTATGTCCTAGAATTACTAAAAGATAAATTTGTTTTGGAAACTTATCGATTTTTTTTAAAAGTATATTTTCAGCTTGATGAAATTGATTGGTTTCTTGATAACAACTGATTAGTCTTTTAAGGTAGGTGGTGTTATATGGACTATTTTCATAGAGCTCTTGATAAAGCTGAATAGCCTTTTTATATTCACTGTTTCTGAAATAGTTTTCAGCAATTATAAAATTGTTCTTTTGAGCAAAAGAAAAAAAAGTTATAAAAAGGGAAAAAATGATTACTATATTTTTTTTCATCAAAATAAGATTTGTGCATACCGAAACACGATAGTCATACAAAATTCTAAAAAAAAGACCTATTATCAAAGATTTACTTCTGTTTTAAGCATATTTATTAATAAACCTTGTAATTATAGAGAAATGTCAAATAGACTTATTTGTTTTGTTATATTTTTTTGGCATGGACTTTGAAAAGAGGTTATAAATAACTAAATAATTAGCAAATGAAGACTTTTTCACAACAATATGAATCGGCAAAAAGAAGAGCAAACAGATCTATGGCAAAAGGAGAAGTTTCTCAATATTTTGATGCTCTTTTAGAAATGAATAAGTATAAGAGGTTAATGATTGCAGTAATGGCCAATTAAAAAAGTAAGTTTCTGCAGAAACTTACTTTTTATCTTATCTATTCTTTTTTTATTTAATTGATAATTTCAAATCCACAATAGGGAACTAATACTTCAGGAATTTTTATTCCATCTTTGGTTTGATAGTTTTCTAGAATTCCTGCTAAAACTCTCGGTAAAGCTAAAGAACTACCATTAAGGGTGTGAGCCAACTGGCTTTTCCCATCTTTATTCTTGAAACGTAACTTTAATCTATTGGCTTGATAGGTTTCAAAATTTGAAGCAGAACTAATTTCAAGCCAACGTTCTTGAGCTGTAGAATACAGTTCAAAATCAAATGTCAAGGCAGAAGTGAATCCAGTATCACCTCCGCATAAACGAAGAATTCTATAAGGTAATTTTAGTTCTCTTAAAATATTCTTAATGTGTTCGACCATATCATCGAGAGCTTTGTATGAGTTTTCTGGATGTTCAACCCTAACAATCTCTACTTTATCAAATTGATGTAATCTATTTAATCCTCTTACATGAGCACCATAGCTTCCTGCTTCTCTTCTGAAACAGGGGGTATAACCAGTGTAAGATTTCGGTAAATCAGACTCTTGTAACAAATCACCTCTTAGCATATTCGTTATTGGTACTTCTGCAGTTGGTATCAAGTATAGATCATCTAATGGAATATGATACATTTGTCCTTCTTTATCGGGAAGTTGGCCTGTCCCTAAACCAGAAGCTTCGTTAATCAAGTGTGGTACTTGTACTTCATTATATCCAGCAGCTGTATTTTTATCTAAAAAATATGAAATTAGGGCTCGTTGTAGTTTGGCTCCTTTACCTTTATATATTGGAAAACCTGCTCCAGTTACCTTGGCGCCCAAATCAAAATCAATAATATCATATTTTTTAGCAAGTTCCCAATGGGGTAATGAACTATTACCAAGTTCAGGAATGATGCCTTCTCTATATATTTCTTCATTATCTTCTTCATTTTTACCTTTTACAACAGACGAGTGAGGTACATTAGGGATTTGATATAGCGTTTTTTGAAGGTTTTCAGTAGCGATATTTAATTTTTCTGTAAGTTCTTTTGATTGCTCTTTTAACCGACTTGTTTTCTCTTTAATTAGATTTGCCTTTTGAATTTCACCAGATTTGTATAAAGATCCAATTTCTTTGGACAGTTTATTAGATTCAGCTAACACATTGTCTAATGAAACTTGAGTTGCTCTTCTAGTTTCATCTGTATTTAACACTTCATCAATAACCGTCTCGGCATCTGCAAAATTTCGTTTTGCAAGTCCATTTAAAACAGCTTGTTTGTTTTCTCTAATAAACTGAATTTGTAACATTTTTACTTTTTTAAGAAACGCAAATATAAAGTATGTATCAGATTAAAGCAACGCTTTGATAATACTATATTTCCTCTATCATCATAAAGAAGGTAGATAAGGTAATGTTAAAATAATCGCATATTTTTTGAAGTGTAGAAATGGTAATATTTGTTTTCCCTTGTTCTATTCTTGCTAAATGTATTCCCGTATCAATATAAAATTCACTCAAAGTTACGTTATACTCATCTCGAAGATTTTTAACACAAAGGGCGATCTTTTTTAATATAACCTCCTCTTTTGACAGTATCATTCTTTTTTGACACAAAATCTTAAAAACATATGAATTACATAATGACACACTTGTCATTATACATGACTTAAAAAAGAACTATTTTTGTCCTTAGTTGCGTCATAAGTTAACTCTATAAGTTAGAAAATAAGGGGGGAAATATTTAATAATTTTTGAGGTTAGAAGTTGGCGTAACTTTTTAAAAAGCGTTTGGAGTCTTTTTCATCTTGATTTAATTGTTTTTTTAATTCATTTAAAGATACAAATTTTTGTTCATTTCTTAAAAAATAAAGTAATTCAACTTTTATCGTTTGATTATAGATGTTTTTATTAAAATCAAAAAAATGAACTTCAATAGTCCTATCATTACCACCAACAGTTGGTCTCATACCGATATTCATCATTCCAAATTTCAATTTATTTTCTATTACTGACTTAATAACATATGCTCCTTCTTTAGGAATAAGTTTATAGCTTTCCTTTACGTTTAGGTTTGCTGTCGGGTAACCTATGGTGTTTCCTAGTTGCTTTCCTTTAACAACGATTCCCTTTATAGAAAAATTGTATCCTAGGTAATTATTAGCTGTTTTCAAATGACCGCTTAGGAGGGCCTTTCTAATTTTTGTTGAGCTTATGGAAACATTATCAATATCTTGTGCTGGTATTTCTTCAACTTTAAAGTCATACAAATATGAGTATTCTGTTAATTGTTCAATATTTCCTTCTCTATTTTTTCCAAAGTGATGGTCATAGCCAATAATTAACTTGTCAATATCTAATTTGTTTACTAAAACGTCTCTTACAAAATCGAATGCTGTTAGTCGTGAAAAATCTTTGTCAAAAGGGTGAATTATTAAATGATCCAAGCCCAAGCGCTCTAATTGATCTATTCTTTCTGTAATGGTGTTTATTAATTGGATTTTAAGATCTTTTTGAAGAACCATTCTAGGGTGAGGGAAGAAAGTGAGTACAACAGACTCTTTATTATTCGCTTTGGCGTTTTTAATTAATTTTTTGATAATTTTTTGATGTCCAATGTGTACTCCATCAAAAGTGCCAATAGTAACATATGTCTTTTGAGAAGAATTAAAATCAAAAATGGAGTGCTTTACTTTCAATTTGTGGTTTATGTGTTTTTACAAAGGTACAATTTGTATATCATAAATTGAAAATGTATTTTAAGGACCTTCATTGTAAGTTAGGATTTTATGATTGATAAAAAATAGATCCTACATTAGTTATCTAATAAAATTTCACTCAGTTAATTATGAAATAAAAAAAAATTGTATTTTGCGTTTAGTTAACAAATTAATTTATACAATTATTATGATGAATAGATTATTACTCGTTGTATTTGCATTGTGCAGTAATTTGTTGTTTTCACAAACAACGATTACAGGTACTGTGAATGACGAATCACTGGGAGGACCACTTCCAGGAGCTAATATCAAAGTTTCGAGAAAAGCCGTGGGTACAACCACTGATTTTGATGGAAAATTTACATTAACTGTTACGGATACACCACCTTTTACTCTTGAAGTTTCCTTGATAGGTTATCAAACTAAAAAGGTTGAAATAACAAAAAATAATCAAGTAGTTGAACTAAGCTTATCTGAAAATGCAACTTATTTAAGTGAGGTTGTGGTTTCAGCATCAAGAACACCTGAACGTGTTATGGAATCTCCTGTAACAATTGAAAGATTTGATTCTAGAGCTATAAAAAATACAGCTTCAGCTTCTTATTACGATGCAATTGAAAATTTGAAAGGAGTAGATATTAACTCTGGAGGTTTAACCTTTAAAACAGTAAATACAAGAGGGTTTGCTACTTTTGGAAATGAAAGATTTATTCAACTAGTTGATGGAATGGACAATTCATCTCCAGCTTTAAATTTTGCCGTAGGAAATCTTCTAGGAATGTCAGAGCTTGATGTTAAAAGTGTAGAAGTTTTACCAGGAGCGGCATCTGCTCTTTATGGAGCTAACGCATTTAATGGTATTATGTTAATGCAGAGTAGAAACCCGTTTGATGACCAAGGGATTAGTGTTGGTCTTAAAGCAGGTGTAACAAGTCAAGAGGCCGCTGGTGATAATGGTTTTTATGATGTAGGAGTAAGAATGGCACACGTTTTTGATGATAAATTCGCTGCTAAGGTAAGTTTTAGTCATTTTACTGGAGAAGAATGGAATGCTGTTGATTATAGAAATACTAATGGCGTAGGTAGAACTTATAAACCAGGTTTCAGAGAAATTGGAAATCTAAATTCTGATATAGCTTATGATGGAGTTAACGTTTATGGAGATGAAGTTGCAACTAATCTTAGAACAGCTTCTGGAGGTCAAGGTATTATTCCTAATGAAAGGGTTAGTAGAACTGGATATAATGAGTCAGATTTAATTGATTATAGTGCAAAGAGTATAAAGTTTAACGGAGCTTTACACTATAGACCTTTAGGTAACGATCGTGTAGAAATTATTTGGAATTCTAAGTTTGGAACAGGTAATACTATTTATCAAGGATTAAATCGATATAGTTTAAGAAATTTCTTCATGCAGCAACATAAACTTGAAGTAAATGGTAAAAACTTTTTCGTAAGAGGGTACTATGCAGGAGAAGATGCAGGAGACTCTTATGATACTCGTTTTGCAGCAATTAATGTTAATAAAAGATGGAAATCAAATGAAGACTGGTTTGGAGATTATATCGGTACATTTGCAAACGTTGCTTTAGGTGGAAACCCAGGAAACTTATCACAGGCTGAAATTCATCAATTAGCAAGAACACAGGCTGATTCTGGAAGAGCTTTACCTGGCTCGCCAGAGTTTAATAGATTTTTTAATGAAGTGATCTCAGATCCCGATGTTGCTACAGGAGCAAAACTTAAAGACAATACCAACTATTATCATGTCGACGCAAATTTAAATTTAAGAGATTATATTGATTGGGCAGAGGTTCAATTTGGTGGGTCTTATCGTCAATTTAACTTAAATTCATCAGGTACAATTTATACAGATTATGATGGGCCAATTACTTTTGAAGAATTCGGTGTCTACTCACAAATTCAAAAGAAGATGATTGATGATCGCTTGAAGTTTACAGGTTCTCTTCGTTATGATAAATCACAAAATTTTGATGGTAATTTTTCTCCAAGAATTTCCTTTGCTTATGCGGCAGGAGATACAAGAAATCATAACTTTAGAATTTCTTTTCAAACAGCATTTAGAAACCCAACAACTCAAGATCAGTATATCGGTCTAGACACTGGCGCTGGCTTCTTAATTGGTACCGTAGAAGATAATTTAGATAGGTTTGTGAAAACAGTAGGTGGATTTGACGTAACAGCAAGAGATGCTGTTGAAAGAGGTTACTCTACTAGGTCTTTAGAAAATGGGACTCCAGAATTAGTTACTACAGAGTTGGTTACTCCAGAACAGGTGAGAGCTTATGAAGTTGGATATCGTGGAGAAATTCCGACAGGAAAGAATAAGTTGTCAGTTGACTTAAGTGCTTATTATAATATCTATGATAAGTTTATTGCAACTAAAGATATTTTAGTATTGTTAGATCCGAATAACGTAAATGTAAATAATCAATCTGAATTAATAGGTGCTTTAGAAAATCAATCAGCAGCATTTAGTGTAAAAACAAATTCTGTGGCTGACGTAAGCTCTTATGGTGTAGGCTTAGGGTTATCAACAAAAGTATTCAATGGATTCAATGCAAGTTTAAATTATACCTGGTCTAAATTTGATTTTGATAAATCTATGGATCCAGATTTTGAGGCAGGGTTTAATACACCTGAGCATAAGGTAAAAGTTCAGTTCGGACATCCTAATTTGTTTGAAAATTTCGGATTCAATATTAGCGGACGTTGGCAGAATGAATTTTATTGGGAGTCTACTTTCCTTGAAGGAATTGTTGACGAAAGAACTGTTTTAGATGCTCAGATAAATTATGCTGTTCCATCGATTAAATCAGTATTTAAAGTAGGAGGTACAAATTTAACAGGAAAAGAGTATTTAAGTGCGCCTGGAGTTGGTGCAATAGGATCGCAATATTTCATCTCTTGGACTATTAACAATTAAAAAATTTAACAATGAGAAAACATATAGGTTGGGTTTTAAGTTTAGGGGTTTTACTGAATTCCTGTGACGTGAACAATGAATTACCCGAAATTAAAGGACCTGAAGAGGCAGAGAAAGTTGCTTTACAGGTAGCAAACTTAGATTTTTCAAAATATATTGCTGTTGGTGGCTCATTTACTGCTGGTTTTACTGATGGAGCTTTATTTATCAAGGGGCAAGAAAATTCTTTTCCAAATATTCTGGCAGGTAAATTTGCAATGGCTAATGGTGGTGCTTTCAATCAACCATTAATGTCTGATAATATCGGAGGTTTAATAAGTGGTACTACTGTAGTACAAGAACCAAGATTTTATTTTAATGGTGCAGGACCAGCAAGGCTAGATAAAATACCAACCACACAAGTTGGAGTGCCAGCAACAGGGGCTCCTGATTTTCATAATTATGGAATTCCAGGATCAAAAAGTTTTCACCTTTTAGCATCTGGTTATGGAAATCCGGCAGGTTTGGCGACAAATACAGCAAATCCTTATTTTGTAAGAATGGGACCTACTGCTACGTCTTCAGTTATAGATGAGGTAGTAGCAAAAGAACCTACATTTTTCACTCTTTCAGAAGTAGGAGGGAATGATGTTCTTGATTACGCAATGGAAGGAGGAATAGGAGAAGATCAAACAGGAAATTCAGATGTTAATACATATGGAGCGAAAGATATAACGGATCCAGATACTTTTGCACAAACCTATTCTTTAATAGTGGATGCTTTAACTTCTGGAGGAGCTAAAGGAGTGTTAACGACCATTCCTTATGTAACGTCATTGCCTTATTTTACAACCATTCCTTATAATCCAGTGCCTCTAGATGCGGCTACTGCAGAACTAGCAAATCAAGGATTTGAAGCGTACAATGCAGGTATACAACAAGCGTTTTCGTATTTGGTAGCTAATGCATCAATGACGCAAGAAATGGCTGATACTGAAATAGCGAAACGTACCATTAGTTTTACTGAAGGCGACGGCAATCCAGTAGTTATTTTAGATGAAAGTTTAACTGATTTAACTGCAATTAATCCAGCATTACTAAATTACAGACAAACTACTGCTGATGATTTAATAGTGTTACCAGCAAAGCCTATTATTGGCACAGCTGTAGTGGGTAACCCTACGAAGGTATATGGAGTTTCAGAACCTTTAGAAGATAGATGGGTTTTAACAGCAGATGAAAAGTCTAAAGTAATTACAGCAACTGATTCGTATAACACGTCAATAAGAAATATTGCACAAACAAAAGATTTAGCTCTTGCGGACATTAAAGCGACTTTGGAGCAAGCTTCAAAAAGCGGAGTTGCTTTTGATGAATTCACCATGAACACAAGTTTAGTTTCTGGTGGTTTAGTGGGGTTAGATGGAATTCATTTGACAGCAAGAGGGTATGCTTTTATGGCTAATACGATTTTAAAAGCAATAGACGCCAAGTATGAATCAAATTTCACTGATGCAACAAACACTTTAGCAAAAGCAGAAGACTTTCCAACAAATTACTCACCTACGTTATTACCCTAACTTAGGCGATTTTATAATTATAAAGAAAAAGAAGTTGAAAATTTAATTTTCAACTTCTTTTTCTTTATCAGAATTGATAATGTATTTTTTATATTTTCCATCTTTATACCGATGATAAATAAAAATTGGCATTAATATAAAGGCCATGTATAGGACACCTAACCCCATAACGATTTGAGCTTTTGGGTGTGCTAAGTTTAATAAAATTGTGCCCGTAGCCATCCATAAAATAAATAGCAAGAATAATATTTTTATCAATTTCATTTTTGATTTCTCTTAGATTATAGTAAAAATAACTTTTAAAATTAAACACCTATCTGGTTAAAGATAGGTGTTTAATGTATTTTTATATTTTCCTTACATTTTTTGCAGCCATGATTTTATATCAATTTCTTTTTTAATAATAGTTTTTAAATCTGTTATTTTTACTCTATTTTGTTCCATAGAATCTCTGTGTCGAATAGTAACAGTATTGTTGTCAATGGTTTCATGATCTACAGTAATACAAAAAGGTGTTCCTATGGCATCCTGACGACGATATCGACGGCCTACAGCGTCTTTTTCATCATAGGTAGTACTAAAGTCCCATTTTAACTCATCTAAAATTTTACGAGCAATTTCTGGTAAACCATCTTTTTTAACTAATGGTAGAATAGCTGCTTTTATAGGAGCTAAAACAGAGGGTAGTTTTAGAACTACTCTAGTGGTATTATTATCGAGTTTTTCTTCTTTTAAAGAATTAGCAAAAACAGCTAAGAACATTCTGTCCAAACCAATAGAAGTTTCAACCACATATGGTACGTAGTTTTTATTTTCTTCATGATCAAAATACTGCATCTTTTTTCCAGAATATTCTTCATGAGCTTTTAAATCAAAATCGGTTCTTGAGTGAATTCCTTCTAGCTCTTTAAAACCAAATGGAAATTTAAACTCAATATCGGCTGCAGCATCTGCGTAATGAGCTAGTTTTTCATGATCATGAAAACGATAATTGTCTTTTCCCATGCCTAAAGATAAATGCCATTTCAAGCGTGTTTCTTTCCATGTTTCATACCATTTTTTTTGAGTTCCTGGCTTTACAAAGAATTGCATTTCCATTTGTTCAAATTCCCTCATTCTAAAAATGAACTGACGAGCTACAATTTCATTTCTAAAAGCTTTACCTGTTTGTGCAATTCCAAAAGGAATCTTCATACGCCCTGTTTTTTGAACATTTAAAAAGTTCACAAAAATACCTTGTGCAGTTTCAGGACGCAAATATACCTGCATAGAGCTATCTGCAGAAGCACCTAATTGAGTACCGAACATTAAGTTAAACTGTTTAACATCTGTCCAGTTTTTACTACCTGTTAAAGGGTCAGCAATTTCAAGTTCTTCAATCAATAATTTGACATCAGCTAAATCTTCATTTTCTAGAGATTTGCCCAGTCTACTTAAGATTGTATTAATTTTTTCTTGATAACCAAGAACACGGGGGTTCGTAGTTACGAATTCATCTTTACTGAAAGTATCGCCGAAACGCTTTTGTGCTTTTTTTATTTCTTTTTCAATTTTTACCTCAATTTTTGCACAGTAATCTTCAACTAAAACATCGGCACGGTATCTTTTTTTACTGTCCTTATTATCAATAAGAGGATCATTAAAAGCATCAACGTGGCCAGAAGCTTTCCAAGTAGTTGGGTGCATCAAAATAGAAGCATCAATGCCAACAATATTTTCATGCATCTGGACCATTGCTTTCCACCAATAGTCTCTTATATTTTTCTTAAGCTCAGCTCCGTTTTGAGCATAGTCATATACAGCACTTAAACCATCATAAATTTCAGAAGATTGAAAGATATAACCGTATTCTTTTGCGTGCGAAATTACTTTTTTAAATAAATCATCTTGTTTTGCCATCTTGCAAAAATAAAAGAAGCTTTTAAACTATTGTTAATTACATAAAAAAAAGTGAAGTTTTTTAGGCTTCACTTTTTTGTGTTATGCAATGTAAATTATTTTCAATCTATTTTAGATCAATTGAGGAGTTACCCGAATAGTTTCCATCGATAAAGGTACTTACGGTATATTTACCTTTGAATATATCATCACGGTTAACTAAGATAAGGGAAACTAAACTCAATCTACTATTGTTGTAATTTACAACCAAAGAATCGCTATATAATATTTTTGTACCGTTGTTTAGGTTGGTTTTACCTTTTGGAGTAATCACATTTTTTTTATCATCAATAATTTGGATATAAACTTTTTTATTTCCAGCTGTAGTTACCTCATTATCAAGCAAGTCAAAGTTTATTTTGAATGCATCTGTTCTACTTGATCTTGAGGTACTTGTTAGTTTTCCACTACTTCGTTCTTTCATGGCAACTATTTTTACAGGACTAATTTCAATTTTTGAGGCTATGGCAACTTTAGCCTCGAGTTTTTTATTTTCTTCAACTAGTTCTGTATTTGTAGTTTCTTTTTGAGTTAATATTTCGTTAGTCAAAATATTTTTCTCAGCTAAATCTTTATTTGCTGAGTTTAGTGAGTCAATTTTTATAAAGAGTCTTCTGTTTTCTCTTTCTAGACTTGTAATTTTACTTCTATATTTTCTAATTAAGTTATAATTATTCATCTCAATTTTAGAAATAGAGTCTCTTAAGTTTTTCATTTTTTGAACTTCTATTCTTAATCTTTTTGAAAGTCCTTTTTTCACTACTACAACTTCAGTATAATCATTAATCATCTCATCTAATGCATTTTTTAAGTCCTTTTTTTCTTGTTTAAAAACACTCTGAAGCTCTTTGATTTCACTTGATGTTTTCAAGCTATATAATGACAAAAAGAGTATAATAAATAATAGGACGACAAGTAAAGTGTTTTTTTTAGTATTTGATTTCATTTTTATAAAGTGTTAAGAAGGTTGCTATAAATATATTCGTATTGCATTAAGGTTAATGATTTTAAAGTTTTAAAAAAATAAACCTGTGTGTAAATTAAAGTTTTTAACGTTTATAGTTCTACAGTATTATGTTTTCGTATTGTTTTTTCTTTTTGATGTTCTTTACGTTGTCTCATATCTTTTATTTAAAGTTCTATGAGTATAAAATATAAATTGATTACAACGTAATACTAATAGCTTTACAAGAAACTTCTTTTAGAAATTTTAATTTAAAAATATTATTGATGGACTATACTTAATTTTCTTCCCTTTTTTTTCGTGTTCTATCAAAATTAGTACTTGAAGCATCATATATTGAAGGGGTGATTTTTTTCTTTGAAAAGTTATATAAGTTATTGCTTTTAATGGTTTTAGTTTTGATGCTTTTATTTTCTGTTGTTAGCTTGTTGTTAGCTTGAGGTTTATTTGTTTTTTCGCAGGCTAAATTTTTGCAACGTTTTATAAGGTTATTTCTTGAAGCCTTTAGAGTAAGAATAGTGTCTTGTAGTGATTTTATTATTTCAAGTTGATCCTTCATTTTTACTGAAAAATTATGATTTTCAGATGAAAAGTTTTGGGATTGATTTATTGCTCCTTTTAGGGCTTCTTCAAGTTGCTGTTTTTCGTTTTCGAACGTTGCTTTTAAAATATTAAAGTCCCTTGAATTTTGATACGCAAGAAGACCAATAAAAGTTACAAGTGATAGCAGAAATACTATTAACCCTTTGTTTTTTAGTTTTTTGAAAATCATTGTAAGGGGAATTATAAGTCTCAAATTTAAGAAGATATTCACTAAAAAACTATTTTTTTATGCACTTATAGATAAATGCAGGAGGAAAATTTAAAGTTTCGAAACCTAAAATAATATTTTTCCCAAAAACTTTTTTTAATTTTCTAAGATATGATAGAGAGTATTGGTATTGAATAAATAATCCGTTTTTCTTTAGGCAAATGTAGCTGTTATTGAGTATGTTGTTGGATGTTTTTTTAGGGATAATGGTAAGGGGAAGACTTGAGATGATTACATCAACTTCATTAAAACCTAATTTATCTAATTCTTGAATAATATTCTCAGCAGACTTGTTGAGTACGATAAGTTGCGGATTTTTAAATTCTTTTAACATTCTATAAAAGGTGTCATTTATTTCAAAGCAAATAAGTCTAGATTTAGGGTTTAACTTTTCTAAAATACTTTTCGTAATAGCGCCATTCCCAGGTCCAAGTTCTATTATTATTTGAGATTTTGAGAAATCAATTTTATCGAGCATTTTATTTGTTAAGAAGCGAGAGCTGGGAATTAATGTTCCAGATGTTTTATAGCTTTTTACAGCTTCCTTGAAAAAAGAGATTGTTTTGGTCACTAATTGATTGTTTTTTAATAAATTGCTAAAAAAGAGCTGATGTAAAATGAAATTAATAAAAGACCTTCTCTCTATTTTTTTTCCTGATTTATGTATCAATTGTTATTCAAGACTTTTAGAAAAGGAAAATCATTTATGCACTATTTGCTTAAATGATATACCTGTTATAGTCTTCAACGATATAACTAAAAAAATGTTAAAAAGCATTTTTTATGGAAAAATACCCATAGAGGACATTTATTCGTTTATGTATTTCACTAAAAATGGAATCACTCAAAAATTAATTCACGGGTTAAAATACAAAAATCAGGAGAATATAGGTGAATTTCTTGGAAGAAGAATATGTTATGAAATAACTAAATTACAATTATTTACTAAAATAGATGTTATCGTTCCTGTTCCATTGCATAAAAGTAAATTGAAAATAAGAGGCTATAATCAAGTTGATTATCTTGGAAAGGTTTTAAGCATTCATTTGGATATTCCATTTATGAGTGGAGTGATTGAAAGGGAAGCAAAAAGTAAAACACAGACTGGAAAACGAAGGTTTGAAAGGTTTTCTAATTCAGATCGTAAATTTTATATTCCCAATATTGAATGTTTGGAAAACAAGCATGTTTTATTATTAGACGATGTAATTACAACAGGAGGGACATTAATATCTTGTAGTGAAGAGTTATTGAAAGTTAAAAATATCAAAATAAGCATATGTACTATTGCATATACAGAGAAAGGATAATTTTTAGTTAGTGTTATTTTACTACTTTTGATACTTATTCAAAATACTTGTCTTGTGAAGATAATATCAAAAATAGTAGTGTTTTTTATGGCTATGTTATTTTTCAGTTGTGCTAGAAAAGGAAGGCCAGAAGGAGGCCCTAAAGATGAAGAAGCTCCAATTATGGTGACTGCTAATCCTCCTTATAAAACAATTAATTTCGACAAAAAATCGGTGAAAATATACTTTAATGAATATGTTGTTTTAAAAGATCTTATGAAACAATTAATAGTTTCACCTCCATTAAAAACTCCCTTAGTTATCAATCCACAGGGCACGCCAAGCAAGCATTTTACTATTAAAATATTAGATACGTTAAAATCTAATACCACTTATACTTTTAATTTTGGTAATGCAATTCAAGACAATAATGAGGGTAATAAACTAGAAAGTTTCAAATATGTATTTTCAACAGGAAAATCTATAGATTCTTTAAATATTAAAGGAGAAGTTACACACTCATACAATAAAGAAAAAGAAAAAAATATTAGTGTTTTATTATATAAATTAAGCGATTTACTTAACGATTCAATAATATATAAATCTAAACCTGAGTATGTTACTAGTACTTTGGATTCTACTAATTTTAATTTTAGTAATATAAAAGAAGGGAAGTATTTTATGATAGCTTTAAAAGAGACTACTAATGATTATTTATACAACCCTAAAACAGATGAAATCGGTTTTTTGAATGATACACTTACTTTACCAAAAGATAGTATTGTTATAGAGAAGTTACGCTTATTCAAAGAAAAGAAGCCATTCAAACTAAAAAGGGCAAAAGAGCTTTTTAAAGGAAAGATTCAGTTTGGTTTTGAAGGAGAAAGAAAAGGAGTTGAAATTGAGTTGTTATCTAAAACTATCCCTTCTTATAAAGGGTTCTATAAGTATGAAAAAGAAAAAGATACCTTGTTATACTGGCATACTCCTTTAGAGGTAGATTCTTTAAATTTTTTAGTAAAAAAAGATGAAGTAATTGATACAGTAACGGTTCGCTTGAGAAAGAAAAAAATAGATTCGTTGAAAATTACATCCAATATTTCATCTATATTACATCCAAGAGATACATTTTTTTTAGAGACTAACAATCCTATAAAAAGCATAGATTCTACAAAAATACACTTAACTGATAAAGATACTGTTCAAATTCCTTTTAATTTGAAGAAAATAGATATTAATAAATTAGCCGTACTTTTTAAATCAAAAGATAACTGGGGTTACAGTTTAAAGCTGCTACCAAATGCAATAAATGATCTATATGAGGTCAAAAATGATACACTTAATTACCAGTTTAATACTAAAGATGTTGAAGATTATGGGAGTATTGTTTTAGATGTGAGAAACAAGTCGCAAAAAAGCCTAATTCTTCAGTTACTTAGAAAGAATAAAGTCTTTCTTGAAAAGAAAGTGAGGCTATCTAAAGAAATTAAATTCATGTCACTTGAACCTGATGAGTATACCATAAGGGTTATTATAGATAAAAATGATAACGGTTTGTGGGATACAGGAGATTATTTAAAAAGAGTTCAACCAGAAAAGGTTATATATATGCCTCAAGAGTTTAAACTTAGAGCAAATTGGGTTCAAAGTGAAATATTAGAGATTAATTAAAAAAAGCTGTCTTTTAAACAGCTTTTTTTAATTATTTGATTTATTCCAAGTGTCCCTCAAACCAACAGTTTTATTAAATACAAGGTTATTTGGAGCTGAATCATTATCAATATTGAAATATCCAAGCCTTTGAAACTGGAAGGAATCTCCTATATTAGAGTTTTTTAGACTGGGTTCAACATAAGCATGAATTACTTTTAAAGAATTTGGGTTTAAAAATTCCATGAAATCTTTTTCTTTATGATTGTCTGGAGCTTCATCAGAGAATAGGCGATCATAAATTCTAACTTCAGCTTTTATAGAATGCTTTATAGATACCCAATGAAGTGTTCCTTTAACTTTACGCTTGCTTTCTTCCGTTCCACTGCCAGATTTACTTAAAGGATCATATGTACAATGAATTTCTGTAATATTTCCGTTTTCATCTTTAATACAATTTTTACCTTTGATGATATATGCATTTTTTAAACGAACTTCTTTACCAAGTGTTAAACGAAAATATTTTTTATTTGCTTCTTCTTTGAAGTCTTCTCGTTCAATATATAGTTCTTTTGAAAAAGGAACTTCTCTGGTATCGGTATTGTTGTCTTCTGGATTGTTCTTTGCAATTAATATTTCTTCTTTGCCTTCAGGATAATTGGTGATTATCAATTTAACAGGGTTTAACACCCCCATTACTCTATTAGCTGTTTTATTTAAGTCTTCCCGAATCTTAAATTCTAACAAGGCTACATCAATAACATTTTCTCTTTTTGAAACACCTACAGTTTCAACAAAACTATTGATTGCTGTTGGAGTATATCCTCTTCTTCTCAACCCTGAAATTGTGGGCATCCTAGGATCATCCCATCCAGAGACAACGCCTTGTTCAACGAGCTTCATTAACTTTCGCTTACTCATAACAGTATAACTCAAGTTTAAACGAGAGAATTCTCGTTGTTTTGGAGCTAAAGGGTAGTTTAATTTACCATAGCCATATACATTATCTCTAAACCAATTATAGAGTTCTCTGTGAGGTTTAAACTCAAGAGAACATAATGAATGAGAAATCTGTTCAATATAATCGCTTTCACCGTGAGTCCAGTCATACATTGGATAAATTACCCAATCGTTACCAGTTCTATGATGTGTCTTTTTTAAAACACGATACATAATGGGATCACGCATTAACATATTTGGAGATTTCATGTCTATTTTTGCACGTAAAACATGAGTTCCTTCATTAAATTGACCTTCTTTCATTTTAGTAAAAAGGTCAAGATTTTCTTCAACAGCTCGATTTCTAAAAGGACTATCTATTCCATGTGTTGTGGGAGTTCCTTTTTGAAGAGCCATTTTTTCTGAAGATTGAGAGTCAACATAAGCCTTACCTTCTTTGATTAATTGAATAGCCCAATCATATAGTTGCTGGAAATAATCAGACGAATAACATTCATTAGCCCATTGATAGCCTAACCAAGAAACATCTCTTTTAATAGCGTCAACATATTCTTGTTCTTCTTTTGCGGGGTTTGTATCATCAAAACGAAGGTTAACAGGTGCATTATAATACTTTCCTAATCCGAAGCTAATACCAATCGCTTTTGTATGTCCAATATGTAAATAACCATTGGGTTCGGGAGGAAATCGAAAGCGCAAGCTTTCTCTAGGCATTCCATTAGCCAAATCTTCCTCGATTATTTGTTCAATAAAGTTTAACGATTTTTTTTCTTCTGACATTCTCTTGAAATTGATGTGCAAAATTAAACAAAAATATTCAGTTGAAATAGCGTGCTTGAATAAGCAAAAAAGACAAAGTGTAACTTTGTCTTTTTTGCTTATTCAAGTTAAAAATATTTCTTTTAAAATTACTGCTGATGTAATTGCAGGTTGATCGTAACATTTACATCATCTCCTATAGGAGACATTTTTGAGCCTATCTTAAATATTTCTCTTTTAATAACAGTTTTAAGAGAAAGACCAGCTTTTTGTTTACCTTTAGAGTCAGAAATTATTCCATTTATTTTACCTTTGAAAGTGATCTCTTTGGAAATACCTTTCAGTATTATTTCTCCTGTTAAAGAGAACTCATCATCGTTTAATTTTTCGAATTTATTACTAGTGAATTTTATGTTAGGAAACTTGGTAACATCAAAAAAGTCTGAAGATTTTAAATGATTATCTCTACCTTTCTGATTTGTATCAATTGAGGAGGCATCTATTGTCACTTCAAAAACAGGATTTTTAAAATCATTTTGTGTTTTAGTAGCGATATCAAATTTATTAAAGTTACCAACAACTTCTGAAATTTTAAAATGAGATACTGAAAAAACGATTGAAGAATGCGCTAAATCTGCGTTCCAACTAGTTTGCGAGAAGCAAAAGTTTACAATTAAAAATGTTAAAAATGATAATAAATTTTTTTTCATTATTTTAATAAATTTCTATTTATTTGCAAAAATAAATAAACAATTGATAGTTAGGTTATTAAAAACATTTAAAGGCTTATAATTTTGATCTTAATATGTGTGTAAATAAAGATATTCCAGTTCATGGATTTAAACATTCAGCAATTGTCAATATAGAGAGAATATCACATGACAATCCATATGATTTTCAAAGAGTACATAGACATAAATATTTTGAAGTGCTTTTTTTTGTCAAGGGAGGAGGGACTCAGCTTATTGATTTTAAGACTATTGAAATCAAAAATTATGCCTGTTATATGGTTAAGCCAAGACAGATACATCTTTTGAAACGAGACAAAGAAGCTGATGGCTACCTTATTCAATTTGATGATGCATCTATACCTAGAGAGTTAAAAAATTCTTTATCTATTTTGCAGTACTACAGTAACACTTCTATTATATTTGAAAATAATGAAGACTTAACAACCAAAATTGTTCAATTTATAAAAATATTGGCTGATTTAAAAAAATCTGAAACCGCGTTTATAAGGGAAAGAATGAGTCATTTGTTGGCATTAATTATTTATGAATTAGAGCTTAATTTGGTAGATGAATGTGTTGGAAATAAGGTAGTTGATAAAACACTGTTGAAATATACAAAATTGGTAGATGAATATTTTAATCAGTATTCTGTAAAAGAGTACGCATCCATGTTACATATTTCAACAAGGAAATTAACAGATTTGGTTAAAGAGGCTTATGGAGTTACTCCGCTAAAATTTATTCATAACGCTTTAATTCTTGAGATACAAAGAGAGCTCATATTTAATAGTCTTAATATAAAAGAGATTTGCTATAAGTTTAATTTTGATTCGCTGTCAAATTTTAGCCTTTTTGTTAAAAAAATGTCAGGATATAGTCCTTCTGAATTACAAAAAACCTTGTTGAAATAAAAGCTGACTAAAACCTTATATAAAAGCCTTAGTCAGTCTGTGCAAAAAAGCACCGTTTTATTTTACAGATAAACGATTGTTATTCATGTTGATGTCAGCCATGAGTTTGGATGGGTCAATTTCTACAGTTTTTACTTTTTTTGTTGTTGTAAAAGAATATGTAGGGTGTGCAAATGTCCAGTCCTCTAAAATGATTGCTTCTGTAGGTTTGTTCCCTCTCATCATTCTTAAAGGGATATTAAAGGTTTCTTTAGAGTTATCCATATAAGTGATTTCAAGATCAATAGGCATTGGCATTTTACCTATACGCTCTAAAGTAATTTCTTTTTCGTTTATTTCTTTTACACCGTAATCTATAGTGTGTGTTGTTTGCGTCCATTCATTTATATACCAGTCTAAGTGTATGTCAGAAACTTTTTCGGCAGTTCTTTTTAAATCATTAGGTGTAGGGTGTTTAAATGAAAAGTCATTAAAATATCTTTTTAATGTTTTTTTTACATTTTCTATACCAATGATGTACTCTAGTTGACAGAGAAAAATACTCCCTTTAGAATAGCTCCCAACTCCATATGCTGTATTTGTATGATACCTATCAGCGTGAGTAGTTAAAGGCTCTTCCATATTTCCATATACAACATTCATATAGCTTTTGTAAGATCCTAAATTTGGATTTTTTCTTCTTTTATTTAGTATGTCATTTTCAGCTTTATTTGAAATATACGTCGTAAAACCTTCATCCATCCACGGGTGTTTTGTTTCATTTGTGGCTAATAAAAATTGAAACCAAGTATGCGCTAATTCATGTGCAGTAACTCCAAAAAGACTATCGAAATTTCGCTTACCTGTGATTAGTGTACACATGGCATATTCCATACCTCCATCACCACCTTGGATAACGGAGTATTGTTTGTAAGGGTAATGACCAATATTTTTACTAAAGTAATTCATTAAATCAGCAGTTTTACTTTGTAGCTTTTTCCAATTTTTGATGTATTCTTTGCTTAAGTTTTTTTTGTAAAAGAAATGTAGAGAAATTCCTTTTTTCATTTCATATATGTCATGAATATATTCTGGATCAGCAGCCCATGTAAAATCGTGAACATTGGGTGCCTTAAATCGCCAAGTAATCTTTTTGTTTTTATTCTCCTTAATTATAGGGTTTCCTTTGTTGTACCCGTGTCCTACTTCTTTTGGATTTTGTAAGTATCCAGTACTAGCAACAGTGTAGTTTTTGTCAATGTGAATGGTAACGTCAAAGTTACCCCAAACCCCATGAAATTCCCGACCAATATATGGGGGTGTATGCCATCCTTCGAAGTCATATTCAGCCATTTTAGGATACCACTGAGTCATTGACAAGGCTACACCTTCTTTGTTATTTCTTCCAGACCTTCTGATTTGTTTAGGAATTTGAGCATCAAATATCATATTAAATGCAACACTTTCACCAGGTTTAATAGGTGTAATTAAAGGAACTTCTAGAATAGTTCCTACTGTTTTAAAAGTAAGATTAATTCCGTTTTGTTTTAAGCTTTTCACCTTTATAAACCCTATTTCAGATGAGGTTAATTTACTAATTCGATCACTCACTCTGCTATCTGGATCTTGAATGTTTCTTGAGCGAATA
Source organism: Tenacibaculum profundi (assembly GCF_052050075.1). Taxonomy (GTDB): domain Bacteria; phylum Bacteroidota; class Bacteroidia; order Flavobacteriales; family Flavobacteriaceae; genus Polaribacter. The sequence continues at coordinate 2,435,989 of NZ_CP197225.1, forward strand.
TCCATTTGAGATCCTGGTTGAAAGGCGTTTAGGTATAAGTGATAAAAGACTTTTTTTAAAGTGTCAGGCGAGTTATTAGTATATGTTAAATGTTGTTTTCCTTTATATTGGTATTTTTTAACATCCATGTCAATTTCCATGTTATAATTAACATGCTGTTGCCAATAACTATTATTTTTTTTAGATTGTTCTTGTCTTGTATTATTAGTTTTCTCCTGCGCAGATATAGATATATTGGTAAGTGAAAAAAGAGACAAGGTTATTAATATTAGTTTTTTCAAGCGGATAAATTTTAGTTATATTTTATTTCTTTACATAAAAAGAGCATTTAATTAAACTAAATGCTCTTTTCAAAGATACTCAAATTAAATGAGTTATTTTATTTTTTCAACATGCTGTCTGCCATTATTAAGGCATTATAGGCATTTACAATACGTCCAGAAACAGATAAATCAGAAAAGTTAACCAAATCATTTGCAGAAGAAGATGGCCCTTGTGATCCAGGTTTTAAAACTTTCATATTAATTTTAGTTCCAGAGTTCATTAAAATATGCTTTACTTGACTCGCTGTTAATTGAGGGTAGTAAGAACGAATTAATGCCGCAACACCTGCCGTATTCGGAGCAGCCATAGAGGTGCCACTAAACTTTTTATATTCATTTTCGGGAGTAGTAGAATAAATTTCTACTCCAGGAGCAAATACATCTACATTTATTTTACCATAATTAGAGAAAGAGGCTGGTAAGTTTTCGTTATACTTTACACTCATAGCCCCCACAGTGATAAAATTATCAGAAATTTCGTTTTTTAAATCAGGAGCATCATTTGGAAATGTTTTTTCAATATCAATATTTTTTCCATCATTTCCTGCTGCATTTACAATTAAAACATCTTTTTTCGCTGCATATTTAATTGCGTCATAAACCCATTCTTTATTTGGAGAAAATCCTTTGCCGAAGCTTGTATTAATTACTTTGGCTCCATTATCTACAGCATATCGGATACCTAGTGCAACATCCTTGTCATATTCATCGCCATCAGAAACTGTTCTTACAGCCATTATTTTAATATTTTTAGCAACACCATTAATTCCTATGTTATTATCTCTTGTTGCTCCGATGATTCCAGAAACATGTGATCCATGAGCTTCGTCTTTTTCAGAATGACCAGTATTAGCATCTCCATAACCAGGTTTGTCATTAATGTCGTAAGCATTATCCCCTACAACTTTACGATAATCTTTTTTTAGATTATCTCCATTTATAGTTTTATCTGCTTTTTTTAGTTCTTTTTCAAAGTATTCTTTTGCTTCATTTAGCGAAGAGAAATAATTAAACATACCTGATGCAAAATCCACTGCTTTTTTTAATTCTGGAGATGGATCTTTTATTTTTTTGATATCATCAGCAGTATAGTCATTTTTACCAAAGTGTTCTTCCAGTATTTTTTTTGATTCAAGGCATCCAAATACGTAGTTTCCATAAGTGGCCTTTGTTCTTTGAGCCTCATCAACCTTTTTTTCTTGAAAGGCCTTTACTTCATCTAAAGTTTCTTTATCTGCAATAGCAGGATTCATTAAAATCCGTTCATACTCAAGATGTTCTGTGTAAGATTTTCCTAGGAAATTCCACCCATTTATATCATCGATATAACCATTTTTATCATCGTCAATACCGTTATTAGCAATTTCATTTTTATTAATCCAAGCAACATCTTTTAAATCTTCATGTTTTAAGTCTGTTCCACTATCTACTACTCCAACAACAATTTCAGTTCCTATCTTATTTTTTAAAAACTCGTGAGCTTTGATAACACTCATTCCTGGAATCGTATCTTTAGCTAGGTCTAAGTGTTGCCAGTTATTTTTTTGATATTCTGTTAAAGGTGATTTTTTGTGAGCAATAATTACTGAATTGTTATTTCCTGCAGGTACAGGAATTTTACTTATAGAAGAACAACTTGTCAAAATTGCGGTAGTCATAGCCGAAAAAAATACGGGCTTCAAAATTCTCATAATTCTTATCTTAATTAAAAATGTCTGTAAATTTAAAACTTTCTTTTAAACGAACACCTTTTTCAGTATGCTGGACTGTACATATTTCGTTATTAGCATCATGTTCGAGAAATAAATAGAAATTATTATCGGCAGCTTCATTTAAAAAAACTTGTTTTTCTTTTATTGTGAGTAACGGCCTTGTATCATACCCCATTACATATGGTAGCGGGATATGACCTACTGTAGGAAGTAAATCAGCCATAAAAACAATGGTTTTTCCTTTGTAACTGATTTTTGGTAACATTTGTTTTTCTGTATGACCATCTACAAAGATAACATCAAACCCTATTTGATCTTTAGCATTACGATGGATAAAGTTTAGTTGTCCGTTTTCTTCAATAGGTATTATGTTTTCCTTTAAAAAAGAAGCTTTTTCGCGAAAATTTGGTTTAATTGCCCATTGCCAATGTCTATCATTACTCCAAACTTTAGCGTTTTTAAATGCAGGTATATACCCTGATCTATTATCATTCCATTGAATAACACCTCCGCAATGATCAAAGTGTAAGTGTGTTAGAAATACATCAGTGATGTCGTCGCGATGAAAACCATGTTTAGCAAGGGAGGAGTCTAGTGAAAAATTACCGAATAAGTAGTAGTAGCCAAAAAACTTATCAGACTGTTTATTACCAAGTCCTGTATCAATTAAAATTAAACGATTTCCGTCTTCGATTAATAAGCAACGCATGCTCATTTCAATCATGTTTTTTTCGTCTGCTGGATTCGTTTTTTCCCAAATTGATTTTGGAACGACTCCAAACATAGCACCTCCATCTAATTTAAAGTTGCCTGTTTCAATAGGATATATATGCATAACTACAAAGATGCGTAATTTTAATTAATTTATCGTTACTGAAAAATAAAAGAGTAGTCTGTAAAAGAATAATTTTAAAAAAACCTAATAATTTTAAATTATTAGGTTTTTGAGGTGTCGAGCGGATTCGAACCGCTGTAGATGGTGTTGCAGACCACTGCCTAGCCACTCGGCCACGACACCCTTTATTGGTGTGATTCGGGATGCAAATTTACACCTTTTATTCTTTATTACAAATGTTTTTTAATTTTTACGAATATCTTTTAATACAATCACCACTTCTTCAACATTTCCTCCAATAGGAGGGTTTATTTTAGCTACTTTTACCGTTGCTTCTTGAACTAAACTTAATTCTTTGAAAATACGATTTAAAATTCTTTTCGCAACATGTTCAAGTAACTTAGACCTTACAGCCATTTCGTCTTTAACAATATTATTCAAATGTACATAATCGACAGTATCTGTTAATATATCAGATTCTGCAGATGTTGTTAAATCTGCTTTGATTTCAAGATCTACCCTGTATTCAGATCCTATTTTGGCTTCTTCTTTTAAACATCCGTGATTAGTGAATAAACGGATATTATTTACTTGTATTATTCCCATAGCACAAAGATATTAATCTTTTAGTACGCAAGTGATGTTTTCTAGGCAAGATAGTATTCTTAATGACTTTATTTATTTAATCTCAAAAGTTTGTTTTTTTGAGGAAGCTTCAACGGTATACTTACCTTTTGGTAAATAATACATGTTGTTGTCAGCTTTTTTAATTTCAGCTTTTTTTTCATAATTTAAATAATCTATTTTGCCTTTTTTTGAAAAAGTAAGGTCATAAACTATATAGTTAAAACCTCTCGACACATTAGTAATTATTTGATTAACAGTAGTGTTTTTCGATTTAATATTTAGCGTTAATTTTTTGTCTGAATTTGAAAAGAACGTTATTATTTGTTTGGGTATGTTGGCTTTTGACCACTTACTCCATGAACTACCCCAGCTAGGTTTTTTATCAATATCATTAATTGGAAAAAGAAAATTTTCTTTTGTATTTTTAAGTTGTTGGAAATGAGAAATTTTTGTTTTGTATAAGCTGCGGCCATGAGTAGCTAATATTAGTTCTTTTGCTTTTGGTTGAATGACTAAATCATGAATAGCAACATTTGGAATTTTCGAAAATGGGTTCCAATTCTTACCGTCATCAAAAGTAATGTAAGCTCCGTTATCCGTTCCGACATATAAAACGTTCTCTTTTAAAGGGTCTTCTTTAATAACATTAACAGGAGAATTTGGAATATTGTGGCTAATACTAACCCAGTCTTTTCCGTAATTATCTGATTTATATATATAGCTTTTAAAGTGATCGAAGCGATATCCGTTTAGCGTAGCGTAAACTCTCTCTTGCTTGTGCTTAGAGGCTATAATTCTACTGACCCAAAGATTTTTGGGTAGGTTTTTTGAGATTTTTTCCCAAGACCCACCACTATTTTTAGTTATGTGAATTAAACCATCGTCAGATCCTACATATATTAAACCAAACTTAAATGGGCTTTCAGAAATAGTGGTAAGAGTCCCATATGCAACATTTCCTTCTTTTTCCCCTTGAGTTAAATCTTTAGAAATAGTTTCCCAATTGTTCCCCTGGTTTAATGAACGATGCAGTTTATTTCCTCCTAAGTAAAGAATGTCTTGATTATGCTTAGATAATAGAATAGGTGTTTGCCAATTAAAACGAAATGGATTCTCTCCCAAATCATGCTTTGGTTGAATATGTTTTTGTTTTTTTGTTTTTCTATTAATTCTGTAATAATTACCAAATTGATAACCAGTATAAACAATATCAGGATCTCTGTCATCAACCGCTATCTGCATTCCGTCTCCTCCCATTAAATTTTCATAAGGATTTTTGCCAGATTGTTTCCATGATTTATTTATTTCAACATTATTGTTGGCAACCCAAACCCCATTATCTTGAAGACCTCCGTATATTTTATAATTTTTTTGATTATCGGCGTAAACTGAATAAAATTGACCTACTGCAGGGGAGTTTAGTTTTATCCAGTTTTCACCATCATCATAAGATATATTCAGCCCTCCGTCATTCCCATCAATTAGATGCCCTGATCTATTTGGATTGATCCATAGAGTTTGATGATCAGCATGTACATTTTCTTTACTAATAGAGAAAAAGGTCTTGCCTCCGTCATTTGATTTTAAAATAGGTACTCCTAAAGCATAAATTTTATTTTCATTTTGTGGATCCACCCTTATTTCGCCAAAATAATAACCATATGAGTAATATAAGTCATCTAGATACCCTTTATGTGTTTTTCTCCATGAATTACCACCATTAATTGTTTTATAAACTTGTGCCCCAATAACTGGTGTGTTAAAAAGTAAAGCATTCGCATTATCCAAGTATTTTACCAAATCTATTGGCTTTATGGATCCAGAACGCACCTTTTGTTTAATATTTTTTGCATTGTATTTTTCATGGAAACCATTTGTCTTTAGGTAGGTATTTAGCTTTTCATCAGTTAAATTTAAAAATTCAGAAGTACTGATGCTTATGAGTTTTTTTTTAGTTAACGTGTTAGAATTACTTTTCTCTTCCTTTCGTCTGAATTGGTTATCAAGAATAGCGTAAACTTTATTTTCATCAAATACAGCTAGTCCAATTCTTCCTATTCCTTCCCCTTCAGGAAATCCATTGTTTTTTGAAATTTTTTTCCATGATTTACCAGCATCGATACTCTTATAAACCGCAGATCTAGTACCATCACCGTCAAAATTCCAAGCTTTTCTCTCACGTTCCCATGAAGCAGCGAATAAAACATTAAAATTACCAGGAACCTGCTGAATATCGATAACTCCTGTTTTGTCGTCTATAAATAAAGTATTGTGCCAAGTTTCTCCTCCGTCAGTTGTTCTAAAAATACCTCTTTCTATATTTTTAGAATACAAGTGCCCAATCACTCCAACAACAACTTCGTCAGTATTATTAGGGTTTATAAGAATTTTACCGATATGGTGACTATCATACAGTCCCATATTCTTCCAATTTTTCCCATTATCGGTAGATTTTAAAATACCGATTCCAGCATATGAAGATCGGGAAGAATTATTTTCGCCAGTCCCAACCCAAATAATATTTGCTTTCCAATCTACAGCAATATCGCCAATATTTTGTGTTTGCGACTTGTCTAAGATAGGAGAGAAGGAGTTACCATTATTTTTGGTGTACCAAAGACCACCAGAAGCATATGCGACATAGAATTCTATTGTATTATTGGGGTTTACATCAATATCAACAACACGCCCACTCATAACTGTTGGTCCAATATTTTTAAAAGTAGTCCTTTTAACTAAGGAGCTACTATCAAGTTTATGTTTTTTTCTCAAAAATTGTTGGATATTTTCTACTGAAGTTGGTTTTAATTGTGCTATTATATTTAACGATAACAACAATAACCATAAGTTTATAAATGTTTTCATTTATTTAATTGTTATTTCTGAAAGATAAAGTTGTAAAATAAAAAACAAGTATTAATTTAACAGCTTTATTTCGAATGCTTTAAAGTTAAAGAAAATATCAGATTTGTAACGATAGAAAATGCTTTGCGTCGAATTTAAAAGTTCTTTTGAATTAAAAGCAGCATAAGATTGATGAGAAAGAAAGACAAATTATGTCTTTTCAAATATGATTAGGTCAAGTTTCGTTTAGTTTAATAGTTTTTACAAAAAAACAAAGTATTGTTTATGAATATTTTTATTCTTTCGGTTAGTAAGCAAGTGTACTCTACTAAGCGACTTTATGAGGAGGCTATTTACCGCGGTCATCGTGTTAATGTAATTAGTCATGCTAAGTGCTCGGTAAAATTAAGTGGGGGTGATAGACACGTTATTTATAACGGAAATAATATTATTAATTGGCCAGATGTTATTATTCCTAGGATTGGGGCTTCTATAACTAATCATGGAGCTGCAATTGTAAAAGAGTTTGAAATGAGTGGCGTTTTCAGCACAGCGCGATCATTGGGAATTTTAAGAGCTCAAAACAAGTTAAGAACTTTACAAATAATGAACAGAAAAAATATTCCTATACCAGACACCGTTTTTTCTGTGAATACAGAGAATATTAAAGAACAAATTGAGCTACTTGGAGGAGCGCCAGTTATTATTAAGTTACAAGAAGGAACCCATGGCATGGGGGTGATTTTAGCCGAAACAGAGAAGTCAGCTAAGTCAATGATCGATACTTTATATACAATGAATACTAGTTTTCTATTACAAGAATTTATAGAAGAAAGTAATAATGAGGATATAAGAGCATTGGTTGTTGGAGATGAAGTTGTTGCTTCAATGAAGAGAAAGGGTTTGGATGATGATTTTAGATCTAATATTCATAGAGGAGGAGAGGGAACTAAAGTAATTTTATCTACCGGAGAACAAGAAATGGCAGTTAAGGCAGCTAATCTATTAGGTTTACCTGTAGCAGGTGTAGACTTTATAAGATCTAAAAGAGGGGCATTATTAATTGAGGTAAATTCTACTCCAGGACTGCAAGGAATAGAAACATATACGGGTATAAATGTAGCAGAAAAGATAATTAAATATTTAGAAAAAAATGTTCAGTGATGCATGTAAAAATAAAGAAATAAAAATAAGAAATGAAAGAGTTCAGTTGGGAGAGTCAAAATTAATCAAAATTCCAATTGACAGATTAGCAACAGGAACATTAATAGAGATACCTGTTTATGTTTTTAATGGAGATGAGTTAGGACCGACTGTTTTATTACAGGGAGGGTTGCATGGTGATGAAATCAATAGTATTGAATTAGTTAGAAGGATGCTTATTGATAAGCGATATAAAATTTATAAAGGTTGTGTTATTGTAATTCCATTACTTAATGTCTTTGGTTTTCTTGATTTGACAAGAAATATGCATGGAAAGGATGTTAATCGAAGTTTTCCAGGATCTAGATCAGGATCTCTTGCGAGCAGAATCGCCTTCTATTTGATGAAAGAATTAGTTAAAAATATTGATTTTGCAATTGACTATCATACTGGGGGTGCACAGCGAAATAATTTTCCACAAATTAGGTATACCCCAAAGGATCCTCAAAGTTTGAAGTTGGCAAAGGTTTTCAAGGCGCCTTTAATTTTTGGATCAAAATTAATTTCCAAATCATTTAGAAATGAGTGTTACAAGAATAATATACCTGTAGTTGTATACGAAGGGGGAGAGTCATTAAGGTTAGATGAGCGTGCGATTAAAGAAGGAATCAAAGGAACGTTAAGGGTTTTAAATTATTTCGGTATGATAGATGATAATTTAGCTGTTGAGAGTAGTCGAGAGAGTATACATTTAAAAAAAAGAAAGTGGGTGAGGGCGAAAGTTGCGGGTTTATTTTCTTCCACAATTGCTAATGGAGAATTTATAGAAAAAGGACAAGTTCTTGGGAGGATTATGGATACTTATGGAGAAACAAGTTATGCTGTTAAAGCTCCGATTAGTGGTTACATAATTGCAAAAAACAATTTTCCAATTATTAATATGGGAGATGCTCTATTTCATGTCGGAGAGATTTAATTATATTTGACTCTTAGTATATATATAGTAATTAACAATGATTTAGATTTAATTGATTTTATATTGTTTTAGTGGCTTAAATAGAATTAAAAAATAAAGAATTAAGATTTCCTGATGCTAATTAAATTATTGTTTCTCTAATGAATTTGACCTCTTAGCAAAATAGATTACCCATTACTTGAGTATACGTGTAACATAAACGTTGCCTCTACTTAATGCACTTCATTTATCTAAACTAAGGTTAGTGGCTCCCTAGTGAGCTTTGTTTTTTTAAAAAAATTACATTATCATTTACCAAGTTGATGAGTACTAATCTTGTAGAAAGAATATTTTCAGAATGCATATGAGCTACTCTGAGAGAATACCTGAAGATGAAAAGCTTTTGATCGCTATTCCATTTTAAATGCTAAGGTGCTTTAAATGTGTTTTTTAACTATGCAGATAATTGACTAAAAAAATAAAAAACCAATAAACTTTATTGAAATGGTCAGTTAGTATGTTTAAAAAGAGAAAACAGATTTAAAATATTACATACTTAACCATTGCTTAAATTCAGCAGCTTTATTTTTGCTTATTAAAATTTCTTCTGAAATTTTAGCTTTCAGTAAAATTTTTAATTGACTTTTTCCATATTTTATGATTTTATTAATCGCAGATATGCTAATAATAAACTGACGATTCGCTCTGAAGAAAAGGGTTTCGTCTAAATTAGAATGAATTTCATCTAAACTTGAGTTTGAGGTAGATTTTTTACCATCAAAACAAACAATGTAGGTTATTGTATTTTCAGTATAAATATATGCGATATCACTAATTAGCACAGGTACCAATTCGTTTCGAATATATGTTAGAATTCGGATTTTATTATTTTCAGAAGCTTCATTTATTTTTCCTGAAGTAACCGCAACCTCATTCGTTTCTTTTTCTTTTTTTTCTTGATAGGAGATTAAATCTGTATTCAATCTGGAAAGATTAATTACTTCATTAGCTAAATTAGAGTTTTTCATTTCAAGTTGTTTCTCATAACTACTTCCAATAATTCTAACGGCAGCAGATGATAAAACAATTACTAATATTCCCATGATTAAAAAAATCATATAGAAATTACGTTTTAACCTTTTTAATTGTTTATGAATGTTATTGATATTTACATTAGCAGCAACAATCAAGTCGGAACTTTGTACAGGTGCAATATGTATCACTTCTGAAATAGCCTTTTCATTTTTTCTAATAGCACTATTTGAAACTAGTAAATCATGTAAATTTTCGGAATTATTTTTTTCTTTCAATGATGCTAATAAATTAGGTTTTGAATTTACAGCTTCTCCAATTTTTGTAATATCTGGATGACATATTTTTTTCCCAGACCAATCGAAAATAGAAATGAACCATGTATCAGAACTACTTTTTGATATGATTTGCTGAAAGTTTTTTAAAATAGCTTTCTTATCATGGTCTGTTTTTAATTGAAAATTCAAGATACCAGCAATTTCATTTGCTTCTCTTTTACTCGTTTCTACCTGTACTTCTATTAATTGATTAGCACTTACCTTAATAAAATATTGAACTCCAACAACGGAAATTATAAGAAACACCACTGTAATGGCTAATACTGTAAATAAATATAACTTGTCTTTCTTCATTTTTTATATCATATACTCACAAATACAACTCGTTTTTTTCCTTTTTCAAACCCATTTTTTCTTTTCTCAACAAAATTGTGCTAAATTTATTAAAATAAATGAGTTTCTTTGAAATGGATTTTTCATTTTTCCTAATGATTAAAAAACAGTATTTATTTATTAACAGTAGTTTCGTTCTTTTATTTGGATTTATCTTGTATTGTTTTTTTACCAATACAAACAAAATTGAATACTCTGAACCTTGTTTTAGTATTGCTTCAGAGAGTCTTATGAAATTATATTCATATGACGAAAAACAAGCAGATAGCTTGTATGGAAATAAGGTAATAGAAGTATTTGGAAGAGTTAAAGAAGTTTCATTCCTAAACAATAGAAAAACTGTGTTTTTAGTAGGGAATTCAGAAAATACAAGTATTATTTGTGATATTGATGAAAGCCAACGAGAATTAGTTAATCAACTTAAAAAAAATCAATTAGTCTATATAAAAGGCGTTTGTAAAGGATATTTAAAAGATATTATTCTTCTAAACTGTTATTTAGACACTTTAAAAAACAATGAATAAACTCTTAGTTTTATTACTCGCTTTTCCAACTACTTTTGCTAGAGATTCGTTATCTAATCAATTTATAGCCAGACAAGGACAAGTCACTTTCTTTTCTTATGCTTCCTTTGAAAACATTGAAGCAGAAAATAATCACGTATTAAGTCTTATTGATCTTGACAATCAAAAAATAGCTATCAGTATGTTGATGAGAGCTTTTGTTTTTAAAAAAGATTTAATGCATGAGCATTTCAATGAAAGCTATATTGAATCTGATATGTATCCAAAAACTACTTTTGAGGGATCTCTTGAAAAATTTAATATAGAAGAGAATGGAGAACAAACCCGGTTGATTAATGGGATTATTACGATACATGGAATTTCGAAAGAAATAGAGGTAAAAACGACTATTTCAAAATCGAAAGAAGCAATTCAACTAAAGGGAGAATTTAATTTAACAGTGAATGATTTTAATATTAAAATTCCTCCAATTTTATCTAATAATATTGCCAAAGTTGTTTTGGTAAAGTTTAATCTCAACTATTTGCCATATGAAAGTAACTAAACTTATATTATTATTATTATTCCCTTCATTTCTTATTGCTCAAGATTTATTAAATCAACTAGATAAAGAATTTCCAAGTACACCAGTTTATGAAATTGCTACTTTTAAAACTACAAGAATAGGATTAGGGCACTCCATAGAAACAAGAAAACAGGGTGCTCTTGAAATATCTCTTTATAATCGGTTTTGGAATCATAAGGAAGGAACAACACAACGATTTTTAGCAGACGAAGTAAGTACTCGATTCGGTTTGGACTATGCCATTACAAATAACTTTACTATGGGGGTTAGCTATACAAATTTTGATAAAATTACAGAAGGTTATTTAAAATATAAATTTTTAAAACAGTTAAAAAAATCTAAAAAAATTCCATTGAGCATGGTCTTGCTTCAAACTATTTCTCATCGGAATAAAGAAGCATTACAAGAATACGATCAATATGGGGTACTTACATCTGATAGTAACAAATCATCAGTATACAGTTATACTTTACAGCTGTTAATTGCAAGGAAATTCAACACCAAGTTTTCAGCTCAATTTTCTCCTATTTTTATCACAAGAAATCATAGTGTTTTTGAAGGGCAACCCAAAAATCAGTTCGCTTTAGGGTTTGGAGCTCGATATAAAGTTGGAGGGCATGTTTCTTTTGTTTCAGAATATTATAAGGTTTTTAACACGAGCAAAATAGTCACATCTTACAATCCCTTTATGATTGGAGTTAATTGGGAGTTAAGTCATTTATTATTGCAGTTTCAAATTACCAACGTTCGAAATTATGCGGATGACACCTTTATTACTCAAACAAAAAATAATTTTAATTTTCATGACGGTAATTTTCATTTTGGCTTTAATGCTACTTTTGTTCTACACTTAAGTAAAAATGAAATGAGGAGTAATTACAAGAAAAAACAGTAAAAAAGCATTAAGGGGGGGTACGATTGTTTAATAAATATATATAATGGCAGTCCTTACTACTGTACTATAATTAAATAATACTTAAAATTATATAATATAATTTTAAGTATTATTTTAAAAAGTGTGTATTATTTTCGAGTGTTTAGTATAACTGGAATAGGTCTTGATTCTTGTTTAAGACCAGCACGAAATTCTTGTTCTTTTATAGAATGACTTGTGTCATAATGTCCAATAAATAGTAATCCTGCTATATGCGGAGCCGCTAATGAAGTTCCTTGATTATCGGAATCATTATCATTATCAAGAACTCCTTTGTTGGTTAAAATAGGTAAATTATAGCCTGGGGCAAAGAAATCGATAACTTTCCCAAAGGCACCTAGTACTTTTTCATTTTCATTCACAGCGCCAACAATATAAATTTGATCATGATTATCTGAAAAATAACTTTCTGGATAAGGATATTTATCTAAAGGTGCTGGGAAGTTTCCTGCTGCAATTGTTCCAGGGGCTTTTTTTTCTAGTTTTTTAAGAAGTATCTGAATTTCTTTCCAATTCTCTAAATCTTCGCTTCCCATAGCATCTAAAGGACGTAAAGACCCTAAGCTCATGTTCCACACATCTCCTGGTTTAATTTTATCGTTTACATAAGCCAAGGCATCTATTAAGATAGGAGCTATATTTCCTCTTTCATTAATAATTTTAATAGCTACAACTTCAGCTCCGGCAGCTACTCCTGTATAGCCATTTCCTAGCTCTTTTGCGGCCGCTACAGCAGCGACACTCGTTCCATGACCCCTTTGATCTGTCCATGCTTTAGGGTCTATATTGCCATTAGAATCTGGAGCAAAATTTCTGCTTAAATCTTCATTTATGTTTAAAGCATCTATTTTAGCAATTCCTGAGTCAATAATCCAAATCTTTTTTCCAGAGTAATTTTGGTCGTTTTCAACATTTTGATAACCAATTTTTTGAATTCCCCATGAAAGTTTATCTTTAGAGCGATTTCTTGTTTTTAGGTCATTTGAGATTTCATTTTGATGATCAATTGCAGTTATTGCAGAATCGTCGTTGGCACAAGAAGTAGCCAAAAGTACAGTTACTATCAACGATTTTGTCGATAGCATTTTAAATTTGCTTACCATTTTATTTTTTATTTTATTTTCGTGGCTAAATTACTGTTTTTTAGGATTTTTGTTTTTTATTTTTTGTTTTTTAACAAAAAATTATATTTTTTTTAATAAAACAAATAAAGTTTAATTTGAAAAGTGTGTTTAATTTTTTTTGTAACATCAATGAGAAATACTTTTGATTTAAGTGTTTTAAAATTAGATAATTTCATGAGTGGTAGTTGGCTTATGTCTAAGAAAAAAAACACTTAATGTACAATGATTAAACTATAGAGCGATTTTCATAGCTTTTTTATAAATTTCAGAAAATTGTGTTTTTTGACAAAAGATGTTTAATAAGTTTTTTTACGAAGAAGTTTTTATTTTGAACTGCAATTCGTGATACTATTTCTAATGCTAGCTACATTTTAGATGTTTCTGGAAAGGGTTATAAATACTAGATAAATAAGAAATTGAAGTCAAATTTAAACAAGGTTATTGCGTGTCTTATTCATCATGGTATAAGGTCTAATACTAGAAAATACTTTTTCATTTCTCACTTAAAAGCTAATAAAAAAATGGATGGTTATTAGTTATAAATTTTTTGCCATTAAATGAAGAAATAAGACTGTTGTTGTTTGGTTTTCAGTTTTAAAGGTGGCTGTGTTTATAAAACGTGACTTCTTTTCGAGACGTGTTTATTTCTTTTAAGAAGTAATTAAATTCAGTTTTATTATTACAGATATCAAAATAATATTAGAAGTGTTTAAACGATTTGTATACTACAATCTTTTAATAGTATAAAAATTGCTTATGAAAAGAAGAATAATACGCTTTGTTCATCCAAAAAGAACAAAGCGTATTTATATATTAATACGGTTTAATAATTTGATTTTTAGAGTTTCTAAAAATCAACTTTTATAAGTTTTTTGAAAGAAGAAAGTTCTTTATTTATTTATCGGTACGGTTACAATGGTGTTACCCCACCCCAAATACATATTAAATTTATCATCCTCTCCGTCAAAGGTAACTGAAAAGGCTTCAATATTATTTTTACTTTCGGATACTTTTGCTTTAACTCTTGCAATGTCCTCACTTTCCTTATAAAAATAAGATCCCCAAACATTTTTGGCACTACTCAAAATAATGGTCCATTCATTTTCGCTAGGAATAGAGAAAAGAGAATAAGTTCCTGGTTTTATTTTTTTTCCTCCGAAGTTTAATTCTTCATAAAAAGTAATTTCTGCAGCTTCATTTGCTCCAGTTCTCCATATTTTATTGGCAGGAGCTAGCTTTGAAAGGCTCCTACTTTTTAGTTGAGGTCTGCTGTATATAATTTTAATTTTTTTGTCAGAATTTCGATAGCTTGATGGGTAAGAAGCTGCATCCATCGGACTTTTATCCAAACTCGGGAATTTTTGTGCATTGAGCTCGTTTGAAGAGATTAGGGCTAAAACAAAAATAATAATTGATAATATTGATGTTTTCATATTTATGTTTTTTTATTAATTATTATGTGATTAGTCTCTAAAATTACTAATTCTTGCAAGATGAATTACTTTTTTAACTTAAAATTAAGGAATTAATTTTAATGCCTAGAAGTTTTTTGACTGGTTATAGTTGCTAAATAAATTATTAAAATACTCAATCCAAAAAGAGGTAAAATAATACCTAGGATAATTATAATAACATATAGCAATGGTGGTATTGAAAATGATTTAGGAATGTTGGGGATGCCTAAACTTCCTTTTCGTTTTCTTAATAGATATGACATTATTGCTGCCAAACTTATAAAGGTTAGGGCTACGGCAATAATAAACATTAACCAAAAATTCCACCCTCCTAGTTGTCCTTGATGAAATGCCATCAACCACAATCTGGCTTTCATTAAAGCGCCTATATCACCCCAGTTATGCGCTTTAATCAAATTTCCATTATATTGATCAAAGTGTATCATTTTTTGAGCTTTTAAGTCGAAAGTTTTATTATGAACACTAAAAGTACTCTTCTTTGATTTGGGTAATCCTATATACAACTCTCCTTTTAAGTCTTGATTTTTGGCTATTGTTATCATTTTATCTAAAGCAAGCGGATTTTTTTGGAGTTCTGAGGATAATCCATTGCCGTTCCATGTTTTAGGGTACCCTGTGTTTGTTATTTTCTGAATCCACTTAAATTCGCTACCGAAAACATCTGTCCATGGCAATCCTCCAGCCAAGGCTAACAAAAGCCATCCAGAAAACCAAAATCCTAGAATTGCATGTAAGTCTCTGTAAAAAATACGTTTACCTTTGTTTAATTTTGGAAAAAACACGCTCCTAACTTCTTTTTTAAAAGGCCACCAAATATAGAGTCCAGTGATAATTAATACAATCATCCAACAGGCTATTAATTCAATTATTTTTGTTCCAAAAGAACCGCCTAGAAGCTCACCATGTAGTTTTCTGATTGTATACATCCAAGTATCTTTCGGTGAGAACTTACCCGTTACTTCACCCGTATTCGGATCGACAAAAACTGATTTTTTATGACTGAACCTTCCCGCTACAAATTCAGTAGTAAGCTGGTCATCATTTGATACAATTATAGAGTTCAATGGTTGCTTTATATTCTTTTTTGCAATTAACCACTGCTGCTGATAAGAAAGCTTCGAAACCTTACTACTTAAAACCTTAGTCATAGATCTTTTATAAGCTTCTTCAACTTGAGGGTTAAAAAGATACACAGCGCCAGTAACAGATAAAACCATCACAAATGGTAAAGAAAAGAGTCCTGCTATAAAATGCCATTTCCACAACCATTGATTTAATTTTCTATCTTTCATATTTAAAATCAAGGGGATGCCCCTGTAGTTTAAAAGTTATATTTTATACCAAAATGAAATGCTCTTGGATTACCAATACTGTAGGTGTTTTCTCTTGACCATCGGCTATATAAAGCTCTTACAGCATAAAGTTTATCAAATACATTTAAAACCTGCCCCCAAACTTCGAATTGACGATAGGTAAAGTTCGCTCTTACATTGAAAACATTATGACCTGCATAGTTAGTTGTTCCAAAGATTGGGTCATTACTATTATCAGTTCCAACAATTGCTTGTCCTTCAAAACTTGTGTTATAAGAACCTACTTGTTCGTGTTCAATAGTGAATAAAATATCTTTTATTGGGCGATAATTCAGTGTAGTATTAGCTATATAATTGGGAGCTATTTGCATATTTGTATTTGAATAATCAATATTGTTTTCAAAAAAAGAAATATACTTATGTGTAGCGTAACTTCCGTTATAATTTATATCTAAATTATCTAATATTGAGTATTTTATTCCTAATTCGGTTCCAACAGATCTTGTTTTTCCTGCGTTTTTTTGAATAAAACTTCCGTCATCAGATCTTAAAGAAATTAATCGATCAAAACCGTCTAATTGGTATAAAGTAATATCAACTTTTAACTTTGAAGGAATCATAAAATACCCACCAATTTCATAGTTATGAAACCTCGATGGTTTTAATGAGAAAACTGACCCTGTATTATTTTTTCCGTTTCGGAATAACGTACTTATTTGTGGAGGTGTAAATCCTTTAGAATAATTGGAATAAATTCCAATATTTTTATGGAGGTCGAAGTTTATACCTAATTTAGGAGCTATATTTTCATAACTAACTGTTGTGTCAACAACTCCTGAATTACCCTCATCTAAATTATCATAGTCATACGTAAAGCCATCGTAACGTATAGCTGCAGTAAGCTTTACTTTTCTAAGTGGCGATATTTCAAATTGAGCGTATCCAGCATAATTAAAGATATCGGCATCATATTTCATAATATATTGATCATTTCTTACCGTATACCCAACGTTTTGCGCCGTTGCAGTATTTACATTAACATCAATTTTTTCCGCCTCATACGTTTGGGGTGAAAAGTCAGCCGTTGTTCCAAGAATTAAACTAGAGTTTGCAAAGCCGAAATTCATTTTGTGTTGAATTAACCCAACATAACTTTGAAACTTATTAGAATTGATTTCCCCTTTTCCTGTACCGTCTAAAACTCCAGAAACTCTATTTTGTCTGATTCTATAGGATGGGATTTGATTCATTTCGTTATTTCTATAAACAAAATTAATTGCAGTTTTGTGTGAATTATTCCAAGCTTTATTTAATGTAGATCTAAATCTGAACGATTTAGCGACTCTTTCTGTAAAAGTTTGATTGCTTTCATAATTGCCATCAAAATAGTTTTTTTCAGATAAAGATCCCGACATATCGGAGCGATAATCGATTAAAGTAATGCTATTAATCCATTGTAATGTTTCAGAAAAGTCATTTACATTTTTAAATGTTATTGCTGTTTTTTCATAATCGGAGTGTCCAATTAAACCATTATCTCTTCTTGCATGATGTCCTCCAACATAAAATCCGTACTTTTTATTCAATGTTGCCGATGCTTCCGCTTCATATCTGGTAAGTCCTAAATTATTGATTTGAAAACCTACCGAACCTTTAAGTTCTTCATTTGGTTTTTTTGTTATGAAGTTAAAACTCCCTCCAATAGCTTCGCTTCCGTAAATACTTGATGCTGGGCCTTTCAAAACTTCAACTCTATCAAAAGTAGTATTATTCATTTCCAACAGAGCATTATGGTTGAATACTGCTACAGGTCTAATAGGCAATCCGTCTTCTAAATATAAAAATAATGATTTTGTAGAAATAGGAGATCGGACGGCCATGAAATGTTGTTCATTACCAGAAGCTTTTGAGGTACTCATGAAAACCCCTGGAACTTGGTTAATTATCTGTTCAATACCAAAAGCCTTTGTCTCTTCAATCTGTTTTGCTGTTAGTAACCCAATTGATGCAGGTACTTCGCTTCTTTTTTGAATTTCTCTACTTGCTGAAACTACGATTTCTTCGAGCCCCTCATTTTTAGTGATTAACATGATAGTGTTTGTTAGACGAGGCTCAAGGATCGTCTTTTTTGTTTCATATCCTATCATAGAAATGGTTACATTACCATTAGAAGATTTTATGATGAAGTTTCCATTGGTGTCTGAAATAGTTCCAGTTGCTTTTTTTTCAGTAGAAAAGATATTAGCACCTACTAACGGAAGATTGTTTTCATCTGTTATTTTTCCTTTAAATTGTGTTTGGGAATTTACTGTAGTAAGGGTAACAAAAATACAGACAATTAGAATTATGTTTTTTCCGTTCATCTTTTATGATTTAAAAATTATAATTTAGGTAGACACTTGATCTATATTTTATTTGAATAGTACCTTGTGCAAGTTCCTGGTTAATCGGATACATCGTTAGAAGTCCAAGCGTAATTTTTTTTGAGTTATATTCTGCTCCTATATTGGAAAAGATAGCATATCCTTTTGTATTTCTAATGGGAATTCCAAGTATTTCATTGGGTTGATAAAACTCTCCAGATACACCAAGAGATGGGACGAATTTATTTTTCTTAACATCCTCAAATGCATAAAAAATAGTGGAGTTAAAATTAAATTGATTACCAAACTTGTATTGATCACTATTTTTTGTCTTTACAAAATAGTTTAGGTAGTTTGTAGCTCCGAAATTATTGTGCTTGAATATATATTGACAACTCGCTAAAAAGTCAATACTTCCTGTTCCTAGTTGAAAACTAGGATTAACAGCGTTATTGATAGTTTCATTAAAGGTACCTGTAGGAAGCTTCAACCCTGTTCCTAGTTTTAAAATATGATTATAGGAGAATATTTTATTTTTTTCTTTACGATACTTGCTGTAATTTTTGTTCAAGAGAGTATAATTTACAAGAAAAGAAATATCTCCTAGCCCATCAATTTTTGTTGTTTTATTTGAATATACTCTTTGATGAAAATGTATAGGCATAAATATTTGCGCCTCTAGATAATCTTTTATCACAGGAATTCTTGACCAAATCTGAATGGTATTAAAATATTCATTAATTGTTGGAGAGTTATCAAAAATACCATCTTTTGATTGGTATTTTTGGTGTAGGTATCTGATACCTATAAAGTTGTTTTCTATTACGCCTCCTAAACCTAAGCTACCTCCATTATTGCTACAGCCACAAGCATCACATTCTTCCATTATATGAAGGTGAAATTTAGGGCATGGATTATTGGCCTTTATCATTTGAGTTGCAAGAAATAGTGTTAAAAGTATGAGAATTTTACTCAGCAAACCTTTTGTCTGAAAGAAATTCATAATCTGTTAGTGTTTTTAAAAATGTTATTATATCGATCTTTTCTTTTTCATTTAGCTGTATTCCTAAGGTTTGATTTTCACCTCTTAGTAGGGGGTCTAAGTTTTCTGTTTCTTGTACCCCACTAGTATAAAAGTCTAATACGGATTTTAAGGAGCCGAATCTTCCATCGTGCATGTACGGAGCAGTTACCTCAACATTTCGTAGACTAGGTACTTTAAACTTGTATTTATCTTTTTCGAGTAAGGTAACTGTCATCCTTCCCAAATCATTTATATTAGGATTAATAGGGAGTCCGTTGTTTCTAAAGGAATCATCAGTAAACAAGTCTGAAGCATGGCAAGAGGCACATTTTTTTTTGAAAAGTTGTAAACCCTTTTTTTCTTGTGAGGAGAAAGTTACATCGTTCTCATTTCGCTTATATTGATCATATTTAGAGTTAGACGAAATCATCATATTCATGAATTGAGACATTGCTTTGAAAGTATTTTCAGCATTGATTTGTCCATCTTCAAAAGCCAATTCATAAAGTTTTTTATAATCATTGTTCTTTTTTAATTTCTGCATGACATTACTCACTGTTTCATCCATTTCAACAGGATTTGTAATAGGAATGATAGGGAATAAATCTAAATGAAATGCGGCTCCGTCCCATGAAAATTGTTTTTGATATGCCATATTTTGAATGGGTTGAGAATTACGTTTACCTTCTCGTTCTTCTACCCCATGACTTAAACGATGTCCGTGATGGGTAAATGCAAACTTTTGTTGATGGCAAAACGCACACGAAACTACCCCATCGGATGATAAGTTTCCGTCGTAAAATAGTTTTTTGCCTAATTCAAAACCTTTTTCAGTTATTGGATTTGTATTTAAATCATAGCTGGGTTCCGGAAAATTTGAAGGTTGCTCAAAAACCAGATCAACATTCGTATAAACTTCTTGATTTTTACAGCTCAAAAAAGAACCTAATAATAATATCACGAATTGTTTTCTCATGTATTAACAATTAGTTTAATTCATATGATGTATTTCTCCTTGGTACATTCAAATATTTTTCCTGTACAAAGAAAAAGTAGTATTTATTTTAAGATTTTGTGAAGAGAAGAGATCTGAAAAGCCATGACTTTATTGATTTTTTAGTTACTCGCTAAAAAACGTTTTTTAAATATGGTTTGTCAAAAACTCAATCTTTCTTTAATTTTCTTTTTTAGTGGTGGTTTGCATTATGCACATGATGGACGAAGAACATATCTTTACAGTTATCTGCAATTTTTAGTGCATTAGGTCCTCCCATCACTGTCGACTGATCAGCAAGTTTAATCTTTTCGTTACCATCCAGCATTGCACTAGCATTAACTTTGATATGCAATTGAGGTGATTGTTCATTACTAACAATAGCTAAATCCATTGGTAGTTCAATTTCCCTATACAGATCGTCACCATTACTACCTCTGCTAGCTATATGAAGCATAAAAGGGGCATCTTTTTCTTTATCATCAGATGTAAAAGTACCCTCTAAAACTATAAATTTATAGCCAGCTTGCCAGCTCCAGGTAAGATTATAATCTTCTGCTAATGTCCAAAAGTCACCTTGAACTGCTTGTCCCTGAAGAAATCGTTCTCTGTCAACTCCGATCCCAAACTTTATTTTTGTATATTTTCCTGCAGGTATGTCTTTTAATATAATTCCAGTATTCTTGATTTTATCATTTCCGCCTTCGCTAATAATAAAGTAGTTGTTTTCTTTAAGGTATTTTATTTCTTCTCCCTTATCAGAGATTAAAGTAAAGTTACTTACGATATAGTCAAAAGAGGTTATTTTTAATATTTCTTCATTAGCATTAGTATACGCTGATCCTAATATCAATTTATCATTTTTGAATCCATTATCAAATTCAATTTTAACATTGTTTTTTCCATCCAAAATAGAGTCTAGTTCTTCATTGTTACCACATGAAGTAATTATAAGTAGGGTGATTATAAGTATTGTTATTTTTTTCATTTTTTGTTATTTAATACATCTACTCCCAATGAAACATGAGTAGAATAGGTAAAAGTATTTGTTTAGGTGTTTTCAAGTAGCGATCTGCCATCTAATACATATCTATGTTTCAAGTACCATAGATTGTAGAAGACAAATAGTCACTCACATAATAGGGGTAAAGAAAATAAGTATATATAAGAAATAATGCTTAGTAGTATCATCAATGTGTATCTACTAAAACACATACAGTTGTAAAAACATCTTTTCTATATACACTACGATTTTATGTAACTGGTGGATGAAATACTTTTTGAATTCTTAAATAAAAGTAATTTTCAATATGATTAAAGTGATCTTTTAAGTAAAGTGAAAAGCTATGCTGCGGGATTTGTAAACTTAAAATGGATATGAAACCAATCGGATACTCTTCAATTAAAATCTCTAACGATTTAAAATCGTTCTCCTCTTGTTGCTTAAGTTTCTTCACTAATTGACATTTTCCGTTACAACGCATTTCGGGCTTATCTTTGTTAATGCACAACACTTTTGAAATGTAGTCATAATTTATAACATACTCTACATAGGCTTTGATAGGCCTAAGCATGGCTATAAAGTAAAGAAATACAAAAAGATATGTTATTATATTTTTTAACAAGATTTATAGTTGTTTAAGAAATAAATTTTAAACAGAAATTTGCGTAACAAAAATAGCTTTCCTCGTCCTTCTTTCAAAAAAAAACATCATGAATTTTATTTCTAGATAAGAAGGAAAAATGTTCGATAAGGAACACTTCTGATTTAAATTATTCTAATTATAAACATCAGTTTAATTGATTAATATTATTAATTTTTTAAATTTCTATGCTGAGTATTAGAAATGATTTCTAATATCACCTATGTGTTATTTAAGGAATATTTTTTTGATTAAAATAGATGTATTACGTCATAATTAATTTTTATAAAGTTAACAATGCAAATATAGTAAGGATACCTAACAAAATGAAATTTCTTATAAAGAAATATTTTAATTGTTGTTTTTTTTAAATAAGTTTCTGAAAGATAGTTTTTTATGTTTTTTTAAAAGATCAAATTATCGACTTGACATACTTATAATCAGATGATTTTCTATATCTGATGTACCGATAGTGTTTATATCTTGAATATCTTAATGTGGTAATCAGTTAGTTTTTCAAATTTAATTGCTTGTTCAAGTAAGTGTAAATTTTAGAGAACTTCGCAATAAAAATTGCATGATTTAATAAAGGCGATTTTTGAAAAATTAATGAGGCTTTGTTTAATTTTAATTTATTCTAAATAAAAAACGTATATTTGCAATGATTTACTTAGAAAGATGATTGTTTTTTACCAAGATATTAAAAAGCTGATGTCCGTTTCTAGCTCGGAATTAACAAATATTAATATACGTAATTCGTGCAGTGATTTGTGTTCTTCAAATTGTATAAAACCAAAGAACAAATGTTGTAATAAATATTTGAAAAAAGGCATCAATTGTAAAAGATGCCCTTTAATATTTGAACTCAAGGCTGTTTCTTAGACTTGTTCTACGTTTAATAAGAAGTAGTTTTTCTTACCTCTTTGGAGCAAAACATATTTATTAGCTATTAAATCTTTATTGCTTATAGTATAGCTTTCTTTCACTTTTTCTTTATTTACAGATATAGAATTTTCTTTTAAAGCTCTTCTCGCGTCTCCATTAGATTTTAAAAAATTTGTCTTAGCGGCTAATGCACCAATCATATCCAATCCTTCAGAAAAATCTTCGTTAGAAACAGAAGCTTGAGGAACTCCATCAAAAACATCTAAGAATGTTTGCTCATCCAAACCCTTTAAATCTTCCGCAGTAGATTTCCCAAACAAGATATTCGACGCTGCAATTGCTTTATCTAATTCTTCTTTTGAATGTACAAAAATCGTTACCTCCTCTGCCAATCGCTTTTGTAAAACTCTTACATGAGGTGCTTCTTTATGTTCTTCAATTAAACTATCAATGGTTTCTTTATCTAAGAATGTAAAGATTTTAATATACTTTTCAGCATCTTCATCCGAAGTATTTAACCAAAACTGGTAGAACTTATATACAGATGTTTTGTCAGCATCTAACCATACGTTACCGCCTTCAGATTTACCGAATTTAGAACCATCTGCTTTGGTAATCAATGGACAAGTAGCTGCATATGCTTTTACCTCTTCTCCAACATTCATTCTTCTCACTAATTCAGTTCCAGTAGTAATATTTCCCCACTGATCTGAACCACCCATTTGAAGTTTACAATTGTGCGCTTTATGTAAATGATAGAAATCGTATCCTTGAATTAACTGATAAGTAAATTCTGTAAAACTCATTCCAGCTCCACCTTCGCCAGAAATCCTCTTTCTTACAGAATCTTTTGCCATCATATAGTTTACTGTAATTCTTTTTCCAACATCACGAGCAAATTCGATAAATGAAAAATCTTTCATCCAATCGTAATTGTTCACCAATACTGGAGAATTTTCAGCACCATTATCAAAATCTAGAAAACGCCCTAATGTTCTTTTAATTCCAGCAACATTATGCGCTAACGCTTCTTCATTTAAGAGATTACGTTCATCTGATTTTCCAGATGGATCACCAATCATTCCTGTTGCACCTCCTACTAAAGCAATTGGCTTGTGCCCAGCCTTTTCAATGTGTACTAACAAAATGATAGGGACTAAACTACCGATATGTAACGAATCTGAAGTTGGATCAAAACCAATATACGCTGTCGTCATTTCCTTTTGTAATTGGTCTTCTGTTCCAGGCATAATATCGTGAATCATTCCACGCCATTGTAACTCTTCAATTAAATTCTTGGTCATATCTTTATCGTTTTAAGTAAACAAAGATACATTTATCAAACAAAAAATTCTATTTTCGTAATATGATTTTAGTAACGGGAGGAACAGGATTAGTCGGATCGCATTTATTATATCATTTAGCATTGTCTAATGACAGTATCTTAGCTATTTACAGGAGAAAAGAAAAATTAGAAAGTGTAAAAAAAGTTTTCTTATACTATGGCAATAATATTGATGAGATTTTTCATAAAATACAGTGGATTAAAGCTGATATTACGGATATTCCATCTCTAAGTAGAGTTTTTTCATATCCAGTTACTAAAGTTTATCATTGTGCAGCATTAGTTTCTTTTGATCCATCAGACTATAAAAAAATGCGTGATATAAATATTAATGGAACAGCTAATATGATTAATTTTTCTATTGATTTTGAAATAGAAAAATTTTGTTTTGTAAGCTCGATTGCAGCTATAGGAGATTCTTTAAATGAAAAATATATAAATGAAGATAATGAGTGGTCTGATGATGGTAGTCAACATGGTTATGCAATTTCAAAGTATGGAGCTGAAATGGAAGTTTGGCGTGGTAGTCAGGAAGGGCTAGACGTTGTTATTGTAAATCCAGGCGTAATTCTTGGAAGTGGATTTTGGAATGAAGGATCTGGTTTACTATTTAAGAGAGTTGATAACAATTTTAAATTTTATACGAATGGAATTACAGGTTTTGTATGTGTAAAGGATGTTGTTAGAGCCATGATTAGTCTGGTAGAATCAAGTATTGATAATGAGCGTTTTATTCTTGTTTCAGAGAATAAGTCATTCAAAGAAATATTAACGATGATAGCAAAAGAATTTGATAAAAAAGCTCCGAATGTAAAAATTGGAAAATTTTTTACTGAATTTTTTTGGAGAATTGACTGGGTAATAACCAAATTATCGGGAAAAAAGCCACTACTAACAAAAAATTCAGCACGTTCATCTCATTCTCAATCGTTTTACACTTCAGAAAAAATCAAACAAATAATTAGTCATGAGTTTACGCCTATTGCAAAATCGATAGCTCTTATTTGTCAGGATTATAAATTGAAAAAAATGAATAGACAATAAATCTTATAATAAGTTTTTAGGTTTGTATAAATAAAATATGTTATTGAATTACAATTGTTTTCTTGATTTTGTCTCTTTTTCTATTAAACTATCGTTACTTTTATTAGTTTCTTTTAGCATTTCAGTAAATAGATCTTTTTGAGACAT
Source organism: Tenacibaculum profundi (assembly GCF_052050075.1). Lineage (GTDB taxonomy): Bacteria > Bacteroidota > Bacteroidia > Flavobacteriales > Flavobacteriaceae > Polaribacter. The sequence goes on from NZ_CP197225.1 coordinate 2,461,511, forward strand.
GTAGTATTTTCTACTTTTATCGAGCCTTAAACTATCAATCTTATATTTTGACTGAATAGAATCAAAATAGTAAATACGGTTTTTAATTAGCTTATTAGGTTTTTTTACTTCCATTTTTTTTTGAAAATGCTGTACATACTTCATGATGTCGATCATGGTGTCTTTTGGAATTAAATCCTTAGGTTTTACAGTATCTTTAGGTCTCGAAATGAGAGGGGTTTTTGTTTTTATAATATCATTAGGTTCCACCTTTACAGAGTCTCTGGCTCTTTTTTTATTACGATATAAAGTGCTAAGACTATCAATATTATTTTTTACCTGCTTTAAAATCTCAGAGTATTCATCTACTCTAGAGGTATAGTATTTATTACTTTTATCAAATCTGGTAGTGTCAATTTTATATTTATCGTAGATTAGAAAAATATAACTAGGTTCTTTTTTTTGAAGTTTGTTTTTTAATTCTTTAGCGGATGATGCTATATACATATCTGTTAAAAAAGCTACCATTGTATCTTTCGGAATTAAATCGTTTGGTTTTTCATAGATAGTATTACTCGAACAAGATACCAAAAGGTTTAAGAAAATAATAAAGATTATATTTTTCATTGTCTTTCAAATACTAAGCGTTTACCTTTAACTTGATCATTAAATATACCATCATTATATATAAGGTTACCATTGACAAAAGTATGTGTTATTTTAGTAGAAAACTTTTGTCCTTCGAAGGGAGACCATCCACATTTATATAGAAGATTGTTTTTTTCTACCATCCAGTTTTGATTAGGGTCAATTAGGACTATATCTGCGTAGTACCCTTCCTTGATATAACCTCTTTTTTCTATATTAAAAAGAATCGCAGGATTATGACTCATTTTTTCAACAGCTTTTTCAATTGGTATAACGCCTTCTTTTACTTTTTCAAGAATAGCAATGACGGCGTGTTGAACAAGAGGGCCACCACTAGGAGCCTTGGTGTATTTATTGTTTTTTTCTTCAAACGTATGAGGAGCGTGATCTGTTGCGATTACATCAATGCGATCATCAAGCAGTGCTTCCCATAAAGCATCCCTGTCATTTTCTGTTTTTACAGCAGGGTTCCATTTAATTAACGTTCCTTTTTCATCATAGTCTTTATCTGAAAACCATAAATGATGAACACAGACCTCAGCTGTAATTTGTTTCTCTTTTAGCGGAATATCATTTCTAAATAATTCCATTTCTTTTGCTGTCGAAAGATGAAAAACATGTAATCGCGCCCCTGTTTTTTTAGCAAGCTCAATAGCTTTTGATGATGATAAATAACAAGCTTCTTCACTTCGAATTATCGGGTGATTTTTAATAGGAATATCTTCACCATATTTATCAATAAATTCTTGGGTATTCTTGCGGATTGTTTCTTCATCTTCGCAATGAACCGAAATAGGTAATTTTGTTGATGAGAAAATTTTTTCTAGCACTTCCTCATTATCCACTAACATGTTCCCTGTTGATGATCCTAAGAATAACTTTACTCCAGCCACATTTTTAGGATCTGTTTTTAATAATTCTTCTAAATTATCATTTGTTCCTCCAAACATGAAGGAATAGTTAGTATAAGACGTTTTACTAGCTATTTCAAATTTATCTTCTAGTAAATCTTGAGTAGTTGCTTGCGGAATGGTATTGGGCATTTCAATAAAAGAAGTAATACCACCAGCAACAGCTGCTTTACTTTCTGTTCCGATGTTTGCTTTATGTGTTAGTCCGGGTTCACGGAAATGTACCTGATCATCGATCATTCCAGGAATTAAATATTTTCCTGATGCATCAATAATGATAGCGTCATTAAATTCAATATTTTCAGCTATTTGTTTTATATAAGCACCTTCAATTAAAACATCACCAACAAAGGTTTTATTTTCGTTTACAATTTTTGCTTTTTTTATCAGGTATGATTTCATATTATTTAGGTAATCCGGTTAATCTCATCTTTATAACACCCAAAAAAGCTTCGAAAAATATGCTACCGCTCATTTTAGATTCTCCTTTAGTTCTATCAGTAAATATAACAGAAACTTCGTTTATTTTAAATTTGTGTTTCCAGGCTTTGTATTTCATTTCAATTTGAAAAGCATATCCAACAAATTTTACCTTGTCCAAGTTTATAGTTTCAATAACTTTCCGTTTCCAGCACACAAAACCTGCAGTTGTATCGTGTATTGGTATCCCCGTTATAAAACGCACATATTTTGATGCGAAATATGATAAAAGTACTCTGTCCATTGGCCAGTTTACTATGTTTACTCCAATTGAATATCTAGACCCAATGGATACATCAGCTCCTTCTTTTTTGCATGAATTGTAAAGTTTTACCAAGTCATTAGGGTCATGTGAAAAATCGGCATCCATTTCTATTACGAAATCATATTTTTTAAGTAGTACCCATTTGAATCCATGAATATAAGCTGTACCTAAACCATTTTTACCGGCTCTTTCTTCTAAAAACAATTGTCCTTCATATTCCTCTTGCAACTTTCTCACAATGGCTGCAGTTCCGTCTGGAGAATTATCATCAACAACTAAAATGTGAAATTTTTTTTCTTGACTAAAAGTTGCCCTTATTATAGGTTCAATATTTTCTCTTTCATTGTAAGTGGGAATAATAACAATTGTATCTGACATCAGATTTTTTTATGAAATAAGTACAAATATACATTAATTTGTTGCTAGTTTTTCCTGATAAAAAAACTAATTTTTTAAAATTGAATATATTTTATTTAATATTTTTTATGTGTTTCTTTGCTTAATTTTGGTTCGCCATATGAATACTTAGTAAAATCATGTATTTTTGTTTTAATTTTTTTTTTTGCAAGCAATTGAATTGAATAGTGAGAAAGAAAATTGGATTATACTAGTACTTTTATTTTCCTTTATTCTTTTAGCTTTTTTAAAGCTACTGAAACCCAAGTATTTGGCGGGTTATTGTATTGCGTTTTTTAATCCTGGTTTTTTTAAACAAAAGGAAAGTGAATTTATCAGTGTTTTCTCTCCTTTTAAACTAACACTTTTTTTGTTTAGTACTATTATATTCTCTCTTATAATATATTCACTATTTGTAAATCATCTATCCAGTAATATTGGTTTTTATTTTTTTTTAAAAATTTTTTCTGTGGTTTTTTGTTTTTTGATTTTTAAATATTTTACGGATGTTTTTCTAGCAAGTGTTTTAGATATAAAGGAGGAGGTTAACTATTTCTTGCAATTGAAATACAGTTATCTATCCACAATTTGTCTGCTTATTTATCCTGTTGTTGTTGTGAATGAGTTTGCTATCAAGACCAATTATTTTTTAATCATGATTTTAACTATTTTGATACTTTTTAGATTCCTGTTAATATTGTTTAACAATAAAAGACTTATTCTAGGTAAGTTGTTTTATTTTATTTTGTACTTTTGCACACTTGAAATAGCACCGCTATTGATTCTTTATAAAACAACAACTACGTAAAGAGAAATTTATGAAAGTGAAAACTATTTTAGTATCCCAGCCAGCCCCCAAAACAGAAACTTCTCCTTATTTTGACTTAGCAGATAAGCTTAAAATTAAAGTAGACTTCCGCTCTTTTATTCATGTTGAAGGTGTTCCTGTAAAGGAAGTTAGAGCACAAAAGATTGATTTGAACAACTACACAGCTATCATATTAACGAGTAGGAATGCAGTTGATCACTTCTTTAGAATTGCAGAAGAAATGCGTTTTACCGTCCCAGATGATATGAAATATTTTTGTCAGTCTGAAGCTGTTGCATATTACTTGCAGAAATACGTTGTTTATAGAAAACGTAAAATTTATGTGGGAACGAGAACATTTCCCGAATTAATTAAATTAATTAAAAAGCATAAGGATGAAAAATTCTTATTACCTTCTTCAGATAAATTAAAAGACCTTATCCCTAATGAGTTAAATAAGTTGGCTGTTAATTGGACGCGAGCAGACTTATATAGAACTGTTGTTAGTGATTTATCAGATTTAGAAAATGTTTTTTATGACATTTTAGTGTTTTTTAGTCCCTCAGGAATTGAAAGTTTGTATAAGAATTTTCCAAATTTCAAACAAAACGATACTCGAATTGCTGTTTTCGGAAATTCTACCAAAAAAGCTGTAGAAGATAGAGGTTTAAGAGTAGATATTGCTGCTCCGGCACCAGAAACTCCCTCTATGACAATGGCGTTAGAAAAATATATTAAAACATCAAATGGAAAAAAATAATCCTAAGATTAGATTTTATTGAATATCATAAAAAGCTACCGATTTTTTTGGTGGTTTTTTTATTTTTATTTTGTAATGTTTAATTTTTGATATCGACTTTATTTATCGGTTTTTTTGTGTTAACAAAAGAGTCGATAAATTTATGTCAAATATTTTCTCTAAATGAAGAATATCTTAATAGGTTTATTATTATTTGTTATAAATTATGTTTATTCACAACAAATAATAACTGGAACAGTGATATCAGAACTTGATAAGAGTCCTATTCCATATATAAATGTAGCTGTTAAAAACTCCAATGTTGGAACTGTGACCGATAGTGATGGAAATTATTCTATAAAAGTGATTAGTTCAAAAAGCATCCTGGTTTTTTCGTCGATTGGTTATCAAACCAGAGAGATTAAAACATTGGGTAAAAATAGGATTAACATAACGCTATCTGAAGTAACAACTGGACTAAGAGAAGTTGTTATTACGGCTTTAAATAAAAGAAGAGTATCTAAAGAACTGGGATACGGAGTTCAAAGTATTCAACAAAAGGATATTGCAGAAGTGAAAGCCGTAAACTTTTTAGACAATCTTACAGGTAAACTTGCTGGAGTTTCAATTACTCCAGGAAGTGCAACTGGAGTTGGATCTTCTTCGAAAATTGTGATTAGAGGTGAAAAATCATTTACTAATAATAACCCACTATTTATTGTAGATGGGACACCTATTAATAACAATACGGTTTTCAATTCCACCAATGAAGCCGCTACTGGTTTTCAGGAAGTAGATTTTGGAAATGGGGCCATGGAAGTAAATGCTGACGATATTGAATCGGTATCTGTATTAAAAGGTGCTAGTGCCGCGGCATTATATGGGACAAGAGCTTCGAATGGTGTTATTATTATCAATACTAAAAAAGCTAAAGATAAATTTTCAGTGAATCTAAATTCTTCTTTATTTATCGATACGGCTTTTAAGTTGCCACAGTTTCAAAATTTATATGGACAAGGTAACTCAGGTAATTTTGAATTTGTTGATGGGTTAGGTGCAGGAATTAACGACAATATTACTTATAGCTGGGGACCAAGGTTAAACCAAGGTACTAAAATTCCTCAGTTTGACAGTCCTGTTAACTTACCCGATGGAACAATTGTAAGAGGTGGAGACACTTCACTTTATAGTGGCTTACCAATTACACCGACTGCTTTTGTTTCTAATCCAGATAATCTTAAAAACTTCTATAGGACAGGAATAACTACCATTAATAATATTGCTATCGGTTCTGGATTTGAGAAAGGAAATTATCGACTTTCCTTTACAGATTTAAATAGTGAATCTATTATACCTGGAGTGAATTTAAAGCGTAAGACTATTACAACCAATCTTCAATTTCTTCCATCAGATAAAATAACAGTTTCAGCCCATATCAATTATGTAAATAGTACTAGTGATAATAGGCCTTCGAATGGATATGGCTCCGAAAATGTAAATTATTCACTAGTTGCTTGGGGACCGAGGTCTTTAAATATTGATAACCTGAGAAATTATTGGCAACCTGGATTGGAAGGAAGACAACAATATTCATTCAATTATACTTTCTTTGACAACCCTTACTTTATTTTACATGAAAACCGAAATGAATTCAACCGAGATCGTATTTTCGGAAATGTATCTTTAAAGCAACAAATTACAAAAGATTTATCTGCAACGTTGAGAACAGGAATGGATTACTCAACAGAAAGAAGAAGGTTTTTAAGGAACTTTAGTACCAACCGATTTAGAAACGGTGCTTATGCAGAACACGATGTAAGTTATCGAGAAATCAACACAGACTTCTTACTGAACTATACTAAGAAAATAACTGATTTTGATGTTGATATTTCTTTAGGGGGAAATCAACTTCGTCAGAAAGCCACAACAAAGCAAACACAAACAACACAACTAGCACAACCTGAAATTTTCAGTTTTAACAATGCTGCTTCCCCTATTGAAACCTTTGATTTCTCTTCTGAGAAAAGAATCAATAGCTTATACGGATTGTTAAAAGTTGGATATAAGAATACCCTATTTATTGACATTACTGGTAGAAACGATTGGTCAAGTGCTTTAGCCACTCCCTTTTCAGCAGAGAATACCTCTTTCTTCTATCCTTCAGCTTCAACGAGTTTAATTGTTAGCAATCTATTGCAACTTCCGAATGCAATATCATTTGCAAAGTTAAGAGCTAGTATTGCTCAAGTAGGAAACGATACAAATCCTTATCAAACCTCAAGAACGTTCCTTCCAACAGCAAATGTAAATTCTCAACCAAGTTTTACGAGTCAGAATTTTATTCCGGATCCGAACTTAAGACCTGAGAAAACAACTTCTTTTGAAATAGGAACAGATCTACGTTTTTTTAACGATAGATTAAACTTTGATGTAACCTATTATAATGATTTGACTAAGGATCAAATTTTATCGCTACCGATCCCAATATCATCTGGTTTTAACGAACAAGTTGTGAATGGAGGTAAGGTGCGATCAGAAGGGATTGAAATTGTATTGAACAGTACTCTTATTAATAACAAAAGTTTTAAGTGGAATACTTCCTTAAACTTCAGTCGAAATGTTTCTACGATTGAATCTTTACCTCAAAATAATGGAAGAGTGACTTTAGCTTATTCGAGGGTATATAATAATCCTGATCAAACAGTTTGGTTTCAAGTAGAAGAAGGTGGAAGAATTGGAGATTTTTATGGTACGGGATATTTAAAAAATGAAAACGGAGACTTTATTTTGACTCCCGAGGGAAGATTTATCGCTGATCCAACATTAAAAAAACTAGGAAACTACAATCCCGACTTCACTCTTGGTTTTAATAACGAATTCAGCTATAAAAACTGGAATCTAAGCTTCTTATTTGACTGGCGTCAAGGAGGAGAGTTGGTTTCAAGAACTTTATCCCTTGCCGGTGTTGGTGGTCAACTAGAAGAGACTGCTTACAGACCTGAAGCGGGTATTGTTGCTCAGGGTGTTGTGAATACAGGAACCGCTCAAAATCCAGTATACACTCCTAATACTACAGCGGTAACTCCTGAAAGTTATTATCGTCAGTTTTATGATAGAAATCATGAAGAAAACAATGTATATAATGCTTCATTTTTAAAGCTTCGTCAGTTTTCTTTAGGATATACATTCCATTTGAAAAACAATGCATTTGACTTTGTAAAAAATGGAGCGAAGGTAAACCTATCTCTCATTGGAAGAAACCTATTTGCTATTAGCGATATTCCTCATTTTGATCCAGAACAAATTGCTGTTCAAGGAGAAGGTATTGTTGGAGGTGTTGAAGACATGTCTTATGCTTCTTCCAGAAGTTTTGGTTTTAAACTTGGTGTTAACTTCTAATCTTATTAAAAAATGAAACGTTTTATATATATTCTTATCATCTTGACTAGTTTCGGGTGTACTAAAGATTTCCGAGAGACTAATACAAATCCAAATTTTCCAGTAGATGTAGTCCCAAGTTTGTTATTCAGAAAGGTGATTTACAATTACGGAGAAGCTATGTCGTACGAAGGTTTTGTTGCTGGAAACTTATTAAGCCAACAACTTACCGCACTAGATTTTAATTTATTTGATCGACATGCCTTGAAATCACCGCAACTTGGAGGAAATCCATGGGCGATTTTCTATACCAATTTGCGTGATAATGAGATTATTTTAAATAAGGCACAGCAGGAATCTATATTTTCAGTTTACGAAGGACCTGCTTTAATTTTTAAAGCTTATATGACCATGGCTTTAACGGATCTTTTTGGCGATGTTCCTTATAGTGAAGCGTTTTCTGGGAATCAACAAACAATAACTCCTAAATACGATAAACAGCAAAGTATTTATTTAGATGAAGGAGGTATACTGGATAACTTGCGAAAAGGAATTATAGCCATAGAAAATTATGCTGGAAACTTACCTCTTGAGGGTGATGTTTTATATAACGGAAATCTTTTAAATTGGGTTAAATTTGCAAACTCTCTTCTAATAAAGGCTTTGTTAAGAATTTCTTCTAAACAAGATGTTTCTTCAACTTTACAAGCAATAGTTTCTGACGGAAATTATATTTCTACTAATAATGAAAATGCAATTTTCCAATTTACAGATGGTGAACCAAATAACTTTAGAATGGCTCGCTTACGTGCAGGAGATTTCAACAACTTTGTGCTTTCAGAAACCTTAGAAGATGTTTTAGTAAACTTAAATGATCCTAGAATAAAAATATTGTTTCGTCCTTTTGGTAACTCTACCAATGAATACAATGGTTTAATTAACGGAATAGATGCCTCACAAACAACTATTTCTCTTGGTGATTATTCATTGGCTGGCACCATTTTTAGAGAAGAAACAGGAAAATTGAAAATAAATTATATGACGCATTGGGAAACTAAATTTTTATTAGCAGAGGCGGCTTTAAAAGGATTGATAATTGATGACGCTGGGTTACTTTATAATACAGCAGTTAAAAGTGCTTTTGATTATTGGGGGGTGAGTTTACCTGATGACTACTTAACAGAGGTAGCGGCTTACCGCGCTGATATTGCTTTAGAACAAATTATTACACAGAAATGGATTGCTAACTTTATAAATGGTTATGAAGGATGGATTGAATATAGAAGAACAGGGTTTCCAAAACTAAAACCCGTTTCTGCGAGTTTAAATAACGGTTTAATTCCTTTAAGAATGCCTTATCCTGCGGAAGAGAAAACATTGAATAGTACAAATTATGCTATTGCAGCAGAGGTAACTGATAACAATAGCATAAATGCTAAAGTTTGGTGGGCCAGATGATAATTAAATTTTAAAATTTGTGTTGGAAACAATAGACGAACATATTGAAATAGGGCAATGGGGGATACTCTTAATATCAAGTTTAGCCTTTATATTCTTTTCTCCACTAGCAAAAACAAAAAAAGTATTCTTTAAGGCGACTCAAAAAAATAGAGCTCCAAACACTATGTTATTAATGGGCAGCCTAGTAATATCATGGATTTTCGCTAAAAGTATTACGAATGCAGCAAACCTTGGACAACAATTTGGCGTAGCTGGTGGTGTGGCCTATGCAATGTATTATTTTTCATTTGTAGTTGCAGGAGTTGTTATTTATCAAATAAGAACAAAAGGGAATTTTGAAAGTATACACGATTTTTTAAAAGTGAAATTTGGTCATACAGCTATTCTTATTTTCTCTTTTTTAATTTTGATTCGACTTTTTAATGAAGTGTGGTCAAATACCATGGTTATAGGAGCTTATTTTGGCAGTATTGGTAGTAGTTCTTACTATTGTTCTATTGTTGTTTTTACAGGACTTACTTTGTTTTATGCTTTAAAAGGAGGGCTCAGTAGTAGTATCTTTACAGATGCTATTCAAATGCTATTTTTTGCTATTCTATTGATATTTATTTTAGGGAAGATTTTTTCTTATAAGAACTTTAGTCTTTCGGATATCTATTGGTCAAGTGAGTGGAGTATGGCTTTGGGAGGAAATTTAATTTTTACCGCTTTAATTCAGTCGTTTAGTTATCCTTTTCATGATCCTGTTTTAACAGATCGTGGGTTTTTAAGTAATCCAAAAACTACATTAAAGAGTTTTCTATGGGCAGCAATAGTCGGTTTTTTTTGTATTCTTTTATTCAGTTTTATTGGAGTTTTTGCAAAAGCTAATGGTAGTGTAGGTCAGCCTACGTTAGTTGTTAGCAGATTATTTGGTACTGTATTTTTATTAGTTATCAATTTTATTATGATTAGTTCAGCCGCTTCAACATTGGACTCTACTTTTGCGTCGGCCTCAAAGCTACTAGCTATAGATTTAAATATAAAACCTACATTATCTTTTGGTAGACTTGTTATGATAGGAATCGCTATTGTAGGAACGATACCGGTATTTTTAGATGCTTCTATTCTATCTGCTACGACGATTAGTGGAACTATGGTTATTGGTCTGGCTCCTGTTTTTATTCTTTGGAAAATGAAAACACCAAAAATTAGTTTTTACGCATCTGTTTTTGCTGGGATTACCTTCGGCTTTCTATTGGTTTTTAAAACTTTTCCATCATCTTTAATTTTAACAACTGGAAAATATGCAGATTTGTTATGGATTAATATTTGGGGAAGTTTTATTTGTTTCATTTTATATTTATTACCCATATGGATAAAAAAAACATTCAACTAGGTTCATTAACAGGAAAAGTAATTTTATTTGGTGGGGTATACAGCAATTTACAGGCTTTAGAAGCGCTTATAAGTATTGCAAATAAAGAAGGTATTTCATCAGAATATTGTTTTTGCACAGGGGATATTGTCGGCTATTGTGCTCAGCCAGAAGAGACCGTTCAGAGATTTATCAATTGGGGAGCACACAGTATTATTGGAAATGTAGAATTACAGTTAAGGAATGGTGATGAAGATTGTGGATGCGATTTTACAACAGGATCGCGTTGCGATAACCTTTCAAAGCTCTGGTATCCATACGCTCAATCTCTGCTTTCTGAAGTATCTATCAATTGGATGAAAAATCTACCAGATCATATAAGTTTTGAATATGCGGAAAAAAGATTAACGATAGTACATGGAAGTTACAAACAAATTTCTGATTTTATTTTTAAATCAACTCCTTGGAAGTATAAAAAGCCTTCATTTATCTCAACCGAAAGTGATGTGATTATTGCTGGACACTGTGGACTTCCTTTTGTAGATAACTATCAGGATAAGCTTTGGCTAAATCCAGGTGTTATTGGTATGCCTGCTAACGACGGCACTCCTTATGTTTGGTATATGATTCTTGATGATTCTGATGGTTTTTCTTTTAAATTTAAAACATTAGAATATGATCATTCAAGAGCCAATGGATTGATGATAAAAAACCATCTTCCCAAAGAGTACGCCAAAACTTTAATTACTGGTTTTTGGGATAATATGGAAATTTTACCATTAAAAGAACGACTATGGAAAGGACGACCTTTGAACAAATTGATTTACTAATAATTAATTCATTACTTTTATAGAGAAGACGAGTGCGAAATGAATAGATATATAGAACTTATAAAAAACGCCTATTCTGGATATTGGAATTACCTAAAGGATTTAGTTCTTTTTGAGGTTCAATTGGAAAATTATTTTTACGGTTTAATTATCATTTCTCTTTTTACCTGGCTTCTAGAGTTACGATTTCCATGGCGTAAAAATCAACCTATATTTAGAAAAGACTTTTGGTTAGATACTTTTTATATGTTCTTCAATTTTTTCTTACTCAATCTAATTGTTCTGATAGCTTTATCAAACGTGACCGAGCAGTTTTTAAATGATACTTTAGAAATAGTAAATTTATCCGTTGCTAGCTTTCAATTATTTGAAGTCAATAGTTTTCCGTATGTATTAAAATTATTGGTGTTTTTTATTTCATTAGATTTTATTCAGTGGTTTACGCATATTCTGCTTCATCGTTATGAATTTCTTTGGAACTTCCACAAAGTGCATCACTCAGTAAAGCAAATGGGTTTTGCGGCCCATTTACGTTATCATTGGATGGAGCCTGTTCTGTATAATTCATTGAAATATATTGTTTTAGCGATTATGGGAGGTTTTACTATTCAGGATGTTGCTATTGTTCATTTCTTTAATATTAGTATAGGTCATTTAAATCACGCTAATATTAATTTAGATTATGGTCTTTTAAAGTATGTTTTTAACAATCCTAAAATGCACATTTGGCATCATGCTAAAGAACTTCCCCCTGAAAGAAAAAATGGTGTTAATTATGGAATTACTTTAAGTATATGGGATTATATTTTTAAGACAAATTACATTCCATATGATGGTAGAGACATAGAAATTGGATTTAAAGAGGATGAAAAATTTCCAAAAGATTTTATAGGTCAAGAGCTTTACCCATTTAGGAAATAATGGATACTTTTAAAAAATAAATATGTCAAAAAACTTACTGTTAACATTTACACGTAATCCTGAAATTGGTAAAGTAAAAACTCGCCTAGCAAAATCTATTGGAGATGCTGCTGCTTTAAACATTTATGAGTTCTTATTAAACCATACAAAGGAAGTTATTGAAAAAGGAGCTTTCGATATCGCTGTATATTATTCTGAGAAAATTAAAGAGAATGATATTTGGGCTGGTCCAAAATTCACAAAATATGTTCAGAATGGAAATGATTTGGGAGAACGCATGCTAAAAGCATTTGAAGAAGGCTTTGAAAACAGCTATACTAAAATAGTGATTGTAGGCAGTGATTTATATGACTTAGAGTTAAGCCATATAAATGAAGCCTTTGACAGTTTAGACAAAACAGAGGTAGTTATTGGTCCAGCCGAAGATGGGGGCTATTATCTCTTGGGTTTAAAAAGAATGATTCCGAGAATTTTTAGAAATAAGAAATGGGGAACAGAAACAGTAAGGAAAGATACTTTAAAAGATTTACAAGATCTTTCGGTACATTTACTCCCTACGCTAAATGATATTGATGTTTTCGAAGATATTCAATATAATTCGATATTTGATCAATTTTATAAATAGACACGTACTAATTTTAACTATACTTAAAACATATAAAAATTGAAAAGAGAGCAATTAGAAGAGACCAAAGCATATCTATTTAAAAATGGAGTTAAAAAGCCCGAGATAGGAATTGTTTTGGGGACTGGATTAGGTAAGTTAGTAAATGAAATTACTATTGAAAAGGAAATTCCGTACGTCGAGATACCACATTTTCCAAAAGCCACAGTAGAATTCCATTCAGGTAAATTAATTTATGGAACTTTATCTGGTAAAAAGGTAATTGTTATGTCTGGGCGTTTTCACTTATATGAAGGATACAGCTTGTGGGAAATTACCTATGGTATAAGAACCATGCACGAATTAGGTATTGATAATTTGTTGATTTCAAACGCTGCTGGGGCAGTAAATCTAAATTACAAGAAGGGCGATTTAATGCTTATTGAAGATCATTTGAATTTACAAGGTGCTTCGCCTTTAGCTTTTAAAGGGGTAGGAGAATTTGGAGATGTATTTGCCGATATGTTGGAGCCATATTCAAAAACAATGAATAATAAGCTTAAACTTATAGCTAATAAAAAGGAGATAAATCTTAGGGAAGGAGTATATGCCAGTGTAATTGGTCCGCAGTTGGAGACGAGAGCGGAATATAGAATGCTACAAATTTTAAAAGTAGATGCTGTTGGAATGAGTACGGTTCCAGAGGTAATCGTAGCAAAACATTTAAAACTTCCTTGCGCAGCTATTTCTGTTTTGACAGACGAGTGTGATCCGGAAAATTTAAAACCAGTTGATATTCCAGAAATAATTGAAGTGGCAGGAAAGGCAGAGCCTAAAATGATAACACTTTTTAAAGAGTTGTTAAAAGAATTATAAAGTGAGTATCTATGTAAATAGAAAAAATACAGATAGAAAATAATGAAAGCTGTTTAATAATATCTTATTTTAATAAAAAAGAATTTCACGAATACATTAAATAAACTATATGAGCTATTTAGAAACCACTAAAAATCTATATAAAGAGGCGGCCTTATCACCAGATGTGGGGCTCTGTTGTACTACCAATCCAATTTGGGAACTGCCAGGACTGAAAATTCCAAAAATAATGCAAGAAATGAACTACGGTTGTGGTTCAACAGTGCATGCAAGAGATTTGACTAATAATCCAAAGATACTATACGTTGGCGTAGGTGGAGGTATGGAGTTATTGCAGTTTTCTTATTTTTCTCGACAACAAAAAGGGGTTATAGGTGTTGATGTTGTTGAAGAAATGTTAGAAGCTTCAAAAACGAACTTTAAAGAAGCTGAAGTAAAAAATGACTGGTTTAAAAGTGAATTTGTTGATTTACGTAAAGGAGATGCTTTAAACCTTCCTGTTGAAGATAATTCGATTGATGTTGCTGCACAAAATTGCTTATTTAATATTTTTAAAGAAGAGGACCTGAAAAAGGCTATTTCAGAAATGTATCGTGTTTTAAAATCGCATGGACGTTTGGTAATGAGTGATCCAACTTGCGAGCAAGTTATGAACGATACCTTAAGAAGTGACGAGCGGCTTCGTGCCTTATGCTTGAGCGGAAGTCTACCAATTAATGAATATGTAAAGATGTTAACAGATGCAGGTTTTGGAACTATTGAAATAAGAGCTAGAAAACCATATCGGATTTTGGATCCAAAGAATTACCCTACAGATGAATTAATATATATTGAGTCCATAGAAGTAGCAGCTATAAAAGATCCGATGCCAAAAGATGGACCATGTGTATTTACCGGTAAAGCCGCTATTTACTTTGGAGAAGAAGAGTACTTTGACGATGGAAAAGGACATACTTTATTAAAAAATCAACCGTTAGCTGTTTGTGATAAAACAGCTAAGTTGTTAGCAGAATTGAGAAGAAACGATATTTTTATCAGTGAGTCTACATTTCACTATGATGGAGGCGGTTGTTGTTAATTAATTTTGAGGTAATAAGGTGTTTTTGTCTTCTCAATAGTGTTTTTTATTTAATTGACTATTAGAAATGCCTAAAACAAAAATGATATTTAAGAAGGTTCTAATTTGGAGATATAAAAATATTTCTGAAAGACAGTTTGTTTACTTACTTAGTATTTTAGTAGGATTTCTTTCTGGATTAGGAACTGTGATTTTAAAAAATCTGACATTTTTCTTTCATTCTATTTTAGAAGGGAGATTTATTAAAGATCTACATCATTCATTATATTTCATTTTTCCTATTATTGGATTAATTATTGTTTACTATTTGAAGAAAAGAATTATAAGAAAAGATATTAATCACGGCATTTCTACAACATTACATGCTATTTCACAAAGGAGTGGAATTATAGAAAAATATAAGATTTACGCTTCTCTTATTACAGCTCCTATTACAGTTGGATTTGGGGGATCTGCAGGTTTACAAGGACCTGCAGTTAGCACAGGAGCTGCCCTTGGTTCAGTTATAGCACAAATATTTCACATGAATACTAAGACAAGAATGATCTTAATTGGCTGTGCAACAGCAGGAGCAATGTCGTCAATGTTTAAAGCTCCTGTCGCGGCTATTATTTTTGCGATAGAGATATTTAGTTTAGATCTTGCTTTTGCTTCTTTAGTTCCACTCTTATTAGCATCAGTTTCAGCAGTAATAACATCGTATTTTTTCTTGGGAAAGGATATTTTACTCGGTTTTAAACTTCAGGACGAGTTTCTTGTGAAGGATGTTCTTTTCTATATATTATTAGGTGTTGGAACTGGTATAGCTTCGGTATACTTTTCTAAAATGTATTTTAAAATTACACGATTTTTTAATCTTTTTAAAAATCCTTTACATAGACTTGTTTTGGGAGCTATTGCTATTGGAATTATGCTTTATTTTATTCCTCCATTGTATGGTGAAGGTTACGACATTATAAATAATTTATTGGAGGGGAATGCTCAGAAAGCCCTTGAGGCGATTCATTATTCGGTAGATTTTAATAACGTTTGGATGGTTGTTGTTTTTTTATTGTTAATAACAATTTTCAAAGCAATTGCCATGACAACAACTTTTGCCGCTGGAGGCGTTGGGGGTATATTTATCCCTACTTTAGTAATGGGAAGTGCTCTTGGAAATGTTTTCGCAAAAATTATAAACCAGATTGGAGGAGCTGTTTCAGAAAGTAATTTTACTTTAATAGGAATGAGTGGTTTAATGGCAGGTGTGTTACACGCGCCTTTAACGGCTATATTTTTAATTGCAGAGATTACAGGAGGATACGATTTATTTGTGCCATTAATGCTAGTAGTAGCTATATCTTATGCGTTTACAAAGTACTTTATTTCAAACTCAATTTATACTGTTGAATTGGCTCGGAAAGGAGAGTTGATAACCCATAATAAAGACAAAAATGTGATGATGATGATGCGTATTAATAATCTTATAGAAACTAATTTTAAAACGGTTTATCCAGAAATGAATCTTGGAGAAATGTTAAGAGGGGTCGTAGCAAAATCATCACGAAATATATTTCCTGTAGTAGATAATGAAAATAGATTTTTAGGAATTGTTTTGCTTGATGATATAAGATCACTTATGTTTGACCAAGATTTATATGACAAAGTTGGTGTCCACACACTAATGAAAAGCGCTCCCAATATTATTTTTTATGATGATTCAATTGAAATCGTAATGAAAAAATTCAAGGAAAGTGGTGCTTGGAACTTACCTGTTATTAAAAACAAAAGATATATTGGGTTTATTTCAAAATCCAAATTACTGTCTGCGTATAGAACAAAATTGATAGAACTTACTAGCTAGTAATTATGTTAAAATAATTTAAGTATTCTTGATAGGGAAAAATTAAACTAAGTAAATAAGGTAGCAAAAGCTTCTTCTATTTTACTTACTAAAAGTAGCTTTATTGAGTTGTTCTTGATAGTTATTTTGTTGTATTTTGAGGCTACAAAAGTTTTATATCCCAATTTTTCAGCTTCTACAATACGTTGCTCTATTCTCGAAATAGGTCTTATCTCTCCAGCTAAACCAACTTCGGCAGCAAAACAAACATCAGGATTTATTGCTAAATCTTGATTTGAAGATAGAATTGCAGCAACAACGGCTAAATCTATTGCTGGATCATCAACTTGAATTCCTCCAGTTATGTTTAAAAATACATCTTTGGCTCCTAATTTAAATCCCGCTCTTTTTTCAAGAACTGCTAAAATCATATGAAGGCGTTTTAAATTGTAACCAGTGGTTGTTCTTTGTGGAGTTCCGTAAACAGCTGTGCTTACAAGTGCTTGTATCTCAATCATAAGAGGACGTGCTCCTTCTAACGTTGAAGCAATAGCAGTGCCACTTAAATCAGCATCTTTTTTGGAAATTAAAATTTCAGAGGGATTTGATACTTCACGTAATCCATTTGATAACATTTCGTAAATTCCTAATTCTGATGTTGATCCAAATCTGTTTTTTTGAGAACGTAATATTCGGTAGGTATGGTTTCTATCTCCTTCAAATTGTAGTACAACGTCTACCATATGTTCCAAAATCTTAGGTCCCGCAATATGCCCTTCTTTGTTAATATGACCTATCAGTATAACTGGAGTAGCGGTTTCTTTTGCAAATTTTATTAGTTCTGCAGAAGTTTCACGTATTTGAGAAATGCTTCCAGGTGAGGCTTCTATGCTATTTGTATGTAATGTTTGTATTGAATCAATAACCAATACATCAGGCTGTACTTCTTCAATATTTTTAAATATTTGTTGCGTATTTGTTTCGGTTAAAATAAGACAGTTTGAAGTACTTGCGTCTAACCTTTCCGCTCTCATCTTAATCTGAGATTGACTCTCTTCCCCAGAAACATACAATACCTTTTGAGGGATGTGCAAAGCAACTTGAAGCAACAAAGTTGATTTTCCAATTCCTGGTTCTCCACCAAGTAATACGACAGCTCCTTTAACAATACCTCCTCCTAATACATTATCTAATTCGTTATTGTGGCAAAGAATTCTTTCTTCAGGATTTAAACTTATTTCTTCTACCTTTAATGGTTTTGAAGTTTTTTTCTCCTTATTAGACGATACTTTCCAGTTTCTTTTTTCTTCTTTCTGAATAATTTCTTCAACAATTGTATTCCATTCTTTGCAATTATTGCACTGACCTACCCATTGTGCATGTTGAGTCCCGCAGTTTTGACAGAAAAAAGTAGTTTTAGTTTTTGCCATTTTATGAATGAGCTGAATAAAATATTATTTGTTTTTGTTATAAATTGGTAATAGTAAAAAAGCTAATCCTCCGAAAATAATTATCATTAATGTTTGTGATGCCCACATCACACTTCCAAAGGCAATAGCAGGCTCTTCAGAAATGTTGAACAAGCTAAACGCTCCTGCCACAGCAATAGGATACAAACCAATTCCCCCATTTGTAGCCGCAATACTAAATGCTCCTGCAATAAAGCCTACGAGAACTGCTCCAAAAGGAATACTAAGATTTTCAATAGATGGAACTGTTGCCCAAAACATAGCGATATACATAATCCAAATAAAGGCTGTATGGAAAATAAAGGCCCATTTATTTTTCATCTTAAAAATACTAGTAACACCTTCCGAAAGACTTGTAATAAACTCTTTAATTCTCAAGCCAACTCCTTTGTTTGCCTTCCTCACATATTTAAAAAACATTAAAAAACTTCCGATTAAAATAACGATAAGAAGAATAATTTTACCTAAAGAAAAGTTTTTTGTCAAAAGATTATAAATAAAGTCGAATTGAACAAAAAGGGCAATACAAATTACGATTATTAGCATGATCAAGTCGGCAATTCGTTCAGCAACGATAGTACCAAATCCTTTTTCAAAAGGAATCTTCTCATAGTTTGACATTACTGCGGCTCTGGAGACCTCTCCTGCTCGCGGTAAAAAAATATTCATAAGATAAGCGACTAAAACAGCCATAGTACTATTAAAAAAGCTAGGTTTAAATCCAATGGGCTCTAATAAAAATTTCCAACGATAAGCACGCGAAATATGGCTTAGTATACCAAAAAGTAATCCAAGTGAAACCCAATAATAATTGGCTCCTTTGAAATACTCAAGTAACTCTTTGGGTGATACAATAGTAAATGAATACCAAACTAAAAAACCTCCCAAAATGAGAGGTAAAATAATTTTTAAAGTTTTTTTCAAAATACAATCATATTTATGTTAACGTATTATTAGATTCATTTGGAAAAACTAATTTAGGCTTGAAATTTTTAGCTTCTTCTAAATCCATAAAAGCATAGACAATAAGAATTAACACATCTCCCTTTTGAACCCGTCTAGCGGCAGCACCATTAAGCGTTATTTCTCCACTTCCGCGTGGACCAGGTATCGCATATGTTTCTAAACGTTCTCCGTTATTATTGTTTACGATTTGAACGCGTTCCCCTTCAATAATTCCGGCAGCATCCATCAAATCTTCATCAATGGTAATACTACCGATATAATTTAAATCAGCACCGGTAACTTTTACACGGTGTATTTTTGATTTCACAACTTGTACTAACATAATGCAAAAATAGTTCTTTTTTAATGAATACTAATTTCTTTATTTTTTTATTGTAGTCTAATATTGTCTATTAGTCTTACATTCCCGGCATAGGCAGCAATAAAAGCACGATAGTTTTTATTTGGCTGAATATTTTCTGTTGTTTTTAAGGTTTCTTCTTCAGCAATTGTGAAATATTCGAGCTGTAAAAGTTCATTATTTTTAAATTTTTCTTCTACCCATAATGTTAATTCTTTAGGAGTTTTAGAAGTAAATCTTTGTTGAGTATCTCTTAAAACTTCATAAATAAAAGGAGCCGCTTTTTTGTGTTGTTCTGAAAGTCTTGAGTTTCTTGAGCTCATAGCTAAACCGTTGCTTTCCCTATAAATAGGAAGACCAATGATTTTTAGGGGTATGTTTAGTTTTTTTACTAACTTTTTTATAATCTGTAATTGTTGAAAATCTTTTTCTCCAAAGTAAGCATTATCTGGTTTTATGATTTCAAAAAGTTTTTTAACAATAGTTCCAACACCGTCAAAATGCCCTTCTCTGTGCTTGCCTTCCATTTCAAGTTCAAGCCCATCGAAATCAAAATTTTGAGAAGTGATTTTTTTTGAATAAATTTCTTTGACGTCGGGAATAAATACAACATCACATTTAACCTGTTTTAATAATTTTAAATCATTTTCCAGAGGTTTAGGATATTTTTTAAGATCATCGCTATTATCAAATTGGGTAGGGTTTACAAATATACTTACTACCACTAAACTATTTTTTAATTTAGCACTCTCTATTAAAGATAAATGACCTCTATGTAAAGCCCCCATAGTTGGAACAAAACCAATTGTTTTGTTCTCTTTTTTCTGAAGACCTAAAAAGGCTTCTAATTCCGATTTTAATTTGAAAACATTCATTAGTTATTCGTTGAAAATCCTGCTAAATTAGGAATTTAACACGATTTTTGCATAAAAATTCGTATTTTTGCATCTTCATACAAAGAGTTCGATTTAATGAAGGATAAGAGAATACTATATGTTTCTTCAGAGGTAACACCTTATTTACCAGAGACAGAATTGGCATCAACCTCGTTTAATGTAGCGAAGCAAGCACATTCAAAAGGAGTTCAAACAAGAATATTTATGCCTCGTTTTGGGGTCATTAATGAAAGGAGGCATCAACTACACGAAGTTATTCGTTTATCAGGTATGAACCTAATAATTAATGATATGGATATGCCATTAATTATTAAAGTCGCATCTATTCCTAAAGAAAGAATGCAGGTTTATTTTATTGATAACGATGAGTATTTTAAGCGAAAAGCGATGTATTCTGACGAAGATGATCAGCTCTTTATCGATAATGATGAGCGTATGATATTTTTTGCTAAAGGAGTTGTTGAAACTGTTAAAAAATTAAATTGGGCGCCTGATATTATTCATGTTCACGGTTGGATGGCTTCTTTATTACCTTTATACCTAAGAGAATATTATAAAGAGGAGCCTTTGTTTAACCAAAGTAAAATAGTTACTTCTTTGTATAATACTGGTTTTGAAGGAGAGCTAAATAAAGAATTAGCGAATAAAATTCGTTTTGATCGTATAGATAATAAAAAAGCATCGAATTTAGAAATTCCAAATCACATTAATATTTTAAAAAGCGCTATTGAGAATTCGGACGCAGTGGTTAAGGGAAGTGAAATTATCTCTGAAGAAATAGAAGAGTTTATAGCAGAAAGCAACACAAAAGTTCTTGAGTTTCAGCAAGAAGAAAATCTTACAGAAGCATACTTAGAGTTTTACAAAGAAAATGTTTTAGAATTAAGCGAATAAATGATTAGAAAAATTGGTATCTTAGGATTAGGACTCTGTTCTTTGTTGTCACTAATTTCATGTGAGGAAGATTTTAAAGATATTGGAGGAAACGTTATAAAAAATACAGCGTTTACTACAAATCAAATTGAACTAGAACTAGAAATTTCTTCATCTAGTATAGACTCTGTAAGGGCTGATAATATAGCTTTTTTACAAAATCCAGGAGTAGTTCCTGAATATTGGATAGGAGTTTATAATAGTGGGAATTATAAAACAGTAAAATCATCTTTTGTTAGTCAATTAGGTTTGATAACAAACCTTAAAACTAATGATAATCAGGTTGAAGTCGATTCTGTTTACACATTAGATGAGGTAATACTAAAATTACCCTACCAAGCAACAAGAAATGGAGTACATGATGACGGGTCTCCTAAGTTTGTTTTAGATTCAATACTAGGAAACCCTGATATTGCTGCAAATATTGAAGTTTTCGAGAATGGAACTTATTTGAGTAATTTGGACCCTTTGAGCCCTGCTAATTCAAATTCATTTTTTTCGAATAAAATATATGATGAAAAAAGATTATTAAATAAAAATGATCAAGTATTTAGTCTAAGACCTCAAGCTACTGATACGGTATACACCATAACTAGACATAAAGTTATGGGTGTTAATACTCCCAATACGGTTGAACTATTTACAAGCGAAGAAAAATTAGCTTCAAAAGGCCCGTTTATAGCAATACCTCTTAAGAAAGATCTTATGAAAGAATTGTTTTGGGATAAATTTGAAGATTCAGAGTTCTCGTCAACAGAACAGTTTAATAACTATTTTAGGGGGCTATACGTGAAAGCTACAGGAAGTAATGGTTCTCTTGTACCGCTTGATTTAAATTCAAGAAATGCTCAAAATACAGCTGCTGTTGAATTTCATTACACAATTACACGGTTTGAGAAGGATGAAAGTGGAAACTTGATATATAAAGATACAGTTCCATCAAAATATAGCTTTCCTTTAAATGGAATTCGTGCAGCCAAATATGATATGGGGTCAGCAAGTATTGCCATTCCAAGTGATAATTTTGCTATTCAAGGAACTGTTGGAACAAAAGCAACCGTAAAAATCATAGGAGTTAATCTTGAAAAAACAAGACAAAATGATCCTAATAACCCTATTCTGAACTATGAGGCCTTTGATGAAAATAATAATGGTTATCTAAGTTTGGAAGAATTATCGGCTATTGAAGATTCAAGTGACGATAATTTTGGTATTTTGATTAATGATGCTTCTCTTTCTTTTTATGTAAATGAAATAATAAGTAACGATCTAAATATTGTTCCACAACGTTTAGTAATTTATACAAACGAATCTAATGAGGGTACTAATACTTCATCACCAAAACATATAGTAGATGCTCACACGGAAAGCGCTTTATATGGTGGGAATTTAGTTGTTGCAAATGATAAACCTGAAAAATATACGTTTAGAATAACAGATTATATATCAAACCTTCTTAATAAAAATTCTACTAACTTTTCTCCTTTAGAGCTTCGGGTTTTTAATAACCCTACTGATAGCCCATTTTATAAAGGTGCACTAGATGTAAATGTGCCTACGTATAATTGGAATCCAAGAGGAGTAACTCTTCTAAATGGTAATGAGGCTTCACATGGAGCAAAAAAAGCAGTTTTGACTCTTTCGTACTCAGAACAAAGTAAATAAACTAGAAAAAAGACAAAGAATTTAATATGTGTGGTATTACAGGATATATTGGGAATAGGGAGGCCTACCCAATAGTTATTAATGGATTAAAAAGACTCGAGTATAGAGGGTATGATAGTGCTGGTATAATGATTTATGATGGTGAAAAAATTCATCTATCAAAAACAAAAGGAAAGGTGGCTGATCTAGAGGGGATTATTGAGGTTGATCATAAGAGTAGGAAAGGAAATATAGGAATTGGTCATACAAGATGGGCAACTCATGGTGTTCCAAACGATATAAATTCACATCCTCATTTTTCTGAATCAGGAGATTTAGTTATTGTTCATAACGGAATTATAGAAAATTATGACACCATTAAAAAAGAACTTATTTCGAGAGGTTACACATTTAAAAGTGATACAGACACAGAAGTTTTAATCAATCTTATTGAAGAGGTTAAAAATAGTGAAGGATGTAAATTAGGTAAAGCGGTTCAGCTGGCATTAAACAGCGTAATAGGTGCTTATGCTATTGCTGTTTTTGATAAAAGTAAACCAGATGAGTTGGTAGTAGCAAAATTAGGAAGTCCGATAGCTATTGGTGTTGGAAAAGAAAACGAAGAGTTTTTTATAGCTTCTGATGCTTCTCCTTTTATTGAGTACACTAAAGATGCTATTTACTTAGATGACGGTGAATTAGCTATTATTAAAAAAGAAAAAGACATAGCTGTCCGTAAAATTGAAACTGATGAGAAAATTGATGCGAATATTCAAAAACTACAATTGAATCTTGACCAGATTGAAAAGGGCGGTTTTGATCATTTTATGATTAAAGAGATTCACGAGCAACCTAAAGCAATTTTGGATACTTATCGAGGAAGAATGCTGCCTAATGAAGGAATCATTAAGATGGCCGGAATTGATGATAATTTATCTAAGTTTTTAAATGCTGACAGAATAATTATAGTAGCATGTGGCACTTCGTGGCATGCAGGTCTTGTAGGGGAATATCTATTTGAAGACATGGCAAGAATTCCTGTAGAAGTAGAATATGCATCTGAATTTAGGTATAGAAATCCAATTATTACTTCTAAAGATATTGTTATAGCAATTTCTCAATCAGGAGAGACTGCGGATACTCTTGCGGCGATTAAATTAGCTAAATCAAAAGGAGCTTTTGTTTTTGGTGTATGTAATGTTGTCGGTTCTTCAATTGCCAGGGAAACCGATGCAGGTGCTTACACACATGCAGGTCCTGAAATCGGTGTAGCATCAACAAAGGCATTTACAACGCAAATAACTGTTCTTTCCTTAATAGCATTGAAACTTGCTAAAGAAAAAGGAACATTATCCAAGACAACAGTAAACAATTACTTACAGACGCTTCAGTACATACCACAACAAATTGAGAAATTGCTGAAAATAGATCCTTTAGTTCAACATATTGCCGAAGTATACATGAATGCAGGTAATTGTTTATATTTAGGCAGGGGCTTTAACTTTCCAGTAGCTCTTGAAGGCGCATTAAAGTTAAAAGAGATATCATATATTCATGCAGAAGGATATCCCGCAGCTGAAATGAAACATGGTCCAATAGCACTTATTGATGAAAACATGCCGGTGTTTGTAATAGCTACAAATAAAGGGCATTATGAGAAAGTTGTTAGTAATATTCAAGAAATAAAATCTAGAAGTGGAAAAATTATAGCGATCGTTACTGAAGGTGATGTAACTGTTAAAGAAATAGCCGATCATGTTATTGAAATACCTGAAACAGAAGATGCATTTACTCCTTTACTTACAACCATTCCACTACAGTTGTTATCGTACCATATTGCGGTTATGTTGGGTAAAAATGTAGATCAACCAAGAAATTTAGCGAAGTCTGTTACTGTAGAATAATATACTTATAAAATATTTCAAAAAAAGCCAATTATCAATAATTGGCTTTTTTCTTTTTTAATTTTATATAAACAGGGAAGTGGTCGGAAAAGCCTCCTTGATACCAGGGGCCTATAAATGTTCTTAGAGGGCTCCCTTTTAGCTTGCCTTTAGCAACTTTCATCCATGGCTTGCTATATATTTTAGCTTCAATAAATTCTAAGCTACTACTTTCTTTAAAAAAATTCTTAGATAAAATGATTTGATCAAATAAATGCCAATCTCCATTATATTTTAGGGTGCCCAAACCTTTTTCGTGTAGTGAAAACATTGGATTGTAAAATGTATTATCAACTAATATCTCGTTTAAGCTTTGAGAAGATGGGTCGTCATTAAAGTCACCCATCACAATAAATTTAGGTTCATGACGCTCTTCAGCTATAATTTTATGTATAGTTTCTGATACTATTCTTGCAGCATTTATTCTTTTAGGCTTTGTTTCAAGCTTTCCTTTGGCTCTTGAAGGCCAATGATTAACTAATATATAAACAAGGTCACCATTGAGAACTCCTTTTACCACTAAAACATCTCTTGTATGGTCTAGAATACTACCCTCGTCGAGGGGGGGAATATAAACTGTTTCTGACGAAATAATTTTGAATACATCAGGTCTATAAAGCAAAGCAACATCTATCCCTCTTTTATCAGGTGAATCATAATGAATAAACCTATAATTATGATTGATTAAATTCTTATGAGTGATAAGATCATCTAATACTTTGGGATTTTCGATTTCGACCAAACCAATTATAGCAGGTGCGTAATAAGATTCATGTTCCCCAATTTTAGCTAATACAGATGAGATTTTTTTTATTTTATGATAGTACTTACTTTTATTCCATTTGAACTTTCCTTTAGGAGTAAAATCTTTATCATTTTTTAGGGGGTCTTTTAGTGTATCAAATAAATTCTCAACATTATAGAAAGCAACAGTTAAGGTGTTTTTTAGTTTATCTTTTATCATTTGTGCGTTTTTATTCGGTTCTCAAATCATTTATTAATAATAAAAATCAAAGATAATTATTCATTTATCTTACGTAAATAATTATCTAATTACTTTAGATTAAGCTATTATAATTAATAAACCACCTCGACACTGCAGCAGTAATCTATTTGATGAGCTTGTTTTACTTAAATCTGGTTAATTGTATTTATTTAATTTAGAAAGTATAAATAGTTTATAAGCCAAGTGCATTAGTATAAAATACAATAGTTCACTTAACCGCTTTTTATTTGTATTTTTACATCCTTATGATAGAAACAAGAGAATCCATATCAGAGTATGTAGTGTTAATAGGCATTATTACTCAGCACCAAGATGATAAACAATCGGAGGAATACCTTGATGAATTAGAATTTCTTACGTTAACAGCAGGAGGAAAAACGTTAAAGCGTTTTGTGCAGAAGCTTGATAAACCAAATCCAAAAACTTTTTTAGGATCAGGAAAATTAGATGATGTTAAGACATATATTGATAATAATGATATTGGTACAGCGATTTTTGACGACGAGCTTTCACCTGCACAACTTAGAAATATTGAACGTATTTTAAATTGTAAGGTTTTAGATAGAACTAATTTGATACTTGATATTTTTGCCAATCGTGCACAAACCAGTTCTGCTAAGGCACAAGTAGAGCTTGCTCAATATCAGTATTTATTGCCACGTTTAACAAAAATGTGGACCCACTTAGATAAGCAAAAAGGTGGAATTGGTATGCGTGGACCAGGTGAAACAGAAATAGAGACTGACCGACGGATAATTCGAGATAAAATTAGTTTATTGAAGAAAAAACTGCAAAGTATTGATAGGCAAATGTCTGTACAGCGAAAAAATCGTGGTAAATTGATACGTGTTGCGCTAGTGGGCTATACAAATGTTGGTAAATCAACACTTATGAATGTTGTTAGTAAGAGTGATGTTTTTGCTGAAAATAAGTTATTTGCTACTCTTGATACAACAGTAAGAAAAGTAGTCATTAAGAATATTCCTTTTCTAATGACCGATACAGTTGGTTTTATTCGAAAGCTACCTACTCAATTAGTAGAATCGTTTAAGTCTACACTAGATGAGGTTAGAGAGGCTGATTTACTTCTACATGTTGTAGATATATCACATCCAAATTTTGAAGATCATATTGCGTCAGTCAATAATATTTTAGGAGAAATAAATAGTGTCGATAAACCTACAATAATGATTTTCAATAAAATTGATGCCTATACTACAAAAATTATAGAAGAGGATGATTTAGTTACTGAAAAAACAAAAGAGTATTATTCTTTGGATGACTGGAGAAAAACATGGATTAGTGATATTGGTAAAAAAAGTATTTTTATCTCCGCCATAGAAAAAAGTAATTTAGATGAGTTTCGTGAAAAGGTATATGCAAGTGTCAGAGAGCTACATATTCAAAGATTTCCATACAATGATTTCCTATATTTTGAATAAGTTAACATATTGATAATATTTTGTTTACTTAAAACAAACCTCGTTTATATTGCCTATTTATTTTTTTTTTCTTATTTTTAGTGAAATTACATATAAAACATAAGTTACTAATTATTAATGCTTTAATCCCCCTAAGAATGAGAATATGGACTTTTATATCAAAAAATAGTTATACGAGCGTTTATTTTCGCAGAGAACTAATTGATTTATCAATAGATAAAATGATGTTTAATTAAAAATCAATAATCTACATTAAATAATTTCAGTCAGCTTTGAACCTAATATTTCTAAGGCTTTTGTTATTGTATAATGTTTGTGTTATAGGTTAAAAACAATAAAAAACATCATGAAAAAGCTAATTCTATTTTTTCTAGTTTCCCTAGTGGCTCAATCTTTACTTTCTCAAGAAGTATGTGAAAGTAAAAATGTTGTGCAAGATGCTAACGATATATCTAGCATCACTAAGTGTTCGGTAAATGGAAATTTATCTTCTACCGACAAGGAAAAATCAAAAGTTAAGGTAGTGTCTTCAAGAAGTCGACAAAAAAGAAGGTCTATTGAAATAAAAAATGATCAAAAAAACACTGCTAGTAATAGAAAAAAGATAAATGACAGTGTTAAACACCTTCAATTAGATCATATAAAAGAAAATATCATAGCTGTAAATACCGTTATCGAAGAAAAACTTGTTAAAGAACAGGTTTGTTTTAATGAGGTTGAATTCATACCCCAATTTAGAGATTGCTCAGATGAGTCTCTCGATCCTTATGATTGTTTTAATCACGAAATGGAAAAGCATCTTGTAAATAACATAAGCTATCCAGAAAAAGCATTAAAAAACAACATTCAAGGTGATGTTTGGGTAAGCTTTATTATAACGCATTCTGGAGAAGTTAAGAATATACTTGCTACGGGTGGTGATGAAAGTAGCGAAATGTTAACAAAAGAGGCTATACGAGTAATTTCAATTTTACCTTCTTTCATACCTGGAAAACAAAATAATCAAGAAGTAAGTGTGAGATATACATTTCCAATTAGTTTTAATTTAGATTAATTATATAAAATTATAGTAAATCATTTATGTTTAGTTTCAAGAATTTTTCATTCTTGAAATTTGTATTCTTGATTTATTTAGTAGTCCTCTTTTACATAAAATAGTGTTTAATGATCATAAAATAATTTTTGTTAAACGAAAAAGTATATTTTCAAGCCATTACTTTTCAAAAACTATGTAAAAAAGCGTAACTAGGAGATTAATTTTAGAATAGTTTCCATAAAAAACAGCGTTTAATTCCATATAAATTTTTTGTTTGTGTTTTTTACAAAAAAAAGAAGTGTTCTTTTGTAAAATAAAACACCTTGTTTAAAAGTTTTATATTCCCAGTGTTTATATGGGCTTTGACTGTTAACTATGAGTTTTGGAACTAAATAATTAAAGTAAAATTACTTAAGGAAAAGATCTGGTTTTAAGAAAAGAGTAAACATTGACGTTTATTGGTATTTTTTTGCTAATTTTGCCCCCAGAGAGAAAATACTAGCCGAATATAATACAGTAAAATAATAATTCTTCTTAACCCCTAAATTATGAAAAGAATAATTGTTTTGATGGCATTTTTTATGCTGTCATTTATAACATCCGCTCAGGAAGTATGTGAAACACCAGATGAAGATATTGCTGATTTAAACAGTATTACAAAGTGTTCTATAAAACCTTCTAAGAATTCGAAAAATAAAAGATCTCGTCAAATTATGGTGAAAGTTTCAGCTAGCAAGCGTTTTCTTAAAAAAAGAGAGATCAAAAAAAAGAAAAAATCTTCAGGTATCGGTAGTATTAATACTGCTGGAGTAACCAAGTTAAGCACAAGTTCTGGCATAGAGAATAGCAAAATTTCAACATCGTCTAGTGAGAATAACAAATCTTCTCTAACAAGTTCAAGCGAGTCAAAATCGGAATCTATCAAAGGAAACCTAGAATCTTTAACAGAAAGGTTATCTCGTGAAGAGGTTAAAAAAGCAGAACGTTTTAGTACTGTTGGTGAACTGCCTTCATTTAAAGCTTGTGAAAAAATCAGAAACAAAGAAAAGTTAGATTGTTTTAATACAGAAATGATAAAACATATTCAAAAGTACTTCCGCTATCCTAGTGAGGCTGTTCGAAATCAGGTGGAAGGAGAAGTTTGGGTTCGTTTTGTTATTGATAAAAACGGATACGTAAAAAATATTAAAACATTAGGTCCAAAAGGAGGTGACCTTCTTAATGAAGAAGCTAAGAGAGTTGTTACAAAACTTCCCCGTTTTGCGCCTGCCAGAAAAAATGGAAAATCGGTGTCTGTTAAATATGGTTTTCCCATTAACTTCTCTTTAGAAGAATAAATCAATCAATCAATACATTTTAAAACCCCAAAAAAATGGTAAAAAAACAATTAACGCTAATTGTTTTTACTTTGCTAGCGATCACCTCCTATGCACAAGTAAAAATAAGTGGAACTGTTTATGATGAGTATTTAGAACCTTTTTATAGTGCTAAAATATCTCAAGGTAAAAATTATGAAATTTCTAATACATCTGGAGAGTTTTCTTTAATCCTTGAAGGAAAACTGCCAACATCCATTACGGTAACTGCATTTGGTTATAAAACTGAAGAAATTGAAATAACTTCGCTTGATCAGGAAATTAATGTAATTCTTAAAGAAAACTTGCTACTAGATCAAGTAATTATTTCTGCTTCAAGAGTCCCTGAACGTATTATAGAATCACCAGTAACGGTAGAACGCTTAGGTTTAAGTGAAATTAAACGAAATTCAGCCAATTCATTTTACGATGGTCTTGCTAATTTAAAAGGTATTGATGTGCGAGAAAGTAGTTATGGTTTTAAAACTGTAAACACACGTGGTTTTGCTGATTTTGCTAATTCTCGTTTTGTTCAATTAGTCGATGGAATTGATACTGCTGCTCCTGCATTAAACTATAGTCCAGGAAACCTTTCTGGGGTTTCAGAACTTGATATTTTGAGTGTAGAGGTTTTACCTGGGGCTTCTTCAGCTCTTTATGGAGCGAACGCATATAATGGTATTTTATTGATGAATACTAAAAGTCCATTTGATTATACAGGAATTAGTACTTCTTTTAAAACGGGAGTTACCCATCAGTTAGCAGCAGGAACCAACCCTTATTATGATGTTTCTACAAGAATGGCTTATAAATTTAGCGATGCTTTTGCGGCAAAAGTAAATTTTTCTTATTTTGAAGCGGAAGAGTGGCATGCAAATGATACCCGTAACCGATTGATTGATACACAGGAAATAGCGCCTGAACCTTCTGGTGTTAGTTATGATGGAGTAAACGTATATGGGGATGAATTATATTCACAAATCGTTGAAACTGATTTCTTTCCTAATGAAGATCGAACTTTCCTTTTGAACCGACTTCTAAGACGTAAGGGCTACCTTGAAAGCGATTTAATAGACGATTTTAAAACACACAATTTAAAATTTTCAGGATCTTTATATTTTAGACCCTTTAAAGATGAATCTCTAGAAGTTGAGTTAACATCAAGACTAGCAATAGGAGATAACATGATACAAGGAAATAGCAGATTAGCACAACGAGGTTATTACCTGGGCCAGCATAAATTAGAGTTCAAAGGGAATAATTTCTTTTTACGCGGATACTTTACTGAAAATGATGCTGGGAAAACTTACGATTTAGAGCGAACAGGAAATTTGTTAAAAATTGCTAGGTCTGCTAATTCATCTGGTAATAGTTATAAATATGACTTCTTATATGGATATTTTAATTCTCCTGAAGTAAATCATGAGGGTAGGGTAAATGATGCTTATTCATATGTTGAAGGTTTTAGTCTTAAACCAGGTACACCATTATTCAACGAGAATCTAGATAAAATAACCAATACTTTAATTACAGAAGGAGGAAGTACAATATATGACAGAAGCTCTTATATTCATGCAGATGGTAATTATAATTTTAAAAGTTTATTAAATAATTGGGCAGATGTTCAAATAGGAGGTTCTTATCGTAAATATTCTCCTAATTCAAGAGGAACCATTTTTAACGACAAAGAGGAGCCTATTAGGGTTGAAGAGTATGGTTTTTATTCGCAAATTCAAAAGAAGTTATTTAACGAAAGATTGAAGCTAACAGGTTCTGTTCGTTATGATAAGTCTAAAAATTTTACAGGGCACTATTCGCCAAGATTTGCCGTTAACTATGCTTTAGGAGAAAATAAGGACCATATCCTTAGAGCTTCTTATCAAACTGGTTTTCGAAACCCAACTATTCAGGAGCAATATTTAAGAAGGGATGGCTTTCCTCTTAATATTATTGGAACTGTTGAAGATAATTTAGATAGAGTAACTTACGAAAATGGGATTAAAGGAAGTGATGTTATTAATAATGCATTACTAACAAGATTTTATTACGAAGAAAATGAAGACCAATCTTCTGGACCATATAAAGAGAAAGTGATAAAATCTGAATATAAATCAATTCAACCAGAGTCTGTTAGGTCTTTTGAGTTAGGTTACAGAAGTATAATTAGGTTGAATAATAATAAAAATTTAGATTTAGATATCAATGGTTTCTATAGTAAACATGACGATTTTGTATTTTATCAAGCTGTTACAGTTCCTATGTATGGAAAAGTTCTTGGTGATGGTGAGCTTGATTCTGAAGCAGAGGACGCTTTTTCCTTTGGGGATGTTTCTGATTTTAATATCATTACCAACAGTAAATCTCAAGTAACATCGTATGGGGCTTCTATAGGTATGCACACTAAATTTTTAAAGAATTTTGATTTAGGACTTAATTATAATTTCATTGACTATTCACTTGATGATAAAGATTATAATTTATTTACACCTAATTTTAATACTGCTAAACATACGTTTAAAGTTCAAGTAGGGAATGACAAATTATTTAAGAATTTCGGATTTAATATTAATGGTAGATGGCAAGATCGTTACACATGGCTCTCTCCATTTGTAAGAGGTGTTGTGAATGCTAGATGGGTAGCTGATGCTCAAATGAACTACCGTATTCCTTCGTTTAAATCTAGAATAAAAATTGGAGGAACCAATTTGTTCGGTAAAGAATATTTTGTAGCTCCAGGGATGGGACAAATAGGACAACAGTATTATATCTCTTGGATTATCAATAATTAAGATAAATTAATAGATATTTAAAAGGCCGTAAAAAACATTTTTACGGCCTTTTTAAGTTTTTAAATGTAAAAAAGAAGTGATACGGTGTTTAGTTTTGGTTTATGATGTTAAAAAATAGAATAGCCTTACTAAAAAGCAAGCAAAACGTAACATTAAATTAAATTTTTCCGCTCTGTTTTCTTTAATATTTGATAAAGAGAGAAACAATAAAAAACCTCTAGCAAATTAATTTTAATTTATTAGAGGTTTTTTTATAATTAAAAAATACTTGGTATCTATTCTTTTACCGCTAGAGTTATATTCAGTTCTTCTAATTGCTCTTTGTCTGTTGCAGCAGGAGCATCGATCATAACATCTCTTCCTGAATTATTTTTTGGAAAAGCAATAAAGTCTCTAATTGTTTCCTGTCCTCCCAAAATAGCTACTAAACGGTCTAAGCCGAATGCTAACCCTCCATGGGGTGGAGCTCCGTATTCAAATGCGTCCATTAAAAAGCCAAACTGTGCTTTAGCTTCTTCTGAAGTAAATCCTAAATGTTTGAACATTATTGCTTGCGTTTCCTTATCGTGAATTCTGATTGATCCACCCCCAATTTCATTTCCATTCAACACTAAGTCATAAGCATTTGCTTTTACAGCTCCTGGGTCGGTATCTAATAATGCTAATTGCCCTGGCTTTGGTGAGGTAAATGGATGGTGCATTGCGTGATAGTGACCTGTTTCTTCATCAAGCTCTAATAATGGGAAATCAATTACCCATAACGGAGCAAACTCATTGGCTTTTCGTAATCCTAAACGCTCAGCAATTTCCATACGTAAAGCACTTAATTGCGCTCTTACTTTTGAGGTTTTACCAGAAAGCACACAAATTAAATCTCCAGCTTTTGCGCCTGTTACTTCAGCCCATTTTTTTAGATCGTTTTGATCATAAAACTTATCCACAGATGACTTATAACTACCATCTTCATTACATTTCACATATACCATTCCTAAAGCACCAACTTGCGGACGCTTTATCCAATCAATTAATTTATCAATTTCTTTACGAGTATAAGACGCGCCTCCTGGTACAGCAATACCCACAACCAATTCAGCATCATTAAAAACTTTAAACTCTTTATGTTGTGCTACTTCATTTAACTCACCAAACTCCATCCCAAAACGAATATCTGGCTTGTCATTTCCGTATTTTTGCATTGCTTCATCAAAAGTAATTCTTGGGAACTTAGCTACTTCAACACCATTAATTTCCTTTAATAGATGACGTGTCATTCCTTCAAAAATTTCTAAAATATCTTCTTGCTCTACGAAGGCCATCTCGCAATCTATTTGCGTAAATTCTGGTTGTCGATCCGCTCTTAAATCTTCATCTCTAAAACACTTTACGATCTGGAAATATTTATCCATACCGCCGACCATTAAAAGTTGTTTGAAGGTTTGTGGACTCTGTGGTAAGGCATAAAACTGCCCTGCATTCATACGAGAAGGAACTAAGAAGTCTCTTGCTCCTTCTGGAGTAGACTTAATTAAGTACGGCGTTTCTACATCAATAAACCCTTTATTTGAAAGATACTTACGGACTTCCATTGATACTTTATGACGGAAAATTAAGCTTTCTTTTACAGGATTACGACGAATATCTAAATAACGATACTTCATACGCAAGTCTTCTCCACCGTCAGTTTCATCTTCAATAGTAAATGGAGGAAGTTTTGCTTCATTTAAAATAGTTAATTCTGAAACTAGTACTTCAATATTTCCAGTACGAATATTTTCATTTTTAGAAGCCCTTTCAATAACAGAACCTTTCACCTGAATAACGAACTCTCGCCCTAGTGTTTTGGCACGATCCATTAATTCTTTTGGAGTACGCTCTTCATCAAAAATTAATTGAGTAATTCCGTAACGATCACGTAAATCTACCCATATCATAAATCCTTTATCACGTGACTTCTGAACCCATCCTGCTAGGGTAACTTCGGTATTAACATGCGATGCTCTTAACTCACCACAATTATGCGTTCTGTACATTTTTTGAATTTTTAGCTTCGCAAATTTAACTATAAATGTCAGGATGCAAAAAAATTACATTAAGTTCGTTTTTTAAATAATAGTTTGTTTTAATAATATTTATAAAAGCTGATATAAATAGTACAATTTTATTTTAGTAAAAACTAAATGTAATTTTCATCATATGAATAAAAGAGAACACTTTGTCCCATTTCTTCTTACTTTTCTCATATTTTTAATTGTTCAATTGCCCTTTTTTGATGTTGTACAATACCCATTTCGATTATTGGGTACATGGTTTCATGAGATGGGACATGGAATAGCTTCTTTATTACTTGGGGGAAAATTTGTGTATTTAGAAATTTATAAAAATGGAGGCGGTGTTGCCTATACTGATGTTTCTAATTCTTATTTACCATATCGTTTGGCCAGAGCTATTACAGCTGCTGGAGGTTTAATAGGAACTACTATCGGCGGAACCATATGTATTGTTGTTTCAAAATATAATATAACAGCAGTTCATGTATTACGGGTATTATTTTTTCTTATGGTACTTTCATTATTTTTATGGATTCGATCATTTTGGGGCGTTTTTTTATTAAGTGTTTTTGCGATTGCAATTGCTGGAATTCTTAAGTTTACTAATAAGAGCTTTCAAAAATCAACACTTTTATTTTTGGGCTTGCAAGCGATATTAAGTAGTTACTATGAATTAGGATATGTTTTTACAAAACAATTTGAAAGGTTTGGTCAAATCAATTATTCTGATACTGAAATTATTGCTCAAAACACTTTTGGCCCTTATTGGTTTTGGGGAATTTTAATAACAATGCTTAACGTGTATGTTGTTTGGAAGGCTATTGTTTTAAGTTTTCATTACAAAAAGGGATAATCGATGAGCTGAAGTTTATGCCTTTTATAAAAAAACACATACTTTTTCACATAAATACAACGAGAATTGCCAGTCTGTTAAAAATTAAATATTATTGGTTTTGTCACTCAATACAACGTTAATTTGTTTTTTAAAAATGATTATCATGACACTAGAACAATTCAAAACGAAATTGATTAATAGCAGGGAGCAGATTAATTTTTCAGATACAATAGCATTAATAGATTCACATTATAGTTTTACTCCAACAGCTTTTAAGAATGGAGATATTAGTAATAAGCCCAATGAAAACAATGGCTCTTGCAAAGTTTTTTCTTTTGCCTTAGATCAAGAGCTAACTAAGGAAGAAACTTTAGCTTGTTTTGGAGCATTTTATTTCGAAGATGTATTAGGAAATCCTCAGGGAACAGATCACCAAAATATTAGAAATTTTATTAAATATGGATTTGATGGACTATTATTTGAGAATAAAGCTATTGTATTAAAATAAAAAGTTTTATGTAGCTAATGATTAAAAGCTCCTTCTTTCAGTCTATTAAAATAGTCTTTAGCAGCTCTTTTTACTTTGGGAGCTAGAATTAACGTTGAAAGTAACGTAGGAATCGCCATTAATGCATACGCACTATCAATCACGTTTATAACAAAGTCTAACTTTATAATTGAAGCTACTATAATTGTTACTATGTAGATGTAGTTATAGTACTTTCCGATTTTTACACCAAATAAATAGCTTAAGCAACTATATCCATAGAATGAATAGGTGAACAAGGTAGAGAAAGCAAAAATTAGTACACAAACTGTGATAATGATGCTGCCTATATTAGATGGTAACACGCTATCAAAGGCAACAAGCGTTAACGAAATACCATTGCCATTAAAGTTTTGCCATACCCCTGAAGCCAAAATAGCTAAAGCAGTTAATGTACAGACCAAAAGTGTGTCAATAGCAGGCCCTAGCATTGCTACTAATCCTTCCCTTATAGGCTCGTCTGTTTTTGCAGTTCCGTGCATCATAGGCGCTGTTCCTAAACCAGCTTCATTTGAAAAAGCAGCTCTTTTAACACCAGTAATGATAAGGGTACCAAGTGCACCACCTACAACAGCTTTTCCTGAGAATGCATCTGTAAAAATGAGAGAAAAGATGGAAGGAATTTCTTCGACTTTTAGTATCAAA
Source organism: Tenacibaculum profundi (assembly GCF_052050075.1). Taxonomy (GTDB): domain Bacteria; phylum Bacteroidota; class Bacteroidia; order Flavobacteriales; family Flavobacteriaceae; genus Polaribacter. The sequence goes on from NZ_CP197225.1 coordinate 2,497,958, forward strand.
ATGGTGAGTACGGTAATTAAATAAACTACTACCATAGCAGGGACTAACTTACCTGCTACTTTTCCTATTCTTTTTATACCTCCGAAAATTACCATTCCTGTAATTAAGGCAATACTTACACCTAAACAAAATTTTACGGTATCAATGTTTGTAGCTTTAACTTGAAAAACATCAACTAAAGTTTGCGTTAATTGGTTAGCTTGAAACGCTGGTAGTGTGCCGAATAAACCTGCAAAGGCAAAAAATACAGCTAAAGGTTTCCATTTTTCACCTAATCCCTCTGTAATCACATACATGGGGCCTCCTTTAGCATTACCATCTTCATCTTTTCCTCTATACATTACAGATAAACTACAAGTGAAAAATTTAGTTGCCATTCCGACAAAAGCACTCACCCACATCCAAAATATTGCTCCAGGTCCTCCAGAAGCAATAGCAATAGCAACGCCACTAATATTCCCCATACCTACTGTTGCTGCTATAGCAGAAGATAAAGCTTCATAATGTGATAAATCTCCTGGTGAATCATGTTTATCGTATTTACCTCTTAAAACATTGACTGCATGCTTCATATACCTGAAAGGAACCAGCCCAGAATATAAAAAGAGAAACAACCCTCCTCCAATTAACAAAATTAATAACGGAATTCCCCATACCCATTGGGAAAATTCAGATACAATGTTTTGTAAAGATAAATACATACTGCTTTAATTTTTCGCCAAATTACGGAATAATAAATAATCTGACTTTCATATTTTGCTCAAATATTACTTACATAAAGCAAAAAAAATGGATCATATGATCCATTTTTTTTATTGAAAATATTTTACTCTTTATTACGAGTTCATTAGCTCTTCGATTTCCTCAGCTTCGATAGGAATATTTCTCATTAGATTAAACGGCGTGTCGTTTTCTTTAATAACAACATCATCTTCCAGTCGAATCCCAAAGCCCTCATCAGGTAAATAAATACCTGGCTCAACTGTAAAAACCATATTAGCTTGCATTGGCTCATGAAGTAAACCGTAATCGTGTGTATCCAAACCAATATGATGAGAGGTACCATGCATAAAGTATTTTTTGTAAGCAGGCCATTCAGGGTTTTCATGTTGAACATCTTCTTTATTCAAAAGACCTAAACCTAATAATTCAGATGTCATTATTTTACCGACTTCAACATGGTAATCTGCCCAGATGGTTCCTGGAACTAACATTTTAGTAGCTTCATTTTTTACTCTATGAACTGCATTATAAACGGCTTTTTGTCGATCTGTGAACTTACCAGATACAGGAATGGTTCTTGTCATATCAGCAGAATAATTTGCATATTCAGCACCAACATCCATTAAAATAAGTTCTCCTTCACTACATTGTTGATTATTTTCTATATAATGCAAAACATTAGCATTGTTACCAGATGCTATAATTGGAGTGTATGCAAATTTTTTAGAGCGATTTTTTACAAACTCATGAATATATTCAGCTTCAATTTCATATTCCCAAACTCCAGGTTTTACAAAATTTAAAATACGTCTAAATCCTTTCTCTGTTATATCGCAGGCTTTTTGCATTAAATCAATTTCTATAGAATCTTTTACGGAACGTAATCTCTGTAAAATAGGATTACTTTTAGCGATTGAATGTGCTGGATATTTATTTCTAATCCAAGAAGTAAATCGATCTTCTCTTGTTTCGGTTTCAACAACAGCTCTGTAATGCTCATTTGTGTTTATATAAATAGTATCAGCGTAACTCATTAGTTCTCGCATTACCTTTTCCATGTCTTGTAGCCAAAAAACAGTTTTAATTCCACTTACTTCAAAAGCTTTATCTTTTGTTAATTTTTCGCCTTCCCATATGGCTATATGCGCATTCGTTTCTTTTAAGAATAAAATTTCTTGATACTGTGGTTTTGGACAACTCGGAAATAGAACTAAGATACTTTCTTCTTGATCTACGCCGCTTAAATAAAAAATATCTCGGTGTTGTTCAAACGGCAATGTACTATCGGCACTCACAGGATAAATATCATTTGAATTAAATACGGCTAAACTATTACCCTGCATTTGAGACATGAAATTTTTGCGATTTCTTTTAAAAAGATTGCTATTAATAGGTTGATATTTCATACGTACGTTTTTAATATTTAGAAACTTCCCGTTTCAAAATTAGTTAAAATACTAATGAGTGTTTGTAGCTAAATGCGAATATTTTATTTAATATATTATATAGAGTAATATTAACTGAGGTTTTAAGCTATAAAATAGTGAGTAATTTTTTTATCATAATAAGAAAGCTTTTTATAAATTTTAGTAAGTGACGACTGACTTGCCATCAAACATAAAAATGTTTCAACAAGGAATATTGTACTATTCTGAAATGGAGTTCTTTTCCTAAGGAATTAAAAAATAAGGAGAATCATAGAAATGCTATGCCTTATTCTTTTATAATAGGTAAATAACCGTAAATTTGCTTCCTTTAAAACAAGAAGTTACAGAAATGCAATACAATCATAAAGAAATTGAAGCAAGGTGGCAAAAGTACTGGGCTGATAACGGTACATTTAAAGCTGAAAATAATTCTGATAAACCAAAGTATTATGTGTTAGATATGTTTCCTTATCCATCAGGAGCTGGATTACATGTTGGACATCCACTAGGCTATATTGCTAGTGATATTTATGCGCGTTATAAGCGTCATAAAGGCTTTAATGTATTGCACCCTCAAGGATATGATAGTTTTGGATTGCCTGCTGAGCAATATGCAATTCAAACAGGACAGCACCCAGCAATTACTACAGAAACTAATATTAAAACATATAGAGGTCAGTTAGATAAAATCGGATTTTCTTTTGATTGGTCTCGTGAGGTACGTACTTCTAATCCTGAATACTATAAATGGACACAGTGGATTTTTATTCAACTATTCAACTCTTGGTACAATAAAGATACTGACAAAGCAGCAGATATTTCAACATTAGTTGCAATGTTTGAAAAAGAGGGGAATGCAAAAGTGAATGCAGTTTCTGAGGAGGATATTAAAAGTTTTTCTGCAGAAGAGTGGAATAGCTTTTCTGAAACTGAACAACAAGCAATTTTATTACAATATCGTTTAACGTATTTATCAGATACGGAAGTAAACTGGTGTCCTGCTTTAGGAACCGTGCTGGCAAATGACGAAATTGTAAACGGTGTTTCTGAACGTGGTGGACACCCAGTCGTGCGTAAAAAAATGACACAATGGTCAATGCGGATTACAGCGTATGCGCAACGCTTGTTAGATGGATTGAATAAAATAGACTGGCCACAGCCGTTAAAAGATAGTCAAACCAACTGGATTGGTCGCTCTCAAGGAGCGATGGTTTCTTTTAAAGTAGACAGTTATGATGCAAATATTGACGTGTTTACGACACGTCCTGATACTATTTTTGGAGTGTCTTTTATGACATTAGCTCCAGAACATGAGCTGGTAGCTAAGATTACTACTGATGCGCAGAGAGAAGCTGTAGAAACCTATGTTGAGGCTACAGCAAAGCGTTCGGAACGCGATCGTTTAGCAGATGTTAAAACGATTTCAGGAGTATTTACTGGAGGCTATGCTTTACATCCGTTTACAGGAAAGCAAGTGCCAATTTGGATTGGTGATTACGTGTTAGCTAGTTATGGAACAGGTGCGGTAATGGCAGTTCCTTGTGGAGATCAACGCGATTACGATTTTGCAAAGCATTTTGGATTAGATATTCCAAATATTTTTGAAGATGTTGATATTTCGGAGCAAGCTTTTGCTGATAAAGGAAAAACAGTTTTAGCGAATTCTGATTTCCTAAATGGATTGAATTATAAAAAAGGAATGAAAACCGTGATCTATGAAATGGAGCAACGCGGTTTTGGTTTCGGAAAAATAAACTATCGTTTACGCGATGCGGTATTTAGTCGTCAACGTTATTGGGGAGAGCCATTCCCGGTGTATTACAAAGACGGAATGCCTCAAATGATTGATAAAAAGTACTTACCAATCGTACTACCTGAAGTGGAAAAGTATTTACCTACTGAAGATGGAAAACCGCCATTAGGAAATGCTGAGGTATGGGCTTGGAATAGCGTTGAAAATAAAGTAGTAAGCAATGAGCTAATTGATAACGAAACGGTGTTTCCATTAGAGTTAAATACCATGCCAGGTTGGGCAGGGAGTTCTTGGTACTTTAACCGTTATATGGACGCTCGAAATGATGGTGCGTTTGTAAGTAAAGAAGCGGTTGAATATTGGAAAGATGTTGATTTATACATTGGAGGCTCTGAGCATGCTACAGGACATTTGTTATATGCACGTTTTTGGCAAAAGTTTTTATTTGATAGAGGTTTCTTACCTGTTGATGAGTTTGCTAAAAAACTAATCAACCAAGGAATGATTCTAGGAACTTCCGCAATTGTTTATAGAGTTTCTGGAACTGATACCTATGTTTCGGCAGGCTTAAAAGATCAATATGAAACAGAAGCGCTACGCGTAGATGTAAAGCTTATCAACTCATCTGATGAGTTAAACATAGAGAAGCTTAAGAATTGGCAGCCTCAATTTGCGAATGCAGATTTTAAATTAGAAGACGGGAAATATCTTGTAGGAAGAGAGGTAGAAAAAATGTCTAAACGTTGGTTTAATGTGGTTAACCCAGACGATATTTGCGAAGAGTTTGGCGCTGATAGTTTACGTTTGTTTGAAATGTTTTTAGGACCATTAGAGCAATTTAAACCTTGGAAAACTTCGGGCATTTCAGGTGTATATTCATTCTTGAAAAAATTATGGAAATTATTTCATAACAATGATAATTTCGAAGTTACCGAAGGAGAAGCAAGCAAAGAAAGTTTAAAAACATTACATAAAACCATTAAAAAAGTAGAAGAAGATATCGAGAATTTTTCTTTTAATACATCGGTTTCTACTTTTATGATTGCAGTGAACGAATTATCGGCACAAAAGTGTAGGAATAAAGAAATATTGAAACAGTTATTAGTTTTGATCTCACCTTACGCACCGCATATCGCAGAAGAATTATGGAGCAAGTTAGGTTACCAAGAATCTATTGCTTTTGCAAATTTTCCAATATTTGAAGAAAAGTATTTGGTTGAATCTGAAAAAGAATATCCTGTGTCATTTAATGGTAAAATGCGATTCAAATTGAATTTACCATTGGATATGGGTAAAGCGGATATTGAAAAAACAGTAATGGCTCATGAAAAAACACAGCAACAACTCGCAGGAAGAGAACCAAAAAAGGTGATTATTGTGCCTGGAAAGATTATCAATATTGTTGGGTAAAAGTTATTTCACTTGAGAGGTTATTGATTTAAAGGACATATTTTAAACCGATCCTCTAATAATTTAGACGATTTCTTTTTATTAGTCGAAATAACAAACTATTATATAAAATTAAGAAAAAGTCATTGTAAAAATTTGCAATGGCTTTTTTGCTACAGAATGTTGAATTCCTGTTGTTCTAATAATTCGGAGTAAAAAAGTTATATTGTCATAAGCAGGTAATCCAAAAATAACTAGGTAAGAACCATTAAAATTAAAATCTGTTTGAATGATAGTGAGTTATTTTAATTTAGGTTCGAGATTGATTATTTTTGAGTGTAGCATGGTTAAGACTAGATTTTTTGTTTCTTTTTCATTAATGGAAAAAGAAATAGACTTAAAAAACACAAGTCGCAATAAAGTTTATGTCTTCTAGAAAAAGTATGAAAGAGATCAGTTAAATTCATAGAACATAATAATTAAACCAAAAAAATGTCACGAAAACTTCATTTAACCACGAGAAAAGTACATCGTTATTTAGGATTATTTATTGGTGTTCAATTTTTATTTTGGACACTTGGAGGCCTTTATTTTAGCTGGAACAATATGAATGATGTTCATGGTAAAACCCTATTGGATAAATCAGAAAAGAGTTTTAGTTTTAAGGTAAGTCAATCTTTGGTTAGATGTCTGGATTTGTTGGAGCTTAAAGAAGGTTTTAAAGGAGATCAAATACAAGGTGTTATCCTTGGTAAGGATAGCATCCTTCGAGTTTCTAACGAGAAAGGCACACGATTAATAGCGTTATCTCATGGAACGTATCGTTTACGCAACGAACTAACAAAAGAAGAGGTACTTACTTTTGTAGAAAGTAGATTATACGAGCCTATTCCTGTAAAAAATACGGAACTCTTAAAAAACACGGTAAGTAAGCATCATGAATATCGAGGAAAACCATTACCTGCGTATATCGTTAAGTTAGAACACGAAACAGATACAAAGGTGTATGTTCATCCAGAATTGGCAAAAATAACCACAGTGAGAAATAATAATTGGAGACGATTTGATTTTCTATGGATGTTACATGTTATGGATTTTGAGACTAGGGATGAAATTACAAATTGGATGTTAAGGGTATTTTCAATTTTAGGCTTGCTAACTATTCTGTCTGGTTTTTATCTATTTTACCTCAGCTCATCAACCATTCGAAAAATAAAACAGCAGTTTTAACTATGTAAATAGTTAATTGAATTCGATTAGACTTTTATCACTTAATAAAACTTTCTTAATTTTACACAAAAATAAAATTAGTGAGCTTTTTTTCATGTAATCAAGACTTATCAGCTTCTCATGTAAATTATTACGAAAAGGTTGATGCTATTCCTAATAAAGTTTATGAGGATTTAAAGTGTAAAAATAATCTTTATTTTCATCCAAGTTATTTAATTGCTTTGGAGACGCATAATCCACAAATTAAATTTGCTTATATTGTCTTAAGTAATGAATTGGGTAACTATATAGGTTTTTTTGTAATTCAAGTCATTGATTTTTATTCAGATAGTTTTCAGGATGACACTCAAACTATTTTCGAATACCTCAAATGTATTGCTAGGAATCTTCGAATCCTTCCCCAAGGAAAGCCATTAAAAGTTCTTACTTGTGGAAATACTTTTGTAACGGGAGAACATGGCGTTTTTATTCGATCAGATCAGGATAAAAAAAATATAGTTAAGCAATTTTCAAAAGCGATCGCAGGGTTAGTTAATTCTAAAAAAGAACTAAACGAAGAGATCGATGTTTATATGATAAAAGATTTTACTAAAGAGTCAACTTTTATTACCGACGAACTAAAATCAGATGGATTTTATGACTTCAAAGTAGCGCCTAACATGGTGATGAAAATAAATAAAGAATGGAATGACTTTGAAGATTATCTCTTGGCTATGAAAACAAAATTTAGAGTAAAAGCAAAAAAAGCGCTTTTGAAGAGTGAACGGTTACATATAGCTGATATTCAATTGAAAGACTTGGACTCCATAATTCCACAAATGACTGAACTTTATAAAAAAGTATCGAATAAGGCGAGTTTTAATTTAGGTGCTTTCAATTTGATAACTTATAAAACGTTAAAAGAAAATCTTGGTGAATATTATATTTTAAAGGGATATTGGCTGGGAACCAAATTAGTTGGGTTTATGTCAGGTGTTATTAACCAAAAGGATATATTAGATGCCCATTTTGTTGGAATAGATTATGACTTAAATAGAGAACTAGCTATTTACCAAAGAATGCTTTATGATTATGTTGATATAGCGATTCAAAGAAAGGTAAAACAAATTAACTTTGGTAGAACTGCCAGTGAAATAAAAAGCTCTGTAGGAGCAACTCCAGAAGAAATGACCATTTATTTGAAACATAGGAAGCATTTACCGAATAAAATACTTAGCTTATTTTTGAAAAAGATTAAACCAACAGGCTTTAATCAAAAATACCCTTTTAAGTCAGTACTTGTTAAATAATTCTATTTGATGTTTAAGTGGTTGTTATGTAGGTTTTAACAGCTTTTTTGTTGTATAATACCTTTTATTATAAAAAAATGAGAGATAGAGAAGACTTATTAAAATTGCTAATTTTGGAAGATGTTGGAAATAATTGTTTTAAAGGAACGAGCACAGATATTGGTAGTTTAAATATATTTGGAGGACAAGTAGTGGCTCAATCTTTAAATGCCGCTTATCGTACTCTTCCAAAACAAAGAGTTTTACATTCATTACATTCTTATTTTTTAGAACCAGGAGACCTGAAGTTACCAATAACTTACAGTGTTGAGAAAATCAGAGATGGTGGTAGTTTTTCAACACGGCGTGTGACCGCATTTCAAAATAAAAAAACAATGTTTATTTTATCATGTTCCTTTCATAAAATAGAAAAAGGGTATGAGCATCAAATGCCAATGAAAGTAAATGTAAAGCAACCAGAGGAATTATTAAGTTGGTCTTGTATTGTAAAACAATATGGTACTTTTATTCCCAGAAAGATGAAGCATTTTTTGGGTATTGAACGCCCCATTGAGTTTAAGCCCGTCCAGCTTATAAATCCCTTAACTAAAGAAGATTTACCTCCTGTTGTTGATGTTTGGTTTAAGCTAAAGGGAAGTCGAGAAAATATAGAGCTATCGCTAAAACAGCAAATTTTGGCTTATATATCAGACTATAATATCCTAACTGCCTGTCTCTATCCAAATGCAAGTAAAGCTCATTTTGGAAATACTCAAATGGCAAGTTTAGATCATGCTATGTGGTTTTATAGAGATTTTAATTTTAGTGATTGGATACTGTTTTCTGTTGAAAGTCCAAACTCTTTTGGTGCAAGAGGCTTTTCACGAGGAAATATATATACTCGCGATGGCAAATTAATAGCTTCCATAGCTCAAGAAGGTCTTATAAGGCCTATTAAATAGAAGAGCATCGGGGATAGGGTTAGCCTTTAGTAGATTTTTTTAGGTTTATAATCATAGAATCGCAAATCAAATAACGTGCTATATAGTATATAAAAGTATAGGAAAATACATACATTATGTCATAATCGATGAAGTTATTGAAAGTCATTAAAATATCTGCAAAAACAAGGAGAAACAATCCTATGAAATACAGTTTATTCCGACGATTCATCTTATTGAGATAATTGATATAGGAAAATAAAACCATGACTACAGAAGATAGGCCCATAACAATAAAAATTTCTACTATTTCTTGTATGTAAGGTTTCAAAATTGTGTAAATAACAATAAAAACCAAAAGAGACAAAAAAAGATAAAAAATTAAAAACTTTAATTTCGTTTGGATTATAGCCTTGCTTGCAATAATAATATATAAGAATCGATTAGCAATAAGGGGTAGGGAGCCTATAAAAAGAAAGTCTTCGGAAAAAATAAGAAAGGCATCTGAGGCCATTGAAAATAAAAGAACTAACAGATAGTAATAATTTATTATTCTAGTCTTATTTAGATACATAAAAGTTAATGAAAGTATCGAAAGAAGCTTTAAAATAAGCTCTATGGTAGAGTCATTATCTATAAAAATAAAAGAAAGTAAAGATATTGTTAAGTAGAGTAAGGTGTATCCATACTCCTCCATTATCATATAAAGTTCATTTTTTATTGACATCTTTTTTATATAGCGAGTAAATTGAAATTTTAGGAAGGTACTAAAATCTAAATGTAACAAATATTTTGATTATTATAATGCGTAAATATCTAAAAACACAAAAAAGATTTTATTTTTTTATTAAATGTTGTTTGATGATTTTTTTTATGATTTAATTTTTGATAAGTACAATTTTTTCCATCTCTTTTTCAATAATTTGTTTATAAAAACTTTTTGTTGTTTTGTAGTAAGTAGGAGGTATCGCGTGTTGATTCATTTGTAACAAGCATTCAGCTCTTATTTTATCCTTTTCATAAAGAATTCTATATTTAAATACGCCTATATTTTCTGGTAAGCCAATCGCAATTGAACTTGGAGCCGATTCAATACTGTAGTTTTCTGGAATTTTAATTGTTGCTGAAAATTTTTCTTGCCATGGTATCAGAAAGTCTATAGGGTAATTTCTTTCCTCAGTTTTAAAAGGATTTTTCCTTTTAGTTAGGAAAATCATAGGGTTAAAATAAATTTTATTACCTATTTCTTCAATAAAATCTTCAGATGTAAATTTAAATGAACGAGTTGGTTTCTTTGAAAGATCAGATCGGTTTTTATCTTTAAAGCTAATAATCTCAATGTTATAATTATTCTCTAGTTCATTAATTATTTCATCCTCCTTTTTACTTTCATTATTACTTCTAAATATTAAAGCATTATGCCTGTCATAAGTTTTTCGATAATTTCCAATTATAGATAAATCACTATCAATAACAAAATTTAATTGATTTAGTTCTTGAGTTTGATTATCGGGGATTAAGGGGACTGTGTTCGAAACTCCGTTTTTTCTAATTTCTCTTCCTTGCCAATTTAGACAGTGTAGGGGTAAAATATTAGGAACAGAAAATTTATCTGTGGCATCAAGTAAAACAGATTTTCCATCCATGAAATTGACTTTAGCAATAACATAATTAAACCCTTGTCGTGTAGGAAAAATAGGAATACCGTTAGATTTGGTACTTACCAATACAGGATTGGCTGTAAGACCAGCATACCGAAGCATTGAAGTTAACATAAGATTGATTTCTGCAGTATTACCAACCCCCTCTTTATAAGCTTTTTTAACTCCTTTTTCAGTGTACTTATTATAGTACCCGTTCCAAGTTATTTTGGATTTAACAAAATTGAAAATAGCAGTTATTTTTTCATTACTTGTTTTTGTTGCGTTTAAAATAGTTTTTATATCGTCTTTATAGTAACTAGATTTGCTTAATTGCTCACCAAAGCTATTAGACTCGAATATTTCTTTGCTCACCTCTTCCCAAGAGGTTGCCATATTTTTATAAGGAGTGTTTGGAAACCTTGTTCCAGAAAGTTCAAATTCCATTCCTCCTCTGTAATTTTGAATGTTACCAGCGTAAGGTTCGTTGTCCTTCATAGCAGGTATGTTCTTTGCATTGAAGGTATATTTATTCCCCGTATAGCTTACTTGATTGTTTTGGTAACTTGTAGTGTTGGTATAACCGTTACTTCTATATTTTGTTTGAAAATTAATACTATTTCTGTAAGAAGTTTCTTTTATAGGAACTGAAAAGTAGCCCTTTGAACGCTTATTAAATATAAAGTATTCTGGTATTTTGACTTGGTAGTCAAGAACATCTACAGGAATATTGTATTGAAAATTTAAAGTTCTTATAGACCAAAAAGGCGATATAATTTTGTATTTTAATTCAAGAATACTTCCTTCTTTAATTTGAGGAAAGGTAATTTTTTTCTCAGAGTAGTATTTATTTAACTTTTCTTTAAAAATATGTTCCGAGGTAACTTTGATTTTTTTAGGTTTATTATCTTGAATATTAAATGTATAAGCCTTTTCTATGATAACCTTTTCTTTATTTCCTGACTCAGGAGAATAAAATGATATTTTTTTAGTCGCCTTTGAAAAGCCCTCTTTAGAATATATTTTAATTCTTTCATGACATTCTGTTATTACAACAAAGCCCTCACCTTTATCATAATTGAAATAAGTGTTTCGTTTTTTATATAAATATGATGCATTAGCTGTTGAATCAATAGGGTGTTTAACTTGCATCAGCGCATCTTTAGATACCTTTCCAAATTTAATTTCTTGAGAAAAGAGAGAAGCTGAAATTAACAATACTATAAAGGCAATCGATTTTTTCATGTGTTTTTAATTTTTATAATTTGCGCTTACGTTTTGCTATAAAAACTATTGATTTTAAAAATTCTATAATTTTCCTATGGCTTAGCAAACAATTTTAGGATATGTATTATTTCGTAAGTTCTATTCTTTGATTGTCGTGGCGAGTTACGGATTTTATAAACTTTCTGTATAAGGAGTAATCTTCTTTAGAAAAAATACCTTCGGTTAAAGAAAACTCTCGAGTGTATTTAATAGATTTATTACCCATCTTTTCGAAGGCTACTTTATAGTAGCCAAATTTGTTTTTAATTTCTTTACCTTTAGGTAGTTCGTTTATTTGATGGTCTTCAGGAATTTCAATTAAATACTCATCTTTATCTGTAAAGCTATGGTATAATTTTAAAGGCATTTTCCTGTTTCTGTAGCGATCTGGAATACTAGTGTTTCTATTTAAAACATTAGGCTTAAACAAATAATTAGTTTCACTTACAGTTGCATAATTATCTATGGCAAGTTCTAGTTTTTCAGTAAATTCAACAGTTTCTTTATTATTATTGAATTCAGCTGATACTAGCTCTAGATTATTATTGTAATCCCAACGATATTCTTTATAGTACTTCTTAAGTTTTTTTTGCGTATAATCTTTAACGTAGAACTTATTGTCATATTGGGTTCCCGTAGATTTTGCAGTTAATGAGCTCGTCAAGTTTCCATTTTTTAGAAGTTTCACTTGTGCTAAGGTATTTTGAAAACTTGAGTTTTTATAGCTCGGGGTTCTTTTAATGATCCCTCCCTCAGGTGTAATTACTAGTACGTCCCGGTCATCAGTAAAATCTCCTAAAAAACCAAAAGGCATTGTTTGACTTGTGCACTCTAACCATATATCATCCTTACCTTTGATAGGTATATTTAAAATCATATGATTTCCTTCGATAGATGAAAAATCGGTATCAATATTTCGTTTTTTACCAGCAAAAACAATAACATGATAAGATGATATTCCGATGGCTTTAAGTAATGCGTTTGTATAATTAGTTAAACCTTTACAGTCTCCATAGCCTGATATATCTACCCTATCAGCGGTTATTGGTGACCATCCTCCGATATCAATTTGAACCCCAATATAACGTGTTTTATTTTGGACAAACTCGTATACTTTTTTGATTTTTTCTTCTACTGTTTTAAGGTCTTTCACAAGCTCTTTTACTTTGGTAATGGTTGCTATAGACAATTCATTTTTTCCCTCATATAAGTTTGTATAGATCCAATTTCCAAATTCAGTCCAGTTTTTAGCCTTTCCTTTAACTCCTTTAAGAGAAAAAGAGTTTAAAGCCAGCCTTAAGAAAGGAGTAGTGCTGTATAAAGAAGGCGCTTTTTTTTCATGTTTTATAGCTATGTGATCATTTAAACTATATTGTAAAAATTGTTCGTTTTCTTCTTTTTTAATAGAATAGCCTGTGAAATTTTCTTCTTTTTTTCGAAGAGTTATATTCCTTGGGTTTTTTAAAGAAAAAACACTTTTTTCTACGGAAATTCTATAATCTTCTAGTGGAATCCATTTAGGAATAAATGCTGTAGAGGAGTTTTGATATTCTGATTCGAACACTATTGTATATGGATAAGATATCGGGGTATGTTCCAAATATTTCAGTCTTGAATCTGAATATAATTGCCCGCCTTCTACTGCGCTAATATCTTTAAAATCATTTTTTGAGTATTTTTTTATTTTATTTCCTGAAGCATCATAAATAATTGCTGATATTTTTTTAATTTTAGTATCTTCATTATAGTATTCAAAAGCTCTGATATGCTTATTACCTCTCTTGTTAAGAACTGTTACGATTCTTTTGTTAGATACTATTAGTTTATCAACTTCAGCGACTGTTATAATTTTATCAGAAAGTCTCAAAACCGCATCGGCATTGGCTTTAAATTCTTCAGAAATAAGGTTTACGTTTAATTCGGTATCTTGAGAAAAAACAGTGTTATGTAAGAATAACAAAACAAAAATAGCTCTGTAAAAGGGTTTCATGCAATTAATTAATGAAATAAGATTGCGAATTTATAAAAAAAAATAAAAGTGTTAAAGTTTTTTTTGTGGTTTTAAAAGACATTCCTATACTTAGGGTCTAAATGTTATTCTTGATTGGTAAAATGAAGTGCTTATAAGTTGTATGATTTGATTTAAAATAAGTTTACAATTCATTTCTTCTTTTGAATAATTGATTATGTTAAAAGTTAGTTTAATGGTTAATGATAGGTTAACGAGACTGTATTATAGCTTTATTCAATAAAGTTTACAATACTTTTGAATTGTGAGAACGAAAATCAAAATATTAATTATAGCTTCTGCTTTAGCACTAATTGTTTTGTCTGCAATTCAATATGCTTTAATTAAAAATACCTTTAAGTTACAACGTGATATTTTTTTTAAAGAAATAAAACAAGAATTAAAGTTTTTAGAAAAAATTGATAGATGGGATGACACATATGCAAAAATGTTTGAGGGTGCTTTATCTCAATGCGATGATAATGTAATTCAAGCTGAGCAATTACGTGTACAGTTTTATAAAAAAAGAGATAGTTTAAATGAAAGATTTAAAAGTTATTTTGCTGAAGAAATTGAAACTAAAAAGCTTACGTTTCCTATATCTTATCAAAAAAATATCACTAGCGCTATTGTTTTTAATAAGTTGGGAAAAGATACTTTGGTGAGTGCCGAAAATGAGCCTGTATTGCTTTTTGGAGATTTATTAAATAATGATACGAGATATCATGTGAACACAGGTGAATGGTCATCTATGAGTTCTTCTAAGCAAAAGGACAATAGAATGGATTTAGTAAATAAAAATAGGGGTTTTGAAATTACAACAAGTAGCTATATTGATGTGAAAAATTGGGAAATTGAGGTTTTAAGACGTATGTTTTGGGTGCTTTTGGCAAGTTTTGGTTCCATCTCAATGATTATTATGTTGTTTACTTATGCTTTTTATGCGGTTATAAAACAAAAAAGAAATGCAGATATAAAAACGGACTTTGTTAATAACATAACCCATGAACTTAAAACCCCTTTAGCCACTTTGAGTATTGCTACTAAAACATTACAAACAAATGCTATTCAAAATAGTAAAGCTAAATTTCAATCAACTGTAGCAACTATAGATAGGCAAAGAAAAAGGCTTCAAAAACTTGTTGATCAGGTGGTTAATGATTCTTTAGGTTTTGAAAGTATTCAGCTTGAAAAAAAAGAGATGGATGCTAAAATATGGTTAGAAAACTTATTGAATGATTATTGTTTGCAACATAATAACATCAGTATTGTAAGCCATTTTCATTCTGAAAGTACGAAACTAGTGTTAGATGAATTTCAATTTAATACTGCGATACTTAATATATTGGAAAATGCAACCAAGTATGGAGCTAGTAAAATTTGTGTTTCTACAGAAAAATCAAACACAGAATTTGCAATTATAATTGAAGATAATGGAGTTGGTATTGCCAAAAATGATCAAGCAAAGGTATTTGATAAATTTTATAGAATAGCGAATCAAACCGTTCACAACATAAAAGGATTGGGTTTGGGATTGTATTATGTAGATCAAATTGTTAAAGCTCATGGAGGATATATTAATTTAAAAAGCGAGGTTTCTAAAGGAACAATACTAATTATTAAAATTCCAATTGAATAAAGTAAATTATACAAAGGCATCGATGATGAACGGATTGTTATTTATAAACAAAATTTGATCTAATGGAAGTAATAAATAATAAACAAATGAAAACGATTTTATTAGTAGAAGATGATCTTGATTTTGGTAACATTTTACAAGAATATTTAAGCTTACATGAATTTCATGTTATTTGGCTTAAAGATGGAGAGGAGGCTTTGAAAAGAATTCACAAAAGCCATTTTGATATCTGTGTTTTTGACGTAATGATGCCTAAATTGGATGGATTTTCATTAGCCGAAAAAGTAATTGAGTATAATCCTGAAATTTCTTTTGTTTTTTTAACGGCTCGGAATCACAAAGAAGACAAAATTAAAGGGTTGAAGTTAGGAGCAGATGATTATATTATAAAGCCATTTGAAGCAGAAGAGCTTATTTTGCGAATACAAAACATCATTAAAAGAACACAAAAGAAAGCTGTTGATTCACCATCAAATACCAGTTTTAGTATTGGGAAATACCAATTTTTTAAAACTAGGCTTGAATTAAAATATAAGGATAGTATCCAACGGTTAACAGAAAAGGAAGCAGCACTAATTCAGTTTTTATTTGAACACAAAAATCAATTGCTAAAAAGAAATGAAATATTAGAAGCCATTTGGAAGGCTGATGATTTTTTTACAGGAAGAAGTATGGATGTATTCATTAGTCGCCTTCGGAAATATTTTAAAGAAGATGCTTCTATTAAAATTGAAAGCATAAGAGGTGTAGGGCTTGAATTTAAAATTTCTTAAAAATAAAATAGTATTAATCATTTTTAATTGATGTAAATAATTACTGTTGAACATTCTTTGGTTTTTTAACCAGCTGTTTAAGATTGATATACAACATAAAATAATTTCTGTACTGTTTTACAGGAATAATGATTTTAATATCATAAATCAATATATAATTCTAAAACCGATAATTATGAGAAATGCAATGTGTTTAGTGTTTTTTTTAGCCATTATAATGGCAACAGCTCAAAAAAAGAAGGAATCAGCCCAATCGTTAACTGAAAACTATGGGAACACGGATAGTATGAGCTACTTTAGTAATAGTACGTTAAATAAAAGTAAGTGTAATGGTTCGAGTTCTATTTCAGTTAAAAGTAACAAAACCACGTATAAATTTAAAGCTTCCTTTAATGATGAGATTACAGCTGATGTAAGAGATTTTCTTCAGATGAAATTTAAAGATCTAAAATTTTCTAATACCAATCAAACTACTTTTTGGACAATAGTTAAAAATAAAGAAGAGGCTTTTAGTTGTAAATTAAGTGAGGGACATGTTAGAATTTATGCTGATAAAGAAATGATTTCAAAAGGTTTTCAAGAAAAATTAAAAGCTATTGGCGAAGAACTTAAATATGTAATTAATGGAGAAGCTATGAAGGGGGCTAATGACGCTAGAAAAGAAGTAGCAAAGAGAAGATTAGCGCATGCGAAAAGAGAGTATGAGAGGGCAAAGCGTTATTATGAAAAAACGACTAAAGTGAAGTAAGGAACGAAGAAAAAAGTCCCATTTTCGTATGTTTAAAAAATGGGACTTTTTATAGTTTTATTTTGCATTTAACTCTGTAAAATATTTATAAAAGTAAGGAATGGTTTCAATACCTTTTAAATAATTCCAAACACCAAAATGTTCATTGGGTGAGTGAATAGCATCAGAATTTAACCCAAATCCCATCAAAATAGTTTTACTCTTTAATTCTTCCTCAAATAAAGCGACAATAGGAATGCTACCTCCACTTCTTTGAGGAATTGGAGTTACCCCAAATGTTTCTTCATACGCTTTACTTGCAGCCTTATAGCCAACGCTATTTACAGGAGTTACATATCCTTGTCCTCCATGATGAGGAGTTACTTTTACTGTTACGCTTGCTGGAGCAATATTTTCAAAATGGGCTTTAAATAATTCGGTAATTTTTCTCCAGTCTTGGTTGGGTACCAAACGCATTGAAATCTTAGCATAGGCTTTACTTGCAATAACAGTTTTAGCCCCTTCACCAGTGTAGCCTCCCCAAATTCCATTCACATCTAAAGTAGGTCGAATAGAACTCCTCTCGTTGGTAGAAAAACCACTCTCACCATAGACATCATCAATAGCCAAAGCATTTTTATATGCTTCTAAAGAAAAAGGGGCTTTAGCCATTTCATCTCGCTCCGATTTCGATAATTCTTCAACATTATCATAAAACCCAGGAATGGTAATATGATTGTTTTCATCATGCAAAGAAGCAATCATTTTTGTTAAAATATTAATCGGATTGGCTACCGACCCACCATAAAGACCAGAATGTAAATCTCTATTAGGACCAGTGACTTCAACTTCAACATAACTTAATCCTCTTAATCCTGTGGTAATTGAAGGAATATTGTTTGCGATCATTCCTGTATCAGAGATCAAAATGACATCATTCGCTAATTTTTCTTTATTTCTAGGTACAAACCAAGCTAAACTTTCTGAGCCTACTTCTTCCTCTCCCTCAATCATGAATTTTACATTACAGGGTAAATTACCAGTATGGGTCATATATTCCAGCGCTTTTACATGCATGTACATTTGACCTTTATCATCGCAGGCACCTCTTGCAAAAATAGCACCTTCTGGGTGTATATCGGTTTTCTTAATTACGGGTTCAAAAGGAGGAGAGTCCCATAAGTCAATTGGATCAGCGGGTTGTACGTCATAATGTCCGTAAACTAAAACTGTTGGGAGTGTAGGGTCAATTATTTTTTCTCCATAAACAATTGGATAGCCAGGGGTTTCACATATTTCAACTTTATCACAGCCAGCTTTTTCCAAACTATCTTTTATACTTTCGGCTGTATTAAGTACATCCTGATTGAAGGCAGGATCAGCGCTAACAGAAGGGATTTTAAGGAGCTCGATGAGTTCATTTAAAAAACGTTGCTTATGATTGCTTATATATTCTTGAATAGTTTGCATTGTAATTTAATTAAGTACGCTAAGTTAACAGATTTTTTTTGAATTCTTTTTTCAAAAAAGATGTGACTTTTTTATTGCTTTTGTTTCATAAATACAGGGTGTATATACGTTTATCTTATTGTAAAATATCATATCTAAAATTTAGGAATGATTATTGATTAGATTAGTTATATAAAAAAGGTACTTATTTTGATTTGAATTAATATTCTATTTTCTAATCTTAGAAGGGTTTGAGATAGATTCTAAAGGAAAGCTCTCGTTAGAGAGCTTTCTGAATTATTGATATGTTTTGATTTACAGTGAGGTATGGAGGTGTGCTGTAAAAGTTTTAAAAATAGCTTTGATATTTGAATAGTTTATGTATATTTGCACGCACAATTTTAGTATACGCGGGCGTGGTGGAATTGGTAGACACGCTAGACTTAGGATCTAGTGCCGCAAGGTGTGAGAGTTCGAGTCTCTCCGCCCGTACAAAATAAAAGCTTTAGATTTTTTCTAAAGCTTTTTTTATATTGTCAAATAGTTTATGTCTTTAAAAGGATTATTCACATTTGTAACAAACAAGTTCAATTTCTACATCAATAATGCCTCCAGGTATTTTGGCCATAGGGATTAGGGCACTTGCGGGTTTGCTTCCTTTTAAAAATTTACCTCTTTCCCGTAAGAAAATATCGAAGAACTCATTGTCCATTCGTGTAGTATATTGCTTGATCATAGTAATGCATTCTGGCTTAGAGCCTG
This sequence comes from Tenacibaculum profundi, assembly GCF_052050075.1. Taxonomy (GTDB): domain Bacteria; phylum Bacteroidota; class Bacteroidia; order Flavobacteriales; family Flavobacteriaceae; genus Polaribacter. Next base: position 2,516,953 of record NZ_CP197225.1, read on the forward strand.
CTTTTTTTAATATATCATCTAATTTTTTAAAAATCTTTTGTAATTGTTGTTCTAAGTTCAAGCCTTCGCCATTTTCTCCCCGAGCATTGATTCCAGATACATATATCATTTGAGCATTTTTAGGTGCAATGGTAGCATAACTATAGGTACTTCCAGGGTCTATATATACGGTTTTTTGTGCAGCTTCTTTTTTTTCTAAAGTGGCATTTTGATCTTGATTTTCTTTGAGTTCTGTGTTCTTTTTCATATCACACGAAGAAAGAAATAAACTTAGTAAAAAGCTATAAAAATAAATGGAAGTGTTCATAATATGCTGTTTTTCAAACAATAAATATAGTTTTTTGTTTTTTTTGAATTTAAAATTTTAACAATTTTAACTTAAACTAATAAGATGGTTTTTTATGCATTTTTTTTACGTTTTAGTTGTTGGGTAAAGAGAAAATGTTGTTATATCGAAGGTTAATGAAATTCCGTAAACTGATCTATTTATCGTTTTTTAAATGATGTGTTTGAAAAATAAATTTTGTAAAAAGAATAAGGGGAATAGGGGAACGATTTTCAGGGTTTTGAGTATAAAAAAGAATTTAGAAGCGCTTTTGATTAGTAATACTAGTTTATATATTTGAGTTAATTAATATATGAGAAATTTTTCAAAAAATTAGAAAATTAAGCAAGGTAGCTCAGTGTTGGTAACACTGAAATCTATATTAAAATCAATGAGTTACTTTACTGATTTTATTTATACTTAAACAAAAACATTCAAATTAAAAAACATGAAAAAAATATTTGTAACCTTAGGGCTGTTAAGTTTTATTACATCATGTAGTGATGATAGTGAAAAAGTAACAGATCAAAATAAAGAACTCATTTTTGGCATGTGGAGGCTACATAAAGTGTATGATAAAAATGGAATGGTATTAAATGAAAATAGGTATGAAAAGAAAAAAACTTTAGAGGTAAAGGCAGATGGTATTTATGAATTTCCATTTGTTATTGAGGATAGGGGATCTAAAGAATTAAATAAAAAAACACCAACGAATATAGAGTTAAGAGATGATCGCATGGTTATGCATTCGAATGGAAAAGTTGTAAAGTACGGATGGGTACATTTCCCAAATGAAAATACTTTTGAGTTAACAGATATTGTTGATGAGGTAAATGAGGGGGCGTTATCTGGAAAAGGAAATAAGGAAATTTGGATAAGAATAATGAAATGAACAAAGACAAACATTGTTTTTCTTTTTGTTTAAGTTAAGAAGGAGTTGTTTGGATAGTAATGTATTCATTTTAGAATCATACGATTTTTTGAAATGACAATAGTAGTTGATACCTGAAATCAATAGTTTTTGGTGTATTTTCCGAAAAAATATGAGACTGATATTATTTTTTAGAGAGAGTAATATGTGTTTTGTTTTTAGTGTTTTAAAGTGTTTTGTTTTTATAGAACTTTTCATACTCTTCTTAATTTCCTTCTATATCTTTAAATCCATAACCTTTTAAAAATTTTTTAAACACTTCCTCTCAATCTTCAAAAAAAGCATTATTATCTAAACCCATATAATTATTGTTCAACCATTAAATCATTTAATGACAATATATCTTTCTAACTCTTTGATAAGCCGCATTTGAAAGAGGTTTAGATTTATTTACTATTTTTCCTCTAAAGTCTCAAACTTTTTATAATCTTCATAAGTGAATTCTCCTGTAAGGATAGGTTTGTAAAATTTTTCTAATTTTTCTCGAACATACATCATTTCTCCTTTATATGTTTTAAAAGTATTTAATTTTAGATGCTTATTATAAATTTTACTAGATTCAGAAAAATTGATTTGTAAGATTTTTTCAAGGATACTCCCTTTAATATGTTCTTCTCTAGTACTTTTAAATATTCTACATACTCCTATGTGAGGAAAATTACAAAGCATATTAATTTCTAATATCCAAAACTTGCTTTTGTAGAATTTTTCATAATCTTCCTCATCTCCTCCTATATCTTCAAACCCATAACCTGCTAAAAAATCTTTAAATACTTCATCACAATCCTTAAAAAAGGTGTCATATCCTATATCATCTATCATTTTATTATTGTTTGACCATTAAACCATTATCTAGTAAAGTATATCCTTTACTTCTCAAATATTTATATTTCTAAGACATAAAGGTTCTAGTTTTTTAAAAATTACCATTATTTACTTTAAGAGAAATGCGAACTTATCTATTCTTTTAATTTTTCTAAGATGATATTACAGTTATTTATATCTTCTTCAAAAATCAAATCGGATATTAATCCACTTGGTTTTGAATAATTATATTCAAGTATTCTTGAATTTTTTTCAATAATTATGTCGTCATGCACATTGTTCATTATTTCTTCAATCAACAATAGAGCCTCCGAATCCTCTAGCTTTTTTGAAAAATCAAAATTTTTGTTTGATATTAGTTTATTTATAAAATTATCTAAAGTTTCTGATCTCCAATAATTATTCAAAACATACTCATCAATTTTTTTATTAGTAATTTTTTGAATTTTAGTTTGTAATTCTTTAATTGTTAAATCAGAGTCCTCAAACTCTTTCATCAATTTTTTAATTATTTCAAACTCTTTCATTTTAAATGCTAAATTATGGTTTACAATAAGATAGGAGTTGCCCTAAAAAACAACTCCTATGCGTTATTTGCAAATTATATTTTCAATTGGTTTCGATGTAAACCCTGTCATTCCAGTATCTAATAATGCATTTAATAACCGTTCACTAATAAAATTTTTTAGGTCTAACCCTCTTGTTTTATATACATCATACTTAGGAAACTCTTTTTTGAAAATTATTTTTTCCCATTTCATACGTTGATGCCATGGTAGTTTTTGATTAATTTTTTCAATTTCCTCCAAAGAAAGGCTCAGATTTAACTCCGAAATAACTTTATAAACTCCATTTTTATCATCGTATATTATAGCTTTCGATTCTTCTTTATCCAACCAACTAAAAAAATCATTAATCGCATAATGAAACCAAAAATATTCCAAAAGTGTTCCTTTGAGATATACTTTTATAGGATAAAAAGCATGTGGTGGTAAATTGATTTTTTTTAAAATGGCTCTAAATTTCCCACTAACAATAATCCCTGAAATATCACCAAAATGTAAGTAATCTGTAGCGTTTGCATCTTTATGCAATTCTAGTTCTAAATTGGGTATAAAATTAGGAAATGAATGTGGTTCTACAGCCCAATGACTATCGGGTAAAGAAGGATTATATCCTTTTTTTAAGCTCGTTTGTGGATAATGCCCAATCACTTCTAAATTATCATAATCCCAACTAATACTGTAATACTTCATAAGATCTTAAAATATTAATATTTGTATAAAAATGATACAAGGAGCCACTATTGCAGCTCCTTTGTTATTATTACTCATTAACAATTTTATCGTAAGGTTTTACTGTAAAACCAGTCATTTCTGCTTTTTGTAAAGCCTTTAATAAATCTTCACTTATTAAAGTTCTCAAGTATCCTACCTTTGAAATTTTAATGACATCATAGGCTGGAAAATTCTGTTTAAAATAAATTTCATTAACCCTCAATTCTTGTTGGCGCGGTAAAGCCTTTTTATATTCTCGAATATTATCTAAATTAGGAATGAGAATTACTTTTTCTATTTCCTTTTTAAATTTCTTACCAATTTGAGCTGTTGATTTTTTTAAGTCAACATACTCCCAAATATCGATGATATAATGAAACCAAAAATATTCCAAAAGCGCTCCTTTATGATATACTTTTATAGGATAAAAAGCATGAGAAGGTAATTTAAATTGCTTTAAAATATTTTTAAACTTGGTATTCACAAGCATACCAAAATCTACATATTTTTCTAAAAAATCCGTTGGATAAGCTTTATCATGCAATTCTAGTTCTAAATTGGGTATAAAATCAGGAAATGAATGTGGTTTTACATTCCAATAACTATCGGATAAAGTTGGATTATATCCCTCTTTAATATTTATTTGTGGATAATGCCCAATCACGTCTAAATTATCATAGTCCCAATCAATTTCAAAATATTTCATTGACATTAGTTTAATGTTTTATCTAACCTCAAACAGCAGTTGGGGTAGAACCGTCTTTAATGAGTTTATGGGCAACTTTATCAATACCTAATTGATTTCTAAAAGCCCATTGTTTTATTCTATTATTGGGATTCTCAAAGTCAGATAAATTATTATATAACACTATTTTTCTTAGACCATTTTCTAAAACTACATTCTCTTCACAGTCTGTAAATTCTTCCCATATTTCTTTTGAAATATATTTATAATAAACATCCGAGAAGTACATCATTGCACAAGCACCAAACCACAATCTATCTCCTGTTTTGATAAGGTGATAATGTGTTGGTATACTTTCTAAATCGATTAAATACTTATCTCTTTCACTTGTACTCTCTCGATTAGGTAATAGTCTTATATAAGAGGGGACTTTACCTAATTTTCTAATCCAACTTCTATGTGTCTCAACTCTAGATAATGTAATGTCTAAATCGTTATGACAATATGCAAATAGGATGTGTTGTTCAAGTAGAGTGACGATTTTAAGAAATAATTCCTGCTTAATTATATTTCCGAAAACTCTTAATACCCCTTTTGATTGCTGAAAACCAATAAATAGATCATCTTCTTTACTTTTCAGCTTCAATAAGTCAAACCTGTAATTATTTGACTTATAATATTCTGCAAACGGTTTAAAAGATTTAAATCTTTTTTCTCCATATAAAACCTTTTCAACATTAGTAGTATATTCATATATCAAGTTTTTAGACGGAAATATTTGTTCTACTTTCCTTATCAAATCTATAAGTAAATTTGAGTTTACAGATTCATTTAAGGTGATATTGAAATTTATTTTAATCATTTTAAAAAGGTGTTATTTTAATTTTATCCACATCTGTAAACTCATCTAACAAGTCATCTACGTAATCCAAAATATTATCCATTTGATTTTGAGTTAAGGAACCTTCTTCAATCACAAAATCTAAAACCCTATTCTTTCCAGCATGATTGACCCCTATCGCAATATCATTGTTTAGCTTTCTGACATACCCTCTTAATGTCGTTTTTAGAGTTGATATGGATTTATCTGCTCGTTTATATGATTTCAGGGATACGACCTCATTAATATTTGCAAGGACACCGTCAAAATCCAAAGTCCTATAATTTGGAATTATATCATTTAAATTTTGATAACCGCCATATTTATTACCCCATTGATTAAATATTTCTTCAATTAAATCTCCTCTCTTGAATTGACCAGAGGAAACATTGTTAAGGCTCCATATTGTAGTTCTGTTTTCAGTTAACAATAGATCATCTAGATTATTTGAGACAAAATCAGGTACATCAACTTTTTTCAAAAGCGCTAATTCTGATGTTGTAAATCTCCTCACCGCTTTAGTCAAGCTAATATATACTTTATCCCCTATTTTAGTTGCAATTTTCCAAGCTTTTTTTGTTCTAGTTGCTTTCACTATAACTTTTACTAATTTACCTCCTGGAACTACTTCAACAACTAGTAATCCTGCGGCTAACCAACGTGAAGCGGTTTGTCCATCAAAATCTTTCCCGTCAATTAGAACTTTAACATCTTCCACAGGGATGATAACACTTCCAATAAATTTAGCTAGGGCTGTAGTACCTAATTCAAACAGTACTTCTAGTTCTTCTTTTGTGCTAGAAGGACCTAGAATAAGGTAGTTAGACCAGTGTTGAGCTCCGTTGGGTTTAATGTACCAAGATTTACCTCCAGCTTCACTTCTTAATTTTCTAACTAACTGATTGTTTTTGTTTAATACAAGGGTGTTATCGCTATTAATAACCACAGCCCCGTCAGTCATTTTATAATACGTAGTGTTTCCATCACTGTAACGGTGTGTGTATTCTTGTCCTACTTTTCCGTTAATTCTTCCTGTAGCGGGTTGCCACTTTACTGTAATACGTGTAAGTATATTGTCTAGTTCAATTTGTCCAAGAGCCCATTGTTGAGCCTCAGCAACACTCCAACTATTTCTACGGTCTAACGGTGCCAGTATCTTTTTTAAATAGTCTGTAGCATTTTTTTCAGACATAATTATAGTTGTTTGCCTTACAGGGTCATTAAAAAACATAAGTTTATCGAGTTCCCTACTGGCATGTGCATTGGTGTAAAAAAACTGTCGGTGTAGTTCGTTAGTTACATTACCGCGGTTTAGCCAATTGGTTGTTTTACCCCCAGCATAAAGAGCTGTTTTAATATGATTATTAAAAACAGTATTGGTATTTGCAATGGTTTGAGGAGTTATCAACGATTTTGTTTTGGCTACCATATCACGAAATACGTTTGAGCGGTAATTTTCGTTTAACCATTGAATTCTGTCAGGCTGTTTGATACGGTAGGTATTTATTAAATAATCGACTTCGGAAGTTGCACCAATAGCAGTCTTACTCAATATGTTTGCAAGCTCTCTATTTTTCTTACTAATCCATTTGTTATTTAAATCTCTTATATTATACATATAAAGGCTATAAGATCTAGAATCAAAAACAGAAAACCCTCCTTCTCTGTGTTGCTCTGCATATTGCTGAATTTGCGCAACACTAAGCATTTCATGCTGAAATTTTGAATTGGTGCGCGATAAGTATGGTCCGATCCTTCTACTATCTTTTATTTTAAATATAAGAGACTGTATATAATCTAATTTTGACCAATCATTGAGATGATTGTAATATTGGTGTTTCTGCCCTACAGCACTATTTAAGATACGGGTATGGTCTTCACTGTTAAAACTGTTTAGTTTTTTATTAACGAGATTACTTACGTGATACTTAGCTATGGCAGGTTCAACTTTTTTAATTAGTTCTTGTCGAATTCTAGATAATTGGGGTATCGATACAATTCTTTGTACGGGAATATTATTGACTCTTCTATCAGCATATAAAGCATTGTTTCTATTGCCCCCTTTGAGTTCATTTTCTCTGTGTTGAAGAATTTTTAACTCCTTTAGCAGGTTGTTTTGTGTGGTTTGGTTTCTTTTGTTTTCACCAGAATACCGATTTCTTGTTTTTGAAATTAACGTGTTAAGGTTTTTCTTTTCTGTAAAATTAAATAAGGTATTTTTGGCATCGTTAAAGTTGCTAAATCTTTTGCCTAGTACTCCTTCTATTTCAGGTTTAATTCTATTGTTCTTTTGATGTTCTAGCCATCGTCGTAATTTACGTTTGGCCGCCATTTGAATGAGGTGTTCATTATTGGCTATAGTTTGAAGGCTAGAACTGTAATTGAAACTTATATTGTCAAGTCCTTCAACATTTCGGGTGTCTGGAAAATTTGGATTTCGAACTGCTGTTCTTCTAGCTTTATATTCACCGTTTTTTAGGTGTCTAGCACTTCGGCTTTGTCTTTGTGCTTGCAAGGGAATTATAAGCCCTAATACAAGTAATAAATAAAATATTTTTTTCATCGTTTTTAATTTTTTATAACAATTTTAGTGTGTTTTTTATCGTCTGTAATCAGGGTGAGTATGTAGGTTCCTACTTTTAAATTTTCTCCTTTAAAAGTATAGTTATAGCTACCTTTATTTTGTAAACCTGTAGGTTTTATCAATTGTTTTTCAATAAAAGATCCTTCAAGAAACAAGGTGGTGTACTGTGGGCGGTTTAACTCATAACTAATGGTAAGATCCTTTTCAAAAGGGTTGGGGTACAACTGCAAAAAGTTTTGCGATTGTTCTAATGCCATAGGGGCAAGTGATTCTTGTTTTGGTTGCTTTTCTGTAGTTGCCTTTTTTGTTAGTAATAACCTTATGGGAGCTCCTTTTTCATTCCATTGGTTTATATTGCTTTTTATATTGGCTGTTAAATATGTTTGGGCGTCCTTTTTTTGAATAGAAAAGGTTGTTTCGGTAATTTGATGTACCAATGTTGAAGGAATTTCTTTTTTAAAGGATGTGTGAGCAATAGAGGCAAAGAAATCATCATAAAACAAGGTGTTGTCTATTCTGGTAAAGTCATTTTGATGAGAGTTATTATTGATTTCCCAGATACTTTGCAATAGGTCTTCGTTTTTTGTAAAGTTAATTTCAATAGGGATTTCTTGTTCAATTTGATTATCAGACCAATCCATTACAAAAAGAGAGCCTTCCCAATTTCCTAGTAATTGTTGGTCTTCTATTATTTTCTCCTGTATTGTTTGGATAGTTTGTTGTTGTTTGAATTGCTGTAGCAGGAGTTCTTGCTGTTCGATACGATCTGAGGCTGGTTTTTGAGGATTCTGATAATCCAATTCTGTGCTGAAATATTCATTAGCTATTGTTCTGTTTTTAGGAACTCCATAGCCATAATAGTAGCACACACCTAACCAGTAACGAGCCATAGGATGGTTACTTTTACGAAACCAATAAATGGCTTTTTTATAGTTTTGCTGACTACTTCCCATTCCTTTTAGGTGTAAATATCCTAAGCCATATGCCGCTTCTTTATTGCCGTGTTCATAGGCTTTTAGATACCATTTCGGGCTTTATTAAAACTGAGTTTACATCCAATACCATATTTGTAGAGATCTGCTAAATCATTCATTGCAATATGATCCTCAGCATTAGCAGCACTTTTTAATAGTTTAAATGCTTTCTTGTCGGAAGAGGTTTGTTCTTCCTCTAATAGGATAGTAGCCATAATTATTTGCGCATGTGAGTGCTTTGCTGTTAAACAAGGGGTAAGGTAGCGCGTTGCTTTTTGATGGTTTACTTCATGATATTCATCGCCTTCAAAATAATTTAGAGCTTTACTAATGTTAAAATGACAATCGATTAGTTGTTGTGCATGGCTACTGCCTAGAATGTTGATAAGGCAGATAACCAAAATAATTTTTCTTTTTACTGTATTCATAGTATTACATTGATTTTAAAAAAAACGCAAAACAATACCTGGGAAAAGAGGAGCGAGTTCTTTTCCATAGCATTATTTTTTTATTCTTTTTTTCGGCTGCGAAACTATATAAAAAAATGTAATAAACCCAGTGTTTACGGGTGTTTTTAAACAAAAGTATTTTCTAGAGTCATGGTGTTTTATATTATTGCTCAGGTTAAAAATTTAAAAAATAGATTTTTTTAAATTTTCATCATTGGTTTTTGATAGAATAAGTTTATATTTGATACTGTCCTTTGAGACGTCTTAGGACTTTTCTTTTTCATAGCAATTTTCCCGCTCAAATTTTGAGCGGGTTTTTTTATTTTTATAATTAAATCTAATAACTACTGTAATTGTGCTATTTCTATTAGATTGCCAAGATCTGTAATTATGGCCAATGGTTTTAGGTAAATAATTTTTTTAATCGTAATTTCAAATATCCAATGGTAGTATTCTTTAAAAAACATGTTTTTTTATGTGTCTAAAAGCTAAATATGTTTAAGGGTTTTTACTTATGTAATTTTGGGTGTTTTTGCTTGTTGTTTTATTTGTGTTGTTATTTTTGAGATGTGTTAAAGTTTAAATATTAATGTTCTTTTATTTTAGGTTTTAAGTATTTTTGTTCAGATTTTCAGCTTGTTATCAGTGTTGTGGATGATTTTTTATAGTTGGAATAATCACTTAAAATTAAAATAAAAAATAAATGTCTTTTAAATTATTAACATTACAACTTGTTTTGTTTTGTTGCTTCGGTCAGCTTTTGGCTCAAAAAGCAAAAAACCAAAATTACCATGCGAATCTACTTGTTAACCCTGACTCTGTTGATGGAGGAACGGTTGTAGGTTGGGAACAAGAAAAAGGAGAATGGCTTGGTCATCAAGGAAACCCAAGAGATTCTGACGATAATTATTTCACCTCTAGGGGTCCTAATGCGGATAGGAGTCAGCTTATTAATTTGACTAATTTCTTTTCTGAAGAGGTATTAGATAAAGCACCACCTATTGTAATTTCAGAAGTATATGAAAGGGTAACTTGTGGAGCTCAATATAACTTGGAATTAGAGCTTTTGGATGCCAAAAAACAAGTAATAGGAACTTGGCAAAGCCAAAATAAAGGATTTAAAAATATAGATTGTAGTATTGATGGTTATCAGGAGTTATTGAGTAAACGAATTACTAATTATGGTTTTGGTGTACGGTATATAAAGTGGATTGATAAAATTCGAGGAAAGGGAACAGGAGAAAGTATACGTTTAAAAAAAGCTTATTTAGGAATTAGTCCGCCAAATTTATTGGAAGTGCCTGAAAAAGAAAACTCTTGGAATTGGAAAGGAACAAATGTAAAAGGTGCTAAAAAATTAGTTAAAGAAGAAGTGCTTACCTCATCTGAGGAAATTAATACTTTTCCTCGTGGAGCTGATGATAAAAAAATATTGACTGTTGAAGGAGGAGACTGGGTCGTTAGAAATCAGAAAATAGACCTTAAATTAAACGGATATTTGGATTCGGATTTAAAAAATTCTCCAGCAATTATTTTTTCATCATCATACGGTAGATTGAATTGTGGAGATGAATATTATTTAAAGGTAGTATTGCTTGATGATAAGAATCAAGTATTGAATTCTTTCTATTCTGGTATACAAAAGCGAGAATTCAACTGTAGTTCAAATGATAATTATCAGGAATTAATTACTAATTTCCTTGATACTCCTAAGGGGAAAACGGTCACGTATATTGAGGTAGAACAAGGTTTAAAAAACATAGAGGCTAATTCAAATGTTGAAAAAAACGCCTTTTTTTCTGATAGTTATGTTGGTTTGATTGATATAAACAATCGGCAGAATCAAAGGGTAAAGAGAGATTTAGCTGTTAATGCAAATTATACGAGTGAATTAGCAACAGTTTCAGCAGGGACAATATCTTGCCTTTATTTGTCTAGCATCACTGGTGGAATAGGTGCTCCGACTTGTGCTGTAATAGGAGGTGTTGCCGGGGGACTTATTTATATTTATAATTACCTTACAGATTTTTCTGTTCAACCAATTGAATCAGAAAAAATGGAAAATAACCCATCTGATAATGGGTCGGCGAAGACTGGAATTGACAATATTGCTAAGCATCTAGAAAGCAATGGCTTTAATCTTTGGGATATTTCTAATAATGATAAAATTGAAGTATTTGCAACTCCAAGTTTTTCCAACGAACGTTTTCAATTGACTTTTAGTTCTTACACCGATAAATTATATAAGAACTTAAAAAAAGTTAAAAAAATAATTGATATCACTACTTTATCTAAAATTGATGGAGATTATATAAAAGGATTACACGATGTTTTGGCTCAAATTCAAAAATCAGCAGAAAATACTGATGATGAGATAATAGTTCGAATTTTCCTAGGTTTATCTGGCTTTTCCAATGATTCTTACACTGATGGTGTTTTTACTGCTTTAAAAAGAATTTTTGAGAGACTAGGCCAAGGTCATCGAATAGAAGGATTACCTCAAAGTAGAGGTAATGAAGTTGTTAACGAGATATTAGGTAAAATTACTGAAGGATTACCTAAAGGAGGAAATGGTAATTTAAAAGTTTATATGACCGCTTCTAGAACTTTTGGAAAGGGACTATTAGGTGAGGGTATATTATCATGGAATCACTCTAAAATTGTCGCAATAGATGGAAAAACACTTTTTTCAGGAGGTAACAACCTGTGGGGTATTTATTTAGGGGATACACCTCCTATGGATGCAGCTACTATTATTAATGGAGATGCAGCTTTGTATGCTCATAAATTTGCGGATATATTATGGAACGAACATCTAGAAAAAGTTAAAACAAAAGAAGAAACTCATATTAGAGAATGGAATGATAGTGCGACAGATTTAATAACAGTAAAAGAAGTTCCTCTTGCTAAAAGTATTTTAAACTTTACATCATCCCCAAAAACCTCCAATAAAGGACTTAAAGTGTTGTCTGTAGGTCAATTAAATGCAAAAGCAGAAAATAAAAATGATAATTTAACAAACCTATCTACTTCTACACTTAAAGAAGCTATAAAATATATATTGGACCATGCAAAAAATAGCATTTACATATCACAACAAGCTATAGCTCATGGGTTTATTAATAAATTTTTTAATAATAATAAATTTGTTAATCATGTTGACCAGGCAGTTATAAGGATACTTATAAAAAAAGCACTCAGCGGTATTCCTGTAAAAATTATCCTTTCTAATGAACAAGCGGGACATGACACAACTAGCCACATCAGCAATACAGAATTGATCAATATTATTTGGCAAGTAGCTAAAGAAATGGGGGTAGATGATAGCTTAGTAAACAGGAAGTTATTATGTGAAAATATTGACTTGGGTTATGTTAGAATTGATGAGGTTACTGAAACCTATCCCAATACCAAAGAATCTTTTGCAAATCACGCAAAAACGATCATGGTAGATCAAAGTGTTTTTCTAATAGGGTCTCATAATTTATACGCGCAGTACCCTGCACAACTGGCTGAATTTGCAACTATTATTGAAGATTCTAAAACGGTTAAAAAATATTATAATGACTATTGGCTTCCTTTAATACGAAATTCATCGCGTACATTTTTGTCAATCGATGCTTGTTTAGGTGCTATGGATATTGATTATGATGTGCAAAATTTTGTGCGGTTATATTCAGATTCGCAATATAATGGTAAGTTACTTGCGTTGCCTGAAGGGTATCACAAGTTAGAAGGAACTGTTTTAGAAAATAAGGTGTCTTCATTAAAAGTACCTTTGGGGTGGAGAGCTACTTTATATCAGGAAGAATTAGAATTTCTGGATGAAGAAAGTGACGGAATTGTTACCCACCATAAAAGAACAGCTCCCTTAACAATTACTTATGACACTCCTTTTGTTGGAAAGCATTGGAATGATAAAACAAAAGCAATAATTATAGAGAAGGACCCAAATTATTCTTATCAAGTACCGCAATTGAATATCCCTGTTGGTCTTTTTTCTGAAAAAAACTTTACAGGAAATCATAAATTTGTGAAGGATGGTACTTATGATTTGAAAGATCTAGTACCTCTTGGTGGAGACCAGTTAAGCTCTATTCGTGTGCCTAAGGGATATCGAGTATTACTATATTCTGATCCAAAATATCAAGGTGCTTTGAAAATATTAGAAGAGGGAGACTACGCTGAAATACCAGAACAAACGCATGGAGAAGGAGATTTTGACAATATTGTAAGTTCTATTCTTGTTCAGGTTTTATCTAATAGTAGCAGTAGTACAATTGTTTTGGATGATGAAAGAGTGTTTCTATATCAAGATATTTTTTATCTAGGAAATTCTCAAGGTTTTTATCCAGAGAATGAGCCTTATACTGCTACCGACCTTGAAAGCATAGGTAGTGGTCAAATGTCTTCAATACGTGTTCCTAGGGGGTGGAAAGCTACTCTTTATTATGAAGACTTAGGGAAAAGTGACCCTGGGCAGCCTATAGAAATAAACTTTGATACCCCTTATATTGGTGATAAATGGAATGATAAAGTTAAATCTGTAAAAATAGAAAAGCTAAAAGATTATAGTGTTCCTGAAATTTCTAAAAATGAAAAAGTAACGTTATTTATTGATGGAGATTTTAAAGGAGAGCAAAAAGAGCTAGAGGGCGATATAACTTATTATACATCTTTGCTATTAGAAGAATTTTCTGGTACAATAAGTTCTATAAAAGTACCTGCTGGATGGCGAGTAATCGGTTATACAGAAGATTTATTCCGAGGGGATATTATTTTATTGAATTCAAATTCTACTGATTTAACTACGCAAACCCCAGTACTATCTAAGAGTACGAATTTTAATGATAAAATTAAATCTTTGGTAGTACAAAAAATAGGGAATTATGTAGAGGAAAATGTATCTAGTGGTAGATCTGGTAGATCCATAAGAAGTAAAAGATCTATAGAAAAGGAAGCAACTTTTAGTACTGAAACAAATATGGTCTATGGACCTAATCCAACAACAGGATATTTAAATTTACAATGTTCAGAGACTTTTATGAATAAAGTTTCAAAAATTTATATAGCCTCGCCAGGGGGAGCTGAAAAGTTAATTAGCTTTAAGAACAATCAAAAACTAAATATTAAGATTGATTTGTCTTTAAAAGTAGCAGGTATTCATTTTTTAATCGTTGAAAAATTAGATGGATCGAGAGTCGTTAAGAATATTTTAGTACCCTAAATAAAGGCATACACGCACGATAAAGTTTTAAATAATAAACAATACTTCAGTATTTTTGTTGAAGTATTGTTTTTTTTGCAGTTATTTTTTGTCAATTCAAATATTATTGTTGAATTTTTAAAAAAAAGGACGGTATCAAGCTTTACTTGAAAGTGCTTGAGAGATCATCTATTATTACACTAACTCTCGTGCTTTAGTTAGTGCTTCTTCAAAGTCTTTTTTAGGATTTTTGGTTAGTATGGTAGGTTGAAACCTTACTTCTTCTATGTTTTTAATTCCAATCATCTGTAGCCACCAATTAAAATAGGTAGATTGAAAATCGATTCCATATTTAGGGTCGACTCCTTGTGAAAAAACACCACTTGTGTAAAATACAGTTGCTTTTTTATTTTTTAGAAGTCCCAAATATCCTTTTTCAGGATCAAAATTGAATGAAATTCCAGGCTGAGTTATTATATCAATGTATTGTTTTAATCTATATGGAAGTCCTCCATTCCACATTGGTACGGCAAATACATAATGATCTGCATTCATGAATCGTTCTGTGATTTCTACTACGGATTTCCAAACTGATTTTTTTTTATCATTCATTTGACCTTCTCCAAAAAAGGTCATTTTCGCAGCGGCTTTATCAGCATCAAAGTCGGGTAAGTTTTCATCCCAAAGCTCAATAGTTTCTATGACTATATTGGGGTTTTTACTTTTTAGTTTTTTAAGATAAGCATCAGATAAAGCTTTAGCTTTAGAATTAGCTCCACGAGGAGAAGCTATGATATACATGATTTTTTCCATTATAATCTATTTTTAAATCAAAAAGAGGTATAAAGTAGTTTACTGAATACATTTTTTTATTAAGTTAGTAATGGTGTAAAATTAAGCTCTAAAGATGATATAGAAATTCAGCTGGTTGAATAAATATGATTCAACTAATTGAATGTTTTACAATTCATGGGTCAATTGTTTTCGTATTTCACTTAAATATTGTTTTGATATTCCTATGTAAGAAGCAATCATATACTGAGGGATACGTTTTTCAAATTTCGAACATTCTTTTTTAAATAAAATATAGCGTTCTTTTGCGGTGTGGCTCAGACTAGAAATAATTCTTTTCTCTAATGATATGGAAGCTTCTTGATAAAGCAAACGAAATACGTGTTCTAACTCTGGAATTTCTTTATATAACTCTTCTAAATGTTGTGATGAAATTTGAATTACTTCTGTTTTTTCAAGAGCCTGAATATTTGTATTTGATGGAACTTGATGAATAAAGCTGGGTAAGTCTACAGCCCACCAATTTTCTATCGCAAATCTAAAAATATACTCTTTTCCTTCTTCATCAATATGAAAGGTTTTGGTGGCGCCAGAAATTATAAAGTTTGTATATTTACAATAGTCTCCCTGCTGCAGTAAATATTGACCTTTTAGATATACTCTTCTTTTACACTTTTCTGCTATGAGCAATGCATCCTTCTGAGGGAGAGGTATGTAGTTTGATAAATAATTCGTTAAATGCTGTATATCCATATTGCAATTTATTATTTGGGTTGTGTTTTTTACATTTTGTTTTTCCTAATTTCTAAATAAGAAATCTAAATGGATTAACGAAGTATAGTGTTTATCAAAGTACTGTATTAATGTGATTATGTAGTCAAAGATACTTAAAAACTATTTGATAGTAACTGTCTGCGGTTAAGACTTCCTTTAAAGCTAATTAAAGGTGTTTTTTGTTTTTAGTATTGCTTAAAATAGAGAAGCGTAATGTTACTTTTCAATAATGATCAAATTGGTCAGGTAATAGGTGTTTTTATAAGACTTCCTGTAAAGAGTAATTAAAATATTATTCTATAGAACAAGCTCTTTGTGTAGGTCAGTTATCAGAATACTCTTTTTTTCTAGGTGTCCTTATTTAGTTTATCTAACATTGTTAAACAATGTTCAAGGTTTGCACTTATTTTTTCTTTGTTGATATTCTGCCCTATAAATACAAGTCTATTTTTACGATCACCAATTTCTATGTCCCAGTTAGACTCTATCTGTTTTTGATTTTTTAAGAAAGCTATGTGTTGATTTCATTTTTCAAAAGACATGCTACTCCACCAAACATCTGTTCTATCTTATTTAATCTAACTTCATTATTTTAAATGTGTTAATGTTTGCTTTAGTCGAGAAGCACACATTATGTTATTAGGGGAATTTTGTTGTATATAATACCAAAACCGTCTAAGATCAAAAGATTTTTTATTACGATAAACAAAAGAAGATATTTCGTATGTCTTAGTTTCAGGAGTGTGATCATCTTCGCTCAATTCTTCTATCCAACCAGCGCTTTTTTATGCTTCTTCAAAATTAAACAAACCTGTATTTAGAATTTCTTTAAGATTTATTTGACTATAGTTTGAGGATAGTGTTCCTGCCGAAGGGTTTAGTTTACTAATTGTAGCTTTTAAAACACACAAAATGTTCCTTAGTTATTAAATCTACTTTATTTAAAATTACATTAACAAATTCTATTTGATCAGTCAACAAATCAACAATAGCAAGATTACCACCTTCAATCTTGGTAAGTTCTCTGCCTATTAAAGTTTTAGGGTTGCCAAAATTATTGAAAAAGTTGAAGGTATTTATTGCAGTAACCATTGTATCTACATGGCTAAATTTTGAAAGGTTTATTTCTTTTTCTTTATTCATAAATGAAAATGTTTGAGCTATAGAAATTGGTTTACTTATGCCTGTACTTTCCATAATAAGGTAGTCGAATTGGCTTTCTTTGGCTAGGTGTTCTACTTCTTCCCTTAAATCCTCTTGTAGCGCACAACAGACATAGTTATTATTTATTTCAACTAATTTTTCTTCACTTCTGGATAGCTTGTTTGTACTTTTAATGGTATGAATAAAATGCCGAGTGTACTTTATTTAAAATTTTGCTTTTTTGTTTAAATCGTTGAGTTGCCTCTGTAACTCTTTAATTTTTAAATGTAATTAATAAGCAATCATTAGAGTTTTTATATCATAAACATGCTATAATTCTTTTGTTTTATTTTTTTGCTCTTCAATAATAATAGATTTTTTAACGACTTTATTTCCCTGTATTGTTAATTCTTTAATGCATGTAGATTTATTTTATTGTTTTTTTATAGGATAACTGTAATTTCTGAAATATGATTAATTCTTATCAATGTCTTTATCCATTGTAATTAGGTTATGGGGTGTATGGGAAAGACGAGTGATGTAAATCAATTTTCAAATTACTGTTTTCTAATTTATATCCGAAAGTGTATTCTACTTTCGCTTCGTTTCCATCAGGAGCAGTAAAGAAGTAATTCCCCATTGCGATAGCACGATTTTCATCTAGGATAATTTCAGTATTTTCAAAGCGAACTTTTATCCATGGATTCATAGCAAATCCTTTGTCCTCTTCACAGGCACGATTATCTCCGGCGATAAAATAAGACATCGCTTCTACTTTTTTCGGTCTAAATTGTTTGACTGCGCATTTAGTGGGCTTAAATAATACGATACCCGAATCAAATGCGTAAAGTTCATCTAAGAATTCATTAGTAAATGTTTCACAGCTTAGCCTATCTTTTTTTAAAGATCCAATTTTTATAACCCCTTTCGCCCATGTATTTTGGGCTTCTAATACTTGTTCTTTTGTTATCATTATTCATAAGGTTTATTTATTTTACTGAAAGTAAATATAATGATTTTTTAAATAAAGCAACTTGGTTGCTTTATTGATGATTTTTAATCAAAAAAATAAGTTATTTGCTTTGAGTTTATATTGCTTAGTTAAAGTTCTCTAAAAAGAAAATATATTGGTTTTAAAGCCTTTTAAAACTAATATATTTGCCCATGATTTTGATGTATTAAAAATCAATGCACTGGAATTCATGATGTGCTATTTGATTAAAAAATAAATAAAAATGAAAGTGATACAAAAAATTTCTATTTTATTGTTTGTTAGTGTGCTAAATTCGTGTGCTCCAGATGACCATTTAGGACCAGAGGTTAATTTGAATTCTAAAGGTAATCCAACAATAGAAGTTTCACCACCTACACCAATTAAAGTTACAGAACAAAGTCCGGATCAATTGGTAGTAGTAACGAAGTATAGAAATAATTTTATTGAAGGAATTCATATAAAATTGTACCAAAGTCTTGAAGATTTAGTACAGAAAAGAAATTTCGTTTTTGAAGGTATTACTAACGGATTAGGTATTGTATATTTCGAGGGAGTTGAGAGGGGAAAAAAGTATTTTGTAGAGGCGTTCAGTTCTAATGGATGTATTAATAATTATTTTGATTTAAAAGTAGGAAAAATGAAAAATAACACAATTACTACTTTAAATGAGTATACTGGAAGTAGTAATTTTTTATCTCTACATTTAATAAAAACAGTAAAAATTAATTTAAAAAATAATTCAGGTAAAAATTTAACTATTAATTACGAAGGAAAAGAACTACACAAATTAAAAATGAATGACGAGTTACTTTTTGATTTCTTTCCAATTGAAAATAAAGATTTAATAAATATAAAGGCAGAAGGGTATGAGTACAACATACATCATATAGATAGTGGAAGTTGTGATTCTGTTACACCATACAATATTCTATAAATACCACTAAATTCATCATCTAAAAACACCTCAGTAGAGGTGTTTTTTGTTAAATACTCCTTTGGATTAAAGTTATAATAAGCTATTAAATAAAAAAATATCTATTTTAACTTTCGATATTGTGTCTATTTTTTGGTAAAAGTCCTTCTGTTTTATTTTGATTACTTAATTTTATGATGTTTAGGTCAATAGTGTTACTCTCCAAATAAAAGCAACCAATCAGTTGTATTTATAACCATTTAGAATATCAAAATCTTTTTGCATAATATAAATAATTCAACACCTTATAATAATCGTTTAATTAATCGAAGTATTTGTGTTATTTTTTAAGCACTTATTAAGTGCTTTGTTATTAGTAACTTGAGAAAGTACTTAATTAGTTGTCATCAAGACTGAATTTAATTCTGAAATTACCACCACTAACGTTAACATATGTATCTTCATCTCTAAACCTGCTAAAGCCTACACCAGTCAAGTAAAATCTACCTGAAAACTCCCCTTCGATGTAATTATCTGTAACGGATTTTATTATAAGCTTCAACCCTTTTTCAGTGGACCCTATAAATTCGCAACCTGCATCAATACCACCACATCTGTTGTCTTTATCAGTAAGGTTATTATCCCATGCTATGGATGCACTTGTGGTTGACCAATCCGAATATGGTAGAGAAGCTTTCAGGATGTTTAAATCATGAATTCTGATTCTCCAGTGTCCTCCTGTACTAGTTTCTTCTTTATTTTCATAAGCCTGTAGCCATGTTTCTTTTGACTTGCTAAAAAATGTATTTGATGTGTTTACATTTTCAAAATTTAGTTGCTGATAATTTTCAACTTTTGAGTCAACAGTACCGCTAATATAAGTTCCACGATCAGTCGCTTCTGGTTCATCTTCACTTGCACAAGACATGAAAATAAGTATTAAAACAATAGTTATAGAATATTTCATTTTTTAAATATTATAAATTATAATTTTTATTTGATGGATTAAGAGTTAAAAAGACAAGATTTAGAATGTAAATACTTTATCGTATAATTAGTTCTTAAGCCATTTTAGAGTAAAGTTATAATTTGTCACAATTTCAGTACTACGGTTATCCGCAATATTTTTATTTAACTTATTACTTTTTGTATGTTAAAATATTTTTTAAAGTTATGTTACTGATTTCGATAAAAAATATAGTTGGTCTTTTTGTTTTAAATTACTTGGTTTTTAAGAGTTGTCTTGTTTGATTTTTTTACTGATAATTAATCGCTTAAAAAAGTGGTGCAAATGAAAAGTAGGTTCGTGTTTTCTAACACTTTGATAAAAGCTTCAAAAGGTATAATAATGCAATGTACTTGTCCGATTTAATTTGTTGAGTTTAGAAAATTATTTTTATTGTTTAGTTTTTAATAAAAAAATATCGAGGTAAAACTACCTCGATATTTAAGAATAAAATTTATTACACTTTTGAATTAACTTCTTTGGCTTTTGATGTTAATAGAAAAGTACTTTATTGTTTATTTAGTGAGTTATGGAATTGGCCTTAAGATAATTTCAGTATCAAACAAAAGAGCAGCAGTTTCAAAACGTTCGAAAGAAAACATTCCAAAAAATCCTTTTTCATAACCTCTTAGTGTTTTAAAAACCCCCTTCAGTTTTCTCAAACGATTTTGTTCATTAATATTGTCTTCACAACCTTCTTTTAAGCTTATTTTAAAATCACTAACATCAAATATTGAGTTTTCATCGTATTCGAGAGTTAACAATTTAATTCCTGAGACTTTATAACATGTATTGAATACCGAAATAGAACCATCTTTTTTGATCTCCATTAAATATTTACCTTCTCCATCTTTAATTACCTGGTCGTAAGAACCAGTGCCTGTCAATTGTCTATTTCGAAAAACTTGAAAAACTTCAAAAGTTCCTATTATTTCTTTTGGTACAGAAAAAGTTTCTGTTGTTTCTTCTGGTACAGAAATTAAACACTTGGAGTTAATTGGAGTAATTTTATAACTCTTTTTTAGTTTTTTTACATTAAAATTTTTGGCAGTTAGGTTATTTTTTACATCATCAACCTTAGTAAATAGAAACAATTTTTGCCTACGGTTTGCAATAACCATTCGTCCTCCAATCGTTAAACTATTATGAGTGTCTACGATTTTTTGCTTACTGCGATAAGATATTTTATTGCTTTCTTCTTCGCAGGAGATATAAATCTCATTTCCTTTACGATTCTTTAATGACGTACTGTTGAGTTCTATATTTAATAGCATCGTACCAAATTCATCATTATTATTCTTTAGGATTTCGCTTTCACTGTTTTCTGAGCATGACACTAAAAATAGAGTCGCTATAAGTAAAATCAAATTACTTTTTTTAAAAGATAGATTCTTCATTTTAAAATATTATTTGTTATTTTATTGTGCTTGCAAAAGAAAGCAATAAGACTTTATATTAACAGAAAAAAAACACTTTTAACAAAGTAAAAATAATGTAGGTTGTGTTATTTATTAAATATCTTTAAAAGGGGTGTTAATATTGGGTTATTATCAAATTTTTGGTTTTTTTATTGAAAATAGCTCTGTTAGATGTTATAAGGTATTATAGCAAGTAATGAGTAGTTGATTTTTTAGCTGAAAATATCTGTAACTATAATTATTAATGAATTTATCAAAGTTATCTATTTCAATTTCTTTCTAAGAATTATAATTACGATGTAACTTATAGCCAAGTTACAAATAGGTTAGTTTTATTTTTTGATTTTAATAATGGTGTACGAGTTTTGTTTAAAGATGTTTTACTTTAATTAGTACCCTTATCGTATCTTGTAAAACTATCAATTTGGCTTATCTATTTTTATTTAAGATCTGTTTTGAAGAGTTACTCTTTTCAAATTGTTCTTTAATGTATTTGTTATACGTAATTGATATGTCATGTTCTTTACTGAGAGATGAATATATTTTTATAAGTAAATCATTAAATGTTTCTTTTTGATGATTTTCATTTAACCATTGAATTACGTTAGGGTTCTTAATATTAAAAGTTTCTATTAAAAAATCAATCTTAGAACAACAACCAATAGAGGTTTTGTTTAACTTATGATTAAGTTCTTTTTCTTTAATGATTTCCCAACGCTTTTTTGCGATTTCTTCTTTTAATTTTTTATTTTTTTTTGTTTGATTGGTTTTCCTGCTGCCTTTGTTTATAAGTTTATTATAATAGTCATCATCAAAAATAGAAGCGATATCATCTGTGTTGTCTTTTATATATTGTTCAATATGTGATGAGGTAAGCATAGTGTATTTAAAATTAGGGTAGGTATAAGATCTTTTTGGTAAATAGCTTTTTATTACATACAGCTTAAAAAGAAGCGCCTGTGTATATGTAATTTTCATCCATTCATCCAAACAGTCATAATAGTTACGTTCTTTGTTTATAACTATATTAATGATGTTTTTTAAGTCCTTCGTATTTAACTCTAATAGTTTTTTTTGGAATTTCTCGCTTACATGTTTTTCGGCAGAATTTGATTCAAAAAGTTTTATAAGATCTTTTCGTAAGTTTTTTATAGAGCCAATATTTTTAATGTTTTTAAGAAGAATCTCATTAATCTTTACTTTTGGGTATAACGAATTATTGAGATTGCCATTTCTTATTTCTTTTTCTCTTATTGAAAGAAGTTTTAAACTTCTTAAACACTGATTAATGATTTTGTCCTTTCTAATAATATTTAAATCGTATTCCTGTTCTGAATGCTTTAAAAGATGATTTAAATTAAATTCTTCTGTGATTTTATATAAAGCTTGTCTAGCATTTTTGTAATTGTTAAATTTTTGATTTAAAATATTCTCTATAGCAGGTTTTATTTTGTTATTTCTTTGATATTTTAACCAATTTCTTAAATTTCTTTTGGAAGCTAATCGTATTAATTTTTCATTCTTTAATACAGTATTGATGTCTTCAGAAGGGGATATGTTTATATCATCAATATCTTCTTTAGTAGAGCTAACTTTAATCGAATTAGGCTGAATAAGATCGTCGAAACCTTTTATTTTAATTTTAAACTCCCCAATATTTGCCTGATTACTATTTTTTTTACTTTGTGCTTTTAGAACAGTTACAAGTCCTAGTAAAAGTAAAAAAGAAAATGATTTTTGCATGTTTTCTTTATTTCTTTATAAGAATACGAGTATGTTTTTTGTTATTTGTAATTACTGAAACAGTATATATCCCATCAGTCATTGTATTTCCTTCAATAAGATATGTATAACTCCCTCTTTTTTGAATACCCTTTGGCTTTACAATTTGTTTATCAGAATTGGTTATTCCTTCTATAAATACAGTTGTATTTTGTGTTTCTAATAAGTTGTAAGAAATCACTAAGTTTTCATCAAAAGGATTTGGATATAGTTTTATAAATTTTTGCTTCTTTTTAGTTAAAGTTAAAATTGCTTGGTCTGATAATTCTTTTTCAGTAGTTTCATTTTTGGTTAATAGTAATCTTATTGGGGGAGCGTTTTCTTTCCATTGTTTTATATAGCTTTCAACTTCGGCTGTTAGATAAGTGTTTTTTTTAAGTTTTTTGATAGAAAACTCTGCTTCTACAATAAGATGTTTTATCCTTTTAGGGATTTCTTTTCTAAAAGAAGTGTGGGGTACTTCAATAGAAAAGTCACTGTAAAAAAAGGTGTTATCAATTTTAGTGAAATCTTTTTCATGTACTTGTTTATCAAGTGTCCAAGTTGTTCGTAATTGACTGCCATCATTATGGTTGTCGAAATTTATTGTTATCGGTACTTTATGCTCAATATGGCTGTCTGACCAATCCATTAGTAATAAAGTTCCTTTCCATTCCCCTAGTAGTTCATCTTTTCTTATTATTTGGGGGGTGAATTTTTGTTCTTCAATATGATTTTTTATTTTTTTTAATACCTTTTCCTGCTGTATACTGGCTTGATTGTTTGATTGTGTTTTTTGATTTTCATTAAAATCAGTATTAAGGAGCTTATTAGCTAATGAAATGTTTTGAGGGACTCCATAACCGAAGTAATAGCATACTCCTAACCAATATTGAGCCATTGAATGGTTGCTTTTTTTTAGCCAATAAATGGCTTTTTCATAATCTTGCTTAATGTTACCAAACCCTTTTAAATATAAATAACCTAAACCATAAGCGGCTTCGTTATTTCCATGTTCAAAAGATTTTAAGTACCACTTTCTAGCCTTATTAAAGTCTAGCTTGCATCCAATGCCAAATTTGTAAAGGTCTGCTAAATCGTTCATAGCGATTTGATTACCAGAGCTAGAAGCATGCTTAAGTAATTCAAAAGCTTTACAATGTTCAACAGAACTATTTTTGCTAAGTAGAATACGAGCCATAGTAATTTGAGCGAAAGGATTATTTACTTCTAGACAAGGCAGTAGGTACTTTAGTGCTTTTTTTTCTTGAGGAGCACTTCCTTGTAGGTAACTTATTGCTTTATTGACGTTAAATTGGCAATCATTGTTATTCTGCCCATATAGGTGAAAAATAAGACTAACAAAATAAAATGTTAAAGGGATTTCTTTTTTTATGCTTATCATTTTTATTGAACATATTATTAAATATCAAAAGGTGAAAAATATCGTAAAAAGAGAACTCATTAATTCTTCTTTACGGTAAAATTTTCCACCTTTTTTGAGTTCGCTAAACTATTAAAAAAACTGACTTTTACTAGTGTTTATTGTAGGTTTTATAGGAAAAATATTTGCGGTTTTTCAACGTGTTTACAATTAATGTGTTATTTGAAAATTAAATTAGGTTACATATTATTTTTAAGATAGTTTTTAAAAAAATACCCCCTAAAAATATAGCTTGATTAGTGTTTTGGAAGATTTAAAAAAAATCAATAAAATTTCTTTTTTAAACTAATTTTATTGATTTTTAATTAATTATAGCAATCGGTGCTATAGATAGTTTTATTATCCTTATACCAAAACCTTTTTTTATTTATTATGTTAGAAGGTACTTTAATACAGCTAAGAGCGTTGTTCTCGCAAATCAAAACTTCAAGATTGTTATTTTTAGATAAGTTTAAACTTATTAACTGATTGTTTGAACACATCAAGCCTCTTATTTTGGTGTTGTATGATAAATCTAGATTTGTGAGTTGATTATTACTGCAGTTTAAAGTTTCAAGAAGGCTATTGTTTGAAGTAATTAAACTTGTTAATATATTATTTTTACAACCCAAGGACCTTAATTTTAAGTTTTTGGATAGATTCAATTTTTTAAGCCGATTATTCATGCAGTTTAAGATTTCAAGATTTTTAAAATATATGATTTCAGCTAAGGAGCTAATTTTTTTTCTGGAAATTTCAAGTTGTCTTATAAATTTCACCTCACTTTTCTGAATTTCTCCATCTCGATTTTTATCAATCCCTATTTCTATTAGAGCGTTTTTAAAGTTTATGTCTTGAAATCGTATTATTTTAGAGTGTTTATTTTGTTTTGATAATTTTACGCTATATTTTTTTGTGCTTTTACCGGACTCTACTCCATCTTCAAGCATTAATTCTTTACTAGAACAACAACATAGTAAATAAATGATTAAATAATAACTGCTTTTTTTCATTTTATAAGTTTGACTTTATTAGCATCAGGTTTCAAACATAGGTAAATAGTGTCTTTCTAACGTTAATGATTTTAAATCGAGTTAAAAAGTTCAATAAAATATTCAGAATAGCTTATTATCTCTAAGTTTTATAATGTAGTTCCTCATATCAACATTTTGTAAATAGCTATTTTAATGAAGTCTTCCTTGTGTTATTTTTTAAAATGAGACATATATCGATCTAAATTTTAATCGCAAAATAATTCTTTTTATGAAAATTATATTGAATACGTTTGTGATTACTCTTAAGTCACTTAAGAATGGGGTTTGTTTTATTTGCAATAACTATTTAATTACTTATTATTTTTTGCAAATAGCCTTCCAGATTCTTTTCATTTTTTTGCAGTCATGTTCTCAATAACCTTAGATTTTTAGCAGAGTCTATATTATATTTATGAAGAAAGGAGTTTTTTAACTCCTTTTTTACACCACTGATCAAACCAAGGATTTTCACTTCCTTGTCAATAATAAAAGCGTTTAAATTTTAGAAGGGTTTTTTATTCGCATTTTGATTGAAAGGAGTTTAGGCTCCTTTCTTTTTTATTTTAAACTAGATGATACAATTATTTCAGGCTCAAATCAATTAAGTAAAGATGCATTTTATATTTAAAACTAAAAAAATATATTATTTTAATTTTTTTTAATGGTTTTATTGTTGTTTCTTTAATGGTTTTTGCCGGTGTGTCTTTCAGTATTATTGCCTATTGGTTGCTTCGAATATTTTTTTCAGATTTGTACTTAGATTTTAAAAATTCTGCGTATTAGCTAAACATTATAACTTCATATATTTCACTCTAAAAATGTTAGTGCGCGGATATTTTAACGTCCTTAGTTAGTAAATAACTAAGCGGTATTTCTCAATTAATTATAAAATGATAGAATTTCTTGAAATTTTATCACATCTTTAGCCAGAAGGGTAAGCACCTTCTGGTTTTTTACTTGTTTTTTTAAATTAAAATATTCTGTTTGATAAGTGTTTTAAGTTTAATTCATGCTAAATGTTTATAAGGTTTTCTTCTAGTAAAATTTACCAACCGAAAAAAGTATGATTTAAAATAATAGCTTTAATAGGATTATCAAGTTTGATAATTTATTTATAGTTTTTAAATAGATCTACTCTAAAAATCTTTTTTATAATTTTGTTTTTGGTCTAAGGGTTTGTACTAGTTTTAGTTTCAGTATTAGAGTCTATTTCCTGTTTAAATTTAAATATTCATTTTTGTTGTCCTAGGTAAGAATTACTGCGTGTTAGCAAAACATCATAACTTCATACATTTCACTCTATAAAAGCTAACACGCGGTTTTTAAGAACCATTGTTAAGTCCTATTCTGTTTTAACATAATTTTAATTACCCTAGATTTCAAAGTTGTTTTTTTATTCTGTTTGTTGCTTTTTTATTCTGTTTTATAGTTATTTATTTTTGTTCCATGTTGTGGTTTAGCATGTCAAGTGCTACATTAAATTTTATGATTTTCTCTCTTAAATCGTATTTTTATAGGTCTTTGACAGTTAAAAATTATTTTATAATTATTATCTTTATTAGTGTAATTGTTCTTCTGCGTATTAACCAAACTTCTAACTACATCCCTGAACTAGATTAATGCGCAGTTTTTTACTTTTGAATGAAGTTTTAAATTTGTTAATAAAACCTTTCTCTTATAGTAAATAGTATCTTTTATGGCTTAACTCATATATGTGCTTCGCCTATCTCAATTAATATTCTTTCTTGTTTATAAATGCTGTCTTATAGTTTGTTATTGGTGTTTGTTGCAAATAATTTGATGTCAACTCTTTTTAAAGTGATATTTTAAATTCTAAATAGTTTATTTAAAAATTATTTTAACTGAATCGTTATAGTCTATGGAAATCAATAACAATAATATATTGTTATTGATTTAATGGCGAACCCTAGTTTAAATATAGTATTACTACCTATTGGGAGTTTGAAATTTTAATAATTACTTTGTTTTAACTTAGAGACAATCTAAGATTTTATTTTCTATTTTTTTTTGTAATCGTTCCCGTTCAATAATGTTGAACGGGATTTATCCTTATCGTCTTTTGTATCTTATTTAAAATTTATTTGTAATGGAATGTTTATGTTTGTTGATTTCAAACAAGGACCATTAATAGGGTTTAATGAATAACAAGTTGATAAATGTCCTATTCTGTATCTTCTTTTTTACACAGAACAAACGACAAGTCAAATAATTATTTTGATCGGGTGCTTTTTTTAACTGTATTTTAGAGATTCTGTAGTTGCCTATACTTTAAAGGTTAGTACAGGTTTAACAACATTTTTCGATAAACTCATTGATATACTACCATTCAGGTATTTTGAAAGACCTGTTTTTCCGTGCGTCGCTATTGAAATAAGGTCAACTTTTTTATCTGTTGAAAAATTTAAGATGCCCCTAGGAACCGATTTGCTATTATAGATATGAATAGAGTACTTTTTTAAATCATATTTCTCAATAAATTTTTCAACCTTTTCTTTGGATTCTATAGAGTCTTCGAAATTTCTTGGGGTATTGACTTTTAGTAAATAAAGTTTGCAATTGAAGAATTTGGCAAATTCTAGAAAGCTTTCAAAAGCTTTCGCTTCGTCTTTTTGAAAAGTGGAAGCAAAAACCATTTTTTTGAATTTAAACTCAGCGTCGTTTTTCTTGGTGATCAAAACAGGTGTATCTAAACTAGCAATTGTTTTTTCTGTATTAGAGCCGATAATCATTTCTTTTAAAGCTGTTTGACCTTTTGACCCCATTACTATTAAGTCTGCGGAGATTTTTTTTGAGTAGTCACGAATGCCTTCGTATGGATTTTGAAAGCGTATTGAGTGCTGAATTGTATTGAAGTCTTCAAAATATTTTAATTTGATGTCAATAAGTTTATCCCTTACCTTTCTAAGGTATAGCATGCTTTCTGGAATACTAAAGTTACTTCCAGCTCCCATATCTATAATTCCAGAAGGTAATTCTACCATGTGAATCAAGTGTATTTCACTCATGGTTTTTTTTGCAATCTTAGAACCTAGAACACATGCATATTCTGAATGCTTAGAAAAATCAATAGGGATCAAAATTTTTTTCATAATAACCTGGGGTTTGAGAGGAGAACAACAATCCTAAGGTACAAAATATTTAAGAGAAAAACTATTTGCGTATAAAGTAATAAGTTAGTAACTTTGCGAAGAATTTAAAGAATTATTGAATGCAGGGGACAAAAGTCCCCTCTTTTTATATCCATGATGAATAAAGAGAGAGTTAAAGAATTATTAAGGGAGGCTTTAGATCAAAATAACAAGTTGTTTTTGATTGATTTACAGTTTCTGGAAAATAACAAAATAAAGGTTGTTATTGACGGTGATGAAGGGGTGCCTCTAAGCGAGTGTGTTCGGATTAGTAGAAATATAGAACATAATTTAGATCGTGAAGAAGAGGATTTTGCCTTGGAGGTAACTACGCCAGATATTGCTCATCCTTTGACTCACAAACGTCAATATAAAAAAAATAAAGGGCGTACTCTAAAGGTGAAAACAAATGATAATGAATATGAAGGTAGTTTGACTGGAGTGAATGAGAATGGTATCACTTTGCACTGGAAAGCTAGAGAACCTAAGCCTGTTGGAAAAGGAAAGCATACGGTTGAAAAAAACATTGTGCTACCTTATGTAGATATAAAAGAAGCAAAAGTGAAGATTATATTTAATTAAGATAATGAGATGGAAAATATTGCGTTAATCGATTCGTTTTCGGAATTCAAAGATATAAAAAGTATTGATAGAGTAACACTTATGTCTATTCTAGAAGAGGTGTTTAGGGCAGCTTTAAAACGTAGATTTGGATCTGATGAGAATTTTGATATAATAATTAATCCTGATAAAGGAGATTTAGAAATTTGGAGAAATAGAGTTGTAGTAGCTGATGGAATGTCCGAAGACGATAACGAAGAGATTGAATTAGCAGAAGCTAGAAGAATAGAGCCTGATTTTGAGATTGGTGAAGATGTTTCAGAAGAAGTGAAATTAGTGGATCTAGGAAGAAGAGCTATTTTAGCATTACGTCAAAATTTAATTTCTAAAATCCACGAGCACGACAGTACGAATGTATTTAAACAATTTAAGGATTTAGAAGGAGAAATTTATAGCGCAGAAGTACATCATATTCGCCATAATGCTGTAATTTTACTTGATGATGAAGGAAATGAAATCGTATTGCCAAAAAGTGAGCAAATTCGATCTGATTTTTTTAGGAAGGGAGATACGGTAAGAGGTGTTATAAAGTCTGTAGAGTTAAGAGGTAATAAACCTGCTATAATTTTGTCTAGAACTGCTCCGCAATTTTTGGTAAAGTTATTTGAACAGGAAATTCCAGAAGTTTTCGACGGATTAATAACCATTCAAGGAGTAGCTAGGATTCCCGGAGATAAGGCTAAGATAGCCGTAGACTCGTATGATGATAGAATAGACCCAGTTGGGGCTTGCGTTGGTGTAAAAGGTTCACGTATCCATGGAATTGTCCGCGAGCTTGGTAATGAAAACATAGATGTGATTAATTATACAAAAAACGAACAGTTATTCATATCCAGAGCACTGAGTCCAGCTAAAGTTTTGTCAGTAAAAATTGATTTATTTGAAGAGGAAAAGTCAGGCAAAAAAGGTAGGGTAAATGTACTCTTAAAACCAGAAGAAGTATCCAAGGCAATTGGTAGAGCCGGTGTAAATATTAGACTAGCCAGTGAATTAACCGGTTATGAGATTGATGTACAAAGAGAAGGAATTGAAGAAGAAGATGTTGAATTAACAGAATTTTCTGATGAAATCGAGGCTTGGGTGATAGAAGAATTTAAAAAGATCGGATTGGATACTGCTAAGAGTGTTTTAGAAAAAGATGTGTCAATGTTGATTCAAAGAACAGACCTTGAAGAAGAGACAATTTTAGACGTTCAGAAAATTCTTAGAGAAGAATTTGAAGATTAATAATTATATTCGGAGTGCTGGCTGCCGCGAAAAAACAGCAATTAAGAAAAAAAACATAACTATATTGTAATCGATGTAAAGTGTGTTTTTTAGAAATAAAGTATAAAATAATTTATGGCTGAAGGCAAAAAATTAAGACTAAATAAAGTTTTAAGAGAATTAAACATTTCTTTAGATAGAGCTGTGGAGCATCTAGCTAAGAACGGCTATGATGTAGAGGCTCGTCCTACTACAAAGATTTCTGATAATGAATATCAGATTTTACTTGATGGTTTCCAAACGGATAAATCAAAGAAAGTAGCATCCAAAGAGGTTAGCGAAGAGAAAAGAAAAGAAAAAGAGGCTATTCGTCAACAATTAGAGGCAGAGCAAGAAAAGAAACGTCAGGAGGAGGAAGAAAAAAAACAAGAAGTTTTAAAAGCCAAAGCGACTAAATTAGAACTTAAAACTATTGGTAAAATCGATATTGAAACAGGTAAAGAGGTAGTAGAGAGTCAAGAAGAAATAGCTACCAATGCTGTTGAAGAAAAAAATCAAGAACCAAAAGTTGAAGAAAATATAACCAAACAAGCAGAGATGCCTAAAGTAGAAATAACTGAACCTATGAAAGAAGTTATTCCTCCCGTTAAAAAGGAAGAACCTGCCCCAATTTTAAAAAATCAAGATACTATAAAAAAAGTAGAAGAAAAAGCTCAAAAAGTAGAGCACTCTAAGCCTATCACTGCTTCTAGAATAGATAAAGCAGTAGAACAAAGTCAATTGTTAAGATCAAAAAAAGGCGATAAACCTAAACCTGTTGAAAAACAAGCTGAGGTAACGCCTGAAAATGCTGAGAAAATTAAAACTCAGTATAAAAAGCTCGATGGTCCTAAAATTACAGGTCAAAAGATTGATCTTAAGCAATTTGAAAGACCTAAAAAGAAAAAACCTGATCCAAAGCAAGATAATAAGAAAGACGGAGATAAGAGAAAACGCAAGAGAATTGTAAATAAACCTGGTGGTGGTAATAACAATCAGGGAAACAATAATTCACAAGGCAACAATAACCGTCAAGGAGGAAACAATCGTCAAGGTGGAAATAATCGTCCTGGCGGTAATAATAATAGAGGGAACAATAGAGGCAATCACAGAGGAAGAAGACCTGTTGTTCAGAAAGAAGAGCTTACAGAAGCTGAAATACAGAAACAAGTTAGAGAAACACTTGAAAAACTTCAAGGAAAATCAAATAAAGGTAAAGGAGCGAAATATCGTAGAGATAAGAGAGATCAGCACCGCCAACAAGTTGAAGCTGAATTAAAAGCACAACAAGAGGAAAGTAAGGTCTTAAAAGTTACTGAGTTTGTTACTGTAAGTGAGGTTGCGACGATGATGGATAAGCCAGTTACGGACATTATTTCAGCATGTATGATGTTAGGAATGATGGTAACTATGAATCAACGCCTTGATGCTGAGACGTTACAAATAGTTGCTGAAGAATTCAATTACAAGGTTGAATTTGTTGGAGCAGAGGTCGAAGAATCTATTGAAGAAGTAATTGATAAGCCAGAAGATTTATCAAATAGAGCACCTATAATTACAGTTATGGGACATGTGGATCACGGTAAAACATCTTTACTTGATTACATTCGTAAAGCAAACGTTATAGCAGGTGAAAGTGGGGGGATTACACAACATATTGGCGCTTATGGAGTAACTTTAGATAATGGTCAGAAGATAGCATTTTTAGATACTCCTGGTCACGAAGCTTTTACTGCTATGCGTGCTCGTGGGGCACAAGTTACAGATCTAGTCATCATTGTAATTGCAGCAGATGATGATGTAATGCCTCAGACAAAAGAAGCAATTTCTCATGCACAAGCAGCTAATGTTCCGATAATTTTTGCTATCAATAAAATTGATAAACCTAATGCTAATCCGGATAATATTAAAACTCAATTATCTTCAATGAATCTCCTTGTTGAAGACTGGGGAGGAGATATTCAGTCACAGGAAATTTCGGCTAAAACTGGTCAGGGAGTTGACGAGTTATTGGAAAAAGTATTGCTAGAAGCGGAAGTACTTGAGCTTACTGCAAACCCCGATAAAAATGCTTTAGGAACTGTAGTTGAAGCTCAATTGGATAAAGGTAGAGGTTATGTTTCAACAATTTTAGTTCAGGCAGGTACATTAAAAATTGGAGATTATCTATTAGCTGGTAAACACAGTGGTAAGGTAAGAGCAATGTTTGATGAAAGAGGTAATAAAGTTAAAGTTGCAGGCCCGTCAACACCAGTATCTATTCTTGGTCTTGATGGAGCGCCACAAGCGGGAGATAAATTTAATGTGTTTGATGACGAAAGAGAAGCCAAACAAATCGCAGCAAAACGTTCTCAATTACAACGTGAACAATCTGTAAGAACGCAAAAGACATTAACATTAGATGAGATCGGTCGCCGTATTGCTTTAGGAGATTTCAAAGAGTTGAATATTATTCTTAAAGGGGATGTTGACGGATCCGTCGAAGCTTTAACGGATTCATTCCAAAAACTATCGACAGAAGAAATTCAAGTAAATATACTTCACAAAGGTGTTGGAGCAATTACAGAATCTGATGTGTTATTAGCTACTGCTTCTGATGCTATCATTGTTGGATTTAATGTGCGTCCTCAAGGAAATGCCAGAGTCGTTGCGGATAAAGAAGAAGTAGATATTAGAACATATTCAATCATTTATGATGCTATTAATGACTTAAAAGACGCGATGGAAGGAATGCTTTCTCCGGAAATGAGGGAGGAAGTTTTAGGTAATGTTGAGATAAGAGAAGTTTATAAAATTTCAAAAATAGGTAACATCGCAGGTTGTATGGTTATGACTGGTAAAATAACAAGAGATGCCAAAGTTCGTATAATTAGAGAAGGAATCGTGGTTCATGATGGACTTTTATCTTCGTTAAAACGTTTCAAAGATGATGTCAAAGAGGTAACAAAAGGTTATGACTGTGGTCTTCAAATTAAAGGTTATAATGATATTAAAGAAGGAGATAGTATAGAAGCTTATACCGAAGTTGCAGTGAAGAAAAAACTTAAGTAAATTACAAGATAAATTTATTATTATAGTATCTTAATAAAAGCTCGATTTACAAAATTATTAAATCGAGCTTTTAATTTTTCTATTAATTGTTTAAATGAAATTATCATTTTTAGTAGAAACATATATATAGTATAAAAGTTTTGTAGAGATACTAATAATTAAAGTACTAAATTAATCTCTTTTAAATCGTGTAATTTAAATTTTATGAGGTATCAGTGGTGTATCAATTTAAATTAAAAACAAGTTATTTATGACGGGGATTCCTCTTCTAAGTATACTTTTTAATTATATATGATTAATTTTATAAATATTCTCTGACGCGGTGAGAAACTTCTGAAATTTGAATGGTTTCAAAACAATTCAAGTAAGTTTTAGGATAGTCCTTACCATAAACAGATGTTGGAATAAGCGGAAATTTTTTTAAATCTGGAATAATTTGATTACAGTCAGGTTGCTTATAGGGTGTGAATCCAAGAAATGGGTGTGTTACACCCCAAATTGTTATTACTGGAACATCATATAATGCTGCTATATGACCATTTCCAGAATCTACAGAAATCATTACATTTAAGTTAGAAATAACATCAAGCTCCTCTTTAAAGCTTACCTTTCCGACACAAGAGAATGTGTTTTTATAATCTTTAGTAATTGATTCAAAAATGTCTTTTTGTTCATCTCCACCTCCAAAGAGTAAAATACTTATGTTATCAGTAGTGCTTAAACTTTTAATTAATTCATGTAATTTGCTTATTGGTAAGCTTTTACTTTCGTAAGCAGCGAAAGGTGCAATACCTATTAACTTTTTCTCTTTAACTTTTTTAGAAATGAGCTCAGGAATCATCTTTTTACTAATCGGATAACTTTCTGATAAGTCAATAGTATATCCTAATTTTCTAAAGACATCAGCATAACGTTCGTGTGTCGTTTTGAGTGGCTTTAGCTTTTTGTTTGGATCTTTACTAGTTAATTTTTTTTTATCTTTTCGAGCTTTATCTATTTGATGACAAGTATATCCGTTAAATCTGAAAAGTGCAATAAGCACTTTCGATCTAAGTACATTATGAAGATCTACAACAAAATCAATTTTTAGATTAATAAGCTCATTATAAAGCTTTAAAAGCCCTAAGAAGCCTTTATGATGATTTTTGAAATCCGAACAAAAAACACTAACTCCCTGTATATCCTTGAAAAAAGGAGCAAAAAAAGGCCTTGTAAGCACTGTAACTTTAATGTTTGAATTTTGCTTCGTCAATGCTTGTATTACAGGGGCAGTCATTGCAACATCTCCCATTGAAGAAAGACGTATAACTAAAATATGTTTTCTTGAAAGTTTCAAGTACCTTTTTTACTTTATTATTTTTGAGATCTTAGAATAGGGTTTAGATCTGCATCATTATACATTTTCATTTGTTTATATACCTTCATATACTTGTCTCCATTTTTAATATCATTTAACAGTGTGTCTATTGCAGAAGACAAATCAGTTTGTTGCTCGAGCAGAACTGCTAATTTTTTTTCACAATTATTTCTATGTGTTTTTGAAGCATCATTGCGTTTTGCTTCTTCGTTCATGTGATACACTTTTAAAGCTAAAATAGACAGGCGATCAATGCCCCAAGCAGGACTTTCTGTATTTATGGTAGCGTTATGTTTTGTCGCAATACCTTTGTATTTTTCCAAAAAATAAGCATCAATGTATTCAACCATATCGGTTCTATCTTGATTTGAAGTATCAATCTTTCTCTTTAAATCTAAGGCAGCAATTGGTTCTATATTCGGATCTCTGATAATATCTTCATAATGCCATTGAACAGTGTCAATCCAGCATTTTCTATATAGTAAATGCTCAATTAAGTGGGAGTTTTTATTGTATTTATTTGTAAAAGGTTGATGTACACTGTCTTCAATGTGATAGCAATCTATTACTTCTTTAAAAATTTCGTTTGCTTTGTCTGTAAACATTCTTTTAAATTACTTTAAGATACCAAAATTACTGTTATTTCTAGTTATTGAAAGAATCAACTGATCAAAAATAACATAAAAATTTAAAACTTTAGGTTGAACATAGTTAAAGCTCCTCATTATGTAAAGCGTCTCTCAATAATTTCAATTAAACGTGTTTCATATTCTTCTTTTTCAGACCAATCATAATCAGGTTTTACAAGATTATTGATAAAGTTTTTAGCTTCTTTCTCTGTTTTACAGGTGTTTAATTGAGAAATAACCCTGTTAAAGTCTGATTGATTTCCTTCAAAAAGATTTTTGACGAATGCAATTCTATCATTAAGTCCAATTTGTAGAGTTTTCTGTAGTTGATCATTTAAAGATTTTTTTGATTCAACTTTTTCAAAAAGATTGGCCATCACATCAACAGGCAGTGTATCGTTTAACTCTTCCTCTAACGTTGGAGTTTTACGCTCATCCGAATCATTTTTTTTGTTGAATAAAATATTATTGAATTCGTCGAAAGACTGTTCTGTTATTTTTTTCACCTCAGGGTTAGGATCATTATCTTTAGTTTCCGAGGCGAGTTTATTTTGAGTAGTGTTTGATGAAGTTTTTTCTGTTATTGGAGAAGGCTCTTCTACTTTGTTGTTTTTTGAATTAAACGGACCCTCTTTAGGAATTATTTCTTTATGAGTAGTTTTGTTTTCTATTTTTGTTGAATTAAAAGTTTCTTTGGATATATTTGGTTTGCTTAACTTTCTCTCTGTTTCAACTATTTTTTTTAGCAACTCTTCTTTAGTAAAATCTGCATTAGGTGTAGTATTTATATACTCATTAACGTAGGCCAAGATAGAAAGCTTTTCATAAACTTCAAAAGCTTTTTTCTTCAATTCCAGCACATCCTCTTTATTTTTCATTTTTAAAATACTATGTGCTAAGCTCGTTAAATCGGATGCTAATTTTTTGTGCATAAGTTGTTCTATGTTTTTAAATTTTATTTTTAAAATTTAATAAATTTGCTTTTCACTACAATAATAATGTAAATGTTAGTAACAGAGCTTAAAATTACAAAATGTTTCTTGAAAATACAGTAAATCACACAGAACAATTTGGGTGGATAGAGGTAATTTGTGGTTCGATGTTTTCAGGTAAAACTGAGGAATTAATAAGACGTCTAAGAAGGGCACAGTTAGCGAAGCAAAAAGTTGAAATTTTTAAACCAGATTTAGATACTCGCTACGATCAGGAAGAAGTTGTTTCTCATAATGAGAACAGAATTCGATCTACTCCAGTTCCAGCTTCATCAAATATTCGATTGCTAGCAAATAATGTTGATGTAGTCGGTATCGATGAAGCACAATTTTTCGATGATGAAATTGTTGCTGTTTGTAATGATTTGGCGAATAGAGGGATTCGAGTAATTATCGCTGGATTAGATATGGATTTTAAAGGAAATCCATTTGGTCCAATGCCAGCCCTAATGGCAACAGCCGAGTATGTTACAAAAGTTCATGCTGTTTGCACGCGAACGGGAAATTTAGCACATTATAGTCATAGAAAGGCAACGAATGATGATCTTGTTATGCTAGGAGAAACACAAGAATATGAGCCTCTTAGTAGAGCGGCTTATTATAAGGCTATTAAGGAATCAAAAGTAGAAAAAGAGAATCTAGATGAATAACCATGTTACGATATTAGAAATAGATAAAAAAGCTATTTTATATAATTTCCAATATTTTAAGAAAAAACTGGAATCAACTACGAAAGTGTTGGTTGTTGTCAAAGCTTTTGGGTATGGTAGTGATGCAGTAGAAGTTGCTAAAATAGTTGAAGAACAAGTCGATTATTTTGCTGTTGCTTATAGTTATGAAGGGGTTGTTTTACGTGAGGCAGGCATTAAAACACCGATTTTAGTTTTACATCCACAACTTCAGAATATGGAGCAAATTGTTCGATATCATTTAGAGCCAGGACTCTACAGTTTTAAAACATTAAATGCATTTTTGAAATTAGCAGATGAGAAGCCCCTGATGAATTATCCAATTCATATTAAATTTAACACAGGATTAAATAGACTCGGTTTTAGTCATTCTGATGTACCTTCAATTTTAATAGAGCTAAAAAAGTCAAATAATGTAGTAGCAAAATCGATTTTCACTCATCTTGCCGCAAGTGAAGATCTACATGAGTATGAATTTACTGTCGGACAGATAAATAATTTCGCATTTATTGTTAAAAAAATTTATGATCATTTGGGGTATAAGCCTATAATACATGCTCTTAATACGTCGGGAATAATAAATTATTCTAAAGCTCAATTTGATATGGTTCGTTTGGGGATTGGTCTATATGGTTTTGGGAATACTCCCAAGGAAACACAAAACTTAAAAAATACCCATAATTTAAAGTCTATAATTTCTCAAATACGAACTATTCAGCCAGGAGAAACGGTTGGTTATAATAGGGCTTTCGTAGCTAGTAAACTTACAAAAAGTGCTACAATACCAATAGGGCATGCAGATGGAATTTCTAGGAGATTAGGAAATAAAAATGGGTTCGTCACAATTAATAATAATATCGCACCTATTATAGGAAATGTTTGTATGGATATGATTATTGTGGATGTTACGAAAATAGACTGTAATGAAGGAGATGAGGTGATTATATTTAATAACCAAAAACATATCGAGTTCATAGCTAGTAAATGTGAAACAATTCCATATGAGATTCTAACATCTATTTCTCAGAGAGTTAAAAGATTAGTAAAAAACTAATTTTTTTTATACATTTAATAAATTTAATTAAAAAATCATAAAATATGGGAATGCTCAAAGAGTTTAAAGACTTTGCAATGAAAGGGAACTTGGTTGACATAGCTGTAGGTTTTGTCATGGGGGCCGCTTTCAAACAAGTTATAACTTCTTTTACAGGTGGAATCGTATCACCTCTAATAGGTTTGCTATTTAATGCAGACTTTAAAGATTTAAAAATGATCCTTAAAGAGGGCGTGGTTGATGAAACAGGAAAGACTGTTGGAGAAGTGGCTTTGTTATATGGAGAGTTTCTTACTTATGTGATTGATTTCATAATAGTTGCTTTTATTATGTTCTTAGTCGTAAAAGGGATCAATAAAATGAAAAGAAAAGAAGAGCCCACAGTAGAGACACCAAAAGGACCAAGTCAGGAAGAGTTGCTTTCAGAAATAAGAGATTTATTAAAAAAATAATCTTAGATAACTAAAACGCTTTGAGAAATTTTTCCCAAGGCGTTTTTTACTGAAGATTAATTATTACATAAAGGAGATTAAGGTTTTTGATTTTATCTCGTTTTTTAATTGATCTATTTTTTCATACATAGTAGTAAAAAAGACTTTTCTGTCTATTTCTGTTTCACTAGAAATCTTTTTCGCGAACTGTAGCTGTTTTTGCAAATAGCTGTCCATTTCATTACAGATTATAGAGTCTTCTATTTTTATATGCGAAAAAGAGCCGTAAGGCATTAATATTCCTTTTTTAAACTCATTTTTAAAGAAAATAGAATGGTTTAGATTGAGTAGTTTGCTGTAATACAATGTGTATCTGTATTTTCTCTTATTAATAAGCCGGTTTTCTGTGTTTACGTTAGTAACATTTTGTTCAAGCCGACTTATGATAGTATTGATTTCATCGCATAAAAGCAGGGCTTCTTCTTTATTTAATGTTTTGGTTCTAAAAAAATAGAAAATTTGATAAAGAGAACTGTCTATTGTTGTGTCGCTCCAAATATCAATGATATCAGTTAACTTAAAAGTTTCTCTAAAATTTTTGGCCTCTTCAACTGCAGCAAATTTTGGTGTAAATTGATAAAATGATAAATTGTTATTTATTGAATTCTTTTTTGAAAAGTTTAGATGTGCATAAATTCTAAATTTCCAATAAAGATTTGTTGTCTTTACATGATAAAAAGGAATATCTTTTGCAGAGTACACAATCTGTGCTTTACTTCCCGAATGAAAAGTTTTGGTATAATAAGATAATTCTTTGTAAAAGTGGATAAGTCCATCAATATTATCTTGAAATTTGTTTTTGTTAATTAAGAGTGTGTTATCAGAAGGGAGGTCATATAATTCGTTTAACGAAATTTTATAATGACTTGCTAATTTTACTGCCTCTTTAAATGTTAATGCTGTCCTACCTTTGATTCTCCTATAAGAAGCATCATAGCTAACATCTAATACATCTGCGATTTCCTCCGTAAAAAGAACGTTCTTAGGCAGTTTCTGCTTAATAACGTCAAAGAGCTTATCTTTTTCTATACCCATAATGTCTCTTGAATAGTGTTCTGGTATTCTTAAATAATGCAAAAAATTTATTTTTTATTTTGCATTATTTACAACCATCTTTTGTCTAAATCTTTTTTAATTTGTTATTAAGACTTAGTTTAGGTGAACTGTGGGGGGACATCTATTTAAGGTTAAAAAAAAGTCTTCTCTATGCAGGGAGAAGGCTTTTGATTACTAATATAAGAAAAATTATGAATGTTTGCCTTCATTCCATCCGTTTTTTTCTAAATATTTTTTTCCGCTCTCAACAGCGCCTTTCTCTATCATAGTACCCATAGAGTCATTCCAACGATTTAAATAACCAAATAAAGATATTACACCAAGCATCTCTACGATCTCTCCTTCGTTCCAATATTTTTGTAACTCGGACTTGATATTTTCATCTACCATATTAGGAATTTGGCTAGCAGCTAAAGAGAAGTCTAAGGCAGCTTTTTCAGCTCCATTAAAAGCAGGGTGTGTTTTATATTCCCATATATTATCCAATTGTTCTTGTTCTGCTCCATAGCGCTCTGCAGCTCTTATTGCGTGAGCTTGACAATATCTACACCCTGTAGCATTACTTGAAACCCAAGCAATCATTCTTTTTAAAGCAGATGTAACTCTACCTTTATTTTCCATTACGGCTTTATTCATATTGATGAAAGCCTTTGAAATTTTAGGTCTATGTTGCATTGTTAAAACAGAATTAGGACAAAAGCCTAAGGTTTCATTAAAAAAATCAGCTAGTTCTTTTGTTTCCTGGTCGTGATCAGCCGGTAAAGGATTTACTAATGGCATAGTCTGTACTTTTTAGTTTTTATTGATATTTTTTTACTGTAAGTTTGTTTTGTGAAATGTATACTTATTAAGTATAACTTGGTAAATATCACATAAAATTACGTAAACAGCAAAAATAAATATTATGGCTTATCATACAGTTACTACTATTTGGAAAGAGAATATGGCATTTGAAACAGATAATCCGCTAGGAAATAATGTTATAATTGACACATCTAAAGAAAATGGAGGCGACGCAAGTGGATTATCACCCAAAGCGATGATGCTTTCTTCTTTGGCAGGGTGCTCAGGGTTAGATGTTGTCGCATTGCTTAGCAAAATGAGAGTTGAAGTTGATGATTTTAAAATTATTGTAAAAGGAGAATTGACCGAAGAGCACCCAAAATACTATAGTAGTGTTACGGTTGACTATCATTTTACAGGAAATAATCTCAAAAAAGATAAAATAGAAAAAGCTGTAGCTTTATCTGTAGAAAAATATTGTGGTGTTATGGAAATGTTTAGAAAGTTTGCCGAGGTTAAAATAGAGATATTTTATCATAAAAAATAAATTACATGCGATGGACTTTAAAGCCTGAACCCAATGAAGAGGAGGTTGAAAAATTAACGAAAGAGCTAGGAATAGATAAAGTTTTATCAAGATTATTGGTACAAAGGGGTATCAAGACATTTGATGAAGCAAAGGAATTTTTTCGTCCTTCGCTTGATAATTTGCATGATCCTTTTTTAATGAAGGATATGAATTTAGCAGTAGAAAGAATTGAAAAAGCTATTGAATTAAAAGAAAGAATATTAATTTATGGTGATTACGATGTGGATGGAACAACTGCAGTATCATTATTGTATTCTTATATTAAGGATAGGTATTCTGATGTTACTACTTATATACCTGATCGATATAAAGAAGGGTATGGTATTTCTTTTTTAGGTGTTGATTTTGCAATAAAAAATAATTTTCAATTAATCATTGCTCTTGACTGTGGAATTAAAGCAATTGACAAAGTAACATATGCAAAGGAGAATAATATAGATTTTATAATTTGTGATCACCATAAGCCAGGACAAGAAGTTCCAGAAGCAGTAGCTGTTTTAAATCCAAAACAAATTGATTGTATGTATCCCTATAAAGAGCTTTGTGGGTGCGGAGTAGGATTTAAGCTAATAGAAGCTTTAGAGTATCGTAATAATGGTGTAATTGAAAATTTAATTCCTTATTTAGATTTAGTTGCAATAGCGGTGGCAGCCGATATTGTTCCCATCACAGGAGAAAATAGAGTATTGGCTTATTTTGGGCTACAAGTAATTAACACAGCGCCAAGAAATGGAATAAAGGCGATTATTCATCAGTTTGGAAAAAAAGAACTCACAATTACTGATGTTGTTTTTATTATTGCTCCTAGAATCAATGCTGCAGGAAGAATTAAGCATGGAAACTTTGCTGTTAGTCTTCTGACTGAACTTGACTATCAAATAGCACTTGTTGAAGCTTCTAATATTGAAAAATTTAATACTGATCGAAAAGAATTAGATGCCGCAATTACTCAAGAAGCACTAATTCAAATAGTGAATAATAAAGAAGAAGATAAGTTTACGACAGTTGTATATGAGGAAGACTGGCACAAGGGGGTAATAGGTATTGTAGCTTCTAGGTTGATAGAAACATATTATCGGCCAACAATAGTGTTTACGAGAAGTGGTGATAAATTAGCTGCGTCCGCTAGGTCAGTGAAAGGATTTGACGTGTATAATGCTATAGAAGCTTGTTCTGAATATTTGGTTCAATTTGGAGGTCATAAATATGCGGCTGGATTAACTA
The DNA here is from genome assembly GCF_052050075.1 of Tenacibaculum profundi. Classification (GTDB taxonomy): domain Bacteria; phylum Bacteroidota; class Bacteroidia; order Flavobacteriales; family Flavobacteriaceae; genus Polaribacter. Next base: position 2,559,277 of record NZ_CP197225.1, read on the forward strand.
TTTTACCAGAACAATATGAAAATTTTAAGAATAAATTCGAGCAGGTAGTTTCCGAATCAATTCATAAGAATCTTCTAGTTCCAGAAATAGGGATTGATGTAGAGTTAGATCTTTGTTCAATAACCCCAAAGTTTTATCGGATATTACAACAAATGGCACCTTTCGGACCTCAGAATTTGAAGCCTGTGTTTTATAGTTCATGTGTTAGAGATAATGGATACGGAAAGCAGGTCGGAGGCGATAAAAGCCATTTAAAACTCAATATTATATATGGAGCAGATAATAGAACATATGGAGCCATTGGTTTTAGTTTGGGAAAAAAAATGAAGTTAATAGAAAATAGTTTTGATATTGCATATTGTCTAGATGAAAACACATGGAATGGTACCACGTCAATACAATTAGTATTAAAAGATTTAAAGCAGTCAATTTAGAATTAATCTAAATTAATTATATTTGCTCGTCAATTAAACTGATTATGGACTGTATATACAAAATTTATAATAACGATATTGGTATCTCTTTTCGTTGGAAAGAGATACCATCAAGACTAATCCAAGTTATATTTAGGGATACTGGTTTTCATCTAACAGTAGAGGAAATTGAACTATTTATAGATAAAGTTTGTGACGCAAAAGTCCAGAGATCCTGTGCTTCATGCGAAGCTGCTGGCTCATGTAGATCGCTCTTGTTACAAACTCCTTCAGATAAAGTTAGCATGGCAGTTTCAATATCTGAACTTTCCCAGATTGAAGACCTATTAAGAGGGACGTTATTTCAAATTAAGATGAATAATTATTTAGACGATCTATGCAAAAATTAAATAGTAAAAAGAAAGCTTCTATTTTTTATCTTCTTTAATTAAGTAAAGATATACAGGATAATGATCGCTATATCCGCCTGTATACTTTCCATTAGAAAAGCTTCTAAAAGGATAACCTCTATATTTTCCGGTTTTTTTAGTCAAAAAGAGCTTATTAAATATGGCTGATTTGAACATTTTATAATCTAAGAAATTTTTGTTATCGAAATTTAAAAAGGGAGAAGTAAACATAATTTGATCAAATAAATTAATGTTATCTCTAAAGCCTAGAGAATTATAGCCTCTTTTAAACATGCTTTCATAGGGGTTATAAATCTCTCCTTTTAGAGTATTCTTAATTTTTGATTTTGTATTTAAAATTTTTTTAAAGCTTGAGCTACTTGGGTCATCATTAAAGTCACCCATTATAATGACTTTAGGATTAGTGTCTGTTAATTTTATTTTTTCTAATATTTGTAAAACTTTATAGGCCGCTTTTTCTCTTAAAGGTCTACTTTTTGCTTCACCACCCCTTCTTGATGGCCAGTGATTTACAATTATGTGAATTAATTCGTTGTCTAAATAACCAGATACTAAAAGAATGTCTCGTGTGTTAATCTTTCTATTCTTTACATAAATATTTGGATTAAAAGTTTCAAAGTTTATTGGTTTAAAATAACGTTGTTGATAAAGTAAAGCTACATCTATTCCACGCTTATCAGGTGAGTCAAAATGAATAATTTCATACTGTTTTTTTTTTAATTTTTTTGTTTTGACAAGATCCTTTAATACTTTTTTATTCTCAACCTCGGCTACCCCTAAAATAACAGGACTTGTATTTGTCTTCTCTGAACCTATCTTAAGTATGACTTCTCCTAGTTTATCTAATTTATCCTTGTATATTTTTTCACGATTATTCTTTATTCTCATTATCGGGCTTTTCTCATCTTCTTTATTAGGATTATCGAAAATATCGAATAGATTCTCTAAGTTATAGAAGGCAACAGTTCTTATTTTAAAACTTCTACTTTTTTGTGCAAAACAATAATTTAAAAGCAGGCCAAGAATAATAAACAGTATTCTATTCTTCATTCTATTTGATTTTTTTAATGGTTAAAGTAATGTAAAAACTTAACTAAAAGGTGTTTTTTAGTGTGTTTTTTTTAATTTTTTTATTTTAAAATAAAATTTTTTGTAATTTTATGGCTGTTTTATTGAAAAAAAGCTATTTAAAAATAATTAATTGTTTATGAAAAAAATTAAAGTAATAATGCTATTGCTATTACTAGCACAACTACCAATTACATCTCAAAACATCATAAGAGGAGTCGTTTTAGAAGCTGACTCTGAAGAGCCCTTTGAAGGAGTATCCATTTATGTAGAAGATCTTAAACTTAGCCAAATAACAAAAAGAGATGGTAGCTTTATGGTAGAGCTTATACCTAATGGAGAGCAACTTATAACTATATCTTTTGATGGATATGAAAAGCAAAAATACCTTTTGAAATTGATCGGGAAAACCATTGATCTTGGGATTATTTTATTACATGAAGACGTTTCTATTGATCAAGATTTAAGTACAATTACAATTACTGAAGATGAACTTAATAATGATGCCAGTACAGCAGATAATATTTCAGGTCTGTTACAAGCATCAAGAGATGTTTATTTGAAAACAGCAGCTTTTGAATGGAGCCCATCCTTTTATAGTGTCAGAGGTTTAGATTCAGAAAATGGAAAAGTAATGATAAATGGGATTGAAATGAATAAACTTTATAATGGAAAACCTCAATGGAGTAACTGGGGAGGACTTAATGATATCTTTAAATATCAAGAATATAGTAATGGGTTAACCCCTTCAAATTATGGATTTGGAGGTGTTTTAGGATCTGTTAATATGAACACAAGAGCATCCGATTTTAAGAAAGGAATTAGGATATCTTACGCTTCTTCTAATAGGAGTTATTCACATCGTATTATGGGAACTTATACTTCAGGACTATTGAATAATGGGTGGGCAATAGCAGTATCTGGAAGTAGAAGATCAGGGGAGGAAGGATATATTGAAGGTACTTTTTATGAAGGGAATTCATTTTTTATTTCTTTAGAAAAAAAGTTAAATGATTATCATAGTCTTAATTTATCAATAATTTCTGCTAATAATAAACGAGGGAAATCATCACCTAATACTCAAGAGGTATTTGATTTAAAAGGAATCAAGTATAATCCTTATTGGGGGTACCAAAACAATAAAGCAAGAAATTCTCGAATACGAGATTTATACGAACCAATTTTAATGTTAAATCATTTTTGGAGATTATCCGATAATACAACTTTAAATTCTAATTTATCCTTTCAAACAGGAAGAGAAGGTAATAGTCGTATTAACTTCAATGGAGCTCGATTAGTAAATGGTTGGCCAATTGGCGGAGGTTCAAACCCTGATCCAACATATTATCAAAAGTTACCAAGTTACGCAATACGAAATGGCAGTCGAACAGAGTACAATTTATTACAAGAATTTTTAAATGATGGGCAGTGGGACTGGGATGAAATGATTAGGCAAAACTTAGCCGGTAATGAAAGTACAAATTCAAAGTATATTTTATATGAAGACAGAAATGATGAAGATCAATTTTCTGCGAATACTATTTTTTTTAGCGAACTAAATGAACATATTGTAATCAACAGTAAATTACATTATACTCAAATAAAATCTGAAAATTTTGCAAATCTTCTTGATCTATTGGGTGGGCAAGGTTTTTTAGATGTAGATACCTTTGGGGATAATTTAACCTCAAAGCAAAATAATCTTAGGAATCCAAATAGAATTGTAACTGAAGGAGATCGATTTAATTATAATTATATTCTAAAGTCAAAGGTCTTAAGTGCTTTTTTACAAGCCCAGTTCAAGTACAATAAGGTTAATTTTTACGTGGCAGGAGATGCGTCAAAAACTTCGCATCAAAGAGAAGGATTGTATCAGAGTGGAGCTTTTAAGAATAATTCTTTGGGAAAATCTGAGAAACTAGAATTTACGAATTTTGGATTTAAAGGAGGATTTACCTACAAAGTTTCAGGACGTCATTTATTAGATTTCAACGGAGGTTATTTAACAAAAGCACCAACAATAAGAAATACATTTTCAAATCCAAGGGAAACTAACAATGCTGTTTTAGGTCTTGTTACAGAAAAAATAATGTCTAATGATATCAGTTATATCCTGCGATTTCCTACTATACAAGCAAAGTTAACAGGGTATTATGTAGGGATCAAAGATGCAACTGAAATATCATTTTTTTATGTAGATGGTATTAATGGTAATAATTCGGCATTTATTCAGGAAGTGATAACGGAAATTGAAAAAAAACATTTGGGTATCGAAATAGGAATTGAGGCACAAATAACCCCTTCAATTAAATTGAAGGGAGCTACTAACATTGGTCAGTATACTTTTCATAATAATCCAATGTTATATCTGACTTCAGATGCAGATAATCAGAGTCATAATGATAGTGAATATTTTTTACGACCGACAACATCTTATTTAAAGAACTACAGAGTAGCTTCAGGTCCACAAAAGGCATATTCGCTTGGCTTTGAATATCGAGACCCAGACTTCTGGTGGTTTGGAGCTACTGTCAATTATCTAGATGATGTTTTTGTAGATATCTCTCCACTAAGAAGAACACAAAATTTTGTAGTTGATGAAGATGGTATTGAGTTTTCGGACTATGATCCACTTATAGCACGTGATCTTTTAGATCAAGAAGAATTTGAAAATTATATGGTAGTAAATGCAATAGGAGGTAAGTCTTGGAAATTAGGAGACTATTATGTTGGTTTTTTTGCCAGCTTAAACAATTTATTTAATAAAAAATATAAGTCAGGAGGATTTGAACAGGGTAGAAATGCGAACTATAGAGTATCAAAAAAAGACTCAGAATCAACAACTCCTGTTTTTGGGAATAAATATTGGTATGGAAGAGGTACGACGTTTTTCATAAATGTTTATTTCAGATTCTAATTATAATAGCTATGAAAAAAATGAAGACAAGCACGATACTTAATATGATAATATTAGCTGTTTTTTTTGAGGTAACTGTCTCATGTGTAGATAATAATGATTATAATTTACCTCAAATTAATATAGATGAACCAAATATAATAGCAAACACTTCTATTTCAGGTATTATAAGAATTTTTAACGAACAAGCAAATGGTGTACTTGATTTCAGTACAATCCAAAAAGATGAGATGGTACTTGAAGGCTATGTGGTTTCTAGTGATGAGGCAGGAAATATGTATAAAATACTATCTATTCAAGATAAACCTAAAGATCCAACTGCAGCTATTCAATTAACCGTAGATGATACTGATATGTATACTTTTTTTAATGTAGGTAGAAAAGTATTTGTTCCTCTTAATGGTTTAGGGATGCACAATAATAATGGTGTTTTAGAAATAGGAAAACTTAATGGAGGTGCAGTAGATAGAATTTCTCTTATAAAAGATCCTGAGGCTATTAATATGAAGGATAAATATAGCATTATGAGGTCTTCAGAAGTAGCTCAGATAGAGCCTAGAGAAATAGTAAGCATTACTGATCTAAACAGTTCACATATCAGTATGTTAATTTCCATTGATAACATGCAGATAGAAGCCAAAGATCAAACTTTTGCAAATTTAAATAATACCTTTTCGGTCAACAGAGTATTTAAGAGTTGCGCTGATGAAGAAACAATTATCATGAGAAATAGTGGTTTTGCTGACTTTAGAGCTCAATTGATACCTAATATGCAAGGAAAAATTACGGGTATTGTTGGAAATTATAGAGGAGCTTTTCAGTTGTTAATCAGAGATACAAATGATTTGGATTTAATTCAAAGTAGGTGTGAGCCTGTTTATGCGGAAGATTTTCAGAGTGTTGTAGGTAATGCTGATTTTGATATTGATGGTTGGATAAATTATACAGAAAAGGGTTCAAAGGTTTGGACAGAGAAAGTGTTTCAAAGTAATGGATATGTTGAATTTAATCCATATGGATCAGATGATAGTGAAAATGTAAGTTGGTTAATTACTCCAAGAATTGACCTTGAAAACCAGGATAATGAAGTGCTTACTTTTCAAACACAGCATGCATATCCAGATTCAGGACATGATCCTTTAGAAATATTAATTTCTACAGATTTCGATGGTACTGAGGAGGGAATAGAGTATGCTACTTGGAATTCTCTAGATTCTAAAATAAGTTATATTGAAGACTTTTCTTCGTGGTTCACCTTTGTAGATTCTGGAGAGGTAGATATATCGTTATATGAGGGTATAGCTTATATTGCATTTAAATACACAGGAAGCGATAGAGAAAACAAAAATATGACTATACATGTCGATAATGTAAAAGTTTCTGTAAAATAAACTTTAATTAGCATGATTTATTTTATAAACCCCGAGTTTACAGTCGGGGTTTATTATAATTCAAACTATTTTTTAATTAACTGCTTTGTATATTTACTTCCTGTATTTGATAGAGAGATGTAGTAAACTCCTGTAGTTATGGACATGGTAATATCTTTTTGGCTATCTGCCATTGAAATACTTCTTAATAGTTTACTGTTAGAATCGTAAATAGTCACTTTCTTATGTTTCCATAAATCGTTTTTTACATGAATACTAAACGTTTTACCTTTCAGTGGATTTGGAGAAATGGTAATTACTTCATTATCATTAACCAATGATAAAATTTCTTTAGTATTCTCAAGCTTATTTGCATTACATTTTCCGATACGCTTCCAACCTCTTGAGGTTCTTTCGTATAATGTACCGAAATATATCACTTTATCACCATTTTTGTAATTCTTACTTGAATCATATTGAGGTATGCCATCACAAATATCAGGGTTTACTACTGCTCCTTCAGAAATTGTAACAGAATAATCCTCAACTTCACCAAAATCAAAATTTCCACAAGAATCAGGAATTTTTTGATAGCGCATACTAACACGCATTCTTGTTTTTCCTAGTTTTGCAGATGTTGGTATAGTAAAGTTTCCAGTTACAGGTGATTCGGTTGATGCCTTTTTACTCCATACTAATTCACCAGAGTCATTAAAATCTGAATCTTGATTAAAATCAATCCATACGGCGTATCCTTCATTATATTTGCTTTTAGTCCATTTTGGTGTAATTGAAATTTTATTAGAAATATTCTTTTTTAATTCAGTATTCTTACTAGTGAAGTCTTGATATCCATTTTGCGCAGTGGAATTATTGTTAATACTACCAATGTTAACATTTTGAATATATTCATCATTAACATTTTTTCCTTGTGAATTGCAATAAGTAGGAGATATAACTGTCCCTTTACTTTTAGCAACCTCAATTAAGTATTCTAACCCAAGTTTAGCAAACTTAGCAGCATGGGTTGCATTTGCTGTAGGGAATTGACTTGAAGTATCCCTTATGGTATGAATATAAGGGCTTGATTCATTAAATGAAGCTTCAAAAGGAAATGCAGCAGGGTATCCTTGTTGAGCCCAGCTATAGTGGTCAGAACAACCATAGTTACAACGAGTATAGTCATAGTTAAATTTATGATTACCTGAACTGTTATAATGATCCATTAAATCAGCTAAAAAAGAATTTAAAGAAGAGCTGTTGTAAGAATCATCAGAAATATAAACATCTTTTGAAGAGCCCTTATAGTTTGTCATGTCAAACTGTACATAGGAAAGAACATTTATATTCCTTCTTTTATAATCCTCAGCAATTTCTTTAGACCCTCTTAAGCCAACTTCTTCTGCGGCGTAAGCCATGATTTCAATTGTTCTTTTTGGTTGAAAATCCATTTCAAATAAAACTCTGGCTACCTCTGTTATGGTAGCAATTCCAGAAGCATTATCATCAGCTCCTGGAGCATTGGTTGTCCTTTGAGGACTAACAGAATCAATATGTCCACCAATAATAACATATTCATTAGGTAGTTCTTGACCTTTAATTGTCATGATTAAAGAAGGCATTGATGTACTTTGATGTTCTACAATTTTTATAGAAACGTCAGATCTTCCGTTAGCTATTGATTCCCATTTTTGTTTTAAGTCCAATACGGACTGCCTCGCTTTTTGAGTGGTGTGGTATCTAGTGCCGTAGGCTTCTAATTCTCTGATGTGAGTATCAATATTAGTGTTTTTTACCAATGCAATACTCTTTTGTACAGCTTGATTTTCAGAAATAGAAAAACTAGTTGTTTTTCGTTGTTTTCGTCTTAGTTGATGATTTCTAATAGTATTTAAAGCCTCTTGTTCAGATGTTTCAAAAATAAAGCCTGGTCCATGAGTTAGAACCATATGATGAAGCTTTTCAGCAGCTTTATCACTGAGTTTTACGGCACTAAATCCTTTTCTAGAAGCAATTATTTTAATATCATCTGGGGCTAATTTTTTCAGTTTTACAGCATCCTCTGTTTGAATAGTTCCATAAAACATACTAGTTGTTTGAGCATAAATATTATTAAGGCTCATGTACAGCAACGCTATACAAGTAAGTAGATACTTGTTTTTCATTTTTAGAAGGGTTTAAAATTAATTTTTATTAAAACTGATAAAGCAGTTTAAAGCTAAAATAGTGTATCTTGTTTGTAATCAGTCCTTAATTTTTGTTTTTTTATCTAAATTAAATGTTAAAAAAATAAGATTAGTTAATTATTTGAGAGTGTTTAAATGAATTGTAACATAATTAAAAACTTTATGATGTCGTCTGGAGATAGAATTACAAGAGCTTTTATTAATGCAAAAACTTTAGACTTATCAGAGGATTCAAAGTATATAATTTTTTCTGATTGTCATAGAGGTGATAATAGCTTTGCTGATGATTTTTCACGGAATAGAGATGTTTATTGTTATGCATTATTGCAATATTTGAAAAAAGATTTTACTTATATAGAGCTTGGAGATGGAGATGAGCTTTGGGAAAATAAATTTCCCGCAATTTTTGAAGCAAATAAAGATGTTTACCTTATTTTGAAAAAGTTTTATGATAAGGGAATGTTACACTTTATTTGGGGTAATCATGACATGGACTACAGAAAACCAGAAAAAATAGCTGAAAACTTACATTTCTATTTTGATTCAAAAGAACAGAAAGAAAAGAAGTTAATGATAGGAGTTGAATTTTCTGAAGCAATACGGCTTATACAAAAAGGAGGGAGCAGTATTTTTTTACTTCATGGCCATCAAGCAGATTGGTTTAATTATAATTTTTGGAAATTGAGTAGGTTTTTGGTTAGAATACTTTGGAAACCTTTACAGGTAATGGGGGTGAAAGATCCAACAAGCCCTGCTCAAAATTACAGAAATTTAATAAGGGTGGAATATTTACTTGAAAAATGGATTAAAAATAATGATAATCAAATGGTTATAACAGGGCATACACATAGGCCAAGATTTCCTACCGATAAAGAACTTCCTCATTTTAATGATGGAAGTTGTGTTCATCCTAAATGTATTACTGGTCTGGAAATTGAAAATAATAAAATAACTTTAGTAAAATGGCATTCGGTGGTTAATGATAAAGGAGTTATAAAAGTCAAAAAGGATGTATTAGAGGGACCAAGCAGTTTATCAAAATACATCTAAAACGATTACTTAACATTTACTTAACATTAGAAGAGGTGTAAAATGCAATTTTAGAGAGAATTTTATTAGCTTAATCTTTCTAAAGCAATTTTCTATAATAATTGTTGTTTTGCGACTTTCAGTAAATGTGTTTTGTTCAAATGCTTTAATTTTAAAACAAACTACTTCATTATAGTTGATTATAATTCAATAATTATAGTAATTTTTATGCATTAATCAATAAATATAGTCTTTTAATTATTGTTACTTAACGTAAGTGTCATTTTATAAAGGAAGTTTAATAGATGAAAAAATTTTTTTTAGAAGGAATATTGTTGTTTTTTTTAAAAAAAACAAGATTTAATTTAATATGAAATTATTTAAAATGATAACATAAAAATAACATATGTGATTTTACGTGTTAGTAATTTTGCATTGCTAAACTATAAACTAAACAATGGGAGATCCATATATTTTAATGCTAGTTGCTTTAGCTGTTCTAGCCTTGGCTGATTTGGTCGTTGGAGTAAGTAATGATGCCGTTAATTTTCTGAATTCAGCAATTGGTTCTAAAGCGATACCAATAAAAACAATTATGATCATTGCCAGTATTGGTGTATTTGTTGGTGCAGTTACTTCAAGTGGTATGATGGAGGTTGCCCGAAAAGGTATATTCAATCCTCATATGTTCGTGTTTGAGGAGATAATGTATATTTTTATGGCGGTAATGATAACAGATATTTTACTACTTGATATCTTCAACTCATTTGGTATGCCAACCTCTACAACCGTTTCTATTGTTTTTGAATTATTGGGAGCTGCTGTGGCAATAGCGCTGATAAAAATTTCGGCAAGTGATACTAAGACGATTACTGATATTTGGAATTATATAAATGACGAAAAAGCTTTAGAAATCATTTCAGGTATTATTATTTCTGTTATTGTAGCTTTTACAGTAGGAGCAATTGTTCAATATTTTTCTAGGCTTATTTATTCTTTTGATTTTGAGAAAAGACCTGATTATATCAATTCATTATTTGGTGGTTTTGCGATTACCGCTATTACCTATTTTATAATTATCAAAGGGCTAAAGGGAACTCCTTTTTATGGCAGTATAAAGGGATTGGTAGAGGGATATTCTGTAGGTATTGTTTTGGGAAGTTTTATAGCTTGGTCTTCGGTATCTCACATTCTTGTTAAGTTTTTTAAAATAAATATATTAGTCCTTATTATCGCAATTGGAACCTTTTCTTTGGCAATGGCTTTTGCTGGGAATGATTTGGTTAATTTTATAGGTGTACCTATCGCTGCATTGAATTCTTATGAGGCTTGGAAAGTTTCTGGTGTTGCTGCGAATCAATTTACAATGGGTATTCTAGCTGAAAAAGTTCCATCAAATGTTTGGTTATTATTATTTGCGGGAGGAGTGATGGTCATTACATTGTGGACTTCAAAAAAGGCAAGAGCAGTAATCGAAACAGGAATAAATTTATCACGTCAAGGAGAAGGACAAGAAAAATTCCAACCTAACAATTTATCAAGAGTTGTAGTAAGGTTAGCAATGTTTTTTAATAAAGGTATTAATTTGGTTATACCGTTAAAGACCCAAGTTTTTATTAATTCAAAGTTTGAAAAACCAATTATTAAACTTCCTAAAGACAAAGTTTATGAATTGCCGGCTTTCGACCTGGTAAGGGCAGCTGTAAATCTAATAATGGCTAGTATTTTAATATCTATAGCAACTTCTATGAAGCTACCTTTATCAACTACCTATGTAACATTTATGGTAGCAATGGGAACATCATTAGCAGACAGAGCTTGGGGTAGAGAAAGTGCTGTTTACAGAGTTGCTGGTGTTTTTAATGTTATAGGAGGATGGTTTTTAACAGCAATAATAGCTTTTATAGCAGCGGGAATTGTGGCTTATTTGATAAGTTGGCATATCGCTATGGTACCAGTGCTTCTTTTATTAATTATTGGTTTGGTAACTCGAACCAGTATCATGTATTCTAGAAGAACAAAAGAAGAAAAAAAACAAATCTATGTTGAAAGAGCAGAATTAATTTCTATTAATGGTGTTATTGAAGAGAGTTCTGACAATATCGCTGGGGTTGCAGAAAGAATAAATAAACTTTTTTCAAACGTTGTCAATGATTTAGCAAATCATGATTTGGTTAAGCTGCGTAAAACTGATAAACATGTTACAAAATTAAATGATGAAATAGATAGTTTGAAAGATGGTGTTTTTTACTTTATTAAATCACTCGATGATAGTTCTGTTCAGGCAAGTAGGTTTTATGTATTGATTTTAGGTTATTTACAAGATGTAGCGCAATCAATAAGTTACATATCAAGAGCGACTTATAAACATGTAAATAATAACCATAAAAATCTTAAAAAAGGTCAATTAAAAGATCTAAAACAAATAGAAGTTACGCTCTCGTCCATACTTACTAATGTGAAAAATGTATTTTCTGAGCGTAATTTTGATGAGCTCACTATTATTATTGATGAAAAGAAAGAGTTACTTACTGAGGTATCTCATTCGATAGAAAAGCAAGTTGATAGAATTAGAACCAATGAAACCAGTCCTAAAAATACTACGTTATATTTCAGTATTTTACTAGAAACGCAAGATTTAGTTTCTGGACTTGTAAGTCTTTTGGAAACTTATCAAGATTTTTATGTGAGTTCTAAAAATCTATAAAAAATACTTTTTTTCCTTGAGTTATAATTTAAGTTGTCTTAAATAAAATAAAATCTATTTATGTTGGTAGAAGTAAGTTTGATTTTTAAAAGCTTTTAATTGAAAGCTATAAGCTTGTTTTTAAGTAAGATTTTAAGAATGAAAACATATATTTCTAATTCTAAATTCTAGTCTCTAAAGTAAAATCCTTTTAAATTAGGAAATTGAAGCTGTTCCATTGATTTCGGTTATTTAAGATGTTGTAGTTATATATTATCTCTTAAGATATCTCAGGGGTGACACTGTTCAAAAATTATTGAAAAATAAGGTTGTTCTTATTACCGAATAAAGGATAAACGGTATTACTTAATAATTACGCGAAGAATAACGAATATTTTTTTAGATTTAGTATTAGAAAAAGTTTATTCGGTGTTTATCAGTATTCCTATTTAAAAGAGTATTTTAAAGAAGTTGTTCAAACACAGATTTTCACAATAGAAATCATAAAGAAAGTAAGTAGGTGCGTTTTTATGCAGATATTTTATTGACCTTTTAATAAAAACAATTGATTAAGAATATGTAATGAATTTAAAAATAGACTGAAATATTTGTAATTACCCAATAATTTTATCCTAAAAACATAGAAGGACTTATTTTACATAAGTCCTTCTATGTTTTTAGTGATGATTTTGTTGTTATTCATAAAATGTTACGGATCCGTCTTGGATATTATACATTCCACCAATAATTTGAATCTCTTTATTATTATGCATGTCAGCTAAAACCTCACTTTGTTTTATGATATTATCAATAGTTAACTCTACGTTCTTTTTGGCAACTTCATTTACAAAGTTCTCATTGGAAGAATTCCTAACCGATGCTTCCTTTGGTTCAGTTACAGCCTCTACGGCCGGTTTTATTTTTTTAAGCATACCTGTTAAATTTCCTAGTTTAGCGTCATCACAAGCTCCTTTAACTGCTCCGCAACTTGTGTGTCCTAAAACAACAATCAATTTGGTTCCAGCTAATTTACATGCAAATTCCATACTTCCTAGAATATCTTCATTAACAAAATTACCAGCGATTCTTACGCTAAAAATATCGCCAATCCCTTGGTCAAAAATAAGTTCAGATGATACTCTAGAATCAATACAGCTTAATATGGTTGCAAAAGGGAACTGACCTTTTTTTGTGTCATTAACTTGTTCAAGTAAATTTCTATCCGCTTTTAGACTTTTTTGAAATCTTAAATTACCTTCTTTTAAGGTTATAAGAGATTTTTGGGGTGTCATTGCGGTTTGAGTTTCTTTTGTATGGGCTTTCATTTAATTTAATATTTAATTCGTTAAAATTGGCTTATATTTTTATAATAATGAAATGTGCAATTTTCCATTATTATATTTATTGATTTTAAATAGCTAAATAGATGCATCTATTAATTCGTGGATTTTTAATTAATCGCTTTTTATTTATAAAAAGTAAAACTTCGTTAAGGATTACTTAAAGATTAAGATCACTACCTATCACTTTTAATAATATAGGACTTACTACAACGTTAATTTTAGATAGCTATTTTTACCAGAGTTTAATAATTTAGATTTTTTTTGAAAATGTGTCTGTATGTTGCTTTTTATCAAATAAATAGATTGTTTTATTTTTAATGGTAAAAATCATTAAATTTTAATCTAATCGAAAGCTTCATATTCTTTAGCGTGTCTTAAAAATTATTATGTTATAAAAGTTACTATTTAATTAACGGCCGCAATTTAAAAAAATCTACGAAACTTTTTGGGTTTTCGATGGTTCCTCTTTCTGAGAATACTTTAATATTTATGCTTTTTTCTCTAGCTTTAAAAAGAAAATCTTCAAGAATTTCAATAATATCATTATCTAAATATCTTGTTTTTCTTACATCTAATTCTAAATATGTATTTCGGGGTAAGTTATTTAACTCCTTCAGAATAGCACCTTTATTAAAAAAAGTAACTTCCTCTGCTAGTGTCATTTTAATTTTATGAACGCCATTACTTACATCTTCAATATGTAAAAAATGTGAATTTTGATAGCTTTTGATTAAAATTACAATAATTCCAATAGCTAAACCTAGCCCGATTCCTTTTAGTAAGTCAATAAAAACAATCCCTAAAACCGTAACAATAAAAGGTAGAAATTGTTTCCAACCTAATGCGTACATTTTCTTAAATAGTGTTGGTTTAGCCAGTTTAAAACCAACGATAAAAAGTACAGCGGCTAAAACTGATAGAGGTATTTTGTTTAATAAATTTGGAATTAATATTATGGATATTAATAATAAAAAACCATGAATTACAGTAGAAGCTTTACTCTTTCCTCCAGATTGAATATTGGCTGAACTTCTAACAATCACTTGAGTAACAGGTAGTCCGCCAATTAGTCCAGAAATTATATTTCCTGTACCTTGTGCTAACAGTTCTCTATTAGTGGGGGTTATATTTTTATTAGGATCAATCTTATCTGTTGCTTCCACACATAATAGGGTTTCTAAGCTTGCGACAAGTGCAATGGTAAAAGCGGTAACCCATATACTAGAATCAGAAATAAGTGAGAAATTAGGAAATTGAAATTGGCCAAAGAAAGATGTGATATCTTCAGGCACAGGAACACTCACTAAGTGTTTTGAGCTAATGCCTAATACGTCGTTAGTTTTAGTTATTGTATAAAAAATTATACCAATAATAACCGCAACAACAGGTCCTTGTATTAATTGAAATATTTTAGCTTTTTTTACAAGAATTTTTTCCCATAATAGTAATATTCCTAGGCCTATAAATCCAATAACAGTAGACCCAGTTCCAATATTATTAATAGTATTAAAAATTCCCGAAAAAGTATTCTCACCATCTACTTGCATGAATGCAAAATCACCTTCAGGATCTGCATCATACCCAAAAAAATGAGGAATTTGTTTCAGTATAATAATTACACCTATTCCGGTTAACATTCCTTTAATTACAGATGATGGAAAATAATACCCTATGATACCCGCTTTTAAAATTCCGAACATCAGTTGTATTATTCCTCCAAGGACAACAGCAAGTAAAAAGTTATTAAAGCCACCCAATTCACCAATGGCAGTTAACACTATGGCAGCAAGTCCTGCAGCAGGCCCACTTACACCAATCTTGGACCCACTCAGGGCACCTACTACAATACCACCGACAATACCGGCAATCAAGCCAGAAAATAACGGAGCTCCACTGGCTAGAGCTATTCCCAAGCAAAGGGGAAGTGCAACGAAAAACACCACTATACTAGCGGGTAAATCATTTTTAATTGTTTTAAACATAAAACGAGTTTTTTATTAGTATTTAACTAATGATTTGAAATTAATTGATTATAGTTTCTAGGACACTATTATTCAGTAATCCTTCTTATAACGCACTAATTCGGGGATAATTAAAAGAGTCTTAAACTACTAGATTAGCAGTACAGAGAAGTTTAGTCCTCTGGTGGAGGATTCTCTTGTTTTTGATAAATAGTTCTATAGAAACTTTTATGATGTGTAAGTTTAGTTCGATTTATAACACCACAAAAATTGTTTGTTTCAGATGTAAAGTGCAAGTATTTTATTTCTAATTCTTTGTTTGTTTCGTCACAGTCTTTTTCCGCTTCCATTCCTGAAATTTCACAGACTTCTTCAAATATATTTGTATACCTAGGTACGACTACTGTTGCAGTTACCAAGAATAAAAGAAGGTATGTTAGTATATATTTGATCATTTTTAAACAACACAATATACAACATTAAGTTTAATTTTGATGCCAACAAAATTTAAAATTTATCTATAATTTTAATATTTTGTTTTTGAATCCACCCCGTTTTGCCATCAATTAATCTTATTCTATTCCATTCATCTACCGAATCTATTAATGATACCTTAGTTCCTTCGTGAAGCAAAAAAACATCATCAGAGCTTAAATTTGGAGCATTTTTTACACTTATTTCGTTACTATAGATAATGGCATGTTTTACATTATGAAATTCATTGAATTGTTGGAAAGTTATAACAATTGAACAGATAAGAAGTAGAAAGTTTAACATACTAATGCTGAAGAAAATTCTCTTTCTGAACGAATCATGTGATAAATAGAACAAAATAAAAAATAAACTCGTTATAAATGAGAAAATTATAACAACAAATGCCCATGTGTTATAGTGAAGACTATTTAGAAAATTACTCCTAAATTTTTCAAACACATTTTGGGGAAGCGGCTCTATCCTATCTAAGGTTAATTTATGAGCAATAGTAAGGTTGTTTTTAGCATCTTTGTTTGACGGATCAATTAATAACGCCATCTCATAGTTATAAATAGATGGAGCTACTTTATTGAGCTTATAGTAGCAGTTTGCAATATTAAAATACAACTCAGATGAAACGTCATTTTTTATCTCAATCTTTTCGTATAAAGCGAGAGCATCTTCATATTTATCTTGACGGTATAAGTTATTCGCTTTTTCGAATAAATCAGTAGATGTCTGTGCGGACATAACACTTGACAAAAGTACTATAAATAATGCTATATTTCTCATTATAACTGTTTATCTAATTGGGTTATCACTTGTTTAGCTTTATCGAATTCTTGATTCATATGAGTATCGTCAAGTGGTGTATATCTTGCGAAGTCACAGTCATTAAGAACCGTGATAAAATCCT
The DNA here is from genome assembly GCF_052050075.1 of Tenacibaculum profundi. Taxonomy (GTDB): domain Bacteria; phylum Bacteroidota; class Bacteroidia; order Flavobacteriales; family Flavobacteriaceae; genus Polaribacter. Next base: position 2,576,071 of record NZ_CP197225.1, read on the forward strand.
TTATGGTATTATTTTCTATTTCACGTTTTTTAAGTAGCTCTGTAATTTTATCTTTACTAATATCTTGCGTTTCTACTTTTAGTTTTGCTTTTAAATAATTGTGTAATGCGCGTTCAAGTGATTCGTAAAATGCTTCTTTCTGTCCAAGTTGTTTTTGAGCTTCTGAAAGATATTTCTTCGCTAACTTATCTGCTAATCTTCTTTTATTTCCATCCGTATCTCGATTTTTTCTCTCCTTTTTCTTATCGAGAATGATAACTGTTGGAATAGATATTATTGGAAGGAATAGTAAAAAATAAAACAAAGAAGATTTAAAGAAGTCTAATTTATTTGTGCTTTCAAAGTTAGATTTTGTTTGAATATATCTGAAATCGTTACCTGTAACCTGAATATTTTGTTTGGTAGTACTGTTAATTTCTTGAGAAGAAGAAATAAGTTCTTTACCTCCTAGCACTTCTACATACATATCTTCAGAGTTAATTGTTTGATAAACTTCTTTTTTAGGGTTGAAATAAGAAAAACTAACTGAAGGAATTTTATATTTCCCTTTATATTCAGGAACAAGTGTATAATTGTCTGATATTTTACCTTGTAAACCTGAAGATGTAATAATTATTTTTTCTTTTCTTTCTGGTTGATAAACTTCTAATTCTTTAGGAGTGTCTAATTTAGGTAATTCAAATAATTTTAGATTGCCTTTTCCTTTGATATTTATAAATATTTGAGATGATTCGTTGGCCTTCAGTATTTGTTTGCTTAAGGATACATCTAGTGAAAATTCCCCTACGGCTCCATTAAAATTTTCAGGTCTATTTTGCTGTGGTAACTCTTTAACATTGATAGTTTTTTTTATAGAAGAAAATTCTTTTTTTATTTGTCTTGTCATTGGATTACCGAAAAAGTCAACTCTTCCTGTTGGTACAGCCACTACAATGTCCATTTTCATTGGATCTATTGTTAATTTTCCAGCTTTTGTTGGGATCAATAGTGCTTTATGTAAAACTGCATATCTATATTTTTCTCCATTATAAGTGCCTGATTTAACTTGCGTTCCATTTTTCTTTATTTCTTGTGTCCAAAATCCATTATACTGAGGAGATTCAGTAATAGCATTATCGTAAATACCTACATTTTCACTAAAATAAAGTCTGTATTCCAGGTAAATACCTTCACCTAAATAAGGTTTAGATTTTGAAATTTCAGCTACAAGATGAATGTTTTGCGAAGCAACATAATTTGGATCATTGGGGTCTTTTGGAAGTTTAACTGCATCTAATACTATTATTTTAAGGGTGTTTGATTTAATCTTTTCCCCATTTATTTCAATAGAAGCAGAGGGTAAATTAAACTCACCCTTTTTTTTGGGTTGTAAGATATAGGTGTACGATTTAGAAAATGTCATTTTACCGTTAATCCATGATTGACTTATGGATTGACTTGGCCCTCCAATAATTTTAAAATTAGTATAAACAGGAGGTGTAAAATTATCAGCACCTTGTGTATTTATTGAATACTCAACTTTTAGTCGCTGATTAATCCCGAGTTTACTCTTACTTACTTTCGCTACTAATTCTCCTTTTTGTGCATGCAATGAAGATATAGCTAAAAAGAATAATAAAATATGCAATATTATATGTCTGCTCATTTTTAATTCATTATAAACTGATGTCTAAACACCCAAATATCTAAAAACGGACATTAATTTAAAAAGTCCTTGTCTTAGCTTTTTGTTAAATATTACCAGTCTTTTTCTTGTTTGACTTTTTGCCCTTTTGATTTTTTAATATTCATTTTCTTTTGTGTCTTTTTCTCTTCATTATTTAAGCTTTCCAAAAGCTGTTTCATTTGCTCTGGAGTCATCTTACCTATTTGAGATTTAGATTCTTTTTTATTGTCTTTGTCTTTCTTCTTATTCTGATTTTTTTGATCTTTGTTTTGATCCTTTTGGTCTTTGTTTTGATCCTTTTGATCTTTGTTTTGATCCTTTTGGTCTTTGTTCTGATCCTTTTGGTCTTTGTTTTGATCCTTTTGGTCTTTGTTTTGATCCTTTTGATCTTTGTTTTGATCCTTTTGGTCTTTGTTCTGATCCTTTTGATCTTTGTTTTGATCCTTTTGATCTTTATCCTGATTGTTATTGTTTTTTTGCTGTTGCTGTTGTTTTTTTAATTCTTTTTGGGCTACTGCTAAATTATAGCGTGTTTCATCGTCATTAGGGTTATTTCTTAAAGAATTTTTGTAGGATTCAACAGCTTTTTCATATTGTTTTTGCTCCATCATAGCATTTCCAATATTATGAAAAGCTTCTGCTTTAGTAATTTTATTATTACTACCTTTTGTAGTTAATTCATACTGAGAAACAGCTTCTTTATAACTTTTATTTTGATATAAAGAATTTCCATAATTATAGGTAGCTTTTTCATAGTTACCGTCCTTTTCCAGCGCTTTTCTGTAGGAAATTGAAGCTTCATCGAATTTTTGCTTATTGTAAAGTTCATTTCCTAAACGAAGTAAGGATCTTGCCTCCTTTTTTTGTTTAAGGGTATCTATTTGTGCGTTAATCTCAATTGATTGAAATAACAATAATATTATAACTAAACTTTTCAATATGTTCACTTGTTTAATTTTTTGATTCTTCATTAAATAAGTCAATTTTCTTTAACCACTTTGTTTTTCTTTCAAACAGCAAAATATCAAGCATTAAAAAGAATAAAGCGAATGTCAAAGGCCATTGAAACTGATCTTGATAATCAGAGAATTGTTTTGTTTCGAACTCGCTTTTTTGTGCATTAGCAATAACATCAGTAATAATTTTAACAGCTGCTTCTGTTTTATTACCTTCAATATAATTTCCTTTGCCAATATCGGCGATGTCTTTTAATATTTTGGATTCTTTTTTGGTGATAACCGTTGCTCCTTCACGGTTTTTCTTATAGCCAATTAAAGATCCGTTTATTTTTATTGGAATTGGTCCTCCTTTTTGGGTTCCAACACCGATAGTAAAAATCTTTGTTCCTTCATTAGAAATATTTTGTGTAATTTGCTTGGTTTCTTCTTGGTGATCTTCTCCATCAGATATTATAATTAAAAATCTATTAGTTTGCTCATCGTTATTGTAGTAAGTTTTGGCTAAGTTTAAAGCTTCATTTATGGCTGTACCTTGACTAGAGACCATATCGGTATTAGCGTTTTGTAAAAACATATTTCCAGCAGCATGATCTGTTGTTATTGGAAGTAAAGGGTATGCACTACCTGCATAAATTATTATTCCAACTCTATCACTACCAAGTCGGTCAATTATCTTTGAAATAATTTGTTTCGATTTTTCAAGCCTATTTGGAGCAATATCTTCAGCTAGCATACTTTTTGAAACATCTAGTGCAAATACTACATCAACACCTTCTCTTTTTACAGTTTTTAATTTAGTTCCCATTTTCGGGTTAATTAAAGCTATTATTAAAAACGTAAAACTTAGTAAGAGTAGTGCAAGTTTCAGAAGAGGTTTGAAACGAGAAGAGTTTGGCGCTAATTTTTTCAATAATTCTGGAGATGTAAACTTTTTTTGAGCTCTTTTCTTCCAAAAGAAAACTAATAAATGCATACCAATTATTACTGGAATGATAATAAATAAGTAAAAATATATCGGTTCTTCTATCTTGTACATATATTTATTGTTGTTATATGAAGCTTTTGAAAATGGTGTTTTTAAAAATAAATTCTAAAATTAAGAAGAATCCTGCAATAAAAACAAATAGTCTATATTGTTCAGTGTAGTTATAATACTTAAATTCTTCAATTTTTGTTTTCTCAAGTTTGTCTATTTCATCATAAATTGCACTAAGCTTATTATTGTCTGTCGCCCTAAAATACTTACCATCAGTTTCTGAAGAAATATGCTGTAATAATTTTTCATCAATTTCTACTTGTTGGTTTCTAAAAGAGATTTTTCCTGTTCTTGGATCTTTTGCCCATGGAAAAGGAGCCATGCCATTTGTGCCAATACCTATTGTATACACTTTTATGTTATTACCTTTAGCCAGTTCAGTAGCCGTTTTAGGATCTACAAATCCTGCATTATTTACACCATCAGTCAGAAGAATAATTACTTTACTTTTAGCTTTGCTTTCTTTTAAACGATTTACGGCTGAACCAAGCCCCATTCCAATAGCGGTTCCTCCTTCCATTTGACCAAACTTAATCTCAGAAATAGTTCTTTTTACAATAGATTTGTCACTAGTAATAGGAGTCTGAGTAAAGCTCTCGCCAGCATATACCACAATACCGATTCTATCATTTGGACGTCTAGAAACAAACTTTATGGCTACTCTTTTTAAAGCCTCAAGTCTGTTGGGTTTTAGGTCTTTAGCGAGCATACTAGCAGATACATCAATAGCCATAACAATATCAATACCTCTATTAGACTTTGTTTTTTTACTTATAGATACATTCCTCGGACGTGATAGCCCGATGATTAAGGATGTTAACGCAAGTAACCTTAAAATATACAGTAGCGGTTTTAATCGAGAAGAAATAGATCTTTTTAATAGAAAAGCACTTGTATTTCCAATTGTTAACTGTGCACTATTTTTTTTATCTGTAAAAATAAACCAGATAGCTAATACAGGTATGAACACAAGTAGCCAAAGAAATTCTGGGTTGTGGAATTCAAAATTATTTAGCATTTTCTAACTGTTGATTTTTTGATTCGTACATTGATTTAGCTTGGGAAGCACTATAGCTAATCAAAGCTATTATTAAAACTAACGAAATAACTATTAATATTTTAATAACCAAGCTGTGTTTTTTTATTTTGGGTTTTTCAACAATAGTAACAGGTGAAGAATAGCTAGTTTCAGAATTTTCACTTATAACAGCTGGTTTGACATTTTTTATGATTATTTCTGCGTTTTTCCTGTCAAACTCTATATCGTTAGCTAAAGGTTTTGATTTAGCAAATTTGACAAAATCTGATTGAATAAGTAATCTTTCCAATTTCTCAATTGTATCTTTATCTGTAGTAATTGTATTAACCTTATTCAAATTGTTGAGTGTAAATATAAGCTCTTTCGTGGTTTGTTCAAGAGCGGGAATATTTAATTCTCGTTCAATATAATTTCGTATGATTTCAGTCAATTCACTATAGTAATTCTTTGTTTTATTGTTCTGCCATAAAAGCTTATCATCTAAAAGTTTTAAGTTTTGCATGGCTTCCTGAAAAGGAGCTAATTTTGGAATGAAAGTTTCAGATGTACTCTCTTCAGTTTTATTAAGTGCAAAATATAAAGTTATTATAACAATTATTAGTAAAGCTAATATCCATATTATATACTCTTTGAAATCATCAATTTGATAAGGTTCTCCTTTGATCCCTTTAATAGGAAATTTTTTTACTTTAGTGGTATCAATAGCTACGGAAGCAACTTTTATCAATAAGCTATCTGTAAAGTATGCTTGGTTTTTTATAAATATTTGCTGTTTTGGTATATAAAAGGCACCACTATCAAACCCAGTTAATATATATCTTTGAACTAACGATCGGTTAAGAGTGTCTAATTTTAACGAATCAACAACTTCTATATTCTTGAGGTTTTCTAATTTCGGAATAATTACATTTTCTGTTTCATCAATTGTAATTTTATATTCAAATTGCTCACCAATCCTAATATTTGTTGTGTCAATTTCTACTTTTACCGTTGGATTCTGGGAAAAACCAATGGTAACAATGCTCAAGAATAAAATATGTAAAAGGTGTTGTTTCATAATTTAGTCATCATAATTGCTTGAAAATTAGTTTTTTTGTTTAAAGTAACCTAGCAGTTTTTTTACATAGCTTTCATCTACGCGAGCATGAATAATACCTGATCCAGACTTTCTAAAAGAAGAGGTGAAATAATCCTTAAGATATAAAGCGTGTTTTTTATACTGCTTTCTGACGGTTGAAGAACTAGTATTTACAAGAATAACTTCTCCTGTTTCGGCATCCCTCATTGAAACCATTCCAATATTTGGAATCTCTTGATCATGCTTATCAAAAACACGGATACCTGTCAAATCATGTTTATTACCTGCAATTTTTAAGGTATGCTCATAATTATCGTCCATAAAGTCTGAAAGAACAAAAACAATTGCCTTTTTCTTAAGTACATTTGATAGGAATTTTAGGGCTTGATTAATATTTGTTTTTTTACTTTTCGATTCAAACTCAATTAGTTCTCGGATTATGCGAAGAACATGGCTACGACCTTTTTTGGGAGGGATAAATAGTTCAATCTGGTCTGAAAACAGAATTAAACCTACTTTATCATTATTTTGAATTGCTGAAAAAGCAAGCGTAGCAGCAATTTCAGTGATAGTGTCTTTTTTAAATTGTTGAGAAGTGCCGAAAAATTCAGAACCAGAAATATCAACAACGAGCATCATTGTGAGTTCGCGTTCTTCTTCAAAAATTTTAACAAAAGGTTCGTTATATCTTGCAGTAACGTTCCAATCAATAGCACGAATATCATCTCCATACTGATATTGTCGAACTTCGGAGAAAGTCATCCCTCGACCTTTAAAGGTCGAGTGATATTCTCCTCCAAATATATTATTGGATAGTTTTTTTGTTTTAATTTCAATTTTACGAACTTTTTTAAGTAATTCTTTTGTGTCCATGCACTAGCTTAACCAATTTTCAGGTAAAGGAGGCAGTTCAACTTCTTTAAGTTCAAAAGATTTTTCAATTGACAGCAAAGGCGCCTCTTTTATCGATATGTTAACGTTGTTTTTGTGGGCTACTTCCTTTATCACGTTGCTAATACTTCTTTTCTGTCCAAGTACCAAACTGTTCATTATGATATTTGATTCTGTTTTCAAGTCGAAACAATTCACATAATAAGAAGGTTTTTCATTTTGATAAACAATAGCTTCAGTTTTTTTTCTTTTTTGCAATTCTAATATTGTTTTTGTTCCTGTTAATGTTTTGTAAGTTGTTAATTTGTATGTCATCTCTAACTGTATTTTAGTTGAAGGGGTGTTTTTATGTAGAGTATGCTTGTTTTGGTTTGTTTTTAAGGGACTTGTACTTCGTTTATTATTGAGGTAATAATGTCTATTGATGAAACATTTTCAGCTTCAGCTTCATAAGTAATTCCTATTCGGTGTCTCAATACATCATAGACAACAGCTCTTACATCTTCTGGAATAACATATCCTCTTCTTTTTATAAATGCGTAACATTTTGAAGCCTTTGCAAGGGCAATACTACCACGTGGAGAAGAACCAAAACTTATGAGGGGTTGAAGTTTTTCTAGGTTGTATTTTTCTGGATAACGTGTTGCAAATATGATGTCAAGTATATATTTCTCTATTTTTTCATCCATATATACTTCATTGACAGATGCTCTAGCTTTTATAATTTGATCTATTGAAACAACAGGGTTTACCTTTCCGAAACTTCCGTTTAAATTTTGACGCATAATTAATTGCTCGTCTTCAATTTTTGGATAATCAATTACCGTCTTTAGCATAAAACGATCTACTTGGGCTTCCGGCAAAGGGTAAGTCCCTTCCTGTTCAACTGGATTCTGAGTCGCCATAACTAAAAATGGCTCATCCAGTTTGAAAGTTTCATCTCCAATTGTAATTTGTCTTTCTTGCATTGCTTCTAACAAAGCCGATTGCACTTTTGCAGGAGCTCTATTAATTTCATCAGCTAACACAAAATTAGCAAAGATTGGGCCTTTTTTTATAGCGAAATCGTTTTCTTTAACATTATAAATCATCGTTCCTACAACATCCGCAGGAAGTAAATCAGGGGTGAATTGAATACGACTGAAACTTCCTTGAACAGCTTTTGAAAGCGTGTTTATAGCCAGTGTTTTTGCCAATCCAGGAACACCTTCTAATAGGATGTGTCCATTTCCTAATAAACCAATTAACAAACGCTCAATCATATACTTCTGACCAACAATAACCTTGTTCATTTCGTTTGTTAGCAAGTCAACGAAAGCACTTTCTTGTGCTATCTTTTCATTAATTGCTCTTACATCTACGTCCATAAAATATTTTAGATTTTCTTAGCTTTACGTTTAACAAAACTACAATATTAAGAATTTTTGATTTGTTAAAGTATGGTTAAACCTGAAAAATCAATGATTTATATAAAAAATAAATATATAACGTACTTATCATAATTTTAATATTTGTGTTTTTTAATTTGTTTTTGTTAATTAGCAGCGGCTATAATATAATTTTAACATAAAAGTTAGGGGGATTCAGTTAGAATATGATAAAATAGCTATAACCATCGTAATACTTAGACTTCACCTATAGATAGAATGACATTAATTAAAATAATGTAATTCTGTGGTTTTATTTTTTGAATTTAATTCGTATTTAATTTTCAGTTTAAATAATTGAAAAAGTAAAAAATAACAACTAATTTTTTGTAGATCTAACTTATTGTTAGATCTTTATTTGACGCGGGGGATAAAAAAATCAATAATTAAATTAATACACAAATGAACAAACAAATCAATCAAAAGCGATGGCTCATATTGCTTTTAATTTGTTACTCTACAACAATCATGGCTCAGACAATATCTGGTAAAGTTGAGGATTTACAAGGTAATGTCATTCCTTTTGTTAACGTAATAATAAAAGGAACTCTTAATGGGACAGAAACAAATATGGACGGAGAGTTTTCCATTAATGTAGCTAAATTACCAACTATACTTGTATTTTCCTCGGTAGGTTTCAAAACACAAGAGGTATCAGTGAATGATAAAGCAAGTGTTAAAGTTATTTTGGAGGAAGATAAAGGTATTTTAGATGAGGTGGTGATTACAGGAAATAGAGCGAAGCCAAGAACAATTTTAGATTCAGCTGTACCTATTGACAATGTAGGAGTACGTGAATTGCAAGCAACAGGTCAAACTAATATTGATCAAATGTTAACTTTTGCTGTGCCGTCTTATAATTCAACAAACCAAACAATTTCTGATGCTACAGCACACTTTGACCCAGCAGATTTGAGGGGGTTAGGTCCAAGTAGAACCTTGGTGCTAGTAAATGGCAAAAGAAAAAATCAGAGTGCTTTAGTTTATGTGAATGATACTCCAGGAAAAGGTGAAGTTGGTACTGATATGAAAAGTATTCCCACAGCAGCTATTGAGAGAGTAGAAATATTAAGAGATGGAGCCTCTGCTCAATATGGATCTGATGCGGTAGCAGGGGTGGTAAATATTATTTTGAAAAAAAATATCGATTACACTCAGGTTAACATTAATTCAGGAATAACCTCACGAGGAGATGGTTTTAATGCTGATGCTGATGTAAATCATACGATTACTTTTGGTGAAGGGCGCTTTTTAAACGCCTCTTTAGGCGTTGGTTATCAAGATTACACAAATAGAGCTGGTTCGCCTGGAGGTGATGGTTTATTTGGTTCTTTATATGACTCAGGAGCAATACCAATTGGTGCAGCAGATGGTTATTTGGCGACTGACGGTGTTATAGCTACAGGAGCAGATATATTGAATGGTAATACAGATTGGTTGAGAGAGAATCCTGATTTAGGAATGATTATTGGGCAACCAGAAATGAAGAAAGGTGATATTTATCTTAATTCTGAGTATCCGCTTAATGAAAATACGAAGCTTTATGCTTTTGGAGGTTTTAATATAAGGCAAGGAAAAAGTTTTGCCCTGTATAGAACACCTTATTTTCCAGGAATACCAGGGCAAAATTCTTCGGAAGATAATGTTCTTTACGATGGTACTGGAGCTTATCAAGGTTTTCAGCCTACTTTTGAAACGGATATCAAAGATATTTTATTTACGGCAGGAGGCCAGTTTGCAATTGGAGGGTTTAATGCTGATTTAAGCACAACATACGGGATGAATCAAGTCGATTATACTATTGGTAATACGATAAATCCAAGTCTTGGTGCAAATAGCCCTACCCAATTTGATGCTGGCGCTTATGCTTTTGGTAACATAATTGGAAACTTAGATGTAAATAGAAGTTTTGGTAAAGTTACCATGGGGGCTGGAGTTGAAGCACGTCAAGAACGTTTCAAGGTTACTGAAGGACAATCGGAATCTTATGTAGGTGGTGGAGCACAATCTTTTCCAGGAATACAACCTAGTAATGCTCTAAATGAAACAAGAACTAATATTGGAGCTTATGGAACATTAGATTGGGATATTTCTGAACGTTTTTTGATTGGAGGAGCTGTTCGCTATGAGAATTATTCTGATTTTGGAGGAAATACCTCTTGGAAGGTTAATTCTAGATATAAATTAGGAGAAGCAGGAGTGTTAAGAGCTTCCTATAGTACAGGATTTAGAGCACCGTCATTACATCAGGTATTCTTAAGTAACATACAAACTCTTGTTACAGGAGGTAGAATAGAAAATCAAGGAACATTCAACAATGTTAGCCCTGTTGTTAGAAGATTAGGTGTTGCGCCTTTGTTTGCAGAAACTTCTAAGAATATTTCAGCGGGTTTAACAGTGAAAGCGTCAACTAATTTTACAATTTCACTAGATTACTATAATGTTAGAGTAGATGATAGGGTATTGTTCTCTGGAGAAATTAACGGTGAGGATGATAATGGGGTTGCTAATGCTGCTGTTCAACAAATATTGGATGATAATAGTATTAAAAGTATTAAATTTTTTATCAATGCTATTAACACAATTACTCAAGGGTTTGACTATACCATGCGATATAAAAACATAGACTTTGCTTCGGGCAAGCTTGGTCTTAACTTGGCTTTAAACGTTAATAGAACCAATTTAGAAGGGGATACAGAGACTCCGACTAGTTTGGGTGGATATAAAAATAAAATTTTCAATAGAAAAGAACAGTCTCGAGTTATAAGCGCAAGACCTAACATGAAATTTTTATTTGGGGGAGATTATAAAATAGGTAAATTTAAAACGAATTTGAACAATACTTATTTTGGAGAGGTTACTTGGCAACATGCTTCAGACCCAGCTAAAGATCAAACCTTCAAAGGAAAGGTTGTAACGAATCTTTCTTTAGGATATGATTTTAGTGATTCAATTTCTTTTTCAGCACAAGTAAATAATTTATTTGATGTTTTTCCTGACGAGATAGATCCTAAAGGAGATCCAGCAACTAATTTAGGAGGACGTTTTAAATATCCATGGGAAGTCAATCAGTTTGGTTTTAACGGAACTTCGTTTAGAGGTAGTTTAACGTTTAAGTTCTAAACTAAATTTAATAGGGTAGTTCTTAGTTGATATAATTTTCAAAAAGAAGGTAATATAATTGCCTTCTTTTTCTTTTTAAAGCTCTTTAGCATTATTGCACTCTTATTTATTAATTTTAGTGTTATTCCCTCTGCATTCAAAAGTTCTAATTATTTAGTTTTAAATATTGAATATTGTTCTTTTAAATCCGAATCGTTTTTTTTCGTTCTATCTTGTTTTTTAATAATTTTTTCTCTAAAACTTATACTTCTTTTATTTAATAAACAATTACTCCAATTCTGTTTTTTAGTGAGGTGTTTTGAAACTGTGAAACTTGTTTTGCAAAAAACTTAAAATCTTCTAAAATGATTAGTTTAATTCTTTTTAAAAAACCGGATTTTTACTATTGACGGTTAATTTAAAATTAAAATGCTATCATTTTAGATTTAGAAAAAAAATCGCTAACGATAAGTTAGCGATTTTTGCATTATGTATTATGGTAAAATGTATGTGTTATAATCTAAATAACAAGGGTACCCTTCGATTTCAGTTTTAGTTCCGTTCCATGTTTTGCTGCCAATATTTTCACCTATACTATAATCTGATACGTATATATTATGTTTCGTAATGTCAAACCATTTTTTCTCTTTTGCATTATATTCATACTCATTAGATGATATTTGTCCATCACGATAAACATAACAACTTGCATCGCATTCTCCTATCCTAGATACTATTCTAAAACGCTCACCTTCTTTCGCTCTTGCTTTAAAATCAATAAACTTCCCAGGTGCCACATGTTTTTTCTTGTCAAACACATAATGATCTAATCCGATATTGGGTTCGATACCATACCCCCAATCAATTTTCTTACCTGTCAAATACCATGATTGTGTATCTTTGTTATATTTCTCTACATAAAAACTTCCAAATAGTTCAGCTCCATCAGTTCCGTGATCATAACCATAATAGGCGACCATTGTAGGATCTACTCGTATATTATTATAGTAAACTAAATCGCAGTCTTTTTTAATGTAACTTAAATTTGAAGTAACTTTAAAAGGACTATTGTTATATGTGTAGTTTACTTTATAAGAAATCGGGTATCCTGGATTACTAGCAGAAGCATTAGCTCCTTCTTTTAAATATTGTACAACCTCATTTAAATTATTTGCCATTGCTGATATAGTAGAAAGTATACCATTTTCTGCGTCACCTCCTAATTGTTTTACTATGACATTAAATTCACTAAAAACACTCTTATACTTACTTTCAGCTGAAGCGTCTGCCGAATTACCTAAAGATTTATATGCAAAATTCAATGCAGCTTCTACTTCGGTTGCAGAACGAGTAGATTCATAAATTAATGTATACATACGACCATAAGTAACTGATTCTACATATCCTGATGGGTTTTTCTCATCTTCTGGTACTTGCTTAAAGTCAGTCACATATGGATCTAGCCTTTTTGAATCAACATTATCTTTTAACCATCCGTTAAGTCCAATAATATTTTCTTTTCCCTCAACAGAAACGGTAAAAAAACGTTGCTTTAAGGTAACAGCAAATCTAGTTCTCTCTTTAGAAAAGTCGACTCCAAGACTACCAGCAACATCAGCGCTTGCCCCAGAATATCCTGCTTTTAAGGCCATTTGAAATTGTTTTTGATCATGAATCTGTTGAATAGAAATCTCAAAGCTAGCAGGGAAATTTACTTTTTTATTCAAGCGATATAAAATATTATTCAGACTATCTTGAACTTTACCTGATGTTGGTTCGTTGATATTAGCATAGGTTTTTTCTTTAGTTCCTACTAATGCATTAACTCGAACTTGTATAGGATTTCTATATACTCCTGTTATGGGTATAACTCTTGGGTCTCCGTCTTTAATCGATTTTGAAGATACAAGATTACCTGGCCATAATAAAGAAGAATTCGCATCTAATACAAAGAAATCAGAGTCTGTTTGATTAAAAGAAACTTCTTGCTCAACACAATTTTCTTCGGTTGGAGTTCCAACATTAGCTTTGAAAGGAGCAGTTTTAATAGGTAGCTCCCTAACCCTAACATTAGATATTCCATCAGGTATATTGTCATTTAAAAATTGAGCGATTGGTACATCACTTCGATTATCCAATTCTTTTTGATCTAGATCTTCGCTGTCACAGGATGATAACCAAAATAAAGATCCTAATGATATAAAAGTTAGTGTTTTAGTGTTTTTTAATTTTCTTTTTATACTAGTAATATTAAATTTCTTTTCTAGAAGAAAATTCTTATTGTGCCTTTCTTTATTAAAGAAAGAATTCTTTTTAAAATCCATAGTTACTCTCTATTAAATATTTTTTATGCTCTATAAATATTCAATAATTACATAGCTCTTGAAATAAAATTACTTTGAACCGCCTACATAAGTATTTGAATCATCTTAATCTAGCTTTTTATTATCATTTGTTAAAGTATTAAGTGGTATTGCCTTTAGCATTATTAATGTTGTTCTAAATAGCAATTTGTTGATATACTCAATTGTTATTAACGAAGTTATTCTAATAGTTGAGTCTTGTGATAGGTTATTTATAAAGTTGATGAAATAATGTCGCAACTCTTTTTTAAAGTATCAGATTACTTCTTGAAATCTTTTCGGTTTCGTTTTATTGATGTTTTTTAGTAGCTCATGCTATTTTGGCTTTAGAAATATAAGAGTAAGGGTTCGTATACATTTTCGAGTTACTGCCTGTTTTAAGGTTTTACTTCAGTTTTTTTCAATAAATTGTACTTTTTTTTCTGAAATTTTTATAAGATAATAAGTTTTCACTGAACTTAATTCAGGGTAATCAGAAAAGTGATAACAGTATGTTTTTGGTATTTTTATATCTCCTGTTTGATGAAAAGCTACATTGTAAGTGATTAATATTTTGAGTTTATTAGGCTTTTCTTCTAAAGTCCTCTAGGTATTGTTATGAATAATACTTTACAAATTTACATTAACGATTCTATTAAAACTTTTCTATTATCATTTGTAATGATAGTTATAATTATAGTTTCAAAAAGATCTATATCTTTTTTCTAGTGATAGTATTATTTTTTAAGAGAGCCCTATGAATTTATAAGTGCTAACTTTTTATGAGGTGTTTTTTATAATGAATGTGAAGTTAAGAGTTTAAAATTCTTTTAATTCTATGTTTTTTTTCTCATAAACTCCATAGGTAAAATATTTAACCCAATCTCCTAAGTTTATATACTTACTTTCTTCTGTGAGATCAATATTTAATGGCAGGTGACGATGTCCAAAAATAAAAAAATCATACTTTTTGGTTTTTAACTTTCTCCTACAATATTGAGCAAGCCATTCGTTTTCTTCTCCTAAAAACATCGCATCCTCATCTCCAGAAATTAGTTTATTTTTTACAGACATGTACTGACCGAGCCGAACTCCCAAGTCAGGATGAAGCCATCTAAACATCCATTGAAACAAAGGAAAAGTAAATATTTTTTTCATTCGTTTGTAGCCTTTGTCGTTTGGCCCCAGTCCATCTCCATGTCCAATTAAAAATATTTTATCATTGATAAGAAATTCCTTTGGTTTATGAAAAACAGGGATGTTAAGTTCTTCTTGAAAATAATCATTCATCCATAAATCATGATTACCAACAAAAAAATAGATGGGAATGCCGCTGTCTCTAATTTCCGCAAGTTTACCTAGAACCCTTACAAAACCTTTAGGGACAACAGTTTTGTATTCAAACCAGAAATCAAATAAGTCTCCAAGTAAAAATATAGCTTGTGCATCTTCTTTTACGATATCTAACCAGTTAACAAATTTTTGTTCCCTAGGAAAGCTAATCTCTCTACTAGGAGCTCCTAAATGCTGATCAGAGGCAAAATAGATTTTTTTATTTTCAGAAATTGTAATTGAGATCAAATCGTATAATTTTAGACAAAAATAACTAATTTGATCTCAGTTAATGCAGTTTAATTTTGGTTACTTTTGTTGAAAATTTCATAGTAACTTAGTTTAGATGAAACCATTTGATGATATATACTTTATGAGAAAAGCCTTACAAGAAGCATATGTTGCTTTTGATAAAGGTGAGGTTCCTGTTGGAGCAGTTATTGTTTTTAACAATCAAATAATTGCTAGAGCCCATAACCTTACTGAAGCTTTAAATGATGTAACAGCTCATGCAGAAATGCAAGCATTTACGGCAGCAGCTGATTACTTAGGAGGTAAGTATTTGAAGAATTGTACACTTTACGTAACTTTAGAGCCATGTCAAATGTGTGCTGGAGCAAGTTATTGGACTCAGATTGATAAAATTGTTTACGGTGCCTCTGAGCCCAAATTAGGTTTTTCTGTTTTAGCTACTAAAATTCATCCAAAAACTAAAGTAAAGAAAGGAGTTCTGGAGAAAGAATGTAGTTTTCTGTTAAAAAAATTTTTTATCGAAAAAAGGAATTTAAATTAATCAGAATTAGGTTTGGGCCTTGAAGTAAAATTATTTTGTGCGAAATAATAAATATCATCACCTCCTTTTCCTCCGTATCTATTTGAAGAAAAATATCCTTTATTTTGGTTTCTTTTTTTGATGAAACCAAAATCATCCGCATTACTATTAATAGGAGAGTCTAACTTGTGAGGTTTTTCGTATGTGCCATCTTTGAATTTAGAGCAATAAATATCTAAGTCTTCGTTATTGTTATTGGATGAAAAATACAAGTTGTTGTTTTCATCAATAAAGGGAAACATTTCTTTTTTTGAACTATTTATTTGTCTTCCTAAGTTTTTTGGAGTACTGTACTTATTGTTGTCTAAAATATCTACAACAAATATATCTGACTCTCCGTGGGTACCTGGCATGTTCGAGGTAAAAAATAATTTTTTATCATCATTACTTAATGCAGGGTGTCCTATAGAATAATTATCGGAGTTAAAAGGGAGCTCTCTTATATTTTTCCATTTACCATTTATATAATTTGCTGTATAAATTTTCAAAACAACAGAGCCTTCTGAGTCTTTTTTACCAGGTCTCCTTTTCTTTGCGTTTGTTTTTGTAAAGTATATAGTATTATAGTCCTTTGTAAATACAGCATTTGATTCATGGAAAAAGGTGTTAATTTCATTAGAAAAAGGAATGACTTTTTTAGTTGAATTGGAATAAAGTAAATTAGTTTCGTCAGTTTTAAATAAGTTGAAAAATTTTAATCTTTTATTAGAATTGTTTGCTATTGGTCTAGCAAAAACGAGAGTGTTGTTTTTATAAAAAGTTGGTGCTATCTCTGAGTCCTTTGTATTTAAACTTAGGTTTTTGATTTTGTAGCTAATATTTTGAGATGTTAAGTTATTAAGAAATAAAAATGAGATTATAAATACAATTACTTTCATTTTTGAGAATTTAAAGTTTAATCTAGTTTATTAAGTTACTTTCTATACTCTTTGCAAATGAGAATACTCATGTATAAGAGATAGATTTATGCAATATGATGGTAGCAATTGAAAATTTATTCAATTGTATTTCATTAAAAATTCATGTGGAGTTATGCTAAGTACAGTTAATTAGTTAACTGTCTCTAAGATATTTGTTTGTTTTTTCCATTTTAGGGATGATTTTCTTAATATTTGAGTACTTAATTACATCATAGCAAGAAATAATATTGATGATACTAAAACTTGTTATCATTGTTTTTACCTAAATCAAATAGATGATTTAAATTTATTGAAAGTTTCTAAGTTGGAGTGAATGGGGATTTTAGACGCTTTTTTTTGTTTTCATTTTAAGGGGATTTAAAAATTAGTTAGAATTTCATTGACAATATACAAAAAAAATGCAAAAACACAAGTTAATGTATTGTTTTTTAGTTGCTTGTGGTTTTTTTGTTTTGAGTTATAATAGAACCAAGTATATTATTACTTATAAAAATGTTTTTCAAAATGCTTAAAAAAATACTTAAACACCAAACACGTCTTTTGAATTTTGCGTAGTGATTTCAGTTATTTCTTGAAAGCTTATATCGTAAATATCAACTAACTTATCTATTACATTAGTAATATAACTGCTCTCATTACGTTTACCTCTATATGGGGTAGGAGCTAAATAAGGAGCATCAGTTTCTAAAACAATATTTTTAAGATCGATTTGTTTCAAAAATTTATCAATCTTTCCGTTTTTAAAGGTAGCAACACCGCCGATACCTAGCTTCATATTGTATGATATTGCCTGTTGAGCTTGCTCAAAGGTTCCTGTAAAACAATGAAATATTCCATATAAGCTGTCAGATTTCTCTTCTTCTAAAATTTCAAAAACTTCATCAAAAGCATTTCTACAATGAATAACAATGGGTAATTTTTTTTCTTTCGCCCATTGGATCTGAATTCTAAAAGCATCTTGCTGTTGTTTTAAAAAATCTTTATCCCAGTATAAGTCAATACCTATCTCACCAATTGCATAAAAGTTTCTTTTATCAATCCATTTTTTTACAAAATTAAGTTCTTCTTTGTAGTTTTCTTTTACTGAAGTTGGATGTAAACCCATCATTAAAAAAATACTATTTGAATAGTTTTTTTCCAGGTCTAACATTCTATCCATATATGAACTGTCAATGGCTGGAATAAAAAAACGTGAAACACCTATCTTTTTAGCTCTTTCCATTACACTTTCTCTGTCTTCATCAAATTGTTCGGAGTATAAATGCGTATGTGTATCAGTAATCATAGAATTTGTGAATTGGATTGTATCTTTGCGAAACAAAAGTACAAGAAATGGCGAGTTTGAAAAAAATATTAAAGAAAAAGAAGTATTCGGAAATTAAATTAAAGCAAATTAAGACTAATCATCTTGAAGTTGTAGTTAAAGTAAATGGAGTTAAAGGAAACTTTATTTTAGACACAGGGGCTTCAAGTTCTTGTATTGGAATTGATTTAAAAAACCATTTTAATCTTACTTCTGAGGAGACGGATGTAAAAGCAGCAGGGGCTGGTGCTCTAGGAATGGAAACTCAAAAATCATCCAATAATAATATAAAGATAGGCTCTTGGAAAACAATGGACTGCGACTTGGTCCTTTTCGATTTATCTCATGTAAATGAAGCCTTAAGGCAGCAAGATGTTTCAGAGGTTCAGGGGATTATAGGAGCTGACATTCTTGGTGCAGGAAAAGCAATTATTGATTACAGTAAGAAAAAATTATTTCTTAAAAAGGTTAAAAAGAAAAAAGTTATTGCTCTACCTTTTTAATTTCTATAAATTAATGGTTGTTGTATTTTTTATATCACTTATTGTGAAAACACTATGCGTACTGCCAATATGTTTTAGATCTGTTATTTTATTGATCATAAATTCTCTATATGATTCCATGTCTTTAATATAGATTTTTAAAATATAATCGAATTCACCACTTACGTGAAAACATTCAATAACTTCAGGAAGTTTATTTATTTCATTTTCAAACAAGGTGATATGTTCTTTAGTATGTTTATCAAGTTTGATGTTACAAAAAACCGTTAAAGCTTTATCTATCTTTTTTTTATCAAGAAGAGCAGTGTACTGCCTAATAATCTTTTCTTTCTCTAGTTTTTTTATTCTTTCATATATTGCTGTAACAGAAAGATTTAGTTTTAAGGAGAGGCTTTTTGTTGTTTGCTTACTGTCTTCTTGTAAAAGATTAAGAAGCTTTTTGTCTTTTTGGTCTAATTTCATCTGAAAAATAATCTATTATGTGTTGAATAAGGCTTTTTTTTATTTTAAATTTTCGGTAGTAAAGCGTAAATATAAAAATATAATCTATTCTTGTGTATTTATGTTGATTTTTAGTCTTTTAAAAATGAATTTAGTAATTAAATTTATAAACCTTATTCTAATGGAATTTAAGCCAGCTAATAATATTCAAGATCTACAATACTTTGGAGAATATGGAGGTGTAAATCCTTCTGTTTCTGATTCATCAACATATACCTTTTTAAGTGCTAAAACCATGTTTGATACTTTTGAGGGAAATACAGATGGTTGTTATCTTTATTCCCGGCATTCATCTCCATCAAATTTGTATTTAGGAGAAGCTTTGGCAGCCATGGAAGGAACAGAAATGGCTAATGTAACAGCCTCTGGTATGGGAGCTATTACGCCAACAATACTTCAAATATGTGGAGCAGGAGATCATATTGTTTCAAGCAGAACTATTTATGGGGGAACTTACGCGTTTTTAAAAAACTTTACTCCTAGAATGAATATTAGTACTTCATTTGTTGATATAACTAAGCTTGATGTGGTTGAACAGGCTATCAGTCCTAAAACAAAAATGATTTATTGTGAAACTGTCAGTAACCCGCTACTAGAGGTTGCAGATATACTAGCATTGGCAAAACTTGCCAAGAAATATAAATTGAAGCTGGTTGTAGATAATACATTTTCTCCACTATCAATTTCTCCTCACAAGTTAGGGGCTGATGTCGTAATTCATAGTTTAACAAAGTTCATCAACGGTAGTTCTGATACAATGGGAGGGGTGATCTGTGGAACTGCAGAGTTTGTAAATGCTCAAAAAAGTGTAATTGATGGAGCTAGCATGCTTTTGGGGGCTTCTATTGATTCGATGAGATCAGCTTCAATATTAAAAAATATGAGAACATTACATATCCGAATTAAACAACACAGTAAAAACGCATTGTTTTTGGCGGAGAAATTTGAGCAAGATGGTATAAAAACAGTATATCCTGGATTGTTATCACATCCGTCTCATGATATTTTCAAGCGAATGATGAATAATGAGTACGGTTTTGGAGGAATGCTAACTATTGATGCAGGATCTCTTGATAAAGCGAATCAATTAATGGAGTTGATGCAAGAGGTAAATATTGGTTATTTAGCAGTAAGCTTAGGTTTTTATAAGACTCTTTTTTCTGCTCCAGGGACTTCAACCTCGTCTGAAATTCCATATGAAGAACAAGAAGAAATGGGACTTAGTGACGGGTTGATTCGATTTTCAATTGGCTTAGATAACGATATTCAGAGAACTTATAGGATGATTAAAGAATGTATGATAAAAGTAGGTGTTCTTGAAAAAGTTGTTTAGTCAGGTTATGTAAATATTTTTTAGATAATTACGATCTTTTATATTCTAAAAAAGATCGTAATTATAGTTGTATGATTTTGATAAACAGTAAGAGTAAAGAAATTTTAGAAGAGGAAATTGTTGTATTTGTGCAATAAAAACTTGCTTCTGTCATTGTTTTTTCACTAAAAAAACAAGCTATGAAGTTTCGATTTGTGTAATTCTTTTAAAAATAGTAACATTACAGCCTTAAATTAGTTTCAAATGCAAGAGGGGAAAAAAATAACTGAAATTAAAATTGGAGATCAAAAAATAATCGACGACAATCAATTAAGCCTTAAACAGGCTCTAATACCTGTTTTATTTCTAATGTTACTTTTATCATATAACATTTTTTTTGCTGACGGTGCTTGGTTAGGTGATTATTCAAATCAATTTATTTTGCTAATTGGAGGAACTGTTGCAGCCGTGATGGGATTGTTTAATAAAGTACCTCTTAAAAGTATGCTCGACGAGGTTATAGAAAATTGGAAAAGCGTCTTCGTACCGATTATGATTCTATTTTTAGTGGGAGCTTTAGCAGGTACATGGTTGATTAGTGGTATTATTCCTGCGATGGTGTATTATGGTTTACAGGTATTAAGACCAGAAATATTTTTACCAGCATCCGTTATTATCGCTGCTATTATTTCTATCGCTACTGGTAGTTCGTGGACCACATCAGCTACTGTTGGTATTGCGTTAGTTGGAATTGGAAATGCATTAGGTATTCCTTCTGGAATGATTGCAGGAGCAGTAATTTCAGGAGCTTATTTTGGAGATAAAATGTCTCCATTGTCAGATACAACAAATTTAGCTCCTGCAATGGCTGGAACAAGTTTATTTACACATATTAGATATATGGCATATACAACAGTTCCTACTATTTTAATTGCGCTTATCGTTTTTGCCGTTTTAAGTGGGACGATTGAAACTTCGGGTAATGCAGATATAAGTGATTTACTTAGTTCAATTGATAGTTCATTTAATATTACTCCTTGGCTTTTTGTAGTCCCATTATCTGTAATTGTTTTAATTCTTTTAAAGACCAAACCATTATTTGCTTTGAGTACGGGAGTTGTATTAGCAGCAATTTTTGCTTTAGTATTCCAATCTGATATCTTAACTAACTTATCGGACTCAAAAATTCAATCAATTTTTAAGGCTATTTTTACCGATATTCAAATTGTAACTAATAACGATAAATTAACGGAATTATTTAGTGCAGGAGGGATGAAGGGAATGTTGTGGACTATTTGTTTGATAATATGTGCAATGGTTTTTGGAGGCGTTATGGATGCAATAGGGGCGCTTTCAAAAATTACAGAAACGTTACTTTCCTTAGCTTCAAACATATTTGGTTTATTTGCAAGTACGGTAGTTAGTTGTTTAGGGCTAAACGCGATTGCATCAGATCAATACTTAGCAATTGTAATTCCAGGTAAAATGTTTAAAAAAGCGTTTGAAGATAGAGACTTAGCTCCTGAAAACCTTAGTAGAACTTTGGAAGACTCGGGTACTGTAACATCAGTTTTAATTCCTTGGAATACCTGTGGGGCATATCAATCTGGTGTTTTAGGAGTTGGGGTTAGTGAGTATGCAATATTTGCAATCTTTAATTGGTTAAGTCCATTTATGACATTAATATTTGCGGCGTTCGGACTCAAGGTTCGACAGCTATCAAAGAAGAAATAAAAAAGAGAAGCTTTATAAAGAAGTTCTTTTCTAAACGAAAAGAACTTTATCAAGTGGGATAGTTAGTGATAGTGTTAGATTTTTAAACTTGTATCAGAATTTTCATTCCAGTAGTAGCTATCTGGGTAGGCCCTTTTTCCAAATATAGCTGTTCCAACTCTTATGATTGTAGCTCCTTCTTTTATGGCGATTTCAAGATCACCACTCATCCCCATTGAAAGTTCATGCATTTGAACATTACGGATGTTTTCTGAGATTATTTTTTGTTGTAATAGTTTGAGCTTTTGAAAACACTTTCTTACTTCTTCATCATTAGAGCTAAAAACACCAATAGTCATAAGTCCTTTAATATGAATTCTATCAAATAAAGCGATTTCTTTTATTAAATTAATGGCTAGTTCAGGAGAAATACCGAATTTACTCTTTTCATCAGAGGTGTTTACTTGAACTAATATGTCTATATGCTTATCTTCATGAACAAGTCTTTTTTGTAGCTTTTCAGCAAGACTTAATCGATCTACAGATTGTATACATGTTACATTGTATTTGAGAATATCTTTGATTTTATTACTTTGTAAATGGCCGATAAAGTGTTTTTGATGAGTAATTGAGTTAAGACTATCAAATTTTTCTTTTATCTCCTGAATTTTATTTTCTCCGATTAGTTTTTCTTTTGATAAAGCAATTTTAATATTTTCGGGACTTACGGTTTTTGTGGCTAAAAGAAGCCTTACTTCGTTAACCTCTCTATTGGCTTCCGTGCAAGCTTTTTGTATTCTATGTTGTATTTTATTAATGTTTTCAATTATTAATGGATTTGTTTTCATAATGTGTTTCTTTCGCTTTTTCTTGGGTTATTAATTTTTTTTTAACTTGATTTTCTACCAAATCTTTAGCTTCTGCATATGATATTTGATAAGTTCTTTTTATTTCATGTAAATTCTTTGGAAACTTATCTAATATCTCATTATAAAAGGTTTCTAGTTGACTTTTAGTAGGCAGGTTAAAGGAGAGTTTGATTTCAAAACGTCGCAATAGAGCTTGGTCAATTATTTTAATAAAATTTGTTGCGCAAATTAATAAAACATTATCGGGGATTTGGTCAATAAGTTGTAAAAGGGTATTTACCACACGTTTCATTTCTCCGGAATCTTTTGTTTCGTAGTCTCTTAGTTTTCCTAACGAATCGAATTCGTCTATAAAAAGAACTGCATTTTCTCTTGCGGCCTTTTTAAAAGAACTATTTATATTTCTAGAGGTCTCTCCTAATCTACTTGAAATGAACTCACTTAAATCAAGCGTTATTATTTTTTTATTTAGTTTTTTTGCAATCGCTTTAGCAGTTGCTGTTTTACCGCACCCACTCGCACCGTGAAGAAGTATTTTATTAGTTATTTTTAGTCCGTACTGATTTAAAATATTGAAGTAGCTAACTTCATCTATAACTTGCTGTAGCTTTTCTTTATTGTTATTGTCCAGATGAATTTCATCTAAACTTAATTTTATAGAGTTTGGATTGGTTATTATATCGTAGCTCATAAGTTTTATTATTCTTTGGAAACATGTTCTGGACAATCAACTCTTAACTCAGTTTTATTTAATTCTAATTCTAGTAATTTGCAATAATGACTACTGTTTTTAAAACTGTAGTTATTACAGGTTTTGCACATCCGTTGAACGGTTATTACGTCAACTTTGTTCAAAGAGGAAATTAAATCTAACAAACCATCTAAAATTATTTCTTTTTTATCGAGGTTCAATTTTTCGATAGCTTTTTCTAGAGGTGTTGTAAAAATAGCGCTTTCTTTGGCCAGAACGAGTCCTTTTTTACTCAAGGAAATCGTGTAGCTTCTTGTATCATTAAAATCATTTTCTTTCTTAATGAGTTCTTTTCTATGAAGCGTTTTTATACTGTCGCTTATGGTAGCTTTTGTCATATTAAATTCTTTAGCCAAGTAACTCACTTTACATTGTTCTTTTTTATGAAACAACAGGAATATTAGAATTTGTATTTGAATTGGACTCAAAGAGTTTTTTTTACCTTCATCCCATAACAGAACTCGGAATGCCTCAGAAATACGTTCTAGTGAAACAATAATTTTACTATCTATTTTTTTGCCTTGAGTTATAGGATTGAATGAAGACATTTGAAAAAAGTTATTACGATTACAAAATTAGTAATCCTAACTATTGTTTCCAAGGAAAAGAACTATATTTTTTTCTGTAAGAATTGATTTGTTTTAATTTTGCCTTATGGAGTTTCCAAAAAAGTTAAAGAGAAAAATAAGTTTAAGAGAAATAGAAGGTTCTCTTAGAACTCTAGGAGAGACGAATAATTTAGTAGACTTTTCATCTAATGATTACCTAGGGTTTGCGAAATCAAAAGAGATTCGTCTTGAGGTATATGAATTTTTAATGAAAAATGAAGTGGACTTAAATGGAGCTACGGGTTCGCGCCTACTCTCAGGAAATCATCAATTATACGATTTAACAGAAAAAGTACTTTGTTCTATTCATAATTCTGAATCTGCACTTATATTTAACTCAGGGTATAATGCAAATCTAGGTTTTTTTTCGTGTGTTCCTCAAAGAAATGATATAATATTGTTTGATGAATTGATTCATGCATCTATTCGAGATGGAATAAGATTGTCTAATGCTCAATCGTATAAATTTGAGCATAATAATAGTACCAAACTCGAAAATATACTTCAAAAGTTTTCTTCAGAAGGAGCTTTTACCTCAAGGGAAATATATGTAGTTACAGAGTCTATTTTTTCTATGGATGGAGATACTCCTGATTTAAAAAAAATGCTTGAGATATGTGAGTCATATGGGGCTTATTTTGTTGTTGACGAGGCCCATGCTATAGGTTTGTCTGATAAAAAAGAGCTAGGGATTATCCAAAACCTAAAATTGGAGGATAGAATTTTTGCAAGAATTTTAACATTCGGAAAAAGCTTAGGTTGTCATGGGGCAGTTATTTTGGGAAGTAACGATTTAAGAACCTACTTAGTGAATTATTCAAGAAGTTTTATTTATACAACAGGCTTAGCTCCTCATTCATTAGCCGCGATATGGAGCGCACATAAGTTTTTACAAGGAAAGTTGGGAGAATTGCGTAGAGGGCAACTTCATTCTAATATTGATTTTTTTAAGAAAAAAGTGTATGAGTTAAATCTTAATTTTATAGAGAGCTCGTCTGCTATTCATTGTTGTATAATCTCTGGAAATCAAAAAACTAAAGAAATAGCTCAGAACTTATATGAAAATGGGTTTGATGTTAAGCCAATCCTATCTCCAACTGTCACTAAAGGAAAAGAACGCCTACGATTTTGTTTACATAGTTATAATAATTTTGATCAAATAACCAAAGTTTTAGGTAAGCTCACTACCTTTGTTTCGTAATGAAAAAATGAAAAAGATCAAAGAGATTACAATTAATATAAAAAGAGAGTCAAGAATAAACAAGGAAATTAGAAACTCTTTTGAATAGGTATATGAAACTATCATTTGCATAGGAGTAGCTAGGTGTATTTTATTGATATTTCTCTTTTTCGTGAAGAAAAAATTTATTAATAAAATTTTAAAAAGATAATTTTTAATGCAAGAGAAATACTTTATTACTGGAATATCCACTGAGGTTGGTAAAACAATTGCTTCAGCAATTTTAGTGGAAGCTTTAGAAGCTGATTATTGGAAGCCTATTCAGGCAGGGGATTTAGCTAATTCAGACACAGATAAAGTTAGAAGTTTAGTATCAAGTAAAAAATCTATTTTTCATGAAAATTCGTATGCACTCCATACTCCAATGAGTCCTCATGCGGCGGCAGAAATAGATGGTGTTTCCATTGATTTGAAATTCATTTGTGAGCCAAAGACAAAAAATAATATTGTAATTGAAGGGGCCGGCGGGTTACTGGTTCCATTAAATGATCAAAATACTATTTTAGATTTAATTGAACCAGAATACAAAGTTATTGTAGTTTCTCGTCATTATCTAGGTAGTATAAATCATTCGATTCTAACTATAAACTTACTAAAAGATAAAGGGTACGACGTATCCGTAATTTATTCAGGAAAAGAGCATAAAACAACAGAGGGTATTATTGAGAAAATGACCGATGTCAAGGTTATTGGAAGGATTGATGAAGAACCCTATTTTGATAAAAATGTGATCAAAGAGTATGCTGATCTTTTCAGGGAAAAGCTTTAGACATACATTTCACTATTTATAGAGTAAAGCATGATAAAAATGATTTTAAGCGAACGAGATAAAAAACATTTATGGCATCCATTGACTCAGCATAAGTTACATCCTGATCATATTGCCATAACTAAAGCAAAAGGAGTGTTTCTTTACGATGAGAGAGGAAATAAATATATTGATGGTATTGCTTCTTGGTATACTTGTATGTATGGGCATTGTAATGAGTATATAACAAAAAAAGTTTCTAGGCAAATGAGGGAGCTTGATCATGTAGTATTTGCTGGATTTACCCATGAGCCAGCGGTAAAATTATCTGAAGAATTAATCAAAATATTACCTCACAATCAGGAGAAAATATTTTTTTCAGATAACGGATCCACTTCTGTTGACGTTGCCATAAAGATGGCTTTGCAATTTCATTTTAATAGAGGTCATAAAAAAAATAAAATAATTGCTTTTGAAGGAGGGTTTCATGGAGATACATTTGGAGCAATGTCTGTTTCAGGGCTTTCTGTTTATAATGGGCCCTTTGAAGATTTCTTAATTAATGTATCCCGTATTCCAGTACCAAATATGGATAATTTTGAAGTGGTAAAAAACCAGTTCAAAACTTTATTAGAAGAAGCTGAAGTGGCTGCTTTTATTTTTGAGCCTTTAGTTCAAGGTGCTGCAGCAATGCAAATGCATAGTGCTAAGCTATTAGATGAGTTAGTGGCATTAGCCAAAGACTATGGAGTAGTAACGATTGCAGACGAAGTAATGACTGGTTTTGGAAAGACAGGTAAAAATTTTGCTTCTGAATATTTAAATAACCTACCAGATATAATATGTTTGTCAAAATCATTAACAGGAGGTTTAGTTCCTATGGCTATAACTAGTTGTTCGTCATTTATTTATAGTGCTTTTCTTAGTGATGAATTGGCAAAGGGCTTTTTTCACGGACATACATACTCTGCAAATCCAATAGCTTGTTCTGCTGCATTAGCTGGTATAGAGCTTTTAAATAGTAAAGAGATTCAAGATCGAATTGAAAAAATTATTGAAGCTCACAAAGTTTTTGGTGCAAAAATACAAGGTCATCCTAATGTCAAAGAAATTCGTCAGTTAGGTGTGATTTTTGCTTTAGATTTGAATATTCAAATGGAGCGTTATGGAAATCTTCGCTACCAATTATTTAATTTTTTTATGAATAGAGGAGTTTGCTTAAGGCCTTTAGGAAATACAATTTATGTACTTGCCCCATTTATTATTAATAATGATGAATTAGATAAGATATATGAAACAATTGAAGAGGCTTTAGATACTTTTTAGAGCCTCCTCAATTAGGTTGATTTTCTCTTGAGTTTTTGTGATTTTTACATATAGATCTTCAAAAACCCATTTTCCGTTAGTTTTAATGCCATTTACGACAAGAATGCCATTGCTCTTACTACCTTTTATAGGGATAGCAAAGCTTATTTCTCCATCACTATTAAACAATGAAATATTACCATTAGGCATTCCATTTTTTTTAATAGGTGCCCCTAAAATAGAGGTCACCCTAGTGTTATTATTTGCTTTTTCTATAGCATTTTTAATGGGTGTAGAATTATTAATCATATTTGAAACTCCGAAAAAAGCAAAACCAATTCCGAAAATTAAAAATAAAATAATACCCAAACATCCACTAGTTGGTATAAACCAAAGCCAGTTTCTGCTAAACCAACTTCTCTGATTTTCATCTGACATAATAATTTAGATAGTGTTAGGTTAAATTGCTTTCAAGTGATTTTTGATTCAAATTTAAAAGTTTTAGAACGACTTAAGCAACTACTAAACGAATAAAGTCATATTAATTTAAAGCTAAGATTTTTGACGTTGCGATTTTATTGATTTGTGGAAGAAAGAGATTGAAAGATAAAATCAGTTGTATATATTCGGAAATTGGAGCTAATTAGCTTTATTTTTGTCAAAATTTTTTGAGTTTGAATAAAAAAATATCGATTACCTCAATAGGCTCAATATCTGCGTTAGGGAGCAGTCATGAAAAAGTATGGAATAATTACAAAAATGATGAACATTTTCTAAAGTTAGAAAACTATGAAAATTTTGAAGTATGGATAGCTAAGATTCCAGAAGAAGATAAACAGTTCATCGAAAAAATAAGATGTTCAGATGTAAGATATAAAAACTTGGATAATTCTGTTTTATATGCACTATTTGCCGCTCGAAAAGCAGTTCAAAATACAGATTGGCAACCGCAGGATAACTTTGGAATAAATATAGGATCTTCAAGAGGAGCGACTTCATTATTTGAAAAATATCACAAAGAATTTTTAGAAACAGGTAGATCTTCGACAATAAGTTCACCAACAACCACCCTTGGAAATATTTCGTCATGGATAGCACATGATCAGCAAACAAGAGGTCCAGAAATATCTCACTCAATAACCTGTTCTACTGGTTTACATTCTTTACTGAACGGTGTTGCGTGGATTTTGTCAGGAATGACAAATAAGTTTTTAGTTGGAGGGAGTGAAGCCTCTTTAACGGAGTTTACTATTGCCCAAATGAGAGCATTAAAAGTGTATGCTAATAATACAGAAAATTACCCATGTAAAGCTTTTGATCTTACTAAAAGACAGAATACGATGGTATTAGGTGAAGGGGCTTCAATTTTATGCTTAGAATTAGGTGTAATACCTTCTGCAGAAGCAATCATTGAAGGAGTGGGATACGCGACAGAAGTTCTAAAACATAATATTTCTATTTCGACAAATGCGGATTGTTTTCAAAAATCAATGAAAATGGCAATAGGAAATACAAATAAAAATGAAATTGATGCTATTGTCATGCATGCACCAGGAACTGTAAAGGGAGACCTTTCTGAATTGAATGCAATTAGGGCGGTATTTGGACAAAATATTCCTTTTTTAACTACGAATAAATGGAAGTTAGGACATACTTTTGCGACCTCTGGTTTGCTTAGTATTGAGCTTGCTGTATTAATGATTAAGAATCAAAAGGCAATACATGTTCCTTTTGTCGAAAAGCAAGACGATCCAAAAAGTATGAATAAGGTATTGATAAACGCTGTTGGTTTTGGTGGCAATGCAGTGTCAGTTTTAATAAGCAGAAATACAATAGATAATTAATAAATGTTTAAGAATTTAAATGTTGAATGATAAGTCTTCCGGGTACACTTATTCAGTAAAAATTTAAAAGTATAAATTAATTATTAGTACTTTTGAGTAATCAAAAAATAAACAAGTAAACATAAGTTTATGAGCGATGTAAGAAATGACTGGACAAAAGAGGAGATATTAGCGATATATAATAAACCATTGATGGAGCTTTTATATGAAGCTGCTTCATTGCATAGAAAACATCATGATCCTAATACTGTGCAGGTTAGTACACTCATATCAATAAAGACAGGAGGCTGTTCAGAAGACTGTGGTTATTGTCCGCAAGCAGCTCGATATCATACGGATATTGAAGGAAATGATCTTATGACAGTAAATCAAGTAAAGGCCCAAGCATTGAGAGCAAAATCTGGAGGTTCTTCAAGGGTTTGTATGGGGGCCTCATGGAGAAATGTTAAAGATGGACCTGAATTTGATCAAGTATTAGAAATGGTTAGAACTATAAATAAACTTGATATGGAGGTGTGTTGCACGCTGGGAATGGTAACTGAAAATCAAGCAAAACGTTTGGCAGAAGCAGGATTGTATGCCTATAACCATAATATTGATACCTCTGAAGATTATTACGATGACGTGATTTCAACGAGAGCATTTAAAGACAGAATTGATACAATCGAAAATGTAAGAAAAACAAACGTAACGGTTTGTTCAGGAGGTATTATTGGAATGGGAGAAAGCTTAGAGGATAGAGCAGGAATGTTGGAAACATTAACAAGGTTTTCTCCTCATCCTGAGTCAGTTCCGATAAACGCTTTAGTTGCTGTGGAAGGAACACCTATGGAAGATCAGCCTCCTTTAAATATTTTTGAGATGATTCGAATGGTGGCTACAACACGAATTGTTCTTCCCGAATCTCAGGTACGCTTATCGGCTGGAAGGACACAAATGTCAAGAGAAGGACAAGCAATGTGTTTTTTTGCTGGAGCTAATTCTATTTTTGCCGGAGATAAGTTATTGACAACACCAAACCCTGACATTAATGAAGATATGAAGATGTTTGAAGAGCTTGGATTGAACCCTCAAAAAGCCTTTTTTAAACATGAGCAACGTAATACAATAGAAGCCGAAAAATCTAAATTTAAAGCACTAGGAGAGAAGCCGAGATGGACAAGACCAAGTCATAAAATTGAAAGAAATGAGCAAAAAAAGAAACAGGCTTTAGAATTCCGTAAGAAGTAATTAACTTTTTCCCTGAAAAGTAAGTATACATACCAAAAACAATTTTTTTTACAAAGTATAATACAAAAAATTTCATAACAATTTCTTAATTTTACACATAGAAAAAATGGAATCAATGGGACTACAATTAACAAAAGTTGATAGAGTTGAAACTATTACAAAGGAGGATTTTATAAAAAAATATTTTAAACCTCAGAAACCAGTTGTAATTGAGCGATTTATAGAAGATTGGCCCGCGTATTCAAAATGGTCACTAGACTATATGAAAGACATTGCTGGAGACAAGAAGGTTCCTTTATATGATGACAGACCTGTCGATTATAAGGACGGGTTTAATGAACCACACGCTGTCATGAAAATGAGCGAGTACGTAGATTTATTAAAAAAAGAACCTACAAAATTTAGAATTTTTCTGTGGAATATTCTTAAAGAAGTGCCGCAACTTCAAAAAGACTTTAAGTTTCCTGATTTTGGACTAAGGCTAATGAAAGGATTACCAATGTTATTCTTTGGAGGTAAGAATTCATATACATTTATGCACTATGATATTGATTTAGCTAATATTTTTCATTTTCATTTTGAAGGCAAAAAAAAGTGTATTTTGTTTGACCAAAAGCAAAATAAATATCTTTATAAAATTCCAAACTCATTAATTACAAGAGAAGATATCGATTTTAATGATCCCGATTTTGAAAAATGGCCTGCATTAAAAAAAGTAAAGGGATATGTTGCAGAGTTAGAACATGGAAATGTTTTGTATATGCCAGAAGGATGGTGGCATTATATGAGGTACATAACCCCAGGATTTTCTATGAGTTTAAGAGCTATTGCGAGAACTCCTAAAAATTTAGGAAAAGCCATTTATAATGTCTTCATAATGCGAACAATCGATAACATTATGAGAAGATTAAAGGGACAAAAATGGATTGATTGGAAAAATGAACAAGCTATTGTTCGAACTAACAATAGAATTAAAGTTATAAGAAAATAACAAGAAAAATATGTGTCGATGACATATTTTTCTTGTTATTGTTATTTTTATTTGGCAGCAGAATATCTTCTTTCAACTTCATTCCAATTAATTACATTGAAAAAAGCTTCAATATAGTCTGGACGACGATTTTGGTAGTTTAAATAATAAGCATGTTCCCATACATCAAGTCCTAATATAGGGGTCCCACCACATGAAACATTTGGCATTAACGGATTATCTTGATTTGGTGTAGAGCACACTTCAACTTTCCCTCCTTTATGTACGCACAACCAAGCCCATCCTGAACCAAATTGAGTAGCAGCGGCTTTGGAAAAAGCATTAATAAACTCGTCTTTCGACCCAAACTCAGCTTCAATAGCTTCTTTTAACTCTCCAGACAAGTAACCTCTATCTTCAGGATTCATAACTGACCAAAATAAAGAGTGATTATAGAAACCACCACCGTTATTTCTAACTGCTGAATTGTTCATGTCCAAGTTCAAGAGAATATCTTCAATAGATTTTTCTGCAAGATCACTTCCTTCAATTGCTGTATTTAATTTATTTGTATAGCCCGCATGGTGTTTGCTATGGTGTATTTCCATCGTTCTAGCATCTATATGAGGCTCTAAAGCATTATACGCGTATCCTAATTCTGGTAATTCAAAAGCCATAATTTCTTAATTTTTAAAAGTTTTATTTTTTTGATTTTACGTAGGTAAAGTTAGGGTAAAAAAACAAGGCAAACAACCATTCGCTTTGTGTAAAATACCTTTCTTATAAAAATAATGAATTCTATTCGTAAACAGGCTTTTCTTTCGATGAAAATTCTTGCATGAAGCCTTCTGCTTTTGAAACCAGTTGTTTACTGCCACAATAAAAAGGTACTCTTTGATGAAGTTCCGTTGGTTTAATGTCAAGAATTCTTGTAAATCCATCAGAAGCGGTCCCTCCGGCTTGCTCGCAAATAAAAGCCATTGGATTACATTCATAAAGTAAACGTAATTTACCATTTGGATTAATAGCGGTTGCGGGGTATATATACACGCCACCCTTGATTAAGTTTCTGTGAAAATCTGAAACTAAAGATCCAATATATCTTGCGGTGTAAGGTCTATTGTCTTTTTTGTTTAATTCTTTACAGTGAATTAAAAATCGCTTCATTCCTTCTTGAAAATGAGTAAAATAACCTTCGCTTACGGAGTATATTTTTCCTATTTCAGGAAATTTCATGTTTGGGTGAGATAAGTAAAAAGTTCCAATAGCTGGGTTTAGTGTAAAACCGTTAACGCCGCTTCCAGAGGTAAATACCAACATAGTTGAAGTGCCATAGGCTACATAACCAGCTGCAACTTGTTCACTGCCTTTTTGTAAGAAATCATCTTCTGTCACTGGTGTTCCGACAGGAGAGACCCTTCGATAAATAGAAAAAATTGTTCCGACAGAAACATTTACATCGATGTTAGAGGAGCCATCTAAGGGGTCCATAAGTAAAACATATTTGTTTTCGTTTGTTTTATTTTTACCTTCAACAATAACGTAACTATCCTCTTCTTCACTTGCGATACCACAAACAATTTCTCTGTTTATCAAGGTTTGTTTAAATAAATCATTCGCTAATACGTCTAATTTTTGTTGAGCTTCACCTTGAATATTAATATCTCCAGCAGCACCAGTGATATCAACTAATCCTGCTTTTCTAATTTCGTGGTTCACTACTTTTGCTGCCAAACGAATTGAGTTTATTAAACGCGAAAGTTCCCCTGAGGAATATTTAAAAGATTTTTGATTGTTGATGATAAATTCACCAAGTGTGGTATGCTTGTTATTCATAGTTTAAAAATTCTCTGGTTTTACATACAAATATCTCAACTTTTTAGGTTCTGAAACAATTTTAAACTTTAAAATTTTCAACAAATTAAAATGATATGTTTTAAATCATAGGATTATTTTTAAAAAAGTGTTTTCAAAGTATCTTTACGAAAAAATCAACAATGAATTTTGTTATTAGAAAAGGTGAGGTACATGATGTAAATGCAATTCTTAGATTGATTAAAGAATTAGCTGAATTTGAAAAATTACCGAATGAAGTTGAGGTAACCGAAGATCATTTAATTCGAGATGGTTTCTCCTCAAATTCAAAGTTTAAAACATTTGTTGCTGAGGATTCTGATGGATTTGTTATTGGAATGGCTCTTTTTTTTGAAAGGTATTCAACTTGGAAAGGAAGAATAATTCATCTAGAAGACCTAATGGTAACAAAATCTCATAGAGGAATTGGAGCAGGTAAAGCCTTGTATACAGAAGTACTGAAATATGCAGACCTTCAGGGGTGTAAAAGAGTATCTTGGGAAGTGTTGGATTGGAATAAAAGTGCTGTTGGTTTTTACGAAAGTACAGGTGCTACTATTTTAGATAGTTGGCAAGTTGTGCATATGAATGAAACTGGATTAAAAGAATTTGTGAAGAAAAACTAAATAATGAGAATATTTAAGTTTGGAGGAGCATCTGTAAAAAATGCTTCCGCTGTAAGAAATGTTGTAAGAGTATTACAACAAGAAGGAACAGATAGTACCTTGGTAGTTATCTCAGCAATGGGGAAAATGACAAATGCTTTTGAAGTATTAATTGACGCCTATTATAACCGACAAAATAATTTGAATGAAGCTTTAACTTTCATTTATGATTTTCATTTTAATATTATTAAAGATTTATTTGAAATAGACAGTGAGAATGTTAAAAATAGAGTTAATGAATTGTTAGGGGAATTAAATGGATTTATGATTCAAAATGAATCTAGAGACTATAATTATGTTTATGATCAAATTGTAGGTTATGGAGAATTGTTGTCAACTACGATTGTTAGTTTTTATTTAAAAAGTATCGGAATCGAAAATAATTGGCTAGATGTTAGAGAGTATCTAAAAACAGACTCTAATTACAGAGACGCAAAAATTAATTGGAGTTCTACAGAAAAAATAATAAAGGGTAATGTTGATGTTCAAAGGTTAAATATAACACAAGGTTTTATAGGTAGAAACAATGATACAACAACAACATTGGGTAGAGAAGGTTCCGATTATACAGCAGGAATTTTCGCTTTTTGTTTAAATGCGCATAGTGTAACTATTTGGAAAGATGTTGAGGGGGTTTTAAATGCAGATCCAAGAGTGTTTTCAAAAACAGAGTTGTTAAAGGAAATTTCATATTCTGAGGCAATTGAGATGGCTTTTTATGGAGCCTCTGTAATTCATCCAAAAACAATTCAGCCTCTAGAAAAGAGAAATATACCTTTATATGTAAGGTCATTCGATCATCTTGATAAAAAAGGGACAAGAGTTAGTAAAGGGGTTTCATTGAGACCTTTAATATCTTGTTATATCGTTAAGAAGAATCAGATTTTGATTTCTATCTCAGTTAAAGATTTTTCATTTATGGTGGAAAATAACATTAGCCAGGTATTTGAAAAATTACATAAGCATAGATTAAAGGTTAATTTAGTGCAAAATTCAGCATTGAGTTTTTCAGTATGCGTAGACGATAAATTTAATAATTTTGATGAGTTTTACCAAGAGCTTAAACATATTTATAATATAAAAGCCTACAAAGGAGTAACTTTATATACCATAAGACATTTTGATGATGATGCGATTGACTTGATAAGGCAAAAAGGAAAATCACTAATAAGACAAATAAATACAAAAACGGCGCAATTAGTCATTGAAGAAAGCACGTAAACCTCGCAAATTTACCCTATATTTGTAGTTATGTTTAACTTAATCTAAATAATGGGATTAGTAACACCAAAAGAATTAGCGAAAGCAATTGGTACAGATAAGTTTGGAGTTTTAGGAGTGTTTTCAGGATGGTTATTGATGAAAATTTTGAGGATTTCGAAGGCAAATGAAGTCTATAACAAGCATAAGCATAAGAAAGATTTACCGTTTTTAAATGGATTGTTGAATGAATTTCAAATAGAATTTGAAATTCCTGAGGAAGATTTAAAGAGAATACCTAAGGATGGACCATTTATAACAATATCCAATCATCCATTGGGAGGTATAGATGGTATTCTTTTATTAAAACTTTTAGTTGAGCATAGAGCCGATTACAAAATAATAGCTAACTTTTTATTGCATCGGGTTGAGCCATTGAAGCCTTATGTTATGCCTGTAAACCCTTTTGAGAACCATAAAGACGCTAAATCAAGTGTTTCTGGTATAAAAAACGCGCTCCTTCATTTAAGAGAAGGAAAGCCTTTAGGAATTTTTCCAGCAGGAGAGGTATCTACCTATCGTGATGGTAAACTTATGGTTGACAAAGAGTGGGAGGAAGGAGCTGTTCGCTTGATTAAAAAAGCAAAGGTACCTGTTATACCCATATACTTTCATGCAAAAAATAGTAAATTATTTTATTTTTTATCTAAGATTAGTGATACATTACGCACGGCTAAGTTGCCTTCTGAGTTACTTTCTCAGAAAAATAGAATTATAAAAGTAAGGATAGGAAAGCCTATTTTGGTAAAAGATCAAGAAGCTTATCCAGAAATCCCCGATTTTTATCAGTTTTTAAGAAGAAAAACATATATGTTAGCTAATCCATATGAAAAATCTTCTCAAAAAATTTTGTCATCGCAACATTTGAAAATTCCTAAGAAAGCAAAAAATATATCTAGTCAAAAAAATCCAGATTTATTTATTAAGGAGGTAGAAAAACTTCGAGCATCAGATGCTAGATTATTGAAGAGTAAGAATTATGAGGTGTTTTTTTCCAGTGCTAAGCAAATACCGAATCTCCTCCATGAGATAGGAAGATTACGAGAGATCACATTTAGAGAGGTTGGGGAAGGAAGCAATAAATCACTAGATTTAGATAAATACGACAAATATTATTACCATATGTTCCTTTGGGATAGTGATGCAAATTGTCTTGTCGGAGCTTATAGAATGGGTATTGGAAAAGAAATCTATAAGAAATTGGGTATTAATGGATTCTATATTCAGACGTTGTTTAGAATAGAGCCAGAGCTATATTCAATGATGGAGTCTTCTATTGAAATGGGAAGGGCTTTTATCGTGAAACAATATCAGCAAAAACCAATGCCTTTATTTCTTCTATGGAAAGGAATTGTTCATGTAACACTTCGTTATCCTGACCATAAATACCTAATAGGGGGTGTGAGTATTAGTAATCAGTTTTCTGAGTTTTCGAAATCACTTATGATCGAGTTTATGAAGTCACATTACTACGATCCATATATAGCACAATACATCCATCCAAAGAAAGAGTTTAAGGTAAAATTAAAAGATACAGATAAAGATTTCGTTTTTGATGAAACAGAAGCAGATCTTCAGAAGTTTGATAAGATAATTGATGAAATTGAACCAGGTGCCTTAAGAATGCCTGTATTAATTAAGAAATATGTTAAGCAAAATGCAAGGTTGGTAGCGTTTAATGTAGATCCCAAATTTAACAATGCAGTTGATGGTTTAATGTATATCAAGATAATAGATATTCCAGAGAGTACAGTCAAGCCTGTTATGGAGGAATTTCAGGCGGAGTTGGAGAGAAGAGCAAGTGAGTCTGTCAATGTTGTTGTAAACTGATCGTTATTATACAAAATAAAAAAAGCGGCTAGTATTTTTAAAAATACTAGCCGCTTTTTTATTTTGCTTTATTTTAATTATGCTTTAGAACAACAGTTTTTTTGACAATCATCTGCACAGGCGACTTTTTTATCATCATCTTTTACACAGCATTTTTTCTCACATTTAACAGAGGGTGTTTTATCAGAGTTCGTTGCACACTCTTTTTTGCAATTTTTTTCACATTCTTTCTTGCAACTTATTTTTTCTCCTGTAAATTCTTCAGCTTTGTATGTTTCACCGTCAGCAATTCCATCAATAAATTTAATAATATCTTTCTTGTCGGTTCTATTGCTATCATATTTTACATTGGCAGTACCATTTTCAAAAGATACTTTAGCATCAATTATACCATCTTTTTTAGAGAGTTTTGAAGCAATAATCTTTGCACAACCGATTTCACAGGTCATCCCTGATACGGTAAAGCTAGCTTCTTCTATTTTAGTGGTTAACTCATTCTTCTGAGGTTCAGTATCTTTATTTTCTGATTTTTTACAGCTTGTAATGATCAGACATATAAAGGCAAATACTATTAGTAATTTTTCAATTTTCATCACTTTAGACTATTGGGTTATTATACAAATTTATCAATAATATAATATTATACTATATAAATAGTCGATTTTTGTATCCAAAATAAATTTAAATGCTTATTAATCACCAAAAATGGTTATACCTCATTACGCTTTCTCTTGTTTGGGGTAGTTCTTTTATCCTTATGAAAAGAGCTCTTATTGGCTTAACTCCTATTCAAGTTGGTGCATTAAGACTGGTTATAGCAGGTTTTTTCTTGTTAATTATAGGCTATTCATCAATTAAATCAATAAAAAAAAAACAATGGAAGTGGATTTTAATAAGTTCACTTTTGGGTACGTTTTTCCCAGCTTTTATGTATGCTTATGCGATCATGGGTATTGATAGTTCCATAGCTTCAATATTAAATTCAATTACACCTTTTAATGCTTTATGGATAGGAGCTACTTTTTTTAGTTTCAATTTTAAAAAAGAGCAATTAGTGGGAATATTTATCGGTTTATGTGGGACTATTGTTTTGATTTCTCAAGGAGCAACTATGAATCCTAATCAAAATTATTGGTATGCTTTATTGCCAATTATTTCATCTTTTGGTTATGCATTTAATGTAAATATTATTAAAAAGTATTTACAAGATTTAGATGCTTTAGCCATCACAGTAGGCAACTTCATTTTTATTATTATTCCAGCTTTAATAATACTTTTTTACTCTGACTTTCCTGGGTCATTTGAGTTAACATCTCAAACAAAGACAGCACTTATATATATATTCATATTAGCTATATTCGGAACGGTGATGGCCAAAATAATATTTAATAAGTTAATTCAGATTTCTTCGCCAATCTTTTCAACGTCTGTAACTTACTTAATACCAGTTGTAGCTGTTATATGGGGCGTAATTGATGGAGAGAAGCTAAGTGGAATTCAGATAATAGCCGCACTGGTTATATTATTAGGGGTTTATATGGTAAATAAGAAAAAATAAAAAGAGTCAAGAGAAAACTTGACTCTTAAAAAGGAATTTTTTATTTAAAGTCAGCATCGGAAACGCCTTCATTTACTTTGGCATCAATCAGTATTAGATTTATGCTCTGTGGGCCTAAATTTCCCGTTTTTTTAGAAGGAAAAAGAACACCATTAAACTGCTTGTAGTCACTATAAACAGTTTCTTGATTTTGTGCCGTCCCTCCCATATTGGTTGTTTGAATTTCTTTAATTTTTAAACCACTTTTTGAATCGTAATAAGAGGTCCATGATATTATTTTTCCTTTCCGAGATATCACATAGGCTTCTTGACTATTAACTGATTCAATTCCTGTTAGTTTTGTGTTTTCATCTTTTAAATATCCGATTTCAGGAAATACTCCAAGTGAAAAAGTCATTTCAGTTGCCATATCTGCAGGTAATGGTTGTCCATTAATTTTTACAGATTCTTTATTCATGATCATTCTCATCATTATATTATCATTCATCCCAAGAGAATTTTCATAGTTTGACGCAGTTCTTTTTTCAATGTTCTTAATCTTATTACCTGCTGCTTCGCCCTCGTAAGTAGTAAATGTTGAGTAAAGGGATTTAATTTTATTAACACCACCTAAAGCATCAAAGTATTTATTCAAAATACTTTCTTTTGTAACTCCAGCAGGAATCTCTTTTTTCATTGCAGGTTTTGATGTTGGTTCTCCGTATTTATCGTAATAATTAATTGTATAATCGGAGTTTTTTTCTAGATTTTTAAGTACATCAAGACCTTTACCTGTAATAATTATTCGAGCATTATCTCCTTTAAAATATTTTAAAGCTGCATTTTGAACCTCCTCTAAAGTAACTGCATTAATGTTTTTTAGATAATCTTCATAGAAATTATCGGGTAAATTGTATTTAGCTATATTCAAAGCAAATCGGG
The DNA here is from genome assembly GCF_052050075.1 of Tenacibaculum profundi. Lineage (GTDB taxonomy): Bacteria > Bacteroidota > Bacteroidia > Flavobacteriales > Flavobacteriaceae > Polaribacter. The sequence continues at coordinate 2,615,680 of NZ_CP197225.1, forward strand.
CAATTGTTTTTGGTTTTTGAACATTCCTTACGAAATTACCAATGTATTTAGCTTTTGAATTTTTAAGCTCTTCCTTTGAAGCCTTTTGGTATCGTATTTTATTGATTTCTTTTTGAATTTCAACTACAGCGCTGTCAGTAACAACATTTCTAACGGCAGCACTAGCCTTAAAGGTTCCTGCTCCTTCTAATTTATCTTGAGATATGTTTGAATAAGACCCGTAGGTGTACCCTTTGTCTTCTCGTAAATTCATGAATAAACGAGCTGTTCCACCACCTCCAAGAATATTATTAGCTAATAATGCAGCATAGTAATCTTTATCTCCTAAAGTTAGGTCTATTGAGTTAATTACAGAAACTTCAGATTGAACAGCGTTTGGCATATCAATAAAATTGATTTCTGTGGCACTTACATTTTTAGGTTTTGGTGTTGTTGATGATGGAATAACTCCTTTTTTCCATGAATCAAAATATTTTTCTACTAGTTTTTTAGTTTTTTTAGTGTCAATATCACCAACGATAACTAAATAAGCATTATTAGGTTTGTAGTAAGTAGTGTAATTATTTTTTACATCTTCCAAAGTAATTTGATTAATACTTTCTTTTGTGATGAACTCTCCATAAGGATGATTTTTACCATACACTAATGCGTTTTCTACCCTTCTTGCTATTGCTTTTACATTTTTTTCATTGGATTTAATACCTTCTAGCGTCCTTTCTACAGCTTTATCAAATTCCTCTTTAGTAAATAGAGGATCCTTAACACCTTCAGCCATTAATTCTAATATTTCAGTAAAGTATTTGGTTAACGATGAGGCATATGCTCCATTACTTTTGTAAAAAATAGAAGCGCCTAAATAATCAATACGTTCATTAAAATTGTCTTTTGAAATTTTTGAAGTGCCGCTTCCTAGAAGGTCTCCCATTAATTCAGATACTCCAGCCTTATTTCCTTCAATTAAAGGGGGGTTATCAATAGTTAATGATGCTGAGACACGCGGAAGTTTATGGTTTTCAACCATAATAACTTTTAATCCGTTTGATAGATTAAATTTTTGAGCTTTCCCTAATTTAATTTTAGGGGAAGGCCCTGGTTTCGGTTGGATACTTCTATCTATTTGTTGCGCTGTAACAGCAAAAGACATGGTTACCAATGCTACTGCTGATGCTATAATTTTCTTCATATTATGTCTAGTTACTGGAATTATTTTTTTGACTCTGGCAAATACTCCATTACCAAGCGTTGTTTCTTATTTAAGTACTTTTGAGCTACTGTTTGAATTTCTTTTCTTGTGATGGATCTGTAAATATCGATCTCTGTATTAATAAGGTTAGTGTTGCCATAAAGTACGTTAAATCGAGCTAATGAATTGGCAATGCCCTCGATGTTTGAGTTTGAGTTTACAAAATCATTTTCAAACTTGTTTTGTAACTTTTGAAAGCTTTTTTCAGAAATTAATTCATTTTGAATTTTATCAATTTCTACATCAATTTCTTTTATTAGATCATCAAGTGTATTCGCTCCTAATGGAAGCGCATATAAGATGTAGGTTCCATAATCTTCTTGACTTAAATTAAAAGCACCAGCTTGAAATGCCATTTTTTTCTTGTCAACAAGTTTTTTATATAGTACAGAGCTTTTACCACTGCTTAAATAGGAAGAAATCATATCTAATACACGAGCATCTCTTGTCTTCATTGAGGGAGTTCTGTATGCTGCAACTATAGCGGGTATTTGAATGTTTGGATCATAAGCCTTTGCTTTAAATTCTTTTTCTATAGGGTCTTCCTTAGGAAAATTTCTTATAATATTTTTCCCTTTAGGTATCGGTCCAAAATATGCTTTGATTAATTTTTTAGTTTCTTGAATGTTAATATCTCCAGCTACTACTAGGGTAGCATTGTTTGGAATATAGAATTTTTTATTAAAAGCAAGAAATTCATCTAAAGTTGCTGCATCAAGATGTTTCATTTTCCCAATTGTAGTACCCTTATAAGGATGTTTCTTAAACATATGTTTTTTAACATTTTCAAGAAAGCGAGAATAGGGCTGGTTATCAACTCTTAAACGCTTTTCTTCTTTGACCACTTCATTTTGAGTGTCAACTCCTTCTTGTTTTATAACAGGATGCATTAATCTTTCTGATTCCATCCATAAACCTAATTCTAAATTATTTGATGGAAAAACTTCATAATAGTATGTTCGATCATCTGTTGTATTTGCATTGTTGGTTCCTCCGTTAGAGGATACAATCTTGAACCAATCTCCCTTTTTTATGTTTTTAGTGCCTTCAAATAATAAATGCTCAAAAAAATGAGCCATTCCTGTACGATTAGGTTCTTCATCTTTGGCTCCAACATGATACATTACTGATGTTGTTACGATCGGTGCAGTATTGTCTTGATGAAGAATTACATGCATTCCATTAGTTAAGTCGTACTCTTCAAAATCAACCTTCTGTGCGTTCGATGCAAGAACAAATGCAACAGTGGCAGCAAGAGTGAAAATATTTTTTTTCATCTATTACTTTTAATTTACTTTATTAATTATCAAAAATATGACTCATATTTTGGTTATTAGTTACAAAAAATAACTTTTTTTTATTTTTTTAAAAATGAATTGTTGCTTTTATGACTAGTAGATTGTGAGTTAAAGAAATAACAACTATATTTGCACCCGCAATTCTATTATAGAGTTGCGTGTTAATGTATAAACGCAAAATAAGAAGTATGTACGCAATCGTAGAGATAGCAGGGCAGCAATTTAAAGTAGCAAAAGACCAAAAAGTATACGTTCACCGCTTACAAGAAGCAGAAGGATCAAAAGTAACTTTTGATAAAGTAATGCTTATAGAAGAAAGTGGAAGTATAACAGTTGGCGCCCCAGCTATAGAAGGAGCAGGAGTTACTGCTAAGATTTTAGGTCACTTAAAAGGTGATAAAGTAATTGTTTTCAAAAAGAAGAGAAGAAAAGGTTACAAGAAAAAAAATGGACACAGACAATACTTAACTGAAATTCAGATTGAAGCAATTGCTAGTTCAGGTGTAAAAAAAGCAGTAGCTAAGAAAGAAGCTCCCAAAGCAGAGGAAGTAGTAGACGCTAATGATTTAAGCTCAAAAACTGTCTCTGAATTAAAGGCTTTAGCAAAAGAAAAAGGTATCAGTGGATACACTTCTCTTAAGAAAGCTGAATTAATTGAAGTATTAAGTAAATAATTAACCTTAAAAACTTAAAAGATGGCTCATAAAAAAGGTGTCGGTAGTTCGAAAAACGGTCGTGAATCGGAATCGAAACGTTTAGGTGTAAAAATCTTCGGAGGGCAAGCGGCAATTGCTGGTAATATTATTGTTCGTCAAAGAGGTACTCAACACAATCCAGGAGAAAATGTATACATGGGTAAAGATCATACTTTACATGCAAGAGTTGATGGTGTTGTGAAGTTTCAAAAGAAAAGAGATAATAAATCGTATGTTTCTATAGTTCCTTTTGAGGTATAAACATTGTTTATTAGTATAAAAAAAAACTGTTTCATATAATATATGAAACAGTTTTTTTTATGCTGTAAAAAAATAATAATGCTAGATGTGTAAAAAAAAGAAAGGTATTGTTAAAACAATACCTCTCAATTTAATTATCATTTTTGACTAATCCCCCAATTATCAAAATGATTCCCCTTGTATAATACACTACAAAGATGCGACTAAAAAACAGTTTGGTGAAACGGTTATGTATAGTTAGTTGTTTCAGTTGTATAAATGGAGTGATTAATTTTATATAAGGTCATAAATTAATGTTTTTTGTAGCTAATTATCAAAAAACCATTTTATTTTTAATTTTTATTAAGGTACATTTGGTACAAAAGTAATACATGTTAAAAGCAGTTATTGTTGACGATGAACCTAAAGCTATTCAGGGACTTAAGTGGGAACTTTCTAATTTTAGTAGTGATATTGAGGTGATTAAGACATTTTCAGACGAAAAAAAAGCAATAGATTATATAAATTCGAATAGTTTAGATTGTCTTTTTTTAGATATAGAAATGCCTACAATGGATGGCTTTAAATTATTACAAAAGCTAAAAAAGAGAGATTTTGCAGTTGTCATAACTACAGCATATAACGAGTATGCTATAAAAGCATTAAAAAATCAAGCAATAGATTATTTACTAAAACCGATTGATTCTGATGATTTAGAAGAAACGTTAAATCGAATAAAAACGTATCATTCAAAAACAGACAGTACACAAAAATTTGAAAAAATTCTAACGAGTTTTAACGAACAATTTAATAGAAGAAAAATAACTATTAGTACAGATGGTAAACTAATATTTTTGGATGAATCAGAAATTATTTACGTAGAATCTGATGGAAATTATAGTTCTATATACATGGTACAGAATAAAAAAATTGTAATTACAAAGAAATTGAAGGAAGTAAACCTATTACTTCCAGACGATCAGTTTTTTAGAATACACAATTCTTTCATTATTAATTTAAATAAAATTAAGGAGTTTTTGAAGGCAGATGGTTACGTTGTTTTAGAGGGAGGGCATAAAATCCCTGTTTCAAGACAAAAAAAATCTGATTTTCTCGATAAATTTTAACTTTGATGGATAAAAAAGGGCTAGTTTTTTTCTTCGTAATGTTTTTTTCGGTTATGGCATTTGGGCAGCATAATCTGTCTGAAAATGATGAAATCATTAATGAATATTTTGAAAAGAAATTCCAAACATTTTTTGAGGTGGAGGCTTATTTTGAGCCTTTTAAATTTAGTAATTATGATCGACATAATTTACTAGAGAAAAGCTTTAAGTATGGAAATGAATTTGGGAAAATATATGCATATAATTCGATTGGAAAAGCTCAGAGAAATAAATCTTTATATAGAGAATCAATAGAAAACCATGATAAAGCTTTAAACATTTCTAGGAAAATAAAAGAGATTCCTGCAGAAATAACTACGTTAAATCTTATAGGAGTTGTTTATAGGAGACAGGAGAAAATTAGAAGTGCATTGAATTATCATCAATATGCTCTTGAATTACTTAATAATTATGAAGAAGATACTGAAAATATTATGCGTAATAAAAGTATCTCTCAAAATAGTATAGGTAATATTTATCTAACTTTAAAGCAATACAAGCTTGCTCTTGATAAATTTGAAGAAGCAATTGTTACTCAAAGAAAATTATCTGATAAAAGAGGTTTAGCGATTAATTATCAAAACATGGGGCTTGCTTATCAAAATCTGGGAGATATTAACGCTGCGCTGGAAAACTATAATTTATCTTTAAAGTATAATAAGGAGATTAAATCAGAATTAGGGAAAGCTATATGTCATAATAGTATTAGTAATATTTTGATAATGAGAGGGGAATACCTTAAGGCTTTTGACGTAATTAAAGAAGTAAGGTCCATAGTTGACGGAATGGATAATAGTTATTATTCAGGAATTTTTTATAATACTTATGGGTATTGTCAAGTAAAACTTTTAAGATTAAAAGAAGCTGAAAAAAGTATTAAAAAAGCTCTTCAAGTAGGAATTAAGTATGGTTTACCTAAAATTTTTAATAAATCATACGAGTACCTTTCAGAAATATATTTGTTACAAGAAAATTATAAAAAAGCTTATATGTTCTATAAAAAATCAATTGAGGGAGAACGTAAAACTTTTAATGATAGAAATGTACTTTATGTAAATAATTTAATTAATAAATATGACAATGAAGTTAAGAATAATAAGATAAAAGGATTAGCAAAGGAAAATGAGATAACAAAGCTTAAATTAACTCGTAATAGAAACGTATTAGTTATAGCTCTAGTTTCGATAGCCTTGTTTGGTGTTTTACTTTATGCAATATACGGACAGAGGCTTCTGAATGATGAAAAGAAAATTCTTATGCTTAAACAAGAAGCACTCCAAAGTCAAATGAATCCTCATTTTGTTTTTAATGCATTAAATTCAATAAAACTTTATATTATAAAAAACGAACAAAAGAATGCAGTATTCTATTTAAATAAGTTTTCAAAGTTAATAAGGAGTATTTTAGAGTCCTCAAAAACGAAAGAGGTTAGTTTAAGTGAAGAGTTGAAAACGATGAAATTATATATGAGTATTGAAAACATGAGATTTTCAAACGAAATAAATTACATCGAAAAAGTTGATGAGGCTATAAATCTTGATAAAGTAAAAATTCCACCACTAATACTCCAACCATTTTTAGAGAACGCTATTTGGCATGGATTATCTTCAAAGAGAGGCGATAAAAAAGTTTCTTTGAAAGTAACTAAATGTTCTGATGATTACTTTCAAATCGAGATCGAAGATAATGGTGTTGGTAGGTATCAGGCTTTTAAAATAAAAACAAATAAATCATTAAAGAGAAAATCAATAGGGATAGAATTAACAAAACAAAGGCTGAGAAATTTTTCCGATAGTTTTCAGAACAATTATACTTTGGAATACAGTGATTTAATAAAGAAAAATGGGGATCCAAAGGGAACAAGAGTTACTTTAAAAATTCCTTTAAGTTAAAAATCGAAAGAAAGTTGAATAGATATTGGATGTTTGTTATTATCCAAGTTACTAATTGAAATGCCAAGTAATCTAACGGATTCTCTTAAATTTTCTTGAAAAAGAAGTTCTTTTACTGAGGGAAAGAAATCCTTTTTTTTTGATATAAAATTTAAAATTGTTTTGCTTCGAGTTTGTTGAGTAAAATCGCTGTATCTTATTTTTAAGGTAATGGTTTTTCCTTTCGTTTTTGAGTTAATCATTCTTTTTTCTAGTTCATCTGCAATACTTTCTAGACGTTCCAGCATATATATTTCAGAAGAAATATTATCTATGAATGTGCGTTCTGCTGCAATTGATTTGCGAGTTCTATCGGGTTTCACTTCGTTTTTTTGAATACCTCGAACGATATGGTAGTAATGATTTCCTGATTTTCCAAACAATTTAGTTAGCTCTTCAAGAGATTTTTTCTTTAAATCAGCACCGTCAAAGATGCCAAGATTATGCATTTTGGCTGCTGTAACTTTACCGATGCCATAAAATTTATTAATTGGGAGTTCTTCTAGAAAATTAATAACTTCATCAGGATTTATAGTCTTTTGTCCATCAGGTTTATTAAAATCGGAGGCCACTTTGGCTAAGAATTTGTTAATAGAGATACCTGCGGATGCTTTCAGTTGAAGTTTTTCCCAAATTTTCTTACGTATTTCCTGAGCAATTAAACTTGCAGAGGGATTTCCTTTTTTATTTTCTGTAACATCTAGATAGGCTTCGTCTAGCGATAAAGGTTCCACTAGATCGGTATATTCATGAAAAATGGTTCTAATTTTAGAAGAGATTTCCTTATATCGAGCAAAACGAGGTTTCACAAAAACCAAATGAGGACATTTTTTTCGAGCCAAAATACCACTCATCGCTGATCGAATTCCATATTTTCTAGCTTCATAACTAGCTGCCGAAACCACACCTCTAACTTCACTTCCTCCGACAGCCACAGGTTTTCCAATTAATTCAGGATTATCTAGTTGTTCAACGGAAGCGTAAAAAGCATCCATGTCAACATGAATTATTTTTTTAAAAGGTGGTTGGAGTTTCATTTAGTAAAAATAAAAAACTCTCGAGATAATATCTCGAGAGTTTCTAGCTGTTTTTTATCAAGTACTTTTTATTGATGAGTTCTTTTAGAATAATTTTCTGGCAATATCATTACCATTTGCGAAAATTAGTAATGCAAGTAAAATAATGAAGCCTATTATCTGTGCATATTCTAAAAATTTATCGCTGGGCTTTTTACCAGTAATCATTTCCCAAAGCGTAAACACTACATGGCCTCCATCTAAAGCAGGAATTGGTAAAAGATTCATGAAACCTAACATTATAGATAAAAAGGCAGTAATACTCCAGAAAGCATACCAACTCCATGCTGAAGGAAATACATCTGCGATAGATAAGAAACCACCTAAACCTTTGTAAGCTCCAGTACTAGGATTAAAGATTTTTTTCAATTGCTTGACATAGTCTGTTAAAGTTGTCCAAGTTTTTTGAAAACCTTTAGGAATCGCCTCAGTAAAAGAGTAATTAAAGTTAGCTAGTTTATAATATCCTAACCTCTCAAGTTGTTCTTGAGATAAGTTAACTGGATAGGCACCTATTTTTCCTTCCTGAGAAATTTTTACATTTACTGTTTTTAGTTCTTCGCCTCTTTTTACATTTAATGAAATAGTTTGATTCTTATAAGTTTGAAAACTACTAACAATTTCATCGTAGTATTTGAGTTTTGTTCCATTGACACCAACGATTAAATCTTTTTTTTCTAGCCCAGAATTTATATTCAATGAACTGTCACTCAATTTTGCAATCATGAATGGAACTCTTAATGAAATTAGAGGACGTTCTAATTTTTCCTTTTTGTCGATTAGTTGAGCAATAAAGTTTTCAGGAATTTGTTTTGTTATAGTTTTTCCATTCCTTTCAATAGAAAATACTTCCCCATTAATAAATTTGGCTGTAAGTTCCCGAAACATTCTTGGCTTTTCACCATCGATATTTATAATTTTGTCTCCAGTTTTTAAGCCTAAATTCATAGCTAATGAGTCTTGTACCCAAACACCATCTTTAACATTTTCATTAGGTATAAACTTTTCTCCATATCCCCATAATAAACAGATGTAGATTAAAATACCTAGAATAAAATTTACGGTGACACCTCCTAGCATTATGATTAGTCGTTGCCAAGCTGGCTTCGATCTAAATTCCCATGGTTTCGGTTCTTGCTTCATTTGCTCCTTATCCATGCTTTCATCAATCATACCAGCAATTTTAACATACCCACCCAGAGGAATCCAACCGATTCCATAGACAGTTTCTCCAATTTTCTTTTTAAATAGTGAAAATTTATAATCGAAAAATAAATAGAACTTTTCAACTTTTGTCTTAAATAATTTGGCAGGAATGAAGTGTCCCAATTCATGAAGAACTATAAGTAGTGATAAACTTAAAATAAATTGAGATGCCTTTATTAAAATTTCCATAAAACGTATCGTTTCTATATTTTTAAAATCTGACAAATGTACGTTTTTAAAAAGAGTTCTAAAAGTTTGAAGCCTAATCTATTTTTTCTTTTAACAAACTTTTCGTTTCAATGGAATAAAAACGATTTTTAAAGCTGTATTTTTGTGATACACAATTTATTCAAAATGGATCTACTGTTCTTTAAAAAGTCAAAGAATACGTTTATATTTTTTATAGTTTTTATGGCTGTTGGGTTACCGTTTTACTATCATCTAGTAAAGGTGGAAAACAGATTACCTATACTTAATCCCAAAGATATTAATCCAAAACTTGTTGATGTATCCTTAAGGGGAAAATCAAAAAATCATACGGTAGCAAACTTTAAACTGATTAATCAAAATGGAGATACTATCACTGAAAATAATTATAAAGATAAAATCTATGTAGCAGATTTCTTTTTTACGAGGTGTAAGAATATTTGTATTGTCATGGCTAGTAATATGACAGACCTACAAAATTACTATATAAATGATGATGATATAGCGTTTCTGTCACATTCAGTTACTCCAACCATTGATAGTGTTTCTGTACTTCGCAATTATGCTGATATGAAGGGTGTTATTGATAGTAAGTGGAATGTAACTACAGGTGACAAGAAGCACATATATGATTTAGCTCGTAAGAGTTATTTCGCAGTTCTAGATGAAGGAAACGGAGATGAGAATGATTTTATACATACAGAAAATTTCGTGCTCATCGATAAAGAACGAAGAATAAGAGGTATTTATGATGGGACTAAGAAGGAAGAAATACAGAAAATTATTAAAGATATTTCAATCCTAAAGGAGGAGTATAAAAAATAGTTTATTACAAAAGGGACTTTAAGCCTAGTTCTTCTTAGAATTGTTGAAGTTTATTTTTGGTTACCGTTATCGTCAAAATTTTTACCGATCTCTATTTCCGTTTTTACTACTGAAACAGCCAAAGATATAAGCATAATAGCCATTGGTTGCCAGCTTACGTGCTTAAATAGATAAACAAATAAAAGAGCCATTATAAAGGAAATTGCCGAATATTTAAAAAATTGTTGCACAAAAAAAGCATTAGCAAATTTCCATACTGTTTCGTTTTTCATTGTTTTTGGTGTTCTATATCCATAAATTGAGCTAATTTTTTTAGGAGGAAATAGATAAAATATAATACTAAAAAAAAATAGTAGACCGTTAATGGAAATTACATAGTAATAAGGATTCATATTTTAGTTTTTTATTACTGAAATTATAGATTTTAAAAATAAATTAATGTCTGCATTTTTTGTCAGCCCCATACGAACAATTACCATTTCTTGTTCTGGTAATATAAAAACATTTTGTCCTTGATAGCCATTAAAAGAATACATGTCCTTGGGTACGTCAGGATATCTATTTCCTGCATTTAGCCATATCTGAGCTCCATACCCCCCATTCGAAGTTGGCGTTGGCGTTGTTGCATAATCGACCCAATCTTTATCAAATAATTGTTCACCGTTCCAATTACCATTGTTTAAATATAAAAGTCCTAACTTAGCCCAATCTCTTGGGGTTGCCCAAGCATAAGATGATCCTACGTAATTTCCATTCATATCGGTTTCTACTAACATTGAGTTCATGCCTATTTTATCAATTAATGCTTGGTACCAGAAATCTAAATATTCTTGATGAGAGTCAAATTGTTGTCTAAGAATGCCTGATAGTAAGTTTGTAGTTCCAGAAGAATAATTCCATGTCTCATTTGGTTTTCCAACAAAAGGTTTGTCAATTTGTACTTTTGTCATATCTTTTTCTAAAAATAGCATTTTAGTCACATCAGAAATGGTATTATAATCTTCTTCCCATTCAAGTCCTGAGTTCATTTGAAGTAAATTATGAATGGAGATATTTTTTCGATCATCATTTTGCCATTCCGAAATCGGCGCTTTGTCGAAAACATTTAAGTGTCCTTGACATTGTAAAATTCCGAATAATGTACCCGTAATACTTTTTGTCATTGACCAACCTAAAATTTTAGAGTTCTTGGTGAATTCAGGTCCATATTTTTCTGCTATAATTTGATTTTTATAAACAACAACAACAGCTCTTGTTTTATTAATTGGGTTAAACATTGATTCTATGGCTGAATTCAATTTTTGATAATTAATATTTTTGAATATTGTATCTTCCTGTGGTTTATTTCCAAAAGGAAATGAAGATTTTATGTTAGGTCTTGTTCTTTTGGGAACTAAAAAAGTTTTTTGGGTATTAAAGTCATTACCAATTAAAACACATCCTTGCCCTTTTCTGTAAATAGCTTTCCTGGTTAATAAACCAAAAACTGACCCTGAAGCTGATTTTTCTTTGCTATTGATCTTATCAGACGTTAGATTGATTGGGGAGAAATTATTGTCTGTGCTATCAGTAAACGCAAGTGTTCTACCAGCAACAAATACAGACGAGGCAGTGTTTTTTGCAGAATAGCCAGCAAGGATATTTAAACGCGGATAGTTTAAATACAGAAGAATAAAAATTATAAAAAGAATTACAAGAAGAAGGGGGAATTTAAATGATTTCATTCTAAATATTTTAAGCAAAAATAACTAATTTCAGTAAAAAAATGTATACCGATGTCTTTTGTTATATCTTGTTATCTACTAGTTTGATTTTAAAAATTTAGAACTATTATAATATACGAATAATTTATTTGATTCTTGTTTTTTTTGAAAATCAAGCCGTACCTTTGTGTTAAATAGAATAGCAAATGCCCACTATAGAGAAAATTAGAGAAGATTTCCCAATTTTAAAAAGAAAAGTTAATGGGAAACAATTGGTTTATTTTGATAATGGAGCTACTTCTCAGACTCCTCAAATCGTTATTGATGCAATAATTGATTACTATTCTAATTACAATGCAAATATTCACAGAGGCGTACATGCTCTAAGCCAAGAGGCAACAGATAAATATGAGGCGTCAAGAATAAAGATTCAAAAGCATTTTAATGCAAAAAACTCATATGAGATAATTTTGACTTCTGGTACTACGCATAGTATAAATATAGTAGCATCTGGTTATTCCTCTATTTTAAGTTTTGGAGATGAGATATTGGTATCTGCTTTAGAGCATCATTCTAATATTGTACCATGGCAAATGGTATGCGAAAAAGTAGGAGCAGTTTTAAAAGTAATTCCAATGAAAGATGATGGAGCTTTGGATATGATAGCTTATCATAAACTTTTAAATTCGAAAACGAAGCTTGTTTTTTGTAACCATGTATCAAATGCTCTAGGAACTATTAATCCTGTTAAAGAAATAATAGATTCCGCTCATGAAGTAGGAGCTAAAGTACTTATAGATGGAGCACAAGCTTGCCCTCATATTAAACCAGATTTTCAAAAATTAGATGTTGATTATTACGTAGTTTCTGCTCATAAAATGTGTGGTCCTACAGGAGTTGGTGTTCTATATGGTAAAGAAGAGTTATTGAATTTATTACCACCTTATCAAGGAGGAGGTGAAATGATTGAAACAGTGACTTTTGAAAAAACTACTTATGCTGGTTTGCCACATAAGTTTGAGGCAGGAACACCAAATATATGCGGAGGTATTGCTTTTGGTGTCGCTTTAGATTATATGAACTCAATTGGGTTTGAATTTATTATGAAACAGGAAAATGACTTGTTGAAATATGCAACCAAACAACTTGAGGAGATTGATGGATTAAAAATTTATGGTACAACTAACAAAACAGCTGTTATTTCCTTTAATATAGAAGGGATTCATCCTTATGATATCGGAACAATCCTCGATAAATTAGGAATAGCTGTTAGGACAGGCCATCACTGTGCGCAACCTATTATGGACTTCTTTTGTATACCAGGTACTGTAAGGGCTTCTTTTGCTTTTTATAATACGAAAGAGGAGATAGACATATTGTTGGGAGCTATAAAAAAGGCACAAATGATGTTGGTTTAAAAAGTATAAGAAGAAAATTTTCTAATTCTTCTAAGTGAAAGTATTAAAAAATGAATTTTTTCATAAAAAAAGCATCTTGAATGATTTCGAGATGCCTTTTTATTTTTTACAAGTTTTATTCTTCTTAGTCTCGAGACAAGAAAAGCTGTATTATATACCAGAATAATAACATTAAAGATGCAAATAAACCTAAAGCTGCAGGAATATAATCTTCGGTCGAATATTTGTGAACCATATTAGAAGTTTGATATAAAATAGAACCTCCAGCTAAAACACACATTCCTACAGAAAACCACAGACCTAAGTTGAAACCAAAAATTGCTCCAGCAATAACTAAGGCTATAGCTATGAAAAACCCTAAAGCTAAACCAGCTCTAATAAAAGAAAAATCTTTTTTAGTGATAAATACAATTGAAGATATTCCTGTAAATAAACCGAGGGTTACAATAGCTGCCTGATTTAAAATTTCGAAACTATTAGTAGCATTAATAGCCATATAAATAAGGGGGACAAAGATAAATGCTTCAGCAAAAATATAAATGGAATATGCTAAATACTGAACATTTTTATCCGAAGTTTTCATCGCAGTACTTTCAGCATAGTTTGTAACGAGCATAAAACCGCCTAATAAGATTAACCATTTATATCCATCCAACATAGATAGTGCAAAGTTTACAAGACTGGCACTTTGTAGGAATAAAAACTCAAAAACTAAAAAAAGAAAAACTCCTCCTGCTACATGAGAATATGTTTTTTTATAAAAAGCTATTCTTTCTTCTTGAGATACTTGTGCTGCTAAAACTTTAGTGTTGTGTATATTTTTCATAATAAATATATTTTTTGGCAAATATATTCATAATAGTGATAAGGATACTAATTACTTTCAAATGAAAAACGGCATCTAATTTTAGATGCCGAAATAAAAAGTTTTTAGTTACTATCTATATTTGTAAAGAGTTCTCCTCTTTTTTACTTTACCATCTACAATTGCTTGTAAGTAATAAAGTCCTCTTTTCAAATGAGATAATTTTAACGTTGCATTGGCTTTATTATTAATAAGGTTAACTTTTTCTTTGAAGACCTGTTTTCCAATACAGTTATAAACGATCAGTTCTATTGTTTTATTTGTTGACCCTTTTATTTTGACATAGCTGTTTCTTGCAAAAGGGTTTGGGAAAACTCTAAATTGTGTGAAATAAAAATCATTAGTATTACAACTACCTAAAGTTGCTCCATAGTGTAAGTAAAAATTAACAAAGTATTTTGGAACACAAATTGACTTTCCCCTAAAGCACATTTCAACACGATTGAGCTTCTTTCCACACCTAATATCTATTACCTTTACGGTTGTACTGATATTTATAGAGCATCCCTTAGCATCTGTAATTTCAACAGAATATGTTGTGGTTTTTGAAGGCTGAATAATATTACTAGTTGTTATAGCCCCATTATTCCATCGATATGTATATGGAGGATGACCACCTTTAACTTCTGAAACATTAATAGTTGTATAACTAGTTTCATATCCGTAGTAAATTGTTTTCTCATCAGAGATAACCGCTGATAGAGGTTCATTTTCTGAAATTTTAAATGAGGTTGTTACTGTGTTACCCAAAGCATCTTTAACTTCAACAGAATAATTTCCGGCAATAAGTTCCGAAATAGTATTTTCTTCAGTTAGTGCGCCATTACTCCATTTGTATGTATAAGGAGAGCATCCTCCCGAAATAGATACTGTTGCTTTTCCATCCTGATTTCCATTACATGAAACACCTGAAGTTATTACCCTATCTATCATGAGAGATTTTATTAACAACTGTGTAGATACAGGGAAATGATCAGATACAGTGTTAGTATAGTTAGCGTTGTAGAATTCGTAATGAACACGTTCGGAAGTTGTGATATATTCTTCATTTAATTCATTAGAAAGCATGATATGATCTATCATATTGTCTCTTGAAACATATGATCTGAATCCAAGATCACTTAAAGATGAAGATACAATGTTATAGTTTTCAGAATCCTCTATAAATGAATTATAAGTAGATATAGTGGTTGTGACATCTGCGACAGTTTCATCTACGTCGTCATTATAGTCCCCTAAGAGAACAATATTTTTATCAGCATAAGATGTATCTAGAGAATCCTTTAAAATTTGAATATCATATCTTCTCATATCGTAACGATTCTGAGCGTCTTTACGACTATTCGCTCTGGCATGAATATTTACAAGATTGAATTCCTTTGTATTTCCGTCTATAGTAATATTAGCTGTAATCATAAATGGCAACCTTCCACTGGCGTAAAATCTCGTCTTATCATTTGAAGGGTAATTTACAAGTGCCGATTCGTCTCCACCATTATAATATGGATGAATTGACTCTAATAATACTTTTGAATCTGTAACCGATACTGTGTTCTTATTATAAATAAAGCCGATATGTTGTTTCGGTTCTTTGCTATCGTTAGGGTAAGAAGTAGCACTTGAAAGAATAAATTTATAATTAGGTAGCTCATTAATCATTTCTGTGAAAAGAGGAATATCAACAATTTCTTGCACAGCAATAATATCGGCATTAAGAGCTTGAATTACCTTTTTTACGCTGTCTTTCTGTATAGCGTCTGAATTCGGACTTCCAGCTGAAGGTGAATTTGACTCATCACCAAACCATTCAATATTCCATGTTGCTATGTCTAACGCTTTTGATTTGTCTACTTCGATAAAAATATCTGGTACTTCGTAATTATTAGCACATGCAATATCTTTACGATTTCTTGGTAAAATTTGATAAGTATTTCTAAATCTACTTATTACACCTACTATTTCATTGCAAGATTGTGGTTGTCCTAGTCCCACAATACTCTTAACATCCATATCTATTCTTATATCTGCTTTACCGCTTTTATCCGTAAGCGTATAATTTGAATTTCCAAAAAAGATATTTCCTGGATCAGGGAATTTTGGATTTTTAATGCGAACTAGCTCTCCAGGATGTGCTGACAATTGGCTTAACGTTATTGTTTTAGGTTTGATTGAGATCGAAGATTTTCCGTTTTTTATAACTTCTGCAACTGAACTAATCTGAATTTGATTATTAAAGCTACTTCTTATTCCAGTCACTGTTATAGAATCACCAATCATAAAAACACCATCACCATATATTTGCTTATCAAAAATAGCAATTCCTCCTGTATTATCTTGTAAATAAGCAGATCCAGAAAATTGATCTGATACGGTTAAGGTTCCTGTAATAGTAACAGTTTCACCTTCTGATTTGGTTCTTGCTTCTACAATAGGTATAGCTTTGGTTGCCTGAGGCTCTAACTCATTTTTCTTACCAGGTGTTGGTATTGCTTGTACGTAAGATTCTGTATTTCTCGCTCCACCACTACCATTTTCGAAGCGTTGAGATGAATGGATATTTTTATTACCAGCACCATTTTCATTGACTTGAGGTTGGTCTTTATTTAAAAGTTTTTTTAGCTC
Source organism: Tenacibaculum profundi (assembly GCF_052050075.1). GTDB lineage: Bacteria > Bacteroidota > Bacteroidia > Flavobacteriales > Flavobacteriaceae > Polaribacter. The sequence goes on from NZ_CP197225.1 coordinate 2,632,175, forward strand.
AACATCATCAGCATCATTGGTGTCGTACACAAAGGCATCAATAAGGTTTTCGGTACTGATTTTTGAATTATTAGGATAATCAATTGCATTTCCCAAGTATAGCGCTACTGCGTCAGCTCCATTTTGAAGCCCATTACTATTAAAAGTAAGGGAAGAAACATTAGGTACACCAGCGTTTCCAATAACAAAATAACCTTCATTATTGGTTTTTTGCCCATCTAAATCATAAGTAGCATAACTTTGATTATTTGAACCGTTATAAAAAACTAGAACGAATCCATTAAGGCTTGTGTTTCCTGTTCCTCCATCATATAATTCTACGAATTCTTGAGTGTCAGTACCAGGTGTGTCCGCATCTACTTCATTGATTATAATATTTGAAGTTGATTTTATTTCGTTTCCTTGCAATTGAATATCATCAAAACCAGCATAATCACTTCCTCCGTTTTGCTTTACACTTATGGCAAAGCTAACTGATTTTACTGAATTAGGAATGGTTTCCTCAATAGTAATCCATCCCTTAGTGTTGTATGTATTTCCCAATGTTACAGGTATTGTTCCTTGAGATTTGTTATCATGAAAAAGCTCATAGTTAATACTATCACCATTTGACACATCATAGTCAACAACATTAATAGCAAATGATAACGATACATCGGTATAATTCGAAATATCTACATTTTCAAAAATAATAGTACCTCCATCAGCAGAACCACAGTTACCATCTAGGTCTCTTACACCGAAAAAATGATTATCACTATTAACTGAATTTATAGAGCCAACATTTTTTACAATATCCCATATGTCTGATCCGTCTGTACATTTCACAGGCGAATTAACGTATTTCCAGGTATCATTTAAGGTCTTTTCAAATCCTTGAAAAACAATTGCAGATCCTACAGGAGGATTTACTTCTTCAAGGGTGGTTAAATTTACTTCAATACTATTTGATGAAGCATTTCCAAAAGCGTCAATTGCTCTTATAAAAAATGTATACGTTGTGTTTGGTGTTAAGTTAGTAACTGTAAAATTTGTTTTAGAGGTGGCAGAAATTTGTTTACTATTGTTAAATATTTGATAAGCGATTACACCAGTGTTGTCAGATGAAGCAGTCCAAGACAAGTCAGCAGTTGTTTGTGTTATGTTCTGAACACTTAAACTAGTTGGAGTTGATGGAGCTTCATTATCTCCATTATTAGAGTTGAAACGATTTTCAGCCTGTGGCCCACCCCAAATTGATGTAGCAAAGGCAGGATTATCAATAAAAGGGTTTCTATTTCCTTGAATATTTGATATGATAATATTTCTGTTAATCTCATGCATTGAAACCGGATCCTCTGCATTCCATTCTAAGAAAATATCCATCATTTCATTATGGTACGTTTTTTTTCCAGTTCCGACATCTTCAGGAGAACATTGATTTCCATATCGTAAATACATATACATCATCATTCGAGCAATATCTCCTTTCCATTCGTCACCAGGGTACCAACCATTAGAAACATTTCCTGCGTTTCCAGCTCCGTCAGCAAAAGGCGTACTTTGCCTGTTACTGTTCATTTTAACATCACTTGCTCTTAAATGATGGGCATCAGCCCCTGCTCCTTTGGTTCCCAGATTGGGTTTTCCTAAAGATTTAGGAAAAGTGTGTTCTCTATTCCAATCACCGGTATTTCCACCATTATCTTCTTTTGAGCGTGAACGATCATTAATGGAGGTATTGTCGTTATCATTATATCCATAAATAAGAAGTACTTTGTTTTTGTCAATAGGGTCTAAATCAGCTTGCTTAAGTGCATTCCAAACACCTGGTGTGTAGCTTAAAAATGTGGTATGGGTACTTGAAATAAGTACAGAAAGATCATTTTTAAGCTCTTTTCCTTTTTGGTTAACATTTATGGAATTGTAATAATCTGGGATTTGAGCAAAAACATTGTTTTCCTGTAAAATAACAAATATCAATGCTATTTTAAATAGAAGGGCCGTGTTTTTCATTGTTGGGTTTTTGTAATTTAAATATAATTTATGGGGTGGAGGATATTCGACAAAATTATAAGTTGTTAATGTTAAGAGTGTTAATGAATAGTTAACTTTATTTTTTTTGAAACTCAATATTTAACGACAAAATAATTTTATAATCCTTAAAAAGTCAACTATTTTTCTTACTATTGTTTTTTTGATACTTATTTAACAAATAGTATTGTGTAAAGCAGTCCTTTTTAATAAAAAAGAGTTACTACATGAAACAATTAAACTTTCTAATTTTATTTTTTATTGTAATTTATTCTTCTTTTTCTCAAGAGTCAGAAAATAGCTTTGATTCCTTAATTTATAAGGCTTCAACAAGGGGTAGTTTTTTATTTTTAAAAGTTACCACAGAAACTGCATTATATAAAACAAATGAAAAAGAAAAAAGCTTTAAAGTTTCCACTAAAGATCAAAAAAGACTACTTGATTTATTAAATGAAATAGAATTTGCTGAAATACAAAAATATAAAGCTCCAACAGATAATCATTCTACGGACAGAGCGAAACAAGCTGAGTTTTTATTAATTAAAGGGGGAAATAAATACAAATCATCTATATTCGATGATGGAAATCCTCCTCATGAGCTTAAAAAGATAATTAATGCAATGATGAGTTGTGTAAAATAAAAAGATTGAGAAGATTCTCAATCTTTTTATTTTGATAAAATGTTCAAATATTTTTTTTATTTTAAAATTTTAAAATAGCACCCAATAAAAAGTTTCGTGTAGCTTGAGGATAATAACCTTGTACTTCAAATGAAGTAGGCCCTGTCCAGTAGTCTAAATAGGTATATCCCCTATCAACATATTCTTTGTTTAAGATGTTGTTAATGAGTCCGGTAAAGGTTATTGTTTTGATTACTTTCTCTAGAGATAGCTCATAACTAATATTAAGATCAGATACATAATAGCTTTTTAATTTCGAAGCCTTTGTATCTGTATTACTTAAATATTGTTCACCAACAAATTTAGATAATAATGCTACTTGTATATTCTTTTCGGGAAAATAAGTAAATATATTTCCAGCAATAATACTTGGTGAAAAAGCAATATTAGTATTTCCTATATTACGTTTAGTACCATCACGGTCTAGTTTGAAGTTTTTTATTTTATTACGACTTATAGTAAGGTTTTGTTGAATATTGAATTTCTTATTAACTTTAATATTAGCATCAATTTCTAGTCCCAAACGGTAACTATCGTCTACATTTTTGCGTAAGTACTCTCCAACATCATTCAAGCCACCAGTCTGAATTAATTGATTTTTGTATTTCATGTAGTAAATATTAGAGCTTAGTTGAATTTTTGTGTTTTTTAGTCTCCATCCCAATTCAAAGTCATGTAGGGTTTCGTGCTTTACATTTTTGCCATTCTGAAAATCATCACGATTTGGCTCTCTATTAGCATTAGCATAGGAAGCATATATGCTGTTTTCATCATTTATTGTATAGGTAACTCCAGCTTTAGGATTAAAGAAACTAAAAGAGGTGTTGATTTCAAGTGGGTTTCTATCAGCAGTTAACCCTTTAGTTTTGTAATCAATAAATCTACCTTGTAGGTCTACAAAAGTTTTTATGTTATCAGAAACATTAAAAGTAAACTTTGAAAAAATACTGAAATCACTTTTTTTAGCATCACTTGTGTAGTATCGATCTCTAATCGAAGTGCCCTCTGTAATCTTTTTTGCCCAAATAACTTCTCCAAAATGAGCTCCGGAGTAGTAACTGTATGACGCACCTGATGTTATCTCGAAATTATTTTTCTGATAGGTTATATTTGCATTGGCTACATAAAAATCATTATTTAACCAACGACGAACTATTAAGTCTGTTGCAGGTGTTCCATCCCAGCTTGTACCAGTTGCATCAACAAGACCGTTATATTTCGTTACAGGACTATTTTCTTTAAATTGTTCAAAGTATCCTTTCCCCTTAGTATAATTAAATCCAACGTTGGTAGTTAATCTATTTGATATTTTTTCATTCCAATGTAATTGATAATGATCTTGCCAGTAATTATCTGTTTCATTGTCGTAGGTATATGGATTTTGGCGACGATCTTCGTTCAGTTGTTCTTTTGTTAAACCAAACCAGGCTTGATATGTTTTTTCCTGACCGCCAAAAGTAAGCGCTTTTATCAAAGTGTTTTTATCTTTATAACTTCCCTGAAGAAAATATGATTTTAAATCTGTAAAAGCACGATCTATGTATCCATCTGAATAAATATTGGAAAGCCGTCCTGCCAATTCAAAGTTTTCATTAATTTTTCCAGTAGTGAATTTTATAGTGTGTTTTCTGGTTCCATACGAACCAAAGGAGTTTGAAATTTCACCACCAGCTTCATTAGAAATGGCATCGGTTAATATATTCAAACTTGCTCCAAAAGCTCCAGATCCATTGGTAGAAGTTCCAACGCCACGTTGGAGTTGTAAGTTTTCAGTTGACGAAGCAAAGTCTCCCATGTTAACCCAAAAAGTACCTTGGCTTTCTGCATCATTATAAGGAATACCATTTATAGTAACATTTACGCGTGAAGCATCTGAACCTCGTACACGAATATAAGTATACCCTATTCCTGAACCAGCGTCTGAAGATGATGTAACAGAAGGTAAATAATTTAAAAGTACAGGAATATCTTGACCTAGATTACGTTTTGCAATTTCTTTTTTTGATAAGTTTGAGTGTGTAACAGGGGCGTCTGCTTTTACTCGAACAGCTGATACTAAAACTTCTTCTAACACATTATCTGTAGTGATAAGTTTAAATACTAATTTTTTGAAGTTATTAGTGTTGATTTGTTGTTTAATCGTTTTGTATCCAACGAATGACACCTCAAATAAAAAATTACCTTTGGGCATGTTTAACTTAAAATTCCCTTCAGCATTAGAAATAGTTCCTTTTTTTTGAGATGAAACAATAATTGTAGCTCCTTCCAGTGGTTTATTTTCTTGATTAATTACTTTACCAGTTACAAAAGTATTTTGTGCATTCGTTCCCAGAGAAATAAGCAAAAGTGTTAAAAAAGTTATAGTTTTTACTTTTTTAAGCAATATGTAAAGTGCCATTATATATATTTAAAGAGAATAAAAAGAGATTATTATTCTAAAGTTAATTTTGTTCAAAGCCAAAAGCTTTTCTATTTTCCCTAAACAGCATTACCTGTTCTAGGTTCCATGGGTATGATCTCAGCTTTTTTTTCCTAGGTTTTACTTTTTACTTAAAGTATGTTTTTAGAACAATTTTTAAATAATAAATAAAAATATAGATTTAACTCTAGATTAAAAAGGCACCCCTTTTGAGAACGATGCAAAATTAAAACAGAAAATTAAAATAGCAATGTTTTAATAAGGAATAGTTTAAAAAAACATCTAAAAATAACAGAAAAGTATGCCATGTTTTAAATGCATATTTATAATGCTGGATTTTAAGGTGCTATCTCGGAGAATTTATTTGCGATAATTTTAATATTTTAGAGGAATAAACAGGAATTTTATGAGTAAACTATTCAAGGCTGTTGTCAATAATAATTATGATTTTGATTTTACGCCAGAACAAATTAGTGAATTGGATATGGTGACTGGATCTGACACAAGCATACACGTTCTTCATCAAAGTAAATCATTTCAAGCAAAAGTCATAGGGAAAAATTTTATAGATAAACTCTATAAAGTGGAAGTAAACGGAAACAATTATGATGTAAAATTACATAATTCGTTAGATGTATTTATTGATAAATTAGGTCTAAATACTAATTTATCAAAAAAAGAGAATTATATTAAAGCTCCTATGCCTGGATTAATCGTTTCAGTTGATGTTTCAGTAGGTCAAGAAGTGAAAGAAGGACAGGGAATTTTGGTGCTGGAAGCGATGAAAATGGAAAACACGTTATCAGTCCCAAGAGATGGAATCGTAAAATCATTGTTAGTACAACCAAGTTCTAAGGTTGAAAAAAATACATTATTAATTGAAATGGAATAATTATGAAAAAGATTTTAGTAGCCAATAGAGGGGAAATAGCTTTGCGTGTAATGCGGACAGTAAAAAAAATGGGAATTAAAACAGTAGCTATTTATTCGGATGTAGATAGAAAATCACCACATGTAGCTTTTGCTGACGAAGCTGTATGTATTGGATCTGCGCCATCAAATCAATCGTACCTTTTGGGAGATAAAATAATTGAAGTTGCAAAAAAACTTAATGTTGATGGAATTCACCCTGGATATGGCTTTTTAAGTGAAAATGCTTCATTTAGTGAAAAAGTAAATAAAAATGGAATAATTTTTATCGGACCTAAGCCAAAAGCTATTCAAATTATGGGAAGTAAATTAGCAGCAAAGGAGGCGGTGAAGGCATATGGAATTCCCATGGTTCCAGGAATTGATGAAGCAGTAACAGATGTTAATTATGCAAAAGAAGTAGCAAGGAAAATAGGTTATCCTATTTTAATTAAGGCATCTGCTGGTGGTGGTGGAAAAGGAATGCGAATTGTATATAAAGAAGAAGATTTAGAAGAGCAAATGAATAGGGCTATTTCTGAAGCGGAATCAGCTTTCGGAGATGGAGCTGTATTTATTGAAAAATATGTAGCCTCTCCAAGGCATATTGAGATTCAGATATTAGCAGATAATAAGGGGAATACAATTCATTTATTTGAAAGAGAATGTTCTATTCAGAGAAGACATCAAAAAGTAGTAGAGGAAGCTCCATCAAGTGTATTAACTTCTGAGCTTCGATATGAAATGGGAGAGGCAGCAGTGAAAGTAGCAAAAGCATGCGACTATAGAGGGGCTGGGACGGTAGAGTTTTTGTTAGATGAAAATAAAAATTTTTATTTTCTTGAGATGAATACACGTTTGCAAGTAGAGCATCCGGTAACAGAAATGATTACGGGAATTGATTTGGTAGAACAACAGATCAGAATTGCACGCGATGAAAAATTAGCATTTAATCAAGGAGATGTCACAATTAAAGGACATGCTCTTGAACTAAGGGTATATGCTGAAGATTCTCTGAATAATTTTGCTCCCAGTATAGGTATCCTTGATACGTATAAAGTACCTAAAGGCACAAATATAAGAGTGGATGATGGTTTTGAGGAGGGAATGGAGATTCCAATCTATTACGATCCGATGATAGCAAAGTTAATCGTATTTGGACAAAGTAGAGAAGAAGCAATTGAGTTAATGAAACAAGCAATTAATGATTATCAGATAAAGGGAATAGAGACAACTTTACCCTTTGGAAAGTTTGTTTTTAATCATGAGGCATTTACCTCTGGGGATTTTGACACCCATTTTGTGAAAAAATATTACACCTCTCAGGCTTTAAGTGCTCAATACAAACAAGAGGCAGAAATCGCAGCAAGGTTAGCCTTGTATGCTTATTTAAAGGAAAAACAAGTTTTAAAAACATGTTAATTTTTGATTTTTAGGTTATCGTTGGAGAATATAGTTTTTTCTATGAGATGGAAAATATCATTTAAAACAAATGTAATTTATAACTTCTAACAAAAACATAAAGGAACTTTAAAAATAATGGATACAAAAATAGAGGATTTACAGCATAAAATTGCAAAAGCAAAAATTGGTGGAGGTCAAAAACGAATTGATAAACATCATGAAAACGGGAAATTAACAGCTCGAGAAAGAGTCTCATACTTTCTAGATGAAGGATCTTTTGAAGAGATTGGAGGTTTGGTAACTCACCGAACCACAGATTTTGGAATGGGAGATAAAAAATATTTTGGAGATGGTGTAATCACTGGATACGGAACCGTAAATGGAAGATTAGTATATATTTTTGCTCAAGATTTTACAATCTTTGGAGGATCGTTATCTGAAACTCATGCAGAAAAAATATGTAGGGTTATGGATTTAGCCGTTAAAGTAGGAGCGCCATTAGTAGGACTAAACGACTCTGGAGGTGCTCGTATTCAAGAAGGAGTTCGATCGTTAGGGGGGTATGCAGACATTTTTTATAGAAATGTACAAGCATCTGGAGTCATTCCACAAATTTCCGCAATTATGGGACCCTGTGCAGGAGGTGCTGTTTATTCACCCGCGATGACAGATTTTACTATTATGGTTGAAAACACCAGTTATATGTTTGTTACAGGACCTAATGTGGTTAAAACAGTAACAAATGAAGAAGTAACATCTGAAGAATTAGGAGGTGCAAGTACTCATGCAACGAAATCAGGAGTGACGCATTTAACAGCAGAAAATGATGTTCAATGTCTAGAAAATATTAAAGTATTATTGAGTTATTTACCACAGAATAATCAGGGAATTACTCAGAGGCTCCCTTTTGAGTTAGGTACAGAAATCAGAGATGAGCTGAAAACCATTGTTCCTGATAATATTAATAAACCCTATGATATGCGCTCAGTGATAGAAGGTATCGCTGATAGCAATTCTTTTTTTGAAATTCAAAAAGAGTATGCAGATAATATTGTTGTGGGTTTTGCCAGGCTTGCGGGAAGAAGTATTGGAATTGTTGCAAATCAGCCAATGAGTTTAGCAGGGTGTCTGGATGTTAATAGTTCAAAAAAGGCTGCAAGATTTACTCGTTTTTGTGACTGCTTTAATATCCCATTATTAGTTTTAGTAGACGTACCAGGATTTTTGCCAGGAACAGATCAAGAATGGAATGCTATTATTACAAATGGAGCAAAACTATTGTATGCATTAAGCGAGGCAACTGTGCCAAGAATAAGTGTAATTACAAGAAAAGCATATGGAGGTGCTTATGATGTTATGAATTCGAAGCACATAGGAGCTGATATGAATTTTGCATGGCCAACTGCAGAGATTGCAGTAATGGGGGCAAAGGGTGCAAGTGAGATTATTTTCAAAAAAGAAATTTCAGAAGCGGACGATTATGAGGCTAAGCTAGCAGAGAAAGAGGCAGAATATGCAGAGAAGTTTGCGAACCCATATCGTGCAGCAGAAAGGGGGTTTATTGATGAAGTAATTTTGCCAGAGGAAACAAGAAGAAAGCTTATTAAGGCTTTCGCGATGTTAGAGGGAAAAAAAATAGAGGTACCAAAAAGAAAGCATGGAAATATACCTTTATAGGAATGTTTTTAAATCATATTAAAACTGTCTTGTTAATTTAATTAAGACAGTTTTTACTAAGTAATTATAAATTATCATCTAGTATAATTTGTTAATTATTTTATCTGTGATTTTTTAGCCTTAAAAATTAAAATTAGTTTTGTTTAATATTGATTATGTATTTATTGAGGTTGGATAAACAATAAAAAAATTTTATTTACAAAAATAAACGACCTCTTTTAAAACCGAAGTTTCTTACGGCTATCTTTTTTCTCTGAGAGATGTTTCTTAGCTTTCAACCTTTTTTGGTGAAGTTTTTTGTTGTATAAACTTTTTTTTCTAGGTTTAGAAATGATGGTAGCTTGTGCTAATAAGCTAAAAAAACGAATAATGACTAGTTCTTTATTATGATGTTGAGAACGAGTTGATTGGGAAGACATTCTAAGAACTCCATTACTGGAAATTTTATTTGATAAGTTTTTTAGTATTAACTCTTTTTCTGATTTAGAGAGTCCTTGTGACGTTTGGATAAAAAAACTGAGTACTACTTTTGACGCTACTTTATTAATATGTTGCCCTCCATTTCCAGAACTCCTAACAGCTTTAAAGTTCAGTTCTCTAAAAATAATAGTTTTATTCATCTTTTAGCACTTATTTAAAGAGTTTTTTATTTATTTCTCAAGTATATTTTCTTCTTTAGATGAATATAGGTTTATTTTTTCTATTATTAGTTTATCTATATATTCCACTGATTTTTTTAAACGCATATCAAGGGAACCTTTTATCAAAACATAAGGTTTTTTATATTTTTTTAGGGTATTTTCAAATGCTTCAAACATTTCTTGACGCTGGTTTGGGCGATCTCTTAAATTATCAGCTTCCCAAGGTATATCAATATACGTTAGTAAGTACAGATCATAAAAGTTATTTAGGGCTGCTTCATTCAATTTCGGATCGACAAATCCGTTGTAATATTCTTCTGAGTAAACTTTTGTTTCGAGTAGGTTTGTATCACATATAAGAACTTTGTTTGCGCTTTTTGCTGCTTTATTTTCGAGTTTCATTTGTCCTTCTGCAATAGGAAGTAAATCGGTTTTTTCACAAACTTTTTGCTCTCTATTCCATTTGTTTTGAAGAAACTCTCTGGCATATTCTGGAACCCAAGAGGTATTGTAATATTTTGCTAATTTTTTAGAAAGTGTCGTTTTACCTGTGCTTTCTGGTCCGAATAAAACTACTTTAACTAAATTAATAGGTTGCTGTTGATATTTTTTTTCCATGCGTGATATCCTAAAATTGCCATAAATGTAAAAATAATATATTGAATACTTGTGAAGGTAAGTCCCTTGTAAAAGTAAAGAGGAATTGAAATAATATTACCCACGATCCAGTAAGTCCAATTTTCAATTTTTCTCCTAGCCATTAGCCACATTCCCACGAAAAATATTGCTGTAGTAATGGTGTCTGCATAAGCTGTCCACCCATTCCATTTATCTAAAATATTATAAACTAAGTAAACAAAAGCCAACGTTAGAGTAAATATAATCAAACTAATTTGTTTTTCCATTGATGTCATCTTAGATATTGGAGTTACATTGTTTTCGTCGATCTTTCGAGTCCAAATATACCAGCCATAAATACTCATGAAAAAGTAATAGATATTAATCATCATATCGCCAAAGAGTTCCCATTTTAATAATAAATATGCAAAAATAGAAGTACTAATCATCCCAGAAGGGAACACCAAAACGTTATTGTTTTTAGAAAACCAAACTGATAGAAAACCAAAGATAACTGCTATAATCTCTAGCCAGATGTCAATAGAATCGTATAAAGAATATTGACCAAAGAAGAAATCAAAAAGTTGGCTCATAATTACTTCTATCTGATTTAACAATTTTAAGTAGGATAAGACCATTGTCTATAAGCTCGAAAGTATTTTTTATTTCTGAACTCAATATTTTCATCACTTCATCGTATTTACCATATACTTGCGTGCTTAGTGGATTTTCCATAACAGTAAGTCCGGAAGTTCTCATTTTTTTAATGAAATTTATAATAGGTTCTTCAAATTCATTTTGAAGAGGCGTAAGTGTAAGTTCTACTGAAATATTCATCGGTGAAAATTGAAAAACAAATATAAGTCTATTTACTTAAAAGTGTTGTTAGGTATTAATTTGTTATTCTATTGTATACTGTAAATTTATTTACTGGTCTTAATTTTTTATATAACACATATAAAAAAGAACTCCTTGTTAATTACCTAATAAGCATACACACAAGTAAAATCTTCAATTTCCAAAAAAAACACTCGATAATCACTTGTTTTTCCATCATAAAGAATTTTCCCAATAGTATGATTCGTTTCAAATGAAAAGTCTTCAATATACATGTGATTTAAGAATAACAATTTTTTTTTTCCATAAATTTTATAAAGACTTTCTTTAGCGCCCCAAACAATGGTTAATTTACTTACTAAAGCATCATGGTTAGCTATTGATTTGTAGGCTTCAATTGGTGTAAATTTATGTGCTATTTTTAATATTTTATCACGTCTTTTTTCAATATCAATTCCTACAGGTATCTCCGAAGAGATTATTATACCTGAGAAGATGAACGAATGTGTTATTGAAATAAATTTACCATCTCTCAGATGTGGTTTTCCAAAAATATCATAACTAAGGTCTTGGTCAGAATAACCTTCAAGTTCCAATAAACAGCGAATACTTAAAAAACCTCTTTGGTGTATTTCAGACTTCATGTTCATTAGTTTCTTTTTACTTTTTTCAGTCAAACTAAATCTGCAAGATAAGTCATCTATAGATTCTTCGATTTTCCAAATTAATACTTTCGTATTTTTATTGACAATTACTGTTTTATACAGAGGCATAAGTTAAAAAGTTATTCCGTAAATTTGTTTTATAAATTTATGATATTAAATATACAAAAATATGAGCGCAAATACAGCAACATACATCCCATACAAAGTTAAAGATATTTCTTTAGCTGATTGGGGTAGAAAGGAAATAGAGTTGGCAGAAGCTGAAATGCCAGGTTTGATGAGTTTACGCGAAGAGTACGGAGAAGAACAACCTTTGAAAGGAGCAAGAATTGCAGGATGTTTACATATGACAATTCAGACTGCTGTTTTAATAGAAACTTTGCAAGCTCTTGGTGCAGAGGTAACATGGAGTTCTTGTAATATTTTCTCTACTCAAGACCAGGCAGCAGCAGCTATTGCTGCGGCAGGGACTTCAGTATATGCATGGAAAGGAATGAATGAGCAAGAGTTTGATTGGTGTATTGAACAAACGTTATTTTTCGGAGAGGAAAAGAAGCCTTTAAATTTGATTTTGGATGACGGAGGAGATTTAACAAATATGGTTCTTGATAAGTATCCACATTTAGTTGATGGAATAAAAGGATTGTCAGAAGAAACTACCACAGGAGTTCACCGTCTGTACGAGCGTATGAAGAATGGTACATTATCAATGCCGGCAATTAATGTAAATGACTCAGTTACAAAATCAAAGTTTGATAACAAATACGGGTGTAAGGAGTCTGCAGTTGATGCAATAAGAAGAGCAACTGACGTAATGTTAGCTGGAAAAAGAGTTGTAGTATGCGGTTATGGAGATGTAGGTAAAGGAACGGCTGCTTCTTTTAGAGGCGCAGGAAGTATCGTGACTGTTACAGAAATTGACCCAATTTGTGCTTTGCAAGCTGCTATGGATGGTTTCGAAGTTAAGAAATTAGAAACTGTTTTGAAAAACGCAGATATCGTTATTACAACAACAGGAAACAAAGACATTGTTCGTTCAGAGCATTTTGAAGCAATGAAAGATAAAACGATTGTTTGTAACATAGGTCATTTTGATAATGAAATTGATATGGCTTGGTTAAATGAAAATCATGGTAATACAAAAGTTGAAATAAAACCACAAGTAGACAAATACACAGTTAATGGAAATGATATTATTGTTTTAGCTGAAGGACGCCTTGTGAATTTAGGATGTGCAACCGGGCATCCAAGTTTTGTAATGTCTAACTCATTTACAAATCAAACATTAGCACAACTTGAATTATGGAATAACGCTGAGGCTTATAAAAACGAAGTATACATGCTTCCTAAGCACTTAGATGAAAAAGTAGCGAAATTACATCTTGCAAAGATAGGAGTAGAGCTGACCTCTTTACGACAAGATCAGGCAGAATATATTGGAGTTACGGTTGAAGGTCCTTTCAAACCAGAACACTATAGATACTAGAAAATCAGTAAATATTTTTAGAATCAAAAATTATATTATAAGTCCTGTAGCCTATGCTGTGGGACTTTCTTGTTTAAAGATGGTACGATTCACAGATAACTATTTCGCATATAAACCAATCCCTTTCTACCTTCTAACAGATAAAAAAAGAAAATGTAGCCTATAGATTATGTTCCTCCTTCTTTTATTCTTTGTGATAAAAAAATCAATTACGGTACAAAATTTTAAAGACAGATCATATTAGGAAGGTTGTGATTTCATAAATATGTTCATTTTTATGCATTAAAAACAATTTTTAGATAATTTAAGATATCTTTGGACTTCATTTTTTGAAATTGAAGTATAAAAAAACACACTTTAAAAGTGTGTAAACTTATCAAAGGTGTTTTAATATTTTCTATGGGATTCCTCTTAAATATTCAAAGATTCTAATACTTCTACTAATTTAGGATCAGAGGGCCTAGGTGCTTGTGCATCCACAATATTTCCTTCCGGGTCAATTAAAATGAAGTGAGGTATTGCATCTATTTTATAGTTTTTTATAAATTCTGATTCCCAGTTTTTATCGGCAATTAATTGAGTGCCGGCTAACTTTTTATCAGAAACCATATTTTTCCAAATATCGTAATTCTTGGTTTCATCAATTGAAATTCCAACGAATTCAATATTCTTATCATGGAATTTTTCTTCAATATTCTTTAAGTAAGGAATTTCATTTTTGCATGGTTGACACCAAGTAGCCCACACATCAATAAAAACGTATTTACCTTTTAAATTATCTAAAGAAGTAGTACCTCCTTTGTGATTTTTATAATTTTCAAACTTTGGAGAAGTTAATCCTTGCGCAAGATTCTTTTTTATGTAAATTTTTTTATCATATTTTTTTGTTATAGATTTTTTCATTTTTGTGATACTTCTTTTTTGAGTAGCAATGAATGAACTATCTAATACTTTTTCTTCGAGTCTTTTTTCAAAAGATTCTTCGTAAGATTTTAACTTAGCCTCAAAGTCTTTCCTTGGTAATTTGTATAGTTCTTCAACATCAAATTTTTCTTTAATTAGAGTAGATTTTGCTAAGAAGTTACTCTCATCAGCTCCTTTTCCAGTATATGTAATGGTTTCATCAAACTTTTTAGTATCAAGAGTTAAATTAACTTCACTTCCATTCTTAAGGAAAAGAGATGTGTATTCTGTTCCATCGAATATGTAATGAATACCCGTTTTGACTTTTAAAGTATCACTAAAAGCTCCTGTTTCATTTACTTTTATAACTTTTCTAGTTTTTGCCTCATAGTTGTTAATTTCTAGCGAATCTGAATTTCTATTGGTGATGTTACCTGTAAATATTACATAGTCCTTTGGTTTTTCATTACAAGAAGTAATAGCAAGTGAAGCTAATGCAAGATAAATAAATTGTTTCATTTGAGTATATTTATACCGTTAAGTGTAAATCTAAATTAATGAATTTATGCGAATTTTGACTTTTCTAAGTTGCCCTAATTTTAAAACGCAAATGATGTGATTTTTTTAATGGAAGTCTTTAAAAACTTATAATATTATTAACCTACAGGCTTTTCATATTTTTAAGTTATGACAAAAAATTAATTTAAAATAAGAGAAATAATTTGATCTTATTTTTTCAGTGTTTTAAAAAAAAGTAGCATATCTATAATTACGTAATTATATCGCAATGTTTAAAAAAGAAAATGAACAAGTATTTATATGTTAAATGTTTACTTATCGTATTAATTTATCTTTGAATTATAAATCAAAAAGTCTCAATAATTAAATTGAGACTTTTTGATGTCAGTTTTTGTCATGTTATTTGTTATTCCTTAGGAATTCTTTCATCAATCATTTTTAATGGAAAGTCACCCATTAAGTCAATCATGTCTAGAATATCTCTCACTTTCTCTTCTTCTTCTGCTTGTTCAGTAACGAACCATTGTAAAAACACCTCAGAGGTGAAGTCTCCAACCTGACGAGCTTTTTTAAATACATTATGGATCGATTTAGTTACTGCTATTTCTGCATCTAAAGAAGCTTCAAATATACTCTTTAAGTTTTCATATTCATGTGTAATACCTTCTATTGTAGGTGAAAGAGCATTACCTCCATTGTCATTGATAAATTTGAAAATTTTCATCATATGTGATCTTTCTTCTTCTGCTTGATTATAGAAATATTGTGCACTATTTCTTAATTCTCGTTGATCACACCAAGAAGCCATAGCTAAATATTTGGATGAGGCTTTTTGTTCCATCATAACTTGATGGTTTAATAAATCGACAACTTCAACATGTAGAATCATGTTTCTTCTTACTGCAGTTTCCATATTAATTGTGGTTTAGGTGTTTGTACATCAAAGATAAGTATTAAAACAATGATTTAATAACTTGATATACAATTTAAAAGTAGTCTTAGTAAACTGAAATAATGAAAAAATAAGGATGGCTTTTTAGATGAAAATTGATTCTACAAGGTCTTTCAAGTCTAAAAGTTGAGGTATATCTAGATATAATAAATGCGATTTATCTGCTACCAATAAAAGAACATAATTATCTCCATTAATAAGCATTTCTAATTTATCAAAACTAGTGTAATATATAATTTTTTTTCTTAAAGCCAATAACTGACAAAATGTAAGCTCAATAGTTTTGTAACCTAGATCTAATTGGTAGGAATTTCGTTCTGACGAAATGACGCAATATTTCTTACTCTTTAAAGAAGCTTCCATAAATGCAAATATATTATTTTAAATTAATCTAAACAAGATTAGAGTTGCCAATTCAGTATATTTTTTATAAAATTAGTGTTTAATACAAAACAAAAAACACCTTCTATATCTATAATAGATGTTTTGATAAAATAATATTTAATTGCTTAAATCTTTAAAGAATCTAATACTTTTATTAGGTATTAATTTAAAAAGAAATGAGTTTGTGAGTTAATAGTATTTTCCCTTGGATCAATCAAAATGAAACGAGAAAAACGATCAATTTTATAGGCTTTAGTAAAATCAGAATTTCAATTATTGTAAGCTATTTGATATTGTTTATTTTTTTGTTTAAAACCATATTTTTCCCGTTTCTACATTTATAATTTACAGAGAGTCAAAGTTCTGATTGCCTATGTTTTTTTGATAGTTCGACATGTTTATTTATGTTTTTTTAACATGATAATAACCTTAATTACTAGGGCTAGTATATATTATTATTTGATGATTTGTACTTGTTTAAACGATTGAAATTTATAGCTTAAGCGATTTTAAAAGTTTCATTAGTTCTGGATCGGAAGGTCTTGGTGTTTTTGAATCTATAATGTTACCTTCTGGATCAATTAAAATGAAACGAGGAATGCCATTAATTTTATAGCTCTTAATAAAATCAGAATTCCAGTTATTATCAGCAAATAGTTGAGTTCCTTTTAATTCCTTATCTACTACCATTTTTTTCCATAATTCATGATCTTTCTTTTGATCTATTGAAATTCCAATAAACTCAATATTTTTACCATGAAATTCTTTCTCAACTTTTTTTAAGAAGGGAATTTGATTTAAGCATGGGATGCACCAAGTAGCCCATATATCAATAAAAACATATTTGCCTTTTAAATCATCTAAGGAGGTAGTTCCTCCAGTAAAGTTTTCATAATTTACAAATTTTGGAGAGACCATTCCTTTGGTAAGAGAAGATGTTTGATTGTAATATTTTTCTATGTAATTAATAATGGTGTTTAAGCGTTTTTCTTGATCCGCTACGAAGATTGAATCTGAATTATTATCCAAAAGTCTTTTTTTGAAATTAGCAGTATAAGACTTTAACTTTGCATCAAAATCTTCTTTTGATAAATTGAAAATTTCTCTATTTTTAATGAGACCTTCCTCTAATAAGAATGCTTCGGCTAAAAAGTTACTTTCTGTTGCACCCTCTCCTGAAAATGATACGGTTTCATGAAAATTTTTAGTATCAAGTGTCATATTCAGTTCTAAACCATTTTTAAAATAGGCAGTTGTCTTTTCTTTACCATCGAAAATAACATGCAAACCAGATTTAATATTTAAGGTATCACTAAAAGTACCATCGCTATTTAATTTGATTGTTTTTTTAAACCCTGTTTTTGGATTTAAAATAAGAAGTGAATCAGAATTTTTATCTGTGATTTTACCTGAAAACGAAAGGTAGTTTTTGGGCTCTTTTTTACATGCGATTATTGATAAAAAGGCTAATGAAAAATAAAATAGTTGCTTCATTATTTGAGTTTTATTAACTGTTTTTAGTAATCTTCTAAAGTAGTGAATATATATTAATTATTTGCTCATTACATATTTCACAATATCTAATATTTTAGAGAAAGTACACACTATTTTATGGTGAAACTTTTTAAGAGTGAGAAATGCTTATATCATCTGTAATTTTAAATATAAACGAACATTAATGAGATTTAATACAATTAGAGAGAATATTTAATAAAAAAATGAAGACTATGTAAAATAATTGAAAGATAAAAAGTAGAAGGAGAACACTATTTGATTTTACTCTACTTTTATAATATTATGATTTTTTTAGATTTAATTATCCGCTATCCAGCATCTAATTTTTATCTCTTTGGAATGCTGTTCGTTTACCTCAATGACATAAGCTTTGTTTTTGTATTCGTAAAAAAAATCTTCTGCATCAATCGCCCAGAAATAATGTTCATGATGTTTTTTACCATAGTCAGCTCCAATTTTACCCTTGAATTCTATAGAGGCTTTCCATTTAGAAGAGTGAGTTTTATGTCGTTCAACTAGTTCCCAGTACGCGACTTTACCTGCAGGAACAAAAATTTCATTATTACTATTTATTATGACAGTGTTATCATTAGGAATACAGAGAGTATTAGTTCCGTCAATAAATACATGTTTTGAAGATTTTAAACCCGTACCGAACCCTTGCGAATATAAGTCAATTGTAATTGAATTATCAAGTTCTGTTCTTAAAGGTATTTCTATTTTTCCCCCAACCTCTTCCTTTATGTCACCAGTTATATTCCAGTGAACATAGTTATGAATGTCAAATTCAGAACTACCTGGAAATGGTAACCAAGTATCTTTACTACTACTATTTTTATGAACTCTAGTTACAGAATATGGAATTCTTTTAAAATCGCTGTACGCCTCTTTTGATTTTTCGTTACAAAGAAAACCTTTTGTTCTATAAAGAGAGGACCAATTATGTTTTATGTTTGGGTTTTGTCCCTCACCACAGACATACTCATTGAAATAAACTCCAATGGGAGTTTCTTCTCCTAAATTTATCAGTCGGGCAAACCGTTGTTTTATATCGTCAATATTTCGGAAATTGATTCTGGTATTGACGCTTATATCTCTTAAATTATAACCATCAATTTTGTGCCAGTTCCCAAAAAAAGAACTTAACTTCCTAGATTTTTTTTTATGATAGACGGTTTTTGACCTTTTTATGAAAAGGTCGTAGTCGTCTGTTTTACCTTGTTCAGATGAAGTTAATTCATTAACTTGGTCGTTACAACTTAATGAAGAAAAAAATAGTGTTAAATAAAAAGTTTGTATCAATTTATTTTTCATATTAACGTGTTTATAATTTTTTATAAAAAATGAAACAACTCGTAACGGAAATTATTTAAATTCTTAGAACTTTAATTGCTGTCAGACAGTTTTTGATTCTAAAAATTAAAATACGATGAGTTGTTTTTGTGTTAATCGGCAAAGGTAGTACAAGTAATTATGCCTAATTATTAAAATGTCTTTTTATTTTTTATAAAGTGCAATTTGTTTGTTGTTTGCTCCACTATCAAAACTAATACTAATTATAGTATTAGTTAGGTTTCTTTGATTTTTAAGTTTCTATACTGGACATTAGAGTCATTTTTTTCTTATAATCTTTCAATAAGATAGACTAAATGAAAATACAAGGAATTATTAACTAATGATATTTAAGCTCAAGTTTGAGGAGAGTATTCATTTTCATTGATTTTTGGTCTGTAAAAACATCAACATTTTTGTAATTTAATTATACAACTAAATTGAAATTTTGTTTTAAGGTGTTTATTATTAATGTTTTATTTCTAGTAGAAAAAGTATTGTAAAATATTTGTATTAGTAAATATGATGAGATGTTAATAATTAATTGAATGGAGTATTAACTATTTCAAAATTTCATGATTCTAAAAAAAATAGAATGATTTGATATATTTTTTGTGTAAAATGGTCAGCGAACATTTATTTCTATGTATAGTAAAATCTGCTTTACAATTAAAATTACAATCTTATAATAAGAATAAATACTTAGCAAAGCTTCTAACAATTGTTGTCAAGTAAGAAAAGAAATTGTTTTAATATTCAGTAGATAATTTATGTGTGTTTTAAAATAAATAGAGGAACTACAAAATGTAGTTCCTCTTATTAAGCTTATAAGTAATTATTATAACTTTTTTAAGATAAATATTTTATTTTAATTATCGTGGATTACAGCTCTTATTTCAAATTGTTTTTGAATTGTAGAGAATACACTAATCTGATAAGCGTTTTTAGGGTTCTTAAATTCACGGAAGAAATCCGCAGCATGGACATACCAAAAATGATGACCTTTATATTTACCAGCTCCATAATCGGCTCCAACTTCACCTCTAAATTCAACAGGAACTCTCCAATCTCCATCAAAATTTTTATGACGTTCGTATAATGTCCAAGTAACCTTTTTGCGTCCAGGAACCATTATTCCAGTAGCAGATCCACCTATAGTAATTATTTTAGTAGTTGTCGAAGTATCAGAATAAGATGCCGAAAGCGTAGCAGTAACCGATGTTTCACCTTCTGCTACAAGAGGTAGGCCAATTTTTCCACCTGCTGTTAGAGCCAGTGATCCCCCAACCTCATATTTTACAGAATGGGTATCTCTGAATTCCCATTTTATTGGAGCTTCCATTCTTCTAGGTTCATTGTCGTAATTTCTTACAGAAATAGTTTCCTCTATTGGTTTCCAAGGTGTGTAGTCAGATATATTTTCTCTATCATAAAAAGACTCACCTACAGGTCTAAATTCGGCCTCCCAATATTGTGAAGGGTTAGGGTTGGTTCCCCAACCTAATCCTCGATCATTAATAAAAACTCCAACAGGTAATTGCGAACCAGAGTTCAATATTTCAGCAAATCTTGCTTTAGCAGAACCTTCATTATCATATCTAAAATTAACATCTCGGCTTAAGGTTTTTAGATGCTTACCACTAATTTTCTGCCATTCACCAACGATAGGTGCTTTCGAACGATGCGAAGTATCAACATCAAAATATTTTATATTGATTGTTTTTCCTACTTTGATACCTCTATCCTTTTGTTGACTAGGGCTTGACATAATTTCTTCTTCTTGGTTTTGACAAGAGAAAAAAGTTGCGAATAATAGAGCACTGCTCATTAAAATTAGTTTATTTTTCATTTTCTTTTAAATAAAGGGTTAAAAAACACATGCATCATTAACAGCTACTTAAACTTATAATTTACATGCTACATTATACAAAAAAGTTCATGGTAAAATTGAATTTATATAATCTAAAAAACTACAGATTCTTAATCGTTCTGTATTGTATTTTAGGGATTAATAAATTAAAAAAAATCATTCTTCACTCGTTGTAGTCTTAATAAGATGAAAAACTTTTATGAATACTCTTTTTAGTTTTTTTGAAAGAATGATTTATCGTGTTTTTTAGTTAAAATAAAGTTTTTTTTAACATTTGTGTTTTGATTATTTTGTTTTTAAGTTTTTGAATTTTAAATCTTTGTGTTTGGTTTGATTTTGCGTATTGAGCTGATATGTTAAAGTTTGGTTTTTTGATTTTATAAAATGATTAATTTGATTAAAAAAGACTTGTTACAACTTATTTTATAAAAGAAAAGGCGCTCAATGTGTAACTATTTTTTCAACTAATAATATAGAATTTAACGGGAGTATATCATTAGAAGTTTTAATATTTACGAAAATCATGCATCTATTTTTAAATAGAGCTTTTATTTCCTTATAATGAGTTAGTATTAATTTTATTTGAATGGTTATAATATTTAATTATTGTGAAATAAACACAATGTAATTCTAATAGTTTTTAAATAAGATTTCTCAATGCTCTAATAAAACTAATGGAGGTCTTGATATTTCTAAAAGTATTATTAAAACAAGAAGTTTTAAAAAAAAATAAAATAGAGGGACTTACAATTTGTCCCTCTATCTCTAAGAATTTATTTTTTATTTTATTTAAGGTAAAAGCACATGTTTTATTGAAATTACATGCTTTAGTATAAAAGATTTTAGAGGTGTAATTGAAATTTATCAATAATTTTGAAGCAAATCTAAGAACCATCGTTTTTATAATTTTGAGGGTTTAGGGGCGATATTAATAATTGTTAAAAACAACTCTTCATTCTATTTAGTGGTATAAAGGAAAAAAGTATACCTCTATACTCTTTTCAATCAAAAAAATAAATTTATTTGATCATAAATAACCTTAAAATATAATTTATTTTAACATAATTTCCTTGGTGTTTTTTTTTTATTTAGCTGTTTTAGAGTGTTTTGTTTTGTTGTGAAATAAGTATTTTGCCTAATGTGTTAAAGTTTTTTTAGGAGGTGTTATTGCTAGTTTAACAAGTATGAAATGTACTAGGAAGTTGCTTTAATTAATTAAAAAAGAGGCTAGTCGTATAGCCTCTTTTAAGTGATCAATTATAATAAAATATATAAGAATTATTTTTGCTGTTAAACAACTCTTATATTTTACTGACCCAGGCTCTTACTCTAATTTCTTTCGAGTATTCTTCATTTAAATCTACTAAATAAGCTTTTGTAAGAAAATCAGCAAAGAAATCTTTGGCAAGAACAGACCAGAAATAACTTCCATGGTGTATTTTTCCAAAATCAGCACCAACTCTACCTTTAAACTCAAGTGGAACTCTCCATTTAGTTTTAAAGTTTTTATGACGTTCTACTAACTCCCAATTGGCTACATGACCAGCAGGAACCCATATTCCATTTCCACCACGTATAACTTCAGTAATTTTTTTTGAATGGCTTCCACCACCACCAGCAGATAGTCCAACAGCAACTTCTATGCTTCCTTTAGTAACTAGAGGTACTCCGATACTTCCACCTACTTTTGTGCTAATATTACCGGTAACATTCCAATTAGATTCATTACTCGTTTCAATTCTCCATTCACCTGATAATTCCATGAATTTTCTTTCTCCTGAATTGTTTACTTCAGATCTTGAAGCAGTCCCTCTGATTCTTTTGAAAGAGGTAAAATTAGTATTTTCATTATCGAAGTCATTGATAGGTTCTCCTGTAGCCCTAAACTCAGCATGCCAATCTTGTTCTGAGTTTGGGTTTGTACCCTCTCCTAAATTACGTTCATTAATAAATACACCTTTTGGTTGGTCTGTTCCTCTGTTAAAAACTTTAGTAAATTGCTCTTTAGCATCGTTAACATTATTATAATTGATATTAACGCTTTCGCTGAGTTCTTTTAAATTTTCTTTGTTGAGTGTTTTCCATTCTCCATTAATAATTTCTTGTTTTCTAGATTGATTTTTTCTTGAAAAGTCACTTTTAATTTTTATTGCAGGGCCGTAAACAAACTCTACTTGATTTTGATTAGTAGTAGGTTCTTCATTAATCTTATTTTCACAAGAAAATAAGAATGTCACTAATAAAGAGCTACAGATAATAATTCCTTTTTTTTTCATGTTTTTTATAATTTAGGATTTATAATAAAACAGATGGTTTTTTACGTCAGCATAAAAAACACATCGTATTTTTAATTTTAAAAGGAAACACGTAAAAATGTTTAAAAGTATTGCGTATATGTTTATTTAGTTTTTTTTTAAGTAATCAAATAAATGATAGTAGTATATAAATCATGCATAAAATAAAAATATCAACGTATTTAAATAATCGTAATTTATTGTGAACTATTATATTAATAAAGTTTGATTTTTTGTTTCGTCAGAATTTACCTTAAAGTTGGATCTATATTATAATAAAAAAAATGTTAATCTGTTTTATTTAAAATGCAAGAGTTTATGGTAAGTGTAATCGAAAGTATTTAAATTTTTCAATATTGAATAGCAAAAAATAACAGTATACTCCATAAATTAATTCAAATATTTAACGATAGAAGTTCGTGTTTAAAATCTGTTAAATTAATGCAACCAACCATCTCTATCTAAACTTCTATATTGTATTGCTTCAGAAATATGATTTGGTAATATAGCCTCTTCATTAGCTAAATCAGCAATGGTTCTTGAAACTTTTAATATCCTATCATATGCTCTGGCTGATAAGTTTAAAGTTTCCATAGCTTTTTTAAGAAGTAATTTACTATCCTTTGATAGCTTACAAAATAGTTTTATATGTTTAACATCCATTTGTGCGTTGTAATGTAAATTACTAATCGCTTGAAATCTTATTGACTGTTTTTCTCTTGCTTTAACAACTCTTTCTCTAATATTAGAACTACTTTCACTTTCTATGTTGTTAGAAAGTTTTTCAAAAGAAACTGGAGCTACCTCCATATGAATGTCTATTCTATCTAATAATGGACCAGAGATTTTATTTAAATATCGTTGGACTTCTAATGGCGACGAAGAAGTAGGAGTGTTAGTGTTATAAAAAAATCCAGAAGGACTAGGATTCATACTAGCTACTAACATAAAACTACTTGGATAGTTTACAGTAAATTTAGCTCTAGAGATAGTTACTTCTCTATCTTCTAGTGGTTGCCTCATTACTTCTAAAACACTTCTTTTAAATTCAGGAAGCTCATCTAAAAATAAAACGCCGTTATGAGCAAGGGATATTTCACCAGGTTGAGGGTATTGTCCTCCTCCAACAAGTGCTACATCTGAAATGGTATGATGAGGTGAGCGAAAAGGTCTTTGATATACAAGACCTGTATTTTTAATCTTACCAAAGACTGAATGAATTTTAGTAGTTTCTAAAGCTTCGTAGATTGTCATGGGAGGAAGAATTGATGGGAGTCTTTTTGCAAGCATAGTTTTTCCTGACCCCGGTGGACCTATGAGAATGATATTATGTCCACCAGCAGCAGCGATTTCCATACATCTTTTAATTCCTTCTTGACCTTTCACATCAGAAAAATCAAATTCTGATGATTCTAAATGTTGACTGTACTTCGCTTTTATATCAACTTTTGTTGATTGTATTTTAGATGTTCCGTTTAAATGATTTATAACTTGTGTTATATTTTTTACTCCCAAAATATTTAATCCATCAACAATACCAGCTTCTTCTGCATTTTCTTCAGGTAAAATAAAATGTTTGAAACCCTCTTCTTTAGCCTTTAAAGCGATTGATAGGGCTCCTTTTACGGGTTGAACGCTACCATCAAGTGATAATTCTCCCATTATTATATAGTCGCGAATGTTTTCAGAATTAATTTGTTTTGAAGCGGCGAGAATTCCAATGGCTATTGTAACATCGTAAGAAGCGCCTTCTTTACGAATATCAGCTGGAGCCATATTAATAGTGATTTTTTTTCCGGGGAGCCTGTACCCAATGTTATTAAGGGCAGCAGAAATGCGATACGAACTTTCTTTAACGGCATTATCAGGTAAACCGACTAAATGGTAACCAATTCCTTTTCCAATATTAACTTCTACAATTATAGTTGTCGCTTCTATACCAAATACGGCACTACCAAATATTTTTTTTAACATAGCTTTTTTATTTGTATAAATATAGGTATTAAAAAATAAATAACATATTATCAATGTTTACAAGTAGATAAATATGTATTTATTAGTTAGTTTTTTGATGTGTTTTTATACAAATAAAAAAGAGGAAGTATCTTTTAAATATACTTCCTCTTTTTTTATTCTATTATAAACTTTTAATTTATTTCTTTAAAACGATTGATACTAGTTTTTAACCACTTTTCATAAGTGTCTTTATCGGTATATTGCTCTGGTGAGTTTAATACTTCTAAATTTGGACTCAAAGCAACATAAAAAGGTTGAGATGCTATTTTGAAATTAGCCGTTTGAAGCGTAGCCCATTTGTCACCATAAGTTCTAATTCTTTTAAGTTTCCCGTTAGGTTTAATGTAATCGAATTGTTCTTCCTTTGAAAGCATTTTTTGATGATCATCAACATAGAGCGAAATGATAATAAAGTTATTGCTGAGCATCTTATAAATATCAGGCTGACTCCAAATATTTTCTTCCATTTTTCTGCAGTTTACACAAGCCCATCCAGTGAAGTCTAATATTACAGGTTTATTAACCTCTTTGGCATGAGCAAGTCCTTCTTCTATATCTTTAAAACAGGTTAAATTTAAAGGACATTGATTGTCATCTTGTTTGTAAATACTGTGGAACTTTGGAGGAGCAAAACCACTTAATAACTGGCTTTGATCCCATGTAGGTTTTTGTAAAACACCAGGAGCTAAATAGACTGCAATTCCAAGAACTAAGACACCTAATAAAACTCTAAACATTGATACTTTACCATATTTTTTACCAATTAGTCCAAAAAGATATAGTGCCATTAAAACAGCTAATATAGTCCATATACCTATAAATATTTCTCTTTTAAGAAGATTCCAGTGACCAACTAAATCAGCATTAGATAAAAATTTAAAAGCAAGAGCTAATTCTAAAAATCCAAGAGAAACTTTAACAGTGTTTAACCAACTACCAGATCTTGGTAACTTGGCCATCCATTTAGGAAAGTTTGCAAAAACAGCGAAAGGTAGCGACAAAGCTAAACCAAATCCAACCATACCAGATGTTAATAACATAGCTCCTCCATCCGAAGATAAAGATCCTGCCAATAACGAACCTAAAATTGGTCCCGTACAAGAAAAAGAAACAATAGCTAATGTTAAAGCCATAAAGAATACTCCTAAAATACCACCTACACTAGATGCATTATCTGCTTTATTTGTCCAAGATGCAGGCAAGGTTAATTCGTATAGTCCAAAAAATGAACCTGCAAAGAAAACTAGAACAACGAAAAAGAAAATGTTTAACCAAATATTAGTTGAAATATTATTCAGTATTTCTGGATCTAAGGTATCAAGAAAATGAAAAGGTAGGCTTAAAAGGCCGTATATTAGAACTATAAAAAAACCATATAATAATGCACTTCCAGATCCACTTTTGGAGTTTTTTTCATTTTTCTTTGTAAAGAAAGAAACTGTTAATGGAATCATTGGGAATACACAAGGTGTTAAAAAGGCCAATAAACCTCCTACGAAACCGAGTAAAAATACATTAAGTAGACTACTATTCTTTTTTTCACTTTCTTTGGAAGTTGCTCCTTTGAGCATCGACTCATTTTTTAGATCTAATTTAAGAGACTCAGATAGAACCTTACTTCTTTCGTCTAATTCTGTGACTGTTTGTACTACTTCTCCTCCTTTTAGAGAAAAGGTAAACGTGAAGTCTTCATCAAAAGGTAAACAAAATTCTTTACAAACCTGCGCATCGAGATTAAGCATTATTTTAGTCAGCGCAGTGTCTTGAACGGTAATACGTTGTACTAAAGTAGCTTCGTCAACAAAGAAAATCTCGTCTTTTCCCCAAATTTCACTGAATTCAGTTTCAGTTTCACTTTCTTCAGCTTTACCAACTAAAGTATAACCTTCCTCACCTTCAGCGGGAGAAATAGTCATCGGTAAAGAAGCGTCTTCTGGATTGAATTGGGAATACAAATGCCAGTCTTCAGCAATTGATATTTCAAAAATTAAATCGTATTCAGTGTCTGATACTTTTTTAACAGATGGTGTAACTTCCAAGGGAGCGTCATCAGTTTGGGAAAAAGTAACAAAACCTATAAAAAACAAAAAAAGAGTAATAAGTTTTTTCATTCTATAATAATTTACAGGGGTTGATATATAATATTTGTAAAATACTGGTTGATTCCTTTTTTGGTACGAATCTTTGATCTTGTCTCATACCAATAATCCAAATTACTTCATCTTTACTGGAACAAAGCAACCATGTATTTTGTTTTTCTATTAATGATAATTTTTCATCTTTAAAATATTTACTAACTTTTTTCCTTCCCTTCATTCCTTTTGGAAAAATCAAATCGTTAGTTTTATATTTTCTAACAGTCAGGGGGTAATTTAGTAAATTTTTATCAACATAAATAGAATTTTTATCTAAATATGTCATTTTTTGAACGTTTTTAAACATCAAACTTACAGGCACTGAGATATTTGAGGAGTTTCTTTCTATAGAATACTCTTTATCAGGGGAATTAAGTTTGTGAAGTGGTAAAAGTAATAAAAATTCTCTGTCTTTTTGTAAAGTATGTGATTTTGTTCTTATTAATTTTCCGTTTTCTGCATTTATTAATTTATAGACGTCACTCCATTTTGTGAAACCATAGGGGTGCAAAATCTGGTACAAATAAATATTCGGATTAGATAGCTCTTTAATTTTTTGAATGTCAATTTGTAAGATATCACCATGTTTTTTAGAAACTTTTCTAGTGACCTCTAAAGTCATGTCGTTAATTATTTGCTGGCTATCTCTTAAATATGTAATTGTATTGGAAAATGAACTAAGAAAACTAGGATTGATTTTTTTTAAAGTTGGAATGATTTCATGACGAAATTTATTTCTTAGGTACTTTACTTCGGAATTACTGCTATCTTCTCTCCAACTAATTTTATTTTTAGAAGCGTAATTTTCTATTTCATCCCTAGAGAAGAGTAAAAAAGGCCTAATAATATAGTCATTCTTTTTGGGAATGCCTGTTAAACCAGTTAAACCGCTTCCTCTTGTTAAATTGATTAAAAACGTTTCTAAATTATCATCTGCATGATGTGCTGTAACAAGGTAATCATAATCAAAATCGTCAATTAAAGAGGCAAACCATTCATATCTCAGTTCTCGAGCAGCGATTTGAGTTGAAGTTTTTTTCTTTATAGCATAATTAAATGTATCGAATTTTGTTGTGTGAGTCTTTACTCTTAGCTTTTTTCCTAACTCTAAAACGAATAGTTCATCGTTGTCACTTTCCTCTTTTCTTAATTGAAAATTACAGTGAGCCAATGAAAGGTCATTAAATATTTTTTTTAGTAAATGAGCAGCAACCACACTATCAATACCACCTGATATTGCTAAAACCAATTTTTTTCCAAAAATAAAAGGAAATTCAGCGTTTAAATGCTCAAGAAGTTTATGCTCCATTTGATCAAGAAACCTGTGTTTTTGTATGAAGCCAATTGATAATATCTTCTAGGAATTCTTCTTTACAAAAGTCGTTTTGTAATTCATGATACCCACCTTTAATTAACTTTAATGTTGCTAGACTCGAATTTTTAACAAATTCTTCTGAACCTCTATAATCAATGATCTTATCATCAGTTCCATGAATTACTAACATAGGAGTAGCCAACTTATTTGCATTTGAGATAGCCCATTCGCCAGCATCAATAAAATCTATAGAAAAATTAGGGCTTACCTTATCATGAACTAAAGGGTCTTCAATATATTTTTGAACTTCTATAGGATCTCTTGAAATGTCATTAGGGTCTAATTCATTTCCAAGTGTTATTGATGGAGCTATTTTTTGAACAACTTTGCCTAAGTATAATTTCCATGCAGGCGGCTCGAATGCAAGACGTAAAAAAGGGCTCGTGGCGATTACTCCGTTTAGAATATTTTTTTTACGTAAAACATAGTTAATAACAGCATTACCTCCCATTGAATGACCATATAAAAACAATGGAAAGTTGCCAAACAGATCTTTCGCTTTGTGTATTAATTCTGATATGCTGTCTAGTACAAAAGAGTATCCGGGATTATGGCCTCTTTTACCTTTTGTTTTTCCATGGCCGAAGTGATCAAATGCGATGACAGCAAAATCGTTTGCTACGAGTTTTTGAGCAACATGTTGGTATCTACCAGAATGTTCTCCCATTCCGTGAATAATTACTACAACAGCTTTGATCTTCTCTGGTTTCCAGTACTGTGCAAAAAATAGTGTTTCATGAAATGAGTAAGTGAAGCTCTCTTGAGTCATATTGATTTCTTAATTATGATTTTGTTTGCAAAATATAAAAGGTAAGTAAAAATAAAGCATTAATCAAATTATTTTTTTCTCTTATCAATTAGTTAAAACATGTTTCATAGCTTTAGCTTTTAGTAAACATTCTTCATATTCCTTTTCAGGTATAGATTTTGACGTTATGGCGCTCCCAACCGAAAAGGAAAGATATTGGTTACTTTTGTTATACAAAATACTTCTAATGATTACATTAAAATCGAAATTCCCGTCTGGTGTAAAGTATCCAACGGTCCCTGAATATAAGCCACGTTTGCTTTCTTCAAGCTCTTCTATTATTTTCAAGGCTGATACCTTGGGTGCACCTGTCATACTGCCCATTGGAAAAGTTTTCTTGATAATATCAACAGGGTGTGTTGAATCATCAACAGTTGAAGTTACGGTAGA
Organism: Tenacibaculum profundi; assembly: GCF_052050075.1. Taxonomy (GTDB): domain Bacteria; phylum Bacteroidota; class Bacteroidia; order Flavobacteriales; family Flavobacteriaceae; genus Polaribacter. The sequence continues at coordinate 2,662,017 of NZ_CP197225.1, forward strand.
AATCATCTGATGTACCTGTTTAAATGTGTATACATTACATAATTCTTCAACATTTACGCTACCTTTTTTGGCTGTTTTTGATAGGTCATTTCTTATAAGATCAACAATCATTATATTTTCAGACCTTTCTTTATCATCTCTGGAAAGATCAAAGGCAATCTTATCATCATCAACTTTATTTACAAATCTTTTTGCTGTACCTTTAATAGGCTGGGAAATTATTTTATTATTCTCTTTTTTAATGTACCTTTCTGGGGATGCTGAAAGTAAATAAAGATCTTCTTTTCTGAGAAACGTGGCGAACGGAGGTTCGGATATTGCATTTAAATGTTTATACATTTCGTAAGAATCAATATTCACGTTCTCTACATAAAATTCCTGACAAAAATTAGCCTCATAAATATCCCCTTTGTGGATATGATCTAAAATTTCTGTAACTTTTTGACGGTATTGATTTTTGTGAATTCTTAGTTTTATTTTAAGCGAGTGATTATCTTTCGGTTTTCTTATTTCATAATTGATAATAGTTGGATTAGCTTGCGTAATTTCTTCAAAATCTTCCTCTAACTCGTCATCTATTAAATTTAAATAGCTAAAAACAACATTTTTATCTTTTATCGTTATTAGTTTTTGCGGTTGAAAAAAGAACAAATCAGGAAAATGAAGGCTATCTGGATTGTTAGATTCTAATGCCTCAACGTCATTTTTAACATCGTATGAAATATAACCAAAAATATAATCTTTTGTTAGTGATTGGTATTCTTTTAGCTTTTCAAAAGCATTAAAGTAGTCTGTTTTGATCGAGGTAAACTCTTCAACAGCAAGCATACAGTCAAAAGAGCTATATTTTTGCTGGTAATTATTTGAGTCTAGCCATACAACCGTTTCATATTGTTTAGACCAATCAAATAATTTTTGTTTGAATTCAGTTGGATTGTCTATTGAAAAATTGCGAATCACTCTTTGCATTGAGCAAAAATAAGAAACCCAAATAAAACAAATGTAAATGAGCTACGAAACTTAAATCAGATAATTTCTTTTTACTACATTTAGCAGAATAAATATATTACTATGCTTAATAAATTGTTTAAAAATATAGGCCCTGGTACTCTTGTAGCTGCAGCTTTTATTGGACCGGGTACAGTTACTTTATGCACGTTGGCAGGAGTTCATTTTGGAACACATCTTTTGTGGGCTATGTTACTCTCAATATTTGCCACCATTACACTTCAGGAAATGGCTGCAAGGTTAGGTATTATTTCTCAAAGAGGCTTGTCAGAGGTTTTAAGAAGTGAGTTAAAAGAACCAATACTAAGGGGCTTTATGATATTTCTCATTCTTTCTGCTATTGTTATTGGTAATGCTGCGTATGAAGCTGGTAATATTAGTGGCAGTGTTATCGGGATAGAGTCTATTACAGGGAGTTTTAGTATAAAATTTGGGACTTTTTCTTTGAACTTTTTTAGTATTCTTATTGGTTTAATAGCATTTGGACTATTGTTAATTGGAAATTATAAGGTATTGGAGAAGGTTTTAGTTATTCTTGTTCTATTAATGAGCATATCTTTTGTTATTACAGCTGTGATAACTAAGCCAAGTTTATCAGCTATTTTAAAGGGGGTGTTTTTGCCTACTATTCCTGAAAATAGTCTTTTTACTATTATGGGTTTAATAGGAACAACTGTAGTGCCATACAATTTGTTTTTACATGCCTCTTTGGTTAAAGAAAAATGGAAAAATAAAGAGGGATTAACGCTTGCTAAAAAAGATACTATTATTTCAATTTTGATGGGTGGAGTGGTGTCTATGTCGATTATCATTTCAGCCTCTGGTATTTCATCTGGAAGTATCAATAATGGAGCTGATTTAGCTTTAGGTTTGGAACCTTTATATGGCTCATATTCAAAGTTTTTTCTTGCTATTGGGTTGTTTGCAGCTGGTGTAACATCTTCCATAACAGCCCCTTTAGCCGCTGCTTTTGTTGTTAAAGGGTGTTTAGGATGGAAAGGTACCATGAAGTCAATTAAGTTTAAGTTAATTTGGGGAGGGATTTTAGTCTTAGGAGTTATTTTTTCATCCATAGGGATAAAACCGATTGAGATTATCAAGTTTGCTCAAGTAGCTAATGGAGTATTATTACCTATCATTGTTGGAGTCCTCCTCTGGATAATGAATAAGAAAAATGTCTTGGGAAAATATCACAATACAAGACTTCAGAATTTTATTGTATTGTGTATACTGGCAATAACTATCTTTTTGGGGCTGAGGAGTATTCTAAAAGTATTTAATTTATTATAAATGGTTGTAGATATAAATTGTGATGTTGGTGAAGGAGTAGGTAATGAGGATTACCTTTTACCTTTTATTTCCTCTTGTAATATTGCCTGTGGTGGGCATGCGGGTGATGCTAATATTATTAACGAGGTTATACAATTGGCAAAAAAGTATCATGTTAAAGTAGGTGCCCATCCATCATTTCCAGATAGAGAAAATTTTGGGAGGAAAGTTATTAATATTCCTTCAAATAAGCTGAGAAAAAGTCTTGAAGATCAGATTCTACTTGTAAAGGAGAGTTTGATGAAATTTGGTTTAAGCATGCATCATATAAAAGTACATGGAGCTCTTTATAATCTTGCTGCTGTTGATGAGAAAACAGCCCAAGTAGTGGTAGATACTGTTTTGGAATGTTGTCCAGAAACCTATTTATATGTTCCCGATCAATCAGTTATTTCTAAGTTAGCAAAGGGTAGAGGAGTTCAAATAAAGTATGAGGCTTTTGGAGATAGAAATTATAATGAAAATTTAACACTTGTCTCAAGATTACATAAAAATGCTTTAATAAATCAAAAAGAAGAAGTTTTTTCGCATATACTCACTGTTTTGAACACAGGAAAGGTGAGAACGATTACAGGTAAAGAAATTCCTTTATTAGCTGATACATTCTGTATTCATGGGGATCATAAAAACGCTAATGAGTTGGTTAAATATCTCTTTGATGAATTTAAGGCTATTAAAGTTGAAGTAGCTAAGTTGTAGTAAATGGATAACTATTATTTTTTAGAACTAGGGCTAATCAAAATTTAAAACAGCGTTGCTTTGAATAAATTTGAACTAAAATACAAGATTTTCGGAGACCAATCTATCATAATAGAATGGGAAAAGACAATAGATGAGGTTATTCTAGAAGACATTATTGGCCTAAGACAAAAAATTATCGATTCCAAACTTTTTCTACTTGATGATATAGTGATGGGTTATAATTCAATGACACTTATTTTTGAGAGTAATCTAGTTGATTTTAAAAAAAATATTCAAGAATTAAAAAAATTATATGAAACCCAACCTATATTAAATAAAGTAGAGCGTATACTGTGGAAAATACCAGTATGTTATGATAGAAAATTTGGGATTGATTTAAATGAAATTATCAATAATAATTGTATTTCTATTGATGAGATAATCAATTTACATACAAAAATGATTTATACCGTTTTTTTTATTGGTTTTTTACCTGGTTTCTTGTATTTAGGAGGTTTAGATAAAAAGCTCCATATCGACCGAAAAGATACGCCAAGACTAAAGGTTTCCAGAGGTTCTGTAGCTATCGGTGGAAGTCAAACTGGTATTTATCCAATGGAAAGCCCGGGAGGTTGGCATATTATAGGCAGAACTCCTGTTTCCTTTTTTGATGTAAATAAAACTGAACCATGTTTTGCAAAACCTGGAGATAAATTAAAGTTCTATTCGATTAGTGAAAAGGAATATTTAGCAATAGAGAGAGAGGTGTCCACAGGAAAATTTAACTTAAAAAAAGAAGTTTTATGATAAAAGTTCTTTCTTCTGGCTTTTATGCATCAATACAAGACTTAGGTAGATATGGATACCGGTCTATTGGAGTTCCATTAGGAGGTGTAATGGATTCTTATTCAGGTAAGTTGGTTAACATTTTATTGGAGAATAATTTGAATGATGCTGTTATAGAAGTGTTTTTTGGAGGGGTACGATTGTTGTTCTTAGAAAACTGCTATTTATGTGTATCGGGAGCAGATTTCTCTGTATCATTAGATTCTAAATTAATTAGGTTAAATGTTCCTTTTTTTGCTAAAAAAGGAAGTGTTTTAGCTTTTGGGAAAAGAAAATATGGCGCAAGAACTTATATTGGTGTCAAAGGAGGAATTAAAACAGATAAGGTTCTTAAAAGTAGAAGTTGGTTTGAGGGAATTACTTCAAACACGAAACTAGAAAAAGCAATGCTACTACCTTTCCAGAATAATTTTAAGTACCAGTTGAACAACTTTAGAGGAGTGATTAGAACTCCATCAAATTTTTTTTTAAATAATAATATTCAATGTTTCGAAGGGGCAGAATTCAACTTGTTGTCTAACGAGCAAAAAAAAGCCCTAACAAGTCAGCACTTTGTAATATCGAACGACAATAGTAGGATGGGATATCGTTTAAATAAATTAATACCAAATAATTTTGGTTCAATGTTGACATCTGCAGTTTTGCCTGGTACAGTGCAACTTACACCATCTGGCAAATTAGTTATATTGATGAGAGATTGTCAAGTTACAGGAGGTTACCCAAGAGTATTGCAATTAACTGAAAATGGAATCAACCGATTAGCTCAAAGAACAACAAATGATAGTTTACAGTTTATGATAAATAAAAGTCCCTACATTTAAAATTTAATGTAAGGACTTAATTTTATAAAGGATTGATACTTTTATTTTTCTTTTTCTATGTTAGTTATAACTTTATCATTTTTACTTATAGTATTTGAAGAAACGACACTATCATAAATAGTAACTTTTTGAATTTCGTGATCTATTTTTTCTGAATTTGCTTCATGATCAATATTGCTTTTAGACGAATGTCCCCCTAAAATAGGAGCAATTACTAACCCAACTAAGCAAGTTAGCTTTATTAAAATATTCATAGAAGGACCAGAGGTATCTTTAAAAGGATCACCTACTGTATCACCTGTCACTGCTGCTTTATGAGCATCTGATCCTTTGTATGTCATTTCACCATTTATTTCAACTCCAGCTTCAAATGATTTTTTGGCGTTATCCCATGCTCCTCCTGCATTATTTTGGAAAATAGCCCACATTACTCCTGAAACACATACACCGGCCATGTATCCGCCTAAAGGTTCTGCGCCAAATATAATTCCAATAATTACTGGTGTTATTATGGTAATTAATCCGGGTAATAACATTTCTTTTAATGCTGCTTTTGTTGAAATATCAACGCATTTAGCGTATTCAGGTACGCCTGTTCCTTCCATAATGCCTGGTATTTCATTAAATTGTCTACGAACTTCATGAACCATCTCCATAGCAGCTTTACCAACAGATTGCATTGCTAATGCTGAAAATATAACAGGAATCATACCGCCAATAAATAAAGCAGCTAATACATCGGCTTTAAAAATATTGATTCCATCTATCCCAGTAAAAGTAACATAAGCTGCAAATAAGGCAAGTGCTGTTAAGGCTGCTGAAGCAATGGCAAAGCCTTTTCCGACTGCGGCAGTTGTATTTCCAACAGAGTCTAAGATATCTGTACGCTCACGAACATGTTCTTCTAGGTCGCTCATTTCAGCTACACCTCCTGCATTATCTGCAATAGGCCCGAATGCATCAATTGCTAATTGCATAGCTGTAGTAGCCATCATCGCGGAAGCTGCTAATGCAACTCCATAGAAACCAGCAAAATAATAAGACCCGTAAATCGCAGCTGCAAATAATAGAACAGATAAAAAGGTAGATTTCATCCCTACAGCTAAACCAGCAATTATATTAGTTCCAGCACCTGTAGCACTATTTTGTACAATATCTAAAACCGGTTTTTTACCTAGACTTGTGTAGTAAGATGTAACAATAGATATTAAGGCACCAACAGCTAATCCAATACAAGCAGACCAAAATACATTAATTGAGTTTACTTCTTGTATTCCTTCTCCAAAATAGTTCATTTGTAGAGTTTCGGGTAACATCCACTTTATTAAGAAAAAACTTGCTGTTAATGTAATGATAATTGAAATCCAATTTCCTAAATCAAGTGCTTTTTGAACTTGAGCTTCTTTAGCTGAATTATCTTTAATTCCAACTAAAAATGTACCTATAATTGATGATATTATACCAATTCCAGCAATCACTAAGGGTAACAGTATGGGCCCCATGCCATTAAAGTCATCAGTGTAATTAGTTCCAATTGACATGTCTCTTATTAAATAGTTTCCTAAAACCATTGCAGCTAATACCGTAGCAACATAAGAACCAAATAAGTCGGCTCCCATACCTGCAACGTCTCCAACATTATCTCCAACATTGTCAGCTATCGTAGCTGGATTTCTAGGATCGTCTTCGGGTATTCCCGCTTCTACTTTTCCAACTAAATCAGCGCCTACGTCAGCAGCTTTAGTGTAAATACCTCCTCCAACTCTTGCAAATAAAGCAATGGACTCAGCCCCAAGAGAAAAACCAGCTAGTGCTTCAAGTACAACTGTCATTTCATTGTAGAAATTATTTTGATCAACAATGAATTGATTGATGAATAACAAGAAAAAAAGTCCTAAACCTAAAACGGCAAGACCGGCTACACCAAGGCCCATTACAGTTCCACCTCCAAAAGAGACTTTTAAGGCTTGGGGTAAGCTAGTTTTTGCAGCTTCAGCAGTACGAGAATTAGCATCTGTTGCAATTCTCATTCCTATATTTCCAGCTAAAGCTGAAAAAATTGCTCCTATTATAAATGCTGGAACAATCATTATGCTTGTTGTTGACACTATTTTAGATATAGCAAATAAAGCTAATGAAGCAATAATTACAAAAATTAATAATAGGCGGTATTCAGCAGCTAAAAAAGCAAGAGCGCCATCTTTTATGCTTTTTGAGATAGATTGCATTTTTTCATTACCGGCAGCTTGTTTTTTCACCCAAATCATTTTTATATACATAAAAATGAGTCCAATGATTGCCAGTATAATAGGCGCATAAATCATGTTTTGTTTCATGTTTTTTGTTATTTGATTAGTTATAGTATTGTAAATATAACTAAATCAATGAGCAATAAAAAACTCTCAGAGTTTTCTGAGAGTTTTTATTTGTATAATTTATTACTATCTAAATAGTGAAATTTCCTTTACTTTTATGTTCGCTTTCTTTATAACGATCAATGCATTTTTGAAGAATTTCGTAAGCCTCATTAGCATCTCCCCAGTCTCCAACATCTACTTTTTTCTTTTCTAGATCTTTATATACTTGGAAAAAATGTGTGATTTCATCTTTTCTATGAGGATTTAAATCGGAAAGATCGTTGTATTTGTTCCAGATAGGATCAGAAACAGGTACACAAACTATTTTTTCATCTGGCCCCTTTTCATCAGCCATATGAAAAACACCTATAGGCTTTACTTCCATAACGCACATAGGAAAGGTAGGTTCTGCTCCTAAAACTAATACGTCTAAAGGATCTCCATCTAATGCAAGCGTTTCAGGAATAAAACCATAATCACCAGGATACATCATCGAAGAGAATAACATTCTATCAAAACGTATTTTTTTTAATTCGAAGTCATATTCATATTTATTTCTACTTCCTTTTGGAATTTCAATTAAAACGTCTACTGTTTGTTTTTCTTTTGCAGTCATATACTTGTTAACTTTTCTTCGTTTTCTAAAATAAGATGGCAAACTTAGCTATTTTTTAGCTTTTTTCAGTTAAAAAACTCTTATTTTATAGAGAGTTGGATTTATAACCCTGGCTTTATACCAATTCTAATTGCAAATTTAGGTGTTGGAAGTACTAGTGGCCCAGCTGGAGGAGTATAATTACTTCGCCATATGGCATCGATTCTAAGGAATCTAAGATTTCCATAGCCAATATTTTCAATACCTACTCCATATTCGTAATAAAGATTGTCAGGGGTGTTGTATTTTATGTTAGAGAGATTGATTGCTCTATTATCATTTGAGATACTACCATAAGCAGCTCTGAAAGTAATCAAACTTCTTAATTTAAGCTTTTTTAATAAAGGAACTCTATTAAAAATAAAACCATTAAAATGATGTTCTAAATGTGTCGCTGCATAAGCGTCTGTAACAAAATCATAATAATTTAGTAAAGAAAAAGTGTTCTTAACTAGAGAGAATGATTGGTTTGCAGGTATAGCACTTAAGATTCCGATAGGTACAGTTCCAAAAGTTTTTCCTGCTTCAAGCGTTGCGTCTAATAAACCTAATTCTCCTAAAAGTATTGGGTGATTGTATTTGAATTGAATCTTGTCATAATCATGTGTTCCGTTAAAAGGTCCCTTATAGCCCTTTCTATAGTTTAGTATTAATGTGGGAAAAATATTTCGTCCAAATCTTCGCTCTACCCCCAAGCCATAAACGAATCTTCCTGGTGTATAAGATAAATATATATCAGAAGCAACATCAATTGTTTCTGATTGAAAATTATAGTTTTGATCTAAATAACTCATAGAAAATTTTTCCTCGGAAGCTGAACGTATTTTTGAATGTGAAAAGTTAAATCCAACATGAAAATTCAACTTTATTTGATAATCAAAGTTAGTAGCGAATTTTTGAACTTTTGATAAGAAAAAATTATCACCTCTATTAAATAAGGCAGTTGTTCCAAAAGTATTTCCTAGTAGCTGTGTTGTATTCAATAAATTACTTCCTAATTGTTCAATATCATCCTGATAAGCCAAACCAACACTAATTCTAGGTTTGTATGACAAAAGATATTTACCTTCTATTCCGTATTTTATTTTTTTGTCTTTAAATCCATAAGCAATATGTCCAGCTAATCTGAAACGATCATCCTTTGTTTTAAAGGATCTAAAACCAAGTTTTGTTCTAAAACCTTCTATTTGATTATTCGCAAATAATGTCCATAATGGACCTATTTGAAAATCAAGTCCAGTATTAATATAACCATTAGCGAAGGTATTAATAACTCCTGTTATTGTTTGTATTCTTTTTTTATTTTTAACTGTATTAATTATAGCATAAGTTTCGTCATCAACAATTTTTGCCGATTTATTCCAAAACTCTTCATCTCTTTCAAATTGATTGGGTCTAATTTTATTCAGTTTTTTTCTGTAAAAATCTTGTGGTTTTGGATTATCAAGACTGTAATTACTAAAAGAAACAGTTTTTTTGATGGTGAGCCCTTTATTAGATTCGTTTTTATCAATTAAAGTAAAATCACCACTGTAAGTATTTTTTAAAGGAAGATAAATACTATCATTTTTAACTTCAAATTCTTTGTCGAAACTTAAACCTCTAACAAAATTTAAATTAATGCTCTTGTGAACAGCCATTTTAATTCTTTTTACAGAATAGCTTTTGTCAGCAATCCAAACATTACCTTGAAAGGCTAAATCTCCATTTCGTCTGGGAAAGAAATATATGTTATAAAGTTTCTGATTGTTGCTTGAAATACTATCATATAGCACATAGTCATAGGTTGCGAAACCATTGGATGATAGTGGGCTAACGAATGATTTTTGTAAAAGACGGATGTTGTTTTTGAATATATCAATATTTTGAAATGTATTTGACATTCTATCAAAAACGAACCCTTGTGCACCTAATCCTTCTTCCTTTTCTGCTTTTATATCTTCCCTGATAAGATTTTTTTCATTATTTCCATAAACTTTTGTTATGATTTCTTGAAGATAAATTGGTATATAATAGTTGATTCCATCATTATCGTATTTGATTTGCTTTATGTCATCTTTATAGCTTTTTTTAAAGATGCCTTTTAGAAATACTGTATCGAGGTTATTCAAACCAATTTCAATAGCTGAGTGTTTTTTGTATTCAAAGTGATTAACAAGTTTTAAACCAAGTTTTCTTTTTCTCTTCCAGAGTTCTTTTAGTATTTTGTAAGCTGGATTTTCTTCTTTTTTTAAACGCTTTTTTGGCTTTGTAACAACAACAACTTCTTCAAGCTGGTTTGATTCTTCCTTAAGAACAATATTTAAGTATTTAGTTTTTTTATTAACTTTTATCACTTGGCTTTCAAATCCAATAAACGATATTTCTAGTGTACCTCTATACTTTTTTGTTTTTAAAAAGAACTTCCCGTCATCGTCTGTAATTGTTCCGTGTGTTGTTTTCTTTAATATAACATTTACAAAAGGAAGCGGATTATTAAACTCATCAACTATTTTTCCTTGTATTGTAAGCTGGGCACTTATCGATGAGGTTATCAATAAAAATAGATATAGAATTTTATTTTTCATTCATTTTTTTTTACTTCAAAATCCTTTTGATTATGAAAATCAAAAGGATTTTGTTTTTTATTCTTTGTTATGAGGTTATTTAATATATAAAACCTCTTTTACTGCTTTTATAACATCATCAGAATTCGGTAACCATTTTTCGAGTAAAACAGGAGAATAAGGAGCTGGAGTATCAGCTGTGTTTATTCTTTTAATTGGGGCGTCTAAATAGTCAAACGCTTCCTCTTGAACTCGAAAAGTAATTTCTGAAGAAACATTACCAAAAGGCCATGCTTCTTCTAAAATAACAAGTCTATTTGTCTTTTTTACAGACTCTAAAATTGCTTTATGATCCATCGGTCTTACTGTTCGTAGGTCAATGATTTCTATAGATATTCCTTCCTCTGCTAACTTATCCGCGGCTTTATATGCTTCTTTAATTATTTTTCCGAAAGAAACAACAGTAACATCAGTTCCTTTTCTTTTAATATCAGCTACACCTATAGGTATGATATATTCTCCTTCAGGTATTTCCATTTTGTCACCATACATCTGTTCTGATTCCATAAAAATTACTGGATCGTCATCCCGTATTGCTGCTTTCAATAGTCCTTTAGCATCATAAGGATTTGATGGAACAATAACTTTTAAACCAGGACAGTTTGCATACCAACTTTCGAAGGCTTGCGAATGTGTTGCTGCTAATTGTCCTGCAGAAGCCGTGGGGCCTCTAAATACAATAGGACAATTAAATTGGCCTCCACTCATTTGTCTAATCTTAGCAGCATTATTGATGATCTGGTCAATTCCAACCAATGAGAAATTGAAAGTCATATACTCAACAATGGGACGATTTCCATTCATTGCAGAGCCAACAGCAATCCCTCCAAAACCTAATTCAGCAATCGGAGCATCAATAACACGTTTTTCTCCAAATTCATCAAGCATACCCTTACTAGCTTTATAAGCTCCGTTATATTCAGCAACCTCTTCTCCAATTAAATAAATCGTTTCATCCCTACGCATTTCTTCGCTCATTGCTTCGCAAACGGCTTCTCTAAATTGTACTGTTTTCATACGTTTTATAAGTAGTTGTTTATCAAGTCTGCAAAATTAAGAAAAATAGATTTAAAAAAGTGAATTTGTTTATGATAATAGAATTCTAAAAGTGTTAAAATGTGTGAAAATTTTGAGAACGTAAGCCTGTTTTTGAGTTTTAGCTATTCATCGATTCCTGAGAGGCTTTTTGTTTAATGTAGGTAGTTTACCTAATTAATTTTATAGTTAAATTATAAATTTTTATTTTTCATTGTAGTAAATATTAATTTTTTAGTTTTAATGGTGTTTTTATTTTCTAAATATAAATAGAGTTGTAATCATTATTGTCATTGTAAGACAATAATTAAAACTCTTTTTTTTGTAATAAAAATACTATGCGTGCATAGTATTTTTTAAAAAAAATCCTTAACTTCGTCGTTCAAATAATGATTTTTAAAAATAACGATATATGAAAATATTAGTATGTATAAGTCATGTTCCAGATACCACTTCAAAAATTAACTTTACAGACAATAATACCAAGTTCGATATAAACGGAGTTCAATTTGTGATTAATCCATATGATGAGTTTAGTTTAACAAGGGCAATGTGGTTTAAAGAAAAGCAAGGTGCTAAAGTTACAGTTGTTAATGTTGGTGGAGCTTCAACTGAACCAACGTTGAGAAAAGCTTTAGCGATTGGAGCAGATGATGCAATAAGAGTAAATGTAGAGCCTACTGATGGTTTGATGGTAGCAAAAGAGTTGGCAGAAGTTGTTAAAAAAGGAGGATATGATCTTGTTTTAGCAGGAAAAGAATCTGCTGATTACAACGGTCAAATGGTTCCTGGAATGCTTGCTTCTTTAGTGGATTACAATTATGTGAATGGATGTGTAGGTATTGAAGTTGAAGGTACTAACGTCTCTTTAGAGCGTGAAATAGATGGGGGAGAAGAAAAGGTTTCATCTGTTTTACCAATGGTTGTAGCAGGTCAAAAAGGAATTGTTGAAGAAAAAGATTTGCGAATTCCTAACATGCGAGGAATTATGATGGCTCGAAAGAAACCGTTGAGTGTTGTTGAGTCTTCAGGGGCAGTAGCAGCCACATCAACTCAAACTTTTGAAAAGCCAGCTCCTAAGGGTGCTGTAAAACTTGTAGATAGTGTGGATGAGTTAATCAATTTATTGCATAACGAAGCAAAAGCAATATAAAAAGTAAAATTAACTTGACGTTTACTTATTACAATATAGTATCGTCAAATTCAAAAAATATAAAATTATGTCTGTATTAGTTTTTGCCGATTCATCGGAAGGAAAATTTAAAAAAACAGCTTTCGAAGTTGTTTCATACGGGAAAAAAGTAGCTGAACAGTTAGGTACTGATTTAGTAACATTAACAATTAATGGTGGAGATGCTTCAGAATTATTTGTGTACGGAGCGACGAATGTTGTAGAGGTTAAAAACGACTTATCTTCATTCAATGCAAAAGCTTACGCATCTGTTATAGCTCAGGTTGCTGAGTCAAAGTCGTCAAATTTAGTGATAATTGACTCTAGTATTGATGGATTGACGGTAGCTCCTTTGGTTTCTGTTATATTGGAGGCTGGTTATGCTTCTAATGTTGTTGCTTTGCCTGAAAGTACTGATTCATTTGTTGTAAAAAGAAAGGCCTTTTCAAATAAAGGATTCAATAATACTATTATTTCTACAGAAAAAAAGGTAATTGGGTTAGCTAAAAATTCTTTTGGTGTATTTGAAAATCAAGTAAATGGTAATGTTGAGAGCTTTGAGGCGTCGTTAACTGAATTAACAGTTAAATCAGAATCTGTTGATAAAGCTACTGGAAAAGTTACGATTGCAGATGCAGATGTTGTTGTGTCTGGTGGTAGAGGGTTAAAAGGGCCTGAGAATTGGGGGATGGTTGAAGAATTAGCTGATGTACTTGGTGCAGCTACGGCTTGTTCAAAGCCTGTTTCAGATTTAGGGTGGAGACCCCATAGTGAGCATGTTGGGCAAACAGGTAAGCCTGTGGCATCAAACCTATATATAGCAATTGGTATTTCAGGAGCTATTCAACATTTGGCAGGAGTAAACGCTTCCAAAGTTAAGGTTGTAATTAACACGGATGCAGAGGCGCCTTTCTTTAAGTCGGCAGACTATGGAATCGTAGGAGATGCATTTGATGTTGTACCTGAATTAATAGAAAAACTAAGAGCTTTTAAAGAAAGTTAAGATTTAGTAGTAATATTCTTTTCAAGAAAATAGTAAAGAACGCATAATTTTATTAAATTGTGCCCACTTATAAAAGGCTGTCTACAACTTTAACAAAGCCTAAGTTAGACAGTCTTTTTTATTTTTGTTGATGATAAATGGGTCTTATAAAACTAACTATTAAAGGAATTTCCTACAGTCAAACTCAAAGCGGTGCATACGCTTTAGTATTGAGTGAAGTCGAAGGTAAACGAACATTACCAATTATTATAGGTGCTTTCGAGGCACAGTCAATTGCAATAGCGCTTGAAAAGGAGATTAAACCTCCAAGGCCGCTAACACATGATCTTTTTAAAACATTTGCAGATCGATATAATATAAAAATAAAGCAAGTAATCATCCATAAATTGGTAGATGGTGTGTTTTTCTCAAGTTTACTATGTGAGAGAGATGGAGAAGAAGAGGTTATTGATACAAGGACATCTGATGCCATTGCACTCGCTGTTCGTTTTCAGGCACCTATTTTTACTTACGAAAATATTTTAGATAAAGCAGGTATTTATTTAAAAATTGATGAGGACCTTTCCGATATTATAGAAGAAGGAGATGATGAGTTTGAATTAGCTTTAGATACTGATGAAAATACTTTTTCAGATATGTCTATTAATGAACTGCACAATCAGTTAAATGATGCTGTTGTTAATGAAGACTATGAACTTGCGGCAAAAATTCGTGATGAGATAAGTAAGCGATCTTAAATTATTAAAAATTTAATAAGAATGAAAAAAGTATTAACTTTTTTAATGCTTTGTGTTTCTTTTGCTTTAACAGCACAAAGCATTCAGAAAACATGGAGGTTTTCTTCAATACAAAATATAGACGGAAAGGAAATTGTATCTGTTAGTAAAAATGATACCTTCGAGTTATCAGAGAGAAACTTTAAATACACTTTAGCGTCAAAGGATAGTCTAAAATCTGTTGGAACATACATACGTCAGAATAATTTGCTGATTTTCAATTACTCCTATCCAAAGGATACAGTACGATATTACAATATTATAGAATTGTCCGACACTTCTTTAGTATTATCAGAAAAAAATATACTATACAAATTTTATAAAACACAAACGAATCAAGCTTTATCTAGTGATGGTTCTTTTGGAACTAACCCATTAGAGATGAAGAAGGAAGAGATTATTCCTAGTCAAGGGTTTTCTATTAAAAGCATTTTAAGAGGAAGTATTGGAATGTTTGTTCTTCTTCTATTAGCTTTTGTTTTAAGTTCTAATAGAAAAGCTATTGATTGGAAAACAGTAAGTATTGGATTGGCTTTTCAAATATTAATAGCTATTGGGGTGTTGAAAATCCCATTAGTGCAGTCGGTTTTCGATTTTATAGGTAAAGGTTTTGTTAAGATTTTAGAATTCACGCAATCAGGAAGTGAGTTTTTATTTAAAGGGCTGATTTCCGATATGGATACTTTCGGATTCATTTTTGCTTTTCAAGTGTTGCCAACCATTATTTTTTTCTCAGCATTAACTTCTTTACTATTTTATTTGGGGGTTATTCAGAAAGTAGTTAAAATTATGGCGTGGTCGTTAAGTAAAGTTCTTAAAATTTCTGGAGCAGAAAGTTTATCTGTTGCAGGAAACATATTTTTAGGTCAAACAGAGGCCCCTCTACTTATTAAAGCATATCTTGAGAAAATGAATAAATCAGAAATGCTTCTTGTTATGATAGGAGGGATGGCTACTGTTGCAGGGGCAGTTTTAGCTGCATATATTGGGTTTTTAGGAGGAAATGACGAAGCGTTAAAACTGATGTATGCAAAACATTTATTAGCAGCTTCAGTAATGGCCGCTCCGGGCGCTATTATTATATCTAAGATTTTATATCCTCAAAATGAAAAAGTTAATACTGATGTGCAGGTTTCTCAAGAGAAAATTGGGTCAAATATTTTAGATGCTATTGCGAATGGTACTACTGAGGGATTACAATTAGCAATGAACGTTGGCGCTATGTTACTTGTTTTTGTTGCGTTTATTGCAATGATCAATGGTATTCTTGGTGGGATAGGTAGTTTTGATGGAATAGCATATTTTAATTGGAAATTTACTTCGCTAAATGAGTTTATAGCAAGTTCAACACCATATGATTCTTTAAAATTAGAGTTTATTTTAGGGTACATTTTTGCCCCTTTGATGTGGTTAATTGGAGTGGCTAGCGAGGATATGGCACTTATGGGACAGTTGCTCGGAATAAAACTTGCAGCTAGTGAATTTGTTGGTTATATTCAATTAGCTGAATTAAAAGATGTTTCTAACGTAACTCATTTCACTTTCAATAAATCGGTAATAATGGCAACCTATATGCTTTGTGGTTTTGCAAACTTTGCTTCTATTGGTATTCAGATAGGCGGTATAGGCTCATTGGCTCCAGGTCAACGAAAAACGTTATCTGAGTTTGGTATAAAAGCACTTATTGGAGGGACGATTGCTTCTTTAATGTCAGCTACTATTGCAGGAATGATTATTGGATAGACAATGATTTAAAAAATATAAAAAGCACCAACGATTTTGTTGGTGCTTTTTTTGGGTATGGATTTTGTTTCCGCTTATGTAAAAATATCCTATGAAAAATATACTTAGCGTACTACTCCTCTTTTTGATTACAGCGGTTCAAAGTCAAAAACAATTGGCATTATCTTCCTTACATATCCATACCGTCAACGGGTAATAGGGCGATTAACACATTACGATATGACTTTTTACAATGCTAAGCAAAGGGTAATGGAAGGAGAATTGCGATTTCCTCTTGGCGAAGGGCAAGAAATAGCGCGTTTGACCTTGGAGATAAATGGAAAACAAAGAGGAAGGCTTGTGGAAGTGTCGTATACCCTACCGATCACTATTTCGGTAGATGGCGAAACTATGGTAAATGCGAATCCAGTTAGGCCTACATCTAGAAATAATGGAATCACTAGGCAACACAACAATGTGCCCAAGCATAAAGAAACTTTACAAGTAGAGAAAAGAGAGGTGCAAACACCTTATATATATGCGCTAGAGTTTTTTAAAGATAAAGGAAATGCGTATCTGTTCTACCTCAGACAAAGAGAGAGCTATAAAGAGCTACCACACTATTATTTGGATGTGTCAAGCTTCTTTTACTCGAAATTTAAGGCAGAAAAATATGTTGCTAGAATCTTATCTAATATGGCCGAGTTATATCCAGATAGCTACCAAGAACTAAAGGCATTGGCCTATCAAAATATGGGGCTTTGCCAAAAGGTATATACTGTTTTTTGGGACATTATCTCAGGAAAAATATACAAAGAGCATCCCCAAGCAAGAGTTTTTAAAGGGATGGAAGCCATAGCTAAAAAGGAGATAAAATTACTCTATGCAGCATACAAAGAGGATTTGGATCTCACTATAATTCCAAAAGAGTTTCGCACAGATAAAATAGGTTATGATGTAAGAGTGGTAATCGATTGGAATCACAACGATACCGAGATTGATTTACATATCATCGACCCTAATAGAGAAGAGTGTTATTACGCTAAACCAACAACAAAACAAGGCGGCGTATTATCCAAAGATGGAACCGAAGGGTTTGGGTCAGAGTGTTTTCATCTAAAAAAGGCACAAAAAGGATTTTATTATATCAAAATCAACTATTTTGGAGATAGAAAGCAGAAGCTCGAAACCCCGACATTCCTTAAAGTTACCATATATACAAACCAAGGGAAAAAGAATGCTAGTAAAGAGGCTAGCGTAATTCGATTAACTCGAAAAGACAAGGAAGAAATAGTGGCAAGGATAAAAATATAAGACGCTATTTTCGTTAATAACTTATGAATAGAAAGTTGAAAAGCTTTCGCATTAAATGTCAAAGCTTTTTTATTTTTACAGATTATATTTAGTTGTAAGAATTACGAGAGAAATGAAACAATATTTAGATTTAGTAAAGCACGTTTTAGAAAGTGGAAATGAAAAAGGGGACCGAACAGGTACTGGAACGAAAAGTGTTTTTGGATACCAAATGCGTTTTGATTTGGAAAAAGGTTTCCCTATGGTTACCACCAAAAAACTACATTTAAAATCGATCATTTACGAATTGTTGTGGTTCATAAAAGGAGATACTAATATTCACTATTTACAAGAGAATGGGGTTCGTATTTGGAACGAGTGGGCGGATGAAAATGGAGATTTAGGGCCGGTTTATGGCCGCCAATGGCGAAATTGGAATAGTGATGAGATAGACCAATTAAAGGAGGTAATAGCAACCCTAAAAACCAATCCGAATAGTAGAAGAATGTTAGTTTCTGCTTGGAATCCTTCGGTTTTACCAGATACTTCAAAATCCTTTAGCGAAAATGTAGCCAATGGCAAAGCAGCATTACCACCCTGCCATGCTTTTTTTCAATTTTATGTTGCAGATGGTAAACTATCTTGTCAATTGTACCAAAGAAGTGCAGATATATTTTTAGGAGTGCCGTTTAATATTGCTTCGTATGCCTTGTTAACGATGATGGTTGCTCAGGTGTGTGGTTATGCGTCAGGAGAATTTGTACATACCTTCGGAGATGCCCATATTTATAACAACCATGTGGAGCAACTAGAATTGCAATTGTCAAGAACGCCTAAAAAACTTCCGACGATTAAAATGAATCCGAAAATAAAGGATATAGAAGCATTCACTTTTGAAGATTTTGAATTGGTAGATTACGATCCGCATCCCCATATCAAAGGAAAAGTCGCTATATAAGTAACGAACAATAAAAAGAGAAAAGGGGGTAAATAACTGAAAAAATATTTTTTATAAACGTTTTTTAGTTATTAATCCAATATAACTTTAGGCATAAGAAATGCAAAAACTTTCAATAGAGGTTTGTACAGAAATTACAGAGATTTATATTTTTGTGTATTGATTGATTTTGAATTCAATATTATAGAAATTAAATAAAAAAACAATTTTTATCAAATGATAACGGTAATTGCAGCCATAGGAAAAAACAATGAATTAGGGAAAGAGAATGAACTCATCTGGCATCTTCCAGCAGATTTAAAAAGGTTTAAAAAGCTAACTTCTGGAAATACGATCATTATGGGGCGTAATACATTTGAAAGTATTGGAAAACCGTTGCCAAATAGGACTAATATTATTGTAACAAGAGATCCAAATTACAAGAAAGATGGATGTTTGATAGCTAATAGCATAAAGGAAGCTATTAGTTTTGTAGAAAAAGGTAAAGAAATCTTTATTATTGGAGGAGCCCAAGTTTACAAGCAAGTATTAGAAAATGATTTGGTTGATAAGTTAGATATTACCTATATAAACGCTTCATTTGACGCCGATGTTTTTTTTCCTGAGATTAATGCAAAACAGTGGAAAGAGGTAAGTCGAAAACGCTTTGAAGCAGACGGTCAAAATAAATACGATTATACTTTCGTTTCCTATAATAGAAATAAATAAATTATGTCAATACAGCTTACTTCGTTAACAAAGAATTATAACGAACAAATAGCCGTTAATTCTATTTCTTTTGAGGCAAGGAGAGGGGAGATAGTCGGTTTTTTAGGACCAAATGGAGCAGGAAAGTCTACAACAATGAAAATATTAACAGGTTTTGTAAAGCCTAGTAGTGGGTTAGTAACTGTATGTGATATCAATGTTGTTGAAAACCCGATTGAAGTACAAAAAAAAATAGGGTATTTACCTGAGCACAATCCACTTTATTTGGATATGTATATAAGAGAATATCTACAGTTTCATGCAAGCATACATAAAGTAGAGAAAAATAAAATAGATTATACTATTGAAAAAGTCGGGTTACTCCCAGAAGTACATAAGCGAATAAAACAATTATCAAAGGGGTATAGACAACGTGTAGGTTTAGCAGCAGCAATTTTACATAATCCGGAGGTTTTAATTTTAGATGAGCCAACAACAGGATTGGATCCAAATCAACTTGTAGAAATTCGTCAATTAATTAAAGAATTAGGTAAAGATAAAACAGTATTATTATCGACTCATATAATGCAGGAGGTTGAAGCGATTTGTGATAGGGTTATAATTATCAACAAAGGAAAATTAGTGGTAGATAAATCCTTAGAAGAACTTAAATCTGGTGAAAAACAAGTTATAGAAGTTACTTTTGATTATAAATTAGAAGAACAGTTTATAAAAAGGCTTCCTAATATTTGCGGGTTTAAAAACACAATTGAAAATAATTGGATATTAGAGTTCGAAACCACAAAAGATATGCGTCCTGTTATTTTTGATTTTGCTCATGATAATGGGTTAAAAATTCTTGGTTTAAATAAGGAGAATAAAAATTTAGAAAAATTATTTCAAGAACTAACCAAGTAGTTCTGCAAAAAAATAATAATGCCTATCATAATAAACTGATAGGCATTACTTTTTTAGTACTCTATTCTTTTAAAAATAAACTTAGTTGTTTCTTCATCTTCTGAAGAAATTACAAGTACTTTGGTGTTTTTATTGTAAGAATACCTAGTAATAAGTCGTGGGTCATTCCTACCATAAACAACAGCATAATAGTTGTAGAAATAAGGTATTAGGTTATGAAATAAAGAATAATATTGACTGCAACCAAAATCATCAGGATCTCCTGTTTTTGTTACAATTAAATTGTAAAAACCAATTGTACCGCTGTATAAAGGTCCATTAATAACAGGGTCTTTGTCTATTTTTCTAAATCCAGCATGGAATTTATAACAATATGGATCATCAATTGATTCAATAAAGTTACCTGATACTCTAAACTTTAATTTAATATCTTGTTCTAAATGAACATTATTTGTGCTCCATACCATTTTATAATTCCCAGAAATTAACCTTCTAGCTTCTCTTATTGTAAATTTATGAGAAGATCTAGCTTCCATTTTAAGATTATCAATATTATAATTATCTTCTTTATCTTGAGAACAAGAAATTCCTGTCAAGATGATAATAAAAGAAAGACAGATAATAGTAGAAAGAGTCTTCATATTTACTAATCTATTTTGCTAAAAACAAATTTTGTAGTTTCATTATCTTCTGATAAAAGAGTTAACTTTCCAGAAGTTGCATCATAGGTAAACTTTGTGATCATAGTAGGATCTTCTACATTATTTAATACGGTATCTGGATTCCAGAAAAATGGAGCAAAGTTCTCTAAAATTTGCTCTGCTTCATCACATTCAATAGGTCTAAAAGTTTCTTGATCGACATGTTGTAATAAAAGAAGTGAGTAAAAACCTATTTCGCCCATATATTTTGACCCAACTCGTGTTGGATTTGCATCTATTTTTCTCAATGAAGCATTAAAATCAAAACAATATGGACTGTTTACTGATTCTATAAGTGGTCCGTCAGTTCTAAATCTTAATTTGATTGATTGGTTTCTATGAATACCTGTACTACTTTGTGTTAATTCATATTTACCAGCTATAATTCGTCTTGTATTATTTCTTGATTCTTTTTTAAGTTGTTGTTTATTTATTTCTGTATTTACTGATTCGCTTAAAGCGACTTCTTCTTCAGTTCTATTAGAAGAACACGAGTATATTAATAAACTTAGTACTGTTATTTTAAAAAAATTATTCATAAATATTTGTTTTTTAGTTTAAATCAGCAAAAACATAAGGCTCTATAGTGAGTGCTTTGTATAACAATGTTATTACTGACCTAGTTTTAAGTTAAATTCCTTTTTGTGGCCCACGTATTTGAATGAAACTTTTAATTATTCATTTGATAAAATTCCCATTCACTGAAAAGATATCACTACAAATTAAACCAAATTAAAAGTTTTTTTTAATCAGGGATTTTGATGTAATTATGATAGGGTTTTTACGAGTTGTTTAGTTTGAAGGTTGATGGGTTTTTAAAGAGTGTTTTGCTTTATTAGATACCAAACTGATTTTTATTTTAATTGTTTTAGATAATATTATTTTTGATACTATGCTGATATATAAAATATAATTATTTGCTATCGCTAAAGGATAGTTTTGATACTCGCCTTTGGTTTGTTTTTATGCGTGTTTTAGGGGTGTTAATAGGGTGTTAATCCCTGTTGTTTTTGTTTTGAAATCGCAATATTTTTGTGGCGAAAATACATTAATAAATATGAAATTAGCTAATATCAGTATAATTTTATTGATTAGAAGTAAGTAACACATAAGGCGTGAGAAAAGGCATAGGGAATAAAATCGTTTTTTTTATCCGAAAAAGGGGATTCCTAATGATTGAAAGAGATTTCATTGACCGTATAAAGTTCTTGATTAATTAGTAAAAATAAATTTATATAATAGTTGATCTTGAACGTAATAAAGAAATTATGAGCGTTTTTAATCAGGTGGAATAATAAAATTTAGCTCACAATACATATTAAATTAAATAAAAAAGATTTTTTGGTAAATATCAAAGCAAAACATTTATTGTAAAACAAATATTTAAATTTAACCTAATCAAAAGAAATAAATGAAGAAAGTATATAAGTGGATATTAATTTTTATTCCGTTAATAGTAATTTCGTGTCAGGACAATGTTGTTGATACGATTGACAATGGTAAGGTAATGAGACCAGTTCAAAAGAAAATGATATCAGAAGACAGTCAAATAAAAGTATTAAATTGGCTTTCAAAGCAAATTTTTAAAGAAGGTGGTAAATCTTCATTATTGGAGGAGTTCGAAGATAATGATAGGGTAAGCTTTTCAAAAGCACTTGCTATCTTCGATAAAGAGAAACAAGAGCAAAATTCAAAAGAAAGTTTAGAGGCTCAACAGCGAATTGAAAAAGAAAATCTTTATTATAAAAGTTTTTTAAAGAATTCAGATTTCACTTATTATAAGCCTTCAATAGGCAATAAAGAGCGTGACTTTATAATTGCTTTTGTACCTCAATATGAAAAAAAATCATACTTGCTAGGTGTCAATTCCTTAGGAAAAACAATCATGATTCCTTCAAATACATCTCCAGATTATCCCGTCTTACTCTTAAACAGTGTTGCAGGAACAACACATGAACTAAACTCAGATCTTACAATTAAAGCAAAAGAAAAACTCAGAGAATATATTAAAAATAATACCAATGCAAATACAAATAAAGTTAGAGAAGAATTTTTAAGGTCTAAAGAAGATCTACCTCATCATATAAGAGATCGTAAAATTAATTGGTATACGCCATTACCATTCATTAATAATTCAGGTATTCAAAGACATTTGTAATTAGTTATTGCTAATTAAGTTCTAAAAATAAAATAAATCATACGAATTTATTCGTATGATTTATTAGTGTAATAATCTGATAAAAATGTCAAATTAATAGACAAAAACAGTTGTAATTTTTTGTTTACTTAAGCCATCAATGTTATTGTACTTGGTAAGGCATTGATAAATTTCCTGATAATATTTCATAAACTTCATATACCCCTAGTAAAGGTAGATTTGATTTAGAAGTATTAACCTTCATGCGGGCAGAAACAGCATCAAATTTAAAGGTAGTTTTATTATTTACAAATGCCTTTGGAATAACTACTGTCATTGAATTTTTGTTTTTAACAACTTGGTAACCAGGAGAATCCATGTACATTTTCATCCCAGGATTCGTAGGAGGTAACTGTACGTTCAAATCACCATCTTTAAATTCCTTTACAGACAACCCTCCTTCTACTCTAGAATCATTGACCAATAAAACCCAATGAGAATGCCATACAGCTCCATCATTCTTATAATTTCTGTCATTATTCTCATCCCATAAAGGAGTGTCATCAAAGTCTGGATGAGATGTAAGTGCCATGGCTACAATACCTTCAGTATCTCCAAATCCGACATCATTACTATTTAAATCTGTCGGAAAAACATACCCCAGAACAGTTGCTCCATCTTGTTTACCTATTGGTTTTGGTATGGTTTCACCCGCTATGCCTGCCACACTAACTGTCATTTCTATTTGTTCTAAATCATCATTATAAGTTGCTGTAGCACTTGTAAGATTAAAGTTTTGATTTATAGAGGGTGTTACAGATGTTTCATTTTCCTCAGAGCATGAGTTTAGTAAGGGGGTGAAGGCTAAAAGGAGTATACCTAAAATTTTAGATAATTTCATATTAAATTCTTTTTTAATTATTTAGTAACAACACTATATGGAAGTGATAAATCGGTAGAAGCTATAGAATATACTTTATATACTCCAAGCATTGGATAACTTGAATTTGATGTGTTAACCTGCATATATGCTGTCACGGCATCAAATTTAAATTGTGTTTTATTATTCATTCGGTAAGCAGGTATTGCTACTTTTATAACATTTCCTTTTGTTATAACAGGAAAACCTGGAGAATCCATATACATTGGCATTTTAGGATTTGTTGGAGGTAGGGTAACGTTGTTATTATCTGGATCAAACTGTTTTACAAAAAGGTTATTACTAACATTTGAATCTTCTGTTAAAACAACCCAGTGTGGATGCCAGATAACGCCATCATTTTTATAATTACGATCATTATTTTCATCCCACAGAGGAGTGTCATCAAAATCAGGATGTGAAGTTAAAGCCATTGCGACAATACCTTGAGTATCGCTAAAACCAACATCACTCGATTTTAAATTAGTTGGAAAAACATATCCCAATACAGGGGCTCCATCCATTTTCCCAAATGCCTTCGGAATGGTGTTACCTGCTATTCCTTCCGTTTCAATACTAAACACCAATTGATCCAGACGACTATCGTAGGTCACAGATGTATTGGTTATTTTTAAATCAGGTGACGAACTAAAATTGGGATCCTCATTTTCCCCCTGACTAAAAGCAGCTAATGTAAATAGGGAAGTTATAAAATAGATTGCTATTTGTTTCATATTATTTAATTAGGATTACTAACTATTTTGTTTTTTAAAAAAAAATTATGCTCCTTTAACATCTTCCAAAGAAGCTCCAAAATTTATGTGTAGTACATTTCCATTAGGAGTTAAAAGAGCAGGAACTGATTTAAGACCAGCCTTTTCAGCTTCATCAATTCTGTTTTTTGTATCACCTAAATTTACAATTTCTACATTATCTAAGCCTATTAAGTTGATGATGTCTTGTTCAGCACTAACGCAAACTGGACAACCTGCATGATAAAAGATAGATTTACTCATAATAATTAATTTTTTTAATTTGTAGCAATATTGCTGATGCAAATATAGTAAGGATTCCTAACAAAAAAAATTAATTTTGCTTTTTTTAAGAAGATAAGTTTTAAATGAGGCTATTTTGTGCTAAAAGGATGTGCGATTTATTACAGTACAAAAGAGTTTATTTTTTGAAACCAAGTTTTAAACGAGGTTTGTGGGGTGACAGTCTCATAATTATTTAATTGCAGTGTCAATATCACTCCGTTATCATATATTATGGGTGTTAACCTAAGAATTTTAATTCTCAACTTTTAAGATATTTCCCTACCTTTTTGAAAGGTAAGGAATATATTTTATAAGAGTTTTACATGTTTAACTATTCTATTTTATTAAAAATAAAAAGTGTCGTTTTACTATCTCTGCTAAGTAGCGTTAATCGTTTATTACTAGTGTCATAAGTAAATTTTTTAATCATTAAGAATGGAATAAAGTCTCTGAAAATTTGCTCTGCTTCGTTGCATTCTAAAGGTTGTGAGGTTTCTGGGTCAATATGTGGCGGAAAAAGAAAACGATGAAACTCAATATTACCCATATATTTTGAACCAACACGGGTTGGGTTTAAATCAATTCTTTTTAAAGAGGCTTTAAAATCAAAGCAATAAGGACTGTTTACTGATTCCAATATAGGACCGTAAGTTCTAAACCTTAGTTTAATTGATTTATTTATATGTAATCCTGAGCTACTTTCTATTAATTCATATTCACCCGCTATAATTCTTCTTGTATTTCTTCCTGCCGAAATCCTTCTTGTATTCTTTTTTGCTTCTTTTCTTACTTGTTGTGATTTATTTTTAGTACCGATAGAGTCACCTAAACCAGCGTCTTCTATGTTATTTGAAGAGCATGATATTAATAAACTAAGTATTGATATTTTAAAAAAATGATTCATAAAATTTGGTTTTAGTATAATTTTAATAGGAAAAATAATTCTATTTTCAGTTTTCTCTTTTGAGTGAAGTTTTGAATTATTTATGTGATAACATTCCCAGTTTAATAGAAAGATATCTCGACAAATTAAGTCAAATTATATATGATTTGTAATAGGGGGTATTAATGAAATTTCGTTAAGGATTTAGTTTGTTGTATGTGTTGTGTGGAAAATCAATGTTAAGAATAGGTTTTTATTTTAGTTTAATTTTTTGATAAAAACTGATTTAATTAAAAATTAAGTCTTCAAATTTTACCTCGAGTCATATAATATAATTTCGGAGTAAAAATTGAATCCTCTTAAAAAACAAGTATCTTATTTGCATCCGAAGAGTAATGCTGATGAAGTAATGTGTATTTTCTTGTTTTCCGTGAGGTAATTTCAAAATAGAATAGATCTTGAAAAATCAGAAATAAAGGCGCTTCACAGAATGTTATTATGTCTAATAATTTAGAGACTGATTTTTCTAAAATAATTATCAAAACAAAAGGAAGATATAGAAAATATCGGACAAGGTGTGGAGTTTTTTTAGTATTATAAATATACAATAACCAGTAATTCCAATGATTAATGAAACGAGATTTTTGAACTAAAAGTTCAAGTTTTGGAGCCAATAAAAATGGACAGATTGGTATCCAAGCAGACCAATGAAATTTGGTGTTAATGTTTGTAAGTCAGAAGGAATACCTATTAAGATTAATAAAGGTTGGTATTGGAGTCTATCATATGAGGATATTGTTTTTGTTAATCCTGACTCAATAACTTACAATATGTATGATGAGATTAAAATCAAAGAAGGGGTAATATTTTAATTAGGTTCAATACTGAAAGTTCCATACAATGGAAATAATTATACTTTTACATACAGGTATCAGTATTTTAAAATAAATGAGAACGGAGAGTTATATGATTTAAGTTTTTGTCAAGGATAAATTTCGTTTTAGAAGATTTTTTTTCGATTCATGTTACCAATTTAATTTATTTAAAAAGGATACAATGTTTGAGATAATTTTATTAAAAATAAAAGTGATTAATAAGAAGGATTTCAATAAAGAAACTTGTTTATTTGTGAAATCAATTATTTAAACCTTTAGAGTTATTTCAATAATAAAAAAACATTAACATTCCAGATGTAATATATTATACTTGAATGTTTATGACTACAATAACTTATTTAGTAACTATTTTACTTCTATGAGTAGTATTTCTTTTATTATTAAATAATTAAAAGGAAAAATTCTAATGTTACTATTCTTAAATATTCCTAATTTATTTTGATCCATTTTTTTGTGTTAATTTATTTAACCTCTTGTAAACACTTACTAAATTAGGTTAGTTCGCAACAACAATTTTTCCATTATATTTACTAATCAAGCAGGTTACTAATTAGGCGGGTATAAACTGACACTATTATAACTTAGTTGCTTTGGTAACATGTGAGGCATATGTCCCCTTCCAAGGTGGGTAACCTAAATATATTTGTCTATCTACTATGTGATGATTACCTTCTTGTTTGAAAATTTCATCTAAAATTTTAATGGGTATATGTTCTACTACATCGTTAAAAATAATCAGATCAAATTTCTCATGATTTTGTAAAGGTGATTCTATTGCATCATGTAATTCTACCTTTACATATTGAAATATTGTACTTTCTCAACATGTATTCAGTTATTACAATATGATGCGTATCAATATCTAAACTATGTACTTTGCAATTTTCATACTGTTTTACAATTTAGATAGATATACCAGCTATTCCACATCTAAAATCCAAAATCTTTTTATTGTCAAGGTATAAATGTTTTTGAAAAGACTTTTTTTAAGATGTAAGTTGCTGTTTAAATAATTGTCAAGATTTTTTTCAGTATAAGTTACACCGTTTTCAAAATGTATTTGTATCATCAAAAACAATTGGATTTAATTTTGATTGTTAAAATGTTACATTTTTTAATAGAGACTGACAAGAAAAGAGTTGTCAACTAAAAAATATATTTTATTCTCTAGAGTAGCTTATATTCTCGTAATTATCACTGGTGTTTTTAGAGATAGACATATAGATAAGAGACGAGAGCTTAATTAGTTGACTCACTATTATTTGTCTATGAATAACCTTTTATCCAATACTTTATCGCTGATATGCAAAAAATAAAGACAAGTACTGACTTATTTAGAATGCTTAATACTAAAAATAAAATTAAAAAGCTTGATTTAGCTAAAAAGCTGATGTTTTTATTTTTAGGATTTTTATTGTTAAAAGAGAATGTTAAGAAAAATGAGATCTAAACCAAACTTTTTTCCAAATTCTTTTTAGGATTTCAAAGGATACTTTTTCTGAATATGATGCTAGATTGTCGGTATTTGAGGTAGTAATATTATCTTCAGAAACGTCAATTCTATAAAGCAGAGATAAATAAACGTTAAAGTCTGTCTTAATCAGATTTCGTATGGTTTTGTCTAGTTTTTCCTTTAGTTGAAAAGGCAATTCGTCTTTTGAAAAATGACAGTCTAATCCAACCAAGGAAAAATCTTTGTTTAATTGTAAAATTAATTCTTCATACAATTTTCCTTTGTAGATATCATTTAATAAGTCTTTGCTATCATTGTTTTTTGAGAGCATATTTTTTTAATTCAATTTATAATTGATAAATTGTTCATCCAATGAACAAAGAAATTTATTTGATATTTTCACTTTAGTACTTCTGCTTGGTAAATTTAATTCTATTTTTTCTTCAGCATCCCAAACGGTAAAGTGTAAACTTTGTGAACCTTTATTTGTAGCGAATAAATGTTGCAAATCTTTGATGATTTTCTCTTTAATTTCGTTTAACGGTATGGTTATTGTAATTTTTTTACACAGTTTATCCATAATGTCTTGAAGGAGTGTAAAATCAGTAAAAGAAACTCTAGGGTCTCCTTTTATACCTTCTTTATTTGTCCATCCAGGCTTTACCATCGTCTTTACAAAAACAAATGAATTAGGAACTAAAAAATGTTTATAAAGTAAATATTCTTCTCCAAAAATTCTAAATTCAAAGCTATCGCCATAATCTTCTATTGTAAAAGCAGCCCAACCTTTTCCCATTTTAGAAACTCGGTGCTGTACATCGGTAACAATACCAGCGAAACTGAGAGCCATCCCTTCATATTTTGCCAGCTCTTTATAGTGACTTAAAGAAGCGTTGCAAAACTTTAATTCATTTTTAAAATCGTCAAGAGGGTGCGCAGAAATATACATTCCTATAACCTCTTTTTCCTTAGCTAAAAGCTCCATGGTTCCCCAAGTATCACAGAGAGGTATGGTAGGTTCTGGTAGTTCAACAGCTGAAGCTTCTCCGAACAAGGAAACTTGTGATGAGTTTTTATTTTCTTGATATTTATTTCCGAAGCGAAGTGCTTTTTCTAAAAAAGTTTGATTTTTTTCATCTAAAGCAAAGTATTGTGCTCTGTGTGTGTTGGTAAAAGAATCAAAGCCTCCGGCCAAAATAAGTCCTTCAAAAGCTTTTTTATTTGCAACTCTTAAATCAACGCGCTTGGCAACGTCGAAAATAGAGGAATAATTACCGTTTTTTTTACGTTCATCAATAATTGATTTAACCGCAGTGCCGCCTACACCTTTTATAGCAGCCATTCCAAATCTAACAGCTCCTTCTTGATTTACAGAGAATTTAGAAAATGATTCATTTACATCAGGGCCTAATACCTCAAGCCCCATTCGCTTACATTCTTCCATAAAAAAAGAAACTTGTTTAATGTCGTTCATGTTATTTGAAAGAACAGCAGCCATATATTCAGCTGGATAATGTGCTTTTAAGTAAGCTGTCTGATAGGCTACCCAGGCATAACACGTTGAATGTGATTTGTTGAAAGCATAAGAAGCAAAGGCTTCCCAGTCTTTCCAAATTTTTTCGAGTTTTGTTTCATCATGACCATTAGCTACTGCCTGTTCAACGAACTTAGGCTTCATTTTTTCAAGAACAGCAATTTGTTTTTTACCCATTGCTTTACGAAGCACATCAGCCTCGCCTTTAGTGAAATCAGCTAATTTTTGTGAAAGCAGCATTACTTGCTCTTGATAAACGGTAATTCCATATGTTTCGGCTAAATATTCTTCCATCGCGGGAAGATCATATTCAATTGGCTCATCTCCATGTTTTCTTCTAATAAAAGAAGGAATATATTCTAGTGGACCAGGACGATAGAGAGCATTCATAGCAATAAGATCTGCAAATACAGTAGGTTTTAATTCACGCATGTATTTTTGCATACCAGGAGATTCGTATTGGAATATTCCAACCGTTTCTCCTCTTTGGAAGAGTTCATATGTTTTTACATCATCAATAGGAAAGCTTTCTGGATCGAGATCAACATTATGACGTGCTTTTACAATTTTTACTGTATCCTTGATTAAGGTCAATGTTTTTAACCCCAAAAAATCCATTTTAAGTAGTCCGGCACTTTCTACGACAGAGTTGTCGAATTGAGTGACATACATATCGGAGTCTTTTGCTACGGAAACAGGTACGAAATTGGTGATGTCATCAGGAGTAATAATAACGCCACAGGCATGAATTCCTGTATTGCGAACAGAACCTTCTAGAATAACAGCTTGACTAATTGTTTCGGATTCTAAACCGTTTCCTTGGGCTATATTTCGAAGTTCTTCAACGCTTTCTCGCTCTTCTGAACGAAGTCCTGCAATTTTACCCTTACTTTTATCATCATCACCAAAAATATTTTTCAGTTTTACCCCAGGTATTAATTTCGAAATTCGATCTGCTTCAAATAATGGTAAATCTAGAACACGGGCGGTATCTCTAATGGATGATTTTGCAGCCATGGTCCCATAAGTAATAATTTGAGCTACTTGATTGGCTCCATATTTATCAATTACGTAGTCCATTACACGTCCTCTACCTTCATCATCAAAGTCGATATCGATATCGGGCATTGATACACGTTCTGGGTTTAAAAAGCGCTCAAAAAGTAAATCGTATTTAATTGGATCAATATTGGTAATAGTTAAACAGTATGCTACTGCAGATCCAGCTGCTGAGCCACGCCCAGGCCCAACAGATACCCCCATTTCTCGAGCAGCTTTAATGAAATCCTGTACAATTAAGAAATAACCAGGGTACCCTGTATTGGCAATTACCTCAAGTTCAAAATCTAAGCGCTCTTTGATGCTCTCAGTTATTTTATCATATCTTTCTTCTGCTCCTTCATAAGTTAACGCTCTTAAATAATTATTTTCTCCACGTTTACCCCCATCTTCTTTGTCGGCTTCATCCTGGTACTGATCAGGAATATCGAACGCTGGTAGTAATACATCTCTTGCCAAAGTATATTCTTCTACTTTGTCTACGATTTCTTGAATATTGATAATAGCATCAGGAATATCTGCAAACAGTTTTTTCATCTCTTCAGATGATTTAAAGTAATATTCTTCGTTAGGTAAGCCATAGCGATATCCTCGACCTCGACCTTTAGGTGTAGCTTGTTTTTCACCATCTTTCACACATAATAAAATATCGTGTGCATTGGCATCTTCTTTATCTAAATAAAAAGTATTATTAGTTGCAATTATTTTTATACTGTGCTGTTTAGCAAACTTTAAAAGTGTTGTGTTTACAGCGTTTTCATCTTCTTGTCCATGACGCATTAATTCAATGTAAAGATCATCACCAAATTGTTCTTTCCACCAAAGTAAAGCTTCCTCCGCTTGTTTTTCACCAATATTTAAAACTTTACCAGGAACTTCACCATATAAGTTACCTGTTAAAACAATGATATCCTCTTTATACTGTTTTATTACTTCTTTATCTATCCTTGGAACATAATAGAATCCATTGACATAGGCAATGGAGGCCATTTTTGCCAAGTTATGATATCCTCTCTTATTTTTGGCGAGAAGGACAACTTGATATCCGTTGTCTTTTTTAGACTTGTCAGTATGATTTTCACACACAAAAAACTCACATCCAACAATCGGTTTTATAGGAGTTTCAGCAGATTTATTATACCCTAATACCTCTTTAACGAAATGAAAAGCCGCCATCATATTGCCACTATCAGTAAGTGCGACTGCAGACATACCATCTTTCGCGGCAGCTTTAACAATACCGCTAATTTGAATCGTTGATTGTAATACTGAAAATTGTGTGTGATTATGGAGGTGAGCGAATTTTACATTTTCTAGTTTAGCTAGGCCTTCAGAAGTACTATGTGTTGAAATATCATTCGCTTCAGAAGATTTTCGTTTACGAATTTTATCACTTTCTTTTTTTAGGTTCAGATGCTTTAAGCCAATAACCTTAATAGGCATTGGGTTGCTTTCGGAATATTTATCAAAATAATCTTCTGATACATCTAATTGTTCCTGAGTATACTGACGAAGCCTAATTAATTCAAGGAAGCAACGTGTTGTTGCTTCAACATCAGCAGTTGCATTGTGCGCTTCACCAAATCCAACTCCAAACAAAAAGTTATGAAGTTCGGTTAATGTTGGTAGTTTGAACTTACCTCCCCTTCCTCCAGGGATTTTACAAAGTTCAGCCGTATGTTCTGTACAGGTATCCAATACAGGAAGGTCAGTCAGGTTATTCTTAACACCTAAACGATGGAACTCACATCCCATGATATTTACATCGAAACCAACATTTTGACCAACAATGAATTTTGTTTTTTCTAAGGCTTGATTAAATAACGATAATCCCTCAGCTAAAGAAATACCTTCCTCAATGGCTAGATCAGTGGAGATTCCATGAATACGTTCAGCATCAAAAGGAATATTAAAGCCTTCAGGTTGAATTAGAAAATCATTATGTTCTACTAAATTTCCCATTTCATCATGTAACTGCCAAGCAATTTGAATAGCTCTTGGCCAATTATCGATATCGGTAATCGGTGCATTCCAACTTTTAGGCAGTCCAGTTGTTTCGGTATCAAAAATCAGGTACATTTTTTTATATTCTGTTTGAGGTCTTATGGTTCTGTTAAATGTGTAAAAATACAAAGAATTTACGGGGTATTTTGAAAAGGATTATTCGTGTTATCAACATCAAAAGGCAAATGAAATTTTGGAAATGGAGAAGTGAAGTGCTTTTTTTAAAGAAAGATTTATAAAATTTAATTCTATTTTAAGGGTAATTATAAATAGTTCTCATTGATATGAAAAAAGAGGAGGCTAATTGATCATTAATTCTTAGTTGACGTTTTAAAATAAATTGAATTAACCGGTATACTTTATAAAAATTTTGTAGCTTTGCAAGCTCAAATTAATAATCAAGGTACGTGTACCTTACAAATTAAAATTATGCCTGTAAAAATTAGATTACAAAGACACGGTAAGAAAGGAAAACCATTTTATTGGGTGGTTGCTGCAGATTCAAGAGCAAAAAGAGATGGACGTTTCTTAGAGAAAATAGGAACTTATAATCCTAATACGAACCCTGCTACAATTAACTTAGATGTTGATAGTGCTGTAAAATGGTTGCAAAATGGTGCACAGCCAACAGATACGGCAAGAGCAATTTTATCTTATAAAGGCGCTATGTTGAAAAATCACTTAGCTGGTGGTGTAAGAAAAGGTGCTTTGACAGAAGAACAAGCAGAGGCTA
Organism: Tenacibaculum profundi; assembly: GCF_052050075.1. Lineage (GTDB taxonomy): Bacteria > Bacteroidota > Bacteroidia > Flavobacteriales > Flavobacteriaceae > Polaribacter. The sequence goes on from NZ_CP197225.1 coordinate 2,695,239, forward strand.
AATTCAACGCGTGGGTTGAAGAGAAAAGTGGAAAAGTAGCAGGTAAAGCTGAAGATTTAGCTAAGGCGCAAGAAGATGCCAAAGCAAAAGCTTTGGAGGCAGAAAAAGCGACAAATGAAGCACGTATAGCTGCTAAAGCTCCAGTGGTAGATAATGAAGACGCTACTACAGAAGAAGCTAGTTCTGATAGTGAAGAATAACAACGTGAATACGGTAATGCATAAAGACAATTGCTTTTATCTTGGCAAAATCGTAAAAAAACATAGTTTTAAAGGTGAAGTAGTAATCAAGCTTGATACTGATGAACCTGAACTATATAGAAATTTGGAATCAGTATTTGTCGATTTAGGCGATAATCTGGTTCCTTTTTTTATTGAAAAGTCTTCTCTAAGCAGAGGCACAATGCTTCGGTTGAAATTTGAAGGTGTTGATAGTGAGGGTGATGCCGAGGCGATACTTAAAACCGGGGTATATTTACCTTTAGATTTGTTGCCAAAATTATCAGGAGATAAATTTTATTATCACGAAATTATAGGTTTTAAGATAAAAGATAGTTCTTTTGGATCAGTAGGAGTTATAAAAGAGATCAACGATTCGTCTTCACAACCGTTATTTGTAGTGGAGAAGGATGGTAAAGAAATTTTTATACCTATGATAGATGATTTTATCAAAAAAGTAGATCGTGAAAATGAAACTATAGAGGTGGTTACGCCTGAAGGTTTGATTGAGTTATATTTATAAGTAAACATTGAAAATTATTCAGCTTGTAAAGTAGAAGCCTACCATTTTTACCTTAATCATAAGGTAAAATAATGGCATTTTTCGTGGTAGTCTAAATTTTATCAAATTGGTTTTATGTTTTCAAGCGTCTATTTTTACACTTCTTCTGCTACAGTATTCTTTTCTTGAATTCCAAAATAAATACGCTCGGCTTTTTTTCGATTATGAAAAATCTGTTTGTCGAAACTTGTTAACTTCCAGGAAGTATTCTCTTCAGGTTTTTCAGGAGCAAATCTCGCAATTTTGGCATCCTCCCATATTTCATATTTTGTAACCATTACAGTGAAAAAGCTTAAGATAGATTTGATTTTTCTTAAAAACTTATTTTTAATACTCATTTGTACAAATACAAATATATCAACTTTATTAGATGTTATGGGGGTAAAAAAAGTGGTTATGATATATTGGTTAGATCTTACTTTATTTCCGGTTTTATTGGTCCAGTAGTTTCTGTAAGATGCATTTAGTGGTTTGAATTTAAAAGACCAATCATTATGATAATAATCTCCTTTTTCGATACCAAATAATTTACGGAAAATAAAAGGCTGTTTTCTGTATTTTCCTGAGCTAATCCCTTTTGTTTCTTCTTCTTCTATTGAAACTGAAAAGTTTACAGTATGTAAATCTTTCTTGTCTGAACCAATAAAACGGTGTACTTTAAAAGCATGTTCAATTTCACTAAAATTATCGATAACCACATTAATAGGAGCTTCAAATTTTTGTGAAAATTTTCCTACCAGTGAAAAATTATCCTCCATAAAATCAGGAAACTTTTCAGTTGTATCTTCATTAGCAACCCATATGACTCCATATTTTTCCCAAGTTTTTAAATTATGTATTTTACAAACTCTTTTTGGAGCAGAGGGGCTACTGGCCATTCCTTTATGATTTATTTTCCATGCATGATATGGACATATTAATTCAAAGTTTTTGTCTAATTTTCCTTTGGCTAAATTAGCCCCCCTGTGAGGGCATGCTGAAGGAACTGCTTGAGGTTTATTTACTTTATTTCTAAATAAAGTGAATTTATTATCGTTGATCACTATTTCAACTATTTTTTTTCTTTTTAATTTAGAAGAAAGCAAAACAGGATGAGGGTATCTTAGACTATATGAGTTTTTCATTTTTAAAATTTGTTTATTTATCGTAGTTAACTTTAAATTAATTTATGTTTTATTAATTCTTAGGAGGAAGCATGAACCATTCTTGCATGCCCCAATGTATTCCCCTCAATTTTTCCTTTTGAGTTTATAAGGTATTGATTACTTAATTCTTCCGGTCCCATATCACTTAGTAACTTTAAATTACATTCTTTAATAAAGTTAGGAGTTTCTTCAGGTGCTAGTCCAAATAAAAATGGTTCTTTTATTTTTTTCAACCATTTTGCTAATTTCTTACCACCATAAGTAGAATGATCACCTAAAACAAATGACTTTATGGAATAGTCAAAGACAATGGAGCTTCCTTTTTTACATAGGCTTACAAAATTAAGTGTTTTCTTCACGTCTTTTTCAGGAAGGTAATAAGAAACCCCTTCCCATAAGAACAGTGTTTTTTGGGTAGTTAAAAAACCGTGTTTCTCAAGTGATTCTCTCAGGTCATCTTTGGTGAAATCTAAGGAAACAAAAGTGTAGTTTTGTGGAGGTGTGAACGAAATTTTTTTATTTAAAACTTTCTTTTTTTGTAACTGTGTTGAATGTATGTCTACCTCAAAAACTGAAGCATTTCTCAGAGCTTCTTGGAATCTAATACCTCTAGTATCGTAACCAGCTCCTAAGATTACTAACTGCTCAATATTATTAGTTATTTCACTCAAAAGAATTTTGTCAAAATGTTTTGTTCTTGTGATAATGTAATTATAGCTGCCTGGCGCTATTTTTTCAAGAATCTTTTTTTGTAAGCTATGAGGTTTTATTGAGGTAAGTAATTTATAATTGCTTTTTAAAAAATGTTTTGCAAGATAGTCTTTACATTTTATTTCGAGATCAGCATCTTGATGAGCAGAAGCTCTCAGAGCAGCAACGGACTCAGCAGATTTAATAGCTTTATTTTTTTGATTTCTCATGTCTAAATTTATTTTAATAGGGTGTTAATTTATTTTAAGCTGCTCTCTTTAGAGCAGCTTTTTGTTATGTGCTCTTATGTTGTTCTTTTGTTTAGATTAGGGTTGTAAGCTAGTACTACAGATCCATTTGATTTTCCGTTGTGTTTGTCGTAGTAAATAATGTCAGTATAAAAATAAATTACATCAGATCTAAATAATATCTTTTTTAAACTAACTTCTCCCCAAAACTGATCAGAAGCTAGATTACTTAGGAATTTTCCTTCAATTTTTACGATAAGCATTGATGATAACTGATTTTTTCTAAAAGACTCATAGCTAAGTCCTTTCTTTTTCCAGTCTTTGAGAACTGAGTTGAAAATATTATGCTTAAAAGCGAAAGCAAACATTACATAAGATATTTGATTGAAGCAGATATTAAATTCAACTGAATTAAAATGACCTGTGTCATCAATATAGCAACTTTCAGGAATAGAAAATTCACCTAAAGCTTTGATAAGATAAGATTGTTTTTCATCTGTTTGCTCATTATTTGGCAGAATTATTTGAGATTTTTTCAAATAAGTAGTATGCTCCATGTAAGGAGTTAAAATGTCAGATTGAAATATAGGAGGTACCGGAACGGTACTAGGTACCGAACAATTATCTGTAAATGAATTCATGTTTTTTAATTATTGTTGTTACAATATATTTTTTTCTCTTCAGTTAAAGGAAGTCCATCTTTTAATGTAATGCGATACATCATTGTTTCTTCCTCCTTTGAAACTTCCACATGGATATCATCTGTCGGAGCTTTTTTTCTTCCTGAAGAATGAGCTAAAAATCTATTATCCCAAATAATCAAATCACCTTTTTCCCATTGTATTTCTTTTACAAATTCTTGTTGCTCAGCAAAGTCAAATAGCTCATTTAGTACTTTTTTTGATTCATCAAGTCCCTTGTTTTTAATTCCGATAGTAAAGCCTCTTGAAGCATAAATTATTTTTTCTTTCGTATACGGGTGTGTTATTACTGCAGGATGTGCAACAGGTGCTTGGATGTAATCAATCATTTCCAGAATTTCGCTAACATCTAACCCTACGTCTTCAGGTCTTACTTTGTATTTGTAACGACCACTATGTAAAAATTCAACATCTTCAATAGCATTTTTTAAGTGTAAAGGAAGATTTTTGTATACACTAGACATGTCAATGAATCTGGTTGTTCTGGGGCTTTTCAATGGCAAAATTTTTGGCATTAACATTGTGATTAACTTAGGATCTTCTTCGAATGCTGTATCTGAGTGCCAATAGCCTCCTGTTCTTGGTACACCTATTTTTTGGGTGTTGCCTTGTTTTACATTGGATGAAACAAAAATTAAATCATGTTCTGGATGATTATAGTTTTTTTGTAAATATGGTATTGGTTCGCCCATTAAGTGTGCAAAGTCACAAAATTGTTTTTCTGTTAATTCATTATTTTTTATAACAATTATTCTGTTTTTGTAAAGTAAATCTTGTAACGTTGAAATTTCTTGTTTATTAATATTAGACAAGTCGGTTTCTACCGCCACTCCGATTGAGAGTAATGTTTTTTTCATTTTGGTGAAATTATCGTTTGGTTATTTTTTTGGGTTAAGTTGTATTTGAAATAGTCAGTAAAAAAATAGTGATATGAAAAATGACTGCATGGTATTGTAAGTTTATTAGTTCTGTGAGTCAAATATACTTTCTGAAAAGTAATTTAACAATAAGTACTTGCCCTATAGGTTTATAGGGGAAATGTCTAGCGTTAATTCGGTTTGTCTTGAGTTTTTAAGCAGAGATTTGGAATAAAAACAATCTTAATTTGGTGTTAAAAAATGTATTTTTGTTGTTAAAAACTGAATTTTATAACGTGAGTTTAATAGAGCAATTAAGAGAAAGAGGTGGTGGGCAATGTGAGTTGTGTACTTCTAAAAAAAACATAGTAGTTTATGAAGTTCCTCCTGTTTCAAACGGAGGGTTTGATGGAAGTTTATTGGCATGTAAGGTGTGTGTAGAACAAATTAAAACTCCTGAAAAAATGAATGTTAATCATTGGCGATGTTTAAATGATTGTATGTGGAGCGAGTATACTGCTGTGAAAGTTGTTGCATGGAGAATGTTACATCGATTAAAAAAGGAAGGTTGGTCACAAGACTTATTGGACATGATGTATTTAAATGAGGAAGAATTGAGTTTTGCTGAAGCTTTGGGAGACCACTTGGATGAAAGCGAAAAAGTGATTCATAGAGATATTAACGGAACTATTTTACAGGCAGGAGATAACGTGGTTTTGATAAAGGATTTGAAAGTGAAGGGCTCTAGTATGGTTGCCAAGCAGGGAACGGCTGTAAGAAGAATTTCTTTAGACCCAGAAAATGCCAAGTATGTTGAAGGAAGAGTAGGAGGTACACAAATCGTAATTATTACGGATTACGTGAAAAAAATGGCTTAAAAATAGTTGTTTCTAACACAGTAACTTTAGTATGTTTAATGGTTTGAAAAATGAATGAAATAAAAAAGAGATTAGATTATCTAATCCCTTTTTTATTTTTTGGGTAGCATTATTTTTCTGCATTGAAATAAACTTTATAAAATTTCATTTTTTTATCTTCATCAAAGCCCCTTTCTAAATATTCAGAGGAAGCGTCAGGCGCGTCCACATCGATTTTAATTTGAATATTAGTGTCTAATTTAATTTCAGTTTTAAATTTACTCTTTTCTTTTTTTAATACAGCATCGGAAACATCGAAATTATTTCGGATTAAAACATCATTTAGTTTTTCAAAGTGCTTTTTGTAATCTTCAAACATATCTTTATGTTTATCTTCTTCAAATACATCATCTTTAAAATTATGATAATCCACACTTTCATGCTCTTTAAAATAATCAACAGTATTGGCTAAAAAAGAGCTTTGTTCTTGCTTTCCAAATTCCGGTTTAATTACTTCTTCTGAAAATTCTTTACATAATTCAAGATAATTTTGCGTATGTAAGTTTCTGTCATCAGCATATTTTACGTTCAAAAAATTTTTAATCCAATATTGTGCATCATAGTTATTATTATCAACAGATAAAACAACAGTGCCCTCAACATCTGAGGAATTTAGAATCAAACAACCTTTATCCAGTTTTTTTGTCGAAATACCTTTTTGAACAACTACATCAAAACTTTCTTCTTCATCTAAATAAGTTTGAAAGAAATCTACTTTACTTTCAATTTTAAAAATTCCCACAGCTTCGACCAATACATCTCTATACTCAAGTCCTTCAAAATAAGCAACAATGACATCACCCGTTTTTATATTAGCTGAATTTGATTGCTCGTATAGGTGATTGACAATATTTTTAGAATGTTCAATAAAAGAATCTTCATTCTCAAAAATATCTGTAGAATATTTATTGATTTCGTTTAATCCGATATCAGAGTGATGATTAAAACGATAGCTTTGAGTAACAGAGCCAAAAGGCTTAAGAAGGAATGGGAGTAGTAATTCATAACTTTCTTCATCAAAACGGACTAAACTTTCAGAAAAAGCATTTTGCCCACTATTGTATTTGTTAGCGACTTTATGAATGATACATTTATTGAGTTCAGCGCGGGTTCTTTTAATCATTATACTAAAAAATTGAGGTACAAAAGTACATGAAAAATTTAATTTTATTTGAAAGGAGTGTTTGATAGATGTAAAAAGTAACTGTCTTTATGAAAGAGATTAAGTATGCGTGTTGTATATTTTAATAATCCTTGCTAAAATAACGGATGTGTTAAATAAAGAGGGTTTTTAGATGAAAACAAGTAATGATTTTTAATTTTTAATTTATATTTTAACTAAAAATAATTTAAACAAAAAAATAAATGAAAATATTAGGAATAGGATCAAGAATTAATCATTCAGAGCTGGGGTTCGGAGTTGTAACCAATGTTGATAGCAAGTATTATTGGGTTACTTTTCAGCATAAGGGAATAGAAACAATTCCTATAAACGATGAGTTCGAAGTTATTGAGGCAATTCATGAAGAAGTTGATTCTGTTAGTTTTTACGAAGTAGAGCATACGCTTAGAAAAATATTAAAACAGTGGAGTGATATTTCGGAAATAGTACCTATTGCAGATAAATACAAAGGAGGAAAGTTGATTATTGAGCCCTCCGATACGAATTTAGTATCAAAAGAAATTCCAATTGATACTTTTTTTCATAAAATAGTTATGGTTCGCGACAGAATAAGGGTTATGGAGCAAAAGATTAATTCTAGTAAAACTTTGGACGATCAAGATAAAATAGATTTACAGCAGTACATAACAAGAATCTATGGAAGCTTAACAACTTTTAATGTACTTTTTAAGTTAAAGTCAGATCAATTTGTCGGATCAAAATCAAAGTAAAATTTAAAGGTTAAGTTTTAGTTGCTCCGGGAGTAGTTTAAAAGATTTTCTATGAAATGGAGTAGCTCCAAACTTCCTAATGGCGTTTCTATGCTCTTTTGTTGGATATCCTTTGTTTTTCTTCCAGTTATATTCAGGGAATTTTTCATTAATTTTAGCCATATAATCATCTCTGTATGTTTTTGCTAAAATAGAAGCGGCGGCAATACTCATATATTTGGCGTCTCCTTTAACAATAGTTTCAAAAGGTATATTTTTATAAGGCTTGAATTTATTTCCATCAATTATGATGAATTCAGGAGTAGTTTTAAGTTTATCAATCGCCCTATGCATTGCAGTAATTGAAGCTTGTAAAATATTCAAGTTATCAATTTCTATTTGATCTACGAATGATACGCCAAAACAAATTGCGTTTTCTTCAATAAAAGGTCTAAGTAGCTTACGCTGTTTCTCAGATAGTTTTTTTGAGTCATTGAGTAGCTCATGAGAAAAATCTTCTGGTAAGATAACAGCTGCGGCTACGACAGGACCACACAAACAACCTCTTCCAGCTTCATCTGTTCCAGCTTCAAGAGAAAATGTACTATACTTTAGTTCCAACATACTACAAATTAACAGTTTTCAAGGAAAATATAGATGCTTTTTTTCGTTTTATTATTTTACTTTTGCCAGTATGAAGAAAATCTTGTTAATAATATTGTTTTGTTCGTTTGGAATTCAGGTGGTTTCTCAAATACGTAGTATAAATGATGGTTTTACGAATCCTCAAAATGGACAAGGTATAATGGATAGGCAAGTTGATAGTCTTAAAGGAGAGGTTAAAGTAAAATTAAGCGGAAAAACAAAATACACAGATTATAAAATTATTTCACAAGACAATGATACAACTATTGTAGATACTACATTAACAATTAAAAAATATTATAAATTTAATTTTACGAGAAAAGATAATTTTGAACTATTAGCATTTCATAATCAGGGGCAAACTTTCAATAAACTAGCATATGATTTTGAAAACACTTCAGAGTGGCCTGATATTGGTTTTAAAGCAAAACAGTTCAATAATATTGACCTTAAAGATGTAAACTATTATCATGTTCCGACACCTACTACTGAAATTATGTACCGCACAGGTTTGGAACAGGGACAAGTTTTGGACGCTTTATTTACTGTAAATTTCTCAAAAAGATTCAATATTGGTATAGCCTATCGAGGACTAAGATCTTTAGGTGCGTATCGTAGATCTTTATCGAGTACAGGTAATTTTAGATTTTCATTTAATTATGAAAGTCCAGAAGGGCAATATGCCATAAAAGGACATGCAGTAAACCAAGATTTTATGAATCAAGAAAATGGAGGGCTTACGGAAACGTCTTTAAACGCATTCTTGATAGATGATCCTAATTTTAGTTCAGATAGGGGGCGTCTTGATGTTAATTTGAACGACGCTGAAAGTGTTTTAGAGGGTAAAAGGCTTTTTGTAGAGCAGACTTACAAAATTATTTATTCGAGAGATACCATTAATGATAAAGATTTTTCAAATCTTAAAATAGGACATTCTTATACAAGAAACTCCAAACTCTTTGAGTTTAAACAAGGAACTGCATCCGATTTTTTTGATACAAACCGGGTTGGAGAAACTTTTACCAATAAAACAAATTATTTGGTGCATAACAACCAGATATTTCTCGATTTTAATTCAAAATATGTGCTGGGTAAATTCCGAGTAAAGTCTGGATATACAACTTATAATTATGGTTATGAAAATCTACAAAATAATTTGGTTGATATTCAAAACAATAGGCTCAAAGGAGAAGCGGTTTCTTTTGGAGCAGATTGGAGGGGAAATGTTAAAAATTTTCAAGTTAAAGCAACTGGAACTTTAACTCCCGGCAGAGGTAGGTTGTCTGGAAATAACTTGTTAGTAAGTGCATTGTATAAAAAAGACAGCATTTTTTCAATAAAAGCTAAATTGCACATTAACAATAAGATGCCAGACTTTAATTTTCTATTGCATCAGAGTAATTATAATAAGTTTAATTGGGATAATGATTTTGCGAATATTGGAAGGCGCATTTTGGGAGGAGAATTTGAAAGCAAATGGGGTAGCGCTTCTTTAAATATTTCAAATATAGATAATTACACTTATTTTGATAAAGATGGATTGCCAAAACAACACAAAAAAAATATTAATTATTTAAAGGCTAAAGTTTCTAAAGAGTTTAAGGCTTGGAAGCTTCGACTAGATAATACGATAATGTATCAAAAGGTTGCTGATGGAAGTCAAGTTTTAAGAGTTCCAGAATTTGTAACTAGGAATACTCTTTATTATATGGATAGTTGGTTTAAAGGATCGCCTTTATTAGTTCAGATAGGTGCGACTTTTAAATACTTTACTAAATATAAAGCAAATGCTTATAACCCTTTATTAGGTGACTTTACTATTCAAAATGAAACAGAAATTGGATACCCAACAATAGATCTTTTTTTTAATGGAAGGGTTCGTAGAACAAGAATTTATTTTAAAGCAGATAATATAAGTTCATTTTTCTTAAAGAAAAACTATTTATCCGCACCGAACCACCCTTATAGAGATTTTGTAATACGCTTTGGTTTGGTATGGAATTGGTTCATCTAGAAAAAAATCTCTCAACTAATTTCGATTCTTCTAATAAATAGCAACTGAAAAAGTTAAAATTACATTTGTTTGTTGCTATCGGGGGAGAAGTTTAAAAAAAAATAATTATTACTTTTGTTAAATAAATATCATAAATTAATTGCAGTATGTTTTCTAGAAAATTGCTACCCATTGTTATTATGGTAATGAGCTTTTTTGCTTGTGGAGTTTTACCAGAACAAAATACTTTTGAAACTTTCTCTAATACGGTTGAATTAGGAGTGCTAGGAAATAAGAAAAAATCTATATATAAAACGAACTTTGAAGTATCAAGTATTCCTTATTATAAAAAATTTATTAAGGTTTCAGTTACAGAAAAGAGTTTTACAAAGAAGATCTATAAAGAATATCAAAAAGTTATTAAAGAAACAGGCGTTTCGGAAGAATTTAAATATGTGGACTCTTTGAAAATTAAACCTAAGTTTATGGATCTTATAATTGAAGATAAAGCGTTGGTTATTGAGTCTTTAAATGATTTAGATAATACAAATGTTAAAAACTATACTCGAAATATGCCTAAGACAAAAATAGTTTCAGGGTTAAGAGTTGTGTTTCAAAATAATGTTAAGGAAGATTTTAAAAAAGCTGATGCATTATATTTCAGAACAGATCAACAAAAAAAACAGACTATATATCTTTTTAAAAATGGAAAACAAATTGCCGTTTTGGATACATCAAAAGCTTTTATTTTTGGTGTAAAATTATCCTCTTTTTGTTGGGGAGGTATCGATGCGGAAAAGATAGGTTTTGTTTCTTTAGTGTCTGATGGTGAAAATTGTACTATACAATCAAATAGAGACCCTAAAAAACTAGAAAAAAAACATAAAAAAAACTATTTTAATTATTAAAAAATAAATTAGGTATGAAAAAAAAAATATTATTTGGATTATCAATATTATTTTTAATAGCTTGTGAAGCTATTTTTGTAGAAGATATTTCAAAAAGTTACATTACGCTAATAGCCCCCTTAAATAGTGCATCCATAAAAACAGGAGAAATTAGTTTTCTTTGGGAGAAAGTTAGTGAAGCCGATAACTATCAATTACAAATAGTTTCACCTTCATTTTCAAACCCAAGTCAAGTTATATTGGACACAACTGTTTTACCTAATACATTTGTTCATAAGCTCAATCCAGGTGATTATGAGTGGAGGGTAAAAGCAAAAAATAGTGATTATGAAACAATGTTTGAAGCAAATACTTTTACAGTTATAAATTCTGAAATTACGAATTCAGTAACAGAGCTATTATCACCAAAATCAGAAGAAACAACTAATATTTCAAATCAAAATTTAACGTGGTCTGTTGTACCCGGGGCCATTGATTATAGGGTTCAAATTTATAGCCCGGATATACAGGGGGTGTTGATTGATGATGTGATTGTAACTGAAACAGAATACAGCTATGATTTTTCGGAAGGCGACTTCACATGGCAAGTGAGACCGCAAAATGATTTTCAAAATGGAAAATATGTAAACAGAAAGATTACAGTAGATACAGAAAAGCCGAATGTGCCGGAGAACCTATTTCCTAAGAATAACCATATTCAATCTGAAAGTTCTATTGACTTTTCATGGGGTCGAATAGATGTGGCTGGAACACCAGAGGTAGATAGTATTTATGTTTTTTCTGATGTGAATTTAACAACGTTAATTTTTAAAGGTTTAGGAGTAAATAAGTCATACAACAAAGAGGGGGTAGAAAAAAATACTTATTATTGGTTTGTAAAAGCTTTTGATAAGGCAAATAATGAAAGTGAAAAAAGTTCAGTTTTTCAAATTACATTAAATTAGATGCTTTTACTTACTGAAAGTCAAAGAAATTGAGTCTAATTAAGACTGTTAAAAGAGGGTTGAATTTTTTAGATTAAGAGTTTAGTATTGATTTGTGAAAACAGTTTTTTAACTTTTTTTTAACCTTTCGTTTTTTTTCTTCAAAAAAATGATTAATTTAGATGTATGCAATAAAAACATTGCTACTCAATTACCTTCTATATAAATAGTTATCTGTATTTAGATATCTTAATTTTCTAAAATATACTCCCTGTGAGTAATAGTCATTTTTAACCATTAACAAACTAACAAACTATGACAAAAAATTACTTTAATCTATTTTTTACAAACGTCGATAAAGTTATTGGCAAAAACTTTAAAATTCATTTTTTTAGAAAAAAATATGAGTTTCTTCTAACAATGTTGTCAAATCTTCAATTACAAAAAAAGACGCACAAATCTTACCATACGCTTTTGTTTCAAGAAGTCAATTCTTCTAGTTTGCAAAGGAATAATAAATATTTTTCCAAACCCTATTAAGTATAAATAGGTGTATCATCATTGGACAAAAAGATATGACGTTGCTATTACAAAATAGTCATATTTTTTGGCAAAGTATTATCTATTTGTGCAAAGGATTTACATTCAGCTAAAAAATATTAAGGAGTGCTTCCTTTATATAATCCAAAACTTTAATTCTTAAATAATAGAAAGAAGTTAGACGATTTATTGTCTTATTCTTTACTATTTATGGCATGGCTATTAACCAACTCTTTCTAAATATTAGAGCTGGGTATTTTTATAGCATGTGAAGTGTTTATTAGTATTTGGTTTTTTAGGGGCAACGATTTCAATAAGTGAATTTTATTAAAATTAAACAATTAAATGAGTATTTCAACTATTGCACTTTGTGTTAATAATGACATAGAATGGTCAGAAACTAAGCTTAATAACACGATGAAAGTACTTCCAAATAAATTAATAAAAAAAGCGAAAACATTTCGATTTTGGAATGATAGGCAAGCTTTTATATTGGGAAAATTACTTGTTAAAAGGGTTTTGGAAGAGAATTCGAAATTTAATTTATGTGATATTCAATACAATTCATATGGAAAACCATATGTTAAAGGAGATATATCCTTTAGTGTATCACATTCGGGATCATATGTTATTTGTCTATTTTCTCTAACAACTAATTCAATAGGTGTTGATATAGAAAAAATAGATTCAAAAATTAATCTTAATGATTTTGAAGAAGTCTTAACTACTAAGGAGAGTTTAAGAATAAAAGATTCTAAAAGTCCAAAGGATACTTTTTATGAAACTTGGACAATTAAGGAGGCAGGGATGAAAGCAGATGGAAGGGGTATGAATATTCCTTTGAACGAGATAGATATAAGTTGTGAGAGTTTAAAAATAGAAGAGAAGAAATGGTATCATTATCCTTTGGATATTGAAGAGAATTATAAGTGTTCATTGGTAGTCGATTCTCCTGAGTTTTTCGTCTGCTTTAATAAGATTAATGACGAGGAATTAATGAATTATCGATTTTTAGCAAACTAAGATTCTCGTTGTTGTTTTGGGAATAACTTTAGTCTAAATAGCTTTCAATAAGCTATTTAGACTAAAACAAAAAAACACCTTGAATAAAGGTGTTTTTTGCTCCTCTTCTTGGGCTCGAACCAAGGACCCTCTGATTAACAGTCAGATGCTCTAACCAACTGAGCTAAAGAGGAATGTATGTATGTTTAACGTGTGAATCAGTGATTTTCACGTTGCTTTTGCTCCTCCTCTTGGGCTCGAACCAAGGACCCTCTGATTAACAGTCAGATGCTCTAACCAACTGAGCTAAGGAGGAATTTAAATACAACTTTTCACAAATTGCGAGTGCAAATTTAATAGAAATTAACGTATTTGCAAAATAAATATTGATAAAAAAATATTTTTTTTGTTTTTGTTTTGATAGTCAGTGCTTTGTTTGGTTTGCTGAAATTAATCTAATTGTAGTTTAGTCAAAAAAAACTCAACTTTAACCAGTTAAAATAAGAAGGAAAAAAAACTTAGTTTTTACTAAAAGTTGTACTTTTGTAGCTATTATTCTTAGAATTTATCTAAATATTGAATTCTTAAAAAAGAAAAGTATAGCATACAATATGGACAATTTTTCGTTCCTAAACGCAGTACACACAGGTTTTATCGGTGATTTGTACGAACAATATCAAAGAAATCCTGACGGAGTAGAGCCTAGTTGGAGGAGTTTTTTTCAGGGATATGATTTTGCAAGCGAAGACTATTCGCAAATCAATGATACCTCATTTGAGGTGCCAGAGGAGGTTCGTAAAGAATTTTTAGTCATTGATTTAATAAATGGATATCGTACAAGAGGTCATCTTTTTACGAAAACAAATCCTGTAAGAGAGAGGAGAAAGTATACTCCATCTCTAGATGTTGAAAATTTTGGACTTACAAATAATGATTTGACAACTGTTTTTAGAGCAGGTGAAATATTAGGTATAGGTCCTAAGAGTTTAGCAGACATTATTCAGCATTTACAAACTATATATTGTGATAGCATTGGCATAGAATATATGTATTTGCGAAATCCGGAAGAATTAAAGTGGTGGCAAAATCGTTTAAATCAGAACGACAATCATCCAAAATATTCGAATGAGGTAAAAAAATATATCCTTTCTAAGCTAAACCAAGCAGTAGGTTTTGAGAATTTTTTGCAAACAAAATATGTAGGGCAAAAACGATTTTCCTTAGAAGGAGGAGAAACTTTAATTCCTGGAATTAGTATGGCTTTAAAGGATGCTGCTGAATCTTATGGGGTTAAAGAATGTGTTCTAGGTATGGCACATAGAGGCCGTTTAAATACATTAGTTAATATTTTTAGAAAACCTGTTAAAGATCTTTTTAGTGAGTTTGAGGGAAAAGATTTTGAAGATCAGGATATTGATGGAGATGTTAAATACCATTTAGGTTTAACATTAAGCAAACAATTTAAAGAAGGACAGGGTATTAAAATGAATTTGGTTCCCAATCCATCCCATTTAGAAACAGTAGATGCTGTCGCAGAAGGTATTGTTAGAGCTAAAATTGATAATGAGTATGATGGTGATAGTGGTAAAATTTTACCAATATTAGTGCATGGTGATGCGGCAATCGCGGGACAAGGGATTGTATATGAAGTTATTCAAATGGCCCAACTAAATGGTTACAAAACAGGAGGTACAATTCATGTAGTTGTAAATAATCAAGTTGGTTTTACAACGAATTATCTTGATGCACGCTCTAGTACTTATTGTACAGATATTGCTAAGGTAACTTTGTCACCTGTACTTCACGTTAATGCAGATGATGCCGAAGCTGTTTGTCATGCAATGCAATTAGCTGTTGAGTTTAGAATGAAATTTAAACGGGATGTATTTATAGATTTATTAGGGTATAGAAAATATGGACATAACGAAGGTGATGAACCAACATTTACCCAACCAAATTTATATAAGGCAATCTCTAAACATAAAAATCCAAAAATAATTTATTCAGAAAAATTAAAATCTGAAGGAACTGTAGATGATTCATATATAAATCGCTTAACGACTGAGTTTAAGGAAATGCTTGAGTATGATTTTCAAGAATCAAAAAAGCAAGAGTCTTCTCGGGTTAATGAATTTATGCCAGAAGTTTGGGACGGTTTTGTTCGCAAACAGCTTGAGGCTATGCTACAACCTGTTGATACTTCATATGAGCTTGATAAGTTAAAAGAAATAGCAAAGATAATATCAACCGTTCCAGAAGGGGTTAAATTTGTAAGAAAAGCGAATAAAATTTTAAAGGATAGGGCTAAACGAGTTTTCGAAACCAATCAACTAGATTGGGGTACTGCTGAAAATCTAGCGTACGGAACGTTGCTGGAAGAAGGATATAATGTTAGAATATCGGGTGAAGATGTAGAGAGAGGAACATTTTCTCATCGTCACGCGATAATGAGAGATGAAGTTTCAGAAGAGAGAATTAATCTTTTGAATACTAATAGGAATAACAAAGGTAAAATGACAATTTTTAATTCTCATTTATCAGAATATGGTGTTCTTGGGTTTGATTATGGATACGCTATGGCTTCTCCTAACACTCTTACTATTTGGGAAGCGCAATTTGGAGATTTCGCTAATGGAGCTCAGATTATGTTTGATCAGTACATTTCTTCAGCAGAAGATAAATGGAAACTTCAAAATGGATTAGTTATGCTTTTACCTCATGGTTATGAGGGACAGGGGCCAGAACACTCGTCGGCAAGAATTGAACGATTTTTACAGTCATGTGGTAAAGATAATTGGACTATTGCAAATTGCTCTACTCCTGCAAATATGTATCATGTACTACGAAGGCAGATGAAACGTGATTTTAGAAAACCGTTAATTGTTTTCACACCAAAAAGCTTATTACGTTTACCTAAGGCCGTGAGTAGTATTGAAGAATTAGCTTCAGGAAGTTTTCAAGAAGTTATTGACGATACGATTGATCAAAATAATGTAAAGAAAATGGTGTTTTGCACAGGTAAAATCTATTATGATCTTTTGCAAAAGAGAGAAGATCTTAAAAGATTTGACGTTGCTTTAATTAGAATAGAGCAGTTATTTCCGTTACATAATGATAGAATAAAGGAAATCATGGATAAGTATCCAAATGTAGAGCGTTATGTTTGGGCTCAGGAAGAGCCCAAAAATATGGGGGCATGGACTCATATGTTAGAACGCTTTGAACTGGCTCGCTTAGAATGTGTTTCAAGGAATTACCGCTCAGCACCAGCTGCTGGATCTAAAAAGCGTTATGAACGACGTCAAGATACTGTGATGGCAAAAGTCTTTGATTTGGATGTAGAAACATTCCGAGAATTAACAAAAAAATAGAGAATAATAAATTCAGATATAAAATTTAGAACTGATGGTTTTAGAAATGAAAGTTCCTTCTCCGGGGGAATCAATTACCGAAGTAGAAATAGCAACCTGGTTAGTTGAAGATGGTGATTATGTTGAAAAAGATCAGCCGATTGCCGAAGTTGATTCTGATAAGGCTACATTAGAGTTACCAGCGGAGGAAAGTGGAGTAATCACCCTAAAAGCTGAAGAAGGAGACGCTGTTGAAGTGGGGGCTGTAGTTTGTTTAATTGATATGGACGCTCCAAAACCAGAAGGAGCTACTACTACTACTGTAGAGGCAGAGTCTGTAAAAGAAGAAAAATCACCAACTCCAAAAGTTGAACTAGTGCAAGAAACATATGCTACAGGTGCGGCTTCACCAGCAGCAAAAAAAGTGTTAGCAGAGAAAGGAATAGAGGCTTCTTCTGTAAAAGGAACAGGTAAGGATGGTAGAGTGACCAAAGAGGATGCTATAAAAGCCGTTCCTTCGATGGGAACTCCAGGTAATGGAACACGCACTACAGAACGAAAGAAACTTTCTATGTTACGTAGAAAAGTAGCCCAACGTTTAGTATCTGTAAAAAATGAAACTGCTATGTTAACAACATTTAATGAAGTTAACATGCAACCGATATTCGATTTACGTAAGGAATATAAAGAGATTTTTAAAGAAAAACATGGAGTTGGTCTAGGGTTTATGTCATTTTTTACTTTAGCTGTAGTTAGGGCTTTAAGAATGTATCCAGATGTAAATTCAATGATTGATGGAGACTTTAAAGTATCTCACGACTTTCAAGATATTTCTATAGCGGTTTCTGGGCCTAAAGGTTTGATGGTTCCGGTGATTAGAAATGCAGAAAATCTTTCTTTTAGAGGAGTAGAAAGTGAAGTAAAACGATTAGCTTTAAGAGCAAGGGATGGTCAAATTACTGTAGATGAGATGACAGGAGGCACTTTCACCATTACAAATGGAGGAGTGTTTGGTTCAATGTTATCGACTCCTATTATTAATCCCCCTCAGAGTGGTATATTAGGAATGCATAATATAGTCAATCGACCAGTTGCTGAAAATGGTCAGGTTGTTATAAGACCAATAATGTATGTGGCTCTTTCTTATGATCATAGGATTATTGATGGGCGGGAGTCTGTCGGATTTTTAGTAGCGGTAAAAGAAGCTCTAGAGAATCCAACTGAGCTATTAATGGATAATAATCCAAATAAAGCATTAGAGTTATGATAGGTTTATCTATATCAAATTAGATTAAATGTACAAAATATTTGAATTAAAATGCCTCTTACAGAATAGTCAGAGGCATTTTAATTTATTGTTGTGCTACTACTAGTAATACTATATTTTTTGTAATTTTCAAATTATAATTTATATCAGGAGTTTGAATATAAAAAACAAAACGATATTCTTTATTCAAGTTAGAAGGAAAGCATTTAGCCACTTTTTTTACTTTTCGTTTAAAGTCCAATCATAATTAGAATATATAATTTCTGCACCATCTTGAATTTTAATACTTGAGTATTTATTTAAATAATCGATGAGCGTAATACTTGAGGTAAAATCCTCTTGATACCACTCAAAAATTTTAGAAACTTCTACACGATTAATTGATATCTTATTCTTGGTAGGATCATTGATAAAATGAGTCATTAGCTTTTCAAGCTTTGTATTTATATTTTTTTCAGTAAAAGCGAAGTTAACAAATTTAGGTCCAGATTTTGAAGCTGCGTTTATACCTACATGAATTCTTGGATCATCATGCCATCTTCGTAGAATTTTATGCTCGATATAATCTAATGAATACATTTCATTTCCTACTTTGGCAAATGGTATTTTCCATGCGTTCCTACCTTTTCGCTTTATAGTAGTTATTTTTTTAAGAGGGTAGCTATCTAATATTAATTTTATAGTATAGGCATTGTAAGTATTAATCCAAAAAGCCTTCGCTTTATCTGTAGACCAATTTTTTCCTGGAATAGTTTTTTCAAGCTGTTTTAAATAAACATTTAAAATAGCTTTATTTTTACGTAATCCAATATAATCAACATTCCCATTTTTATCGACATATGTTTTTAATAATGCATCAAAAACATCAGTTTGAGCTTTTATTTGAAAGCTGATTAGAGTAAGCAGGTAGATTGTAATTATTTTTCGCATAATTTTCCAGTTTTTGAATTTCTAATAAAATTTTAGACGCATACTGTTGATATTCATTACACTTTAATTAAAATTACTATAGTATAATTCCTATTTCTTACTTATCAAAATAAGTGTAGTATTGTTAAATAAGGATCTATTCTATTTGTGGATTACAACATTAGTATCGTCAATTCTTTATTAGATTAAAATAGTGATTTTTAACGTTTATAATTAGTTTTCATCAAAAAAATAAAACTAATTCTGTTAATTTATGTTAAAAAAAGTTAATTATTATTTAATTTTTTAACAGAGGGTTGTAGGGTATTTGTATTATAGCTACTTTGTTGCATATTTAAATTATTAAAACCCTTCTATAATATGAAAAATTACTTTTTCAAAATGGCTTTTTTAGCCATAATTGTACTGTGTACAACAAATTTAAGTGCACAAAAGACTCTCAAAATTGGTGATGAATATGATTCTGACATTAAAGTAACTAAAACTTATCAAAGATTCAGAAAGTCAAAGTTGAACAAAGGTTCTAAAGAACTTGTTTATCAAAAAGAATTTTATTCTAAAAACTCTTCTTACATTAAACTTTATTTTAAAAATTTTGATTTAGCACCTGGAGATTATCTCCAAATTCAAGGTGTAAATTCAAAAGAGTCAATTGTATATGGAGGTAAGGGAAAGATAGTGGATAGTCAAAAGACTATGATTAGCGATTTCTGGTCAAGAGTCATTTTTGATGATAAAGTAACTGTAAAACTATATTCATTAGGAGAAGTATCTAGTCATAACGGGTTCGAAATCACTAAAGTTGCTTATGGTTACAGTGAAGAGAAAATTATGAAGAAAGTTTCTTCTCAGATAAGGTCAATCTGTAGTTCTGATAATAAAGAGCGAATAGCTTGTTATCAGGGTACACAAATGTATGAGAAAGCCAAGGCTGTTTGTCGACTATTGATTAATGGTAGTAACTTATGTACAGGTTGGTTGTTAGGAAGTGAAGGTCACTTAATGACAAATGAACATTGTATAGGTTCTGCAAGAGATGCACAGAACACTGATTTTATATTCAATTATCAATATCAGGGATGCTCTGGTAATGCAACAGCACAGCGTGATATTGTAGCAGAATCATCAACATTTATTAAAACTAGTTCTTCATTAGATTATACTTTGGTAAAACTTCCTACGAATCCTACTGCTAAATATGGTTATTTAAGTTTAAGTAAGAAGATACCAGTTAAAGGAGATAGGATTTATATCCCGCAACATCCTGGAGGAAGAAGAAAAGAAATTTCAGTAAAAACGGATAGAGATGGAACAACTGGTGGTTTTTCAAGGGTATATTCTAGTACGTCTGGATCAGGAAAACAGGTTAGGTATTATGCAGACACCGAAGGAGGTAGTTCAGGTTCTCCAGTGATTGATTATTCTTCAAATTTAGTAATTGCCATTCACAATACTGGATTATGTCCAAATGGCTCGTATGGAAGATGTGATAACTTGATTAGTTCAATTGGCAGCAATATGCCAACAAATGGTGTTGGTGGTAGTACTGGCGGTGGTGGAAATCCATCATGTACTAGTACTGTTTCATCTTTTCCATATAATCAAGATTTTGAAAATACACTTGGTAAATGGAAGCAAAGTACGAGTGATGATTTTAACTGGGCAGTAAATAGAGGAGGAACAAGGTCAAGAGGGACAGGACCTTCATCAGCTAGTTCAGGGTCTTATTATTTATATATGGAGTCATCTTCTCCAAATCACCCTTCTAAATCAGCAATTATTAATTCTCCATGTTTTAATTTAAGCAAGGCTAATAAAGCTACGTTTAAATTCAACTATCATATGTATGGATCATCTATTGGTAATTTAAAATTGCAAGCTAGTACAGATAAAGGAAAGTCGTGGCTTACTATTTGGCAAAAGTCTAACAGTCAAGGTGGTTCTTGGTTGTCAGCATCTGTAAATTTAGGAAACTATATTGGTAAAACGGTTCAGTTAAGATTCAACGGAACTACAGGTTCTTCGTATACAGGAGATATAGCGATTGATAAATTATCATTATCTACGAGTGGATCAGGATCGTCTGATGGACAAAGTTCTATAGTCAAGTTGAATATAAAACTTGATAGATATCCTGAAGAAACTACATGGGAAATTAAAGATAATAAAGGAAAGGTGGTATCGTTTGGAGGTCCTTACTCTCGCACTAGTGGATCAACAATAACCAAAGATATTAAATTAGCAAATGGTTGTTACAGTTTAGTTTTTAAGGATAAAGTTGGAGATGGTATTTGTTGTAGATTTGGAAGTGGATCTTATAAATTATCTACTAGTACAGGTACTACATTAGCTTCTGGAGGTAGATTTGGTAGATCTGAGACTAAAAATTTCTGCCTAGGGAATAGTACAGAAATAAATTTCGAATCTGAATTTGTGCCTACAGGCGAAGTTGTTGATGATTTAATTATATTTCCAAATCCAGTTTCAGAGGTGTTGAACATTAAAATACCAGAAAGAGACTTTAATGGAACTTATAGAATTATAAATCTTGAAGGAAAGGATGTAGGTGATGGCAAGTTAAGACAAAATATACCTGTAAATTTACCGCCATCAATATATACGCTGGAAGTTAAAACAATAAAAGGTACATACAAAGGAACCTTTGTTAAAAAAGAAAATAAATAACATAACTAAATAAATATTTTAACAAGAACTGTTCGGAAAATCCGGACAGTTCTTGTTTGTATAAGGATATAATTGCATTTGTCACACAATTCTTATATAATATTACATTCTATATAATGGAAAAGATGTTATGTTATTAGGTTTCTTGACTACAAAGTATTAGTTGTCACTTTTGAATTTTAGTACTATTAATATTAAAATATGATATTTAGCTTGTTAAATAGTTTGATTATTAATACTTTAATGTTTTAATACTAACCAAAGCCCATATAAAAATGAAAAAATACCTTTTTAAAATGGTTTTTACAACCATATCCTTTTTGTGCGTAAATATTACAAACGCTCAAAAAGTTTTTACAGTTGGAGATGAGTTTGACTCCGATATTAGAGTAACTAAATTATATCAAAAATTCAGAAAATCAAAAACAAAAAAAGAAGCAAGCGAACTTGTTTATCGGAAGGAGTTTTTTTCAAAAAAATCATCTTACATAAAAATATATTTCGAGAATTTTGATTTAGCGCCTGGTGATTATCTTAAACTTACAGGAGCGAATACAAAAGAATCAATTATATATGGAGGAAAAGGAAAGATTGTTGATGAAAAAATGACTATGATAAGTAATTTTTGGTCCCAAATACTTTTTGATGAAAAAGTAGTCTTAGAACTCTATTCTACTGGTTCAGCAGTGAATTATAATGGATTTGAGATCAAAAAAGTAGCCTATGGTTATAGTGAGGAAAAGATTATGAAAAAGCTAGTAGGACAAGAGTCAATATGTGGATCAGATAATAAAGAGCGTATAGCTTGTTATAAGGGTACAGAAATGTTTGAAAAAGCGAAGGCTGTTTGTAGATTATTTATTGGAGGAAGTTCACTCTGTACTGGTTGGCTATTAGGAGAAGAGGGTCATTTAATGACAAATAATCATTGCATAGGTTCTTCTTCTTCAGCAAGTAATACTGATTTTGTGTTCAATTATCAATATGATAATTGTTCAGGAACTACACTTGCTAATAAAGATGTTGTAGCTTCTTCGGCAGCTTTTATAAAAACAAATTCACAGCTTGATTATACACTTGTTAAATTACCAGTAAACCCGACAAATACATATGGATATTTAAGTTTAAGTTCCATAGCTCCTTCAGTAGGTGATCGTATTTATATACCACAGCATCCCGGTGGAAGAAGAAAAGAAATTTCCGTTAAAACAGACACAGATGGTACACCAGATGGTTTTTCAAGTGTATACGCAAGTACGTCTGGTTCTGGACAACAAGTTAAGTATTATGCAGATACAGAAGGAGGGAGCTCGGGCTCTCCTGTAATTAATTATACAACGAATTTAGTTATTTCTATTCATAATACAGGTGGATGTCCTAATGGGTCATACGGGCGTTGTGATAATTTAATTACTGATATAGGATCTGATATGCCTAGCAAAGGAGTTGGCGGAGGAACTCCACCACCACCAACGCAAACTTGTACTAAAGTTATATCTTCTTATCCTTACACAGAAAGTTTCGAGATTAATGATGGATGGAAACAGCTTTCTAATGATGATGGTGATTGGTTAAGAGACGACAATGGTACTCCTTCTAGAAACACTGGTCCTTCTAGTGGTGATGATGGGGATTTTTATATGTTTTTGGAAGCATCTTCTAATAGTAGTGCAGGTCAGATAGGAAGTAATGCTACTGCTGAATTATTGAGTCCGTGTTTCAATTTAAAAGAGGTAGTTAATCCTAGGTTTTCTTTTAGTGCCCACATGTATGGTGATAAAATAGGTTCTTTGAAATTATTAGGCTCTACTGATGGAATCAATTGGAAATCTTTGTGGGAAAAATCTGGTAATAAAGGGAATAAATGGTTGAAAGAAGAGGTGAGTCTTACTAACTATCTAGGAGAAGAGGCTTTTCGCTTGAAGTTTATAGGTACAACTGGTGATGGGTGGACTAGTGATATTGCCATTGATAACATCGTTTTAGCTACTGATAAACCAGGAGGTGATGAAACCTCCGTTACATTAACTATTAAATTTGATAATTATCCTAAAGAAACTTCATGGGTTATTAATGATGATAAAGGGAATTTGATGGCCTCAGGAGGAGCCTATGGAGACCAAAAAGGAGGAACTGAAATTAAAGTCTCGAATGATTTAATAAAAGGATGCTATGATTTAATCATAAAAGATTCATATGGTGATGGTATATGCTGTAAATACGGATCAGGATCATATACGCTTATTGATGATAAGTCAGGGGCTATTCTAGCTTCAGGAGCAAAGTTTTCTAGCTCAGAAACTACTTCATTCTGCATAGGTGAAGACTCTTATGAGGGTGCAGTAGAAAATTTTGACTTTAGCGGTGAAATTATAAATGATTTGATGATTTATCCAAATCCAGTTCAAAAAACACTACGGTTTAAAATTCCTGAAAGGAAGGTAAAAGGTAAATATAAAATATTAAATGCAGCAGGAGGGGTTATAATGGAAGGTCAATTACAAGAAATTATACCATTGAACGGGGTGTATGAAGGTATCTATATTTTAGAAGTTGAGACTGATAAGGCTAATTATACTAAAACATTTATTAAAATAAAATAGCAAAACTTTTTGTTTTAAACAAAACCTAAGATTTTAAAGTCTTAGGTTTTTTATTTTTTTATAGGTCGAAACCTATATCAACGCCTAATTTATTGGCTATAATTTTTGTAATTCTTTTCTTCACTTCTGGTATTTTAACACTTTCCAGAACTGTATTAGCAAAGGCATACATAAGAAGAGCTTTTCCTTCTTTTTTAGGTATTCCTCTTTGTTGCATGTAAAACAGAGCTTGATCATCTAGCTGACCAATGGTACATCCATGAGAACACTTTACGTCATCAGCAAAAATTTCCAATTGTGGTTTCGCATTAATAGTAGCTTTATCACTGATAAGAATATTGTTATTTTGTTGGTAGGCATTTGTTTTTTGAGCCTCTTTTTCCACGATAACTTTACCATTAAACACACCTGTCGATCGCTCATTATATATACCCTTATAATCTTGATGACTTTCACAATTTGGTTCTATATGATGTACCAAAGTATGATGATCTACATGCTGTTTTCCTTCAATAATCGTTATCCCTTTTAATATGGAATCTATCCTTTCTCCCTTTTGATAAAAGTTTAAATTATTTCTTGTAATGTTTCCTCCAAATGAAAAAGTATGCACTGAACAAATACTTTCTTTCTGCTGTTCAATATATGTATTGTCTATTAAGGAAGCATTTACATTATCATTTTGAATTTTATAGTAATCTACTGTTGCGTGCGTATTTGTGTAAATTTCTGTAACACTATTTGTTAGTACAGGATTTTCAGTTAGACTTTGATGGCGCTCAATTATTTGAATATGAGAATTACTGTCAACTACAATTAAATTTCTTGGTTGAACCATAATAGCCCTCTCTTTACCTGTTGCGAAATTTATAATCTGAATAGGTTTTTGAACTTCTATATTCTTTGGAATATGAATAAAAGCCCCCTCACAAGCAAAAGCAGTATTTAACGAAGTCATATTATCCTGCTTAGCAATTTTATTGAAGTAATTATCAATAATAGTTTTATATTTAGGTTTAGAAAGAGCGGCAGACATCAGACACACATCTATTACATCATGCGTTGTTTCAGATAAGAAAGAACTGTATTTTCCGTCAATAAAAACAATTTTATAGCTGTCAATATCGTGAATAAAATATTTTTTTACATCTGCTAGTTCTATAGCAATGTCATGCTCAGGAAAAAGACTATAATCTTCTTTTAGTATCGAATTTAGGGAAGTATATTTCCATGCTTCTAATTTTTTAGAGGGAAATCCTAACGTTTCAAAGTCTTGTAGGGCTTTTGTTCTTATTTCATGAACATCTGAATTGATGTCTCTTCCATTTTCAAAAGCTACGTATGACGATAATAATTTTTCTTTTAACTCCATTCTTGATAGTTGTAATTTCAAAGGTTAAATTTTACTCACTTGGTGAAGTATAAATTTTAACATTTTAACTATTCATTTCTTCTTTAATCCAGTCATATCCCTTTTCTTCAAGCTCTAAAGCTAAAGAGGCATCACCTGTTTTTACAATTTTTCCATCATGTAAAACATGAACATAATCAGGTACTATATAATCTAGTAAACGTTGATAGTGTGTTATTACAATAACAGCGTTATCTTTTGATTTTAGCTTGTTCACTCCATTAGCTACAATTCTAAGAGCATCAATATCTAAACCAGAATCTGTTTCATCTAGGATAGCCAATTTAGGCTCTAACATTGCCATCTGAAAAATCTCATTTCTTTTCTTTTCTCCTCCAGAAAATCCTTCATTCAAAGAACGAGATAAAAATTTTCGATCAATTTCTAATAACTCAGATTTTTCACGAATTTTTTTCAGCATATCTTTTGCTGGCATTTCCTCAAGACCTTTGGCTTTTCTTGATTCATTAATAGCTGTTTTTACAAAATTGGTAACAGTAACTCCAGGAATTTCAACCGGATATTGAAATGATAAAAATATTCCAGAATGAGCTCTCTCTTCTGGAGCTAACTCCTCGATATCTTCACCTTCTAATTCAATTGAACCTGAAGTAACTTCATACTCCTCTTTACCAGCAATAATTGAAGATAGCGTACTTTTTCCTGCTCCATTTGGTCCCATTATTGCATGAACTTCACCAGCTTTAACTTCGAGATTGATCCCTTTTAAAATGGCCTTATCCTCTACTTCTGCATGTAAGTTTTCTATTTTTAACATTCTAATCTGTATTGTTTAAGCTTTTGCTTAAGTATGCGTTTTGTTTTATTTTTTAACTTAAATTATCCGACACTACCTTCCAGTGATATTTCCAAAAGTTTTTGAGCTTCTACAGCAAACTCCATTGGAAGTTTATTGAGGACTTCTTTACTAAAGCCATTTACAATTAAAGCAATAGCTTTTTCTGTATCGATACCTCTTTGGTTACAGTAGAATAATTGGTCTTCTCCAATCTTACTAGTGGTAGCTTCGTGTTCGATTTGTGCTGTTTTATTTTTAGCTTCGATATATGGAAATGTGTGAGCTCCACATTCATTTCCCATAAGCAAGCTATCACACTGTGAAAAGTTACGTGCATTTTCAGCACGCGGACTCACCTGAACCAATCCACGATAACTATTTTGAGACCTACCTGCAGAAATTCCTTTTGAAATGATTGTAGATTTTGTGTTTTTTCCAAGGTGTATCATTTTTGTACCAGTATCTGCTTGCTGAAAATTATTAGTTACTGCAATGGAATAAAATTCACCAACAGAATTATTACCTTTTAAAACACAACTAGGGTATTTCCAGGTAACGGCAGAACCAGTTTCTACTTGAGTCCATGAAATTTTAGCATTCGTTTCGCATAAGCCCCTTTTTGTTACAAAGTTAAAAACACCACCTTTACCTGTGGCATCTCCAGGAAACCAGTTCTGTACGGTTGAGTATTTTATTTCTGCATTATCTAAAGCAATCAGCTCTACAACCGCAGCATGTAGTTGGTTTTCATCTCTTTGAGGTGCGGTACAGCCTTCTAAATAAGAAACATAGCTGCTTTCGTCTGCTACAACTAAAGTTCTTTCAAACTGTCCAGTTCCTCCTTCATTAATTCTAAAATAAGTAGAGAGTTCCATAGGACATCGCACTCCTTTGGGAATATAACAAAAAGAACCGTCAGAGAATACGGCTGAGTTTAAGGCAGCATAAAAGTTATCTTTTGGAGGAACAACAGAACCTATATATTTCCTCACTAGTTCAGGGTGTTCTTGAATTGCCTCTGAAATAGGCATAAAAATAATGCCTTTTTCAGCTAACGTTTCCTTAAAGGTTGTAGCAACTGAAACAGAGTCCATAACTACGTCAACAGCAACATTAGCCAAACGTTTTTGCTCATCTAAAGAAATACCTAATTTTTCAAAAGTAGCAAGTAGCTCAGGGTCAACCTCATCTATGCTGTTCAGTTTTGGTTTCTTTTTAGGAGCGGAATAATACGATATAGTTTGAAAATTAGGTTTTTCGTAATGGACGTTTGCCCATTCGGGTTCTTCCATTTCTTTCCATATCTTAAATGACTCTAAACGCCAATTAGTCATCCATTCCGGTTCATTTTTCTTTTTGGAAATAGCTCTAACAATATCCTCATTTAAACCATTTGGAAACTTTTCACTTTCAATATCTGTGTAAAAACCATATTCATATTCTTTGGTTTTCAGTTCCTCTCGTAAATCGTCTTCCGTATATTTACTCATCAGCTGTCAATATTCTTTATTCTATTTGTGTTATTATAAGGAAAAACTCTCACCGCACCCACAAGTACGGTTGGCATTAGGATTATTAAAAACAAATCCTTTGCCGTTTAAACCTCCAGAATATTCTAGTGTTGTACCTACTAGATAAAGGAAACTTTTTTTGTCAACAATGATTTTAACGCCATTATCTTCAAATAATTTGTCATTTTCCTCTTGTTCATTATCAAATTTTAAATCATATGATAAACCTGAACAACCTCCACTTTTAACTCCAACTCTTACATAATCGATTTTAGCGTCGAAGCCATCTTCAGTCATTAATTGAACAACCTTTTTTTTTGCAGTATCTGATACTTTTATCATACTTGTAAATAGATTAATATCCTAAATCAACTACAAAGATAATGACAAAATATGATTTATATCATTTTTAAGATGAATATCGTTTATAAAACCATAGATTATGTCGATAATTATGATTAATTTCGGTAGTTAGGATTATTTACAAAGCTCGAATCCGTTAATGTTAGAAGAAAGGCTTTTAAATTCTTTTTTTCATCGTTTGTTAAATGAACGCCGCCCTCATTTACCGTTTTCATTAGAGGATCTATCGTTTCGGAGTTTTTTAAACCCTCTGAGTAATGGTCAATAACCTCTTCAATTGAGGAAAATCTACCATCATGCATGTACGGTGCAGTGAATATTAGATTTCGTAAAGAAGGGGTTCTGAATTTTCCATAATCAGAAGGATCTCCTGTTACACTGCCTAGGCCTAAATCACTAAATTCAGAGTCGAGTCCATTGTTGCGAAATTGATTGTCAGTCCAAAGCGGGTTTTGTGTACCTCCGTGACAATGAAAACAATCTCCTTTATTTTCGTTGGTAAATATTTGGAAACCTTTTAATTCTTCATCTGATAAGTTGGTTTTTCCTTCTAAAAAATTATCAAATTTAGAGTTTGCAGAAATCAAAGTACGTTGAAATTGAGCCAATGCTTTTGCTACCAATAAAGAATCTATTTTTGTGGTGTTAAAAGCCTTTAAAAATAAATTTGGGTATTCATGATGCGTCGTTAGTTTCTTTATTATAGTTGTCCAATTACCATGCATTTCTTTGGGGTTACGTATAGGAGAAAAGACTTGTCTTTCGATACTTAATTCTGAACCACTCCAAGTAAATCGTTCACTAAAATTCCAAGCCAAATTAAATAAGGGCATTGCATTTCTATCTCCTTTAATTCCGTTAACGCCTTCACTAAGTGATTGAATATCTGAAAAAGAGTTTTTGGGGTTGTGGCAACCTGCACATGATTGGATATTATTCTTTGATAGAATAGGGTCAAAAAAAAGTTTTTTACCAAGGTTAATTCCTTCTTCCGTTAATGGGTTTGTTTCAGGAATTATAGGTGCGATTAACTTCTTCTTGAATATTTCGGGTATTTCTAAATCTACTTTTTTAGGTGTGTACGTTTCAATGTCATTACTTGGTGAAGAACAACTTAGAGTAAATAGAGTAAATAGAGTAAATAAGAGTATTAGGGGCCTCAATTTAAAGTGCACTAATGATTTAGTTATTGCGTAATTTCACCAATTCTAAAAACATCTTTTCCATTATCAGACATATCTAGTTGTGCATCAAAATTCATCATCAAATCTGTACTGCGTTCGTTTAAATCCCATGGATGAGGGTTTTTAAACCATTCTGCTAGGTTCATTTTTACTTCTATTGTTGCATTGTTTTTTAATGAAATGGTTCCTAAATCTAATTTAAATGATGTATCTTTTATTGAATCATTAACAGCATTATATGCTTTTATAGCATGGAATAAGTAAGGTTTTTCCATGCCTAAGGAGTCTTTATATTTACCCTCAAGTTGTAAAAAATGATACCCTCCTGGTTTATCTGATTCTACATTCCAATTTACAGCATTTAAATCGGGATAAGCTCCCGAGATATTATCGTCGTCATTAAACCCAAAAGTAAAAGATAATTTATAAGATCCCTCGGAGATTGTTTCAGGTAATTCATAGAATACCTCATCATCTAGCGTAATCAGTTTATATCCTTGAAACTTAATAGTATCATTATTGCTTTTTGTTATGTTAACTCTTGATATCAAGTATTTTAGGTGTTCGATGCTTATTTTGTTTCCTTTTTGATTCTCGTAGTTGAATTTTCCAAAGTCATCACTACTTATAGGTGTATCGTCCCAATTGTGAGTGAAATGTAATCGAAGTGAGATTTGTTTAACAGCTTCGTCATTATCAGAACTGCAACATAGCATGAAAAAAGACAAAAATGTTATTATAATTTTATTCATAATCGCTATTTTTATTTCATGTAAATATACATTTATAATATTTTTATTTAAGTTTTACAATTAAAATATCTGAAAACCCTTTGTTAATAAGGACGTCTTTATCATTGCTAATAGTCTCTCCAACGCCTATAATTTTTCCATCTTTAAGCTCAATTGCATCAAAGCAAACATCGATATTTGAACCACCAAAGTTTTTTTGCCAAAGGATATTGGCTTCAGAGTCAATTTTTAAAATCCAGGAATCGTTTTGGCCTTTATTCTGAATATTTTTAAAAGTACTTCTTGTACTACCAGATAATAAGAAATTACCATCAGATGTTTGATGAATAGAGTTTCCTGAATCAAAATTTATTCCTCCGATATTCCTTTTTGATAATAGTGATCCATCGTAATCAATTTTTATAATATAGAGATCTGACCCTCCATAATTTTGGTTTATATCCTTGTCTTTGCTTCTGCTATTTCCAATAATTAACAAATCCCTATTGTTAGTTTCTACAATGGCTTTCGCTTCGTCGATTTCTGAGCCCCCAAAGTTCTTTTGCCAAATAAGTTTTCCAGAATTACTTATTTTAAGGATCCAGAAGTCATAACTTCCTTTATTATTGGTAATATCAACATCATGACTATCAGAGCTACCAACAATAATAAAGTTGTTGTTTTGAGTCTGAACTATTCCGTAAGGAGTGTCTGTAAGGGTACCCCCATAGTATTTACTCCATTCAATTAGTCCAAGCGAGCTCAATTTGATAATCCAAAAGTCCCCACCAGCATGCAATGATTTTGCGTTAAAGTTTCCTTCCCCAATTGAAGCTGTAACATCGATTTCTCCAGTAACTAAAAAGCCACCTTCTGAAGTTTCGATTATAGCAGTTCCGAAATCTTTACCAAGAAAGCCTATACTTTTTTGCCATTCAATGATACCTTCTGAGTTAAGTTTCAGAACCCAAAAATCTTTATCGCCTTTGTTTTGAGTGAGGTCAAGATCTGAGCTTTCTGAATACCCAATTACTGCAAAGCCTCCATCTTTTGTTGTAATTATTTTTTCTCCCCTATCATTGTTACTTCCACCAAAAGTCTTTACCCATTCCAATTGATCATTATCAGAATATTTAATGATAAAGAGATCAAAGCTTTCATTCTTTTTTAAAATAAAATCATAATCGTTACTTTGAACGTATCCAAGGATAGCATATCCTCCATTCTTACAGTTTACAACGGATTTTGCGACTTCATTTTTTGATCCTCCGAAAGTTTTTATAAATTCAATTTGTCTCATTGAAAAAGAATTTATTTCAACTTTCTTAGAGCTACAGCTCATTATTAGAGCTATAAAAATTTTAAGCCTAATGAATTTAAATAACAATATTTATTAGTTTAGTATTATTTTTTTCGTTTTTGTATTGACCTTGACTAAATAAACTCCTGTTGAAAGATTACTTATGTCTAATTCAATTTTAGATGAATTTAAGTCCTTTCTTGAAATAATTTTTTTACCAATTATGGATATAATATCTAGGTTTTTTATTTTCCCTTTATTTATGGAAATTACAAGCTGCTTTTGAGTAGGGTTTGGAAATATTTTTACATTGATTTTATCTATTTTATTTTCGTCTATATCTAAAGTTCCGCTTTTTTTTACAATATATAGCCCACGATTTATATCATTGATTATTATACTTCCACTGGAGAAATAAGGGTATATACTCCAGACACCATTAAAAGCGGTGTTATCGTTTTGAGGGTAGGTGTCAAAGTAGCCAATTTCAACCATTGGATTTGATGTAGAAAATATATTCGAAATATCAAAAACTCTCATGCCAGCAGTATAATTAGATAAAAAAAACTCATTATTTTTGACGTATCCGTTATGGTCAATAGCCTTAGTTTTTCCAAAATGAGTAAAGGATAATTTCGGGTTCTCCAGGTCTTGTAGATCAAAAATTAATGATCTTGTATTCATTCCAAAGTTTTGCTCATCTTTTTCGTCACCTAAAATAAAGTAACGATGATCATCTGTAAACCAACCTTGATGTGTGTAGCCAATTTGAGGATAATTTAATGATGAAATCTTTACAATATTAGTTTTGTCCGTAACATCAAGAATGATGATTTTATTTTCATTACTTCCAATATATATTTCTTTGCCACGATGAATAGTATCAGGACCAGAATAAGTAATTACCTGAGCATCATGAGAGTATCCTTCGATTCTATAGTCGCCAATATAAGAAGGAGATGTCGGTGTGGTAATATCAATAAATATGGGACCCCCCCCATTTATCTCCCTACATCCTAACAAATATGCTACTCCTTTAGTCTCATTAATAACAATATTATGACAGCTTCCAACTCCAGTGTAAATAAAATCAGCATTAAAGTTTTGTTCAGAGGTAGCTCCTCGGAGTTTTGTTAGATCGAAAACTTGCATTCCATGTTCTCCAACATTATCAGCTACGATAAAAGCATGATTATTAAAAACTTTAATGTCTCGCCAATGACTACTCCCTTTATTTGAGTCTAATCTACCTAAAAAAACTGGGTTTATAGGGTCAGTAATGTCTATAAAGGCAGTACTGTTTGACATACCAGCGATCGCATATTCTTTATTTGTTTCCGGATCCGTCCATCCCCAAACGTCACTTCCGGTGGGAGTTCCATTTGAGTTAGCTAAAGTTTTTATAGGAATAAAACTCATTAAGTCAAAGTTATTGCAAGGATATTCATTAGCCATGCCATTGATGCAGGGAGTTTGAGACCTAACAGTAGAAAGCAACAAAAAAAAGAAGATAAAAGGTAATTTTTTCAGCATATCATACAATTAAAATAGAGGTATAGTAAATATATAAAATATTGAAATACAATGCTTAATATATTTTATTCTCTTATGCTAACTATACTATGTTAATTCTGGATATATGAGTATCTTTGTGAGATGTTAGAAAATAAAAATCAAGGAAGAACCTCATTGTCAAAGTTAGGTGAGTTTGGCTTAATAGATCATTTAACAAAGCATTTTACATTACAGCATTTTACATCAGTAAAAGGAGTAGGGGATGACGCGGCAGTTGTAGGGTCATCTGATAAACAGACGCTAATTACTACAGATTTATTGGTAGAAGGAGTGCATTTTGATCTAAGTTATATGCCATTAAAACACCTTGGTTATAAGGCAGTAATGGTAAATCTATCAGATGTTTATGCCATGAATGCAGAAGCTGAGCAAATAACGGTTTCTGTTGCCGTTTCTAACCGATTTTCCTTGGAGGCATTAGAAGAGCTTTATTCAGGAATTCAATTAGCTTGTAGTAACTATAAGGTAGATTTAATTGGAGGAGACACAAGCTCATCGAATAAAGGAATATTGATTTCGATAACAGCAATTGGTAAAGCTAAAGAGGAAGATGTCGTGTATAGAGATGGAGCGAAACCGACTGATTTGATTGTAGTTTCTGGAGATTTAGGAGGGGCCTATTTAGGTTTGCAAGTATTAGAGAGAGAGAAGCAAGTTTTTGAGGTAAATCCTCAGAATCAACCAGATTTAGATAATTATTCTTATATTATCGAAAGACAGTTAAAACCAGAAGCAAGAAGAGATATACCAAGACTTTTAATGGAGCTTAAGGTGAAACCAACATCTATGATTGATATTTCAGATGGATTATCATCAGAAATTTTTCATATCTGTACTCAAAGTAGAGTAGGTTGCAAAATATATGAGGACAAGCTTCCATTAGATCCGCAAGTTATTTCTGCATGTGAGGAGTTTGATATTGACTCAACTATGGTTGCGCTCAGTGGAGGTGAGGATTACGAATTATTATTTACGATTTCAATAAATGATTTTGATAAAATTAAAGGAAATCCAAATTTAACGGTTATTGGTCATGTTACTGAAAAAGACCAAGGACTAAACCTTGTTACCCGTGCAAATCAAGAGATAGCTCTAAAAGCTCAAGGCTGGAATTCATTTAATTAGTCAATTTTACAATGTTTTAAATTTATGAGAGGGTTTCCAATATCTCTTTGGAACGATTATTCATATTTAGAGACCTGAGTTTAGTGATCAAGCTAATGCTTTTAAATTCAGATAAAATTTATCTAGAGCAAGTATCATGAACATCATTATTAATGAATTAAAAAATAAATTGTTTTTTAAAAGAGGCTCCCCTAAATTTAGTGCAGCCCTTTTTAAAATGTGACAAAACGCACAATCTTGTTTATTTATCGAATGATATCATGCTTAGACAAATAGTTTTTTCTCACAATATAAATTAAGTTTCACCTTGTAGGGTACTTTATAACATTCAATTAGATTTTTACTTAAAATTACTTGTGAAATACACTTACATCTAGAAAAAAAACAAAGTTACATTTTGACTTCTATTTATGATTATTTTGAATAAGAGTTGGTTGATATTTCCTCATCTTTGTGTTCTTAATTTAAGCTATCAATGAATTCAAGAATATTAGCGTTGCTTGCAACATCAATAGCAACTATTATTTATGGGGTCACTTTTACCGTTGCAAAGGATGTGATGCCTGTGTACTTAAAACCATTTGGTTTTATAGTTTTGAGAGTTGGAGGAGCAGCTATTTTATTTTGGTCAATTGGTTTTTTTATTAAAAAACAAGCCATAGAAAAAAAAGATTTTAAGAGAATTGTTATTGCATCTTTTTTTGGTATTGCACTTAACATGCTTACTTTTTTTAAAGGACTTAGTTATACAACACCAATTAGCGCTTCTGTAATGATGTTAACAGCTCCAATCTTAGTGCTAGTTTTTGCTAGTTTAATATTAAAAGAGAGGTTGTTTTTAAAAAAAGTTCTAGGGGTTGTAATAGGCCTCGTGGGCGCCGTTATATTAATTCTATATGGGAACGCAGGCGGAGAAGGAGCGAAAAGCATGATGCTTGGAAACTTACTTGTTTTTATAAACGCAGCTTCTTACGGTTTATTTTTAGTAATTGTTAGAGATATTATTCAAAAGTATAACCCAATTATATTTGTTAAATGGTTGTACCTTTTTGGTTTTTTTATGGTTTTACCGTTTGGGTGGAATGAAATTATCATTGCAAAATGGTCCTCAATGACATTTTCAATCTACTCAAAAATAGGATTTGTAATTGTTTTTTCAACCTGTGTAACATACTTGTTTAATTTATTTGCATTATCAAAACTGAAACCTACTACGGTAAGTGTATTTATTTATTTACAACCAGTTGTTGCTACTATTTACGCTTTGATGGTAGGAAGTGACTCACTTAATACCGTTAAAATTATAGCAACCATACTTATATTTACAGGAGTATATCTGGTTACAATTCAAGGAAAAGAAACTACTGATAAATAAATGTATATTTGCATCCAATAAAATTGAAATTATGATCCACTCAATGACTGGGTATGGTAAATCTATTTTACAGCTACCGACAAAAAAAATTACAATTGAAATAAAATCATTGAATAGTAAAACTTTGGACCTTAGTGTTCGAATGCCTTCGTATTATAAAGAAAAAGAACTTCAAGTAAGAAAAGGTTTAGCAAGCGATTTAGTAAGAGGAAAGATAGATTTTTCAGTTTTTGTTGAAATTACTGCAGATGAAACGACAACTACTGTAAATAAGGGGGTTGTTAAGGAGTATATGAATCAGCTAAGAAATATTATTCAATCAGGCACAGGAGAAGATGTAGAATTGCTTAACATGGCTATTAGGATGCCAGATGCCTTAAAAACAGAAAGAGAGGAGTTAGATGAAAAAGAATGGGAAGAAATTGAAAAAGGTATCAAAAAGGCTACAAAGGAGATTGTTCAGTACAGGATCGATGAGGCAAAATCTTTAGAAAGTGACTTTAAGCAAAGAATAGCAAATATTAAAAACGGGCTTTGCGATATAGAGAAGTTAGACCACGAAAGAATTGAGCATGTAAAATTACGTCTTAAAAAAGCTTTGTCCGAAATCGAAACAGAGGTAGATGATAATAGATTTGAACAAGAACTTATTTATTATCTGGAGAAAATAGATATTAATGAAGAGAAAGTACGTTTAGCTAATCATTTAGACTATTTCCTAGAACAATTAGCTACGCCAGATTCTAACGGAAAAAAATTAGGTTTCATTGTACAGGAAATCGGTAGGGAGATAAATACGACTGGATCGAAAGCCAACTACGCGCCTGTGCAGAAAAGCGTGATACAAATGAAAGATGAGCTAGAGAAAATCAAAGAACAAATTTTAAATATACTATAAATAATGGCAAAGGGTTTTCAAGGCAAATTATTCGTGTTTTCGGCACCGTCTGGATCTGGAAAAACTACTATTGTACGTCATCTTTTAGCTAAAAAACGTTTCAATCTTGAATTTTCAATTTCAGCTACTTCAAGAGCGGCAAGGAGTAATGAAAAAGACGGAGAGGATTATTATTTTATTTCTCTAGAGAATTTTAAACAAAAAATTAAAAAAGGTGAGTTTCTAGAATGGGAAGAAGTATATAAGGATAATTTTTATGGAACTTTAAAAACAGAAATTGAACGAATTTGGGATCAAAAAAAACATGTCATCTTTGATATTGATGTCGTTGGAGGGTTAAGAATTAGAGAAAAATTTCCCGATAGAACATTAGCGGTATTTGTGAAACCTCCAGATATTAATGAGCTCATTAGAAGATTAAAAAATAGAGGAGAGGAAAGTGATGAAAAAATAGCATCAAGAGTGGCAAAGGCTTCTGTTGAATTAGCAACGGCACCTCAGTTTGATAAAATTATCAAAAATTATGATTTAGAAGTAGCGCTTAAAGATGCTGAATTTTTAGTGGATGAGTTTTTAGGAATTAAATAGTTAATGAATAAAATAAATAAATAATGAGTAAGAATATTGGGTTGTATTTTGGAACTTTTAATCCTATTCATGTAGGACATTTGATTATAGCAAATCATATGGTTGAAAACTCTGACTTGGACGAAATATGGATGATGGTTACTCCTCATAACCCTTTTAAGAAAAAAAACTCGTTACTTGATAATTATCATCGATTAGAAATGGTGTATTTAGCTACTAAAGATTATGATAAAATTAAACCATCAGATTTTGAATTTAAGTTGTCACAACCAAATTATACCATAACTACACTAATACAACTTACTGAGAAATATCCAGATAATAAGTTCAGTCTTATTATGGGAGAAGACAATTTAAAAAGTTTTCATAGATGGAAAAATTATGAGGCTATTTTAGATGATTATCAGGTATATGTGTATCCTAGAATTTCAGAAGGAGTTATTGAAACTAGGTTTCACAATCATCCTAAGATTATTAGAGTAGAGGCTCCTGTAGTACAAATATCATCTACTATGATCAGAAGTGGAATTAAAGAACAAAAATCGATACGCCCACTTATCTCAGATGCTGTATGGCGTTATATTGATGAAATGAATTTTTATAAAAAATTGTAACTAGAAATCATCATAAAAAAACAGAAAACTCTCCGATAGGGGAGTTTTCTGTTTTTTTATGGCTTGATAATAAGTGTCTGTTTGATTTTTAGTTAATATTTTTTTAAAACTTTTTAAGGCTTAATGGGTCAAAGAGCTAATTAACTTTAAAAAGGTAGAAATTATGATCGTAAAATTTATTAGCAGAAATGTGTGTGTCTTTTCATTTTTAGGTTTATTAACATTGGCTTCTTGTGAATCTGATGAAGAACCATTGACAATCAATGAAGCGCTGCCTACGGAAGAAATTCAAAATGTGGTTTTGACAGACGATTATGTCGCAGACATAGAATATATAATTGAAGATAATTTACTTAAATCAGAGGTGTCAGAAAAGAAAAAGATTGTTCTTGATGATAATTCAGATTGTTTCATAAGAACTATTGAAGAAACTGAAAATGGTAAAATAGTGACGTTAAATTTTGGTGAGGGATGTGAAGGAAGAAGAGGCCGAATTTTTGCGGGCAAGATAATTATTGAATATGCTAAAGAAAATGAGATTTTTATAAAAGAGACTACTTTTGAGGAGTTTTCGGTTGATGATACTAAAGTATTCGGTAATATATATTTATCAAAGGTAGATAAGAATGATAATGGAAACCCAGAGAGAGTATTTATTGTTGATATGACAATGAGCTTATCAACAGGCGAGATAATTTCTAAAAAAGGGGAAAGAATAAAGGAGATGATTGAAGGAAGTAACTCGATAGAAAGAGAAGATGATGTTTTTTTAGTTATTGGTTTTTGGGAATCAGTCAATAAAAATGGAAAATTTTATAAAACAAGCATAAAATCTCCATTAAAGAGGAAGTATGCTTGTAAGTATATAGTAAGTGGCGTTTCTCAAATAATAAAAGAGACAGAAAGTTATGTAATAGATTTTGGAGATGGCGAGTGTGACAATTTAGCAACAATAACGGACGAAAATGGCGTAAAAAGAGAAATTGTATTGAAAGATAAAAGAAAAAGTAAAATTTAGGGGTAATGAAAAACCCGTATTATTTAATACCAAAAAGTATTAGGAAGACTTATTTATTCATTTTGTTTATTATTTTATTTTGTGATAGGTGTTCAAAGTATAATGCGGGTTTAAATTAAATGTAATAAGGTAATATTTTAAATAACACAATACTGCTCCAAAAAACAAAGATTAAATATTACCGAATATATTACCATTAATCGATAGCCAATACACTTGTGCTATTGTCAGAAATTTAAAAGGTATATAAACATTTAGTATTTATATCGAATCTGAGTATGGGCTTAAAAATAACTCGTGATTATTTGGTATAATAGATTTTTACATATTTTGAATTGAGACTTTGATTAGAGGAGGTTATTGTTTTTTATTAGTTTTTCACAAATGAGTGCTACGCCCCACAGAGCACAATATGTAAATAAAGCATATGCAGTAACATTTATGAAATAAAATCAATCCCGTATTATTTACTGGATTTTTAAAAAATTTATAAGAAGGTTTTTTTAAAATAATTTAAGTATTTGTTCTGGTGTTTAATACGGGCTCAATTCAATAAATAAAAAATATTATCAAATTAAATTTGTAAATTATAAGAATAAAAAAGACTTTTCATAGTGTTTTAATCTTCTTAAATCATATAATATTAATATTCTATAAATTTCCACATGAATGAAGCTATTTTTGTAAAACAATTAATTAGTAAAAAACATAGAGAAAAAGCTTTTAGTAAGTTACTAGATCTATACCAAGAACGTTTATATTGGCATATTAGAAAAATAGTTGGAACGCATGAAAATGCAGATGATGTTTTACAGAATACTTTTATAAGAGTTTTTAAAAGTATAGAAACTTTCAAACAAGAAAGTTCTTTACACACATGGATGTATAGGATAGCATACAATGAGTCTATTCGATTTATAGAAAAAGAAAATAGAAAAAAGACCTTGTCAATGCAGAGTTTTGATAGTCAGTTTCTAATAAATTTAAAAGGAGACGAGTATTTTGATGGAAAGGCAGCTCAGATTAGGCTAAATGAAGTTTTAGAGCTACTTTCAGAAAAGCAAAAAAGAGTTTTTCAATTGAAATATTATGATAATCTAAAATTTAGAGAAGTTGCAGAGTTATTACAGATGAGTGAAAATACGATAAAAACACATTATTATAGTGCTGTAAGGCACATAGAAAAGAATATAACAGTAGTTTCCTATATAGAAAAAATTAAAGCATAGTTTGTTATGAAGAAACAAAATAATAACTTTATGTATCGCAATACATTGGATTTGGATATAGAGAAAAAACATAAAGAGGATCTAGGTTTAGAACTACCTAAAGATTACTTTATTAAGTCAAAAAACTCGATAATAGATAAGACAATTAATAATTCTAAGAACAAAGTGATTTCTTTATCTAAAAAAATACTCTTGTGGTCTTCGGCCGCTGTAATTGCATTGGTTATAGGATTTGCTATTTACAATCCTTTCCGAAGTAATTCTTCATCGGTAGAAACAGATATTTTAATTGCAACTGCATTAGCTGATGATAATGAATTAGATGCTATATTAGATAGTTTTGTAAATGATAAACTGTTAACAGAGGAAGTTTTTACAGAGTAAGTAAAGTTATGATTAATAGTTAAAACTTTTTAATTGAAGAAGGTCAAATAAGAAAAAGATCTGTATTTGTAAAATTTTATTACAGATAGATAATAACAGAAAAGATAAAGATGGAAAAAATGAAAAATATAAGTTTAATATTGTTGTTATTGAGCTTCTTTCATGTTTTTGCTCAAAAAGAGATAGAAAAGTTGGACTTATCTAACGAGCAAAAAGAGTTGTTGAGCTCTCAAAAAGAAATGATTAAAAAAAATAGTGCATACTTTAAAGCATCGCTTTCTAAAGAACAACGAGCTATTTTAAAAAATAAAAAGTTATCTAAAATTCAAAGGCAGAGAGCGCTAAAAAAAACGCTTACGAACTCACAGAAGAAGATTATTTCAAAAAATAAAACAAATATAAGATTAGCAAAAGCCAAGTTTAGAGCAACTTTAACAACTAAGCAAAAGAATTTAATTCGCGAGCGAGTATCAAATAAAGACAAAGTCAGAGCAAAAAAAAACATAAGAAGAAATATGCAAAGAGTAAAAAACAAAAGAGTTAGAAATTGATGTGAACACAATGTTTATCGTGATATTTATAAATTAATTTTTTATAATCACCTATTTTAATATTGTATATGTTTCTAATGGAGTCTCAGATTTGAATTGAAAATTATTTTTGTTGAAAAGCAAATGAAAAATATTGTTTTATTTTTATTATTAATTATATCAGTGTCTCTAACATATGGACAAGTTATAGAACATGATTTTACTGATGATGAAAATGAAATAATAAGTAATATAATTAATGAAGAAGGTTTTGATAAATTTTTGGAGTTAGCTAAATTTAAAACAGATTTTTTAGTTATTTCTATTGATTACAATAACAATACCTACTTTTCGGGAAGGGATGTTGGAATAGATCAGTTTAATATAGCTCCTCAGATAACTTATTTTAATTCACTTGGTTTGTTTCTAAATTTTGGAGCTACCTATTTTAGTGAATTTGATCCAAAATGGGATTTTACTTCTATTTCTTTGGGTTATGGGAATAATATTGTGAAAAGTAACAGGTTGAGGTGGTCTGTTTCTTATGATCGTTACTTTTACAATAATCCAGAATATAATCCCTTTAAAAATAGCTTTAATGCAGGAGTAGAGTTTGACAATAAAGGCAAAAGTATAGGAGCTGATATCATTTTTAGCTATTTATTTGGAAGTGAAAATGCCTCTCAATTTGTATTTGGTGGCTATAAAGAATTTAAATTTTTTGAAAAAGGATCAAGTCAATTTAAATTGAAGCCAGAGTTAAGAGTTACCGTGGGTCAACAAACAGTTCAGTTGGCAAGAACTTTTACATTTAGAGGTCGTCAAATCACTTTATATCAATATCATGAAGATTATGGCTTAGTTAATACACAGTTATATGTTCCAATTCAATATTCAAATAGGAATTTTGATATAGATTTAGGTTATGTTTTTAACATACCCTCAGCGTTTGAAGGAGAAGAGAATCTGTCAAGTACCAATACCTTCTCTATATCCATTTCGTACGTATTCGATTTTAATTAGATTGGATATTACAAATACACCATGATTTAGAATCTTAAATTATCGAAATAAAACATTCTTTTGTGTCTTCTATATCAGAATTAAAAGCACATATAGCTATTAGTTGTTTTTTAACTTTTTAATTTATACAAAGAAAAAATATTCTCTTTTTCTTTTTTGGAAATTTCAAATATAAAGCGTTACCAATATTGGTGTCGAATAATCAGTCGAAGTTTTGAACTATTTATGATTCAACAGAAAATATTTTTGAAATTTTCAAAAAAAAGAAAACAGAAGATAAGATGATGAAAAAGTTAAAAGACTTCATTGTATATTTGAACTTATAAATTAGTAGACTGTGTCCAGAAAAGATAAAAAACGAAAGTTCAAACAAAAA
The DNA here is from genome assembly GCF_052050075.1 of Tenacibaculum profundi. Classification (GTDB taxonomy): domain Bacteria; phylum Bacteroidota; class Bacteroidia; order Flavobacteriales; family Flavobacteriaceae; genus Polaribacter. Next base: position 2,737,329 of record NZ_CP197225.1, read on the forward strand.
CTAACAGATAAATACCGTTTGGTAATTTTAAATGAGGATACTTTTCAGGAAAGGTTTTCATTAAAACTATCAAGATTAAATGTTTTTGTTTTAGGTGGTCTTTTTTCAATTTTATTGATAGTGTTAACAACACTCTTAATAGCATTTACGTCATTAAGAGAATATATTCCTGGCTATTCTTCGACTTCTCTAAAGAAAAAGGCGACTAGGTTAACCTATGAAGCGGACTCTTTAAAGAGTAGGTTAGAAGTTTTAGAGGCTTATACAAGCGCTTTAAAACCTGTTTTAACAGGAGAAATCAAACCAGAAAAGATAGATTCAATTGTGAACATAAATGATAATGGACTTGATTTGGATGAATCAAAACTATTAGCAACTAAAAAAGACTCTTTATTCAGAGAGCAAATTGAGAGTAAAGATAGATTTCCATTATCTGATGTTAACGAAGATAGGGCTAAAAACGTTTTTTTCGCTCCTTTAACAGGAATTATTTCACAATCTTATGATGTAAAAAGTAAACATTACGCCGTGGATATAGTATCAAAAAAAGGAACACCGGTTAAAGCAATAGCAGACGGAACTGTAATTATATCCGAATGGACAGCAGCAACAGGGTATGTCATTATGATTCAGCATTCAAATGAGTTTCTGTCAGTATATAAACACAATGGTACTTTATTAAAACAGCAAGGAGAGTTTGTGAAATCAGGAGAAGTAATCGCAAATGTAGGGTCTACTGGAGAACTTACAACAGGTCCTCATCTACACTTTGAATTATGGAACGATGGGTATTCTGTAAATCCAACTAACTATATATCTTTTGAATAAATGAGTATCAAGTCAAAATTAGCAATTCCATTTGCAAATCAAATTAGGAAACAAGTATATAAATGGGCTAGTAAGCCACACAAGACTCAAAAAAAAGTTTTTGAATATTTAGTTTCGGAAGGGTGTAAAACTGCTTTTGGAAAAGATCACGATTTTATTTCTATTAATGATTACGAAGATTTTAAAAAGCGCGTTCCTATTAATGATTATGAAGGGTTGAAACCATATATAGATCGTGTAGTTGAAGGTGAAGATAGTGTAATTTGGAAAGGAAGGCCTTTATATTATGCAAAAACCTCCGGTACTACCTCAGGAGCCAAGTACATTCCAATAACCAAGGAATCGATGCCAACTCATATAAAAGCAGCTAGAAATGCCCTTTTATTCTATATCGCAGAAACAAAAAACGCAAGTTTTGTTGATGGTAAAATGATATTTTTACAAGGAAGTCCTAAGTTGGATGATAAAAATGGAGTGAAATTAGGACGACTCAGCGGTATTGCTGCGCATTATGTACCAAATTATTTGTTAAAAAACAGATTGCCAAGTTGGGAAACTAATTGTATTGAGGATTGGGATGAAAAGGTAGATAAAATTGTAGAGGAAACCGTTTCAGAAAACATGACGGTAATAAGCGGAATACCTTCTTGGGTTCAAGTCTATTTTGAGAAATTGATCGAAAAAACAGGGAAGAAGGTTACTGAAATTTTTCCAAATTTTAACTTTTTTGTCTATGGAGGAGTTAATTTTGAACCCTACAAAAATAAATTTGAAACTTTAATAGGTAAAAAGATCGACTATGTTGAGTTGTATCCTGCATCAGAGGGTTTTATAGCATATCAAGATTCTCAAACAGAAAAAGGAATGCTATTGCAATTAAATTCAGGAATATTTTATGAATTTATTCCGTCGTCAGAATTTTATAATGAAAACCCAACAAGAATATCTTTAAAAGATGTAAAATTAGGTGTTAATTATGTAATTATCTTAAATACCTCCGCAGGCTTATGGGGTTATAATATTGGAGATACAGTTGAGTTTACATCATTAAAACCCTATAGAATAAAGGTTACAGGAAGAATTAAGCATTTTATTTCTGCTTTTGGGGAACACGTTATCGGTAAGGAAGTTGAAAAGGCTTTAAACGATGCCATTCAAGGAACAGATATAAATATAAGTGAATTTACAGTGGCTCCACAGGTAAACCCTGAATCAGGATTGCCATATCATGAGTGGTTTATCGAGTTTGAAAACGAACCAGAAAACCTCGAAGAAATGGCATTGAAAATAGATGTATCAATGCAAGCTCAGAATATTTATTATAAAGATTTAATTGAAGGTAAAATTTTAAAGACTCTAATTGTAAGGAAAGTGAAAAAAGGAGGTTTCCATGAATATATGAAGTCAATTGGTAAATTTGGAGGACAAAATAAAATACCTCAATTATCTGATAACCGAAAAATTGCGAATGTTCTTGAAAATTTTTTGATTAAAAATTAAAATTAGTCAAGTCAAAAATATTTGCAGATGGAAATTATTGCAACCAACATAGGAGAACGTAAAGAAATAGATTGGAAAGGGAAGAAAGTAATAACAGGTATTTTTAAATATCCAACAAGGCATGCTATTTTCTTGAATACAGAGAAGGTTAAAGGTGATGCTATTTGTAATAGAGAACATCATGGTGGAATTGATAAAGCAGTATACGGATATTCTTTTAAACATTATGATTATTGGAAGAAACTGTATTCTAATTTAGAATGGAACTTCGGAATGTTTGGTGAGAACTTAACTATTACTGATTTAGATGAGTCGAAAGTTTATGTTGGAGATATTTATAAGGCAGGAGAGGTAATTTTAGAGGCAACTAAACCAAGACAGCCTTGTATGAAGTTAGGAGTGCGATTTAATAATATGAAAATTGTAAAACAGTTTTGGAAACAAGATTTTTCTGGTATTTATTTTAAAGTTTTAAAAAAAGGAGAGGTTAGGGCTGGTGATAAATTACAACTAATAAAAAAATGTGCCGATAATCCAACAATTGCAGAGGTATATAGATATAAAAGGATTAAAAAAAGCTTCTTAATATAACATACTAATCATAGGGGTAATGTTTTGATAATTAGTTCAGTCTTTCAATAAAAAAAAACAATATCACGAATCGTTGTTTTTAATCCTCTATTTTTTGTCTAAAATAAAAAGAGGTTATTGATGGTGCTAAGTTTTTAGTGATATTGTTTTTATTTCAGTTTATTTATAAAGCCAACTGTTTCTTAACTCTACTATTTTTTTTGATGAATTATTACTGTCTTCAATCAGGTATAGTTGCATTACTTTTGGAGGAAAAGCTTTTCCTTTTAGAGTAATTTCTTTCTGGTTTCTTAAAACCTTTATTTCTATAATTTCATTATTCTTCCACAATAAAGATTTATCAATAATAGTCAATATATCCTGTAAGCCATTGCAATTTATATTATCAACAGAAATAAGGAGGTCATTCTTTTTTAGGCCTATTGATTTTTGCCAATCATTCATTGGATATATTCCACCGATTAACCATTTATTATTTTCGTTTCTATTTAAATAAACTCCTAAAGAATTATTTGTTGGGTGAGAGAAGTAATTAGTGCTAACTTCTTTTTCTATTAATTTCAGTCCTACTTTTTTATAAATAGAATCATATGGGATTGGAATACCTCCTTTCACATGATTATTAAAGAAATTACCGATATCTTTATCTGTGATGTTGATAATTTCATCGATAAACGTATCATCTTTAAATGGTCGTTTTTCTCCAAATTTTTCAGATAATTTTTTGATAAGCTGTAAAATTCCATACTCCCCTTTGCTTTTTTCTCTTAACATAATATCTAATGCCATGGCAACTAAAGGAGCTTTATGGTAAACATTATTATATTCTCTTGAATAGGTTTTTTTTAGTATATTTTTACTTAGAGTTGTTAAAGGAAAGCTATCTGTATATATTTTTGAATTATAGTATTTTTTCAAGAGTCTTTTGTAAAATTCATTCTCGCTAATTATATTTCGATTTACTTGATAAATATTAGAAAAATATTCGGTGACGCCTTCATAAAGCCATAGATGTTGAGACATTTCTTGTGGATTATTGTAAGTAAAGTCATGAATTTGATCAGAATGGAGTTGTAATGGTGTTAGTAGATGAAAAAACTCATGAGATAAAATATCCCTAACCCTCCCAGCAAGATAGTCGTTCCCTAGTTCTTCACTAAATATACCTTGAGTTCCAAAATAATGTTCTAAACATCCAACATCAGAGTGAAATGCAGCAGGTGTTTCGTATAAAATAATTGTATATTTCTTAGGGTATTTAAAATTACCAAGGTATTTTTTTTGTTTTATAATTAATTCTTCAATACCCTTTTTTATTCCTATTACATCTCTTTTTTCTGATTTAGAAAATAAGATGAACTCTATTTCGAGGTTATCAACATTAAATGTTATTTTTTGATGGTTACTAATAAGTATTGGATTGTCTATTACTGAAAAGTAACGATCAAATTGGAAAGAAGATATTTTGGTGCTGTCTTTAGTAATTGTAGAATAATTATTCCATAATGAAGCTATATCTAAATTTTTTGGGTACGAGATATTAATATTATAGGGTACATCTTTATGATTTGAAAAGTATCCAATAACAGCCTGCATATTGAGTAGGAAATTATCGTTTTTCTCAAAATTTGTACCAAAGGTAGCTAGCATTTGATCTTTACCATGAGATATTTTTTTTGGATTTTCTCTTTCAATTATATCGTCTACCCAATAGGTTATTTTGTGTAATTTATGAATATCATGAATATACCATGTGTTTTTATCTTTACGGTCAACTTTTAGTGTATTACCATGATTGTCTTCGGCATTTAAATTATGGATGTATTGTCCGAAATCTAAATCCACATACGTACCAGGGATTATTTCGGGAATATAAAACAAGTTAGATGTAGCTGTGAAATTATTTGCGACTAAAGTTACCTGAATTTTATCATCAACCATATTAATGAGGTCTATGAAAGCCTTAAAAGAAGTACTTTTATCAGCTTTTTTACAAGAAAAAAAAGTGAGTAGTAATAGAAGTACAGTTATTTTTTTAAGATTTATTCGATACATTTATTCGTTTTTTAAGTGTTTGTCTCTTAGATATATGTTTCCTGAAATAGTAGATAAAGTTAATTTGTTTTTACCGGAATCAACAATTCCTTGAATCTTATTTGAAATTAATTCTTTATCTGAATGCCTCAATTTAATGTCTGTATTAGAGTAAATTTTCCCTGTGATTGTCTCTGCTTGCAATACTGTGTCAGAAATAAAAATATCAATATCTCCACTAATCGTTTTTAGTTTTAAATCGTTAGTGTAGTTTTTAATAGAAATATTTCCACTGATAAGATCTAGATCTAGTTTGCTATTAATTAAAGAGCTATTAACAGAACCCGAAATACTTTTTACTTTTAAGACGATAGATTTGGGGAGGTAAATTAGATAGTTAATCTTGACCTGAGGATTACAATCATTGTGATGTTCAGTACTATTTTTATTATTTTCATGATGATATCTACTTTTATTTCCACATCCCTTAAAAAAATCACCAAAGTCAGAATAAATATTTAAAACGTTATTAGATATGTTGCTTTTCAAAGTATACATATCATTATAATCGATATTATCATCATTCTTTCTAAGGCTAACAGATGCTTCAATGTATATTTCATTTTTACCCCAGTTTTTGAGTTCTATTTCATTAGCAAATTTAAAGTTTGTATCAATATTTGATATTCCTTCAGTATGCTTCTTGAAAATTACTTTTTTTTGAGAATATAGAATGTTTAAGTTCAATAAAATCCCGATGAATAATAGTATTTTTTTCATTTTATAAGTGTTTTAGTATTATAGTTTATAATAACTAATATATAAGTCAAAATAACCTGAATTAAGCGGTGTTCTTTGATTTTACTTTCTTCTTAAGTAGATATTTCCCTGAGAAGATTTTAAGCTAATTTTTACGCCTCCCTTGTTTATAGAGCCTTTTATTTTTCTATTTTCATTATTCGCAGAAAGCTCTTCTTTGGTAGGTTTTTTAAAGTTAAAGTTAGAGTAAACAGTACCGTTTGTTTTGATATCCAAATCAGCGTTTGTAGTAGAAGGCAAACTAACATCTATTTCTCCGATTGAGGAACTTATTGTTGTAGGAGAGGATTGATTTATAGTTGAAAATTCAATATTGATACCGCCAATTTTTGAATTTACAGTAATGGGACCAGTAATATTTTTCATATTAATTTCTCCAATATTTGATTTGGCTTCAATTTCTGAAGAAAATCCAACAATAGTAATATCTGCAAATTTTTTTGATTCAATTGAAAAGTTTAGGCTCTTAGGTATCTTTATAATAATAGATTCAGCATAACGTGATTTTAGATCATTCAGATGCAATATATTATTGGTCTTCTCTACGGAAAATCCAAAGCCATTAGTGTCGTCTTTACCTCCAGGAAATATGGCAGTAAGTCCTGCTTTTTTATCCTTTTTTTTTGATTTTATTAAAGATATTTTTGAGTCGAATAATTCATTGTTTTTATTTTTTTGTAAAAAAGAAAGAGTTAAATTTTTAGTATCTACTCCAACTACTTTTATTGGGGTATTCGATTGTATTTGTACTTTTTTTATTTCTTGTAAGTTGTGAGTGTATTCTTTATTTTGTGCGTATAAAGGATATAAAACGAATAATGCTATTAGTAAACTTAATTTTTTCATATTTTTCTTAGTTATTTCCTACAAAAACTTAGCGATGTTAAGTTGTAGTTCTTGTTTTACATAATTGGGTGTGTCTTTATTTTCTAATAATTTTTTCATAGGCATAAGTGCTCTCTTTTCCTGGATGTTCGTTAATATTTGGATAAGCTCTATCTGTATAATTGGTTCATTTTCAGATTCTAATGCTTTTGTAAGAGAGGATTTAACGATCTCTAGCGATGAAAATTTTGAAAGGGCCTCTGCTGCAGCTAAGCGCACGTTGGTATTTTTATCATGAAATAATTTGCTAATGATCACCTCTATAATTCTGATACTTTCTTTAGGGAAATTTTTTGAATTCTCTACAGCTAGAATTCTTTTGCTAGCTGATTCACTATTGATTAAGCTTAAAAAGTCTTTCTTTTCTTTGGTGTTAATTTCGCTAGTAATCGTTGTGTTGTTATTTCCTTGATACCAACCTAAAAGAAATGTGCTAAAAATGATAAGAATACTTGCGGCAATTCTTATATGGGTTTTCCATTCTATTTTTGAAGTTAAAGGAGTAATTTTGTTTTTATTAACTTCTTCAAGTAATAGTTTATTGAAATTTGACGTTAACCTTTGGCTGGGTGCAGTCATTTTAACGTCAGAAATAGTCAAAAAAAGCTCTTTATATTCTTTTAACTCTTTAGTACAACTATGACAGGTTTTAATATGTGCTTCAAACTTAGAAAGTTCATTGTTGGCTAAATCGCCATCTAAGTAGTTAACTAATAATTTTTGAACATTGTTACAATCCATATTTCTTTGTTTTTCAAAGTTGTTGAAAATAAATAGTTTTTAGCTTTTTTATTGCTCGATGCATTTTAACCTTTATTGAGCCTACAGATGCTCCTGTTATTTCAGCTATTTGCTCATATTTAATTTCTTGAAAACGATGCATTACAATTAATTCTCTATCATTTTTAGAAAGTTGTAAAAGGGCATTTTTTAAATGATTTATATTGTCTTCGGTTTTGTTGTTGGTAGTTTCTGTATGGTTGTAAATGTCATCGTTTAATAAATGAACTCTTTCACGTTTGTTTTTTTGATAATGATTAGTAAAACTATTTCGAGCAATAGTGAATATCCAAGAAGTAAAATTTCCGTTTTTATAGGTGTGTCTACTTTTTAGTATTTTCATGAATACCTCTTGCGTTAAATCTTCACTAATTGTTTTGTCTTTTATCATTTTATTGAAAAAATTATATAAACGAATATGGTATCTGTCAAAGAGCGTAGACAATTTGTTAAGATCACCATTGGCTACTTTCAGCATAAGTTCTTCATCTGTAAAATTTTTCAAAAGTCTTGATTTTGATCGGTTGTTATCTTTAAAACAATTAAAAATTGAAAAGGTTACATATAAGGTAGTTTTTTTTAAATAAAAAAAACTTGCTCTAAGGCAAGTTTTTTGTTTGTTTTTCAAGTTTAAGTACTTTTTGGATCATTTTATCATCTTTTTCGCTAAGCTTGTAGAGTCCCTCGTCATTAAAAAGATCTCTTGCGATTACTGTTTTTAGGCTATTTCTTATTTTGGATTTTCTTTTATTAGAAAGTTTAAAATCTTTTATTTTAGAGAAAAAGAGTTCAGAAACTTCACGATTACTATCAAATGTTTTTATAAATTCATCAATTGATAGGGTGTTTAATGTAGCACGATTATTATCAACATAATCAAAAGCAAAGTTTTGTAATGGTATAAAAATAAAAGTAGAAATATTAGAGGTAGTGTCAATTGGAACAAAAACATCAGGTATAATTCCACCACCACCATAGACAATTTTTCCTTTTGGGGTTTTAAATTGTAAGCTATCTGTTGTTTTAATGCTGTCTTTATTAAAAAGTTCTCCATTATAGAAGCGGTTTTCTATGTCTTCTCTGTAATTCGAACTTTTTTTATTCTTTTTGTATGGTTTTTGAATTGATCGACCTGTAGGAGTGTAATAACGTGCGGTAGTTAGTCGAATAGCAGAGCCGTCACCCAAATCCATTTCTTGTTGCACTAAACCTTTTCCGAAAGATCGTCTACCTATAATGATTCCCTTGTCATTATCCTGAATAGCTCCAGCTACTATTTCTGATGCAGATGCCGAGTTTTCGTCAATCAAAACATAAAGTTTTCCATTTTCGAAACTACCTCTATTTGTTGCAAACGACTTATTTATAACTCCTTTATTATTTTTTGTGTATACAATAAGTTTGTCGTCTTCCAAAAACTCGTCAACTAACTTATTGGCAATATCAATAAAACCTCCACCATTATTTCTTAAGTCTAAAACTAAGGTTTCCATTCCTTTTGTAAGTAATGTGTCTAAGGAAGTCTTGAATTCTCTATAAGTATTTCTAGCAAAACGATTTACTTTAATGTATCCTATGTTTTCGTTTAGCATATAGGCGATATCAACACTTTTAATATTAACTTTTCCTCTTGTGATATCTATATTAAAAAGACTGTCATTTGTTTTGCGGTATATTTGAAGATTAACTTTAGTGTTTGGTTTTCCTTTTAATTTTTTTAAGATTTCACTAGACTTTATTTTTTTTCCGTATAAAGTATCATTGTCTGACATTAGAATTCGATCTCCAGCCTTTATACCAACCTTTATACTAGGACCTCCTTTTATGGCATCAACAACTGTTATGGTATCTCCTTTCATTCTGAACTGAATACCGATTCCTACAAAATTGCCTTGCATATTTTCAGTAACTGATTGGAGATTTTCCTTTGGGATATATACAGAATGTGGGTCTAATTTATCCAGCATTTCAGCAATAGCATTGTCTAATAATTGGTCTGTGTTTACCGTGTCAACATAATCGCTCTGAATGTACTCAATAAGTCGTCGTATTTTTTGTTCATTACTTGAAGTTCTTTTCGTAATGGAAGAATAAGATTTTCCATTATTAAAAAAGGTACCAATAAGTATTCCGAATATAACGGCAATTGAAAAGTAAATAGGTAAATTATTCTTGTTCATAAGGTAGATGTGTCAATTTAACTCCTGCTTTTTCAAGAAAGTTTAAACCAGAGGGGTCTTTATATGCGTCAGCATATACGACTCTTTTTATTCCTGCTTGATGGATTAATTTACTACATTGTTGACATGGAGAGAGTGTTATGTATAAAGTTGCTCCAGCACATGACTGTGTTGAGCTTGCTACTTTTAAAATAGCATTTGCTTCTGCATGAAGAACATACCATTTTGTATATCCACTCTCATCTTCACAATGATTTTCAAATCCTGACGGAGTACCATTGTAGCCATCGGAAATAATCATTCTGTCTTTTACAATAAGTGCACCTACTTTTTTTCTATCACAATGAGATAGTTGTCCCCATTCTCTAGCCATTTTTAAGTAAGCTTTGTCGTATTTCAGTTGTTTTTTATTCAAAATTTAAGGCATATACAAGTTAGGCTAAGATATGTAAAATAAGGTTAACAAAAATATAAAACAAGTATGGTAAAGTTCAGTTTTACAGATTGTTTATGTTTTTAAGTTAAAAGAGCTTTTGTGTAAAAGTCAAATTACCAAAATACCCGGTTAAACATCATTTGTAAAGCAAAGCCAACAACAATTGAAGAAGTTACAAGTATCCAATCTCTTCTATTTACACCTAAAATTGATTGAGCTAATGTTCCAATAAGTAAAATACCAACAACTATTATAATTTGTGCGGCTTCTACCCCAACAGCAAACTCTAATAAAGGTATTAGTTTACTACTGGTTTTTCCAATCATTATTTTAAAATAGTTTGAAAAACCTAATCCATGAATTAAGCCAAAAAATAAAGCGAAAAATAAATTTTGATTTTCCTTTCCTACAGAAGCTTTTTTTGCAGTCATAATATTCATTAAACCTGTTATGAATATAGTTAAAGGTATCAAGAATTCTATCCAATCAGACCGAACATTTAAGATACCAAATACAGCTAAAGTTAGCGTAATGGAGTGTCCAATTGTGAATAGAGTGATAAGCCATAAAACTTTTTTCCATTGTTTAAACTGATAAACGACTGCAAGTACTATTAAAAAAAGAATGTGATCATAGCCTTTAAGATCTAATACATGATAAAGGCCCATTTTAAAGTAAAAAATAAAATCGTTCATTTAAATTTTAATTTGTCTGTTAATTTGTTGGTCTAAAGAGATAAAGGTTTCTGTTCTTGAAACGCCTTTAATTGTTTGAATGTCTTTGTTTAATAAGTGCATTAGGTCTTCGTTGTTTTTACACATTATTTTTATAAAAATAGCATAATTACCAGTTGTATAATGGCTTTCAACAATTTCGGGAATTTCTTTTAATCTTTTTATAGCAGATGAATATAAACTTGAGGAATCTAAAAATACCCCTACGAAAGCGGTTGTATTGTAACCTAGACTTTTGGGGTTCAGTGTCATTCTATAGCCATCAATAAGGTCAGAGTCTTCCAGTTTCCTTAGTCGTTGATGAATGGCTGCACCAGAAATACCAACTTCGCGCGCAATACTTAATACAGGTGTTCTTGCATCCTTAACAAGTCGTTTTATTATAATTTTATCTATACCGTCAATTTTAAACTTTTTGGTCATAAATTTATTTATATGGGGAACGCTAATTTCAGGTGTATAGAAATTATTCCAAATTGAAATTTCAACAAAGGTATTAGAATATTTAATTTCTATTGTTAAGTAAAAATAAAAAAATCCACTAAAATTAGTGGATTTCAAGAATTCAATCTATCTATCAATATAGATCGTAATATTTTTTAACAGTATTCATCATACGCTGCGGCTAAATTTTGGGCAATAGCTTGCGCTGATCTTCCTTCAATATGATGACGTTCTAGCATATGGACTAATTTTCCGTCTTTAAATAAAGCGATTGCTGGTGAAGAAGGAGGGAAAGGAATCATGTATTCACGTGCTTTTGCGGTTGATTCCTTTTCAACACCAGCAAAAACAGTGGTTAAGTTATCGGGTACTTTATCAGCTCCTAACGAAGCCATAGCTCCTGGTCTTGCTGTTCCTGCAGCACAACCACAAACTGAATTAACAACGACTAAGGTAGTTCCTTTTTTTGCCAATGCATTGTCCACATCAGCAGCAGTATATAAAGCGTTAAAACCCACTTCGATTAATTCATCTCTCATCGGTTTTACTAATTCTTCTGGATACATAAATTAAGTTTTGTGCAAAGATAATTGTTTTTATTCATATTGAAAAAACAAAAAAACTATTTTAGGCGGTTTTTAGAGTTCTTTTTACGTGTGGTATGTATTTGTATGTATTTTTGTTTTAGGACTCTTAAAAGGTTGTTTACAGTGTTTTTTTTGATAGTTTTTTGTTATTTTTTAAATATTTTAAATAAATTTTTCTTATTATTATTGGTAGGGTTTCAAAAAAATAAACATTTTGAAAAGCGTAAAAAGTTTAATCTTTTGAAAATGAAATAATAGTATATTTGCAAAAAAAATACATGAGTAAGTTTGCTAAATGGTTAGGTGCTGGTGCAGGATTCACATTAGGAGGTCCTATAGGGGCTGTTGTAGGCTTCGTCGTGGGGAGTTTTATAGATGGAATTTCGATAGAAGACTTGGAAAGAGAGCGAGAAAAAAGTAGTTATGATAAAAGCAGATCAAAAAATAATGCGCATTCGGGTGATTTTGAAATTAGTTTACTTATCCTCTCATCTTTGGTTATTAAGGCAGATGGAAATGTAGATAAAAAAGAGTTAGATTTTGTAAGGCATTATTTTATTAGGCTTTATGGAAAAGAAAGAGCTAATAATGCTTTTAAACTTTTTAATGGAATTGTAAAAAGAGATGTTTCTTTGAGGCAGGTTTGCTTACAAATAAGGAAGTATATGTCACATTCGTCTAGATTACAGTTAATTCACTTTTTATTTGGAATTGCTTATTCAGACGGTGAAATAAAAGTAAGTGAAGAGGAAGTGATAGCAAGAATAGCTTTTTATTTCCGTGTAGGTGAAGGAGATTTCAACTCAATTAAATCAAGTTTTTTGTTGAAAACTGAAAATGCCTACGCAACTTTAGGAGTCTCTAAAGAGTCAACCGATGGAGAGGTAAAGAAGGCTTATCGAAGAATGGTTAAAAAGTATCATCCTGATAAATTAGTAGGCTTAGGAGAGGAGCATATAAAAGAAGCAAAGAAAAAATTTGAGCAGATTCAAAAGGCTTATGAAGAAATAAAGGCTGAGCGTGAAGTATAAAGTAGTTCGTGCTTTATCAGTTACTGCTAAACGTTAATTTCGACTTGTTTGGTCGAAATTAATAAGAAAAAAATTTGTTAATCTATGTTAATTACATATATTAGCGTTAATGAAAAGTTAAAGTTTTTGAAAAGAAAAACTTTAGATAAACAATAATTCTTTTTTAAGAGTGAAGAATTATTCAGATAAAATATTAAAATACACAATAATTCTTTTTTAAGAGTGAAGAATTGTTGATAAAAGATATAATAAAACCCCTATTAAAATGAGAAATTCCAAACCTGAAAAATTCTGAAGACAATTCTGTTATTCTTTGAATCATATTTCTGTGTTTTAAAAACATATTTGTTTTTAATTGCTTGAATACATTGCGTGATTTATTTTTTTTGAATTCGTAGTTGTGTCTAAGTTGTGGTATTCTTTTTTTGCACATGAGTGCACCGGTTTCATTATTACATAAGATTTTTTGGTTTTTGTGCTTAACAAAAACTTTGATGTATAGTTAAAAAATAATTTTTACCCCTTGATTATGAAGAAAAAATACTTTTCGTGTCTGAAAATAAATAGTTTAAGTACAGTGCTGTTTATTTTTATTCTATTAATAAAATCAGGAGAGATTTGTTTTAGTAATAAATCCAATGAAGTAAATTCATTCAGTTCTGGAGTTGACAAACTGACTAACAATATTCATAATTTACTTTTTATTGATGATGCTATTAAGGATAAGAATATTATAAAATCCTTCTTTGATGAAGAAGCTAATCTTTCAGAATGTTCCGAAAAAAATGATAAAAGATTTTTGATTTTTTCTCATGGAGAACCAGGAAGACTTTTGATTGATGGTAAATGGCTTGATAAAAAAGGAATTCTTAATTGGTTTCAAAACTTAGATATTGATATAGAAAGTATCGAGTCGATTAGTATTTATGGTTGTAATTTTGGCTCGGGTGAAAAGGGGAATAATGCAGTCAAATTTTTAAAAGAAAATTTAAATATACATATAGCTGCATCTTCCAATATTACTGGTATTGATGGAGATTGGAATTTAGAAATAGGAGGAAATAAAGTCAAGCAATTTAATATAAAGTCATATAATCATAATCTCCAAGATAAAGATGGTGATAGTATCTCAAATTTTCAAGATTCAGATGATGATAATGATGGTATTTTAGATGTTAATGAAGGACAGTGTAGTGTGCAGGCCCAAACTGGAGTTTGGACAATAGTTTCTTCTAATGTAGCAACTTATAATTTAGGAGGAGGTGTGGTTGTAAGGTTTACAAAAACTGTTACCAATGCTAGTTTATGGTCTTCAAATAACTTTAATAATCAGAACTTTTGGTCCGACCCATCATGGGCGGGGTCCCCTTCCTTAAGTGGAGTCTTTGATTTTGGAAATTCATTAATTGTTGGTTTTGAAGATATTAATGGGGTGCCCGTTGAGGTTACCAATCCTATATTGCACATGGATAGGATTGGAGGTAGAAATGGTGATAACACACAAAATTCTGCATTAGTTACACTTAGTGGGACTACTGTAGATGGAAATCCGCTGACATGGAATGAACTAGCTGGGACTAGTGATTTTGGCACTACTAACACAACTGCTAGAGACTCAGGAGCAGGTACAGGGGGTGTGAACCATGTTGCTGAAAGTACATTAGATGACCCTAGTGGGACGGCAGCAGGGTCAGTACAAATTAATGGTACCCTTTCTACCTTTACACTATCTTTTCCAATGGATCCAGCAGGTCCAGGATCAGGAACTCAAGATGGTATAGAATTTGCGGTAACTGCTTGTACCGGAGTAGATACAGATTTAGATGGTATACCGGATCATCAAGATGTAGATAGTGATAATGATGGATGTTATGATGCATTAGAGGCAGGGCAAGGAGTTTTTAACATCGGACAATTAGTAAATGGGTCTTTTCCAGTTGGAAGTGTCAATGCAAATGGAGTGCCAACTGCAGTTAATGGTGGTTCAGGACAAGCTACAATACCTGCTGTGACGAGCCCTTTAGATAGTTCTGCGTGTTGTGATTCTACAGTTTCTAGCGCAGTTGATTTTGATGGAGATAATGTGGCTGACGTCTGTGATTTAGATGATGATAATGATGGAATTCTTGATGACGAGGAATGTGCTTTTGTAAGACTAAAACCAGCAGATATATCCAGTAATCCTCCAACATCAAACCAAACTGGTTATAATGTCGTCAATGAAGATGTTAGTGGTGTTTTTAATTTACCGTTAGGTAGCCTTTTTGTAACAATAACCAATGCTTCAGTAAACTCATCTGCGGGAGCATGGAAAGCCAATGATGCTACAGGGAATGCTACTTTTACTTTCTCAGGTCCTTATGCAAGTTTGGCATATATGAAAGTAGCACATGCAGGTGCTTTGGCTCAAGGGAGTCAAGATGGATTTATAGCGACTAATGGAGAAAGATTTAAATTTACATCGACTAGTTTAGTCGGTGATTTTGTGCTTAAAAGCCAAGGAAATACATTTGTTGCTGAAAACCCTACAGGAGGATCGGAAACAAGTAACGGTCAACCTTTTGAGTGGACTTCAGAAAACCCAGGCGTTCAGAGTGTTGAGGTGTTTTCTAACGGAGGAAATGGAAATAATCAGTATTTTATAGAGCTAAGGCTATGTGATACAGATAGAGATGGAATTCTTGATCATTTAGATGTAGATAGTGATGGTGATGGATGTTATGATATTTTAGAAACCTCAGGAGGGTTTGTCCATACTGCCGTGCCTTCAGGATCTTTTCCTAGCAATAATGTAAATTCAAATGGAGTTCCTAATACTGTTAACGGAGGAGCAGGGCAAGCTACAGAAGCGGCAGTTACAGATGCTGACCCTAATTCAGCTTGTTGTGATCCATTAGTTTCTGGTTTTGATGATGCAGACGGTGATGGTGTTGCAAATTCATGTGATTTAGATAATGATAATGACGGTATATTAGATGTTTCCGAAGCTTATTGTGATCAACCAGAAGTTGCAAATTCGGAATCAGGATTAGGTGTTAATCAAGATAAATTTTATATTTTTAACTGGGATGGGGCAGACTTTATAAACGGAATTCAAGATGGGGATTCACAAACTTTTAATCTCTCTAATGGCGTTACAGTAGTTGCTACTATATCAAATGCAGTAGGTGACACTTCTTCTTTCGTGTCTCAAGATTTAAGTACTTTTCCAGCAGCTAAGTTTCAAAATTTATATGATACACCTGGAACTAATGAAGCATTTTATTCAAGTGTTAATGGTGCAGACGTTTCATTTACAATAACATTTACAGCAACTATATCAGGAAATCCATATCCTCTTGAATTATTGGTTTTTGACGCAGAAGAGACCGCGGCAGGAGCTCAGGAAAATACTATTTTTATTACAAATGGAGAGGTTTGGCGTTTTGTTGAGTCAGGAGGAGGAGGAACCGGTGGTTTTAGTGGTGAGGGAACGAAAACTTTAATTGTTAATGAGACCCAAACAGGAACCTCTATTTATGCTTCTAAGAATACAACGGAAATTAATGTGAATATAAACCAAGGAGGCCTTCAAGCTGTTGCTTTTGGTTTCAGGTTGTTGTGTGACTCAGATAATGATGGAATATTTAATTATTTAGATACCGATAGTGATAATGATGGTTGTTTTGATGCTTTAGAGGCTGCCGGAACTTTTACTATTGCTAATGCCCCATCTGGTGTTTTTGCTTCGGTTAATTTAACGACAGGAATACCCAACGATGTTGATCAATCTGTAGGGCAAGCTACTAATTCTGCTGTAACAGATGTCAATGATAGTACTACATGTTGTGATGTCAATGTTTCTGGTTTTACAGATATTGACAATGATGGTATCGTAGATCAATGTGATGACGATAGTGATAATGATGGAATTTTAGACTCAGATGAATGTCAAACAACTCCAGCGAGTTTTGTTTTTGACTCACAGGCAGGAGGTACGTTCAGCCTACCAAACTCAAATGGAGTGGCTAATTGGACGATGACGCAAACAGGTGGTGTTGTTGCGTCCTCTGGCACAACAGATAATGATGAACTATATTACGTTTATAACGGGAATAGTCCTGATTGGGATTTATCAGCGACATTCGAGATAAATAGTTTACCGGTCGGGTCAGACCTGCAATTAAAACTTTTTGGATTTGTAGATAAGACCACTTCTGATTTTTCTGCAGATTTTGGTTCTAAGTTTAATACTTATACTATATCGTGGGTTGGTGGAGATGGCAATGCAAAAGTATTTGATCCAGCAGGAAACCAAATAGTGAATAGTACTGGAGGAGAATTAGCCATTAATAACGGTGGGAGTTTTACCCAGACAGTATCTACTGATAGAGGAAATGGAGCATGGAATAACAATAATTTACAATGGTACGTTGTCTTTCCTACAGGAGCAACACAGTTTACGATTGAAGCTGTTGGTGGTGCCAATATGGAAGGTTTTAGATTTTCTGTAGATGAAAAATTCTGTCCAGATACCGATGGTGATGGTACGCCAAATTATAGAGATTTGGATAGTGATAATGATGGTATTTATGATGTTATTGAAAGTGGTGTCGGATCAAGAGACACCGATGGAGATGGAGATATCGATATTAGTGATGGATTGTTTGTGGATGCTAATAATAACGGAGTTGATGATGTGGCAGAGAGTACCGATCCAACGGATAGTGATGGAGATGATGTTCCAGATAGTTTAGAGATAGACTCAGATGGTGATGGATGTAATGATGCTGTAGAGGCAGGTTATACCGATACAGCACCTGCTGATGGAATTGTTGATGGATCAGGTTTCGATTTAACAAATGGTACTGTTACAGGTAGTGATGGTTATACAACACCTGCAGATAGTGATGCTAACAGTACTTCAGACTACCAAGAAGTGGGTCCAGATACAGATAGTAATGGAACGATGGATTGGTGTCAGGATAGTGATAACGATGGAGTAGTTGATGCAGAAGATTTAGATGACGATAATGACGGTATTTCTGATATAGAAGAAGGGACAGCTGATAGTGATGGCGATGGCATTTTAGATTATTTAGATTTAGACAGTGATAATGATGGTATTTTCGATATTGTTGAAGGAGGGAATGGAGCTGCTGATACTAATAATGATGGAATGTCTGATGGAGTTGATGCAGACAATGATGGTATGGATGATGCTCTAGAGGGTACAACACCAATAGATTCAGATGGAGATGGGATACTTGATAGTCAGGAGATAGATTCAGATGGTGATGGATGTAACGATGCTGTAGAAGCAGGTTATACCGATACAGCACCTGCTGATGGAATTGTTGATGGATCAGGAATTGATTTAACAAATGGTACTGTTACAGGTAGTGATGGTTATACAACACCTGCAGATAGTGATGCCAACAGTACTTCAGATTTCCAAGAAGTAGGTCCAGATGTAGATGGTAATGGAACTATGGATTGGTGTCAGGATACAGATAATGATGGAATACCAAATTCTATTGATTTAGATGACGATAATGATGGTATTTCTGATGTAGAAGAAGGGACATCTGATAGTGATGGCGATGGCATTTTAAATTATTTAGATTTAGACAGTGATAATGATGGTATTTTCGATATTGTTGAAGGAGGGAATGGAGCTGCTGATACTAATAATGATGGAATGTCTGATGGAGTTGATGCAGACAATGATGGTATGGATGATGCTCTAGAGGGTACAACACCAATAGATTCAGAAGGCGATGGCATTTTAGATTATTTAGATTTAGATAGTGATAATGATGGTATTTTCGATATTGTTGAAGGAGGGAATGGAGCTGCTGATACTAATACTGATGGAATGTCTGATGGAGTTGATGCAGACAATGATGGTATGGATGATGCTCTAGAGGGTACAACACCAATAGATTCAGATGGAGATGGGATACTTGATAGTCAGGAGATAGATTCAGATGGTGATGGATGTAACGATGCTGTAGAAGCAGGTTATACCGATACAGCACCTGCTGATGGAATTGTTGATGGAACAGGAATTGATTTAACAAATGGTACTGTTACAGGTAGTGATGGTTATACAACACCTGCAGATAGTGATGCTAACAGTACTTCGGACTACCAAGAAGCGGGTCCAGATACAGATAGTAATGGAACGATGGATTGGTGTCAGGATAGTGATAACGATGGGGTAGTTGATGCAGAAGATTTAGATGACGATAATGATGGTATTTCTGATGTAGAAGAAGGGACATCTGATAGTGATGGCGATGGTATTTTAGATTATTTAGATTTAGACAGTGATAATGATGGTATTTTCGATATTGTTGAAGGAGGGAATGGAGCTGCTGATACTAATAATGATGGAATGTCTGATGGAGTTGATGCAGACAATGATGGTATGGATGATGCTCTAGAGGGTACAACACCAATAGATTCAGATGGAGATGGAATACTTGATAGTCAGGAGATAGACTCAGATGGTGATGGATGTAACGATGCTGTAGAAGCAGGTTATACCGATACAGCACCTGCTGATGGAATTGTTGATGGATCAGGTTTCGATTTAACAAATGGTACTGTTACAGGTAGTGATGGTTATACAACGCCAATTGATAGCGATGCTAACGGTACTTCAGATTTCCAAGAAGCGGGTCCAGATACAGATAGTAATGGAACGATGGATTGGTGTCAGGATAGTGATAACGATGGAGTAGTTGATGCAGAAGATTTAGATGATGATAATGACGGTATTTCTGATATAGAAGAAGGAACATCTGATAGTGATGGTGACGGTATTTTAGATTATTTAGATTTAGACAGTGATAATGATGGTATTTTCGATATTGTTGAAGGAGGGAATGGAGCTGCTGATACTAATAATGATGGAATGTCTGATGGAGTTGATGCAGACAATGATGGTATGGATGATGCTCTAGAGGGTACAACACCAATAGATTCAGATGGAGATGGAATACTTGATAGTCAGGAGATAGATTCAGATGGTGATGGATGTAACGATGCTGTAGAAGCAGGTTATACCGATACAGCACCTGCTGATGGAATTGTTGATGGAACAGGAATTGATTTAACAAATGGTACTGTTACAGGTAGTGATGGTTATACAACACCTGCAGATAGTGATGCTAACAGTACTTCAGACTACCAAGAAGCGGGTCCAGATACAGATAGTAATGGAACGATGGATTGGTGTCAGGATAGTGATAACGATGGGGTAGTTGATGCAGAAGATTTAGATGATGATAATGACGGTATTTCTGATATAGAAGAAGGGACAGCTGATAGTGATGGCGATGGCATTTTAGATTATTTAGATTTAGACAGTGATAATGATGGTATTTTCGATATTGTTGAAGGAGGGAATGGAGCTGCTGATACTAATAATGATGGAATGTCTGATGGAGTTGATGCAGACAATGATGGTATGGATGATGCTCTAGAGGGTACAACACCAATAGATTCAGATGGAGATGGGATACTTGATAGTCAGGAGATAGATTCAGATGGTGATGGATGTAACGATGCTGTAGAAGCAGGTTATACCGATACAGCACCTGCTGATGGAATTGTTGATGGATCAGGAATTGATTTAACAAATGGTACTGTTACAGGTAGTGATGGTTATACAACACCTGCAGATAGTGATGCCAACAGTACTTCAGATTTCCAAGAAGTGGGTCCAGATGTAGATGGTAATGGAACTATGGATTGGTGTCAGGATACAGATAATGATGGAATACCAAATTCTATTGATTTAGATGACGATAATGATGGTATTTCTGATGTAGAAGAAGGGACATCTGATAGTGATGGCGATGGTATTTTAGATTATTTAGATTTAGACAGTGATAATGATGGTATTTTCGATATTGTTGAAGGAGGGAATGGAGCTGCTGATACTAATAATGATGGAATGTCTGATGGAGTTGATGCAGACAATGATGGTATGGATGATGCTCTAGAGGGTACAACACCAATAGATTCAGATGGAGATGGGATACTTGATAGTCAGGAGATAGACTCAGATGGTGATGGATGTAACGATGCTGTAGAAGCAGGTTATACCGATACAGCACCTGCTGATGGAATTGTTGATGGATCAGGTTTCGATTTAACAAATGGTACTGTTACAGGTAGTGATGGTTATACAACGCCAATTGATAGCGATGCTAACGGTACTTCAGATTTCCAAGAAGTAGGTCCAGATACAGATAGTAATGGAACGATGGATTGGTGTCAGGATAGTGATAACGATGGAGTAGTTGATGCAGAAGATTTAGATGATGATAATGACGGTATTTCTGATATAGAAGAAGGGACAGCTGATAGTGATGGCGATGGTATTTTAGATTATTTAGATTTAGACAGTGATAATGATGGTATTTTCGATATTGTTGAAGGAGGGAATGGAGCTGCTGATACTAATAATGATGGAATGTCTGATGGAGTTGATGCAGACAATGATGGTATGGATGATGCTCTAGAGGGTACAACACCAATAGATTCAGATGGAGATGGAATGCTTGATAGTCAGGAGATAGATTCAGATGGTGATGGATGTAACGATGCTGTAGAAGCAGGTTATACCGATACAGCACCTGCTGATGGAATTGTTGATGGAACAGGAATTGATTTAACAAATGGTACTGTTACAGGTAGTGATGGTTATACAACACCTGCAGATAGCGATGCTAACGGTACTTCAGATTTCCAAGAAGTAGGTCCAGATACAGATAGTAATGGAACGATGGATTGGTGTCAGGATAGTGATAACGATGGAGTAGTTGATGCAGAAGATTTAGATGATGATAATGACGGTATTTCTGATATAGAAGAAGGAACATCTGATAGTGATGGTGACGGTATTTTAGATTATTTAGATTTAGACAGTGATAATGATGGTATTTTCGATATTGTTGAAGGAGGGAATGGAGCTGCTGATACTAATAATGATGGAATGTCTGATGGAGTTGATGCAGACAATGATGGTATGGATGATGCTCTAGAGGGTACAACACCAATAGATTCAGATGGAGATGGAATACTTGATAGTCAGGAGATAGATTCAGATGGTGATGGATGTAACGATGCTGTAGAAGCAGGTTATACCGATACAGCACCTGCTGATGGAATTGTTGATGGATCAGGAATTGATTTAACAAATGGTACTGTTACAGGTAGTGATGGTTATACAACACCTGCAGATAGTGATGCTAACAGTACTTCAGACTACCAAGAAGCGGGTCCAGATACAGATAGTAATGGAACGATGGATTGGTGTCAGGATAGTGATAACGATGGGGTAGTTGATGCAGAAGATTTAGATGATGATAATGACGGTATTTCTGATATAGAAGAAGGGACAGCTGATAGTGATGGCGATGGCATTTTAGATTATTTAGATTTAGACAGTGATAATGATGGTATTTTCGATATTGTTGAAGGAGGGAATGGAGCTGCTGATACTAATAATGATGGAATGTCTGATGGAGTTGATGCAGACAATGATGGTATGGATGATGCTCTAGAGGGTACAACACCAATAGATTCAGATGGAGATGGAATACTTGATAGTCAGGAGATAGATTCAGATGGTGATGGATGTAACGATGCTGTAGAGGCAGGTTATACCGATACAGCACCTGCTGATGGAATTGTTGATGGATCAGGAATTGATTTAACAAATGGTACTGTTACAGGTAGTGATGGTTATACAACACCTGCAGATAGTGATGCCAACAGTACTTCAGACTTCCAAGAAGTAGGTCCAGATGTAGATGGTAATGGAACTATGGATTGGTGTCAGGATACAGATAATGATGGAATACCAAATTCTATTGATTTAGATGACGATAATGATGGTATTTCTGATGCAGAAGAAGGGACATCTGATAGTGATGGCGATGGCATTTTAGATTATTTAGATTTAGATAGTGATAATGATGGTATTTTCGATATTGTTGAAGGTGGGAATGAAGTTGCTGATATAAACAATGATGGAATGTCTGATGGAGTTGATGCAGACAATGATGGTATGGATGATGCTCTAGAGGGTACAACACCAATAGATTCAGAAGGCGATGGCATTTTAGATTATTTAGATTTAGATAGTGATAATGATGGTATTTTCGATATTGTTGAAGGAGGGAATGGAGCTTCTGATACTAATACTGATGGAATGTCTGATGGAGTTGATGCAGACAATGATGGTATGGATGATGCTCTAGAGGGTACAACACCAATAGATTCAGATGGAGATGGATTGCTTGATACTCAGGAGATAGATTCAGATGACGATGGATGTAACGATGCTGTAGAGGCAGGTTATACCGATGCAGCACCTGCTGATGGAATTGTTGACGGATCAGGAATTGATTTAACAAATGGTACTGTTACAGGTAGTGATGGTTATACAACACCTGAAGATAGCGATGCTAACAGTATTTCAGACTACCAAGAAGTGGGTCCAGATACAGATAGTAATGGAACGATGGATTGGTGTCAGGATAGTGATAACGATGGGGTAGTTGATGCAGAAGATTTAGATGATGATAATGACGGTATTTCTGATATAGAAGAAGGGACGTCTGATAGTGATGGCGATGGCATTTTAGATTATTTAGATTTAGACAGTGATAATGATGGTATTTTCGATATTGTTGAAGGAGGGAATGGAGCTGCTGATACTAATAATGATGGAATGTCTGATGGAGTTGATGCAGACAATGATGGTATGGATGATGCTCTAGAGGGTACAACACCAATAGATTCAGATGGAGATGGAATACCTGATAGTCAGGAGATAGATTCAGATGACGATGGATGTAACGATGCTGTAGAGGCAGGTTATACCGATACAGCACCTGCTGATGGAATTGTTGATGGATCAGGAATTGATTTAACAAATGGTACTGTTACAGGTAGTGATGGTTATACAACACCTGCAGATAGTGATGCTAACAGTATTTCAGACTACCAAGAAGCGGGTCCAGATACAGATAGTAATGGAACGATGGATTGGTGTCAGGATAGTGATAACGATGGGGTAGTTGATGCAGAAGATTTAGATGATGATAATGACGGTATTTCTGATATAGAAGAAGGGACAGCTGATAGTGATGGCGATGGCATTTTAGATTATTTAGATTTAGATAGTGATAATGATGGTATTTTCGATATTGTTGAAGGAGGGAATGGAGCTTCTGATACTAATACTGATGGAATGTCTGATGGAGTTGATGCAGACAATGATGGTATGGATGATGCTCTAGAGGGTACAACACCAATAGATTCAGATGGAGATGGAATACCTGATAGTCAGGAGATAGATTCAGATGGTGATGGATGTAACGATGCTGTAGAAGCAGGTTATACCGATACAGCACCTGCTGATGGAATTGTTGATGGAACAGGAATTGATTTAACAAATGGTACTGTTACAGGTAGTGATGGTTATACAACACCTGCAGATAGTGATGCCAACAGTACTTCAGATTTCCAAGAAGTAGGTCCAGATGTAGATGGTAATGGAACTATGGATTGGTGTCAGGATACAGATAATGATGGAATACCAAATTCTATTGATTTAGATGACGATAATGATGGTATTTCTGATGTAGAAGAAGGGACAGCTGATAGTGATGGCGATGGTATTTTAGATTATTTAGATTTAGACAGTGATAATGATGGTATTTTCGATATTGTTGAAGGAGGGAATGGAGCTTCTGATACTAATACTGATGGAATGTCTGATGGAGTTGATGCAGACAATGATGGTATGGATGATGCTCTAGAGGGTACAACACCAATAGATTCAGATGGAGATGGAATACTTGATAGTCAGGAGATAGACTCAGATGGTGATGGATGTAACGATGCTGTAGAAGCAGGTTATACCGATACAGCACCTGCTGATGGAATTGTTGATGGATCAGGTTTCGATTTAACAAATGGTACTGTTACAGGTAGTGATGGTTATACAACGCCAATTGATAGCGATGCTAACGGTACTTCAGATTTCCAAGAAGTGGGTCCAGATACAGATAGTAATGGAACGATGGATTGGTGTCAGGATAGTGATAACGATGGGGTAGTTGATGCAGAAGATTTAGATGACGATAATGATGGTATTTCTGATGTAGAAGAAGGGACATCTGATAGTGATGGCGATGGTATTTTAGATTATTTAGATTTAGACAGTGATAATGATGGTATTTTCGATATTGTTGAAGGAGGGAATGGAGCTGCTGATACTAATAATGATGGAATGTCTGATGGAGTTGATGCAGACAATGATGGTATGGATGATGCTCTAGAGGGTACAACACCAATAGATTCAGATGGAGATGGAATACTTGATAGTCAGGAGATAGACTCAGATGGTGATGGATGTAACGATGCTGTAGAAGCAGGTTATACCGATACAGCACCTGCTGATGGAATTGTTGATGGATCAGGTTTCGATTTAACAAATGGTACTGTTACAGGTAGTGATGGTTATACAACGCCAATTGATAGCGATGCTAACGGTACTTCAGATTTCCAAGAAGTAGGTCCAGATACAGATAGTAATGGAACGATGGATTGGTGTCAGGATAATGATAATGATGGAGTAGTTGATGCAGAAGATTTAGATGATGATAATGATGGTATTTCTGATGTAGAAGAAGGTACATCTGATAGTGATGGCGATGGCATTTTAGATTATTTAGATTTAGATAGTGATAATGATGGTATTTTCGATATTGTTGAAGGAGGGAATGGAGCTGCTGATACTAATACTGATGGAATGTCTGATGGAGTTGATGCAGACAATGATGGTATGGATGATGCTCTAGAGGGTACAACACCAATAGATTCAGATGGAGATGGGATACTTGATAGTCAGGAGATAGATTCAGATGGTGATGGATGTAACGATGCTGTAGAAGCAGGTTATACCGATACAGCACCTGCTGATGGAATTGTTGATGGAACAGGAATTGATTTAACAAATGGTACTGTTACAGGTAGTGATGGTTATACAACACCTGCAGATAGTGATGCTAACAGTACTTCAGACTACCAAGAAGCGGGTCCAGATACAGATAGTAATGGAACGATGGATTGGTGTCAGGATAGTGATAACGATGGGGTAGTTGATGCAGAAGATTTAGATGATGATAATGACGGTATTTCTGATATAGAAGAAGGGACAGCTGATAGTGATGGCGATGGCATTTTAGATTATTTAGATTTAGACAGTGATAATGATGGTATTTTCGATATTGTTGAAGGAGGGAATGGAGCTGCTGATACTAATAATGATGGAATGTCTGATGGAGTTGATGCAGACAATGATGGTATGGATGATGCTCTAGAGGGTACAACACCAATAGATTCAGATGGAGATGGAATACCTGATAGTCAGGAGATAGACTCAGATGGTGATGGTTGTAACGATGCTGTGGAGGCGGGTTATACCGATACGACACCCGCAGATGGTGAGGTTGATGGGACAGGAATTGATCTAACTAATGGAACGGTTACAGGTAGTGATGGTTATACAACGCCAATTGATAGTGATGCTAACGGCACTTCAGATTTCCAAGAAGTAGGTCCAGATGCAGATAGTAATGGAACTTCTGATTGGTGTCAGGATACAGATAATGATGGAATACCAAATTCTATTGATGTTGATGACGATAATGATGGCATACCTGATGTAGTTGAAGGTATAGATGATACTGATGGGGATAATATTCCAGATTTCCTTGATTTGGATAGCGATAATGATGGTATTTTAGATGTAGATGAAGGAGGGAATGGTGATCAAGACACTAATGAAGATGGTGTTATTGATTCGAATGATACAGGTTATACCGATAATGATAATGATGGACAGGCTGATAATTCAGTGGATGTAGATGAAGAGCCTGATACGGATAATGATAGTATACCTGACTATAAAGATTTGGA
This sequence comes from Tenacibaculum profundi, assembly GCF_052050075.1. Classification (GTDB taxonomy): domain Bacteria; phylum Bacteroidota; class Bacteroidia; order Flavobacteriales; family Flavobacteriaceae; genus Polaribacter. The sequence continues at coordinate 2,764,167 of NZ_CP197225.1, forward strand.
TAGTGATAATGACGGCATTAATGACGTTATTGAAAATGGAAACGGTACTTCTGATACGAATAACGATGGTGTAATCGATTCGAATGATACAGGAGGAGCTGATACCGATGGCGATGGTATTTCGGATAGTGTAGATGGTAATTTGGACCCTAATAACATAGGTGAAGGTCCAGGAGGTGAGGGAGATACTGTTGACTCAGATGGAGATACTGTACCAAATTATCAAGATCTAGACAGCGATGACGATGGCGTAAATGACATTACTGAAGGTGGTAATGAGGATGAAGATGGAAACGGTATGGTTGATGGTCCTGATACTGATGGTGACGGAATAAAAGACGAAGTTGATGAAGATGATTCTAATTTTGGAGATTCAGGAAATACAGATGTTAATGATTCAGATCCTACTGATCCTGACAGTGGAGGAGATGGTACCGTTCCGGACAGTGGTACGGATGCCGATGGTGACGGAATTGCGGATAGTGTAGATGGGGATGACACTGTATTTGGTGATGCAACTGATACAGATGGAGATGGAATTCCAGATGTAGCAGATTTAGATGATGACAACGATGGTATCCCTGATGTGGAAGAAGGTACAGAAGATTTAGATAATGATGGTATCCCTAATAGTTTAGATTTAGATAGTGATAATGATGGTATCCTTGATGTAGATGAAGGAGGAAATGGCGATCAAGATACTAATGGAGATGGTGTTATTGATTCTAATGATACAGGCTACACTGATAATAATAATGATGGACAAGCTGATAATTCAGTGGATGCAGATGAAGAACCTGACACAGATAACGATGGAGTACCGGATTACAAAGATTTAGATAGTGATAATGATGGTATCAATGATGTGATTGAGAATGGAAATGGAAGTCAGGATACTAATAATGATGGCGTAATCGATTCGAGTGATACAGGAGGAGCTGATACCGATGGTGATGGGATTTCTGATAGTATAGATGCTGATGTAAATCCAAACGATTTTGGCGAAGGTTCAGGAGGTGAAGGTGATACTGTTGATTCAGATGGTGATGGTGTACCAGATTATCAAGATCTAGATAGTGATGATGATGGAGTGAATGATATTACTGAAGGAGGTAATGAAGATGAAGATGGAAATGGTATGGTTGATGGCCCAGATACTGATGGTGATGGTATAAAAGATGAAGTTGATGAAGATGATTCTAATTTTGGAGATAACGGTAATACGGATGAAAATGATACTGACCCAACAGATCCTAATAGCGGAGGAGACGGTACTGTAACAGATAGTGGGACAGATTCAGATGGTGATGGAATACCTGATTCAGTAGATGGCTTAGATGGCTTTGGCGATTCATCAGACACCGACGGAGATGGCGTACCAGATAGTCTCGATTTAGATGATGACAACGATGGTATTCCAGATGCAGAGGAAGGTGAGGGCGATTTAGATGGTGATGGAATTCCAAATAATTTAGATTTAGATAGTGATAATGATGGTGTCCTAGATGTAGATGAGGGTGGAAATGGTGATCAAGATACTAACGGAGATGGAGTTATCGATTCGAATGATGATGGATATAAAGATGATAATAACGATGGACAAGCAGATGATTCGGTAGATGAAAACGAGGAACCAGATACTGATGGTGATGGTGTTCCAGATTATAAAGATTTAGATAGTGACAATGATGGTATCAACGATGTTATTGAAAATGGTAATAAAGACGCAGATACTAATAATGATGGAGTTATAGATAGTAATGATACTGGTGGTTCAGATGTCGATGAAGATGGTATATCAGATAGCGTAGATTCAGATCCAGATAATCATGGAGAAGGTTCAGGAGGTGAAGGTGATACTGTTGATTCAGATAGTGACGGCGTTCCAGACTATAAAGATCTAGATAGTGATGATGATGGAGTTAACGACGTTAACGAAGGTGGAAATGAAGATAAAAATGGAGATGGAATGGTTGATGGCCCTGATAATGATGGAGATGGCATAGTTGACGATGCCGATGGAGATGGAATAAGTGATGAAGCAGATCAAGATGATGCCAACTTTGGAGATGGAGATAACACAGATGAGAATGATACCGATCCAACTGATCCTAATAGTGGTGGTTCAGGGGTAATGCCAGATAGTGGAACAGATGCTGATGGTGACGGTATCTCTGATAGTGCAGATTTAAATGATGAAGTCTTTGGAGATGCAGTTGGTTTAGATAGTTGTGTAGTTGTTTACAATGAATTTACACCGAATAATGATGGTTTAAATGATACACTTATCATCAATTGTTTGGAAAATTATCCTAATAACAGATTAGAAATATTCAATAGGTGGGGTAACACGGTATATAGTAAAAGTCAATACGATAATTCTTGGAAAGGAGAGTCTAATGGACGTGTAAATGTTCAGGTTGATGAAGGACTCCCCTCTGGTACCTATTACTATGTGTTAGACCTAGGAAATGGAGAAAAACCAAAAGTTGGCTGGATTTATATTAATAGAAAATAACCAATTCAGAATTAAGGTTGCTGTATCCTTTAAAAAGCAGCTAAAATTTAAGACTTAAGTGTATTTGTTAGTACATGATTTCAAATACACTTAGTCTCTAAAAATTTAAGATAAGATGTATAGTGATGGTTTATGATAGTATTCTTTTGAACGAATAACAAGGTTATTTGATCTAAGGATACGGCTCTAAAATCGATCTACAATAAGAAAATACTTAGTAAGAACTACCTTAGTTTAAGTAAATCGGGCTTTTAAGAACATTTATTGAGAAGAATAGACTGAAGATAACTGATCTAGGTAAGGATATTCAAGATAATTAAGATAAGAAGATCAAAAGTATAAAAAGATGAATAAGATAGTACAGAACCTTATAATACTGGGGCTTTTAGTTGCTGGTGTTAAACTTTACGGGCAACAAGACCCACATTACACACAGTATATGTTTAATACAATGAGTGTAAATCCTGCTTACGCGGGTTCTAAAGGGCATGGTGTTATTAATTTACTAGGAAGAGCTCAATGGATCGGTATTGATGGAGCTCCTCAAACTTTCACTTTAAGTTATGATACACCATTGGGGTTTAGCGGAGTTGGTTTGGGTATAAACTTAGCCAATGATGTTATAGGACCTTCTCGTGAAACTTACATAGATGCGAATGTATCTTATACTGTAAGAACTTCTGACGTGGGTAATTTATCTTTTGGTTTAAAACTAGGAGGAAGATTGTTCAATATAGACTGGACCAAGGGAATCTATAGAGATAGGGGAGATGAACAGTTGGAAGCTCCTATTAATAGATTTTTACCGACGATAGGTGCAGGTATTTATTATTATACGAATAAATGGTATGTAGGTCTGGCTGTTCCTAATATTTTAAGAACAGACCATTACGATGACACTTTAGCTGGTGGGAGTGTTGCTGTAGAGCGTATGCATTACTTTTTTATAGCAGGGTATGTTTTCGATTTAAGTGAAAGTGTAAAGTTTAAGCCTGCTGTACTAACCAAAGTCGTCAGTGGGGCGCCACTTTCATTAGATGTATCTGCTAACTTTTTATTTAATGAGAAGTTTCGAGCAGGTCTGGCATGGCGCTGGGATGATTCGATCAGTGCACTGTTAGGATTTCAAATTACTAGACCATTGCATATAGGCTATGCTTACGATTTAACAACATCGAATTATAGTAATTATAATTCAGGTACTCATGAAGTTTTGCTTCGCTATGAGTTATTTAGGCCACAAACGGTAAAGTCACCAAGATTTTTTTAATATAATATAAGGATTACAAAAACAGGAGAGTATGAAACGGATTATTGTTATACTATTATTAAGTATATGTTTTAGTGGTTATGGTCAACGACGTTACGCGGCTGACCGTTACTTTCAAGAGTATGCTTACACTAAATCAGCGGAGTTATATCAACAACTTTATGATAAAGGAGATCGTTCTTATGAGGTTATCAGCAGGCTGGCGGATTCTTATTATTTTATTTCGTCATTTGGTGAGGCTGAAAAGTCATATAGTGATTTAATTGATAATTTTGAAGAAAAAGCTTTACCAGAACATTTGTTTCGTTATTCACAGGTACTGAAGAGTAACGGAAAGACATCAGATTCAGATAAGTGGTTGCTAAAGTTAAAAAGTTTAAAAGCTGATGATAGCAGGGCTTTAGAGTTAGAGGCAAACAAAAAATATTTTTCAGATTATACTAATCGACCCAAAACATATATTAATATTCAAAATATTGCCGTTAACACAAGTTATTCGGATTTTGGAGGATTCGTTCATGATGGATATTTTTATTTTTCTTCGACTCAACCCGACTCAGAAAACAAGAAATTATATAAGTGGAATAATCAACCTTATTTGAATATTTACAGGTCTTTAGAACAGCCTTTACAAGATAAGGGTAACTTAGATGTTGGTTCTGCCGAGAAGGTAACTTCTTTAAGTAGTAAACTTCATGAATCCAATGCAATTCTTAACAAAGATGGGACGATAATATATTTTACAAGAGATAATACTTCAGGAGACAAGAGTAAGACAGCCAAATTGAAAATTTATAAAGGATACAAACAAAATGATGGAAGTTGGGGAGCGGTAGAAGAATTACCATTTAATAATGATAATTACTCAACAGGTCATCCTTCTTTAAGTTTGGATGAAAAGACACTTTATTTTGTTTCCGATATGCCAGGAGGGTTTGGAGAAACGGATTTATACAAAGTTTCGATTCTATCAGATGGAAGCTATGGTGATCCAGAAAATTTAGGCAGTAAAATTAATACAGAAGGAAGAGAGATGTTTCCTTATATAGGTTCTAATAATCGTTTATATTTTGCTTCAGATGGTCATTTAGGGTTGGGAGCTTTAGATAATTTTGAAAGTACCATTGAGGGATCAGATTATGGAGCCCCGATTAACATAGGTGCGCCAGTAAATGGCCCAATGGATGATTTTGGTTTTATATTAGATGAAGGTCGAAAAGCAGGATACTTTTCATCTAATAGAGAAGGGGGCAAAGGAGATGATGATATATATAGTTTTCGTATCTATCGATGTAAAGAGACAATTAATGGAGTTATAAGTGATGCAACTACAGGTTCACCTATTTCAGGCGCATCGGTTCGTTTAATCAATGGAAAAGGAGAACCAGTTTCAGAGCAAGTTACAGGTAGCAATGGAACCTATAATTTTACGGAGCTTGATTGTGAGCAAAAATTTACAGTAGTGGCTTCAAAATCAGATTATAAGCAAGGGCAAAAGGAACAGTCAACTCTTGATGAAGATAAGAAGTCACTGAATGTAAATATTTCTTTACAATCATTGATAGTTGAAGATCAAATAGTAATTAATCCTATTTATTTTGATTATGACCTATATACAATTCGAGCAGATGCAGAGTATGAATTAGAGCATATTATTAGCGTATTAAAAGCGCACCCGAACATGATCATCCGTATTGAATCGCACACTGATAGTCGTGGAACTAAGAATTACAATAAAACACTATCACAAAAAAGAGCTAATTCGACAAGAGATTATATCTTGTCAAGAGGGATAGCTCCTGAGCGAATAGAAAGCGCAATAGGGTACGGTGAGAGTCAGTTACTTAATGACTGTTTATCAGATTGTTCAGAAAAGCAACATGAAAAAAATAGAAGATCATATTTTTTTATAACAAATGCCCCAGATAACATAAAAGCAATAAATAAATAATAAGTATCCTAGCTAAGAAAATTGCAGTTAGAGGTTTTTAATCTCTAACTGTTTTTTGTTTTAAAAAACTTCATGGGTGCTACATAAATATATGGAAATAATGAATCCTATTATTTATTATAATATCGAGTTAGCTAACTCGATTTTTTTTGATATGTTAAAATATACCTTTTTATTCTTCAATAGAAAATTGACTTATTTTAACCATAATATTTTCCACTTTTCTTTATCTAATAATAATTTTTAAATTCTAGTCAAAACTGCTCTTTAAATGTGTTTTGGGTTAAAAATGAACACATTAAAAGGCTATGTTTTTTTAACTCACAATCTTAAGAATTACAAGAAAATACGTAATTTCGCACTTTCAACAAATACGATGACAAAATGAGTAAAAAGTTTACTGAATACAAAGGATTGGATTTGCCAAAAGTAGCTGAGGAAATATTAAACTACTGGGAAGAGAATAAAATCTTTGAAAAGAGTATTACTAGCCGTGAAGGAAACGAGCCATTTGTATTTTTTGAAGGTCCGCCCTCTGCTAATGGTTTACCTGGTATTCATCATGTAATGGCACGTGCTATTAAAGATATTTTTTGTCGATATAAAACCCAAAAAGGATATCAAGTTAAACGAAAAGCAGGATGGGATACACATGGTTTACCTGTTGAATTGGGAGTAGAAAAAGAGCTAGGTATTACCAAAGAAGATATAGGTACTAAAATTTCTGTTGAAGAATATAATATTGCTTGTAAAAAAGCAGTGATGCGATACACTGATATATGGAATGATTTGACCCAAAAAATGGGATACTGGGTGGATATGGATGAACCATACATTACTTATAAGTCTAAATATATGGAGTCTGTTTGGTGGCTTTTAAAGCAAATCTATGATAAAAATCTGCTTTATAAAGGATATACTATTCAACCATACTCACCCAAAGCAGGAACAGGTTTAAGCTCACACGAATTGAATCAGCCTGGAACTTATCAGGATGTTACTGATACTACAGTGGTAGCACAGTTCAAAGCGATTAAAGAAACATTACCAAACTTTTTGAAAGTTGATGGCGATGTTTACTTTTTAGCATGGACAACAACGCCTTGGACATTACCTAGTAACACCGCGTTAACTGTAGGACCTAAGATAGAATATGTTTTAGTAAAAACATTTAATCAATACACATTTGAGCCAATTCAAGTTGTATTGGCTAAAAACTTAGTAGGAAAGCAATTTACAGGTAAAAAGTTTATTCAGGTTGAAAATATAGAAGATATAGCAACTTATGAAGCTGGAGCGAAGCAGATTCCTTATTTTGTAGACAGAGAGTTTATAGGTAAAGACTTGGTTGGCATAAAATATGAACAACTATTGAATTATGTTTTACCAAACCAAAATCCAGAGAATGCTTTTAGGATTATTGCAGGAGATTTTGTGACAACTGAAGACGGAACAGGTATTGTTCATACAGCTCCAACTTTTGGAGCAGATGATGCTTTAGTGGCAAAACAGGCAACTCCAGAGGTTCCTCCTATGCTAATTTTAGATGAAAATGAAAATTTAGTTCCTCTCGTTAATTTGCAAGGTAAGTTTAGACCTGAATTAGGAGATTTAGCAAACAAATACGTGAAGAATGAGTACTATGCGGATGGAGAGGCACCAGAAAAGTCTGTAGATGTTGAAATCGCTATTAAATTGAAAACTGAGAATAAAGCTTTCAAGGTCGAAAAGTATGTACACAGTTATCCTAATTGCTGGCGTACAGATAAACCAATATTATATTATCCTTTAGACTCATGGTTTATAAAAGTAACCGATATTAAGGATAAAATGTTTAGCTTAAACGAAACAATCAATTGGAAGCCTAAATCAACAGGAGACGGACGTTTTGGAAATTGGTTAAAAAATGCCAACGATTGGAACTTATCTCGCTCTCGTTTTTGGGGTATTCCTTTACCGATATGGAGAACAGAAGACGGAACAGAACAAATTTGTATCGGATCTGTTGCTGAATTAAAAGAAGAGATAATAAAAGCAGTTGAGGCAGGCGTGATGTCAGAGGATATTTTTGCTGATTTTGAGGTAGGGAATATGTCTGAAGAAAACTATGAAAAAATTGACTTACATAAAAATGTTGTTGATAAAATTGTTTTAATTTCTTCTACAGGAAAAACAATGCGAAGAGAATCTGATTTGATAGATGTATGGTTTGACTCAGGATCAATGCCATATGCTCAATGGCATTATCCTTTTGAAAATAAACACTTAATAGATAATCAAGAAAGTTACCCTGCTAATTTTATTGCCGAAGGCGTTGACCAAACTCGAGGTTGGTTTTATACGCTTCATGCTATAGGTACGATGGTTTTTGACTCTGTAGCTTATAAAAATGTAGTATCTAATGGTCTAGTTTTAGATAAAAATGGACAGAAAATGTCAAAGCGTCTTGGAAATGCTGTTGACCCATTTAAAACCTTAAGTAAATATGGTCCTGATGCCACTCGCTGGTATATGATTTCAAATGCAAATCCATGGGATAATTTAAAGTTTGATATCGAAGGTATTGAAGAGGTTAAACGTAAGTTTTTCGGAACGTTATATAATACGTATTCCTTTTTTTCGTTATATGCAAATATTGATAATTTTACTTTTAGTGAAGCAGATATTCCAATTAAAGAAAGACCAGAAATTGATAGATGGATTTTATCAGAGTTAAATACATTAATTTTACAAGTAGATAAATTTTATGGAGATTATGAGCCTACAAGAGCTACAAGAGCAATTTCAGATTTTGTACAAGATCATTTAAGTAATTGGTATGTACGCCTTTGTAGAAGAAGATTTTGGAAGGGAGAGTATGCTCAAGATAAAGTTTCAGCTTATCAGACGTTATATACATGTATGCTTACGGTTTGTAAATTAGCGGCCCCAGTAGCACCGTTTTTTATGGATAGATTATATAAAGATTTGACAAATGCGACTAGTGTTGAAGATTCAGAAAGTGTTCATATCGCTAAATTCCCTGAGTTTAAAGAAAGTTTTGTCAATAAGGTCTTGGAGCGTAAAATGGAAAATGCACAAATTATTTCTTCATTAGTTCTTTCTTTAAGGGCTAAAGAAAAAATCAAAGTTCGTCAGCCATTACAAAAGATTATGATTCCTATATTAGATGAAACTCAGAGAGACGAAATTATAGAGGTGTCTGACATAATAAAATCAGAAGTTAATGTTAAAGAAATTGAACTGTTAGATGACGCTTCTGGTATTTTGGTAAAGCAAATTAAACCTAACTTTAAAGTTTTGGGGCCTAAATTTGGAAAAGATATGAAGCTTATAGCTACTAAAATTAGTGATTTTACGCAAGAAGATATAGCGATTTTAGAAAAAGAAGGAGAAGTTAATGTGGAAGTTAATGATAAAATGATTAATTTAGTTTCTGATGATGTTGAGATTTCATCAAAAGATATAGAAGGTTGGTTGGTCGCAAATTCAGAAGGTTTGACTGTTGCTTTAGACGTAACAATATCAGAAGATTTGCGAAAAGAAGGTGTTGCTAGAGAACTAATCAACCGCATTCAAAATGCTCGTAAAGATTCTGGCTTAGAAGTAACAGATAGAATAAGATTAACTTTCTTGACCTATGCGGACTTACAAGAATCAGTATTGGCAAATGAGAATTATATTAAAACAGAAACTTTAACCAACGAACTAGTTTTTGTAGATGCGTTGGAAGATGGCTTAGAAATAGAATTTGATGCTATCAAAAGTAAAATGTTAATTGAAAAAATATAACATTATGGATGATGTAAAAGCAAGATATTCAGACGATGATTTACAGGAGTTTAGAGAAATTATCCTAGATAAAATCGATAAAGCTGAAAACGACCTAAATTTATTAAGAGATTCTTATAAGAATGGATCAGATAATGGAACAGACGATACCTCTCCAACATTCAAGTCCTTCGAAGAAGGAAGTGATACAATGGCAAAGGAAGCTAATATGCAACTTGCAATAAGGCAAGAGAAGTTTATTCGCGATCTGAAAAATGCTTTGATTAGAATTGAAAATAAAACTTATGGTATTTGTAGGGTAACAGGAAAGTTGATTCAGAAAGAAAGATTAAAACTGGTTCCACATGCTACCCTCAGTATTGAAGCAAAACGTAAGCAATAGAAAGTATACTGAAACATAACTAATGAATATAAAAATAGGATTTCTAATTTGAAATCCTGTTTTTTTGTTTTAGTACAAATAAAAAACTTTATTATACGGTACCCTTTATAAATATGAGATTAGTATTTTTTATTACTTATGTATTATGGATAAGCCCCGTAGTTCTATCACAAGAAATATGGAGTAAGATTTATGAAACTCATACAGATGAAATTGTTATTAATGGAGAAGGATTAGATGATTTGATAATCAAAAATTCAAAAGATAAGTTTATACGAATTCTTTTACGAACGGAAAAAAAAGGAGAATACAGTATAATAACAAAATCACTTCAAGATCAAGAGGTGTTTTACTTTCAAGTAAAAAAAGATACTTATAGATTTAACGATAAAAAAGTATTTCGAAAATATATAACGAGAAGAATATCAAATACAAGTGCAATTATTGAGATACCGAAAGATAAATCAGTTGTTGTCAATGGAGAAAATTTAGGTGTTAATTCATATAGTTATATCGGAAACCTCCATATTGCTATACATAGAGGTAATATTTATTTGAATACTGTTGAAGGATTTTATAAAGTAGATTTTTTTCAAGGAAATTTGTATGTTAATAATAGTGAATTTAGAAAAGAATTTTGGTCCAATAAAGGAACAATAATGTTTGAAGAAAAAAGAGTTAATTCCCCTTTTAAGAAACAAATAGAGGAAAAAGAAAAACAACTTTTTGTAAACTCTGTTTTGGGGAATATTTTTGTAAACGGAATCTAGAACAATAGATATTTACCTTCAAAAGTTTAGTGAACAAAATTATTATTTCTATACATGTAACAGATTTTAATTTTTGAAGACTTATAACTTATAAGAAAAATAGAATACATGAATAGAATAGTAATTTTAGGGGTAATTACAGTATTACTCTTTAGTAGTTGTGGCTCAACAAAAAATACAAAGAGCAACGATTTAGCTATCAAATCACCCATCAAAGCACAGCTTGATTTAACGAAAGTTAAAGAAGATAAGCTTCCTGTAATTATAAATCCAGGACGATTTACAAAAGATAAAGTAATTTATAGGTTACCTCGTGTAGTTCAAGGAACCTATTCAGTTAGCGATTTTGGTAGGTATATTGACAATTTAAAAGCTATTGATTATAACGGTAATGATTTACCAGTAGTTAAGGTTGATACAAATACATGGGAAATTAGTAAAGCAACACAATTAGATAAGATAATCTATTTAGTAAATGACACCTTTGACCAAGAGCTCCAGGGAGGTATAGGAAAGAAGGTGCCTTTTTCACCCGCGGGAACTAATATAGAGCCTACAAATTACGTTCTAAATCTTCATGGGGTTATTGGTTATTTTGACTCTTTGAAGAATAATCAATATAAGTTAGAAGTAGTTTCTCCTCTCAATTATAAAAGAACTTCGGCTTTACAAGAAGTAGCTTCAGAAACAAATTCAGATAGCAATACAATAACATCTAGTTATTTTGCACCAAGATATTTTGATATTACTGATAATCCAATGTTTTTTGGAGAATTGGATGTTGAGGAGTTTCAGGTCGGAGATATAAAGATAGTGTTAAGTGTTTATTCACCAAATAAAACTCACTCTGCGAAAAAAATTAAAGAAGTGGTTCAAAGAATGATGCAAGCACAGAAAACGTATTTAGGAAGCATTAATAGTACTGCTCGTTATGATATTTATTTGTATTTATCTGATGGAACAGAAAAAGCACCAAAAGGGTTTGGCGCACTGGAGCATCATACTTCTACAGTGGTTGTATTACCGGAAGCAATGCCAGATCAGGCACTTGCAAAAAGTATGATAGATGTTGTTTCGCATGAATTTTTTCATATTGTAACTCCGTTAAGTGTTCATTCTGAAGATGTACATTATTTTGATTATAACCAACCAACATTTTCAAAGCATCTATGGATGTATGAAGGTGTAACAGAATATTTTGCAACGCTATTTCAAATAAATCAAGGTTTGGTAAAAGAGGATGAGTTTTATAGTAAAATTTTAGGTAAAATTCGCGCAGCTTCTTCAATGGATGATACTATGAGTTTTACAAAGATGAGTGAAAATATTTTAGAAGAGCCTTATGCATCTCAATACCTAAACGTATATCAAAAAGGAGCGCTAATTGGAATGTGTATAGATATAATTCTTAGGGAAGAGAGTAATGGAGCAAGGGGGATTTTATCTTTAATGAAAGAGTTGGCTTTAAAATATGGTAAAAGTAAACCTTTTAACGATGAAAAATTAATTGAAGAAATTACTAAAATGACTTACCCATCTATTGGTATATTTTTAAATACGCATGTTGTTGGAAATACCCCTATAGATTATAGTAAGTTCTTTTCCAAGGTAGGGTTACAAGAAAGAGAAATTAAAGAGAAAACAAATTATATTGAAAATAATGGACAGATTATCTTTAATCCTGATAAGGTAACTCAGACAGTTAAATTTACGAATGCTGTAAAAAATAATAGTTTTTGGACTGAAAATGGTGTATTACCAGATGATGTCATAAAAGAAGTTGACGGTATTAAGGTAGCTAAAGAAACAGCAAGGGAGGTTTTTATGAAAATGTATATGTGGAAACCAGGAACTGATGTAGAAGTAAAGTTGGATAGGAAAGGGAAAGAAATATTAATTAAAACAACCTTAACTCAATCTTATACTAAAGTTTCAGGATTGGAAGTGAATTCAAAAGCTTCTATTCAAGAAAAACAGTTGAAAGAGGCTTGGTTAAAAGGATAAAATAAGTTTTCCTAAAAAGGTAAAAGATCAATATTAATTTATTGATCTTTTTTGTTTCTAGTCCTCGTTGTATTCAGTAATAGTGTTAATTTAAAAATTTAGACATTAGTTCTTCAGTTGGTGAGTAACAATATTTTCTTTTTCCGAACCATTTATAACGATTTCTGGCTATATAATTATAAATAAAGTTTGTTATAAATGATGGAATAATTAAAAATATGACTAATAGACTAATTGGAAACTTTAGTTTTGAGGCTATTAATAAAACTGCTTTTGATCCATAATATATTTTTTTTTCTGCGGTATATAAAAAAACAGAGTCCACCGATTTTATTTGACTTTTAAAATGATTGAAAATTTTCTCTCCAGTTTTACCTTTTATTGGAGTAAATAAAAAGTGCTCTTTTACATCATATTTTATTATAAATTGGACACTACTATTGCATAAGTTACAAACTCCATCAAATACAACTAGTTGTTTTCCTTTTGGAATATCAGGTAGCATAGATACGTTATTTTATTTACATTGTTAATTTTATGGTTTTTAAGATTTTAATTAAACCAATTGTTCTTCTTGTTTTTGATTTGATATTGTATTTAACTAATCCACATTGATTACAATGGTTAAATTGCTTATCGTTGAAAGCAGAAGTTAAAAGATTTCTTGATTTATGGGTAGACTTTGCCATTGGACTATTATCTTCTAAAATTTTAGGACCATCTTGAATCAATGTTTTTTGAGATGCTGGTTTCCTATTGGTGATTTTTCTAATTAAAATATTTTCTTTATTTGGAAACCATTTTATGATTTTGTCCATTAGGGGATTAAGTGTTATATTGGGAATCCTTTCGATGTCACCATCTACACCTATTAGCCATAACTCCATCCTGTTTTTAAATCCTATAGATAATGCAAAATGTTTTCCTTCAGGAGTCCAGTAAATAGAATGTACTTCTTCTTTTTTGGGAATATTTAAAGGAATAGTTTTTCCATTTTTTATTGTTAAAACTATTTTAGAAGTACCACCATGCTTCCCATGATAATAATTATTTTTAGGATTTACACGAATTCCTATTGGTTTGAGCATCGGTTGAGATAATTCTGATATTGTAAAACACACAATAGGGTTTGTCAGAATCATATATTTTTTATTGGGGAATATGTAGGTTTTCAGAAGTTTTGTAGTACATAAGATTTTTAGAATATCCTCGCTAGAAGCTTTCCAAATATTTTCTTTGTTTTTTGTTTTATCAGTTTGAGCAATTGCTATTTTTTCATCAACTAAAAACATGCTTATTATTGAGCATATAAAAAATAGACTTTCCATAATTGTAATAATTTAATAGATAGCAATGAAATTACAAAGAGTGGGGAGTAACTAAAATAAAAAAATAGAGTGGTTTAGGTATATCAACCAAGGTTTAATTTTTTTGTTAAAGAGATAAATAATCACGCTTACAAATTTATTCATTATAATTAATGATTACTTATTTTTTCAAAAATATAATTTAAATTCCTTCCAATTCTTTTCTTATTTTTGTCATCGTTAATTCTTGAAAATGACAAAACAAAATATAGCAATCGTAACAGTTTTTTTGGCAATTCTAATTGATCAAATTAGTAAAATTTATGTAAAAACTCATTTTACTTTGGGAGAAGAAGTAGTAGTTTTTGCCGATTGGTTTAAAATTCATTTTACAGAGAATAACGGAATGGCTTGGGGTGTTGAGTTAGGTGGAAGAGCAGGCAAACTCTTTTTGACGTTATTTCGATTATTTGCTGTTTCTGGAATTATATATTGGTTGATTCAAAATATTAAAAAGAATACTCATATTGGCGTAATTATAGCTATTTCCTTAATACTTGCAGGTGCTATTGGGAATATAATAGATTCTGTATTTTATGGAGTTATATTTGATTCATCGCATGGACAAGTTGCGACACTTTTTGCAGAGAATCCCTATGGTGAATTATTTTATGGGAAAGTTGTTGATATGCTATATTTCCCAATGTATAGAGGAGAGAGTTTTACTTTTTTTAATGCTATTTTCAACGGTGCTGACTCATGGATTTCTATTGGAGTAGTCTTATTATTTATTTTTAATAAGCAAGCATTTCCTAAAGAGAGTTAATTATTAATTGAGAGAAAAAGCAAGCCTTTTATTTGCAGTTTTAATACCCAAATATTACTTTGATATTATTAAGGGTGAGATTTTAATTTTTTTTGAAACTAACTGAATAGTAGTAATATAAGAATACAATATGTTGCTAAAAATGTTTAGGAAGTAAAAATAAATTTTAAGAAATAGATTAAACCTTCTTAAATATTGTAAGTCTTACCATTATAAAAGTTTTATCTAATGAGAAGTTTATTAATTATTCTAATTATGCTATTCGGGTTTTTAACAATATCATGTTCACAAAGAGTGGTAGTTAAGAGGCCTGCACAAAAAATTGTAGTTGTAAAAAGGCCTGCAAAATACAAAGTGGTTCGTGTAAAGGGTAAAAAATATTATTTTTGGAAAGGACGTTATCACAAAAGAACTTCTAAAGGATATGTTGTAGTTAAAATTTAAGCTTTTAATAAGTAAAATAATGTTAATGAGGGAGTTTTTTATGAGTTAAACCATAAAGAAATGCTCCTAATACGGCTCCAATAAGAACTATAATAATTGGAAATACACCGTTTCCGATAAGAACAAAGATAGGTGCAGGACAAGCTCCGGCTAATGCCCACCCTAATCCAAATATTGTACCACCGATTAGTGTTCTGAACCAACCTTTTTGTTTGTCTTTGATTATGATTTTTTGTCCTAAAAAGTTTTTAATAACCCCTTTCTTGAAGAAGAATATAAACACTGTAGAAAAAGCAACCGCTGTTCCAATGATTCCATACATGTGGAATGATTGAAATTTAAACATTTCATATATTCGATACCAAGAAATAGCTTCTGATTTTGTCAATACAATTCCAAAAAATATGCCTATCAATAAAAATCTAAATAATTTCATACTAATTAAAAATTAAAGGGAATATAACCCAAGTCATAAACAATCCTCCTATAAAAAATCCTATTACAGCTACTAAAGAAGGTAGTTGTAAACTACTAATACCAGTTATAGCATGCCCTGAAGTACAACCACCAGCGTATCGTGTTCCAAATCCAATAAAAATACCCGCAATTAGAAGTAAGCTAAAGCCTTTCATGGTAAATAATTGGTCAACAGAATATAATTCTTTAGGAACGTATGTTTTACCAGCATCAGTAAAACCCATAGATTCAAGATCTTTTATTGTTACAGGATTTAGACTAATTTCTGAAGATGAAGTTAGCCCGGTTTTGGTAAAAAAGCCACCAATAATTAAACCAATAAGAAAAATAAGAGACCATTTTTTTGATTTCCAGTCTTTTTTAAAATAATTACTAACTTTGTCAGCACCTGCTATGGTGCATAAAGTTTCAAGATTTGAAGAAACACCAAAGTTTTCTCCAAAGTAAAAAAATAAGAATAATACAAAAGCTATGAGTACTCCTGATACGTACCATGGCCATGGTTGTAATAATAGATCTAGCATAAATTATTTTTTATATATTCCAAAATTATTTTTGTAGCACCAGTATTTTTGGTGATATAGTTAAAGTTTATGGCTCCCATTTTCTGTCTTAACTCATTATTAGTTCTTAGATCTACAAAATTATGAATTAATTCTTTTTTGTTTGTAACAATTGTTACTCCTCCTAAATTTAATAAATCAACGGCCTCTTGGAATTTTTTATATTTAATACCACCAAAAATAATTGGAATCCCAAAAATAGCGGGTTCCAGTATATTATGAAGTCCAGTGGCTAATCCCCCACCTACATAGGCAATGTCTGCATAAGAATAAATTTTAGTTAACAAACCAACTGTATCAATAATTAAAACTTGACAAGTTTTAAAATTAACTAATTTCTGTTGTGAGAGTAATGCAACATTTTTAGAAATAGAAGCTTTTAATTCACGTATTTTATTTTTATGAATATTATGCGGAACAATGATAATTTTTTCATTGTTTAATAAATGATTATTAATGTAGTCAACAATAAATTTTTCATCTTCAGGCCATGTACTACCCGCTACTATTGTATGTTTATCGTTTATAAATTCTTCAATAGAGGTTATTTGATTATTTTGCTTTAAAATATCATTTACACGATCAAACCTAGTGTCACCACTTCTTATAGCATTAGTAAAGTTAATTGATCTTAATAGTGAAAGTGAGGTGCTATTTTGGACAAAAAAATAATCAAAAGTGTTTAGTTTTTTTCTCATATATTTTCCATACCATTTGAAAAATAATTGATTCTTTCTAAAAATTCCAGAGATTAAAATTGTTTTGATTTTTTTTCTCTCGAGTTGATCTAAGAGGTTGGGCCAAAATTCATATTTTATAATAAAAGCAATGGTAGGATGTATTAAAGAAACAAATTTTCTCATGTTGCTTTCTGTGTCGAAGGGAAGGTAACAAACAAAATCGGCGTAAGGATAATTTTTTCGTATTTCATAGCCTGATGGAGAGAAAAATGTTACTACAATTTTATAGTCAAAATAAGTATCTCTTATTGTTTCAATAATAGGCCTGGCTTGTTCAAATTCTCCAAGTGAGGCGGCATGAAACCAGAAAACTTTATCGGTTGTTTTAATACCACTTAGAATATGAAAACTTTTTTTTCTGCCCTCAGTAAATAGCTTTAATTTTTTGCTTACAAAAGAAATTTTTTTTAAGAAAAAATAGGTCGTTGAAATAATAATATTGTAAATAAGTTTCATGGTACGAAGGTAGACAATAAAAAAAACCAGTACAAAAGTACCGGTTTTTATTAACTATATTTAGTTGAATAACTAACTAAGAATTCATTTCAAAATCTTCCATAAATTTAGTGGTATAATTTCCTGCAACATAATCTGGATGATCCATCAGTTGTCTATGAAAAGGTATGGTTGTTTTTACACCTTCGATTACATACTCATCTAAAGCTCTTTTCATTTTGTTAATAGCTTCCTCTCTTGTTTGAGCAGTTACGATTAATTTGGCAATCATAGAATCGTAGTTTGGAGGAATCATATAACCAGAATATACATGCGTATCAATCCTAACTCCATGCCCACCTGGAGCATGATAAGAATTTATTTTTCCAGGAGCAGGTCTAAATCCATTGTGAGGATCTTCAGCGTTAATTCTACATTCAATTGAATGAAGCTGAGGCATATAGTTTTTCCCAGAAATAGGTACTCCTGCTGCCACTAAAATTTGTTCTCGAATTAAATCATAATCGACCACTTCCTCTGTAATGGGGTGCTCTACCTGAATACGAGTATTCATTTCCATGAAATAGAAATTACGATGCTTATCTACTAAGAATTCAACAGTACCAGCACCTTCGTAATTTATAAATTCAGCAGCTTTTACCGCAGCTTCTCCCATTTTTTGACGTAATTCGTCTGTCATGAATGGAGAAGGTGTTTCTTCGGTTAATTTTTGATGACGACGTTGGACAGAGCAATCTCTTTCGGAAAGGTGACATGCTTTACCAAAAGCATCTCCAACCACTTGTATTTCAATATGGCGAGGCTCTTCAATAAGTTTTTCCATATACATACCATCATTTCCAAAAGATGCTTTCGCCTCCATACGAGCAGAGTCCCATGCATCGAGAAGGTTATCTTTTTTCCAAACAGCACGCATTCCTTTACCACCACCTCCTGCGGTTGCTTTGAGCATAACAGGGAACCCCATTTCTACAGCAAGTTTCTCAGCTTCTTCATAAGACCCTAAAATCCCCTCTGAGCCAGGAATGCAAGGAACACCAGCAGCAATCATAGTTGCCTTTGCTGTAGCTTTATCTCCCATTTTTTCAATCATTTCTGAGGAAGCACCAATAAATTTAATTTCGTGCTCTTCACATAGTTTTGAAAACTTAGCATTCTCTGATAAAAAGCCATATCCTGGATGTATAGCGTCTGCATTTGTTATCTCAGCTGCAGCAATAATATTTGCCATTTTTAAATAAGACTCACTACTTGGGGCAGGACCAATACATACAGCTTCATCAGCAAAACGAACATGTAAGCTTTCTGCATCTGCTTTTGAATAAACAGCAACTGTTTTTATTCCCATTTCTTTGCAGGTTCTAATTACACGTAATGCAATTTCTCCTCTATTGGCTATTAGTATTTTTTTAAACATAATATAAAGATTTAGAGTTAGAATTACGGATTTAGAAAGTGAAAATAGTTACAATTCTAAATACTCGTTTATCTAAGAACTACAATTATGATGGATCAACTAAGAAAAGAGGTTGGTCAAATTCTACAGGTGTAGAATCATCTACCAATACTTTAACTATTTTTCCTGAAACTTCAGATTCAATTTCATTGAATAATTTCATAGCTTCAATAACACAAACGGTATCTCCAATTTTAATATCACTACCAACTTCTACAAACGTAGGCTTATCAGGCGATGGTTTTCTGTAAAAAGTTCCAATTATTGGCGATTTTACAGTTACATATTTAGAATCATCGTTAACAGGAGCTTCTTTTACTGGAGTTGCAGAAACTTCAGTCTGAGCAATCTGAGGAGCTGTAGCAACTACTTGTGGAGCAGTAACCTGTGGAGCTGCCTGAATAATAGTTGTTTCAGGTACGTTACTTCCTGTTTTTATAGTGATTTTCGTTTCACCCATTTCTAACTTTACTTCGCTTGCACCAGATTTAGCTACAAACTTTATAAGATTTTGAATTTCTTTAATATCCATTTTCCTAAATTTAAGTTGTTTGGTTTTTTGAATTATACGCCCATTTTAAGTAGATGGCTCCCCAAGTGAAGCCTCCACCAAATGCAGCAAAAATTAAGTTATCTCCTTTTTTTAAGTCTTTTTCGTAATCCGCTAATAATAATGGTAAAGTTGCTGATGTAGTATTACCATATTTATGGATATTCATCATAACTTTTTCTTCTTCTAAACCTACTCTATTTGCAGTTGCTTCAATGATTCTTTTATTGGCTTGATGAGGTACTAACCATTGAATATCTTCTTTTGTTAGGTGATTACGAACTAGCATTTTTTCGGCAACATCAGCCATATTGGATACAGCGAATTTAAAAACGGTTCTACCCTCTTGATGAACAAAGTGTTGACCTTTTTTTACTGTTTCCTCTGAAGAAGGAAGTATTGATCCCCCAGCTTCAATTTTTAAATATTCTCTACCGATTCCATCACTACGTAAATATTCATCTTGTAAACCTAAATTTTCTGAATTAGGTTCAAATAAAACAGCGCCTGCACCATCACCAAAAATAATACAAGTAGCTCTGTCTGTATAGTCGATAATCGAAGACATTTTATCAGCACCAATCACTAAAACTTTTTTATACCGACCACTCTCTATGTATCTTGAAGCAGTTGACATGGCATACAAAAAACTAGAACAAGCAGCTTGTAGATCATAAGAAAATGCATTTATAGCTCCTATTTTAGAAGCAGTGTAGGCTGCTGTAGAAGCTACAGGAAGATCAGGCGTAGCCGTGGCAACAATGACCACTTCAATTTCAGAGGCATTTACTCCAGATTTATTTAATAGATCTTCGGCTGCTCTAATAGCCATAAATGATGTTCCAGCACCTTCCTCTTTTAAAATTCTACGTTCTTTTATACCCGTTCTGGTGGTTATCCACTCGTCATTGGTATCAACCATAGATTCAAGCTCTTTATTTGTAAGAGTATGCTCAGGAACATATTTTCCTACTGCTGTAATAGCTGCAGTTATTTTAGTCATAGTTGTTTGTATTGTTGTAAAACGAGAGACCAAAGAAATGAAATTTATTTCACTTTTTTAAAGAAAAAAAAATGAAAACTTACTTTTTTTACTTCAAATACACTAAAAAACCCTCAAAAAGAGGGTTTTATATATTTATTAAAAGGTCTTATGTATTATGCCTCAGCTACTTTTGATTCTAAAACTACTTGACCTCTGTAGTACAACTTTCCTTCGTGCCAGTGAGCTCTATGATATAAATGAGCTTCTCCAGTAGTTGGATCAACCGCTATTTGAGGAACAGAAGCTTTGTAATGTGTTCTTCTTTTGTCTCTTCTAGTTTTAGATATTTTTCTCTTAGGATGTGCCATTTTATGTTTTATTTATCTGTTAGTAAATCCTTTAATTTATCCCATCTAGGGTCTGTTGAATCCTGATTTTTAATAGGATTATTTTCTTTTATTTTTAATTCTTCTAGCTTTTTCAATGCTTCTGATTTCATGGTGCCATCCAAAACTTTTGGATGTATTCTTTTACTAGGAACTGATAAAATGATTAGTTCATATATATATTGTGAGACGTTAATTTGGTATTCCTCGTGAGGAATGATCAACACATCTTCATTGTCATCATTAAACTCATGACCAAACTTTACAATTAAATGTAAATCTCCTTTAATTTTTTGATCAAATAGTTCACTTGTAATATCACAAGGGACATTCACAAATCCTTTAACATTGAAATCAAGCTCTAAAAAGGTGCTTTTCTTTTCTAAATTAACATTTACAGCAATATTACAATTGTTGAATTCATCAAAATTATAAGCATCAAAGAACTTTTTATTAATTTGATACTCAAATAAATGACTTCCCTGTTTTAATCCTATAAAGGATATGTTGAAATCTTTTAAGTCTTTCATTTATAATACCAATTTGAGCCTGCAAATATACAAAAAATGTTCTTATAAATATAGTGCACAGTTTTTTTTTAAAAATTTAAGATTTTAGCGCGTTTTTTATAAGTTTTTGGTATTCAATTCTATTTTTATATAATTGTAAAGAGCTAAATAATGCTTCTTGAAAAGACAGATGATTGGCTTTATTTTTTCCTGCAATATCAAACCCAGTCCCATGGTCTGGCGAAGTTCTTATTTTATCTAATCCAGCAGTAAAGTTAACGCCATTGCCAAACGAAAGTGCTTTGAAAGGCGCTAAACCTTGATCATGATACATTGCTAGTACACCATCAAATTGCTCATAAGTTTTAGAACCAAAAAAGCCATCTGCAGGATATGGACCATAAACTAATTTACCCGTTGTTTGAATCTCTTTTATAGTTGGTTTAATAATTTTGTCATCTTCGGAACCGATTACACCGTTATCACCACAATGAGGATTTAACCCAAGTACTGCAATTTTAGGTTTATTAATATTGAAATCTTGCTTTAACGAATTATACATAATTTCTACTTTCGATTTGATAAGCTCAGGAGTAATAGTTTCTGATACTTTAGAAACAGGGATATGTCCTGTTATTAAGCCTATCCGTAACTTTTCAGCTACTAAAATCATTAGACTTTTACCTTGTAGCTCATTTTCTAAGTATTCTGTATGACCAGCGAAAGAGAAGTCTGTAGACTGAATATTTTCTTTATTAATAGGGGCTGTTATTAAAATATCTACCTTGTTGCTTTTAAGAGCTTCAACTGCCGCTTTCAACGAAAAAAAAGCGTATTTTCCTCCGTTTTCGGTCAATTTTCCTATTTCAAGCTTAACGTCTTCTTTCCAGACGTTTACAAGGTTTATCTTTTCATGTGTAATTTTATCTACATTTTGAAGAACTTGAATACTATTATTAAGTTTTAGAATTTTTTTATGGATAGAAATTACTTTGTTGGAGGCAAATAAAACAGGAGTGCAAAAATCAAGCATACGCTTATCTTCAAATGTTTTCAGTATAATTTCAATACCTATTCCATTAATATCTCCAACCGAAATGCCAACAATAATTTTGTTTGATTTGTCCATAGTTACGTTTTCTAAAGTCGTATTTTTGATCCAAGCAAAAGTAATTAAAATTTAGAGAATGTTTACTGGAATAATTGAAACTCTTGGGATTATAACAAGATTAGAAAAAGAACAAGAAAACTTGCATTTAACTGTTAAAAGTCAATTTACGAATGAGCTGAAAATCGATCAAAGCGTTGCACACAATGGAGTGTGTTTAACTGTTGTTGCAATTGAAGATGATGAATATACCGTAACAGCAATTAAAGAAACTTTAGATAAGACCAACATAGGGAATTTGAAGGTAAATGAAACCGTAAACCTTGAACGTGGTATGAAATTAGGCGCTAGGCTTGACGGACATATTGTGCAAGGACACGTTGATCAAACAGCAGAGTGTATTCGTATTGAAAATGCTGAAGGTAGTACAATTTTTACATTTAAATATGATTTTAATGGTGATAACATAACAATAGAAAAAGGATCCATAACGGTTAATGGTGTAAGTTTAACAGTTGTGAATTCTAAAAGAAATGAGTTCAGTGTAGCGATTATACCTTTTACATTGGAGCATACTACATTCAATACTTTTAAGATTGGGTCTACGGTAAATTTAGAGTTTGATGTCATCGGTAAGTATGTCTCTAAATTACATAAAATTGGCTAGTTACTTTCAACGGACTATTACTAAAGAATTGTTTTATTTCAAAAAACAAAAGAAATCTGTTGTTTTTAGTTATTTCATATTAATCAGTAATTTTTCGTATTTGGAATCATTTAGTAAGCGCTTGAGATAAAAATAATAACTGTTTTATTTTTTGCTTTTTAAATGCTTTGATGAAAAAATAATTGAAAAAAGAAACTATGATTTTGAGTAATTATTACATTCAAAAAAAGCGAGTATTCAGTTAGCAACCAAAAAAATATACTACATAAAAAATTAACAAATTTCCTTATAAGTTTATTTCATATTGTTTTTAGGATTGTTGTTTAAGTTGATGTTGTTGAGATAGTTGTTAGTTTATTCTTGGTGGTCAAGAAAATTATCATATCGTTATTTGTAATAGATTTATTCAATAATTAATAAGATTTATTGAAACTACAGACTTTAGAAGCTTAAAAATAGAGTTTTTCCTGATGTAACAATACTTTTACATTAATGATTAACTGTCAAATAAATTAAAACGAAAAACTCATTAGAGCAAATCAAAGCTTGGTTTGAAGCAGGTGATATTTGAACGCAGCAACAATTTTATGATATATGCGATTGTTTTTATTATAAAGATGGTGGGCACATTACTAATAGTAAAATTATAAATACCATAGGAGATATTCATCTCAAGTTTTAGGACGGAGAAGAAATTACTATAGAAAACTTCAGTCCTGAAAAAACAAGACCTATAAGCTACATAAAGAAGTAAAAGAACAGATGCTAAGTTATTTCAGTGAAAGTGAGGGATAGTGATGTTTTAGTTTATGGTAACAAGATTTCTAAACAACTTTTTTATGTGAGAAGAGAAAGTACCTCCTAGATAATTTTATACATCTAGCAGGTATTTATATGCTTCAAGCTACTTTATTGTAAATTTTCTTTCGAAATAAACTAGCAATAATGGTATAAATTAAACAATGTATTGGTGAGCTTTAGATATTGTGGCTTAATTCTTTTATTGTCTTAGTGGTAAAAAACTAATACTCTATCTTATAAAGTTTTTGAAATTGGTTGCTTTTACTGTAGTTTAGGTTAATTAATAGTTTCTTATCAACAATTTTGTTAGTCACTTTAAATTTTACTAGATTGCCTGTCTTTTTAATATTTTGATAGTTAGTGTTTTATTTTTCGTTTACTAACGATATGAAATAAAATAACCTATCAATGGTGAAATACAAAAATGATGGGCAGAAAATCGCTAACAGATATAAGACAAAAAGAAATTATAAATGCATTTTATGAAGTAGCAAAAAAAGACGGACTAGAGAACGCTTCTATAGGAAAAGTAGCAGAAGCCATGAAAATAAGTAAAGGGCTTGTGCTACATTATTTCGAAAGTAAAGAAGCTTTGGTTCTTTCGTTAAATACTTTTATTTTAGATAGATATGTTGTTTTTTTAAATGATAGCTCTAAATATACAATGACTTCCAAAGAAGATATTGAATCATATATAGATTTACTATTTAGTAGAGATTGGGGAGGGTATATTGATGATGGGGTTTTTTATAGTTTTTATGCATTAATTTATCAAAATGATACTGTTAAAGAGAATTTTAGACTGCATCATGAAGAGTTAGTTAAGGTATTGAGAATTAAGCTTAGTGAGGCAGTACTAAACGGTGTTTTGAAGAATACTAAAATTGAAGAATTAACGCGACTGATATTTTCATTGGTTGACGGTGCATACTATACATTAGGAGCTTTTGTGAAAGAAGATGAAGAGTATTTAAAAAGGGTTGAGTTATTTTCGTCTCATGCAAAAGGCTTATTGGTATATTATTAGTCTTTTTTTTGTTTTGTTTTCAATGTTGCAATAACTGCTATTAGGCCCCATGCAGCATTTAAAAAGATTGCAGGAAAGTCATTTCTGGGTATTCCGTTGACAATCAAAGCACATGCTCCTAATATGTTTAAAACATGATATGTTGGTTTATCAGATTTCAGTCGATTTAAGCTCAAAAGGGCATAGGCTATTAAGTAAATTATAGCGCCAAACCAACCAATAATCGAATAAAAATACATACTTAAATAAAAGTTAAATAATTCAAAATTAAACTAATTAATTGTATTTACTTGTTAAGCCAATATCAAAAGGTGTCCAAAAGCATGATTTTAATCCACTCTCTTTAAATGCTGAATTCACCCAGCTATTACATGTTTTGAAACAGGAATAACGTCCTTTGGCATGGTAAAAATTATCTTTATTTGAATAACCTTTGTTTTTTAGAATAATTGTAGAACCGTATTTGTTTTTTTGAAATGAATTATAGAGGTAGTTATTTAATTTTTTAAGCGCTATAGTACTTATTTTTATTTCAATCCAAGTTGATCGTTTTTGCTGATAACGTGTTACATGGATTAAAGTTTTATTTTTTAAAAACAAAGCTTTAATGCTGTTTAGGATGCTAATATCTTTCCAGCTAGGTGTGTTCAGATAAAAGTTTTCTTCACCCCAACCAAAAGCAAAATAGGTGTCGTTATTTTTATAATATAAGCTGTTTAATAATTTATTTTGAATATTTTCTTTTGGAATTAAGATGTCTAAGTGAACTCCATTTGAGCTCAGGTAAATAGTTTTTTCTAACTTCTTATTTTTACTTAACCGTTTAACTGTAATTAAGGACAGTATTATTGAAATAAACAAATAGGTTAGAGGAATAGTTAAAAGTGTAATTAGGCACTTCTTAAGTAATTTGATTTTTATGACGTTGAATGATTTTGAAATAATAGTTTAGTATTAGTTAGGAAAGTTACCTGTTTCTAAGTTACTCTTTCCTATGTTTTTGATGAAAAAAAAACAAAAAAGCGCTTGTTTTTTTAAATGTTTTTGATAAAAATGTTTTTTTATCAAAAATAAACCATACCTTTGACCTGTTCAAGTGGAACACCTTTTCAATCTTAAGGTAGTATTTAGTATTTAGTTTTTTGAGTTTACTCCTCTTACTTCCCTTATTACATCTTACTTTATTTTTTTAAGTGTTTTTTTAAATTCTTTTACTTTGTATCAGATGGTCAAAGTTATAAGTTTTATAATTAAGTATATGGTTGTTCTTTCTTTAACAAGATAGTATTAATAATTTAAAATTAAGTAAAGATGCAAGAAGGCACAGTAAAATTTTTCAACAATGCAAAAGGATTCGGATTTATTAAATGTTCAGAAACAGGAGAAGAAATTTTTGTACATAATTCAGGTTTGAATGATGATATTAGAGAAAATGATAAGGTACAATATTCAACAGAACGCGGAAGAAAAGGTCTGAACGCTGTTGATGTTGAATTAATCGAATAGTTTATTTTAAGGTATTTATAATGACAAAGGTTTGATAAAAAAAACTTTGTCATTTTGCCTTAATATTTACAAAAAATAGACCGTAATTTATAAATGATTTCCATAAAGGGGATCAGTAATATCAATCTTTAGCTTATTTCTCTAAAATATAGATTTAGAGAATAATCATTTCTTTTATTGAAAAACTATTTAGCTTTATAATGGTGGTATTTATTTTCGCCAATAGATAAATTTTATTGACCTAATGAAATAGAATTTATCATAATAGTTTTAATAGTGATTATTACTTTACTAATCACTTTTTCAATACCTTGTTCGTAACATTTTTTAATTTTCTTTTGAGGGTGTTTTAGCAGCTTAGGAAATAATTTTCTAAGAGTTTAAAGATAATGATGTAAAAACTTCAAAAAAAATGAAAAGTGTAAAACACAAACAAAATAGTGATAAAAAAAATATAATTAAGAAGAATAAAGTACTTCAAAAAATAAGAAGAACAGCGGAATTATCAACTGCAATAGAAACCAAACAAGAACTAGTTTATGTTTCAAAACATACCTTTAGCGAAAGTAAACTTCATCAAAAACTCAAAGCAACCATTGCGTCAAAAGGTTATGCAAATCCTACTGAGGTTCAGGAAAAATCGATAGAGCCATTACTGAATAAAAACGATTTAGTTGGTATTGCAGCTACGGGCACAGGCAAAACGGCTGCTTTTTTAATTCCAATTATTCACCAAATGCTATTAAGTAAAGAGAAAACGGCACTTGTTATTGTGCCTGTTAGGGAGTTAGCGCAACAGGTTAAGGAAGAGTTTATGTCCTTAACAAAAAAAATGGGCTTGTCGGCATCTTGTTTTGTGGGAGGTACAAACATAAATAAAGATATTGCAATAGCCAGAAATAAACATCGTTTTATGGTCGCTACACCAGGAAGATTGGGAGACTTAATTGACCGTAAAGCGATCGAATTAGAGGAGGTTTCAATATTGGTTTTGGATGAGTTTGATAGAATGTTAGATATGGGGTTTATTAGAGATGTTCGTAAAATTTCATCAATAATGTCAAAAAGAGAGCAAACCATTCTTTTTTCAGCAACTAAAGAACCGTCTCAAGAGAATTTGATCAATGAACTTGTTGATTCACCAGTTTATTTGAATGTATCATCAGGATTAAATTCTAGTGAGAATGTGGAACAAAATATGGTAGAAGTTTTAGCCTCAGAAAATAAATTTGATATTTTGTTAAAATTGCTAAATAAAGATACCTTTAAAAAAGTTATACTTTTTTTAGAAACTAAAAGAGGAGCCGACAGGATTCATAAAAAACTTCAAAATTCGGGCTTAATATCAGGGACAATTCATGGAGGTAAGTCACAGAGTTACCGCAATAGAGCCATAAGATTATTTAAATCAGGTGAAATAAAAATACTGGTAGCAACTGACATTGCGGCGAGAGGGATTCATGTAGATAATGTTTCTCATGTGATTAACTATCAGCTACCGATGACAATGGATAGTTATATTCATAGGATAGGAAGAACAGGTAGGTCAGGAAAATTAGGGAAGGCCTATACTTTTATTAATTAAATTCAAAAACATGGCAACCAAATCACAAATAACCTTACGGAAAAAAGAAAAAGAAAAACAAAGAGCTCGAAAAAAGAAATTGAAAATGGATAAAAAGGAGCTTAAAAAAAATACGGTAAAAAAAGAGCCTGAAATTAATTGGGATATTGCTCCTAAAAATAAAACGTTAACAGAAAAAGAGAAAGCGTTTAAGGAGTCAAATAAACTAAACTATTTGAAACCTTAAAAGGAATGTCTTTTGGAAAGATTATAGCTTTATAGAGTCTGTTCTTTAAGTTAAGAGTAGGTTGAGGTGAAAAATAGAAAGAATAAAGTTTCGCGATGATTTCAAATAATAAGTAACATTTGTTATTGTGTACGGTAAATAATAAAATAGAACTGAAAAACAAATTATTTTAGCGGAATTAGAGGAAAACAAAGGCAATGATAAGAATCATTACCTTTGTTTTTTAACTTTATTAGTATTGTTAAATAAGTTACAACAATACTTTTTTAGCCTAAGTCTAAGTAACTTATTTCAACAAGCATGTTCTTATTCTTGTTTATATTCACTATGCCACACAGCATCTTCAGGTCCATCTCCTTTATGGCCGTCTAGTTGGATAACAAAGCTTTTAGAAGGAAAATAAGGTGTGATATGTATATCTAATAAAACACGATCTTTTTGCGTTTGATCTTGTTCTATTTTCATAACTCTAAAACGTTCAATTAGTTTTGTAGGACCTTGTATATCATCTAAGAATTTAACAATTTGACGACGAAGATCGGCTTCGGTTCTTGAATTCCAGTTTTCAAAAGCACGACGGTTTAAAAAGTCGAATAAAACTTTTGTAATATGATCGAATACTCTAACTACAGAATAGGTTTGTAAGCCTAAATTATCTCCATTAAAAAGTGTTTTGGCAGAGAAAGCCATCACTTTACTATATTCGTTTACCATTGGAACAAGTCCTAATTTTTCAATCTCTGAAATTTCACTTTTTTTAAGGTCAAAACGCACACTTTCTACTTCATTAATATCACCAAATTTCTTACCGGCAACTACTTGAGACATTAAGGTGTCATATATTTTACCAGCTAAAGCTGATGAAGGAGGCACACACAGATCATCTTCTTCTCCTACAGCATCTTCTTTTCTTCTGCCAAGAAGCCAGTTACAAGTCATTAGCGTATTCGATTTATAATTTTCCTGCCCAGAATGATCTACATTAGCATACATATCAATCACATCATCAGGAGTTTCTAGGTCTTGAAAATCAGTTAACAATACGGCTTTATTTTCATAGGCAATTTTTGACCATTTATTAAGTACTGCATTTGAACCTAAATAGCCTGGAATAACTAGGATAGAGTAATTTGATCTTAAATCTAATCTATCAAAATTTTGCTTAATTTCATTTGAAACATAATCGATAAAAAGAGGGTTTTCTAAGTCTTTTACTTGATCAAGGTCTGCATTTAGTATCGTGATATTTTTCACCTTATCTCTATCGGTATTTTTATAAAATAACGCTGTTGATCTGTATGCAGTCTCTAAGTTTTTAGTCTTATCTAATACACTCTTTAGGTTGAAGTTTAAAAGTTCTTCGGTTTTTAATGACTTTTCCTTAGCTTTATCTATCATTTCATCAGTTTGGTCACTACTTTTTAAAATTTCTAACCAAACAGAAAGTTTATTTTTTAAATTCTTTCTCTCACCTTTCCATTGATCATCATTCAGAAAAAGGTTTTTCCTAGCTTTTCTTTTAGGGTTTAGGTTGGAGTAGCCGTCTATAATATTTTCTACAAAAGCAAATCCACCGTACTCTTTTATTTTTTCAATAGCATCAGCAACAGATTCTTGAGGTGAAGAAGATACAGTTTTTTGTTGTGAAGTTATTGGCTTGCTATCTATTTTTTTATTGCAAATAAAAGATAGAGCATTATATTTTTATAGCATACCAATTTTTTTTGGTACAGCTCAAATAATTTATTTATTGCTAAAAAAGAAAAAAAAATTATTTATTCTAGACAGAAAAAATCAAATAATTAGTTATCCTAATTTTTTATTAGGAAATCTTATAAATATTAAATTTAATGACATACCAATTTTTATTGGTAGTATTGGACGTTATGGAGCTTCAGCTTTAAAAATAAAACACCTAAATAATATTACCTCATATACTTTTTCTATATTAGATACACCATTTTGGTCCTTTATGGTTTGGTATATGGATAAAAATCGTCCTTTGCCGCCAGGTAGTACTTTTGACTCATATAGACAAAAAGATTTTGAACGCAGAAAAGCCGAAGGATTTCCTCCTCCGTTATACTATAGTACAGGTATTCTAACCCCAGAAGCTACGCCAGCGCAACAGTTAGAAAGAGAACAATATTGGAAAGATCAAGAATATTTTGCCCCACCGATTAAAAGAACAAAAGATTCAGAAATTTTCAATACGAGAACTCATAAAAATTGGAAGAAAGTTACCTATGATCATGGAGGTCGTGTAAAAAAGAATACTTGGCATGAATTCACGTTTAATAATAAAACGGTATACATGCTAACCAATGAAAAGGGAGAAGGGTATTTACCACCTGATGGCGAAGATTACAAAGTAGCCTCGCTTACAATAAAAGATTCTTGGTTTTAAAATAGGCATTGATAAAAAGAATCATATGATTCTAAAATAGCTACATCCAATACTATTTATTATGAAAGTAACAAAGTAAAAGTTTTTATGTATTCTGCAATAAAAACCCCCAAATTTGGGGGCGTTTGTTATATTTTAAGAAGGTCAACAATGGGTAAAAGTGTGGCAGCTATTTCTTTTATATCTGCGTTTTTATGTTTTTTAAACAGTTGTTGGGCGCTTTGCGTAAGAGCTTTAGCAGCCTTATAACAAAGGTCATTGTCATGTCCGTATTTTCGAAGTAGCTTATCGGCTGCCATGGTTAAAATCGCATTGTACTGTTTCTGTTTTTCTCTTTTAAAATTATTGGGTAAAGGTATCTTAAAATCAGGATGGTGTAGGTTAAAGTATTGTTTACCCAAGGCTGCTTTTTGTATTAGCTCATGATTTGATAAGCCAGCTACAATAATATGGTATGCCTCTTCTCCTTCCATAATTAAATCGTCTAGTCGGTAGTTCGTATTTTCTCTATTTCCAAAATGTACTACCTTCTTTGCATTGGCAATTTTAAATATAGTAGTTTCATGTATTTTGTTGTGAATACGGTTACTTTTTCTTACGGTTTTAGTATAGGTTTCGCCATAGTGTTTTAATATTTTTTCAGCTAGTTTTAAAGATACATTGGTTAGGTTATAGCGCTTTGTGGTCTTATCTACTAATTTGGTTACTTTGGTAGCAGCATTACTTTGTCCAAATACAGGTACTATACCAGTAAAGCTTTGGTTTATGTTTAAAAAGTCACCTTCTACCATGTATAAATTACCGTCAACAATATCACAAAAGCTTCCAAAAGCAGGAAATGGGTTGGCTATCTGTTGTCCTTCATTGATATAGCTGATCGCTGCTCTCCAAAGATTTTGAAGCCCTGTATCTTGTTGGTTTAGTTGTGATTGTATAATGTATTTTACGCCCAATCTTTCAGCTATTTGAATATTACTATGCTTTGTAAACTGTTTTAAGAAAACTTTAAACGGCGTATCAAGAACATGAAGCTTATTTTCTTTAGCCAATCTAAGTAGGTGCTTGTTGAGTTGCTGTGCGTAATAGGGAACCTTGTTTTTAAAGTTACTTTGCTTAGTGTAATGGTATTTTTCTGCGTTAGCTTTATAAAGAATATCAGCAATGGCTTTATGTTGCGGGGTAAAATGGCGCTGTTGCGCACTATCAATTCCGAGCACTTCTAATTTGGTATTTAAAGGTACATTTGCAAAAGAGTCTAGGTATTGACGTGTCCAAAATTCTTTTAAAGGGACGGCTTGATCAATTATTGCTTTAGTGATATTTGTTTCATAAATTACTTCTTCTTTTGCTAGCAATATGCTAATTCCAGAAATCACACTTTCGTATTGAATGTCACACGAAAAAGGCATCGGTATTTGGTTTGAAGTGTAGGTGCCGTTATTGTTTTCCGTTACTTCTGTAGATGCATTTTTTTGCCATTGCTCGAGTGTCCAATTAGGGTATATTGTTGATTGCAGTGTGTTATTGATAAACATTATTGGGGCGTTAATCCAAAACGCAAGATCATTGGGGTGCTTTTTTATCTTATGGCTGGGCTTTGTAAGTTTAAATGTTTTGTACTGATGGTAATTGTACAGATAATACCCCTTTTTAAATTCACCATGTATTGAGTGAACAAAAACTTTTTGCTTTTTAATTTTTCCTTCCACATCTTTTTCAATTGGAACAACTGTGATAATGTATGCTTTTGTTTTTCCATTTATTTTTTGCAAGAGCACTTTACTTTTGTGCTTAATATTCCAATTTGGGGCGCAATCAGCAGCAATAACCATGTTTTGCATTCTAACTGCTTTTGTTTTTTCTGCGGTGCCCCAATCAATATGGGCTTTAAAATTTGCATGTTGATTAGGAGATACGTTTTTTGTACAGTGAAGTAGAAGTGTATCTGCTAAAGTAGCATCCAGAAAATTTTTAGCAGCCTTTAATCCTAGTGCATCGTTTTGTAAGACTGGAAATTCATTATTTGGTATTGCTTTTGCAAGTTTCAAATCGTTATCACAGTTGCCTAATAATAAACTTCCAAGAACAAGTAATATTAGGGTAGATCTGTATCCCTTTTTTTTCTTTTTGATTCCCATATAATTTTGTTTTTAAGTATGGTATTTGGTTAAATATTGTATAGAGAAAAAATGCAAAATGCAATCTCGAAAAAGAAGCTGTGCTTTCTTTCTCATAACGCTATTTTTTTATTTTTTTTCAACGACGAAACTATATAAAAAAATATAATAAAGCCAGTGTTTACGGTGTTTTTGAGGTTGAAAATATTTTTTTTATTCCAATGAGTTTATATAGAATTACTTACTATAAAAGCTAGTGAAAAAAGTTTTTTTAGGCATTTATTTACGTTTTATTATTAAAAAATATAGTAACTTTGTAACCGCTCAAGAGACGTCTTGAGTTCTTTTTCATAGCAATTTTCCCGCTCAATTTTTGAGCGGGTTTTTTTGTAAAAAATGTTGAGGTTTGGAGTATGGTTTTTGCTATGTTTTTTTAGAATCTTTCTTAATGTAATGTATAAATGATCTTTATTGTATTACTATAAAGAAGATCTTCTGTCTTTAATTTTTATATGTTTTATAATATCGAAGTGAGGCACTGAGTAAATCCATGTAGAGCACTAAAAATTATGTTTATTTCTAATAAATCAATATAAAACATCAATTTACCTACAGCTTTTTTGGTCTCTTATTAAAAGAGGATTAATGCTAGGAGATTTGATAAAAACCACAAAAAAAGCATCAATTTTTAATTGATGCTTTGCGAAAGGTGGTCCCACATGGGCTCGAACCATGGACCCCCTGATTATGAGTCAGGTGCTCTAACCAACTGAGCTATAGGACCGGTTATTTTCGGTGTGCAAATATATAAACTTTTTTAGAATATCCAACAATTTTTAAACATTTCTGCTCATTAAATTAAGCCCTAATTGGCGTAGTCCCATTTTCGCTTCATCGTTAATTAAAAGTTTTTCAATACAACTAAAAGCTTTATTTGTGTATTTTTCAATAAGTTGCTTTGTAAGTGTAGGTATTTCGTTACGCTGAAAAATAGCGGTAACAGCAATTATTTTTTCTTTGTTATTTTTTTCATTACCGTTATAAAAAGAAATTAAATCTTTAATATCGGCATCATTGGCCACCTCCAAAGTTTTTAAATACAAGTAGGTTTTTTTGTTTTCGATAATATCTCCGCCAATTTGTTTACCAAAAGTTTTAGAATCTCCAAAAGTATCTAAGTAATCGTCTTGTAACTGAAAAGCAATACCTAAGTTCAAACCATAATCATATAAATATTGCGCTTGTGCTTCATCGGCTTTTGCTACAATCGCCCCCATTTTTAGAGCAGCACCTAATAAAACAGATGTTTTTAACGTAATCATCTGGAGGTATTGATCAATGGTTACATCGTTTTTCGTTTCAAAATCAATATCAAGCTGTTGCCCATCGCAAACTTCTAGCGCGGTTTTGCTAAACAATTGAGCCAGTTTTTGAAAAATTACGGGTTCGTAATTTTCAAAGTATTGATAGGCTAAAATTAACATTGCATCTCCCGAGAGAATCCCCGTGTTAAGATTCCATTTTTCATGAACTGTTTCCTTTCCTCTCCTCAAAGGAGCTTCGTCCATAATATCATCATGAATCAGCGTAAAGTTGTGAAAAATTTCAACTGCTAAAGCAGCAGGAAGTGCTTTTTTAAAATTTTCTGAAAAAATATCAGCGCCTATTAAAGTTAAAATAGGTCTTATTCTTTTACCTCCTAATTGTAAAATGTAGTCAATCGGTTCGTAAAGATTTTTAGGAGTTCTTGTATAGTCTTGTTGATGTAGGTGAGCTATAAATTCTGAATGATAATTTAATAAATCCAATTTTTAAATTTTTGATAAAAATAGGACAAATAAAGGTATTTGAAAAAAAGCAGTTGAAAAAAACAAAAAACCAAGGAAACTTTTTTTGTTTCTAAAGTTTCCTTGTGTACATTTGCAATCGCAAAGTAAGATTTATAATGGAGGATAAAATTTTAGAAATAGCAGGAGAGTTATTTTTAACCTTAGGTTTTAAAAGTGTAACCATGGATGATATCGCATCAAAAATGGGAATCTCAAAAAAAACACTTTACAAGTATTTTTCAAATAAAATAACGTTGATAAATGCTACTACTGCTTCCTTTCAAAACTCCATAGAAAAAGCAATTTCATTTGTAAAATCTCAAAATTACAATGCAATAGAAGAGGAGTTTGCAGTAAAGGCGATTTTTGATGAAATGTTTAAAAATGCAAAAGATTCTCCCATGTTTCAGCTAAAGAAATATTATCCAGAAACATATGGGTTGTTGATGGAAAGGGAATTACGCATGTTTCGCGAGTGTAATATTGATAATCTTACCAAGGGAATTGATCAAAAATTATACAGAAGTGATATAAAAAAAGAGGTGGTAAGCGGCTTCTTTTTTACCATTATACATCAAGTGTTCGAGTCAGATAGTTTTTTGAATATGCAGGAAATTA
The DNA here is from genome assembly GCF_052050075.1 of Tenacibaculum profundi. Lineage (GTDB taxonomy): Bacteria > Bacteroidota > Bacteroidia > Flavobacteriales > Flavobacteriaceae > Polaribacter. Next base: position 2,799,444 of record NZ_CP197225.1, read on the forward strand.
TCAAAGCAGAATACGAGGTTTTAGAATATCATATACGAGCTATTGCTACAGAAAAAGGAATTAAAGAGCTAGAAAAACAATTAGAAATCATAAACAAAAAATAGTGAAAACAATGAGAAAATACATATTCAGTATATTCATGTTATTTTTTACTAGCATACTACTAGCACAAGAAACGGTATTACGTTTATCAATGCAAGAGGCAATTGATTATGCAATTAAGAATAACTACGAAAATAAAATAGCATCAAAAAACATTGAAGGTGCTAAGGAAAGAAAGTGGGAAACAACAACTATCGGTTTACCTCAAATAAATGGTAAATTAGACTATCAGAACTGGTTAAAACAACAGGTGGCTTTCCTACCAGCAGAGTTTACAGGTGGAGCGCCAGGTACTTTTCAGGCTATAAAGTTTGCACCCGATCAAACAATGAATGCTTCTGTAACGTTAACACAATTGATATTTGATGGCTCTTACCTTGTAGGGTTACAGTCCGCTAAAACTTACTTGAAAATATCAGAACAGGCAAAAGAGAAAACAGAAATGGCAACCAGAGAGGCGGTTATCAATGCCTATGGTAATGTGCTCATAACTGAAAAAACTATTCAAATCCTAGAAAATAATCTTCGCGTACTTAAAAAGAATTTATTCGAAGCTCAAAAAACATATGAAAATGGATTGATGGAGCAAGAAAAAGTAGAGCAGTTACAAATTACGTTAGGAAATGTAGAGAATAACCTTAGAAATGCAAAAAGAATGAGTTTGATAGCCTATAAAATGCTAAATATAGCATTGGGTAACTCGATAGAGAAGAGATTAGAGCTATCAGATACACTAGATAATTTGGTGGTTTCAAGTACTAACTTAGATCTTCTTGCGTATGAATTTGATGTTGAAAAGCACATTGATTTTCGTATGGTTGAAAATGAAAGAGAAAGCAAGCGATTGTTAATGAGGCTTGAGCAAAGTAAAGCCCTTCCAAGTTTATCAGCATTTGTAAACTATGGAGCTAACTCAAATTCAAATACATTTAGTTTTTTTGATGCAAAGCAACGATGGTTTGATTATTCTTTATTAGGGGTTAGCTTGAATTTACCTATCTTTAGTAGTTTTGGTAGACAAGCAAAAACAGCAAGAGCAAAAATTGAACTTGAAAATGCGGACATCAGAATGGAGGAGGCACGTCAAAAACTTAACTTACAAGCGGAGGTAGCTAAAAGTGAATACCAATTAAGCATTGGTAATTACGAAACCGCTAAAAAGAATTTAGGATTAGCTGAACGTATTGAAAAGAAACAGCAAATTAAGTTTTTTGAAGGGTTGTCAAGTAGTTTTGATTTGCTTCAGTCTCAAAATCAGTTGTATACTCAGCAAAATCAATACGTTCAATCTATGTTGAACGTTATTGCAAAAAAAGTAAAATTAGAAAACGCACTAAACATATCTATAAAATAATAAACGAATGAGAAGGATTTTACTACACACTTTTATTGTTTCTCTTCTAGCTTCATGTGGAAGTAAGGAGAAAACAGTAGACTCGGTTATAAGCACAAAGGATATTCAAAAAATAAGAGCTAAAAAAGATTTGCTGAATGAAAAGCAAGAATTGTTAGCCTCGCAAATTAAATTACTCGATGCTGAAATAGCAAAGCTAGATACGAGTAAAAAAGTTCCTTTAATCACCACTTTTAAAGTTGAAGAAAGTGTTTTTACGCATTACTTGGATTTACAAGGAAATGTTCAGACTAAGAAAAATGTTCTTGTGTATCCTGAAATGCCAGGTCAATTGGTGAAAATTTATGTTAAAGAAGGACAATATGTAGCAAAAGGGCAAGCTTTGGCAAAAATTGATGATGGAGGGCTTAGCCAGCAATTAGCTCAAATTGAAACACAAATGAATTTAGCGAAAACTACTTTTGATCGTCAAAAAAGACTATGGGATCAGAAAATAGGTTCAGAGATTCAATATTTACAAACAAAAACAAATTACGAAGCCTTAACCAAATCGGCTAATCAGATTAAAAAGCAATTAGATAAAAGTGTTGTAAAGGCTCCTTTTTCAGGGATTGTGGATGATGTAATTAAAGAACAAGGAATTATTGTAGCACCAGGGCCTGGTTCTGAAATTTTTAGAGTTGTGAATCTAAACGATATGTATATAGAAACTGATGTTCCAGAAAGTTATATTAGTTCTGTCAAAAAAGGAAAAGAGGTAAGAGTTGAATTTCCAGTGTTAGGAAAAACAGTAGATTCAAAAGTTCGTCAAGCTGGAAATTTTATAAACCCAGCCAATAGAACCTTTAAAGTAGAAATAGGAGTTGCTAATAAAGATAGAAGTATAAAGCCTAACTTAACTGCAAAGTTGCGCATCAATGATTATACGAATCCAAAATCAATTTTAATTCCACAAAGTATCATTTCTGAAAATGCAAATGGAGAACAATATGTGTATGTAATAAAGGATATAAAGAATTCGATTGGAAAAGCAAAGAAAGTAATTATCAGTACAGGAAAAACACAAGGAGATATTATAGAAGTGTTGTCAGGGTTGGAAGTAGGTTTTCAAATTGTAAAAGAAGGAGCACGAAGCGTTAAAGATAATCAAGAGGTTAAAATATTAGCTATTTCTGAAAAAATATAAAAATAAAACTAATGACTGAAAAGCAAAAACAACAAGTCAATAAAGAGTTTGGCATGTCTTCTTGGGCAATTAGTAATAAAACGACTATTTATGTTTTAATAACGCTAATTCTTATTCTTGGTATCTCAGCTTTTGTGAATATGCCAAGAGAAAACTTTCCTGAAATTCGAGAAACTAAAATTTATATAAGTTCAATATATCCTGGGAATACAGCAGAAGATGTTGAAAAATTAATAACGGATCCATTAGAAGATAAGCTGAAAACAGTTAGTAATGTTGTAAAGCTAACTTCAACTTCACAAGAAGATTATTCAATGATTATTGTTGAGTTTGATGAAAAAATTACTGTAGATCAGGCGAAGCAAAAAGTTAAAGATGAAATTGATCAAAAGGTCTCAGGAGAAGATTGGCCAACATTTAATGGAGCAAAGGTAGAACCCAACGTTTTTGAATTGAGTATATCTGAAGAAATGCCCATTTTGAATATTAATATTTCTGGAGATTACCCTGTTGATAAATTAAAAGAATATGGAGAGTATTTGGAAGATGAAATAGAGAATTTAATTGAAATAAAAAAGGTAGATATAAGAGGAGCGGAGGAAAAAGAAGTAGAGATTGCTGTAGATATCTATAAAATGATGGCGGCAAAAGTGAGCTTTCAAGATATTTTAAATGCAGTTAATAGTGGTAACCTAACCATGTCGGCCGGAAATTTAATAGCAAGTGGTCAAAGACGTACAATACGTATTTTAGGTGAAATTGAGCAACCACAAGAATTGCAAGATTTCGTGGTAAAATCTGAAAGAGGAAATTCTATATATCTAAAAGATATTGCAGTGATAACTTTTAAGGATAAAGATAAAACAACTTATGCTCGTGAATTTGGTGCTCCGGTTGTAATGCTCGATGTTAAAAAGCGTTCTGGAATGAATATGGTGGAGGCAGCAGATAAAATTCAAAAAATTGTAGAAGAAACAAAAAGAAATGTATTTCCAACCAACCTTAGAGTCACCATTGCAAATGATCAGTCTTCCAAAACAATAGGACAGGTTGATGATCTTGTCAATAATATTATTTTCGGGGTGATTTTGGTGGTGTTGGTATTAATGTTTTTTTTAGGATTCAAAAATGCTTTATTTGTTGGTTTTGCGATTCCTATGTCCATGTTCATGTCATTGATGATATTGGACTGGTTCGGCTATACAATGAATACCATGATTCTGTTCGGATTAATTATGGGGCTAGGAATGCTAGTGGATAACGGTATTGTTGTTGTTGAAAATGTGTACCGCTTAATGGACGAAGGAATGTCTAGGATTGAAGCAGCAAAAAAAGGAATCGGAGAAATTGCATTTCCAATTATTATATCAACATTAACAACGGTTGCAGCCTTTGTACCTCTTGCATTATGGCCAGGTGTTATGGGACAGTTCATGAAGTATTTTCCAATTACCTTGTCAGCTGTATTAGGGTCTTCACTATTTGTGGCAATTTTCTTTAATTCTGTAATGGTTTCACAGCTCATGACAGTGGAAGATAAAAATATGCCTATGAAGCGCATTATAACAATATCTTCTATTACTGGTGGCTTAGGATTACTAATTATTATTTTTGGTGGCGCCTATAGAGCATTAGGAACGATAATGCTATTTACAGCAATTATGCTTTGGGTATATAGGTTGGCATTAAGACCTTTAGCAAATTCTTTTCAAAATAAAGTTTTACCAAGATGGGAGCTTTTTTACGAGCGTGTTTTGAGAATTGCTTTGAAAGGATATAGGCCAACTGCAATTGTTGTAGTAACCATAGTATTGCTTTTTGTAGCTTTCATTGGGTTTGGAGGATCTATAAAAAGCCAACGAACCAAAGTTGAATTTTTTCCAGATAACACTCCAAATCAAATAGTTGTCTATATCGAGTATCCTCAAGGGACTGATATTGAAAAGACCAATATGATTATGAAGGATTTAGAAGAGCGTGTTTACGCTGTTATAAATTCGCCAGAGTATGTTGATAATGGGTATAATTTTTTAGTAGAGAGTGCTGTTTCTCAGGTAGGGGCAGGTTCAGGAAATCCACAGACAGATGGTGGTTCCACAGCAGAAATGCCGCATAGAGGAAAAATTACAGCTTCTATGAGAGAATATAAGTTTAGAAGAGGAGAAGATAGTAAGGAGTTACAAAAAAAGATAACAGAAGCTTTAAAAGGAATTTATCCAGGTCTTTCAATTTCTGTAGAGAAAGATCCTGTTGGTCCACCAGCAGGATATCCGATTAATATTGAATTGGAGGGTAAGGATTATGATCAACTCGTGGTTACAGCAGAAAAAATGAGAGATTATCTGAATACTAAAAATATTCCTGGTATTGATGAATTAAAGATTGATGTAAATAAATCTAAGCCAGCAATGTTGGTTAATGTAGATAGAAAAAAAGCAGGGGAACTAGGTGTGAGTTCTGTTCAAGTAGGACAGCAATTAAGAAATTCTATTTTTGGTTCCAAAGCAGGGGTTTATAAAGAAGATGGAGAGGATTATGATATTTACGTTCGTTTTAATAAAGATAACCGATATAATACAAGTGCTATCTTTAATCAGAAAATTACTTTTAGAGATCCATCTAATGGGCAAATTAAAACAATTCCAATATCTGCTGTGGCAACCCAAAAGAATACATCGGGGTATAGTGCAATTAAACATAAACGTGCAAAACGTATTGTAACTGTTTACTCAGCTTTAGCTCCTGGTTTTACAGATGCTACTGCAATTGTGGCTAAGGTTCAGAATGAAATGAAGTCTTTTGAAGATAAACCTGCCGATATTAAAATTGATTATACAGGGCAAATAGAGGAACAGGAAAAACAAATGTCGTTTTTAATGGGGGCTTTTTTCGCAGGATTAGGATTGATATTCTTTATTTTAATTTTCCAGTTTAATTCTGTGTCGAAACCAGCAATTATTATGTTGGCTATTTTCTTAAGTTTAATTGGAGTTTTTGGAGGATTAATAATTACAGCGAAACCATTTGTGATAATGATGACTATGATGGGAATTATTTCATTAGCAGGAATTGTAGTAAACAATGGAGTGGTTTTACTTGATTATACGCAACTATTGATTGATCGTAAAAAAATAGTACATAATATTAATAGTGAAGACTACCTAGATTTAAATGTTTTAAGTGAGGCAATTGTTAATGGAGGAAAAGCTCGTTTACGCCCAGTTTTATTAACTGCTATAACAACAATTTTAGGGTTGATACCCTTAGCAACAGGTTTAAATATCAATTTTTATACATTGGTTTCTGAGTTTAATCCCCACATTTATATTGGAGGAGATAATGTTATTTTTTGGGGACCTTTGGCTTGGACGGTAATATATGGTCTTTTTATAGCAACTTTCTTAACGTTAATTGTAGTTCCAATTTTATTTTATTTAATCACCAAGTTTAAAATGTGGCTTCGTAGTGTATAACAAAATATGAACGTTTTTAAAAGCTAAAGCAATTAATTGCTTTAGCTTTTTTTGTTATTTATAGTTTAGTATTCTTTTGTGATAAACCATAAGAGGTATTAAATATAAAGTAGGGCAATAAAATTTCTAAAAATTTAATGTCGCTTTGCTTTGTTAAATTTAATTTTGTTTTCTCCTTTAGGGGTAATTTTAATGCTATAAAAAATTATAGAAGAGACTTGATGATAAGAATTAATAGTTTGTAAAAAAGGAGTTGTATTTAAAAATGAAAAGAGGGTTTACATTAGAAGAAATTAAAAAAAAAATAGAACGATACTGTGTATATCAAGATCGTTGTCATAAGGAGGTTGAGAAAAAATTATTTGAATATTATTTAATTCCAGAAGCGAAAGAACAAATATTACTTCATTTACTAGAAAACAATTATTTGAATGAGGAACGGTTTGCAAAAAGCTTTGTAAGGGGGAAATTTAGAATTAAAAAATGGGGCAAAGATCGAATAATAAGAGAGTTGAATTATAAAAATATAAGTGCTACGAACATAAAAATTGCGCTAAAAGAAATAGACGAAGATGAGTATATGGAGGTGTTAAATAATTTAGCAGAAAAAAAGAATGGCGCAATGAAAGGCGAAGAAGTATACAAACGAAAGAAAAAAATTTTTGACTATTTAAAGTATCGCGGGTACGAAACAGACTTAATCATTGAAGTTTTAAGAAAATATTATTAATCTTTTATGTTATTCTAGCTTATCAAAAACACTGTCAAGTTTAATAGAATCATTGAACATTTTTTTCTTAAAAGTATGTTCAATTTTAGAGTTTAGACTGTTAAACGTTAAAAAAATATTTTCTACTTGTAAAACTACTTCCTTAGCGGTTATAGAAGGGATGTTACTCATGTCGGATAACCTAGAAACTTCGTTCTGAAAAACGTTTATTCTAGCGTTAAATGAAGGTGTTTTTAGTACTTCAATGTTAATACTATCTTTAGCTAATTTCGTAAGTTGCTTAAGTTCTAAAGAGTTGTTCAAAGCTTCTATTGAAGAAATACTTTCATAAATTTTTAAAAAGTCTTTTAAGTCAAAATATTCTTTCCAAGGCTTTATGTTATTTGAGGCGATACTGTCTAAATCTTTAGCTTTATGCTTTTTTTTTCGTTGCATTTTAGAGATTTTAACTAAGTCGTCTGTGGTATTTTTTTGCTTTTTAGAATTACAAGAAAAGAAAAAAACAAACAGTATAAAACTAAAGATATTAAAGGATATTATATTTTTAATCATGTTGGTAAAAATACTGAATTTGATGTGCATACCAAATAGAACTAATAACTTTATATTTTTATTAATGTTTAAAAAAGCATATTTTTCTTTTATGAAATCTTAAATTTAATACTTTTGTATGGTTGTGTTTTTGAATAATTAATAATGAAGAAAATATTAATCATAGGAGCCTGTGGGCAAATAGGGACGGCATTGACAGAAAATTTAAGAAAAGAATTTGGTAATGAAAATGTTATCGCTTCTGACATCAGAGAAGGAGCTAAGCACATAATGGAGTCAGGACCATTCGAAATTATTGATGCTACGGATAAAAACCGTATCCTTGATGTAGTTAAAGAGTATGGCATTGAAGAGATTTATTTAATGGCAGCAATGCTTTCAGCGACCGCAGAAAAGTATCCTCAAAAAGCATGGGACTTAAATATGAAATCGCTGTTGGTAGTTCTCGATTTAGCTAAGGAAAAACATATTAATAAAGTTTTTTGGCCAAGTTCAATGGCCGTTTTTGGAAGCACTTCACCAAAAATTAACACGCCACAACAAACCGTAACTGAACCAACTACTGTTTATGGGATCAGTAAAGTTGCAGGAGAGCACTGGTGTAATTATTATTATCAAAAATATGACGTTGATGTAAGAAGTATACGCTATCCTGGTATTATTAGTTGGAAATCGTTACCTGGTGGAGGGACTACAGATTATGCGGTAGATATTTATTTTGAAGCATTAAAAAATGGAAGTTTTGAGTGTTTCTTATCAAAGGATACAAGGTTGCCAATGATGTATATGGAAGATGCAATAAATGCAACTGTGGGTATTATGAGAGCAACAAAAGAAAAAATTAAAATCCGCACATCATATAATTTAGCTGCTATAAGTTTTACACCGAATGAAATTGCTGAAGAAATAAGAAAGTATATTCCAGATTTTGAAATCCAATATAAGCCCGATTTTAGACAAGATATTGCTGATTCTTGGCCTAGGATAATTGATGATTCAGCGGCGAGGAAAGACTGGGGCTGGGAGCATAATTATGACTTAAGCGAAATGACAGAAGATATTATTTTGAACTTAAGAAAACATGAGGAATTATTGATGTAAGGAATACGGAATTACTACGTCTTAAATTATCTAAGTAACAATAGTATAACTGTGAAGAGTTTTTACATGAAGACTCTTATTTAAAATGATTAAAAGATGAAGAAATTAATTGAAGAGAGCTTGGAAAAAGCCATATCTTACGATCAATATAGAACGTTGGTTAGTGACTTAATAGAACAAGGAAAATCTACTGGAGAAATTCAATCTGACGATTTGCTAAACTATAGTATTTTAAATGATAAAAGAATGAATCGTTTAGATAAAACGATCGAGATTTCGGAAAACACAAAGAATAAAGTTAAAAATGTTAAGAAAGAACAAACATGGCTCGTTTTAACAGAGGGGTGGTGTGGCGATGCAGCTCAAAACATTCCAGTAATAAATAAAATAGCAGAGCAGAATTCTAAAATTAATTTGAAGTTTGTTTTGAGAGATGAAAATCCAGAATTGATGGATCAGTTTTTAACAAATGGGGGAAAGGCAATTCCAAAGCTTATAGCAATTGATGATGAATCAAATGTGTTAGGTACTTGGGGGCCAAGGCCTAGTGAGGCAACTTCTATGGTGGCAGATTATAAAGAAAAATATGGAAAATTAGACCCAGAATTCAAAAAAGATTTGCAAATTTGGTACAACAAAAATAAAGGTAGGAATACCGAAAATGATTTGTTATCATTATTTAACTAGTTAAAATTAAAAGTTATTAAAACCGCTTAAGAATAGGATGCTTAAGTGGTTTTTTAAATGAATAAAAATTAGAATGTTTATAGAAAGTAGTGCATTGTCTGATGAGGCGAGAGTCTGGGTTTACCCAGCCAGTAGAAAGTTTTATGCTCAAGAGGTAGACGAAATAATTAATAAACTACATTCTTTTGTTTCCTCATGGAAAAAATCTTCAATGGATTTCCAGGCTTCTTTTGAGTTAAAATACAATCGTTTTATTATTTTTTTTGCTGAAAATAATATTCAGTTAACGAATAACGACATAGACGAACAAGTTTCCTTTATTTTAACATTGCAAAATGAATATAAGCTTGATTTGTTGGATAAAATGAATGTTTGTTTTAAACAAGGAGAGTTTGTTCAGTATAAAGAAATAAAAGCGTTTAAAAAGCTATTAAAAGAAAAAGCCGTTTCTCCTAAAACTATTGTTTTTGATAATTTAGTACAGTCAAAATATGATTTTGAAAATTATTGGGAAGTTCCAATAACTGACAGTTGGTATAATCGATTTTTATAGATATGAAAAAGATATGAAAATCAATTAATGTCTTAACCGTATCCATGTTTTAGATAACTAAGTTTGAAAAATATGAACTTTGGTGCCTCTTTTATCTGTAGGTATTTTAAAAATTTTATTTGTTATTTAAATACTATATGTTTTCACCATAGAGGTGCGTTTTTTCAAATTATCAAACTAATAATTAGTTAGTTTATTCGATTGAATATTAAAGAATAAAAAAGATTACATTTAAAAAATGACTTGTTTACATTGTTTTATTCAATATATAGCATTGTAAATTGCTTATAAAAACTAATATAATATGCTTAGTGTGAATTTTGCTTTTTGACTAAAAAGTTATCGCAGACGATTATAAATAGAAAGGATGATAATAATACATGAAGACAAAAAAACAAGTTTACAGAGTGTCAATGAACTTATCAATAGATTGAGCATTCTTAATAGAAAAATTGCCAATTTTTGTTCTCCTTAAGTCTGATAAATGTGCTCCAGAGTTTAGTGCTAAGCCAAAGTCATTAGCGATAGATCTAATATAGGTTCCCTTGCTGCAAACAATTCTAAACGCTATTTTAGGAAGCTTTATTTCAGTTATTTCAAATTCTTTTATTTCTATTTCTCTGGATTTAATTTCTGTTGTCTTTCCAGCTCTAGCCAATTCATACAGTCGTTTACCGTCTTTCTTGATTGCCGAAAAAATTGGTGGTTTTTGTTGAATTTTCCCAATAAACTTTGTAGTGGTCTCTTGAATTAGTTGGTGTGTAATGTGGTCAATAGGAAAAGTCTGATTAATTTCTGTCTCTAAATCATAACTAGGAGTAGTCGATCCAATTGTAAAAGTACCAGTATATTCTTTCACTTGACCTTGATACAGTTCAATGCTTTTCGTTTGTTTTCCCGTACAAATAATTAGGAGCCCTGTTGCTAAGGGATCGAGTGTGCCCGCATGACCTACTTTTATTTTTTTGAGATTAAAGTGCTTTTTTATATGCCAGCGTAGTTTGTTAACTACTTGAAATGAAGTCCACTCTAAAGGTTTGTCGATTAACAGAACCTGTCCATTTTTAAAATCTTCTACTGTTGTCATTTAAAGAATAAGGAATAAATAATAGCAATTAAACCAACCAAAAGGCAATACAGGGAAAAATAAGTTAATTTACTTTTTTTAACTAGTGCAATCATCCAGTTACAAGCTAGTAATCCTGCAACAAAGGCCGAAATAAATCCAGCGGACAAAGGAAGAATCTCTGAGTTTTGAAAGTTGATATCGCCCCCAACAATATCTTTGGCTACTTTACCAAGAATTAAGGGAACTACCATAAGAAATGAAAAACGAGCAGCTTTAGTTCTATCAATGCCTAACAAGACAGATGTTGAGATGGTCGCCCCAGATCTAGAAATACCCGGTAGCATTGCAATAGCTTGTGAAATACCGATTATAATAGCATTCGTAAATGATACTTTTTTACTAGTATTTTTTGCTTTGTCAGCTAGTAGCAATAACAAAGCAGTAACGAGAAGCATACAACCTACTAAAAGGATTTTTCCACCAAAAAAACTCTCAAGCTCTTTTTCAAATGACAAGCCAATAATTACGGCAGGAATCATTGATAAAATTATTTTAACAGAAAATTGAGTTTGTTCATTCCACTTAAACTGAAATAATCCTGAAAAAATTTCGAGGACTTCTTCTCTAAATATAACAAGTGTACTAAGTGCAGTAGCGGCATGTAATACAACAGTAAATGTAAGACTTTCTTGTGGTACGGAGTTGTCTCCAAAAATAGCTTTGGCTATTTCTAAGTGTCCACTTGACGAAACAGGTAAAAATTCTGTTAATCCTTGAATAATGCCAAGAATAATTGCTTCCAGTAAATCCATTTTATCTTTTTGGGCTGGCTAAAATAGCATAAATTTCAATACCAAAACCAATCAAAACTAGGGTTGGTGCTAAACGAATTCTTCTCCAACTGTAAAGTTCAGGGTTGAATACATCAGGATCGTCACTTCCTCCCCCTGCCATTAATATAAAACCAAGAGCTATTACGGCTAACCCGATAAGCATTATTGTGTAGTTTCTTTTACCGAAAAGAAAGCCGTCTTTAGTTGTCTTGTTATCTTTCATTGTTAATAGTATAAATCGTTTGTTTGTAAATTTAAAAAGCGTTGTGTAGCAAAAAAAGTACTGATCCAAGTAATAACAAAAGAACTTGTTAAAACACCTATCGCTATATATGATAAAGATTCATAGTCGTTTAATAAAGCTAGTGTTGGAACATATTTATCAACATAATAAATAATAATAAACAGCCCTACTAAAGCAACAAAGGCACCTAGTATTCCTAATTTGATGCTTTGCCAAATAAAAGGCCTTCGAATAAAAGCTTTCGTGGCTCCAACCATTTGCATGGTTTTTATGTTAAATCGTTTTGAATAGATGGCAAGTCTTATTGAACTATTAATTAGTATTATGGCAACAAGACTAAAGAAGCCACTTAAGACTAAGAGCCAAAAACTCACTCGTTGAATATTTTTAGTTAGTATGTCTACCAAGGGTTTGTCATAGTTCACTTCAGCAATATAATTATTATTCAAGTATTTCTTTTCAATAGACTTCATTTTATTTGGTGTAACATAACTAGCATTTAGGTAAATATCAATTCCATTTTTAAGGGGATTGTCTCCAAGAAATTCTAAAAAGTCTTCACCTAAATCTTTCTTGTATGTTTCTGCAGCTCTATCTTTAGTAACATAAACTATACGTTTGGTAAATTCTTCTTCCTTAATTGCTGTTTTTAAGTTATCTAATTGTTTTTTTGAAATACTGTCTTTCAGGAAAAGCGTCATAACAACTTTTTCTTTGAAATGATTAGCAACATGTGTAGACTTAAGTAAAATTAAACCAAGAATACCGATCATAAAAAGGACTAATGCAATACTAATGACAACAGATATGTATGAAGATTGTAATCGACGCTTCTGAAAAGAATCAAAAGATTTGCTCATTTTTCTGATATTTTTTATAACTCCGCAAGATATAAAATCAATTGGCAATTATCATGAATTGTAAAGATAAATTGCAACTTAATTTGTTAAAAATTAAGCTGTAATTTGTTTTGTTTTTTTTATCTGCGAGTTCTTGTTTTATTTATAGTTATTTGGAATTTCTTGGCATAATTCTATTAGGACACCATTCGTAGTTTTTGGATGTAAAAAAGCAACTAGTTTGTTGTCAGCTCCTTTTTTAGGTGTTTCATTTAAGACAGAAAACCCCTCTGCTATCAAACGTTTAATTTCAGCTTCAATATTATCAACAGCAAAAGCAATATGATGAATACCTTCTCCTTTTTTATTAATAAATTTAGCTATCGGACTGTCCTTTTTAGTAGCTTCTAGCAATTCTATTTTATTTGGGCCAGATTTAAAAAAAGAGGTTTTAACACCTTCGCTTTCTACTTCTTCAATTTTGTAATGAGGTTTTCCAAAAAGTGAAGCAAAAAGTTGGTTTGACTTTTCAAGATCCTTCACGGCTATCCCAATGTGCTCAATTTTATTCATAATGATTCTTTTGTAATTCATCCACTAAAAATATAATAGCTTGTGATTTTTTTGTAAAAATAGGAAATATAGGTGTTTGCTATTGAAAGATCTTTTGAATTTTAACTTTCACAAGCACTCATAAGTTTGTTTTCTGACGTGTTAAATAAGATTAAATGGTAGCTGAAAGAGAAACGAGTAAAATATTCCGTAAATTTGCAGTATGGAAGAAACAAATAGACAGCGTAAAATTGCAGGAGTACTGCAACAAGACTTAGTGAATGTTTTACAACGTGCTGCTCAAGATGGAATGCGAGGAGTAATTATATCAGTTTCAAAAGTTTCTGTTACAGCAGATTTGGGGGTGGCAAAGGTGTATTTAAGCGTTTTTCCTTCAGAGAAAAGAGATGAAATTATTGAAGGAGTAAAGTCAAATACAGTATCTATTAGGTATGAGCTTGCTCAAAGAACTAGAAATCAGCTTAGAAGGATGCCTGAATTGTTGTTTTATAGTGATGATAGTTTAGATTATATTGAAGAGATAGATAAATCATTAGGAGGAGAAGATATAGATCCTATAAAGAATCCGGAGATCTTACCTAAACGTCAAAAGCGTTAACTGAATAAGAGGAAAATTAAAAAAAAGACCCTACATTTGACGTATAATCTTTTTTTAAAAAAAGGCCATTGAATTTTCCTCTCTACATAGCTAAAAGATATTTATTTTCAAAGAATAGCACAAATGCTATAAACATAATAACGTATATAGCAACTTTCAGTGTTATTGTAAGTGCTATAGCTCTTTTTGTGTTGTTATCTGTCTTTTCAGGTTTAAGAACTTTTAGTGATACTTTACTCGAAGCATCTGATCCAGATATAAAAATTTTACCTAAAGAAGGAAAGGTTTTTAACGTGTCAGATTCGGTAATTGATATATTATCAGGTAAAAATGAGGTGGAAGCCTTTTCTATGATAGTAGAAGAGCGAGTTTCATTACGTTATAAAAACAAAAACCATATTGCTTTTATAAAAGGAGTTGATGAAAATTATACCAATGTTGTACCTATCGATTCATCTTTAAATGTAGGTACGTGGCTGGATCAAAAATATAAAAACATAGCGGTCATTGGAGCAGGTATTTCGTATAAGCTTTCATTAGCTGCGTTTAATTTTGAAACACCATTACAAGTTCTTGTCCCAAAGCCAGGAACTAAATTTATTACAAATCCAAATAGGGCATTTAATGCTATTGATGTTAATATTTTTGGGGTATATGGTGGCTCAGAGGAATTTCAAGATAAGTTTGTTTTTACCCATATTCAGGAAGCACAAAGTTTACTGAATTATGAACCGAAAGAAGTAACTGCTATCGAACTGAAAATTAAAAATAGGTTTGATGTGCGAACAGTAAAAAAAGAGTTAAAAACTCTGTTAGGTAATCGATTTGACATAAAAACAAAAAAAGAATTAAACGCCTTATATTATAAAGTAGTAAATACAGAGAATTTCATCTCTTATTTGATATTTACGCTAATTACAATTATCGCTCTCTTTAATGTAGTAGGGTCTATAATAATGATGATTATTGATAAAAAAAATAATCTAAAGACATTGTTAAGCTTGGGGGTTAACATAAACCAGGTTAAGAAAATATTTATTTACCAAGGTTTTTTATTAGTTTTTATAGGAATGTCAATAGGAGTTTTTGTAGGTGCTTTTTTGGTATTCATACAAATAAAATATGGGCTTTTTATGATCACAAATAGTTTGCCTTATCCGGTAGAGCTAAAATGGACAAATTTTTTCATTGTTGTTACGACCATCAGTTGCCTTGGAATTATGGCTTCAAAAATTGCTAGTTCAAGAATTAGTAAGGGATTCATTGAGGGGTAGTAAAATTGCTTTTAAAAAAATTATCCAAATTTTTCTTTAACCAATTCAAAAGTATCGAAAACATCACGAGGGTCATCACTGGTAACCATTTTTAATCGGTATTCTTTAAAGTGTGGAATTCCTTTAAAGTAGTTTGTATAATGTCTTCTTGTTTCTACAACACCTAGATGTTCTCCTTTCCAATCGATGGACATTTCCAAGTGTCTTCTAGCCATTTCTGCACGTTCTATAATCGAAGGTTTTGGTAAATGCTCTCCTGTTTTGAAAAAATGTTTTATTTCATTAAAGAACCACGGATAGCCAATAGAGGCTCTGCCAATCATACAGCCATCTAGACCATATTTATCACGCATTTCCAAGGCTCTTTCAGGAGAATCAACGTCGCCATTCCCAAAAACAGGGATGTACATTCTAGGATTATTTTTTACTTTAGCTATAGGTTTCCAATCGGCACTACCTTTATACATCTGTGCTCTTGTTCTACCATGAATAGAAATTGCTTTGCAACCTACATCTTGTAAGCGTTCTGCAACTTCTACTATTTTGATAGAATCATGATCCCAGCCTAAACGAGTTTTAACGGTAACAGGAAGCTTGGTGTGTTTTACCATAGCCTCAGTAAGTTTAACCATTAAATCAATATCCTTTAAAATTCCAGCACCAGCACCTTTCGAAACTACTTTTTTTACTGGGCAACCAAAATTGATGTCTATTATATCAGGGTTTGTCTTTTCTACAATTTCTACAGATCGTAACATGGAATCTAGGTTGGCGCCAAAAATTTGAATACCAACGGGGCGCTCTTTCTCATAGATGTCCAGTTTCATTACACTTTTTGCAGCATCGCGAATCAAACCCTCTGAAGAAATAAATTCTGTATAAACTACATCAGCTCCATTTTCTTTACATAAGGCTCTAAAAGGAGGATCACTAACATCTTCCATTGGAGCTAGTAATAAAGGGAAATCAGGTAATTCTATAGTGTCTATTTTAACCAAACCAAAAAATTTTGGCAAATTTAACTTTTATTTTTTAGGTACAAAAGTATCTTAATTTACTTGTTATATGTCTATAGGGGCTTAGAATACTCGTACGATATTAAATCCAAAGGCAATTTCTCCCTCGGCTTTACTAATGAAGCCCGTTTCATTAGTGGACTGCGCATTGGTAAATAGCAACTGAAAAACATGGCCTCCAGTTTCAATGTCCATACCAAAAGCATAAGCATTGGTATACCTTGAGTTATTGTGCCTATTAAAATTATGAATATATTCAGTGTTTAGACTTATTCGCTTACTAATTTTATAACGACTTCCAAAACCTAAGGCAAATTGGTTGTGATTTGCCTCTACGGTATTTCTTAAATCTTGTAAGTTCTCTCTGATAAATGTAGGGGCTATTTCCAGTGAAAGTTTTTTTGAAAAACTTCGGGAGAGTAATGCTTGTAACGAGTAGCTGTAACGATCAGCATCTTTCAACTCAGGGTATGTAATTTTATTAATTAATGTATTTCTATAAATACCAGTATAACCTGTTATATTTATTGGGAATTTATGAGTTTGTTTAGCAATTCTAAATTTAGAGTTTAAAGCAAAAGTTCTGTCAAATGATTCTCTTGATATACTCAACTGAATTCCATCCCAAAAGCTGTAGAGTAATTCCATTTTTGTATTAGCATTATCTAATCCAAGAAAAGTATCAAGTCCTTCACTAATTGGACCAAAACGATGAGACACGATCAAATAAAAATCGCCTTTTTCCGCTATTTTGGTTGATTGAAGGTTACCGATTTTAAGCGTTTTAAATGTAGGTGATATATATTCATCTATATACTTGTCAGTTTTTTCAAGTTCCTTTAAAAGATCGTCTTGTGCATTAAGAGTAGTTGTTATAAAAATAAAACAAAGAAGAATTAGTTTTTTATGATACATTGATTAATTTTTAATTCATTGAGTAATTCGTCGTAACCAATAATAATACCTTTGATAGTTACTTGACTGTTTGTTTTGGGTAAAGATTTTAATGTATTAGGACTTTTAAGCTGACAAAAAATAAAATTATCAATAATAAAGTTATTGCCATCAAGTTCAGTAATTATTCCTGAAATCTCTACAGGTCTGTTTTCCCAGCCTAGTGGTGTTTTTTTTATAAGGTTTAAAAAGTTTGAAGCTTTCCCTGAGTAACTAACTTCCATATTTTCAATGGATATTGGAGTCCTGTAAACATATTCAAAGCCAAACCAAAGAACAATGATCAACGTAAAAGAAATAAACAATATTAATTTATTTTTTTTCAGAAAGTTCATAATCGATAGTAACTATTATTTGATCTGCTATTTTTTTTCTTACAATGCTAGGAATTTTAATGTTAAATTCTTGTGGGGCTACCGTGAACATTCCTTTCAAAATGATTTTATTATTTAAAGACTTCTTTAGTTCAATTTTGGTCTGTATCATTTTCGAAATTCCTTTAATAGTAAGTTTTCCTCTTAAAATATGAGAAATTTTTTTCAAATGACTTGCATCAAATTGTTCTATTGTGCCTACGAAACTGGCTTTTGGAAACTCATCAGACTCCATATAGTTTTCATTGAAGTGTTCTTGCATTAGAGCTAGTCTAAATGAAAAAGTACTAATGTACAATTGGGTGGCTATTTTACCATCACTATTTAAAAGTACAGAAGTACTTTTACTAATGGCTTCAACAGGCTCAAAGGATTCTGTTGAAGCTGAAAATTTTGTAATTCCTGTTCTTGATATAAATTTTTGAGATAGACATACCGAATAAGTTAACAAGAATACAGCTAAAAGTGCTCTACTTTTCAAGATAACCATCATTTTTCCATTGATTGATTATTGAAATAATTGTACTGTTTTGTCCTGATGGTGGCATTGGGTTTGAACTATTGTTAATTCTGCTGATTAGATTCCCGTTTTCTGCAGCATTTTTTACTTGAGTGTAATTGGTTAATGGAAGCCCAGAAGCGGGAATAACAGCATCATGGCAAGCAGAGGTAGCACAACTATTATTGATTAATGTTTTAACATTTTGTTCATAAGTTGTTTTACTAGAAGGAGGGTCTACTGGAGTGGGTATAGGTTCTGTTATTTCTGAAGAAGAACAGTTGATTAAAAAAACACTAATTAAAACAAAAAAAGCATATTGAATTATTTTTTCCATTGGGTTTAAGTATTTGAATTCTTATTTGTTTATATGAAATATGATTTCATAAATTAAATTTAATTATTTGTTTTTCAGCAGTATAAATTTAATGAAAAGGAAAGTAATAACCATGAAGCGGAAATATAAGCTTTAAGAAAATTAAAAAAATGAATAACAATTAAATGACAGTATCCAAATTAAATTTGGAATTCAAAAGTTTATAATATTTTGAAATATAGATCATGCTATTATTTTTTATTTGTAAAAGGCTTTAAATAGCGTATCTTTGTTGGTCATCATTGGATATATTTTAAGTACATGAAAAATATTAGAAATTTCTGCATCATTGCGCACATAGATCATGGTAAAAGTACATTGGCGGATAGGTTGTTGGATTATACAGGGGCGGTTACAGAACGTGAAAAGCAGGATCAGCTATTGGATAATATGGATCTAGAGAGAGAGCGAGGCATTACAATAAAATCGCATGCTATTCAGATGGATTATGTCTACAATGGTGAACCTTTTATTCTAAATTTGATTGATACCCCAGGGCATGTAGATTTTTCTTATGAGGTTTCTAGATCTATTGCTGCTTGTGAAGGAGCTTTGTTGATCGTAGATGCAGCGCAGAGTATTCAAGCGCAAACTATATCCAATTTGTATTTGGCCTTGGAAAATGACTTGGAAATTATTCCAGTACTGAATAAGGTAGATTTACCAAGTGCAAACCCAGAAGAAGTTACAGATGATATTGTCGACCTCCTTGGTTGCGACTCGGAAGATGTAATTCCAGCAAGCGGAAAAACAGGTTTCGGGGTAGATAAAATTTTAGAGGCAATTATTAGTAGAATTCCTGCGCCATCAGGAAATCCGGATGCTCCGTTAAAGGCATTGATCTTTGATAGTGTTTATAATTCGTATAGAGGAATTGAAACCTATTTTAGAGTTATTGATGGTTCTATTAAGAAAAATCAACAGATAAAGTTCATGGCTACCGGCAAGCAGTATGGTGCAGATGAGGTTGGGACATTAAAACTGGAGCAGGTTGTTAAAAAAGAAATAAAAACAGGTGATGTAGGGTATTTAATTACAGGAATTAAAGCAGCAAAGGAAGTGAAGGTAGGAGATACGATTACGGATTTTGCGCAACCTACTCAAGATATTATTGAAGGTTTTGAAGATGTAAAACCAATGGTTTTTGCAGGGATTTATCCTGTAGACACAGAGGATTATGAAGAGCTTCGTAATTCTATGGAAAAATTACAATTGAATGATGCTTCTTTAGTTTTTCAGCCAGAAAGTTCTGCCGCTTTAGGATTCGGATTCCGATGTGGGTTCCTTGGAATGTTGCATATGGAAATTATTCAAGAGCGTCTTGAACGTGAGTTTAATATGACAGTAATTACTACAGTTCCTAACGTATCTTACCATGCGTTTACTAAGAAACAAATGGATGAGATTATTGTGGTAAACAATCCTTCTGACTTACCTGATCCTTCTAAACTAGATAGAGTAGAAGAACCATTTATCAAAGCATCGATCATTACAAAGTCTGATTTTGTAGGTCAGGTAATGAGTTTATGTATAGAGAAGCGTGGGCAAATAATTAATCAGACATATTTGACACCTGAACGTGTAGAATTGATTTTCGAAATGCCATTGGCAGAAATTGTATTTGATTTTTACGACCGCTTAAAAACAGTTTCTAAAGGATATGCGTCTTTTGATTATCATCCAATAGGAATGAAAAAATCAAAGTTGGTGCGTGTAGATATGTTATTAAACGGACAGTCCGTTGACGCTCTGTCGGCACTACTACATGCAGATAACGCTTATTCTATTGGAAAAAGAATATGTGAGAAGTTAAAGGAGTTAATTCCTCGTCAACAGTTTGATATACCTATTCAGGCGGCTATCGGTGCAAAAATTATAGCAAGAGAAACGGTAAAAGCTTTACGAAAAGACGTAACAGCAAAGTGTTATGGTGGTGATATTTCGAGAAAACGAAAACTTTTAGAAAAGCAAAAAAAGGGTAAAAAGCGTATGCGTCAAGTTGGGAATGTTGAAATTCCTCAACAAGCTTTTATGGCTGTTTTAAAGTTGAATGATTAATTTGTTTTTTCTCAGTCTAGAAAAGATTATAATTATTTGAGGAACTCTATTTTATGTATTTTTTGATACTAACAATGCTATTCAATTGTGCATGATATTTATGTGAATTTGTAAATTGTAATGTGTGTTCTTGTTTATTTCTTTATTGTGAAGAAAACATAATTCTTATACTAACATAGGTATATATAAAAGTGCCTTGGGTTAGAATAAATGTTATGGTTCTAGAGAATAGAGAGGTACAGGATAAAAGAAATCAACCTACTGGAAATTATTTTCTACATGATTTCAGTCTATGATTGTTTTTTGTCTTAAATCAATGTCTGTTATGATCACTGTTTTTCTACCTTGTTTTTTTCTAACCAAGAATTTAAAGCTTTTGTTGCTTCTTCTGTGTAGTCGCTAAATAATCCATCCACACCAGCGTTAAAAAATAAATGATATTCATTTTCAGGATTTCCTCCACTCCATTGGATATTTTCATTTCTGAACGTATAAGGATGCACTTGTAAACCATGAGTATGTGCTAGTTTTACAAAGTTTGTTGGTTCTAGTAAAGTATTATTGTTAGAATCACTCTTATAAGAAATAATAAAAGGCTTCCATGGCCCTATACCATCGGCATAGTTAGCTGTAAATTTCATGCCTTCTTTTGTCTTAAAAAATTCATAGGTTCTTTTATCGCCATTAACATAAAAATCATACGGAGCGCCATAAGAAATAAACTCTCCATCAGGAACATTAAAGTCCAATGATCCATCTTTATTTATGTTGTATGCTGAGATCAATTGAACTAATTTTACAGTTGATTTTGTGTTGATATACTGTAATGGTTCAACTTCGAAGCATTGAATAAAAATAGGAGAATCAAACGTGTTTAATTTGTTTTTTTCTAATGTTTTAATTAATCTATTTTCTATATAATGTTTCCCAAAAATATTGTTATGAAAATGAGGGTGTTTAATTTCTGGGTAAATTCCAATCACTTTATCAATATTATGTGTTCTAGCTACATGAATCACCTCTTCAAAAGTAGGGATGTCAAATTGGTTGTCAAATTCCGTTGATCTTCCTTTATAAGATTGCTTAGCTTTTAGTTGCTTTATTTGAGCTAAGGTAAAATCGATGGCAAACCAATCGGTTACCATTTTACCGTCTATATTTTTTGTCGTTTTTAAGCCTGCAAACGCTTCAATTTCACTTACATTTGTTGTCCCAGATAGCATTGGCTCGTGCCTAACAATTAAATGACCATCTTTTGTTAATACCAAATCAGGTTCTATGAAATCCGTTCCTAGTTCAATCGCTTTTGAGAAACCTTCAATGGTATGCTCCGGTAAAATAGATTGAGCTCCTCGGTGTGAAATAATTATTGGTTTATTTCTAGGGTTTTCGTTGCTGTTATTATTGTCATTTTCACAAGACACAAGTAGAAAAGAATTTAAAAAACTCAATAAGAATGCTTTAGGTAGATTCATTTCAAAATTAGATTATTTGCTTTCAAAATTAATAATAGTAGTTACTAACCTAATTTAAGATATAATCATTCTATTTGAAAATAAATTAAAGAAAATGTTACAAAGCTTAAAAAATTGTTAAGTTTAATCTAGGTTTACTAATATTGATTAGAAAAATCTAATTGTTTTCAATTCGCTAGACTCTCCAAAAGATTTCTTAAAAAAAATCCGTAGTTATTGATCATTGATTTATACTGTTCTTTTCAATATAAAAATCAGTTAATCTCTATTTGCTGCCATTAGCCTCATAACCCAATAGGCCAGCATGGCAAGTGATCCTAGTGCAGAGACCAAGTAAGTTCTTGCAGCCCATTTTAAGGCGTCTTTTGAACCAGCAAATTCCTCTCGGGTAACTATATGTTTGTTCTTTAGCCAATCTAAAGCTCTGTTACTTGCGTCATATTCAACAGGTAAAGTTACAAAACTAAATAATGTACCAACTGCCATTAATATAACTCCTGCAGCTAACAACCAATAGCCAGCACCTATCCCTTGTGCGGCACCAAGAATTATTCCTCCCATGATTAGGTACCCTGAAAATTTAGAAGAAATATTAACCATTGGAACAAGATTTGATCTCATCTTAAGCCATTTATATGCTTTTGCATGTTGTACAGCATGGCCTACTTCATGCGCAGCAACCGCAGCAGCAGCAGCATTTCTCTGGTTGTATACTCCTTCACTTAAGTTAACTGTTTTGTTTCTAGGGTTATAGTGGTCTGTTAGCATTCCGGGTACAGAAATTACTTTTACGTCATATATACCATGGTCATGCAACATTTTTTCTGCTATTTCAGCACCACTCATTCCATTTCTAAGTCTAATTTCAGAGTACTTTTTAAACTTTCTTTTTAACGTATTACTAACTACCCAACTGGCAAGTGTTATAATTCCGATAATGAAATAATATTCTAAACCCATATTTTTATTTTTTTATTATATTTCCTTTTAAGTTAATAAATTTACCACATAAATTATTCCATAATATACCAACTAAAAAGAACATGTCAAAATGACAAAACAACCGAATATTCTAATTGTCTATACAGGAGGAACCATTGGAATGGTAAAAGACTATAAAACAGGAGCTCTAAAAGCGTTTGACTTTACTCAAATATCAAAAAAAATACCAGAATTACAACAATTAAATTGCACTATAAATACCATTTCATTTGAAGAGCCTATTGATTCTTCAAATATGAATATAAAATATTATGTTGAGATAGCAAAAATAATAGCTGATAATTATGATTTTTTCGATGGATTTGTTGTTTTAACCGGATCTGATACAATGTCTTATGTGTCTTCGGCTTTAAGTTTTATGTTTGAAAACTTACAAAAGCCGGTAATATTTACAGGTTCTCAATTACCTATTGGAGATCTAAGGACTGATGCAAAAGAGAATTTAATTACATCTATTCAGATTGCAGGTTCATCTATTAACGGAAAAGCAATAGTTAGAGAAGTTGGCTTGTATTTTGAATATAAATTATATAGAGCTAATAGGACTACAAAAATTAGTGCAGAGCAATTTGAAGCTTTTACATCAATGAATTATCCTCCTTTGGCTGAAAGCGGTGTGCATTTAAACTTTAATAAATCTTTATTACTGAAGCTAGATAATGAAGATGAAAAGCTTATTTTTAGAAAAGGATTAAATAATAATATTGCTGTTTTAAAGTTGTTTCCGGGGATAACAGAAAAAATCGTTAGAAGCTATTTAAAGATAGAAGGTTTAAGAGGTATTATTATGGAAACATTTGGGGCAGGAAATGCACCTACGCACCCATGGTTTTTAGAGGTATTAAAAGAGCTTGATGAAAATAATATTTATGTTGTGAATGTGACTCAATGTAAAGGGGGAAGTGTTCTTTTGGGACACTATGAAACAAGTTCTGTTTTAAAAGATCTTGGAGTAATAGACGGAAAAGATATTACAACTGAAGCAGCAGTAGCCAAATTGATGTATTTATTAGGTGAAAAATTAACAAAAAAAGAGTTTGTAGAATATTTCGAGATGCCTTTACGAGGAGAGATTAGTACTTAAAAATATGCTTGTGTTCTCTGGCTTTTTTAGACTTTATTATTAACAATCAGGATTTAAAAAAAACTTATTTAAGATAAAAAATAATTTTTTTTTTAAAAAATCAACATTTTTTTGTTACTTGCCACTCTGAAAATAAAAAATACAATTAGTAGCGTAAAAAACACACTTATTCTTTAATATTTATTAGAATCATGGTAAAATTTGTATTTTTAACCCGTTAACTATTTAAAATTAATTATAACAAAATGAAAAAAGTAGTAAATATCCTAACTATCTCAGGATTTATGTTCTTAGGAGCTATTCAGTCGACTTACGCTCAAGAAGCAGTGGAAAAAACTTTTCACCAAGAGTTAAAACAACGTTTTATTGAAGGGGGTCCTGGGTTTATGGGAATTGTATTGGTAGCTTTAATCTTAGGTTTAGCTATCGCTATAGAAAGAATCATATATCTTAATATGGCTACAACCAATACAAAAAAGTTAGTTACTAGTGTAGATGAGGCTTTAAGCTCAGGAGGTGTAGAAGCAGCAAAGGAGGTATGTAGAAATACAAAAGGTCCTGTAGCTTCAATTTTTTATCAAGGTTTAGAAAGAGCTGACGAAGGATTAGATGCTGCTGAAAAAGCTGTAGTTGGATACGGAGGTGTTCAAATGGGATTATTAGAAAAAAATATTTCTTGGTTATCTCTATTTATAGCTTTGGCACCTATGCTTGGTTTTATGGGAACAGTTATTGGTATGATTGGAGCATTTGATTCGATTGCAATAGCGAATGATATTTCTCCAGCAGTTGTTGCAGGCGGTATTAAAGTAGCACTTTTAACTACTGTATTTGGTTTAGTGGTTGCAATTATCCTACAAATCTTTTACAACTACATTGTTTCAAAGGTAGATAGTATCGTAAATACAATGGAAGACGCTTCTATTTCTTTAATCGATCTATTAGCTAAGTATAAAAAGTAATTATTAGTTATGAATAGTAAAATATTAAAAATTATAGTAGCTGTATTATCTGTTGTAGGTATTGGCTTGTTTGGAAGAGTAGCAAGCATTGATTCAGAAAATGTTAGCGCTATTTCAGAAGCAGTATCGCCTTTGGTAACGTATTCAGTTGCGCTATTAGTTTTGGCAATCGTTGCTGCGGTAGTTGCTTCATTATTGGGGATATTTAAAAATCCTGCAGCTTTAAAGAAAACTTTATTAGGTGTTGTAGCTCTTGGGGTTGCTTTACTTATATCTTACATAATGGCATCAGACTCTGCCGTACTAGACGCTAATAATAGTGTAATAGCAAAAGAAGGTTCTGATATCTCAAAGTACACTAGTACAGGTATATGGATCAGCTTAATTCTTCTATTATTAGGAGGCGTATTCTTTGTATACGATTTAGCAAAGGGTCTAATTAAATCATAAATAAATATGGCAAGAAGAGAAAACCCAGAAATTAATGCAGGTTCTATGGCAGATATTGCCTTCTTGCTTCTTATCTTTTTCCTTGTAACAACAACGATGGATGTCGATTCAGGAGTTTCAAAAAAGCTTGCTGAAAAAACACCACCAGACGTAGAGTTACCGAAAATAAAGCAAAGAAATATCTTTGAGGTAAGTATCAATCGAAACAATCAACTTTTTGTTGAAGGGGAGATAATGGAACTTAAAGACTTAAAAGATGCAGCTGTAAAATTTATCGATAATGGAGGGGGAGTTGGAAATCCTATAGGAGATGCTAAAGAAGGTAAGGAATGTGATTATTGTAAAGGAGAAAGGGATGCTGAGTCATCTGATCATCCGAACAAGGCTATTATAGCGGTTGAAAGTGATAGAGCTACAGAATATGGAACTTATGTTACTGTTCAGAATGAACTATTAGCCGCTTACAGAGTTCTTCGTAATAGATTATGCCAAGAAAAGTATGGTATGAGCTTTACTGAACTTGAAGAAGCGTTTAAAGATAGTCAAAGAAAAGACAATGATTTAAGAGAGAAAATGGAAGTAATTAAAAAGAGTTACCCTCAAATAATTACTGACGTTGATCCTACAAGTGTTCAATAACAATTAAAACAACGAATATGTCTAAGTTTAGAAAGAAGAAAAAAGGACTACCAGCCTTATCTACTGCGTCCTTACCGGATATTGTTTTTATGTTGTTATTTTTCTTTATGGTTACAACCAAGATGAGAGAAACTAGTTTACTAGTCGATACTCCAAGGTTACCAAGTGCCACTGAAGTAAAAAAACTTGAGAACAAAAGTTTAGTAAGTACTATTTATGTTGGAAAGGCAAAGGATGCAAAGTATGGTGGAGGTTATGAAAGTATTCAATTAAATGATAAAATAGCTACTGCGGATGATGTTCCAGCTTTTATACTTAAAGCAAGAGAAGAAATAGCAGAAGCTGAACACCCATTTATGACTACTTCGCTGAAAGCAGATAAGGAGTCAAGCGTTGGAACTTTAGCCGATATAAGAGAAAAATTACGAGATGTAAATGCCCTTAAGTTGAGTTTATCAACGCATAAAGGTGATGCAATTAAAAAATAAGTAGTAGAAATCTTAATAGTTTAAAAAGTGCAATCATATTTTGATGGCACTTTTTCTATTTTATAGAGTTATATTAGTATAAAAATAGTATTTAATCGAATATCCATTTTAGTTATGAATACCAGAATACTTTTATTTATTTTGATATCAGTAAGTTTAAATATCTGTGCTCAAAAGGATTCCTTAGAATTAGATGATAAATATTTAGAAGATCAATTTTATATTGATATTACATACAATGTACTTTATAATCAGCCTAAAAACGTCAAGGAAAGTGATTTTTCATACGGCTTTTCAGCAGGATATATTCGTGATTTTCCAATTATAAAAAATGGAAAAGTTGCCATCGGCATTGGTTTAGGCTATGGATATGACAGGTTTGTTCATGGTTTAAAAGTAACCAAAGGAGAAAGTTCTAATGACTTTTTTGAAATATCGGAGTTTGTTGATAACAAAATTAATACTCATAATCTTGAGGTTCCGCTTCAGTTAAGATTTAGGTCATCAGATGCTAAAAAATACTCTTTCTGGCGAATATACTCAGGGATAAAGATGAGTTATAATTTATCAAATAGCTTCTCTCACAAGGTGTCTGAAACACTTGTAAAAGTCAATAATATAAATTCATATCGGAGGTTTCAAATAGGGGCTACATTATCTGCAGGATACGCTACCTTTAATTTTCACGTTTATTATGGTTTAATCCCGTTTTTGAATTCTGAAGCTTTTGTTAATAATGAAAGAATTAATACAAGAATAATTAAATTAGGGATTAGTTTTTTTGTTTTATAAAAAGTAAAACGCTAAAAATTGACAACAAAAGCCGATAAAAAAACCAGTATAAACCTCTTTGGGTGTATGGGCATTTAAAAATAATCTAGAAGTGCCTAAAAGACCGGATAAAAAAATAAAAGAAATAACAAGTGGTATGGTATTTACATTACTCATCTGTTGAAATATGATAAAAAAGCCTACAGTAGCACCAACTGAAAGTAAATGTATACTTGATTTAAATTTAAAATATAGTAAGATATAAGTTAAAATAAGACTAAGTACCGTACCATAGAATAAATAGCTTAAATCCTTCATAAAGGATAATTTCTTGAATAATTCAGCTAAAGAAAATAGTAATATAATCATAAAGAAAACGGGGATTTTTCTTTCTCTGATACTAAAAACATTATAAGATTTCAGATAACCGATAGATTTTAATAGAACTAAAAGAAGTAAAGGAACTACGTATGTAGTTATAAATATTATAGTTATTATAGTTAATTTCTGTTGATTTTGGATTCTAAATGGAGTCAACAGAAAGTACAAAAATATACCTATTGTAGGCATTACAATAGGATGTAAAATAGCTGATATAAACTTATGTCGTTTCATTAAATTTCTTTCCTTAAGCGAGCCACGGGTATGTCTAATTGTTCTCTATATTTAGCCACCGTTCTTCTTGCGATAGGATATCCTTTTTCTTTCAGTAATTTTGATAATTTTTCATCAGTTAAGGGCTTTTTTTTATTTTCTTCAGTAATTACGGTTTCTAGAATTTTTTTAATTTCTCTTGTAGAAACATCTTCTCCTTGATCATTTTTCATTGATTCAGAGAAAAATTCTTTTATTAATTTAGTACCATAAGGAGTAGATACATACTTACTATTTGCAACTCTAGAAATGGTTGATACATCCATGCTAATATCGTCTGCAATGTCTTTAAGAATCATTGGTTTTAATTTTCGTTCATCACCTGTCAAAAAATATTCTTTTTGATATTGCATAATTGCATTCATTGTTATCAAAAGCGTTTGCTGACGTTGCTTTATAGCATCAATGAACCATTTAGCAGCATCTAACTTTTGCTTGATAAACATGACAGCATCTTTTTGTGCTTTGGTTTTATCTTTTGAATCTTGATAACCTTTTAGCATGTTATTATATTCTCTTGAAACTTTTAATTCAGGTGCATTACGAGAGTTTAAGGTCAACTCTAGACTTCCTTCTGTAATTTTTATCGTAAAGTCTGGAACGATTTGTTCTGCAATTTTATTATTTCCATCGTAAGAACTACCTGGTTTTGGATTGAGTCTACTAATTTCTGAGATAACCTCTTTCAGTTCATCTTCGGTCAAATCAAATTTCTCAAGTAGTTTTTGGTAATGTTTTTTTACAAAGTGATCAAAAGATTCGTTTAGTATTTCAATAGCTAAAGACCTATATTTTGTTTCAGGTTTTGAATTTAGTTGAATGATTAAGCAGTCCTTCAAGTTAAGAGCACCTACGCCTATAGGGTCTAACTTTTGGACAACTTTAGTTAAAATATCTTTAACCTCTTCTTCAGTCGTAAAAATATTTTGTGTAAAAGCTAAATCATCTACGAGGTCTAATAATTCACGTCTTATATACCCACTATCATCAATACTACCAACTAAAAATTCTGCAATAGCACGTTCATTATCATCGATTCTAAAAGTATTTAGTTGATTTTTTAGAGACTGATGAAACGATGTACCCGCTGCATAAGGTACATGTTTCTCATCATCATCAGCTGAATAGTTATTAGATTGCATTTTATAGCTCGGGAATTCATCATCACTCAAGTATTCATCGATATTAATATCTTCTGCTTCTATTTTTTCATTTCCTGTATCGTCATAATCAGTATCATTTGAATATGAGTCCTCAAAATTATCATTCTCTTCTTTTCCAGTATCTAATGCAGGATTCTCTTCAATTTCTTGTTTTAAACGCTCTTCAAAAGCTTGTGTTGGCAATTGTATAAGCTTCATCAGCTGAATTTGCTGCGGAGATAATTTTTGTAATAATTTTTGATGTAAACTTTGTTTTAACATAAATACAAATATATGAATTCATCAAAAAAAAATCGCCATTCTAACGAGAATGACGATGAATATTTCTTAAGTATTTTTTTAAAATTCGGCATTTTGAGGTGTTCGAGGAAAGGGAATCACATCACGTATATTACTCATTCCTGTTGTAAATAATACCAACCGCTCAAATCCTAGTCCAAACCCAGAATGTACCGCTGTACCGAACTTTCTAGTGTCCAAGTACCACCATAGTTCTTTCTCATCAATTTCTAAATCTGACATTTTTTTCTTCAATACATCTAAGCGTTCTTCTCTTTGAGCACCACCAACTATTTCACCGATACCTGGGAAAAGGACATCCATTGCTCTAACAGTTTTTCCGTCTTCGTTTAAACGCATGTAAAACGCTTTAATATTCGCAGGATAATCAAATAATATTACTGGACATTTGAAGTGTTTTTCAACTAAATAACGCTCGTGTTCTGATTGTAGATCAGCACCCCATTCGTTAATAGGGAATTGAAATTTCTTCTTTTTATTAGGCTTCGAATTTCTTAAGATATCGATAGCTTCTGTATACGAAACTCTTTTAAAGTTATTGTCAACAACAAAATGAAGTTTCTCAAGTAATGTCATATCACTTCTTTCTGCTTGTGGCTTTGTTTTTTCCTCATTTGCCAATCGATCATTTAAAAAGTTTAAATCGTCTTGGCAATTATCTAAAACATATTTTAAAACATATTTAATGAAGTCTTCCGATAAATCCATATTCGCATCCAAGTCATAAAACGCAACTTCAGGTTCAATCATCCAGAACTCAGCAAGGTGTCTCGTTGTATTTGAGTTTTCAGCTCTAAATGTTGGTCCAAAGGTATAAACCTTCCCTAGGGCCATTGCATAGGTTTCTGCCTCTAATTGTCCAGAAACCGTCAAGTTCGTTTCTTTTCCGAAAAAATCTTTACTGTAATCTACATTACCATTTTCATCTAGTGGAGCTTTATTAGTTTCAAAGTTTGTTACTTTAAACATTTCTCCAGCTCCCTCTGCATCAGATCCTGTAATAATCGGAGTGTTTACATAGTAGAATCCGTTTTGTTGGAAGTATTGATGAACCGCAAATGATAAAGCAGAACGTACTCTCATAATTGCACTGAACGTATTTGTTCTAACTCTTAAGTGTGCTTGCTGTCTCAAAAACTCTAAAGAATGTCTTTTAGGTTGTAAGATAGTTTTTGAAACTTCATCTGGATCCGCATCTCCTAATATCTCCACATTTGCTACTTGTACTTCCACAGATTGGCCTTTACCTTGACTTTCAACTAAAGTTCCATTCACAGAAATAGCAGCACCAACAGTTATTCTTTTTAAAAGGGCTTCGTCTGTATTCTCAAAATCTACTACACATTGAATATTATTTATGGTAGAACCATCATTTAATTGAATAAAACGATTACTTCTAAATGCTCTTACCCAGCCTTTAACATGTACTTCTTGTAAAAATTTTTCTGAAGCTAATAATTCTTGTACGCTACTTCTTTCCATTATTTTCTATATTCTTGTGTCAAAGTAAGCAAAGATACTTTTTTGAGCTCAATTAACAAATGGAGATAAGTATATTTGAAGTAAGACTTATCAATTACTTTAAACAGTTTTCTTTGATCACTAAATAATTATTTATCGTCATCTTTTGGGGGGAAAATTTTAAACTTAGTTTCCTTTAGTACTTTTTTATTAGCTATTTTCTTTTCAAATGATAAAAGGAGTGAAGGCAATAATAATAAATTAGATACCATTGCTAATAATAGTGTAACAGAAACAAGCCCTCCAAGAGCTATTGTTCCACCAAAACTTGATATTGTAAAAACTAAGAACCCGAAGAAAAGCACAATTGATGTATAGAACATACTTACCCCAGTTTCTTTTAATGCAGCATAAACTGCTGGTTTTATTTTCCAATTATTGCTTAATAATTCTTGTCTATATTTTGCTAAGAAATGAATTGTATCGTCAACAGAAATACCAAAAGCAATGCTGAAAACTAAAATGGTAGAAGGTTTGATAGGTATGTCGAAAAATCCCATCAGTCCAGCGGTTATTAAAAGCGGAAGCATATTAGGTATTAACGAAATTAGAATCATTTGTGGCGATCTAAACATCCAAGCCATAAAAATAGAGATAAGCAGAATTGCTAGTGATAATGAAATAACTAAATTTTTTATTAGGTAATTTGTTCCTTTAAGAAAAACAAGAGCTTTACCTGTTAGAGATACATTAAACCGATCATTCGAAAAATTCTTTTTTATAACAGCATTCAAACGCTCTTGAATAATATCCATCTTATCAGTACCAATATCCTTCATAAAAGTTGTAATTCGAGCATAACGACCTGTTGAATCAACAAAATTATTTAGCATATTTGAGTTTTTTGCAGAATTCTTTGTATATGATAGGATATATGCTTTTTCTTGAGAAGTTGGAAGTTGATAGTATTTAGGATTCCCATTATAATAAGCTTGTTTGGAATACTTGACTAAGTTGTTTATAGATATTGGTTTAGATAGTTCAGGGAAGGTTTCTATAGTCTCATTTAATTTTTCAATTTTTTTCAGCGTAGAAAGCTTCATAACCCCTTTTTCTTTTTTGGTATCTATTAATATTTCTAAAGGCATAATTCCACCGAATTCATTCTCAAAAAACTTAATGTCTTTATAAAACTGTTTACCACGAGGCATATCTTCAATTAAACTACCTGAAACTCGAATTTTGTAGAGACCAACTATACCTAGTATGATAACAATAACTGTTGTTATATAAATACCAATTCGATCTCTTTTTACTGTTCGCTCCATCCAATTTACTACATTTTCCATCCATCTTTTTTCAAGATGGTTTAAATGCTTTTTTTCAGGAAGTGGCATGAAACTATATATTATTGGAATAATTAATAAGGCCAGTATGAAAATACTAATGATATTGACAGAGGCAAGAATTCCAAACTCTCTTAGTAGTTGACTTTTAACAAAAACAAATGTAGCAAAACCAGAAGCGGTAGTGATATTAGTCATTAATGTTGCATTACCTATTTTTGAAATAACTCTTTGCAAAGATTTAGCTTGGTTTCCATGTTTCTTTACTTCTTGTTGGTATTTATTAATTAAAAAAACTGCATTTGGCACGCCTATTACAATTATTAAAGGCGGAATTAATGCTGAAAGAACTGTTATTTCATATCTAAACCAACCAATGAATCCAAATGCCCAAACCACTCCAATTCCAACAACTAATAACGTGATAAACGTTGCTCTAAAAGATCTAAAGAAAAAGAAGAAAATAATGGCGGTAATCAATAACGCTCCAACAACAAAAATTCCCATTTCTTGAGTAATATTTAGAGAATTTAAGGTTCTTATATAAGGCATTCCAGAAATACGAATATCAATATCATTCTGTTTTTCAAATTCCTCAATTGTCGGTATTAAGACATCGATAATAAAATCGGCTCTTTCAGGCGTATTTATGATATCTTTCCTGAGATATATAGCAGTTTGTAGAACTCCTTTTTTATTATAAAGTAAGTTTTCATAAAAAGGCAATTTTTCAAATAATTGTTTTTTAATGTTAGAAATACCTTCGGTTGTATTAGGTGTCTCATTAAAAAGAGGTTCTATTTCAAATTTTCTTTGTGTTCGATTAGCTTTTAGTTTTTTTACATCCGAAATAGAAAGGGTAAAGTCTACTTGTGCTGACTTTTCAAAAGATTTTGTAAGTAGATTCCATTTCTTGAATTTATGAGGAGAGAAAACTGTACTGTCTTTAACTCCAAGAATGATAAGATTTCCCTCCTCACCGAAGATTTTTAAAAAATTATCGTACTCAACATTTGCCTTATGATCAGTTGGTAATAAGTTCGCCTCTGTATACGAAAAACGCATATGTTTGGTTTGACTGAGTAATAATCCTGTAATAACAGTAATCAAAATCAATACAAAATAACGATTTCGTAATATAAATCCCGCGATCTTAGTCCAAAAAGTCATCAAAAAAAATTTTTGCAAAGGTAGATAAATGAGTGTAATAAATAAAAAAAGAGTGCTAAAAACACTCTTTTAAATATTAATTAATTACCAGTATTAAACCGTCATTATTTCACTTTCTTTTACAACAAGTTTCTCTTCAATTTGTTTAATAAATTGATTGGTTAAGTCTTGAATATCTGCTTCGGCGTTTTTTTTCATATCATCAGAGATATCAGTCTTTTTTATATCATTGTTCGCCTCTTTTCTAGCATTTCTTACACCTACTTTTGCATGTTCAGCTTCTGCTTTTGCTTGCTTTGCTAATTCTCTCCTTCTTTCTTCTGTTAGAGGAGGAACGTTAATAATAATATTCTCTCCATTATTCATTGGATTGAAACCTAAATTAGCAACCATGATAGCTTTCTCGATTTCTTGAAGCATATTTTTTTCCCATGGCTGAATAGATATTGTACGTGCATCCGGAGTATTAACATTGGCAACTTGTCCTAGTGGTGTTGAAGCGCCATAGTAATCTACTTGAACATTAGCAAGCATTGCGGGAGATGCCTTACCAGCTCTAATACTTCTTAATTCCTTAATTAAATGATCAATAGCTTTATTCATTGCTTCTTTAGCCGTATCTAAAATAAAATCAATTTCTTCATTCATTATATTAGTATTTAGAAACCTCTATTTAAAAGAGGCAATTAATAATTTATCTGTTGTTAACTACTGTTCCAATCTGTTCTCCTGAAACAAGTTTTAGTAAGTTGCCTTTTTTGTTCATATCAAAAACAATAATAGGTAATTTATTTTCTTCACTTAAAGTAAACGCTGTCATATCCATTACTTTAAGGCCCTTTTCTATAACGTCTTTAAAGGTAATACTATTAAATTTAATAGCATCTTTATTCTTTTCAGGATCATCATTATATATACCATCAACTCGAGTTCCTTTTAAAATGGCATCAGCATTTACTTCAATAGCGCGTAATACAGCTGCTGTATCCGTTGTGAAATAGGGATTACCAGTCCCTCCACCAAAAATAACAACCCTTCCTTTTTCTAGATGTCTATTAGCTCTTCTTTTAATGTAAGGTTCTGCAATTTCTTTAATTTCAATTGCTGTTTGTAATCTAGTTTGAACTCCTTGATCTTCTAAAGCACTTTGAAGTGCTAAACCATTTATACATGTCGCTAGCATACCCATATGATCTCCTTGAACACGATCCATACCGTTACTAGCACCAGCGACTCCTCTAAAAATATTTCCACCACCAATAACGATGGCTACTTCTATATTTTTTTCAACAACCTCTTTAATCTCTTCAGCATATTCTTGCAGTCTTTTAGGGTCAATTCCATATTGTCTTTCCCCCATTAAAGCTTCACCGCTTAGTTTTAAAAGAATTCTTTTGTATTGCATAATCTTATTGAAAGTTGTGCAAAACTAATCATTTTTTTTAATTTTAGATTTTAATATACTAGAAAAAAAACCATCCCAGTTTAGGGATGGTTTAGAATATTTTAGAAATAAAAGATTATCCAAGAGTAACTCTTGCGAAAGTTTTAACTTCTACATTACCGTAAGTTTTGATATATTCAGCAACAGTTTTCTTTTCGTCTTTGATAAACTTTTGATCTAATAAAGCTTGTTCTTGATCTAAAGTAGTATTATCTGAGATAAATCTTTCAATTTTACCGGGTAAAATTTTATCCCAGATTTGTTCTGGCTTTCCTTCAGCTTTTAACTGCTCCTTAGCTTCTTGCTCAGCAGCTGCCAAAGCTTCGTCAGTTAATTGAAGTCTTGAAACGAACTGAGGAATATTTTTAAGAGTTTTTCCCAAACGGACTAACTCTTCGTTGTCCTTTACAATCGCAGCGATTCTGGCTTCTGTTTCAGCAGCAACATAGGCAGGGTCAAAATCTTTGTATGATAAAGTTGTAGCTCCCATAGAAGCAGCTTGCATAGCTAAATCCTTAGTTAATACGTCAGCTTTATCAACAGCTGCACTCAATCCAACGATAGCAGCAATCTTACCAACATGAGTATATGCTCCTACGTATGGTGCCTCAATTCTTTCGAAAGAAGTAATATCGATTTTTTCACCGATAACACCAGTTTGCTCAATTAATTTTTCAGTTACAGGGATACCTCCAAAATCAGCAGCTAAAAACTCTTCTTTAGTTTTGCAGTTGAAAGCAACATCAACAAATTCAGAAGCTAATTTTTTGAATGAATCATTTTTAGCAACGAAATCTGTTTCACAAGCTAATACTATAGCAACACCATATGTGTTGTCATCGCTGATTTTGGTGATAGCAACACCTTCAGTAGACTCACGATCTGCTCTTTTAGCAGCTATTTTTTGTCCTTTTTTACGTAAAACTTCAATTGCTTTATCAAAATTACCTTCAGCTTCTACTAATGCATTTTTACAATCCATCATACCAGCTCCGGTAGTTTCTCTTAATTTCTTTACGTCAGCAGCGCTTATTTTTGACATTTCTATCGTTATTTTTTAGTTGTAATTATTTTGTTAAGATCAAAGTTAAAAAAAATAAAGGTTTCAATGTTTCGAAACCTTTAAATGATGATTATTTTATTTAGCTTCTTCAGTAGTTGCTTCTTCCGTATTAGCTTCTTTTTCTGCCTTAGCTTTTTCTTTATCCGCTTTTCTTTCAGATAATCCTTCAGCGATTGCATCGGTAACGTAAGATAAAACTTTATCTATAGACTTAGATGCGTCATCATTAGAAGGAATTACAAAGTCAATTGGTCTTGGATCAGAGTTGGTATCTACCATTGCAAAAATAGGAATATTTAATTTTTGCGCCTCAGCTACAGCAATATGTTCTTTTTTGATATCAATTACAAAAAGAGCACCCGGTAAACGAGTCATATCGGCAATAGAACCTAAGTTTTTTTCTAACTTTTCACGTTGACGGTTAATTTGTAGTTTTTCCCTTTTTGAAAGTGCATCAAAAGATCCGTCTTGCTTCATCCTGTCGATAGAAGCCATTTTTTTTACAGCTTTCCTAATTGTAACGAAATTAGTTAACATACCCCCTGGCCAACGCTCAGTAATGTAAGGCATATTTACCGATTTAGCTTTTTCAGCTACAATATCTTTAGCTTGTTTTTTGGTTGCAACAAATAAAATTTTGCGACCCGAATTAGCTATCTTTTGTAAGGCTTTAGAAGCTTCATCAATCTTTGCTGAAGTTTTATACAGATCGATGATGTGAACACCATTTCTTTCTGTATAAATATAAGGAGCCATGTTAGGATCCCACTTTCTAGTTAAGTGACCAAAGTGTACGCCACTCTCTAATAATTCTTGAATGTTTACCATTTTAATAAATGTGTTTACGTTCTGTTTTCGCAATATTTCAGTAGTTTTTACGTCTGAAATATTTAGATACTAAACTGTTAATAAAAAAATATAATTTTGAAAGTAACAGTTCTAATAAACGATTAACGTTTAGAGAACTGGAATTTCTTACGTGCTTTTTTCTGACCAAATTTCTTACGCTCAACCATTCTTGGATCACGAGTCAATAGTCCTTCTGGTTTTAATACTGCTTTATTTTCTTCGTTTATAGCTACTAGAGCTCTTGTTATTGCTAAACGAATAGCCTCAGCCTGACCAGTAACACCACCGCCATAGACATTTACTTTTACATCGAAAGATTCTAAGTTCTCAGTCAACATTAAAGGCTGCTGAACTTTATATTGTAAAGTTGGAGTAGTGAAGTAGTTTTTAAACTCTCTTTTGTTTACGGTAATATTTCCACTTCCTTGTGAAACATAAACACGAGCTACCGCTGTTTTTCTTCTACCTATTTTGTGTACAGTTTCCATTATTTAAGATCGTTAAGGTTAATTGCTTTTGGGTTTTGAGCATCTTGCTTGTGCTCTGAACCTGCATAAACATATAAATTTCTGAATAACGCGCTACCTAGTTTATTTTTAGGTAACATTCCTTTTACTGCTTTTTCGATAATTCTCGTAGGATCCTTTTCAAAAAGTTCTGTGGCAGTAAGCGATCTTTGTCCTCCTGGATATCCAGTATGACGGATATAAGATTTATCAGTCCACTTTTTACCTGTTAAATTGATTTTTTCAGCGTTGATAATAACAACGTTGTCTCCACAGTCAACATGAGGAGTGAAATTTGGTTTGTACTTACCTCTAATAAGTTTTGCAACTTTAGAAGCTAGACGACCCAATGTTTGCCCGTCCGCATCAACTAAAACCCACTCTTTATTAACGGTAGCTTTATTAGCTGATACTGTTTTGTAACTTAATGTGTCCATATTTACACGATTAGTTTTTGTTAATGATTTTTTTTACCTTAAAAAAGGTCTGCAAAGGTACGATTAATTATGTTATTAACAAACAGTTGCTTGATTTTTAAATCATTGTTTTTAAATATGTCAAAAGCTGAATGATAGTAAGTTATAGTTTATCAAGTAAATCAAATTCAGTTTCTTTTATCATAAGCTTGTTGTTTTTGTCGTCTCAATAATAATTTGAATGTTTTTTTAATGTTTCTAAAAGAAGTAATTCATATAACTTTAAAAACCTATTTTTTTATGGTTTACTATTAGAGACCTCTCATCATTTGCTTCTATCAAACGGATATATGTAAAATTAATAGTATGAACTTTTTTTTGACTAACGACTAGCCACTGACGAACTTTATAAAATTACCGATAAAAATTGTCCCTTATTAAAAATATATAAACTGTCTGAAAAGAAATCTTTTCAGACAGTCCTTAACGTACAATTAGATTAATTATACTGTTGTTAACTTATCAACAGTTGATGCAGTAACCTCAATAGGACCTTCTCCTTTATAAGTCATTTTTCCAGTAAGAGTTTGTCCTTCATTTTCAGAAGAAACTTTTAACTCTACCGCTCTTTGATTTTCTCTAGCTCCAATAATGAAGTATCCAGTTGAATGCCAAGGACCACCCCATTTATTTTGCACACTGTAAACATTACCCATAACGAATGTAGCTTCCAAATCAATTGGTCCTTCTCCTTCATAAGTCATTGTACCAGTAAAAGTTTGACCCTCGTCATTAGACTTTATATCTAACGCAATTGGTTGTTGCTTATCACGTGAGCCTAAAACAAAAACACCTCCAGGATTCCATGGGGAATTTGGTCCTCCCCATTGATTTTGTACCTCATAAGCGCTACCTGCAGTTTCCTTACCTTGGAAAACAATAGGTCCTTCTCCTTCATAAGTAACTTCTCCTTTTAAATCTTTGGTATTTTCTACAGCACTTACTTTTAATGCTACTACATTTTGACCATCTCTGGCTCCAATAACCCAATTTCCACCATCGTTCCAAGTATTAGACCATTCATACTCTACCTTGTAATTATTTCCTATGACTTGTACCCCTTTAAATCCAATAGGACCTTCACCTTTGTAGGTTATAGTTCCAGTAAGAGTTTTACCACCATCAGTTGAATTGATATTGATATCCACTAAATCTTGATTACTTCTTGAACCTAAAACAAAGATTCCACCTTGTTGCAATGGAGAATCTCCCCATTTGTTTTGAACTTGATAAATAGACATTTTTAACTATTTTTGGTTAATTATTTATATAAAATATCTGTAATAAACAGATCTTAAGTTTATTACATAATAAAGCTAAATACAATTAACAAGAAAAACAAAGGTATTTCTAAAATAATTTAACACTGAATAGGATCGTTTATATCTACTTGTTAGTTGTTTGTTTTTAAATTAGTTAGCTCTATTAAAGATGTTAATTTAAGAAAAGTAATTTAGTGCTTTAGAAAAGCAATAGAAAGAAATTGATGAGTTTAAAGCTTTAGTTCAGATGTTATTGTAAGGTAAAAATGAAGCACGATATTACTTAAAAAAACACTCACTACATGGCATCTTTTAAGAAATGTTTTTTATGCCCAAGATTTAATAAACGAATTAAATAGTAGGTTCTCCGATACTTTAAAAACGAAAAAAGTTCTTTGACATAATTATGGTAAGAGAAATAAATATTTTTATTCGTTTGTAAGTGTTTGTATTCGGAAAAAAGTGTCTTTTAAACGGTATGAGCTTATTATTTTTATGGGGTTTTAGGTGTTTTGAATTAATATTATATCCGCTAGTTGTGCTTGATGTAAACCAACTGCAAAAACGGAACATATTGAATAAAATATCAAAGAATATAAATATATGATTTTCGGAATTAGTCTGTTGGTCTTTATTGGTCTTTATTATGATTTTGGAGTTAGAATTATGGTTGGAATTTTAAATAACTTACTTCCTGTAACAGATTTTTGTTGTATTCTCAAGTACTCGTTTTGACTATCTTATTTTATCGACGATTCCCATATTCGGAATGCTACATAACTTAACGAGAACTGAGTTTAAGTTAGCCAAATTAATAATGGATATTGCGACCATTTTATTTTCTGTGATCATAATGTTTGAAATCGGACTATTTATTTTAACATTCATTGGAAAACCTGAAAATCCTTTAGAGCCGCAATACATAGTAACTGAACCTTTTGAATTGTACACAACAATATATTTATTGGACTTGGAATTCCATTTCTGATTATAAAACTGATCAAAAAACAAAAAACACTATGCACAACAACACCTAAACTGCATTAAAACGCCCCATACTCGCGAGGCGTTATAAATAATTTAAAAATGAGATGAAGCATATTTTATGTATTTATTATGTTTAGTAATAAAGAAAACAGTTTTTTCATTATTTTTAATTTTTTAACGTGTTCTTATAATTTTTTTGTGTAATGTTTATTTCCGGCAGTTAATATTATCTGGTAAAATCTTTGATAGTGTGTTCCTGCTAAGCCGGATTCTTCAAAGTTTTCTTTTGTGAAAGTATAGGTGTAATTTCCTTCATTTTGAGTACTTTCTGGGTTTATAATTACTTCTCTCGATGATATTATTCGTCCTCTTTTGATTAATGGTATTTGAGTTTCTTTGTCCCAATCTTCGGGTAGTATTTTTTTTTAGAATAAACCAGTCTTTCTTCTTTCTTTGATACAAAATATTTGAAATAAATTAGTGTAGGTTTTTCAGCTTTATTACTTTTCAAGATGAAACTCATAGTGATCAATTTCAATAAAATAGAAATAAATTAATTATATGTAGGTGTCACAATAGGTGTCAAATTTTATTCATTATGTTACTTGAATACAAAAAATATCAATCGGTAAAATAAAGATTACACCAGTTTTAAGGGCTTTATTGTAAGGTCTTACTTGATTATAGAAAATTAAAAGAAAAATAACTTTACTCTTTCATAGAATAGAAGATATTGAAAGGCTTATAGCTTCTAAGCCTCTTATTGTTCTTGTTCCTGTAGCATATAAATTGGAAAAGAAAATCGATTCCTTAGCTAAGGAATTTAGGATAGGTTTCCAGTTTTGATCATTACCAAAGGTTGTCATAAATAGAGCATTTAGACTTTTAAGTCTAATAAAAATGCTATTAAGTTTTTTTTCGATCCCTCTTTTTTACTTTTTATACCATTGGATATCAATTAATACATTTTGATTGGTTTCATATTTATTTTTCAATATTGAGTTAGCCTTTTTTTGAGATAGTTTTATAAAAGTCGTGGTAATTTAGTTCGTTACTTTTACAAGTAGCAAAAAACGAGTACAATCCCGATTTTGCAATTTCATTTACATTAATATTCTGAAAGAATTTTGCATCAGTCTTTTTGGTATTTAAATGAAATGAGAGAAAAAGACTAAAAATAAAAAAGCAATAGGGAGTTTTTGTGTTAACGAGATTTTACTATTGGAATTCAATGTATACGTATTCGTTTTTGTAGCATATTTTATACTCAAAAATAGAATTCTTAGAATACATCCTATCAGTAGTGGTAATG
Organism: Tenacibaculum profundi; assembly: GCF_052050075.1. Lineage (GTDB taxonomy): Bacteria > Bacteroidota > Bacteroidia > Flavobacteriales > Flavobacteriaceae > Polaribacter. The sequence goes on from NZ_CP197225.1 coordinate 2,840,753, forward strand.
GGTATGATTCATGAATATTTTGAGCAATTTTATACTTGTATAATAGATGGTCGACAGCAATAAAGCAATATATTCTATGATATTCTTGCCAAAAAGGTTTTTTTCTGAAAAGAAAATATAAAAAATGGATAACAAAAACCCATAAATTAGTTCGGTTGTATTTTTATTAAGTTTACTGCCGTAGTATTTTGAAGGTATTATTAGTAAATATATAACGTAAGAGTCTTAGGGTATAGTAAATAACTCCTGCGTTAAAAAGAAACCGATACTGAGAACATTAATAAAATTTGAAAGAGATGGTGTTATTGTATTTAGAGATTGATTGTAAAGTACAATACTTGCTATTAGGATAAGAGAGTTATTATTAAAGTAAAGGTCTTTGCAAGTTTGAATATTGAGGAAATTATTTTTTAAAAGCAAAGAACTACTTGGTTAAGTAGTTCTTTATTAGTGTGTAAGCGATTCTTCAATACTATTCTACTTTTTGATCTAATAAATCAAAAAACTGGTTTAATCTTGGTAATATAATAATTTTTGTACGTCTATTGATTGCTCTATTAGTAGGACTATTATTTTCAACTAGTGGTGTGTAGCTACTTCTTCCTGCTGCAATTAATCTACTAGGTACAACTTTGTACTTATTTTGCAATTCTCTTACAATAGCCGTTGATCTTTTTACACTTAAATCCCAGTTATCTTTTATGCTCGATTTTTTACCAACAGGAGTATTATCAGTATGTCCTTCAATCATCACATCCATCTCTGGTTGACCATTAACTACAGTAGCTACCTTTTCTAGTACTTTAGAGGCTTTTTCGTTAATAGTGTAACTTCCACTTTTGAATAGTAATTTATCAGAGATTGATATGAAAACTACCGTTTTTTCTACATTAACTTCAATGTCCTGATCATCAATTCCTTCTTGTAATTCTTTTTTGAGATGAAAAGCAACAGCTAGATTAAGAGAATCTTTTTTTGATGCAGCCGCTCTTATTTTGTTTATGTATTTATCTTTTTTACTTAATTGAGATAATGTTTCTTTAATGTTATCATTGGCACCTTGAGTAAGTACTGTTAAATCTCCTACTTGTTTTAGAGTTTCTTTTTTGTCTTTTCTTAAATCGTCAACGGTCGTTTGTAGGATAGCAGACTTCTCCTGAAACCTTTCTTTTTCTACAAGGCATTTTGTTAAGTTTGTTTTAGTGGCCAATAGCTCTTCTTTTGTTTTTTCATGAGCTGCCTTAGTAGCTTCTAGTTCTTTTGTAGAAGCACAAGAAACTAATAAAGATGTAGCTATTGACAATATGATTATTCTTTTCATTTTAAGTGATTTATTCAAAAATATAAATTGATTAAACAAATTTATAAAAATGAATAGACAAAAAAGACAATTAACAATCTTTTAAGAAACAACAAAATGTTATTTTTGATGAAAAAAGTGAATCAATGCGAAAGCTTCTTTTAATACTAACAACTTTTATTGTTTTACTTCTTACATCTTGTAAGATGAAAAAAAGTGACGAGCTCGATGAAAAAGATTTTACAGTTCTAAAAGGAGCTGTCTTTGGAACTACATACTACATAAAATATCTTGATGAAAGTAGTTACCAAAAATCGATTGATAGTCTATTTAAAAGATTTAATAAATCTTTGTCTACATATAAAGCTGATTCTGATATTTCAAAAATAAACAAAGGTGATACTACGGTTGTAGTTGATGAATTATTTATTGAAGTATTCGATAAGGCGAAGAAAATATATGAACAAACTGATGGTTATTTTGATCCAACTATTGGGAAAATCGTAGATGCTTATGGGTTTGGTTCAGGTAATGAGAAAAGAAGTCTTTCAAAAGAAGAGCTAGCTGTATTAATGGACGGAGTAGGGTTTGATAAAGTAAGGTTAAAAGATGGAAGAGTCTATCGTGAAAATGATGATATGGAGTTTAATGTGAATGCCTTAGCGAAAGGATTTGGAGTTGATGTTGTTGGAAGGTTTTTGGAAAGCAAAAAAATATTTAATTATTTGATTGAAATAGGTGGAGAAATTAGGGCAAGAGGAAAAAAGTATGGTGCGGGGTGGAAAGTTGGCATTGAAAAGCCAAATATAGATGGCACTAGATCATTCCAAAGAATAATTGAACTTAATAATGAGTCTATGGCAACATCAGGTAACTACAGGAAATTTAAAATTAATGAAAAAGGAGAGAAAATAGTTCATACTATCAATACAAAAACAGGGCTTGCTGTTGAAAGTAATTTGCTAAGTGTTTCAGTAAGAGTTAAAGGTGATTGCGCTAATGCTGATGCTTATGCTACAGCATTTCTTGCTATGGGGTTGGATAAAACAAAGAACTTTTTAAAATTACATCCCGAATTAAAAGTTGTGTTGCTTTACAATAATAAAAATAACGAGCTAGTTGAATACGCTAATTAATATGCTTGTGGAGAGTTATTCTATAAAATGAATTGTCTATTTGATTTTATTCAATGGTTAGCCAGTTATTCCTGGCTGTTATGAAGAATGAAGATATATGTGCTTTATTGCAAGAGAAAAAAATATTTTTATTTGCTGTATTCTTATTAATTCCTCTTTTTATTTCATAAATAAATATTAAAATTAGTGAATGTTCTTAAATTAATAACTATAAAGTGTTTTTTCATAAATAATTTTTAAAAAGAACTTTTAGTTTTGGGCTTAGAAGTTGTATAAATAGAAACTCCCTATTTGATTACATCATAAATTAACCCTTAAAACTCCAAAATGATGAACCCGAAAAATGAACACAAAATACGTAGTATTAGGCTTCAAATAGTTTCAATTTAAATATTATTAAATTTTCTTCTTCCAATTAACGTATTCAATTTTTAATAGATCGTTTAATGTTTAGAATCGAGATGCATTCTCTTCTTGTACATTAATGGTATTTCTTTTTACATAATGAAAGCTTTATTCTGTTACTTAAAAAGTGACGGTAGGGTATCAACATTCAAAAATCAAAAATAAATAACCCTTTAATATTCGTTTTATGAAAGTTTTAAATAAAGAACTTAAAACACTAAATCACTCAAGTCAAATAACTAACATAGCAAGAGCTATCCTAATAAAAGTAATGAAGTTTAGGAGAATGGTAGATTCTGGGGGGCATAAGTGCCCTACAGATTGTAATAAATGTCATGCTCCTCACTTGAATAAAGTTATCAGGGCTGTTAAAAGTAAACAAGCTATTAGTTTTGTATTGCCTGCTTTTCCTGGTAAATCTCCTAATCCTTCTAAAGTACTAGGTTCACTTCCTGATATGGCAGAGAAACAAGCGCTTAAATTTTTAAATAATTTATGTGAAGAAATTAAAAGCATTTATCCTCCAGGAGCAAGAGTTATCATTTGTTCAGATGGCCGGGTATTTAGTGATGTGGTGGGTATAACAGAGGAGAATATAACAAATTACCAAGCAGAAATAGAGCATATTATTAAGGAATCAGAATTAACGGCTATTTCTACTTTTAATTTAGATGATGTTTTCAAAGAAGTAAGTTTTGATTATGCAAGAGAAGTTTTATTGGAAAAATATGGTCAGAGTTTAGATGAACTTAAAAATAAAGTCAAACGAGGAGGGAATGACTCAGATGTTCCTTCAGATAAAGAGGCACATCGAATGTATTGCGGGCTTACAAGGTTCCTAGTAGAAGATTCAATGCATCCAAGTCAAGTAAAATCCAAAACATCTATTCAAAAAGAGTGTAAAATAAAAGCTTATCAAGCAATTATTCGGAGTAATGCTTGGACAGATTTAATAGCGGAGGAATTTCCTGATGCTATTAGGTTGTCTATACATCCTCAAATATGTGGTTCTAAGAAGATTGGTATTCAGCTTCTTGGGACTGAAACATGGATGACACCATGGCATGGTGTAGCTGTTAAAAGTGGTAACAGTTATATGCTAATGAAGCATAAAGAAGCGAAAAAATTAAACACAGTGTTAGTAAGTGATGAAAATGGCCGACCAAGCCATTTTGAGCTTGTTGAATAAATGCAAGTATTTTGAAAGATCAATTAAATAGCTAAAAAAGTTAAAATATGAATTTTAAAATTAAAAAGTTGTATCCGTTTGGTTTGATAATTGAACCTCTAAATGGAGAAGGTAGTATATTTGATATTGACATCGATCATATAAAAAAGAAACTTTCTGAAGAGCATTTGATTGCTTTTAGAGGTTTTAAAAGTTTTAGTAATGCTGAAGAGTTCTCTGAGTACTGCGAAAAGCATGGAGAAATTAGTTTATGGCCTTTTGGAAAAGTTTTAGAGCTTATTGTTCATGAAAAACCTAAAGATCATATTTTTGATAACAGTTATATTCCTTTACACTGGGATGGAATGTATAGAGAGCAAGTTCCTGCTACACAGGTGTTCCATTGTGTTCAGGCTCCTGGAGTTAATAACAAAGGAGGAACTACTTTCGTAAATACAAAGAGAGTGTTAGAAAAACAATCGGACAGTTTTATTGAATATCTTAGCAAGATTAGTTGTACTTATTCCAGAAAGATGGAATATTACGATAGCAAAACGGTAGCACCAATTTTGACTGAACATCATGAGAGAGGGTATAAGGTTATTCGTTATTGTCAACCCCCTAATAGTAATGATAGTTCTTTTGTAAACCATCCTGGATTTGAGATCGAAGGTATTCCAAAAGAAGAAATTAAGAGTTTTATATCAAAACTTAATGATGTTTTATACTCTCCGGAGAATATGTATACTCATCAATGGCAAACAGGAGATATTGTATTCTCTGATAACCATACTTTATTGCATGGTCGAGAACCTTTTACAAAAGATGCCCCAAGACATATTCGGAGAGTACAGTTACTAGATAAAAAGCCTTTAAACAATCCTCATTTAATACATACAAAATAATGAAACAAAAAACAGATATATTTATTATTGGAGCTGGCCCAGTAGGTCTGTTATCAGCATATTTAGCAGAAAAATCAGGTTTAAAAACAATTATTATCGATAAATCTGAAGCTCCTTTAGAGGTTGGAAGAGCAGATGCTCTAAATGGACGAACTTTACAGTTATTGGAAGTAGCAGATTTATTTGAGGATATATATCCTCTCGGCTTGCCTTGTAACACAAGTTCTATTTGGGAGAAAGGAGAGTTTGTGTCCAGACAATCAGGTTGGTGGGACGCTCTTGAGGGATGTTTCCATAAACATTTTTTAATGTTAGGTCAAGCATTTATTGAGCAATCACTTGATCAAAAACTAACGGCTATTGATGCTCCTGTACTTCGACAGACAGTTGTAAAAGATATAGTTGTTACAGATAAAGGTTGTGTTAGTACACTTGAAAATGGGGATGTTATTGAGTCTGATTATGTGATTGGTTCAGATGGCTCAAGATCATTTGTTAGGAATCATTTTAATATCCCTTTTGAAATAACAAGGCCTCAGATTGTTTGGGCAGTAATTGATGCTGTATTCGAAACTAGTTTCACACGAGTTCCTGAAATTATTGTTTTTCAAGCAGAAACATCTGATGTTGCCTGGATTCCAAGAGAAGGTAATATTGATCGATTTTATATCCGAATGGATAGAAAAGATTTTACGATTGAAGAAGCGATGGAAAGAATTAATATTGCAATGGCACCTCATACTATTAAAATTAAGGAATTAGTTTGGTTTTCTCAATTTTCAGTAAAAGAATCAGTATCTGAAAAATTTCTAATCGATAATCGTGTTATACTCGCTGGAGATGCATGTCATATTCATTCTGTTAATGGAGGACAAGGCTTAAATACAGGGCTTTCCGATGCATTTAATTTAATTTGGAAATTAAATATGATTAAAAATTACGGAACTGACAAGTCGTTAATTCAATCTTATGAGGATGAGAGAAAGCCTGTAGCATTAAGTGTAATAGAGAGTTCTGGAGAGTTAGTTCGCTCAACAAAATATTCTGATACAGGAACTCATGCAAAAGATTATGTGAAGATTGTTGAACGAAAAGCTGGTAATATTACAGGGATGGGAATTCGATATGGAGAGCATGGCATTGAAGGAACAAGAATCCATGATTTTAAAGTAAACAAAGGAAGTGAAGTTAAAAGATTATATACACTTTTAGATTATACTAAGTTTACAATGCTTTATTTTGGTAATGATTCAGTTGATCTTGTGATGCCAACTTATGTAAACTTTATTCAAATTCATTCAGAAAATCTAAAAGAAGCCTATTGGACCGATTACGACCAATATGAAAATCAGGTTATTATCGTTAGGCCAGATTCATATATTGAATCAGCAGGTAAAGCTAGTGAAGCTGCCTTACTATTGAAATCATGTGTTCGAAAATATTCAAAAGTCGAACATAGTATTTTGGTTAGCTAAGTTCTCAGTAGGGATTTCTTGATAAATATTCCATTGAGCAACTATTTTTCCTTCTTCAAGCATAAATAGATCGTATAGCGCTGAATTTTTCTTCAAGTAAATCCCTTCACTTATTGATAATATGAAATTTCCTTCACCGAAAACAGCATGTTGCTCTTGATAATGAGGGAATTTTGTCTCTTCGATTATATTTTCAATTATATTTTCAATCCCATCGGAAAAATTTTCATTGTGTTGATGAAAATTTTTTTCGAAAAATAAAGGTATAATTTTTACTATACCAGATTTGTCAAGAGTTATATAATTTTTGATTAACTCTTTTATAATAGATTTATTTTCTTCTGTTTTTTCAGTATCTTTTATTTCTTTTTTACCGTCTATTAATGTCCTGCCAGAAGTATTGGGCTTGCCTAAGTTGGTCATAACATTCCAGTGCTCTGAAATAAGATTATCGTTGTCAAAACGTATAATATGAAAAGCTGCTGTCTCGTTAAATCCAAAAGGAAGAGCATTCGACCATTTATGATGCATAATAATATGTTTGCCATCCTGAAGCATACGAATATTTTCAATTTTACTTCCATGTTTTTTTAACTTCGGAATCATGGCAATAAAAGCAGCTCTCCCTGTTGGAACCTTTAAATTATGTTGAATATAGTTTTCACAAACCATTCTTGATATTGTTGACTCATCATATGAGCTTACTGCTTCGTGATATTTTTTTGCATTAATTTTATTATTCATTTGATGAAGGGTTATTTTTTTAGTATTTATTTTGCAATTTTAATGAAATATTAAGTTTTTAACAAGGTTTTTGTTAGAAGCTTTAAGAAATGTTATTTTGTATTTATGTGGTTGACGGATAGTTGATATGAGTAGTTTCTTAAAACACTAAATCAATAAGATATTTTACTATTGTAGTTTTACGATTATTAAAAAATAATCAATACAGATTTTTCATTAAAAGAAGTAATCGCTAGGTGATCATTTTGAGAAAAAATTAGTTGCTAATGAAGTCAAAAAGTTAGATACCCTATCAAGGGATAGGTCTTACAAAAAAGCTGGGGCAACAACAGGTAGTTTACTAAAAGGAGATAAAGAGTTCCATTTAGGTGAGAATAAAAAACAACTCTTAACAAGTAAGAGATTAAATAAAAAGAAGTTTTAGACTCCCCATTGTTAATAAAATAAAAAGGTTAATAAAATAAAGGTTACAATGAATTTCTACTACTGAAATTTCGAGATATTAGAACAGTTTTGGCTCACGAATTATTTTTAATAGGTTTTCTGGGGATTCAATAATATAATCAGGTTTTAAAAGTGCTAATGTATCTCTTGTTCTATATCCCCAGGTAACAGCAGCGCAATGTGTTTTTGCATTTTGAGCAGTTTTTATATCAACTTCTGTATCTCCCACAAAAAGAATGTCTTTAGAATCCAGATTTAAAGACTTTGATATATCTAGTAATCCTTCAGGGTTCGGTTTTTTATATTGTTCTGATTGCCCTAGAACTTTTTCGAATTTAATTTTAGGGAAAAAATAATCTGCACATTTTATAGTTAAATGGTGTAGTTTATTTGAAAGTATACCAAGTTTAATTTCCGAAGCTTGTAGTTTTAGCAAAAGTGATGTAATTCCTTCATAGCTTCTAGAATGCTTATTGTATGTTTCTTCATATATTTTGTGAAAATCATGAAGCATGCTATTGATTACGGTTTCTTGCCTTTTCTCTTCAGGAAGTGACAATCTAATAAAGTTTTTTGCTCCATTACCTATAAAAGTATTGTATAAGGAAGTTTCATGTAGCGGAAATTTTTTTCTTGAGAGAAGCTCATTCATGATATTGCTATACGTTTCTATAGTGTTTAATAAGGTTCCATCAAGGTCAAAAACAACCCCTTTATATACTTTTTCGATGCTCATTGAGAGTTATATTATTGGTTTTCTGTTATGAAAACTTAATTAGTTGAAAATAATTGTCTAGTAGCTTTTTAATTTCAATTAAATTATCTTTGAGGTAAGGGGAGTGACTTTTTATTTTTAATTCCAAGACAACTAAGACAAGAACATAAACTTAATTTTAAAGAAAGTTTTTTCAGGCTTATTTTAAAAGTATTTATATTTCCTGATATTTTAATATTTATAACAAACGGGTAGGATTTCATTAGGAGCAAGTGCATACTTCTTTACAAGTTCAGGTTTCATTTTTTTCGCATAATGGACTTCTTTTACTTTAAAACCGATTGATCTAAGTTTATCAAAATAGTCCAGACCATATACACGAACATGGTCATATTGCCCGAAAACTTTAGTTCTTTCTTCTGGATCGGTTATTGAATCATCTTCGAAAGTAATTTCTCTATTTATATCTTGGGGTATTTGAAAGATTCCTAATCCATTATTTTTTAAAACGCGATACAATTCTTCCATAGCTTTTGTATCGTCAGGAATGTGTTCTAAAACATGATTACAAAAAACAACGTCAAATTCTTCATTTTTAAAAGGTAAATTACAAATGTCTGCCTTAACATCCGCAATCGGAGATTCCAAGTCTGATGTAATATAATTAAGATTTTTTTGTTTCTTGAAAACATCTAAAAAACATTGTTCAGGAGCAATATGTAATACCTTTAATCTTTTTTTACAGGAGAAAAAGTCAGTTTCATTTTTTAAATATAACCAAAGAAGTCTGTGTCTTTCCAATGATAACGTAGACGGGGAAAGGGCATTTTCTCTTTGAGCTTCATAACCATAAGGAAGAAATTTTTTAAAAGATCTACCATCAATAGGGTCAGTAAAGTTATCTCCCTTCAGCCACCAAGCAATTATTGGGCGTACCCAGTAGCTTACTTTAATTAAAAGTGGCCTAGGTATGGTGTTGAGAATAGTTTTAAAAATTGACACTCTAAAGAACTAAAGGTTGTTTTCTAAATTCATCTTCTTCAGTACTAGAGATACCTAAGGCTTTGTATATGTATTTAAATGTTGAAAGTAATTCGGGTTTTCCATCAACAATAGCAATATTATGCTCATAATGAGCACTTGGTTTATTGTCAAGCGTTGTAATTGTCCAACCGTCTTTATGTTGTTTTATTTTGTGTGTTCCTAAATTAGTCATAGGTTCTATGGCAACGACCATTCCTTCAACAAATTTTTTGCCTCTACCTCTTCTTCCGTAGTTTGGCATTTCCGGGTCTTCATGCATTTTTTTTCCTAACCCATGCCCAACGAGTTCTCTTACGACTCCATATCCATGTTTTTCGGTAAAACTTTGGATTGCATGTCCTACATCACCAACTCTATTACCGGCCTTAAATTCCCGTATACCAACATATAAACTTTCCTTTGTTACATCAAGTAATTTTTGTGTTTCAGGAGTAACTTCTCCTACAGCAAATGTGTATGCATGATCACCATAGAAGTTGTTTTTTAAAGCTCCACAATCGATTGAGATTATATCTCCCTCTTTTAGAGGTGTATTATTGGGAATTCCATGGACTACTTGAGAATTAGGGCTCATACAGAGTGTGTTCGGGAAGTCATACAAACCTAAAAAACCAGGAATAGCACCTTGTTCTCTAATGAAGTCTTCAGCAAGCTTATCAAGATGAAGAGTTGTTACACCTGGTTTTACTTCATGGGCAAGCATTCCCAATGTTTTTGAAACTATTAAAGCGCTTTCACGCATAATTTCTATCTCTTCTCTAGTTTTTGGTTTAATCATCGATAATATTATTGTAATACAAATTTACGCTTATTTTTGATATGGATGCTTATAGAGATTACCAGAAATAATTGTTAATATATCTTTTTCAATTGTAGATTCATCAATAGGATGTTCTACAAATCTTCCTATTTCTTTGCCGTTTTTGTAGAAGATAAAGGTTGGAACTCGTATTATATCATAATTTTTTTCTAAACCTTTTGCTTGCTTATTTTTATCAACAGCTATTAGTTTTAATTTTTTGTAATCGTAATTAGCTCCGTCAAGGAGTTTGTAAAAATTAGGTATTTCTCTTTGGCTATCGCCGCACCAAGTTCCAACAAAGCCAATGATAGTAATTTCCTTTAAAGCATCTTTCAAGCTATTCAGAATTGATTTATCAATCTCATAATAAGAATAGAAGTCATTATACCATTCACTCGAATAAGGTTCTTGTTCAAAGTGGTTTTTAGTCACAATACCAATTAAATCACCATCTTTATTTTTTTTAGCGTAAAAATTAGTTGTAGAAGCACAACAAGTTAGCATAAAATAGCTTAGGGTAAGTAGAAGTTTTTTCATTTGGATTATAATTTGCTTTAGATTAACGAGTGTTGTGACATTTCTGTAGGCTTTTCTATACCAAGTAAATGAAGTATTGTCGGAGCAATATCACCTAAAATGCCATTTTTAATTGAGGTTATTTCGTTGTCAATTACTATAAATGGAACAGGGTTTGTCGTATGTGCTGTATGTGGTGTTCCATCTGGGTTTATCATTGTTTCACAATTTCCATGATCTGCAATCAAAATAGTAGTGTAATCATTTTTCAAAGCATTTGAGATAACTTCATTTACACATTGATCTACTACTTCACATGCATTAACTGCTGCTTTAAAATTTCCAGTATGTCCAACCATGTCACCATTAGCAAAGTTTAGACATACAAAATCAACAATCCCTTTTTTTAATTCAGGAATAATAGCATCTTTGATATCAAAAGCGCTCATTTCAGGTTTTAAATCATAGGTAGCTACTTTTGGGGAAGGGCATAACAATCTTGTTTCTCCTTTGAATTCTTTTTCTCGTCCACCAGAAAAAAAGAAAGTAACATGTGGGTATTTTTCAGTTTCTGCTATTCTTATCTGGGTTTTACCAGCTTTTTCAAGAACTTCTCCAAGAGTGTTTTTAATATTACTATTATCGTAAACTACTTTTATACCTTTAAACGTATCGTCATAACGAGTCAACGTAACGAAGTATAAAGGTAATTTTTTCATGCTATGATCTAAAAGATTCTCCTGATTTAACGCTTGTGTTAACTGTCGACCTCTATCTGTTCTGAAGTTAAAGAACACTACAACATCATCATTTTGAATGACAGCTAATGGTTGTCCATTTTCATCAACCATTATGATAGGTTTAATGAACTCATCAGTTACTCCTTCATTGTAACTAGCTTGAATACATTCTTCAGCATTTTTCGACATTGAGCCTTCACCTTTTACAAGTGCATTATATGCCAACTGAATTCTTTCCCAGCGCTTGTCACGATCCATGGCGTAATAACGTCCCGTTACTGAGGCTAATTTACCAGTGGTTTGGTTCATGTGATCTACGATAGATTTGATGAAAAACTTTCCAGATTTAGGATCACAATCACGCCCGTCTGTAAAGGCATGTAGAAATACATTTTTTAAACTAGCGTCATTTGCGGCTGAAATTAATTCTTTTAGGTGACTGATATGTGAGTGAATTCCTCCATCAGAAACAAGCCCAATAAAATGAACATTTTTATCATTTGTTTTGGCATATTCAAAAGCATTAACTAATTCTTGTTCTTTGGCTAAAGTTCCTTCGAAAACAGCTTTATTTATTTTAGCTAGGTTTTGATAAACAATTCTACCAGCACCTAAATTCATGTGACCAACCTCAGAATTTCCCATTTGTCCTTCAGGAAGCCCTACATGTTCCCCATCAGTTCTCAGTTCTGCATTCGGAAATTTTTCATATAGTGAATTTATAAAAGGTGTTTTAGCATTGTAGATGGCAGAAACTTTAGGATCTTGAGTAATTCCCCAGCCATCAAGAATCATTAAGATAACTTTTTTATTCATTTCGACTTAATTGATTGGTAAAAGTAATAAAGATTTTTGGTCAAGTATAAAAAAATACCAAATCCAATTTGAGATTCTAAAGCGAATAAGAAAAGAGACACAAGTTAAAATTACGATGAAAAATAATCAAGTAAGTGGTTGAAAAAACAAAGATATTGTTTGTTTTAAATAAATATATTTTACTAGCCTATAAACAAACCTCTAATTATGTCTGAATAATATTTACTTTTTTCGTTATTAAATACGCTCGATCACCTTTATTTATTGTTAATCAAGAGGTATTCTTAGAACGATTTTACCTATTAGGTCCAGCTTGTTCTTGTTTAATTAAATTTAAATAATAAAGTTTTTCATAAGTCTCAATTTTTTGAGATACATAAAAAAACTTAACTTTGCTTACTTTCAATGGTTATCTTATGAACACTCACTTTGAATTAAATGAAGTAACCAAGAGGTTGCCTAAGCATTTACATAAATTCGTTGTTAAACAGCCGTATCATGAATATACTGCTCAAAATCAGTCTGTTTGGAGGTATGTAATGAGGATGAATGTAGATTATTTGAGTAAGGTGGCTCACGGATCCTATTTAAAAGGGCTTGAAAAAACAGGAATTTCACTTGATAAGATTCCTCACATGGAAGGAATGAATCGAATTCTAAAAGAAATTGGCTGGGCAGCCGTTTCTGTTGATGGTTTTATACCTCCAAATGCTTTTATGGAATTTCAAGCTTATAATGTTTTGGTTATAGCTTCTGATATGAGGACTATCAATCATATAGCGTATACGCCAGCCCCTGACATAATTCATGAAGCAGCAGGACATGCTCCTATCATAGCAAACCCTGAATATGCCGAATATCTTAGAAGATTTGGAGAAATAGGATCAAAAGCGATTTCATCTTCGAAAGATTACGAAATGTATGAAGCCATTCGTCTTTTATCTATTTTAAAAGAAAATCCCAATTCAAAACCTAAGGAAGTCAATGAAGCCAATGAAAAGGTAGAGTGGTTGCAAAATAACTTGGGAGAACTTTCTGAAATGGCCAAGATTCGTAATTTACATTGGTGGACAGTAGAATATGGTTTAATAGGAACATTACAGAATCCTAAAATTTATGGAGCAGGTTTGTTGTCCTCAATAGGGGAAAGTAAATGGTGTTTACAGGAAGAAGTCAAAAAGCGTTTTTATAGTATTGAGGCAGCAGAAGTAAGTTTTGATATTACTAAGCCACAACCACAGCTATTTGTTACACCAGACTTTGCTAATCTTAGTCTAGTATTGGAACAGTTTGCAAATAAAATGGGGGTTCGAAGTGGAGGCTATGAAGGGATCAAGAAATTAATTGATTCAAAAAATTTAGGAACTATTGAATTAAGTACAGGGATACAAATTTCAGGAGTTTTTACCAATATTATTTCAAATGAACATAACCATCCTTTGTACATACAAACAAAAGGACCTACAGCCTTATCTAACAGAGATAAAGAGTTGATTGGGCATAGTATTAATTATCACTCCGAAGGATTTGGAAGCCCCATAGGAAAGTTGAAGGGAATTAATATTCCTATTGAAAATATGAGTCCACGTGATTTGGAAGCCTATGGTATTTATGAAGGTAAAAAAGTAACACTCGATTTTGATGGTGGAATTAAAGTTGAGGGAGAGGTAATTACAGGAACAAGAGATCTGAAAGGTAAAATTTTATTAATTTCCTTTAAAAATTGTAAAGTGACATATCATGATGTAGTTTTATTTCATCCTGATTGGGGAATTTATGACATGGCGATAGGAGTTGAAGTAGTTTCTGCATTTGCGGGCCCAGCTGATCCATGTTCTTTTGAAAATTTAGGTCAGGTTTCCGAAACTAAGACTCATAAAATAGATTATTCAAAGTCAGACCTAGAGCTTTATTCTCTATATCAGAAAGTGAGAGATATGCGAAGCGAAGATAAAGTTGTAGAAAGTGATATTGAAAGAATTTTATTGAAACTTATTTCGGATTTCAAAAATGATTGGCTTTTACCAATAGAACTTTTAGAATTAGCAGTAAAAAATAATTTGGAAATTAAGTACAATATTCTTTCTTATCTTGAAAGACTAAAAAATAATAAAGAACACCAAGTATTAATTGAAAACGGTTTGAAATTAATCGACGTTGAAGTGAATTGATATGAGGTTACTTAACTTGTTTATAAATAAAAATATGAGTAACGAAATTAAACAATATATAGAAAAAGGAGCGGTTGTTTTAGATGTTAGAACAATTCAAGAATGGAATGAAGGACATTCAGAAGGAGCTAAACATATCGTTTTAAATACGATTCCTGAGCATGTAGAAGAAATTAAGTCTTGGGATAAACCAGTAATTGCTGTGTGTAGAAGTGGAGGAAGGAGTGGTCAAGCTACTGAGTTTTTAAGTACCCAAGGAATTGATGTCATTAACGGAGGTCCTTGGCAGAATGTTGATAAGCATCTATAATATTCGGTAACATAAAAATAAGGTCGTCAAGATATATTCAGACGACTTTTTTTATTAATTATTTTTTTAAAATTGATTAGTACAATTAAATTTAAGATCTCTTGTAGAGATATAACTCCATTTCTGGGTTAATGTTTATATCACAAAAATCTTTTGAAAAGTTGTTTGTTTGATTGTCTTTTGTATTACTTTTCTTTAAGGTAAAAAGAAAATTTCATTATAATAAATTGTATTAAAATTAGCTCCTTAAAACTCAATAAAAGGGAGACGCTGTTTTAATTTTTTCATTTTAAGAGATAACTTATCAAGAAAAGCTTGATGTTGCTCAGAATTAATGTTAAATGGCTTGTGGTCTAACCCTTTTTGAATGCTTTCTACTTCTTTCATGGTTCCTTTAGTTTCGTTTGAGATCCATACATTTTTGAAATAATTCCAAATATAATCGACTGAAACAGGAGTTGGGTGAATCATGTCTTCTTTATAGAAACGATAATCTCGAAGTTCATCCATCATTATTTCGTAAGAAGGAAAATAATAAAGATTCTTTTTTGCATTGATCACTTCATGAATAGCAGCGATGAGATGCGATTTACTTCGTTGATTTTCTATGAAACCATCTTTTAGGTGTCTAACAGGTGAAACAGTAAAAATGATAGTTGTATCAGACTTTACAGATCTTATTAAAGAAATTAACGCATTTAAACTTTCAATAATATTATGTATTGACAAAATTTCCTTTAAAAATTTTTTCTGAGGAACCTTATGACAATTTGCTACGATTTGATTGTTCTCAATAAATCGATATACCCATGATGTGCCAAGGGTAATGATGATATGAGAAGCATCTGTCAAGGCTTTATTGGTTATAGAGATAGACTTGTTTAAGTTTTTGATGAGTTTTTGTTGGGATAGAGAGCTCAATTTAGAATGTGCATCAAAGGAATGCCATTGTCCGTTTTGAAAAAAGAGTTCATTTTTTTTGTATTGCTTTCCATTAATTGAATTCAGTATTAGCTTTTCAATAGCTTTGGGTTGAAATAAAATTCCAAAAGGGTTTTGAACCACCTGAAACTTATAATAAAAAAGTTTATTACCTATGTTCTCAGAGAAACATGAACCCAGTAATAATAATTTTGATTGATAATTAATTGTATTGTATTGCTGCTGTTTTAGAGGTATTTGCGTTTGAAGAATCATATTTGTAAAACCTGATAATGTAACTTAAACTGTAATTTAAATATAAAAAAGGTTCAAAGAAATAATCCTCTGAGCCTTTTTTATATTTAAATTGAATTTTTTTATAGGTACTCAACTGCTTTTTCTAATACCTTAGGAATTCCTCCAGGATTTTTACCTCCTGCTGTTGCAAAAAAGTTTTGACCACCACCACCACCGTGAATTAATTTTCCTAGTTCCCTTACAACTTTACCAGCGTCATAACCACGATCGTTAGCCAAATCTTTAGAAATATAGCAGGTTAACATAGCTTTTTCTTTTGATGGAGTTGTAGCAAATAACAAGAATAAGTTGTCTATTTCACCACCCAATTCAAAAGATAAAGTTTTGATTCCATTGGAGTCTAGGTCAACTTGAGTTGCCAAAAATTGTACACCATTAACTTCTTTCAATTGATTTTTAATATCACCTTTTATATTTTTCGCTTTGTCTTTTAAAAGCTGTTCAATTTGCTTTTTAAGTTTGGTGTTTTCATCCTGTAAAGAACTAATTGACTTTACAACATCTTTTGGGTTTTTTAATTGTTGCTTTATATTGTTGTAGGTGCGTTCTACATCTTCGAAATAATCTCCAACTGCAATATTGGTAATTGCTTCGATTCTTCTAATGCCTGCAGCAACAGCACCTTCCGATTTTACTTTAAAGTACCAAATATCACCAGTTTGTTGCACGTGTGTTCCACCACATAATTCCATTGATTTTCCGAAGCGAATCGTGCGAACACAGTCTCCGTACTTTTCACCGAATAAAGCAATAGCACCTTCTTCAACAGCCTGCTCCATTGGAATACTTCTTTTTTCTTCTAAAGAAAGGTTTTCACGAATACGAGCATTTACAAACTCTTCAATTTCTTGTAATTGATCGCTATCAATCTTAGAAAAATGAGAGAAGTCAAAACGTAAGTATTTAGGATTTACTAACGAACCTTTTTGTTCGACATGATCTCCTAGAATAGCACGCAAAGCTTGATGTAGTAAATGTGTTGCTGAATGGTTGCTAGCAGATAATTTTCTATATTCATCGTTTACTACTGCTTTAAAGGTTTCATGTAGATTTTTTGGTAGGTTTTTAGTGAAATGAATAATTACATTATTTTCTTTTTTAGTATCAGTAATATAGATAACATCCCCATTAGGTGCTTCTAAGGCGCCTCTATCTCCTACCTGCCCTCCTCCTTCTGGATAAAAAGGAGTTAAATTGAATACCAATTGATATTGATCTCCATCTTTTTTAGTTGTGACTTTTCTGTAGCGAGTAATCTTTATGTTTGATGTCAAGGTATCATAACCTATAAATTCTTCGATATCATCTTCTATTAAAACAATCCAATCTCCAGTTTCACTAGCTGAAGCAGCTCTAGAACGATCTTTTTGTTTTTTTAACTCGGTATTAAAGTCTTTAAGATCAACAAGAAACCCTTTTTCTCTAGCAATCAACTCTGTCAAGTCTGAAGGAAACCCAAAGGTGTCGTATAGTTCAAATGCTTTTTTACCTGAAATAGTTTTGCCTTCAGTGGTTTCAATAACTCTATCTAATAACAACAATCCTTGGTCTAAAGTTCTCAAGAACGACTGCTCTTCTTCCTTAATTACATTATGAATTAAAGTATTCTGCTTTTTAATTTCAGGAAAAGCATCCCCCATTTGATGGGATAACGTTTCCACTAATTTGTATATGAAAGCTTCTTTTTGATTTAAAAAAGTAAATCCATAGCGAATGGCTCTTCTTAAAATTCTTCTGATAACATATCCAGCTCCGGTATTACTTGGTAACTGCCCATCAGCAATGGCAAAAGAAACGGCTCTAACATGATCTGCAATCACACGAATTGCTACATCAACCTTTTCATCTTTGCCATAAGAAACATCAGTAATAGTTTCTATTTCTCTAATTAAAGGAGTAAACACATCAGTGTCGTAATTAGATTGAACATTTTGTAATACCATACACAAACGCTCAAAGCCCATTCCTGTATCAATATGCTTTGAAGGAAGTTCTTCAAGAGAACCATCAGCTTTACGATTGTATTGCATAAAAACTAGATTCCAAATTTCAACAACTTGAGGGTGATCTTCGTTAATCAATGATTTTCCATCAACTTTAGATTTCTCTTCTTCAGATCTGATATCTACATGGATTTCTGAGCATGGACCACAAGGACCTTGTTCTCCCATTTCCCAAAAATTATCTTTTTTATTACCCATTAAAATTCGATCTTCAGGAATAATAGCTTTCCAAAAATCATAGGCTTCTTGATCCATCTTCGTACCATCTTTTTCATCTCCTTCAAAAATAGTGACGTATAAAATGTTTTTGTCAATTTTATAAATTTCAGTAAGAAGTTCCCATGCCCAGCTAATAGCTTCTTTTTTAAAATAATCACCAAAACTCCAATTTCCAAGCATTTCAAACATGGTATGGTGGTAGGTGTCATACCCAACTTCTTCTAGATCATTATGTTTTCCAGAAACACGTAAACATTTTTGAGAGTCAGATATTCTGTTGTTTTTTGGGGTGGCGTTACCTAAAAAAAATTCTTTAAACGGTGCCATCCCTGAGTTCGTGAACATCAAAGTAGGATCGTTTTTTAGTACCATTGGTGCTGAAGGAACTATATCGTGTTGTTTTGACTTAAAAAAATCTAAAAATTTAGTCCTTATTTCTTGTGATTTCATACCACTACCCATATCATAAAATTGTTAATCTTTGTCTAAAAAAAAACTCGAAAAAAAATAGAGTTTTAAAACATTTTGTAAATTTGGCTGCTACGATTTGATAACCTAATAAAAATGTTGTTCGTTAAAGAGCACAAAAATAGTATATTTACCATTATGGCGAAAGTAAAATATTATTATGATCCAGATACTCTATCTTACAGAAAAATAGAAAAGAGAACTAGTGAAAAGTATAAGCAAGCTTTTTTAGTTGTCTCAGGTTTTTTTTTGATAGCTTTCTTAGGATTCATAGGTTTCAGTCAGTTTCTGTTAACACCCAAAGAGCGATCTCAGAAAAGAGAGCTTGAAAATTTAAAATTGCACTATGAACTTTTATCAAAAAGAATGGAAGAAAGCTCTCAGATATTAACTGAATTACAAACTAGAGACAATAATATATATAGAACTTACTTTGAAGCAACACCAATAGCGGAAGAGCAAAGAAAAGCTGGTTTTGGTGGTGTTAATAGGTATAAACATTTAGATGGTTTCGAAAATAGTAATATGATTAAAAATGCTACAAAAGAGCTAGATGTTTTATCTAAACAAATGGTAGTTCAATCAAAATCTTTAGATGAGATTGTTGCTTTAGCAAAGGAAAAGGAAAAGATGTTAGCTTCAATACCAGCTATTCAACCTTTAAAAAATGAAGATTTGAAAAGAATGGCTTCTGGGTTTGGTATGCGTTTACATCCAATACTTAAATCTTGGAGGATGCACAACGGTATGGATTTTACCGCTCCCACTGGGACTCCTATTTACGCATCAGGAAATGGAAAAGTTATAAGAGCTGCGAGAAGTGCTTCTTTTGGGAATGTGGTTTACATAGAACATGGCTATGGCTATAAAACCATATACGCACACATGAGTAAAATCATTGCAAAACGAGGTCAAAGAGTTAACAGAGGTGACCTAATAGGTTATGTAGGAAATACAGGAAGATCTGCAGCTCCTCATCTGCACTACGAAGTACATAAAAATAATAGACCTGTAAACCCTATTTACTATTACTATGGAGATTTATCTCCCGAGGAGTTTATTGCTATGCAAAAAGCATCTCAACAGAAAGGACAATCATTTGACTAAAAGAATGCATGTAGACCTGCCAAATAAAAGGTATTTTAAAATCGGAGAGGTAGCGAAGGCTTTTGGTGTTAATACATCTCTAATTCGTTTTTGGGAAAAAGAGTTTGATATTATAAAGCCAAAAAAAAATGAAAAAGGAAATAGATTATTTACTAAAGAAGATATTGAAAATTTTAAATTGATCTTTAATTTAGTGAAAGAGAGAGGGTTCACATTGGATGGGGCAAAACAAAAGCTAAAGAAAAATCCAGATAAAGTAGTAAACAATTACGAAATTATTAGTAGATTAGAATCAGTGAAAGCGGAGTTGATAAAAATAAAAAATCAATTGTAAGCACAAAAAATCAAATTATCATGAAAAAATGGATGTTACCTATTGTTATTGGAGTAATTTTCGTTTTGTGGTCTGTATCGGGTTACAACTCAATAGTAGGTCTAAGAAATAATGCAGAAACAGCTTGGTCCAAAGTAGAAAGTTCTTATCAAAGAAGAAATGATTTAATAGGGAACTTAGTGAAAACTGTTCAAGGGGCTGCAGATTTTGAAAAATCTACCTTAACAGAAGTGGTAAATGCTAGAGCAAAAGCAACTCAGACAACGATTAATGCTGGAGATATTACTCCTGATAAGATAGCACAGTTCCAACAAGCGCAACAAGGTTTAACTGGTGCTTTATCTAAGTTATTGGTGTCAGTAGAGCGCTATCCAGAATTGAAAGCAAATCAAAACTTCTTAGAATTACAAAGTCAATTGGAAGGAACGGAAAATCGAATTAACGTTGCAAGAGATAGATATAATGATGAGGTGAATAAATATGACACTAAAATAGATAAGTTTCCAGGAGTAGTACTAGCTGGTGTTTTTGGTTTTGATCAAATGCCTAGATATAAGTCTGATTCAGGAGCTGAAAAAGCACCAAACGTAGACTTTAAATTTTAAGGTTCATGTCAAAAGTTGAAAATTTCCTTTCAGCAAAAGAAGAAAAAGAAATTGTACAAGCCATAAAGGAAGCAGAACGAAATACTTCAGGAGAAATAAGAGTACATATTGAGAAAACTACAAAATTATCTCATTATTTAAGGGTTCAGGAAGTCTTTCAAAGTTTAGATATGTATAAAACAAGTGAACGTAACGGTGTTTTATTTTATGTGGCTGTTGAAGATCGAAAGTTCGTCGTCTATGGTGATAAAGGAATTAATAAAGTTGTTCATCCAAACTTTTGGAATGCTACTAAAGAATCGGTACAAGAAAATTTTAAACAAGGAAATTTTAAACAAGGAATTATTGATGGAGTTCTAAAAGCAGGCGAAGAGTTAAAAAACTACTTTCCAAGAAAAATTGATGATGTAGATGAGTTATCAAATGAAATATCTAAAGCTTAAAAAAAATTGAAAACGACAACTTTTACTGTAGTCTTTTTATTTACATTTTGTAGTATTCTAAATGCCTTTTCTCAAGGATTTCAAATTCCCGAAAAACCAGGAAATATTCAAAATCAAAAAGGGGTATATGATTATATCAACTTATTAACCTCTTATGAGAAATCCTCGTTAGAGAAAAAGTTAATAAAGTATTCTGATACAACATCGACTCAAATTGTAGTAGCTACAATTAATTCAACAAAAGGAGAAGATATTGGTTTTTTGGCTACAAATTGGGCGCATAAATGGGGAGTAGGTCAAGAAAAGGAAGACAATGGCGTATTTATTTTATTAGCAAAAAAAGATAAAAAAATTACCATTAGAACAGGTTATGGTATAGAGCATCTGTTAACTGATTATCTGTCGAGGCAAATTATTGAATATGATATGCTACCTTATTTTAAAGAAGGAAATTACTATGAAGGTTTTGATAAGGGGATTGATACTGTTTTTAGAGTACTTCAAGGT
Organism: Tenacibaculum profundi; assembly: GCF_052050075.1. Taxonomy (GTDB): domain Bacteria; phylum Bacteroidota; class Bacteroidia; order Flavobacteriales; family Flavobacteriaceae; genus Polaribacter. The sequence goes on from NZ_CP197225.1 coordinate 2,862,369, forward strand.
GAATATAAAGAAACGAGAAAGAAATCCGATTTATCGGATTTTGATCCTGGATTAATTATTTTCATTATTATTCTGATTATCTTTTTTATCACTGTTTTCAATGGTAATAAAAATAATAGAGGTGGAGGTAGAGGAAATCGCAACAGCCCAAAAAGAAATATTTTTGATACGATTATTTTAAGTAATTCTGGACGTGGCAGTTTTAGTAAAGGAGCACCTTCTAATGGAGGTGGTTTCAGTGGTGGTTTTGGCGGTGGTGGCTTTGGTGGTGGTGGTGCTACCGGAAGTTGGTAGCTAATTTTACTTTAAAAGATCTCTTTCTAATAGTGTTCAAATATCTTTCAAAGATTTTTTGCCTATTTTTTAATTAAACAAACTTCTTATTTTGTATTAATTTGCTTTTTGACTAAATATTCTTAATAGCATGAATTGTATATTTAATTCTGTAAACTATTTAAGATTTCTTGATTAAAATGTTAAATTGATACACTCTTGCATTTAATTCAAGAAAAAAGACGTTTATAGTCGAATATGCGTCGTTTAGGGTATTTTTTATAATTCAACATGAAAACTTATATATTTTTGTGGTATAAAAACTACTTAACTTAACCTAGTTTAACCTACTAACCAAGCGTAGTATATATAATTACTACTAAAGAAGCCGCAATTAATTAATTGCGGTTTCATTTTTTATACCTTAAAAAAGGTGTTTGATAGTGTTTATTGCTAATCATGGTCTATAAAAAAACCCGTAATAAATTACGGGTTACTAACCAAACTTACATAAAAACTACTCTTATAGAGTACTAATTATCTCTTATTCACTAAAAAAATAGTGATTATATTTTTAGTTTATAATTCACAACATTGTTAACTTCTCAACACTTTATTTTTATGTTAATTAATAGGTGAACTATAAGCTTATTATTTTAGGTTTTATACTATCATAAGCGAGTGCAAGTTACAGTGAAATATCTATTTGTTTTTAAAAAAAATGTTAAAAAAAAATAAATTATTACGGTTTTCCGTAAAGTTGTTTGGCCTCAAATAGTTATATTTACTATGTACAATTATTTAGGGGAAATTTTAATTGTCGAAAACTACTCCTGCTGCATTTTTTATGTAGCAGGCAGTAGTATTTTTTTGAAAAATATTAAAATAATCACAATCAAACTAACTAATAAATAATTTATACTTTATAAAATTTATTATCAATAACAATAATTTTACTTTTGATATAGTTCTATTAGTCTAACACATTTTGTATAATGAAGAATTATGTTTTAATTTTACTTAATTGTTTCCTTTTTTTTAATTGTGCCAAAGACTATGGGAAATTAATTTTTATTTGTCGTTTACCAAATAGTTTAGCAGAAGTTTCAGGGTTGGAACTATCAGATAATTCTAATTTATTATGGATGCATAATGATAGTGGAAATAAATCTCACTTATATGCAATTGACACCACAGGGCTGATATTGAATAAAATAGCGTTAAATGTAAAAAATAAAGATTGGGAGGATATTACTTCAGATGAGGAGGGGAACTTATATGTTGGAGATTTTGGAAATAACAATAATAAACGAAATGATTTGTCTATTTACAAAGTTTTAAAAGAAGATTTAAAATCAAAGAAAAAAATAAATGTCATTAAGATTGATTTTTCATATCCAGATCAAAGTAGTTTTCCACCTCCAAAAAAAGAACGTTTTTTCGATGCAGAATCACTTTTTTATAATAATGGTTATTTATATGTTTTCTCAAAAAGTAGGGTTAAAAATAGGTATGGAGAAACAACGCTTTATAAGATTAGGGCAGTACCAGGAAAACATAAAGCAATTCTTGTAGGAACGTTTAAAACATGTAATGACGATAATACATGCTCAATAACAGCCGCAGATATTTCTCCAGATAAGAAAAAAGTAGTTTTATTAAATCATAAGTCTATTTACGTTTTTAGTGATTTTAAAGGTGATAACTTTTTTGAAGGAAGCCTTGTGAAATATGATTTTAACCACGTATCTCAAAAAGAAGGAGTGATCTTTAAAGATAATAATACTGTTTTTATTACGGATGAAAAATCTAGAGGTAAGGGGGGGAATTTATATAAATTTAATTTAAGAAATTAAATAAAAGTAAAGCCCATCCAATTGTCAGCAACAAACCACCGATCGGTGTAATAGGTCCAAGAAATCGTAATTTTCTTTTTTTGTATTCAGAAAGAACCAGTCCGTATATACTAAATGAAAATAGAAAGGTGCCTAGAATAAAGCAAAAAGCTAAAGAAGAACTGACACTAGGTAGGTTCATACCAATAACTAAGAGTACAATTGCGTGGTACATTTGATATTTAACACCAGTTTCAAATGACTTTATTTGATTTTTGTTAAGCTTTTTTTTAAGTGCATGAGCAGCAAAGGCTCCTAGAATTATTGCTAGCATTCCAAACGTAGCAGAAAACACAAGAACGATTTTATTTATCATATTGTTTTTAGCAAAAAAACAAAAACATCTTGTCTTATGCTAAATTTTATGAGTTTTTTATTGCATTAAAAAAAGTTTTGGTTTTAAAAGTTAAATCCAAGGCTAAATGAAATTCTATTTTCATCAGAATTACCTTTAAAGTAAGATAAGTTTAAGGTAAAGGACTCAATAGCACTTAACCATAGAGAGCCACCATAACTTGTGTGCCATTTTGTATTTTTTATTTCAAGTGGGGTCCAAATTCTACCGTAATCAAAACCTAAAGTCATACCCGCTTTTAGGGGTAAAAAAGTTGATTTAATGTCACCAAAACGTAAACGGAGGTCGTTACTGTGATAAAAACTCTCTTTTCCTGTAAATCGTTGTCTATTAAAACCTCTTAAGGTTCTGTCTCCACCTAATGTCGCTCCTTGATAAAATTCAAATTGATTACCGATGTTAATTTGAGTTCCTAATTCAGAAGCAAAAACTAGTGATCGATTACTTATTAAGTTTTGATAAATTGCTAAAGCGCTTTTAAAATAACCAAACCCTCTGTTAATTTCATTTAATTTACCTTTGGCTCCTATAGTCATTTCAAAGTTCATCCCTTTGGTAGGAAAGCCGACTTGATCAATACGATTATGATTAATTTTAATTTCGCTACCTATAAAATAATTAGGTCTAAAAATATTTAAAGAGCTTTGGTTAAACCCATAGATATTCCTATTTAGTGTGTTTTGTACTTCAATACCTTCAATTAATGATTTTAGTTCAACACTGTTTCCTCCTCGAAAGCGTTTTAATAAAGAGGGAGAAAAATATACTTCACTTCTTTTTACACGATAAAAATCAAGATCATGATTTTGATTAAATCTTGATAGGTTACCCCATCCAAAAAAATTAATTGCATAGTTGTCGCTAGTTGCTTTAACATTTAAAACCAAATTCCAATTGCCTATGGCTTCATTGAATTCTCCGTTATATTCGAAATCATAACCACTGATACCAGAATAATAATTTGCAGAGAAGTCATGTTTACTTGCAAAAGGTCTCTTTTTAAAGCCTTGTCGAGTGTAAATTAGTTTAGTTCCGAAAAATATTCCATCATCAGGGTTACTTCCGATATTAGGTAAAACTATCGTAGTATTATTATTTAGGTCTCTGTGGTTATAGGTGTTTTTATAATAATTGTTTGAGCTTAAATCAGCTGTTTCTTTACTCTTTTGGATGCTGTTTTTTTTAGATTTAAAATCATAGATTTTAGTTTTTTTATTCCAGCCAGATACTAAAGAGTTGTCAATGTAAGTGTCGTTATCTTGGCCACCTATTAAACGAATGAGTATGCCATTTTTAACCTTACCATTAATTTTAAATAAATCTTTTCCTTTAAGTCCGTATAATTGAATTTCTTTAGTTTCCTTTAGAAAAAAAGATCTTTTATAAATTGTGTCTTTTTTATGGATTACGGTTATTCTAGTTTCTTGATTATTTATTCGGTTTGCAACAAAGATGTCATTTTTGTCAGTTCCTACAATTTGAACAGTTTTAGAAAGCTTATTGTAGTATCTTTTAGCAATATCTTTTAGCTTATTTCTTCGAGATTTAATTTTTTTAACTATTTCTTTCCCATCTATAGCAAAGATCTCTTTTGGTAATTTTTTAATTGAAGATTCTATTATTGAATCCGTTAATTTTTCCTGAATATATATAGCTTCTTTTAACCAATCTTTTAAATCTAATTTATTTAAAAATTCAGTATCAAAGAAACGAGGATAATTGTTGTACCATTTCATGTCTTTAATATCATAATCAAAACTTTGCATATTTTTAACAAGTGGAGTAAATTGTTTGAAAATCGGAATCATTATACCATCAAATTTTGAAAATGGTTGATCTCTATCCCTAGGTATTGGTCTATAGTATGTTGTGCCTTTTTTTGTTTTAAACGAGGCCCAACGCCACTGATCTTCATGCCTATCCCAATCTCCGATAATCATATCAAACAAACGAGAGCGAACTGCCCATCTTTGGTCTACGTGATGTTTGCCATTTTTTCGGATTTTTTCTAGAATATCAAAGGTACTTATGATTTTTTTTGAGTTTCCAAAGCTATCAACATCGTCACGATTTTTAGCAGGACGTTCTTCTAGTAAATACATTCCACCTCCAAATAAGTTATTATAAGATCCAAGCATTGGCTGTTTAGGCATGTAATAGGCTCTTGGATTTGTGTGGTATATGTTAATGCTATTTGCCATATCAGGAATTACGAAAGCGGCGTATGGGTGAGACATGGTAAAGATGTCTTGAACAACGTTAATTAGAAAAGTTCCTTTTAAAATGCCCCCCATTATTCTACTACCGTCTTTTACCATGGACCTTAAAACATATTGTTTTCCATTTTTGTCTTCTAATCGTAAAGAATTTGTTTGATTGCCACCACCACGGCGAATAGGTTTTAATCCACCAAAAGTATTTTTCAAATCAAGAACAGGAACTTTGACTTTTGTTCCGTATTTTTCTCTATGTAAATTACCCCAAAAAAACTTATGAAAACCATTAACATTGGTGTTTTCGGTTGGGTATATTGAGGTCGTAATGGAATCGTTTTGTTCGTTATATTCAGAAAAATCGAATTCTTTTTTAGAAAAGTCAGCTCTTGCTTCTATTATTTTTCTGCTAAATAACAACTTGTTTTTATCTTCTTTATTAGCTGAGTAATATTCTAGTACAGCAGAGCCATCTTTGTAAAAATTTAATTTTGCGTAACCATGGTTTCCATATGTGAATAATGCACCATAACCAATTAGTGCAGGAGATTGCTTTGATCCAGAGCCACTTACGACTTGTTTGAAACCGTTGTTTTCAATATATTGCAAATTGTGCTCGTGTCCACTTACGAAAACAATATTATTTTTGAAGTCCTCAGCAACTAGCTGAATTTTATTAATGAAATCATGATAATTTTTATTAAAATTATCAGTTTGAATTCCAACATGAGATCTAAGTGTATTCTTTAGTGTGCCTAATATTGGAAATGGAGTCATGTGGTCTTTAAAAGAGAAACTACCTCCATGAGGCCCGTTGCTGTATAAAGGGTGATGCATAGCGACAATGATGTTTTTGAAACGATTTTTTTTAAAGATTTTCGATAATTCATTAAGAAATCGTTCACGAGTTCTGATTGTACAATTCTCATTTATTGTTGGATGATTATTCCAATCTGTTAGAAACCATTTGGAATCAATTGTCACAAGTATAAGATTATCGTTAATGTTGACGTTATCTATACCGCATCCGTCTTTAGGGAGAAAACTATTTTCACCTAAAGTTTTTTCAATTATTTTTTCTTGTCGCTTTAAACCTTTAACACCATTATTGTACCAGTCATGATTTCCTGGAATAAAGATTGGATTTCCTTTGAACTTTTTCAGGGCATTTAATTGAATTTTTAATCGATATTCTGCTAAAGGTCTCTCAGGACTATTTTTTTTAGGCATCCCAACAGGATAAATATTGTCTCCTAAAAAAATTGCAGTTGAATTTTTACTTGCTTGATTAAGTGCTTTTTCAAATAAATCTAGAGGGAGTAACTTCTCGTCCATTTCGGCATTTCCAGCGTCTCCAATCAAGTAAAAAGAGTGATCTAATTCTTTATCAACTTTTAGTGATTTTGAATCTTCTTTATTTTTGTATTTTGCTTTGTATGATGCACATGATATAAATAAAAATATAAATAAAAAGAAAGCAATTGGTTTGTTATTTCTATTATTCATAATGTTGATGTTTAAGTGCTTTAGTGTTAGTATTGTCGTAATTATAGAAATTTAAAAATGCTCAAGGAGCCAAAGTAGAATTGTTTTTATGAAATACATAGAGGGGAATTTGTACAGATTTTTCATATTCTACAGTTAGCAAAGTTATGAAAGAATTACACAATAAACTTATAGTAAAAGTATTAAATAAATAAAGAATAACTTTAACTACTGTAATATAGTATTTAGACAATAAACCTAAACGATCTGTTTTGTTTAGATCATTTAAATGACGGTTTACTTAAAATAGAGATATTGTTATTTAATTCTACACGAAAATCTATTCTATTTAATCTATCTTTTTAAATCTTGCTATTTCAATTTTATTTGAGTCAAAAAAATATAATTGGTTGTGTTTTATCTCATAGAAGTTTGTTTGTCCTAGTGTCTTAAAAAAAGAATTTTCAAATTTTATGTTTTGACACATCATTTTTGTACTAATTATTTTTTTTTCAAATATTAATGTGTTGTTAGTTAGTTTTTTAATAAGTTTTTGGAACCTATTACAGCTACTTTTACCGATCATTTTCATTAGAGAAAGGTTAATCTCAATTCTTGGTTTTTCTTTATTGGATAAAGTGGAAGTGGTATTTTTGTTTAGATGTGTAAGTATCCAAATATCATTTAAATTAAGTTTTTTATCGGGTATTTTCGATAATATTTGAATAAGTTTATATTTTCTTTTGTTAGAGTTCTCATTATTTAGTTTCGATTTATTTGGAATAGTAGAAACCAGTAGTTTATAAATGTAGCCAGGTTTGTAATCGAAATCTTCTATATGTTCATAGAATATATTCCAGTTGTTTTGATCTAGTTTATCACTTTTTTGAATTTCTAAACATACTTTAGAAGAAGTAAGAGTTTTACAAGTTTTTTTCTGGCTATTTATCCAGATAATTTGATGTGGTATTTTTTTATGAGAGCTACAATAGGTAAGTGTTAAGAATAGTATGAAACGGAGTAATTTGAACATAAATTTTATAATTAAAGGACTTTACTAAAAATATATAATTTATTTTGATGACTCACGTAATGATTAAAGTTTTATTGATTTTGGTATACTTTAATTAAAAAAGTGAGAAAAACAAAACTGTTTTTCTCACTTTTTATATGTTTCTATTTATATTACTTGCTATTTCAAAGCTTCTAAAGCAGCATTAAACACGGGATCAAAACCGGTAGTGAAATAGGCACTAGCTTCTTCATTAGTTGGTATTACTTTGGTGTCTGGTGTAACACCAGTTCCTTCTATAACATTTCCTTGGCTATCTTTAAATGCCATTAAAGGCATGTAGAAATCAAGATAGTAGTTATTTGATCTGCTTCCTCCATTATAATCATCATTACCACCAAGTCCAGCTGTACCTCCAAGACTATTGTCACCTAAAATAGTAACATGATTCCCTTGTGATTTAATCATCATTGTACTAATTTCAGCCATACTCACAGACCCCTTGTCAACAAGTACAGCAATAGGGATATCTTGTTTTAGACCAAATTTGTGAGGAGCGGTTACATTAGGAAACCATGGACTGTAATTAAACCTACCATTACCTTCTTTGGTTCTTTGATACCCCCAAACAGCCTGTTTTGTAAGAAACCTGTCAGTGAAAATTCTTGCATCATTTACATATCCGCCACCATTACCTCTTAAATCTATAATGATCTTTTTGGCAGTACCGTTCGTTATAGGATTAAATAATCTTTTGAAAATTTCAAAAGGATAACTTATGTCTAGAAAAGATAATATAATATCTAGATCAAATGTGCCAGTTTCACCTTCAAATTCGAATCCAGATACAGTTCTATATTTATCTGTTTTTTCTAGATATGCCGAATAGAGGTTATCAAGGTTAATTTTTTGATCTCTTGTTTTATTTGGGTCTCCGAAATAGGTATTTATTAAAGAATCAATATCAGAAAAACTTTTTGTGTAGTCTTTTTTATTAGACCTTATAAAAGTGATAAGGGGTAGAAGGCTGCCTTGAAGATCATCTACAAGTTCTGTGTTTCTAAACTTATCTAGTCCATTTACATAAGTTTTATACTCATCTGAGGCTATGATGTTTTTTATTAAGGTTTTAAAATCTTTAAAATTATCATTTATCAAAGTTTCAATTAAAGTACCAAATTCATTATCTAGTTTTTTAAGATCACTAAAAAATACTTGGTTAATACCGCTAAGATTATTGATATCATTTAACCTTGGAAATTTTGTTTCGATTCCCATTGGAGTTATAGAGAAGCCCTCCAGTCTTATATACATTGTTTCAGGATCGTCTATTAAAAAACCTGATAATAAAGGTCCTCCAGAAAATCTTGTTGCAGGGTCTAATTTATTAGACATTACTCCTTTTGATACAAAAATTCTAGGGTTTTTTAGTTCTTGAAACAGATTAACAAAACCATCTTCTTTAGTGTATTTATATTTCGTGTTTTTTCTGAAAAACTCTGAAACTTGGTCACTACCATATAAACCAGTAGTACTAGGTAATGGAATATTTACCGTTAGTCCAAAATGTTCGTCAATAATATTATCGTTAATAATATCGGCAAAATATTTAAAAGCAATTTCCGCTTCATCCATTGCTAAGGCAGGATTAACATCTGATCTACCAAAAGTGGTTAAGGCTTTAAATTTTGGGCTATATTCTCTATATACCTTATCCCAATTGGTTTCTTGTTCATTGAAAAAATTATAATTATTATTCATGGTGTCCCAAAAGGTTTCAAATAATTTATCATAACTTGTCACATCAAAATAAGATCGATCTAACTCTGCTATCTCAAGCGATTCTTCACGGCATCCTTGAAAAGCGATTAAAACAATGGAAAGCGTTACTATCTGTAAAAAAAAAGTGATTTTTTTCATAATAATTTAAAGGTTAAAAGTTATAAGATAATCCTAATCCGTAATTAGAGGTAGTGTAGTAGTACTTTGAGGTTTGTCTAAGTTGATTCTTTTGATTATCTGATAGACCATACATAAAAGAATATTCTACAAAAAAGCTTAAGTTTTTGTAGAAGTTGTACCCTAAACGAGTTTCGGCTTGTAAACCATAATCTACACGATTGAAATGGTTTTCATTAGTGTCAAAGTTATAAGATTCAGAAATGCTAGCGACTGTGTCTTCTAGATCAACATTATCGCCGTATTCAGCAAAAATTCTAGCAGATGAATCTCTGTCTAATGAATTCCACCATCCAACATAGGTTCCTCCAAGAATTTCAAAATTAAATTTTGTGTTTTTCAAAACATTTGCTAAAGGTTGAATTCCTACCATTACAGGGATGTTGAAATACCTAGTTTCGTATAGTGTTGTTGTGCTACTTAAAGATTCTGTTCTTCTAAAACGATAGTTTTTGTTAAGGTATGTTAATCCTGTTTGAATACTGATATTTTTATAAACTTTGAAGTTTACACCTGCTTTGAAGTAATTACCACTTTCATTTTGATATTCAGTATTGATTCGGTTACTTGCTTTATAGGTTATATCATTATCATTTAACCCTCCGGATAGACTTACCCGAACTTTGTTTTGCGCTGAGAGCGATAAGTTACAAACAGTAGCTACTAAGAATAATAATAGCACGTGCTTAAATGATGGAATGATACTTCCATCCATTTGTCTAGTTTTCATAAAAAATGCTTTTGTCTATTAGTGTAATTGAAAAAAAAGGATTTTTGATTATTTAATTTTTCTAACTACATTGTGATATTACAGCAAATTTATGATAACAAGAGTTATTTTTCAATAAAAAAATAACAAAATATTAAGGAAAAGATAAAATTGGTATGTTTTTTGATGTTAACATGTTGTTTTACAGTCATTTGTGTAAATGTTAAAATATTGTGCTTTGATTTTAAAATAGTTGAGAGAAGTAGTTTGGTAATTATTTGAAAAATTGAAAGACCGCTTTAATAATTATTGTGTCTTTTTTGTAGGTTTTATAGAAGTATTTTCTAGGAAGAGGAAGCAAGCTTCTTTGTAATAATTAGCTTGCTTCTTTTTGTTAGGTGTTGCTAATAAAATCTGTGTTTTAATAAATAATAAAACTTAATTTTTTTAGTTAATTAATCCGCAAAGTTCTTCAAGTTGATTGTTTTGAAGCGAGATGTTTCTTTTTTTTAATGAATTTCTCAATTCGTTTATGCTAACCTCTCCTCCAGACCATTCGTATCCTTCTGAAGCGATATTTTGAACACTTAAAAACCATGTTGTATTGTCGCTTTCGTTGTTTCCAGCACTGCGTAATCTGTATCCTTTATGACCTTCTTGCGATGTAATATTATCATCTTTTTGTAAGAGTTTTCCGTTAAACCCTTTAAAAGTACTAATCATTAAATCACCAATATGCATTTCAAGCGTTTCGTTTCGATCTACAGCGGTAATCCAGTTTGCAGAATGGGGAGCCTGTGTTAAAAGTGACCAATCATAATCATCTCTAACACTTGCGTAAATGGTACTGCTGATGCAACTATTGTGGGGAGACAATGATACGTGTGTGTCATTTATTTTAGTAATATTCCATATAAATTCGGAATCATTATCGGGATCGATAGTTAATTCTGAATAACGCCAATTGCATCTTACGCGAACATTATTACCTCCTTTAACAGAATATATTTGAGCCTGAAAAGAGGTGCCTGTTGAGGCTCTTGCGAAAAATAGAGGAAACTCCTCTAAAGTGACTTTTTTTATCATCTGTTTTATTTTAATTATTCCAAAAAGATTCCATACCCTCTACTTCACTAGGAAATGCTTTGGCCTCATCTGAAACTCGTTGCCAGAGAATTATTGAGGCGTCTAAATCTAAAGACATGATAAAAGGCATAGTGATGCTTACGTCTTTATTAGTGGCAATAGCCACATCATCTTCTATAGCTTCCCATGCTCCTGTTACTTTTGAGGTGGCAATTTCAACACTTGTAATAATTTCTCCTAAAGGTTCCCAGAAAACACCAATGGAACTACTGTTTAGAGACATTTCTTTATCAACTATAGTGTTATCTTTCATAAATTCTTCGACCTGATTATCTAGATTATTTGCAGAATTTGCAATAACTTTTGTGTCATCTGCAAGTGATATTAAAAGACTTTTAGTCTGGTTTTGAATAGCAATCGGCACTTCGTCACCTTTGATTTCTTTAACTTGGTTATTTAGTTCAGAAAAATTTGCAATTGCTTTGTCTGCATAATCAGCCAAGTCAATCGATTGCGAAATTAAATTTTTGAATGTTGATTGCGACCATAGTTCTGATGAATCTAATAGATCAGGATATCCAGGGATTGTTTTAGACACGACATCTTCTAAGTTTTTTAATTTAAAAACATTTCCAACACGACTGTTTATGGATTCCCAGTTCTTTTTTGATATTGTATATAAATCAGTAATTTCATTATTAGCTAACATTTTCTTTCTTTTTTGAAGTTAATGACTTAAGGTTTTTAATGGCAGGTAAAATGGTTGTTCCTGCAAAATCCATGGTAATTTTAGTTACTTCTGAAAAATCAACACCAGGATTTATTTCTGGTTTTATTGAAATTTTCCATTCGCTAAATGGAGTGGGTCTGAAGTAAGCATATTTTACTTCGTCATCGATTTCCCCATCAATTATTACTTGTCCATAGGAGTCATTGTCGAACACCCAATCGGTGTTAAGGCTATCTTGAACTACTGAATATTTAAAAGCTCGCTCTAAGCTTTTGCTATTAAATTGATATTGTAAGCCATTATATTGGTCTAAATAGTTACCTGAATTCGTTATGGAAATGGATACGCTATTATTTCCATTTTCAAATTTCACGCCCTCGAGCCAAACTCTAATGCGGTCTAATCGAACTCTTTCGAAACCATTAAAATCACCTCCATTTATTGGGACCGTCCAATGTGCTTGATTGTTTTCTTTTAAACTTTTTAGTATGTTTTCGTTGTTGATAACAAATTTTGCATTGTCCATGTCCTGTGGAGGAGGATCGAACTTATCCAAAGCAGAGGCTTTGTCAATTTGAATTTGGGTTAGATCGTTTAATCCAGTATTTAATGTGTCGACATCATCTATTATTTTTGGGCATATCGTTGACTCTTGCAATGCCCAGAAAAAGTATGATTGTTGATAAGATTTTAGAGCAGAGAAGAGAGAACATTTGCTGTCAAGGTATTTTTGATAGAACTGTTGCATAACTTCCAGGGTAGCTTCTTGTCCTACCTCAAGCTTTGCTATCAATTCTTCAAGATTTTTTTTCTTTTCTTCGGTGTAATGTAATTGAAAAAAGAGTGCAGCTAATTCTTGATCAGCCTTCATTGATGCTAATTGTGCAGCGCTAAGTGCTTGACCATAAACAGCCAGTATTTGCATTGCTTCGTCATATTCTTTTGCATACTCTATTTTAAGATCAATGGGGTCTTTCATCGCATTACTTGCTTGTATCTGAAAAACCGTCCAGTCGGTTGTAGACGACATGTCTACTTTATTGTAGTAGTCGTCTAATTTTTGAATGGTAGACATTTGACTTTCTGCTGTGCTCATATCAGTCATTACAGACTTAACAGCGTTAGCTATTTCAATGGCCTTTTCAATGGTTTCTACTAGGTCTTTTAAGTTTTCCATAGTTTCAGCCAGTGAACTAGCGAGTTGCGCAGCTTCAACACCTGATTCAGCAACCTTTTTTACGCTGGTCACAGAGGATGCGGCTGAACCTGCTGCTAATGGATCTCCAATGGCCATTAGGCCTATGGAGGCTCCAAATGTAACAATAGAGCCAATGATATCAAACATTCCGCTAATAATTACCTTTCTTTTATAATCAGGAATACCAATTGTTTCAAACTTAGTAGCAGTCGCATCTACTGTTGTTTTTTGTGTATTGAAATTTGTTAATGCAGCTTTAGCGGCTTCATTAGCATTGTTGCTATTTTCTTTGGCTTGCTCTAACAGTGCTTGAACGAAGTTTATTTCATCTTCCGTATTCGCAACCATTGTTTTTGCCATTTCAATATTCTCCTCTGTAAGGTTTTCTTCCATGCTAAGAATCATATAATCACTTTCATATTTAGCTGCGGCTTCCGCAAATGCAGCTGAAAGTTTTTCATATATGGTAGAGGTAAGGTAAGGAATGAATCTAGCGCCATTTTCCTTTGCGCTCATTTCGGCATTCAGGAGTGAAGAGATAGAGGTGCTTCTATAAAATAATTCTTGAAAATCATTTGATTCACTAGCCCATCCTTTAATCCATAGAAACATTGATAAGGCTATTTCAGGTTCTTGATCGTACAAGAGAGAAGCGTAAATAAATAAATTATTTATATAATAAGTGAACTCCTGCTTAGGAAAAAGGTTTATTCCTGAGTTTAATGAGATTTCTTTTATGTATGCATTGTTTTTAGATGCGCCTATTAATGACCCCGGAGTGATATTATCTTTGTCAAGATAAAATATTTCTGGTTGCACTGTAGTGTCAAAAATACATTTTATTTTAATTTTACTAGAAAGTTCTCTTCCAAAAACGATTAACTTTTCACTACACGAATCTTGGTAGTCTAAAGTTATACATGCATTCCCGTGGGTAACAATATTGCGAGCATAAATGTAAAGTGAAGATGAGTTGATTACCCAGTTTGTGTATTCTGGAATCTCTAAGGTATCCGCATAAAGAATAACATTTACTATATTCTCTACATCATATAGCTTATCTTTAACTTCTTTTAGGTTTAGGTATGTACTACTAAAAGTTATCTTTCCACCTTCGTTTGTAAAGTTGGAGGCGTTAGGGATGGCATTTGCAGCTTTTTTTTCCAAGTCAGCATAAAAGGTCGCCCAATCTTCAATTGTTGAAGATTGAGGCGAAATAATTGTTGTCATAGATTTCATGTTATGCAGCTTCTTGCTCAACAGTGATATATGCATTTACTCTGTAAGCATCGGCTTCCTTTCCAACAGCTTTCCATTGTTTAATTGCGCTATCTACACCTAAACTCATAATAATAGGTAATGCTTCTGCTATGTTTTTTATTACGAGTTCTTTGATGTTTGTTAAGTCGTCAGAAATAGCGCCCCAAACACCTTGAATTTTTTGTATGATAGGAAGTGCTCCGTTAATAGAATTTATGTTTTCTGATAAACCTTGATTAGAAATGGTTAATGATTTCATCAAGTTGGCGTTTACTTGTAGTTCAGCTTCAAGAGCATCAATTTCTGCTTGTGCGGCTTTTGCTCTTTTGAGTGCTTTAGTGGCTTTGTCTCCATAGAGGCCAGCTACAACAGAAGCTGCAATTGTTCCTATAGGAAAAACCCAAGCATATGAAGGAGATGTTGCAGCTACAACTACGTCATGATCATATTCTTTGTTTGCGGCATCTAAGATCGCTTTTTGATCTTCAATTTCTTTGGTAAGTCGTTTTACGTCTTCACTTGTCTCTCCATATTCTTCGTTGTAATATTTGTAGAGTCCTGATTCTCCATCTGGTCCTGAAAGAGTAATACTGTCCTGTTTAGTTTGATTAGCAAACTCTCTTATTTGCTTAGATACTTCTTCTGCTTGTGCGCGGTAACTGTCTGTTTGTTTAATTAATACATCTAAAATTGCAGTTAATTTCTCTTTTGACTTCTCGTCATCTGGATTTTCTGTTAGCGCATCTGCTAAAGGGATAAGTGGTGCGTAGTATGTTTCTGCTTGACTTGCATAAGAAACGATATCTGATGCTAAAGATATGCTTTTAGGAAATGTGTCTTCATTCCAGGTAGTTACATGGTTAAAGATATCGTCATAAGCCTTTATTAAAGGTTCAAAATCACTTAAATTTTCTGGAGCACATGATCCTAGATACGCTCTAAAGTCAGTAATAGTGTGTGGCATTATTTCTTTGCTTAATGCATCTGTTACGTAAGCTTGAATTGAATACCATTCGCTTGATGATAAGGCGAAAGCAGGTCCTCCTTCTTGAGATGGTTCTGCGATTCCTCCTGGTCCTATGCTTAATTGTGTGGTTATCATTTTAATTTAGTTTTTAAGTTAATGATTTAGTTTTAGTTATCTATTTATTCGAAAAAAGAAAGAGTAGTTGTCTTTTGTTCGGATAAATCAGAAGAGTAAAATCCTCTTCTCTAAAATAAAGTTCTAAAGTGATTTCTATTTAATTTTATACTTTGAAAGTAGTAAATTGGAGCTTGAGTGTGTTTAATGCTAGTACGAGTTTTTAATAAGAAGAAATGAGTTTTCTTATTAATCTCAAGTAATAAAAAAGCTTCACATCTCCGTGAAGCTTTTTTTCTTTTGGTAGCGGGAACAGTCCTGCAGGTGGTGGGAAATCTGTTTTAATACAATCGGGATTTTTAAGAAAAGAGCCAATCATTCTTTTGTTTGTGCAGACCCAAATCATGAGCATTATGAAACTTCTAAATATTGGCTACAAAAACAAGGATTTGTCATCAAAGGAATTTCGTTAGATACCACTGGTGGCTTACAATACAATTTCTTTGAACATTTTTATCCTGAATATGGGATTTCGGATTTTATCGCCTTGTTTTTAGACCTATCTTAAGGAAATGCGGCTAAAGATCCATTTTGTAAGAATTCCAAAGCATTGTGATTAAAACTTATTATAGTTGCATCACTACATCCCGAGCAGAATATGTATCCTAAAAACATAATTAGTGTTATCAAAATTGTGAATAAGCTAAAAGTAAGTCAACCAGAAGTTAATGATTTTATGGGACGTTTTTTACCAGAGGAGTATTTTGATGAATATCTATCGCTAATGGGGGCTTCGGAAGAAAAAACCTTCCAATCTATTATTATGTTCTTAAAGTCGGCTTTAGAGTAGCTCAATACTCCTGTATTACGTTATGTTTTAGAAAAAGACAGTTTAAATCTTCAGCAGTTGCGATCTCGCTCTACAGCTCTGTTCATACATTGTGAGGAACAGCGAATGCCGAAGTTAAAATTTGTTTTGAGTATTCTAATTAAACAATTACTAGAGTTCGCCATGAAACCCAAAGTAGCAGGACAACCGTATTTACCCATTCAGTTTATTTTTGAAGAGTTTAACGCTATGTATTTTGATATTGAAAACTACCTTGTAGTGCTTCGTAAAAAACAATGTTCTATTGTGATTGTAATTCAGGATTTTTCACAGCTAGAAAAGCTAGGTTCATCGGCTATTAAAACGGTACTTTATAATTGTGTAAGCCGCATTATTTACCCTGGAGTAAGCCCAGAAGTGGCTTTATGGGCTCAAAATCTTATCGTAAATACAACCATAGTAGAGGGTGATAATGTGTATGGAAAATTACTGCTCCGTGCACAGGAAATACTTACGTTAAAATCCAACCAACTACTCTTTCTTCATGGAAATCAGAATCCAACTATCTTGACATTAAAACCTTGGTTTAAGCAGTATAATTTGAAAAGATGAACAAAAGATTAATTACATTCCTTCTAAAAGTCTACTTTTCTAATGATTATTTTTTCTTCTTTACTTAAATCAATAGACTTTTTTATTTTATATGCCAAATGACAAATATAATTTTCGCTTAACTCAATCTTTCTTATCAAAAAATCTTTATTATTAACACTTGTACAATTATTACTTATTCTAAATGAATTAAAAGGTATATAAATTCCTTCTCCACTAGCCTTTACAACAGACTCTTTCTTAGTCCAATATTCATAAAAAGCAATATTACTATTCGAAGAATTTTTAATTTCTTTATACTCTTCATCAAGCATATGCTTTTCAAAATCTTCATAATTTATATTTTTTATGAACTCAATGTCAATTCCAATATTGTATAAAGTATCTGACATAAGACAAACAACAATATCATTTGAGTGAGAAATATTAAACCCAACTTCTTTATTTTTAAAATATGGTTTATTATAACTAGTAACCTTAATATTCTCTCTTATATAATAACTATTATTCACTTCCTTTATTTGTCTTATACCTTCATATAACAACTTTCTTCCTATAATAAATTGTTGAGATCTCTTCAAGCATTTAAAGTTTAATAGCCTTTTCTGATCCTCAATCGAACAATAATTAAAATAATTATTAAATAGTATGTTACTTTTTTTTTTCTTAACGTAAGAATAAATTAAATAAAACAAAATTCTAAGTTGATGTAATTAGTTTTTATTAAAAAGATTGTACGTGTCAAATATTATATAATATACAGACCTTCCTGAGTAAAATAATACAACGATATTCAATAAATTAAAAAGAATAAAAATAATGGAACTTAATAATTTGGGTAAAGAAAAATTATCAAATATCATATCTATGTAATAGATATTTTCTTTTTCAAAAAGAAAAACTATACTAAAAACAATAAACTGATAACAAATAATTTTTCTAAAAATGTTTCTATTTTCAATTAAAAAAGCACTGGAAAAACCAACGAGTATAGTAATCGCTATAATCCACCCATAATTATTGAAAATGATTTGGGGTAATGTTGCTAGCAACAATGGTATATCCTTTATTAACTTCTTTATCATTTGTTGAGGTTATAGGTTTATTTTATATGCGATTTTTTTTAATTCTTTCGGATTATTTACAAACTGTGTTTGATGATACACTCCTTTCTTCCAACTTTCTAGTTGATCTAGATAATGCTTTGAGTTTATTTTTCCGCTCTGTCCACCAGCTATAACGCTAAAGCCTATAATATTACCTTCTTCCATTTGAAAAACAGACCTGAAAGATGAATGTGCCTTTGAATTTAAATTTATAGTATTATTATTCCCTTCAATACCTGTTACTTTTTTCCCAAATCCAGGTAAAAAAGAGATGTTCGGAATAATTAAAAAGTCATCAGAAACCCCTCTCTTTTCTATGTTTAAAATTGAATCCGTTTTCTTGAAAATGGTGTTTACAATAGTTTTTTTCAGATTTTGTTCTGCAGAAAGTTTATTTTCATTATTTAAATACTCTAAAAAGCATCTTAAAGAACTAATTTGTTGTACCCCCAACTTATTAATTGTATAGTTTTCAATTTCTATATTTGTAGCCTCTTTAAGTATTTTATAAGTTTTTGAAAATTGTTGTTCGCTAGAAATTTCTCCATTCCATTGACTTAACCCATCAATAATATATTGATATGAATTGAGAATTGTATAATTTTTAGTAAGTTCAATATATTCTTTATAAGCAACATCTACATTATCCATTTGCATTTTCATGCTAGTTGTTAAATCCCAAGAACTATTATTTTTTAATAAAGAATTTATACGTCTCACTCTATAATCATTTTTAAACCAATAATATCCAAAATAATAGTCATTTTGAATAGGTTGTTGGTTGGCCGAAAAAAGATAGCCTTTTTCAGGATTTACGTTTTTCCATAATGTGTCTAATTTTACATTATTTTTTATTTTTTTAACTCCATCTAAAAGCCCTCCTTTATAAAAAAGATTATTAGTCATTGATTGACCAGCACAAACAATTCCAATAGTGTCATTAGTATCAGAAAAAACAAAATTTTGAGGAGGATAATCATATTCTCTTAATGCTTCTTTAAAAGTATACCAATTTTTACTTTTGTTAACATTATAAATTGATCTGAAAGAATAACTTTTTTCAGATGGATACCATTTTTGAGCGTAGTAAATACTATCTTCTTTAATTACTTTTCCGTGTATAGTAAACTGTTCAGTAATTCGTTTAGGTTGTTTTCCTTTTATAGAAATTTGGTAATACTTTTTCTTAAAAGGTATCCATTTACCGTCATATAAGTACAAACTATCTTCTTTTACTTTCAGAAGATACCTGTCTATAAGATCCCATGAACCATTGGTAACACCCCAAGAAACTTGATCATTATGACCACTGACTATCAGTGGAGAACCTGGCACTGTATAACCATATAACTTTCTGTCATTACTAACCAAATGAGCTTCGTAAAATGTATTAGGTAGTGTTAAAAACAAATGTGGATCATTAGCTATAATAGCATACTTGTTTTTAGTTTTTGTTTTATGAATTACCCAATTATTACTACCTATATCATCTTTTATTGTTACTTTTTTAGTTATACTATATTTTTTTGTAATTGTTTTATTTCTTTCACTTTGAACTTTATATCGTGCTGATTGAGGTAATATCGTAATCAAATTTTCGGGATGCAAGGGAAAAAAGACATCAATAATTTCTTCAGGAAGCTTATCAAAAACCTCCTGTTGTTCCTTATCAAAATCATGGTATGTTAGATTTTTACTTAAATACCAAGAAATTAACAAACAATATTCTGGTTTCCATTTTCTAGGAGTAGTATCAAATATTTTATATAAAGGATCATTTAACTCATTTTGATCTAGATAGTTATTAATACCTTTTGCATAAGAAATGATATAATCATAAACCTCTTTATTGGTAATTTTATATTCATTAAGTAATTCAACAGCTTTTTTTTGGAACTGATAAGGTTTCCAAAATGAATCAGATCCAAATGTTTTAGCCCCAAAAACTTCTGATAGTTCTCCTAAAACCATTCTTGTAGTAAGTTCCATTTGAAAATACCTGTCTTTGGCGTGCATATAACCAAGACCATATGCTAACCCTTTTTCATCATTCGCATATATATGTGGAATTCCAATTGTATCAACAAATATTTCAACATTTGCTAATCTAGGTATTTTTATCTGGTTTTTTTCTTCAGTGGGTATCGATAATAAACCCGATTTGTACGAAAGTAATTCCCCTATACTATTTATAGGAGTAAACTTATAGGAGGTTAATAAAATCCATACCAAGCATACGATTAGTATACCAACTTTTTTCCAAATTTTAAGTGTAGTCAATATTAATTGTTTTTATGTAGGAGTTATTTAATTCTTTTTTTAATTTCACTCGACCCCATTTCTCTTTTACGCTGTTTTTTAATTTTAGAGTTACCAAAATTATAGGTAAATGTTACTGTGACTACTCTAGGTTCAAAATCATAATTTACTCTTGAATAAAAATCATTATCTAGAGATTCAAAACCGAATTTTTTACCAAAAATGTTATTGAATCCAAATTGAATTTTACTATTCCAACTTTCTATGTTTTTTTCAGCAATTAAATTTACTCTTTGAAAATCATGAATTTCTCTAACCCCTGAAACTCTGTTAGAATTATACAGAGCAAACAGTTCCATTTTCATTGTTTCTGTTAACTGAAAATTTTGACTTGATTTAATTACATAATAAAAATCGTTCCTGTTTTCTCCATCATTTTTTTGATTTTGAAAAGATGTTTCCACATTGTTACGAATATTCCACCAATCATTTATTTTAATAGGTGCTGATATGTTGACCGAAAAGGTATTTATTTGATCAATATTAAGTGTTGTTAAAACTTGTTGGTTGGTATCCTCTAAAAATACAGGCTGTACTCGAGCCATTCCGTTAGTAGTTCTCGTATAATTAAGCCCTAATAAGTATTTCTTGTATTTATAATTCAATAAAACACTATTGCTAAAAGAAGGCTTCAATTCTATATTACCATTGAAAAATGTATTAGGGTCTAAAAACAATAAAAACGGAGCTAAATCAAAATAGGTTGGTCGGGTAATTCTCCTTCCATAGGAAAACTGAATTTCATGATGTTCTTTTATTTTTTTAGATAGGAATAAACTTGGGAAAAATTCGTTTAGTCTGTTGTCTAAAACGGTTCCTTGATTTTCGAGTTTTAAATCCTGACTTGAAGATTCAAATCGTAAACCTATATTAAGTTTAGTATTATCATTTATTGTCAAATTTACAGAAGAATATGCTGCTATGATATGTTCTTTAAGAGTTGACTTTTCACTCAATTCTTCATTTATTATTAAATTATTATTTACCAAATCTTTTACATCTACACCATTTTTTAAAAATGAGTTTGTGTATTTCCCTCCAAACTCTAACTGAAATTTTTCTAAATCCTTAGTATAGTCGAATTTTCCTATCCAAATATCGACTGGAGTTTCTTTTGATGCTGTAACAAATTCATTAAAAATAATCTCATCATCACTATTTCGGTAAACGTTATTATAATCTGTTGGGTTCTCACTATAATAATTTAAATAATCAATATCAAAGTTTAAATTTTGAGTATCATCCATCTGTATAGTTGTATTAAAATTTGTGATAATTAAATCCCTAACACTATTTTCATTATTAAGAATATTTGTAACAACTGTTTGATTATTCTCGTTAAAAAAATTGGTTGCTGAAACTTCTTGTTTAAAGAGACTTGTATTTCCATTTACTAAAAGCCCTAAAATTATCTTTTCAGAAAGGTAGTAATCAAACCCTAATGCTCCTGCATAACCTGTAATAATAGGTTTTCTACTACTTTTAGTTGAGCTACTAAGAGGGTTGGCATCAGATGTTAACCGAGTTACATTGTTAAGCGTTCTAGGTGAATTATTTCTATTAAAATTAAAATTTCCGTAGAAATTAATATTGGATTTTCGATGGTTAAAATTAAATCCAAATCTTTCCTTATCACTTCTTCCATAACCTATTCCAGCCATTATACTCCCATTGGTTCCGATACTTTGTTTCTTACCTTGTTTTATATTAATTAACCCTCCTGTAAATTCAGCATCATACTTAGAAGGTGGATTACTAATAATTTCAATAGAGTCAATGTCTTTTGCATTAGTAGAACTTAGCATTTGTAATAAAGATTCTATAGGAACTCTCGTTAACCTTCCATTTAAAAGAATCCCTACTTCTTCTTTTCCATTTAACGTTAGAGTATTTCCGTCTGAACTTACATTTAAACCTGGTAATCTTTGTAACACATCAATTGCTGTACCTGATTCTGCCACTAAAGTACCTTTAACATTCACTACCAAACGATCTACCTTTTGCTGAAAAATAGGTTTTTTCGATGTAATTACTACTTCTTCTAAATTTTCTACCTCTTCATTAAGCATCAATGTTTCTAAGTGAATATTCTTATTAATATTTATAGATTTTACTAACTCTTGAAAACCTATAAAACTTATTTTCAAAATATAATTATCTGATCTAATATTTTTAATAATGAAATTGCCAGAATCATCTGTTATTTCTCCTTTTATCATACTTTCATTTTCGTCTTCTAATAAAAGAATATTTACATATGGTAACGGATTTCCATTTTGATCTATCACCTTTCCTTTTACTTCAAATTGTGCATGCAACATATGCGATAACAATAAGAATATAAAACACTTAAACCTCATCTAATTTACTACTTGATTATTACTTTTAAAGTATCCTCTTTTTTTTGCTATTGCTATTCTATTGCTTAAGTAATCCCATAATTGAGGAAAACCTGTTTTTATAGGTTTTTCAATTTTACTAATAACTGTTTCATAGCTTATATTATTTTCTTTCCAACTCTGCCCTTCATTTTCTAAATTCAAAATCACTGGCATTGCTCTGTCTAGTGCATTGGCTAATTGTGATTCTTTAGTATTTCCAAATTCAAATTCTTCCCATAATTCTATAAAGTTAGTTCTAATGGGTTCTGGTAAGATTCCAAAAATTCTATTCACCGCTTGCAATTCTTTTTCTTTTCTTTCCTTCCATCCTCCTTCTACAAAAAACATAGTATCACCAGTGTCGATTTCTCCAATATCATGTAATAACACCATCTTCACAACTCTTAAAATGTCTATATTTGATGGGCAATATTGTTCTACTGACAAAACAAAAACAGCTAATTGCCAACTATGTTCTGCTGAATTTTCATACCTATTTTCACAATGTAAAGGTTTTACTTTTCTAGTAACAGCCTTTAACTTATCAATTTCAACTATAAATTGAATAATATTTTCAAGGCTATTAGCTTCTAGTGTATGTATCATTTTCTTGTTTAATTTTAACGATTAAATATCTGTTCCGAAATAACGATCTCCAAAATCACCTATTCCAGGAATCATGTATGCTTCTTTATTTAAATTCTTATCGATTGCTGAGGTTACTATTTTAACTTTTGGATACTTTTTATGTATTGTATGAATTCCTTTTGGAACTGTTAAAAGGTTTACAAAAATAATTTTATCCTCTTTCACACCATGTTCTAATAATACATTAATTGCTACTAATGCTGTTCCTCCTGTTGCTAACATTGGATCCATTAAAAGCACATTGCTGTTAGATATGTTATTAGGTAGTGCAGTATAATATAAATGAGGAAGTTTTGTTATTTTATCTCTTTGAATTAAGATTTTTCCAATAGATGCATCTCTTATAATTTCTCTGAGAGATATTTCCATACTTTCGCCAGCTCTCATAATTGAAACTCCACAAACATTATTTGACACTCTTAATCCTTCATAAGTTTCACCTACAGGGGTTGTTACATTTTTCTCTTCAACTGGAAGTAAATCAATACTTTTTTCTATAAGCTTATTAATTACTTGCTTAGCATAAAAAAGGAAATCTACTTTTTTTATGCTTTTATCTCTAATATTGGTATGTAGTAATTTAAGATACTTACTCTGGTTGAGAAGAAATAAGTTTTCATTAATAGTTGAAACTTTTTTTTGATCTTGGTAATAGGCTACAATATCATTTTCATCTATAGATTTTTCCTGAAATGATGGAGGTAGTTCGGGTGTTTGCGTAAATTGAGCTGCAGCATTTCTATACAGGCTTTTTTTATTACTTTTTTCCCATACTTTTTTTAATACATATACCAATTTTGGATTATGTTCTTCTTCCTCCTCTATTGCTCTTATAATTATTCTTCCCCATTCCTTATTTGAAAAACAATCATAAAAAACTTGATCAAATTCTTCTTTATACAGATTATGCAATGATTCTATTTTTTTTTCTTTAGGAAAGTTTCCTTTAGAAAAAAGAATTCCTAAAATCCCTATCCAAAATTGCTTAATCACGTCCTTCTGATGTTCTTCTGGTAAAACCTCTGCTATATTTTCCATTGCATGCAATGACGTTATCAGATGAAGTATTACAAAGTCACCAGGAGCAGATAAATAGAGTATTGTAACCATATAATATAATTCTTCCCACAATGTCGATGAACCTTTTTCTATTAACCATCCTGGTGTTTCATATATTAATGGATGTCCTTTTCCTACCATACAAGCTATTCGGTACTGCAATCCAGATCTTTTTAGCTCTCTATGCATATATTTTGCTGTATCAGAAATTGTTTCATCTTGAGAATCTTTAACCCAATTTTGTAATTCCTTGGTATTCTCTTTCCAATATCTAGCTATTCCTAAAATAGAATCAATTGGAGAAGTAGCTGTGGTCTTTTTATCAAACTGCATATTGGTAGCATTACAGTTTACATAAGTATACGCCATATAAGCTAAACCTTCTATGATCATACATCTATTTCTTACACTTATTCCCCAACCAGTATGGATAGTTGCATGAGTAAAAGCTCCTACCCAACCAGAAAGTAATACAGGCAAATATTTTTGTAGCAGTATTATCATCCCTAATTCTTCTTCTTCTCTTTTGAAAAAACTCACATATGAAGAAAAACTAGTACGTTTACCAAGATATTTTTTCCAATTATCATGGGTAATTTTATGTAAAGATGGCCTAGATAGCTCTAATCCATAACCATATGCTGTCTCTTTTGCATGATTATCATAATAAGATTGAATTTTTTCATCGCTAGTATTTAAACCTGCCAAAGCAATTACAGCATGTTTAGAATGATTAGTTAGATGACCATTAAACTCTATGTGATATTGTTCATCATTTAACAATGTTTCAACGGTTTTAGACAATCTTATTTCTTCTTTATTTTTCATTATAAAACAGCCTCTTTAGTTATACTTACATATACAGAAGCTAAATTCCCAGCAAACTCTGCATTACTAATAAGTACAGACGCGTTTGCTCTTGCTGTTCTTCCTTGAGTTTCTCTATCAATAATTTGCATCAAATATTTTGTAATAGCATTACCTGAAATCTTCTTTTTTTCTGCATTTATAATAGCTTTATTTAAAATATCTTCTACTTCTCTTTCGTCAATAGCATCTTCGTCATTAATTGATTTTGTAATAAGCATGCTATTTTTGTTCCCAAAAGCCCAATGCATTTGTATAACATCTGCTATTTTTGTTATGTTATCTATTCTATGAGGGCTTTTAAACCCACTTGATTTACAGTAAAATGCAGGAAAGTAATCAGATTGATATGAAATAATAGGTACTCCATGTGTTTCAAGATATTCCATTGTTAAACCTAGATCTAATATGTTTTTAGCTCCAGCACATACCATTGCTACTTTCGACTTAGTAAATTGCATAAGATCTGCCGAAATATCCATCGTTTGTTCCGCCCCTCTATGAACCCCTCCTATACCTGCTGAAGCAAAAAAATTAATATTTGCTAATTCTGCTATCATAATAGTTGAAGCTACAGTAGTTGCTCCACTATTTCTCTGGGCAAGCAAAATTGAAATGTCTCTATTACCTATTTTTGGAATATTTTTAGCCTTGGAAAATTGTTCTATTTCATTAAAAGACATTCCAATTAATATCTCTCCATCTTTTATTCCTATGGTTGCTGGAATAGCTCCTCCTTTTCTTACTGCTTCTTCAACTTTTTTTGCTGTTAAGGCATTATCTGGATATGGTAATCCATGAGTAATTACATTAGATTCTAAAGCAACAATAGGACTTCCATCGTGTAAAGCATCAGCTACTTCTTCACTAAATTTTAAAGGAATATTATAATTTTTATTCATGATTTTTTTTGCTTTTTAATGATCCATAGTTTGGGTATTTTTCTAACCACATTTGTTTAGCTACAATTTCTTTTTCATAAACTAATGCATCCCACTCACTAGGAGAAATCGGTTGAATAGCTAATGATACTACATCTTCATCACAAGAAAATGTTTCGGTAATTAGTTGTGTAATTTTTTTTATAAAGTGCGCTTTTCTTTCCTTATCAATTTCAACGGGAAAGTGCTTTATATCGATATGTGGCATGGTATATTTCGTTTTATTGTTCAATCTATTGAGTGTAGTATTTTCTGTAATATTTGTTTTTATACTAGTATTTATAGCAGTAATTAACTCTTCTATATAAGGTTCTTTTAAAATAGTGTAATGATCTCCGCTTAAGTGTATTATATTTGGTTTTCTTTCGGTAAAGAAAGGAGATTCTTCTAAGAAAGAATAATCATCTCCTCTGGCTTTTAATATGGTTATAGGTGCTTTAACTTTACGTTCTTTAAGCTCTTTAAAATTGTATTTAAACTCATATGTTAGCTTCACAATTTCTGTAATTCTAGTAACTAACTCTTTTGATAGATATTTAAATGTGT
Organism: Tenacibaculum profundi; assembly: GCF_052050075.1. Lineage (GTDB taxonomy): Bacteria > Bacteroidota > Bacteroidia > Flavobacteriales > Flavobacteriaceae > Polaribacter. Next base: position 2,888,933 of record NZ_CP197225.1, read on the forward strand.
TGCAGATAAAAGTTGTAAAATCGTTTTGATTTTTTATTGTAGTTAAACATTTTTTAAGGTTTTGGTCATTAATTTTTCCAGCAAAAACCGAAAATAAAATTGTTACAAAAGCTGGATTTTTAAAGGATGGCTGATGGCTATTTACTGTTTCTTTTTCACTCCATATTTTGGGAGACCCAGGGGCTATTAAAATTAAATTCTCTACATGCTTTCCTAATTTTTCTAATTGATAACATGTTTCAAAAGCGACTCGAGCACCAAATGAAAATCCAAAAAGTGTATATGGGCCTTCAGGTTGTTTTTTAAGAATTTCTTCTACATCTTTTTTTGCCATACACGAAATAGCACTATACGGTTTTTCTCCTTTGTTTATTCCTAAAGCTTGTATTCCGTAGAAAGGTTGATGTTTTCCCATTTTTAATGCCATGGGCTTCAAATTTAATGTATATCCTCCTAGTCCAGGCCAGCAAAAAATTGGAGATTCATGACCTTTTTCTTGTAAAGGGATTAGTCTAGATAGGCTAATTATTTTCTTATCGTTAATTTTTCTTGCTAGTTTTTCAATCGTAGAATATTCAAATAATATTTGCATCGGAAGCGTCATTTCAAAAGCTTTATTAATTTTATTGAGAAGCGCAACAGCTGATAATGAGTTTCCTCCAAATTCAAAAAAATCATCTTGAATTGAAAGTTCTTCTACCTCCATGATTTCTTTCCAGATTTTCGCAATCATTTTTTCAGTTCTATTTTTGGGAAGAATAATAGCTCTTTTATGATGCTTTAGATATTCATCTGCTTTAAAATTTATTGCTTTCATATCTAATTTCCCATTGGGAGTATGAGGCAATTTATCTAATATGATAAGGTTGTTAGGTATCATATAATGGGGAAGTGTATTCATTAGGTCTTCTTTTAACATTTCTTCAGGTCCCTTCATATGAACAATATCTTCATTCATATTTTGTGAATTCATTTGGTCATTATTAATAAGCCCTCCAATACAGAAATAAGATTCTCCTAGAGGCTGCTTTAATTCCTCTAAAATCCTATTTATTTTATTAGCTGAAGGAAGATTATTACCAGATTTTGAACTGTAGCCAGAAGACATAAACCCAAAATACAAGGGATTCATTTGTAAATGCTGTAGTTTCTTTCCTAGTACAATAAATTTTTTCCAAGATTTTTTTGCTGTACTTACCATTGAAATTCCTATGCTTGCTCTTTCATAGACTTCTTGATTTATAGCAATTACTTCTTTTTTTAATATAATATCTTTAGAAAGAAATTTTAATGCATTGTTAGTATATGAATACAATCCTTTTTCTAAGTCTTTAATTGTATTTAAATGTGTTTGTACATATATAGAAACCTCATCTTTATTTGTATAAGAGGAATTAGGAACGATATTAAAAGTACCTAAATAGTAATCTTCATCTAAACAATTTAAAGAGGGTTTGATTTTAGGATTAAAAGAGCCTTCATTTACATATAATCCATATTTAGGTAGTATTTTTTCAAAAACACCTAGCATATGTCCTACCTCTATTTCTAAGACCTCTTGTATATTGTTTTTATAAACAGGCTCGATAGCACTTTTCTTTCCTAAAAAATGTATCTGTATTTGTGCATAATTTTTTGGTTGGATTTTTCTTATTTGAATTAGCTCGTGATGAATAGGATGATAATAATATATCCCACAAGATAAACCGCAAATATTGTGTATTTCAAGATACATTTGTGTTGCATATAATGCTCCAGGTGAAGCATAACTGTATTTTGGCAATAAGCGTTCTTTACTTTTGAACTGTCCAAAATACCTTAAAAAAGAACTTAGTTCATTAAATTGTAATGATGCTAAGCTTTTTATTTTTTGCTCTTTTTGTGGTGTTTTTAATAAATTGATCACTTGTTGTTTTGAAACATCTCCTCCATTATAAAACCTATATGTTTTTCGCGAGAATGTGAATCTTTTTTGCTCAACAGAAGCATCTTTAAAAAATAGTTTTATATTTTTTTCTTCGTTTTCTTCATACGGTCTACATCCTAAATTAGATAATTGGGCTTTGATTTGTAATTTGTTTTTCTTGGATTGATGGTGATTCCCGTGATTTCCTTGATCCATTAATGCTGCTTCATTTGCATCAAGTTCAATAAATGCCATAAGGTTTTTAATCCTTGTTGTTGGATTTTTCTTAACTGTTACTAAAGCATTTTTAACCCAGCTATGTTTTTCGATAACTGTTCTGATTTCATCGAGTTCTATTCTATACCCTCTTAATTTTATTTGATTATCTACTCTTCCTATGAATTGTACAGTTCCATCTTTATTCCAAAACGCTCTATCGCCTGTTTTATATAATTTTGATTGTTTATTTTCTGAAAATGGATTTGCTATAAATTTTTCTGTAGTTTCTTCAGGTTTATTGAAATATCCTTTAGCTAATTGTATTCCTTCTATGTATAATTCTCCAATCTCATTATTAAAAATTCGCTCTTTATTTTCGTTTAAAATATAGAATTTCGTATTTGCTACAGGGGTACCTATAGGAATGGTATGAAAAGATTCATTTTTAATTGCTGGACTCACCTTATATGATGATGCGTTAATAGTACATTCTGTTGGTCCATATAAATTAACTAAATCACATATAGGGAATGTGTCCATAAATTGAAGTGCTAATTTTTTAGACAACGCTTCCCCGCCACTAAATATTTGCGTAAGCGAAGTACATTCTTTAAACTCATCATAGTGAAGTAGGGCTCGTAATAATGTAGGGACGCATTGTAAGGTAGTTACCTTATGCGTTTTAATTTTATCAATAATCCTTTCAGGATCCCTGTGGATGCCTTCTTCTCCTATAACTACAGTACATCCGCATGCTATGGCTAAGATTTCCCATTGTGCAGCATCAAAACTAATAGGTGTTTTTTGTAGTATAATTTTATTCTCAAGAGCATATGCTTCTTTTATCCATTGCATTTGATTTACAATAGCTTTATGTTGAATCATTACGCCTTTTGGAGCTCCAGTACTTCCAGAAGTATATATTACGTATGCTAAATTTTCAGGTTGAGTTTGGTTTAAAAAAGTGAATTCGCTTAATTTTTTTTTCGTGTGTATTTCAATTTCTTCTAAAGTAACAATTGTAATATTCTTTGAAGTTAAATTTTGCAAATCAGATTTTAATGATTCTTTAGTAATAATGTATTTTGTATTGCTATCCTGAATCATATATTTAATACGTGCTTCAGGATATTCAGTAGCTAAAGGCAAATACGCATTATTGGAAAATAAGACTCCCCAAACCCCTATCATTAACTCTAATGATGATTCTAGATATATTCCTATACACTGTTTATTAGGAGCTCCTATATAGTATAAATAATTGGCTAATGCTTTGCTTTTTTCTATAAGCTCAGTGTAAGTTAGCGCTTTTTGATTTTGAATGATAGAAATTTTACTAGCATTAGCATTGCCATAATTTAAAAGTAAATTGGTAAGACATATTTCTTTACTCATTGCTTTTTTTATTTTTTATTATTTCCTCCTTTTGGAGATATATTGATTTAATTGAAGTATTTAGAGCTTTTATAAATTTATTTCATTACTTTTCCTCCTTTTAAAAACATATTGTAAACATTTCTATATCTCATCAATAAAACAATCGTCGAAGATAAAACTCCAATTATTAATCCACTCCATATACCTTTCATTCCATAAGATTCATAAGTGAAATAAGAAATAGAGAACCCAATTACCCAATAAGATAAAAAACATAAAGTAGCTGGAGTTTTTGTATCATTGAATCCTTTTAAAAACCCTAATACAACGACTTCTATCCCATCGAAAAAGTGAAATATAGCTAACAAAATTATTGCTTTAGAAGCCATTTGGACAACTGTAATATCATTTATATAAATTAATGGTAATAAATCTTTACATAGGTATAATATTATAAAGAATAGGATCTCTAAGCTTATGATAATCTTTAAGGAAGACCAAGAAATGAGTTGAATCTCATTTTTGTTTTTCTCTCCAATCATTTTTGAAATTCGTATTGAACTGGCTGTTGCAATTCCTAAAGGAACTACAAATAATAGTCCTGACAAGCTTAAAATAATTTGGTTTGCTGCTTGAAAGTTTTCCCCTAAAATTCCCGAAAGCAATATTGCAGCAGAGAAAAGGCTTATTTTAAAAAGTATTTGAATACTAGAAAAAGCCCCTGTTTTGGTTACACTTAGTATAGTAGTTATATTTAATTCGTTAATATTTAACCTTTTAATATACTGTCTTATACTTTCTATTTTTAAAATAAATAGTATCGCTAATGCCAACATTATAATCCTAGATATAAAAGTTCCTAATCCAGCACCATATACCCCTAATTTTGGAAATCCAAAAGCTCCAAAAATTAATGCGTAGTTTAAAAAAATATTTATCAAGTTCGCTATGATGATACAAAACATAGGATATTTTGTTTTGGATAATCCATCGATAAATTGCTTTAACCCTTGAAAAATCATAGAAGGAATTAACGACAACGCCACTATTTCTAAATAAGGAATAGCGAGTTTTACAACTTCAGCTGATTGCTTCGAATTATAGATAATATATTTTGAGTTCCATATACAAAGAAATAATACAATCCCTAATGATGTACAAAGCAATAAACCATTATAAAATAATTTTGAGATTTTATCATAATTTTTTTCACCTAAGGCGTTAGATACTAAAGGTGTTATCATAATAGAAAACCCTATTCCAATGGCTAATCCTATAAAAATAAAACTGTTTGATAGTGATATAGCTGCTAAGGATGAAGCTCCCAGTTTACCAACCATTACATTGTCTATAAATCCTAGTAATGTAAAACCTAACTGTCCTAAAATAATTGGAAAAGCAATGGCGAGTGTATTCTTAACTTGTTTCATTTATAAAGAATATTCGTTTAGTTTTTCAATAATTTTTTTCTCTAGATTTTCACTGCGACTATAATGCTTTATTGCAGCAACATTTTTTGAAGCTTTTTGGAATATTTCAATGTGATTACGAAGCGTATTTATGTTTTCCCTTTGATTAAAATTAAAGGTTGTCTTCTTTAAATCGTTCATTGTTTCGGCAGAAACCCATTCACTTACTTTTTTTCCATCAAAATATGTATCTCCTTTATATTTATAATATAATTTTGCCTCCCATTCTAGCATTTTTATTAACCTTTTCTTTAAAACATCATCTATTCTAACGATTCCATAATACACTTCATTTCTAATAATTTTCCCTAAAAATTTAAACGCATTTTGCCAGAAATCATGATAACATTCTTCAAAAGCTATTTTTGAAATATCTAAATCTTCAACATCTTCTTTATATGTAGTTTTTATTTTAAAAATTAATTCAGTTATGTTTTTTTTATCATAAAGAATCGTATATCCTCTGCTTAGATACGAATAAAATGTTTTAAGCTCATGAATAATAGTTCCTTTATTTTTTAATAATCCTGTTAGTTTAAATTGTTTCAAAAGAAAGAAAAACTTCACCATACTAAACTTCTTGTAACTAATCGGAATAATATCGAATGAGAAGTAATTATCTAGCATTACCCTATTAATCATGTTTTTTTCAACGGGGTTATTAATTACCAGTACGGAAAGAGGATTCCCAAAATCGTATAACCACTTTATATTTTCAGAGTTTAAATACTTTTCTGGCGCTGTTGTAAATACAAATAAATCGAGATCTGAAAACTCATCACTATTACTAAGATCTCCATTATGTAGAGACCCAAAGGAAATAATAGCACAGATGTCCTCATTTTTTTTGGCAAAATGTTTAATTTCTTCTACCATTACATATCAGTTTTAATTGTACTTAATTCAGGGATATCTGCATGGTCACCTATATTTAATTTTGATCCTACAGATGAATAATGTCCTACCCTGCATTTTTTCCCAATATGTGTTTTTCTTCCAATCAAACATTTTTTTCCAACAACAGTATTGTCTCCAATTACTGAATATTCGTCTAAGGAAGTAGCATCATGAATAATTACATTTTCTCCAATAATACAATCTACTCCAATATTTACTCCAAATCCAATAATACTATTTTTACCAATCTTTACGCCTTGAGCAATCTTACAACAAGCTCCTATTTGAACATTATCGCCGAATTCTCCCATAGTTAAAACTAGTTTTCTATTTTTAATAAAGTGCCCACTAATTAATGTAGAAGTTCCAATAAAAATATTTTTACCAAACGTAAATTTATTAGGATCCATAATAAGCACATCAGACGCAATAATCATTGTTTTTATATTAGTAACTCCTAGCAGTCTATAATAAATAATCTTTATAAAATCTACTCTATTAGCAATATCATTAAGAAACTTAGAAGTAGTAACAATATTGGCTGTAAGGTCTTTTAGCAACCATTTTATAAAAGGTATAGAGAAGATTTTATAAGCTCCAGGAACAACCTTTGGTGTTAGGTAATATGTTAAGCCTGTTAAAAAAATAATTAAAATAGGAGCCAGTAATAATGTCACTATAAGTAATAGTATTTTATTTATTGTGTTTTCATAAGATACTAATACATAACAAAATGGAATTAATGATATGCCATAAATTAGAAACCGTAGAATAAAAACAAAAAGTAAGCGAGTTGTAAAAACTTTAAAAAAATTCATATTATTTTAATCTTTTTATGTTAAAAACCTATAACAATTCAATAATTTATGCCAAACGCAAAGTTGGTTAATTACCACAAAGCATCAGCTACACAAAAGTGTAGTTTTTAATGAGAATTGTTTTTCAAGAAGGTCTTGATTAGATATTAAGTATTTATTCTCTTCATAAAATGCTATAAGACCAGTATATGAAAAGCTTACAGGGATAGTTTCAGAACCCAAGTAATTAATTGATTTACCGACTATTTTAGTTTTTATTCCGAATAAAGACATAACTCTTAATAATTTGCTATCACATTCTGCAAAAGCAATATTTTCAGCATGACTACACACTGGAGAGATGGCACAAACCATTAACTTTTTAAACAGATTGGTATCTTTTATTCCTTTTTTAATAGCAAACCTACCAATATGCCATATATCATTAAAAGGCTTATCCTCGATAGTTAGTAATGGATTTATTCCAAACAAACTCTGTATTGGCAGCTTATCTATAAAGTTCCATCTTAAAACCCTAATAGACCCAGTAATTTTTCCTGAACTATTTCTGCTAACAAATATTTTGGAATTTTGTATATATTCAATCTCTTCCTCGTAAACAGATTTAATATCTTTTTTAATGCTTTTAAAGCTGTCTTTATTTATGTGATGATTAAAATTCTCCTCAACTACAAATTTTGATAGGTTATATATTTCATTTATAGATAATTCTTCTAAGTAACTTGTAAAGGTCATAGTATATTTTTTTGCTACAAAACTATATAGTTGCCTCTTACAAAGCACTACACAAATTAGTAGTAGCAGTAGTAATAAAAATGTAATTAAAACTCTATTTTTTATTAAATAAAGACTCCTCATTTTAGTTTAAAATGACTACATTTGAATTTTAACCATTTGAGCTATGGCAGATGTTAATGATTTTTTTTCTTCACGAAATACCGTGACCAACATTTCTAGGAATGAACGCAAGCAAACGGCTAATTATTTAGAAACAATTAAAGCCTTTGCTAGAGCTACCTATAAAAGTATCTATGTAATAGATTATGAAAAAAAAGGATTCGAATATGTTTCTGAAAATCCTCTTTTTCTATGTGGACATACTGCTGAAGAAGTGCAAGAAATGGGATACCTTTTTTACTTCAATTATGTTATTCCTGAGGATGTAGAACTATTACTTAAAATAAATACAGTTGGCTTTAATTTTTATGAAAACATACCATTAAAAGAAAGAATATTCCATTCTATTTCGTATGATTTCCATTTAAAAAATCAAGAAGGAAAAACATTTTTGATTAATCAAAAATTAACTCCTATTTTCTTAACGGATGAAGGGAAAATTTGGAAAGCGATTTGTATTATTTCTCTTTCCAACGAACAAAATTCTGGAAATATTAAAATATATAAAAAAGGAGCAAATAAAATTTTTAAATATGATTTAAAAGGTGATTTTTGGAAAACTGAAGAGAAAGTTGAGCTCTCTAATCGAGAAAAAGAAATTTTAAAATTCTCTGTAAGAGGATATACAATTAATGAAATGGCTGAACCTATGTATGTGTCTCCAGATACTGTTAAGTTTCATAGAAGAAAATTATTTGAAAAATTAGAAGTTACTAATATTTCGGAAGCCATTGTATACGCCACCAATAATAAATTAATCTAATCAGCATTAATAGAGGAAAAATAAAATTCTGGAAATCGTTTATACTCTTTATTTGTTGCTATTTTAAAAAGAAGATGTGTACACATACTTGCCACTATCCATGAACCAATAGATAATTGCGGAGGAGACAACTTTTCTTTTTCATTTAAGTACTCATGCAATACCTCATCAATCCAGAATTGTGATGTTCTCCAGAATTTCAAATAGCTAGAAATGTATTCAACTACTCGAAGTTCATTGATTTTTTGTCCTTTTTTTGCAATAGCTTTTAATGATAAACCTTTTGGAGATATTACTGTTACTAATCCTCCCCAACCTAAATTATAAGGATGTAAAACAGGAATATTTTTTCTTTGGCAAACTTCATCAAAAAGTAATGGAACATCTGAAGTGAAGTCTAAAGCATTAATAGCTATTTTATGCCTATCAATATAACTTTCAACATTTTCTGTTGTTAAGAAACAATTATACACATTTATATTAGCCTTATTATTAATTGATAACAATCTTTTTTTAATTGCATCTACCTTATCTATATTAATGTCATCTTCTACGTAATTTTGCCTATTTAAATTTGAATTTTCAACATAATCTCCATCTATTATAGTTATATTCTCAAAACCAAAGCGTAAAGCACACTCTGCTATAACACTACCAATTCCAGACCCTCCTAATAAAATAGGGTAATTTTTAATTAGTGCTTGTTCTTCTGGTTTAACATATATTCTATTCCGACTATATCTAACTTCCATCTTTAATTTGAACGTTTTATTCAAATCAAATTTAGATTGAAAATAATAATATATTACTACACTAAAAGGTAGATTTTAGTAGTTCTTGAAAAAATTCCGCTAAAAGGGGTTAAGGGGAAATTCCCCTTACAAGTCAGCGTGTTGGTAACGGAAACTTCAGTTTTACTGTTTCCGTCAACACGCTTACTTGTTTTAAATCTAAACCTTACAAATTATAAATTTCTTAGATTTTTGCTTACAAACATGCTATGACTCTTCTGATCGCTTTGATTACTCAACAATGAAGTATTTTAAATTAAGTTTGTATCTGTTAGCTCTTATGGTAAGTTTGACACCTAACATTTCTTCTTATCAAATGCCTATTGTATATGCACAACAAAAAGAAAATCCTCGAAAACCCCGAATACCGCCTGTTGGAAATACACTAGGGCTGTTACCTGGACCCAACACTAAAAAATAGAAAAAGATGAAGGAGAAGGAGCGAAATATATACTTAATAAATTGCTCCCCGCCTCAACCAACATCTTCTTAGTGCTTCTATTTTTATTCGGAACATCGTTACTTATTTGTATAGGATTGTTATTCTTTTTTAATGAGTTTAATCCTGATTTACTAGATAAAACTAAGGAAGGATTATTCTGGTTTGGTATGGGGACTGCCATATCCATTTTAGGTTATGCTATCGTTCGACTTATTATTGGAATTAATTTCTTTACCTGATTTTGATTACCATTGCCCTCCAGTAGAACTTTGACACGTCCTACTAAAAGATCTAGAAGATCCATATTTGGATTGTCCTGAACAATAGCTATCTGCTACTTTGGTTTGTGTGTATTCATAAGTTTATAGCAGTAGGCTTTTTTGTATTCTGTTCCATAAACGGTATAAGTTCCATCTACAGGAGCAATCATTTGATGATATATATCCTTAGCATCGGCAACTCCACTATATAAAATGAAAGTAAGAGGGTTTGTTTCTTGTTTGTTTTGTGAAAAATGTAAATCATTATATTTTGCAGTACATCCAGAATAGTAATCGTCATTTATCCAACGAAAAGCAGTATACGCCTGACTAGAAGTAGGTTTCGTATTGGAATCACACTTATCGTGACTGGCGTAATTGTTATCTTCATCTTTGCAACTTACTGAACGATATTGTGTTCCTGAAAAATTACTATAGGTATTCCAACCATTGGCATCTGTATATGAACTGGTATAGACATCCCAATCAAAAGTACAAGTATCTGTATAGGTGTATGACACTGAACCTTCATTTACCACCTGACAGTTACTATTATAATTGGTACAGTTTGAAATATTATTATTCTGCGAGTTACACATAGACCCTGAGAAGCAAATTCCTAACTGCGTATTGCTAGTATTCACTGTTCCCGTTCCACATTCATCAATGGTTCTTGGAGTCTCACTTGGATCTCTGTAATAGTTGTAATCACTACATGGCTTTTGACACTCATACCCTTCAGAATCTTAAATTAATGGAGATAACGGTGTGTTGTATATTCCCTCTGCTTCAGCCGAAGGAATTAGTAAATCGGCAATAGTATTTGTATTGTTGGCTAATCCTTCATTATTACTGTTTTCACACCAACTTATGTAACTACCTGAGTAGGTTACGAGTTGTCTGGTATATCGATAACCATATCCCTATTCTTTGTAACTGTCATTTTCATAAAGACTTTTAGAGGGATTGGCGATAAAGGTTTTATGTCTCTAACAATAATTACCCCCCCCAAAAAAAAACAATCCCACTTTTCACATTTAAATAGATGCCATCCTGTAGCGGTGGGTCTGTATCCATAGTTTCCTACATTGTAACCATTAGCAGGATTACAACGCCGTTTTTCAGTTTTGTTACTGGCATTTCCAGTATAATAATGGTTGTCTTCATCTCCTTGATAATTAATCATTCCTTGCGTATTCCAATCAAAATTTGTAGTTCTATCAATCCATAGTCCTTGTGTTGCTAATCGTTCTCCTGTAAATCCAGATTTCACCACACATTTTTCTCCATAATTTGGCGTAATCACACATTGTGCATCACATCCTTTAATACCCCTTCCAAAAATACTATTTACATCATTTGCCGTACCCACTTCACAGGCGGTAATTCCTAAAACATTTTTCTTAGCTAAAAATGCATCCAATTCCGTTCGGGTTTTATTCGGAATAAACAATCTTTTATTTACTGTATTGGTTAATCTTAATGTCTTACCATCTTTATCTACTTCTTTTATAGCATCTGCACTTCCGCTTACGTAACGGTTATTCCACCTATGCTTAATAATTGATACCCCCCTAAAACTTCATTTGAATTATTAAGGTACAAAACATACATATGTTCACGATAATTGATCTGTTCGCATAGATATATTGCTCTAAAACATGTATCTGCATCGCTTGAACTTGCAATTTTTTGAAATGGGGATGGTTGTCTTTTTTGGTATGACAGTGTTACTTCTCCGATAGAAAATAATGGTAAGGCTGAAGTTTTCATAAGTATCAAATAGTTTTAATTATTTGACACTCTCAAATCGAAAAGAAAAAACAGCAAAGAGCAATTGAAATAAGAGCTTATGTCGAGAAAATCTTTGTTATTTTTTCTTGAAGATTAACTTTGTCAAATAAGAAACTATGCTTATGAAAATGAACTCCATTATGCATGTCGTGATGAAGTAGATTCTTTATAAACTCCAAAAAAGGACTATATTTCAAGTCCTAATTCATTTGCCAATTCATCATAAGCAGTTTGTTCAAAAGAAAATCAGGCTAAAAAGTTTTTTAAATCGCCTTGAATGCTTAATGGATACTCTGTGAATTCTTCATAGTTTTCTCGAATACGTTCAATTTCATTATAGTGCGTATCATAAAACTGATGTGTATCTACATAATAAACTAAAGAAGTAACCATACCGGAGATACATCCATAACGGAATAAATACTCAAAAAAGCTGACAATATATTCACAGGTGTAATCCAAGGCTTCTTTGGCTACTTGAGCTTTGATAGTGTTGGACTCATTTTGAATAATCGCTTCTAATTTTTCTTTTACTAAAAATTGGGCTGTTTGTGTTTTCATCATACAAGTGGTTAAAGGTTATTACACAAGGCTATTTCATCCCAAAAGCAATCATCTTGACAAGAAGGAATTGGAATAACTCTTATGCCGAGAAAATTCTTGTAAAGTGATATTGCTTGGGATAGCCTTGCAGTTTAAGTAACCGACCACTTGTACTGTAAATTCACAAAAACACCACTATAAAAAAGAAAAATAAGCATACTTATAAAAAAGTTCCAAAATCCTCCACGAGCGCCAGCCACATAGTATAGCAAGTCTTTAAATCACCTTTTAGGTCTTTTGCAGAGTGGTTTTTTGGGGGTTCGATATGGAGACTTTTATGATTTCGGATATATTGCAAGGTCAAATACGGTTTTTTGGCTTCAACTTGCAATTTTTCGTCTATCAAAACAGGGTTCGAAGCTAACTAATTTTGTTGCATTTAGATATTTTCGAGTGCATTTTTGCTTCGATTTAGAACAATGGTAATAGATATATCGCTTGACTGTAGCAATATCTTTTTTTGTGATTTGATAACCACAGGAACATTTTCAAGGGTGTTTCGCTGTTTGTTTTTTGTTGCATGTAGGACATTTATATTTTACTTTTTCTTCGGCAGTAATCCCCGCTCCACATTCTCCGCAGTGAAGCATCCCTGTATAAGCAAAACTACAATTGGTAGCACTTCTTCTTCCTGATTGTTGTAATAGTTTCTGAATTTTTTCAAACTGACTAAAATTAATCATTTGTGGGTGATTCCCTCGTTGTTCATGAGAGCCATTATATACCTTTCCGTAATAAAATGGGTTGGTAAATACTTTTTGTATACTAGAAAGACTTAATGGTTTATTGCTAAAGATTCCTTTTAAGTGAAGCGTGTCCTTACAGAGTTTACTTAATTGAGACAAGCTATATTTCCTTGATAAATAGTAATAAAAAAGCTGTTGCACTTTATCAAATCGATCGGAATCTTTGATAACTGTTTTTGTTTCCTTACAATTTTTGTAACCGATAGGAGCCATATTACAAAATCCTCCATTTTGTATTTTAATCTTATTCCTCCGTTTCACATTTTTAGATAAATCTAAACTGTGTTGATTTGCCATTCTCATTTCAATAATAAGAGGTAGCATATTATCTGTTGGCAAATACCGTGAATACGGTGTTTGTATTAACTGGAAAGTTTCTGTTTGTAATTGATGTATCAAATAGCCACCGTCAATCATGTTACGTGAGAGACGGTCTGATTTCCATGTTAATATTCCGTTAATTGAACTTTTTTTAAGGTAGGAGAGCATTTGTGTAAAGGCGTGTCGATTATTTGGAATATGCGCCGAAGCAGCATCTTCATAAATACTATAAATTTTAAAATTCATTTTCTGATCAAACTCCTTGAGTTCTCGTATTTGAGATTCTAAAGATGCAATTTGCCTATCTTCTCTACTTTGAGATTTTCGTAAATAGAGGCAGAAACGTATGTTTTTATAATCAATAGTATTCATAGAGTTTTATAAGCAATAAAAAGGAAGATTCTGGCTTCCCAAATAAACTATCATTGGCAGAATCCTCGTTTTTGGCTATAGTTAATGGGGAAGCATGTAAAGTTTATTCTCTATTTTTAATTTGTAAAGAACTAATAGCATTTAATACATGATTTTTCCCTTCGGAAAAAGCATAGATGTATAATAAATCTGATAGTTCTTCTTTCGCTTGTTTTTCTGTTAAGTCAATATCAAACTCTTCTTTATACAGTTTTATAAAATCAGTTAGTGCTTTACGTGGAAGTTGTATAGGCATCAAAAAAATAAAATAACGAGATTAAACTCATACAGGTAACTGGTCATTTTCACCAAAAGAAAATTGTACAATTTAAATCCTTTTAAAAGGTATATCCGATGTTATAACTTAGGTATTAGTTCTTAATCAATTTTTAATATGATAGATTATTGGAGTGCACCAAGTTTTGATGATTTGTATCAAGACTTTATCACAGGAAGTATTGGAGGGAAAATTTTCATGATGAAGAAATTCGAAAAGGAAGATACCATACTAGGAAAAGGAGCTGTTATTTTACTACAAAAAGCAACTTCTTTTTTGTTAGCGTTACTAAAGGAACAATACTTAATTGATAAAAACGCTATGATTGGTGATATTAAAATGCTTTTAGCTTTAGTGGAACAACAAAAAATAAAGGAACTTAAACAACGTAATAAAAAAAGAACACAAAATCGAATTAAAACTCAAAAAACAAAAATACAGTTATATAATATATTGCGAAAACATAAAAGAATTAAGCCGATGAAGTTTTAAATTAAGTTAAAAAGGGTCAAGTAAAATCGCTATTTGTTGTACCTATGTTGTACCTCTAAAACCAAAAAAGACTTCACATTTCTGTGAAGCTTTTTTCCTTTTTGGTAGCGGGAACAGGACTCGAACCTGTGACCTTCGGGTTATGAGCCCGACGAGCTGCCTACTGCTCTATCCCGCGATTTGTGGGTGCAAATTTAATCTTTTTTTTAAAAGAACAGCTTTTATTTTGGTTTATTTTAATGTTTTTAGTCTGTTTATTTTTAACGTGCTGTTTGTTAGGTTTTTGTTTCGGTTGGTTTGTGCTTAGTCTGTTTATTTATGATTTATAGGTGTTGATTTGTTTGAATAGTCAATTTTGAATTGATTGTAAGTATAATAATACGTATTTGAATGAATGTTTATTGAGAAAAGAATTAGAGGTTTTCAATCAATAGGACTTGAGAAAACTCTTTTTTATCTTTGTAAAAAGTAAAAATGTATAGTAGATGAAAAAAGAAGTATTAGTTTGGAAGGATATCATAGGTTTTACAGTTAATGGAAATCTAATACCTGATAGAAGGGTAGAAAAAACAGATTTTGAATGGATTGAAATTTTAACACCAGAGCAATACAGAATAACAAGAGAAAAAGGTACTGAGAGGCCGCATTCAGGAGCACTGTGTACAGCTTATGAATCTGGAAAGTATAATTGCGTATGTTGCAAGGCTCCGTTATTTGATTCTAGTATTAAATTTAATTCAGGAACAGGTTGGCCAAGTTTTACGCAACCTATTAAGAGGAACGCAATACAGTACATTAAGGATATTTCCTTTGGTATGATTAGGGTTGAGGTGCTTTGTAATACCTGTGATGCACATTTAGGGCATGTTTTTCCTGATGGTCCAGAGCCTAGTGGACTTAGGTATTGTATTAATTCCGAATCAATGATTCTTGAAAAAAATAATAGTAATGGAAAAGGGGGGTGATTATTCTCTTAAATTGTTAAAAACTTTAATGAAATGAAACGTTATTAACTCCGACTAATCATATGTAAGAAAAATAAACACAATCAATATTTTTATTAGAAAACATCCGTAATATTAAACTATAATAAAAAAATATAATGGCAGAGATAAGACATAATAAAGAAGAGAAAAAGTTTATTCTTAAGGTTGATGGAGAGGAGTCTAAAGTAGAATATGAATACAAAGAGGGGAAAATGTTTTTGATTCATTCTGAAATTCCTGAAAAATTGAGGGGAAAAGGAATTGGAAAAAAGCTTGTTTTAGAAACATTTGAAAAGCTTAATGAAGAGGGGTATAAGGCTGTTGCTGTATGTCCTTACGTAAAACATGTTAAAAGTAAAGATGCTTATTGGAATAAAATTATTGAATAGCAAGTTTTAGAAGATGTTATTTAAAAAGAATATCCTAGTTAAGAAGATAAAAAGCAATTTTGTAAAAACGTAGAAATGAAAAATATCAAAAAAGCATATATAGCAGGAGGTTGTTTTTGGGGGATGGAAGATTTGTTTAGGGGTCGTTACGGTATTATAGATACAGAAGTCGGGTATTTGGGAGGTTTGAATGAATTTCCTACATATAATGATCATCCAGGTCATGCTGAAGGAGTTGAGTTAACGTACGATCACGATAAAACAAATTTTAGAGAAATATTGGATTATTTTTATAGAATTCATAATCCAACAACTATTGATCAGCAAGGAAATGATCGTGGTTCGAGTTATAGATCTGCAATCTTTTATCAAGACCATGAGGAGAAAAAAGTTGCTGAAGATTTTATTAAAATAGTTGATGCATCTGAAAGGTGGGGGAATAAAGTGGTCACTACTTTGGAGCCTTTTACAAAATTTTGGTTAGCAGAAGATTATCATCAAGATTATTTAAAGAAAAACCCAAATGGCTATACCTGTCATTTTGAAAGGTTTGAGTCTTCCTTTATAGGTGATTAACTAATATTTATTAAAATAAAAAAGCTTCGTGTAAACGAAACTTTTCTAGTAGCGGGAACAGGACTCGAACCTGTGACCTTCGGGTTATGAGCCCGACGAGCTGCCTACTGCTCTATCCCGCGATTTGTGAGTGCAAATATAGCTATTTTTCTTTGTTTTTTCCAAATGAAAGAGGCTTTTTTTGTGAAAAAAATGCAATCATTACGTTATCAATGGATTGTAAAGGTGTTTTCTTACTTTAAAAGCATGTATCTTTGCGGTATGACACATAAAGCAGGATTTGTAAATATTATAGGTAATCCCAATGTTGGAAAATCAACATTAATGAATGCCTTGGTAGGTGAAAAATTATCGATTATTACTTCAAAGGCACAAACCACAAGACATCGTATTTTGGGAATAGTCAATGGAGATGACTATCAAGTCGTTTTTTCAGATACTCCAGGAATCATAAAACCAGCATATGAATTGCAAGAGTCAATGATGGATTTCGTGAAATCCGCTTTTGAAGATGCTGATGTTCTTATCTACATGGTAGAAATTGGTGAGAAAGAGTTGAAGAATGAAGAGTTTTTTAAAAAGATAATTCATAGTAAAATTCCAGTGATACTGCTTTTGAATAAGATTGATAAGTCAACTCAGCAAGAAGTTGAAGAAAAAGTAGATTACTGGAAGAAAAAGGTGCCTAGTTCATTTGTATATGTAATATCTGCATTGGAAAAATTTAATGTAGAGACCGTATTCTATAAAATAATAGAATTGTTACCAGAAGCAGCGCCTTTTTATCCTAAAGATCAGTTGACTGATAAGCCAGAACGTTTTTTTGTGAATGAGGCAATAAGAGAAAAAATATTGCAACACTATAAAAAAGAAATCCCTTATTCAGTAGAAGTAGAAACTGAAAGTTTTATTGAAGAACAAGACATCATAAAAATAAGAGCGGTAATTATGGTTGAACGTGATACTCAAAAAGGTATAATAATAGGCCATAAAGGAAGTGCCATTAAAAGAGTTGGTACAGATGCTAGAAAAGATTTACAACGATTTTTTGATAAAAAAGTTTTTCTTGATTTATATGTAAAAGTCAATAAAAATTGGAGGTCAAACGATCGTCAGTTAAAGCGTTTTGGGTACAAAGATTAAGCATAACCTATTAAATTAAATCAAGTAACTGTTTAATTTAATTAAGATATTAGTATTTTTTGTAGTTAGCATTTTGTTTTTGAGGTTTTAAGTTTTTTTAATGTTAAAATGTAATGCATAACTAGCTCTTAGTTGTAAGGTTTTGTTTAAATGCTTGATTTTTTAGGCTTTATTTCAGATATTGACAATGTAGAATATTGAACCGATAAATATTAGTTGGTTTTTATGGAAATAGTATTACTAAATAAACTTTAAAAAGTAATAGGTTAGAAGAAAAAGAAATCTAAAGTTGTAGACAAAAAACAAGGCTGCCTTAATGGTTTTTTATTGTCGCGGAAAATATTTTTGGACATTCATATTAATGTTGAAGAGTGTGTTGGAAAAGTTTTAGTTTTAAGACAACTTTTGACAGGTTTTGTGAATAAAAGAGTCCGTAAACTAAATAAATGAATTAAAAACCGTACAAGTTTTTCAAATCTAAAATTTATTTAAATTTTGGATTCTTATCTTTAAGAATGAGATTGTTTACCCTTAGCAGAAATTTTTTATAGATTCTTATATTTTAATCAGCGTTTTTTGATATCGTAAGAAAAATTTTATTTAGGCTAAACGTTTTGACTTCTTTCAGTTGGATATTTTATTTTATTTTGCAATAGACAGCTTTTTTTAATGTTTTGTTTTACAGAAATACTACCTTTGCAAAATGAGCAATATAGTAGCAATAGTAGGAAGGCCAAATGTAGGAAAATCAACACTATTCAACCGCTTAGTAAAGCGTCGTGAAGCCATTGTTGATTCTGTAAGTGGTGTAACCAGAGATAGACATTATGGAAAGTCAGAGTGGAATGGTAAAGAGTTTTCTGTTATTGATACAGGAGGTTATGTTGTTGGTTCTGATGATATTTTTGAAGAAGAAATTAGAAAGCAAGTCCAATTGGCTATTGATGAAGCTGATATTATTATGTTTGTTGTAGATGTTGAACAAGGCATTACTCCAATGGATGATGCTGTAGCAAAGATTTTGCGTCAGGTAAAAAAGCCCTTGTTTATGGTTGTAAATAAGGTTGATAATGCTATGAGAGACGCTGATGCTGTAGAATTTTATAATCTGGGACTAGGAGATTATTATACAATTTCATCAATTAATGGAAGTGGGACAGGAGAATTACTTGACGCTATTGCAGAAGAAATACCTCAAGTTGAAGAAGGTGCAGAAACAGAAAATGATCTCCCTAGATTTGCTGTTGTAGGAAGACCCAATGCGGGTAAGTCATCTTTGATAAATGCATTAATAGGGGAAGATAGAAATATTGTAACGAATATTGCGGGAACAACCCGTGATACTATTGATACTAAATACAGTCGTTTTGGATTCGAATTTAATCTGGTTGATACCGCAGGAATAAGAAAGAAATCAAAAGTTAAGGAAGATCTTGAGTTTTATTCTGTGATGAGAGCTGTAAGAGCAATAGAACACTGTGACGTAGCTCTTATGGTAATTGATGCAACAAGAGGCTTTGAAGGGCAAGATGAGAAGATATTTTGGCTTGCTGAAAAAAATAGAAAAGGGGTTGTTGTACTGGTAAATAAATGGGATTTGATAGAAAAAGAAACTAATACAATGCGCGATTTTGAGCGTCAAATCAAAGAAAAAATAGCACCTTTTACTGATGTTCCTGTTATTTTTATTTCAGCATTAACTAAGCAACGAATTTTTAAAGCTATAGAAACGGCTGTTGAAATATATGAAAATAAAAAACGTAGAATTCAAACTAGTAAGTTAAACGAAGTAATGTTGGATATTGTTCAACAAAATCCTCCTCCAGCAATCAAAGGTAAGTTTGTGAAAATAAAATATTGTATGCAATTACCAACACAAACGCCACAATTCGCTTTTTTTGCGAATCTGCCTCAATATATAAGAGATCCTTATCGAAGATTTGTAGAAAATAAATTAAGAGAACATTATCGTTTTACAGGAGTTCCTATAAGTATCTATTTTAGGCAAAAATAAACGAAGAAAATCTCACTAAAATATTTTATATTAAGCTTAGATGTATGATTCTATTGAAAGATC
The DNA here is from genome assembly GCF_052050075.1 of Tenacibaculum profundi. GTDB lineage: Bacteria > Bacteroidota > Bacteroidia > Flavobacteriales > Flavobacteriaceae > Polaribacter. The sequence continues at coordinate 2,908,587 of NZ_CP197225.1, forward strand.
GAACACTTTTTAATATCTATAACTTCGGTAAAAAGAAGTTTTTTTAATAGGTACTGTTTATTAAAAGAGTTTTATTAATTACGTAAGGGGGAAGTATTTCATTTTAAGAGGCCTTGCTTAATGTGTTATGGTTAAACAAAAACTATTTTGTAATTTTGTATTCAGGGGAAAACTTAAATCATGAATATCAGAAATATAAATGGAACTCATAACATAGAGCTTCCTTTGCAATTACAAGTAAGTTTCAGAAAAGTACTTGATTTATATGTAAAGTATGGTAGTGAAGCAATGAAAGACCATCCTTTTCATGAATCATCAAAGGTGATGATTAATGAAATTGAAAAATATCCAGAATTAATTAATGGATTTACAGATATTTCTTTAATAGAGAAGCATTTTGATACAATAAGTTTATTATTAGATCCTTTGTTTCCTGAAATTCTCACAAATAATGAAATAAAGATAGCCTCCATTCCATTTTCTTTTGTTTCTTTTAAGTTTACAGAGCGTTTTAAAGGCATTTTGAATAATGCAGGTGAAAAGTATAATTTAAAAGTTAGAAATCTTGAAAATAACTTGATGTATATTTATGCTTGTACTTTTATATTGGAAAGTGTTTATGACACCCCCGTAGATCTAAAGCGTCCTTTTTTCTTTGATATCCCTGATCAAAGATTCGGTATAATGAAACATTATAGGGCTACCTTCAACGCAGATTTTGTAGAAGTATATCCTACAGAAAACGCCCCGAAAATAAATAAAGAAGATATAAAGTTACTCTTAGATAATTTTGATAACATTGATATTTGGAGAGAGAAATTTCCTCCAAATTCATATATTTTCAAAGGATTTGGTATAATGAATCTTTTTGATGTTACTTCAGACGAAGCTATTACATCAATTAGAACAAACCTTCTAAAGAAAGAAGATATTAATATAATTGATAAGTTGAGAACTAACTTAAGCGAGTTTTATTCAATAAATGATTTAAAAGTAGGTTTTTCTCAGTTTGATATTAGTAATTTGGAAACAAAGCCACCTCGACTTAAGAAGTCAGATAGTATTTTAGTTGATGAGGGGGCAACGATAAACCCTAATGATTTTTTCTGCGATACGATAATATCTAAAGTTTTTAAAGAGAATGAAGATGTTGTAATATCTGATATTGAAAAGTATGGTCAGAAATCAAATAAAAACCAATTTTATCAACGACTTAAAAAGACAAACATAGGGAGTATAATCCTTATTCCTATTAAAGCGTCTAGTAATAAGAATTTAATACTCTTGGAAATAGCATCACCGAGAGCTTATGAATTAAATTCTGTTAACAAACAAAAGCTAAAGGATATTATTCCTGTTTTTAAGGCTGCTTCAGAAAGAAGTTCAGAAGAATTTATGAATACATTAGAAGCAACTATACAAGAATATTATACATCTATTCATTCATCGGTTAAATGGCGTTTTTATGAAGCTGCTGAAAATTATCAGAACGCAGTTTATATGAATGAAGAAGACGCTAAAATTGAGCAAATTATTTTTGAAAATGTATTTCCTTTGTATGGTCAGATAGATATTAAAGATTCCTCTATTGCTAGAAATAAGGCGATAAAAGAAGATCTTATCACGCAACTTACATCGGCTATAAACGTATTAAACAAGGCATGTCAAACCGAAAAACTAACGATTTATGAGGAGTTAATTTTTCGAATTGAAAAGTATTTACTCGATGTTCAAAAAGGACTTAAAGCGGGTGATGAGGTTGGAATATTAGATTTTTTAAAAAAAGATATTTATCCTGTTTTTAAGCATATCAAGAATATCAATGACGATTTTAAAGCGCTTGTTAACAGTTATACGGCTACTTTAGATAATAATCTTCATGTCGTATATGATAAAAGAAAATCATACGAAAAAAGTGTTTCGCAAATTAATGATAAGCTCGCAAAGATTTTAGATAAACGGCAAGAAGAAGCTCAGGAGATGTTTCCTCATTATTTCGAAAGATATAAAACAGATGGTATTGAGTACAATATTTATATAGGTCAGTCTATTACCAATGAAAAGAAGTACGATAGCTTATACCTTTATAATTTGCGTCTATGGCAATTAATAACTATGTGCGAAATGGAAAATATAGCGCACGGTATGAGGAAAACGCTTTCACATGATTTAGAGGTTGCTTCATTGATTTTAGTTCACAGTAATTCGCTTGCCATAAAGTTTAGAATGGAAGAAAAAAAGTTCGATGTGGATGGTGCTTATAATATTAGGTATGAAATCATAAAGAAAAGAATAGATAAGTCTCTAATAAAAAATACGAATGAACGTTTGACTGTTCCAGGAAAAATAGCTATTGTGTATTCTCAAGATAAGGATGCGGTTGAATATTTAAAATACATCCGATTCTTACAGTCTAAGAATATGTTAGGTGCTGTTGAAGTATTGGAATTGGAAGAGCTTCAAGGAGTCTCTGGACTAAAGGCACTTCGAGTAGAAGTCGTTTATTCATCAGATACCGATACCAAAGAAACAATAACAATTGATGAATTATTATTGAATGAGTTTAAAGAGTCATTAAAAAAAGAATAGGCGTTATTTAATAACGTGCCCTACTGAGTAAAAAGCTATTGCAAAAGCAATAACACTTGTAATAATTCCAATCATAAAAACAACATAAGTCGTTCGTAGAATGTTGTATTTTCGGTTTAGTACAATTCCTAAAAAGTAAAGATCCTTAGTCAATGCTCCATATAAATAGTCTCTGTCTTTAAGCATTTCGTCCATAGCCCATTCAAATTCAGGTAAGCTCATTTTGTGGAAATTACCAAAGAAAATTAAATTAACTTTCTTTTGTGCGACATCTTCTTTTGTGAACTTTCCTTTAGTAACATTAGGTCTTGTTGCAAGTATGGAAAGAATGATCGATATAACAGTGAAAATTATAAAAATAATGCTTGGGATTATGAGGTAAGAGTTTGATGGATTGTCTAATTTTGGAATCAATGTAGATAAAGCCATTGAAATGATAATTGCATTAACGGAAAGTAGAATATTGGCTTTTGTGTCAGCAATATTGCTTAGGGTGATATGATTTCTTAAAGCCACTCTGAACATTGTATCGACACCTCTTTCAGGAAGTTTTGTTTTATTTTTTTTAAATTCTAATTCACGTTTCTTCTGTTTCGTTTTTGAAATTTCTTGTTTTTGTTTTTCTTGTTCCTTAAATAGTTGGACTAAATTTTTATTTTTTTGCTTAGCCCATAGTTTAATTCCTGAATTTGTGTAAAACTGATGTTCTAAACTTAAAAAATTAATATTATTTTCAATCCATTCATAATTTGAGTAATAGATGTCTTTTGTCAATTGAAACTCTTTTTTCAATAATTCAGAAAATTCATTATAATTTTTACTCCCAATATGAGAGCTATCTGCATCTTTTAATATTTCTTCAAGTAAGTTCTTTGGTTCAACAGTAATCTGGGTAGCTAAAATAGTTTCGCTGACTTTGGAAATTAGATTTTTTTTGTTTTTTTTACTCAAAAAATCTGAAGCAATTTCTGTACTTTTTTTTTCATGTTTTTTTATGTCTTTTGAGTAGCCTGTATCGTGAAACCAAGTAGCAATAAGTAGAATTTCTAAGTCTTCATCTACTACTTTCTCTAAGGTAGCAAGTTCAATAGTTTTTTCAACAACTCTAAGCGTATGAGAAATACTGTGGTAAACAAATTTTTTATCTAAGTTATTCTTTAAATAATTTAAGACATAACCTTCTACTTCTTCTAAAAAAACACTCATTTCTTGTAGTTTAGTTTGTAAAAGTAGTTAATCTTTATTAAATAAGATGGATAAGAAGGTAGTAGGTTGTTTTAATAATATAAAATTATGAGTTTTGATAAAATTATAAACCTTCCTTATATTTGTACTTGAGTATTTAAAATTTTTGTTTTTATGAAGATTAATGTTAGCAATACCTTTAATTTAGAGCTTCCAGCTGATAAAAATAGAGAGAATGACAGAAGACAAGTTTTAGAAGCGTGTTTTTCTTACGTTAATCCTAAAAAGACAAAAGCTCCGGAACTAATACACGTATCTGATGAAATGTTGAATGAGTTAGGTATCTCTAAAGAAGATTCTCTTTCGACTAATTTTATAGAAATTTTTACTGGTAACAAAGTTTATCCTGAGTCAAAACCATATGCTATGTGTTATGGAGGGCATCAATTTGGAAATTGGGCAGGGCAGTTAGGCGATGGCAGGGCTATCAATTTATTTGAAATAAATCATAATGATAAACAATGGGCTGTTCAATTAAAAGGGGCAGGAGAAACGCCTTATTCAAGATCAGCAGATGGACTAGCTGTTTTACGTTCGTCTATTCGAGAATATTTATGTAGTGAAGCGATGCATCATTTGGGGGTTCCTACAACCAGAGCATTATCTTTATGTCAGTCAGGTGATCAAGTTTTAAGAGATATTCTTTACAATGGAAATCCTGCTTATGAAAAAGGGGCTATCGTTTGTAGAGTTGCACCAAGTTTTATTCGATTCGGAAACTTTGAGATACAATCAGCAAGAAAAAACCATATATTACTAAAAAAATTAACAGATTATACAATCAAGCATTTTTTTCCAAAAATTACAATTACAGGTAAGGATAAATATCTTGAGTTTTTTAAAGTAGTATGTAATAAAACAATCGATATGATTATTCATTGGCAGCGAGTTGGTTTTGTACACGGTGTCATGAATACAGATAACATGTCTATTTTAGGATTAACTATAGATTATGGCCCGTACGGATGGCTTGAAGGTTATGATCATACTTGGACCCCAAATACTACTGATGCGCAACAAAGACGTTATCGTTTTGGAAATCAAATGTATATTGGGCTTTGGAATTTGTTTAAGCTTGCAAATGCAATTTATCCCCTGATAGAAGAAACTAAATCTTTACAAAATATACTAGATTCGTATAATGATTTGTATGAAGAGCGGTATGTAAATATGATGCGAAAAAAGTTGGGGTTTGAAATGGCATTAGAGGAAGATAATAAAATTATTAATAAACTCGAGATAGCACTTCAATTGATAGAGACAGATATGACTATTTTTTTTAGAAATTTAGGGCTTGTTAATAAAGAGTTTAAGGCTTCAGAAGCTATTGAAATAATTAAAGATGCGTTCTATAGTTTTACTGATTTTAAGAATCAGGTAAAACAAGAGTGGATAGCTTGGTTGGAACTTTATTTAAAAAGATTAAAAAAAGAAGAGATTTCAAATAAGCGAAAGCTACAAAATATGAATTTAGTAAATCCTAAATATGTATTTAGAAATTATATGGCACAATTAGCGATCGATAGGGCAGAAGTGGGCGATTATCAATTGATTGAAGAATTTTATATGATGCTTAAAAAACCTTATAATGAACAACCAGAGTTTCAAAAGTGGTTTTCAAAAAGACCAGATTGGGCCAGAAATAAGGTAGGATGCTCAATGCTTTCTTGTAGCTCTTGATTTAAGTAAGTCTTCTCATACTAATGTTATATTGAAATTTCAAAAAGAAAAGCCATAAAAACTGTTTTTATGGCTTTTCTTTTTAAAATAGCTTTTTGAGATTAAAGCCATAGCAGAGGTAGATACCTAATTGATTGTTTAGAGTAGTAAAGCTTGTTTTGTTTGATACATCATTACTACTTGAGTTCTGTATAATCCCTTCTAAAAATTGATCATTCAATGAATAAAAGTATCTGCTCCCAAAAGTAAGCGTGTTTTCATTTCTCAAATAAAGAGTAATGCTTATCTCAGGTATTAAATATACATTACCACTTTTTAAAGAGCTGTTTGTTGCTGTTATTTGATCTGTGATCTCACCTTTCTTAGCATAAATATCGACTTTTTTTGTAAAAGTAAGCCCAGAGCCCATACCTAAACTTAGATCTAGGTTTTTTTTCAAGTTAAAACTATAACCTGCTCCTATGGTAGCGGTATGGTTAATATAATTATGATCAATTAAGAATGCTCTATTCTTATCTAACCCTTCGATCATTAATGTATTAATAGATACTGAATATCCTAGTTTTATATTTGTTCTAAAAGCGGTTCTGTATATGCCATTTAAAATGAATGAATGATTGTAGTTTTTTTTAATATTACTATTTTGAAATGTAAGGTTTGTATCTTCAATTTTAGTATCTAAAAATCCAAATTCATAACCACTTGTAATATAAATACCATTGTGCGTATATTTTTCTTGAGCAGTTACATTCAGAACTAAAAGTATTATTATTAAAAAATAGGTTTCGTCTAATTTCATTATATGAATTTTATTGTTTGATTATTTCAATGGTATTAGGTCTATTGAATACAGAGCAATTACTCGAAGACACCCATTTTCCTGTAAGCATTTTTTGATTGGATAGAAAATTCAGGTGGTAATTATTTTTTTTACACCAAAAAGTGCCAGAGATATCTGTAATCTCTTCTATTACTCCAACTGTTTTTATATCAATAAGATTATTATTTGTAGTTACTTTTATTTTAAATAAAATATAACTGTGTTGTTCGGGTATTTTAGTAATTTTTAAGGTACCATTAGTATTGTTGTCGTTTATATTATCTATTGCTACAGTGAATCTATATTTATCATCTTCACAGTCAGGACAGTTTATTATGCCATCCCATAGACCAATTAATGGATTATTGCTTTGTGAATGTATTTCGGTATAGCTAATATCTATGGATTTATAGCATCCAATAAGAATAATGCTAATTGAGAGTATTATTATTTTATTTTTCATTTTCGTTACTTTAAAAGGTAAAGACATTGTTAAGTGTAACTGAGGTAGCGTTTAAACCTGTTGTTCTTGAAAAGTTAGAGATTCTGAATTCTAAAGATTTAAATTGAAACTTTTTTTTCTTATTTATGTTAAAACTAAGAACACCGTCACTAGGGGAAAACTTGAGGCCAATACCAGTTTTATTGGTTTCAAAAGAAGATAAATCATAATCAGATGTGTAGTATTCAGCACTCAAGTCATGTTGTCCATAAGGTTGAAAGTGGTCTGCTTTTGTTTGTGTATGAAATCTGTAAAACGGATAAAATGTTAATCCACTACCTAATTTTAAAGGTATTTCTAATTCTAAAGTATGACCTGTAATACCAAAATCATCATTATAAAAGCGATAGAAGAACCGAGTAATTAAAAAATTATTTAAATAATAGTTTGCTCTGATACCTAATGCTTTTTTGATTCTCCTTTTAGGTAAGTGTTCAATTTTAACTAATTTGTTTTTTTCAACTGAAATACCGTCATTAAAATATACTCTATGAAAGGGGGTGCTTAGTAAGCCCCTTTGAATAATTATTTCTGCAGTTAAAGAAGCATTAAGGCGTTGGTTGATATTTCCACCAAATGTAATACCAATGTTATAAGTAAAACGAGTATCAGATTCATAATCTGTTTTTGTTAAACTTTTGGGGTTTCTATAATCATCATCATCATCATCGTCATCATCGTCATGGTCATCATCATCATCGTCATGGTCATCATCATCATCGTCGTCATCGTCATGGTCATCATCATCATCGTCATCAAAAAAGTTATAGTTATTGTTGTTTTTATCAAAATAATCAAAATAATCAAAAAAATCATCATCATCATCATCATCATCGTCATCATCCGAATAGTTTACAACACCTTTATTTCTTCCAGCTCTAATTTCACCAGGATATATCAATAGCCATTTATCAATAAAAATACCAGCATTAATGCTTAAAAATTTATTGCCATCTTTTGAGTTTTTTTGCCATGTAATTTTTCCATAATTTGAATTTACGTCAAATTCTTCTGAATGACCATATAAAACAGATACAATAGTTTGTTTATCAGGAATGTTTCTGTTAAAGTTTAAAGAAAAATACTTTCGAGTATCTTCACTAGCTAAACTATTACCTCTTTCAATATTTGTTGAGCTAGTACTAGCGCTTGTTGTTGATTCGTTTCCGTATTTATCAATATTGGCAGTACTAGCAGATGTATAGTGATCAAGCCCTATAGAAGCGCCAAAAGTAGATACTTTATTAACAGGAATAGAGATAGTTATTTGTGGAGCGCTATTGTCAAGCTTTTCGGTACCGAGACCACCTGTTACAGCCCCATTATTTCCATCTTGTTCATAGTAGTTATATAGAATGTTTACCTGGGTTTTATCGAGTTGTTTTATGTTTTTTTGAGCAAATAAAATAAATGAAGACCATAAAAAAATAGTTGTAAAGGTTACTTTTTTTAGTTGCATCCACAACCTCCTCCCGCTTTACTACCATTGGCGCCAGCGGCTCCCTCACGATAGTTTTGTGAATTTACTTCGTATTGCTCTATTTTTCGAGCAGATAAAGCCATATCTTCATTATTTAAGTACATCTTTTGATAAGGTTTTATCGTTGTACAGTTTACAAATACTATAGGAAGAAGTAGCATGAAAAATTTTCTATAAATCATTAATTATAGTTTAGTTTTAAATTGTTAGATGAATGAATTTTACCGTCATTTGTAATTAATAAGCAGTCAATACCCTTTAGCTTATTGATCATAGAGAGTCCGAGTTCTTTACCCATAACAAAAACAGCGGTAGCTATAGCGTCTGCTAATTCAGCGTTTTTACAAAAAATAGTAACACTTTTTAGTCCACTTACAGGCCATCCTGTTTTCGGGTTTATTATATGTGAATATCTTTTGTTGTTAAATTCAATATATTTAGCATAATTACCTGACGTTACAACGGAATTATCAAGTAAATTGAATTTGCCAATTTTATTCTGTATTTCATCTGGATTAGCAATGTTAATAACCCATTTTTTTGTAATAGGATTAATGCCCCATGTAGTTATGTCTCCTGCAGCATTTATCAACCCTGCTTTAACTCCCATTTTTTTTAAAATATATTTTACTCGCTCAGCTGTATACCCTTTACCAATTGATCCAAAACCTATTTTCATTTTTCTTTTAGACAAAAAAATAGTACTCTTTGATTCATTGATAATGATATTTTTATAGTTGATTTTAGATACAGATTCTTTTATTGTCATACTATCAGGTATGCTTGGCATTACCTTGTCAAAATACCAGATTCTATCAAGAGATGCATAGCTAATATCAAATAAGCCATTGGTAAGTTCAGAAATTCGTTTGCTTCTTTTTATAAGCTGTACCAATTCTCTGTTAACTTTGACAGGTTTTAAACCTGCATTTTTATTAATTTTAGTAGTCTGTGAGTTATCTTTCCAAGAAGAGATTAAATTTTCAATTCGAATGGTTTCTTCGATAGCTTTATCAAGATATTTGTCAGCTTCTATTTTGTTTTGAGCTACCACTGTAAATTCAAAGTCGACGCCCATTAGAAGTTTTTTTCGATGATACAAATTTTGTGATTGTACAAATAAAGTTGTCAAAAATAGCGTGATAATGAAGTGGATCATTTAGCTAATCGTTTAAATAATTTTCAATATAATATTCAGCTGTTTCACTCTTATACCCGTCAATTGAAGTGAGTATTTTACCTTCTTCGTTTAGAACAATAACTAGGGGAAATATTCCCTTTTTATTGTATTTTTCAGCTGATTTTTCAATGTACGATAGCTCATTTCTAGTTAGTTTATTTCTATTTAATACAAAATCAATATTGACTAAAATATATTCTTTATTGGCTTTATCCTTAAATATTTTTGTTTCAAAAACTTCATTTTTTAGTTCTATACAAGGTTTACACCAATCAGATCCCGAAAAATAAACAAACGTCTTTTTGTTTTCTCTATGAGCTTTGTCTATTGCTTGCTCAATATTTTTATACCAAACTGCTTTGGATTTAACCGCTTGTGAATTGACTGTAGCTACAAGTAGAAGAAATACCAGCGTACTTATTTTTTTTATCATAAAATCAAAAATTTCGGCAAAAGTAGTTTTTATTTAGAATAAATTAATATAGTTTTGCCGAAATTTTTGATAAAAACTTAAAGTTTTATGGTTCGATTAACTATTCTAAAGTTCTTTGTTCTAGTTTGCTTGGTTAGGAATAATTATGGCCAAGAGGTTGTTGTTGGTTCAGGAAGTTGCGGTTCTTCTCAAACTCAAAATATGCCTGTAAAATATGATAACGGTGCTTGGAATGGTGGTAAAAACAATAGCTGGTCTCTTATGCTTTTCAAAGGAGCTGAATTAAAACAATCAGGAAATATAAGCACCATTGGATTTTACCCTAATTGTAAAAATAGAAATCTAGATTATCCAGTTGTTTCAAGACAGAGAATTTATTTTAAAGAAACATTGGATGATAAGATAACTGACGTTTCAAAACCTGATTTAACTACTTATACGTTGGTATTTGAAGGAGATATTAATTGGAAAAGAAAAACTACATTTAATACAGTTAGGAATGATATTGTTTTAGATAAATCGTTCAATTACAATAAGATTAAAAACTTATTAGTTTATTTTGAAAACGAGTCAGGTGTTAATGTTGAGATGTGGGGAAGTATTCCTTTTTTATCTACTTACCATGGAACTGACAGAGGTGTTTATGCAATATATAAGCTTTCTGAAAAGGCTAAATCTACAGGGAATATAGAAAAATCTTTACCCATAACCTATTTTAAATTTTCAGTATCACAGCCTGCTATACAATTACCTAATAACCAAACAGTTTGCGCAGGAGATATTTTTGAATTTTCAGGAGTTTCAGCAATGAATTATCACACACTTTTTTGGTCAAGTTCAGGTTCTGGTACTTTTGAAGATAATTCAATATTAAATCCAAAATACTCAGCAAGTAGTGCTGATATTAAAAGTGGAAATATAATTTTAAAACTGACTGCTGAAGGAGGAAGTGGAACGGTAACAAAGAGTGTTATTTTAACCTTTAAAAAAAAGCCAATAGCTTCCATAAAAAGAAGATGATTTTAAAATGATTGATACACCTTAATATTGAAGAATGAAGCAAATATTTTTAACACTAATTGTAACGCTAGTTTGTATATTTTCTATTAGTTCACAAACTGTCACTATAAATGGAGATTCAAGTAGACCTGATATTCCAATAAATGCTACTGAAAAATATAGTTATAGTCAATTTATTTATTTGGGAGATGAAATCAACTATTCAGGATTGATAAGAAGTATAACATTTAAGTTATTAGGTAAAATGCCAGCAACACTGATTAATCAATTATGGAAAGTCAATCTTGCAGAAATAATTAATGATGATTTTTCAAATACACAGACAAATCCGTGGTTAGCTCCATTATATAAACCTTATGAAGGCTTGGTAGAAGTTTATAACGATTATGTTTTTTATGATCCAAAAAATAAGACCGTTAAAATTGTTTTTAAGAAGCCTTTTTTTTATCACAAATCTAAAAACCTTCTAGTTGAAGTTTACAAATATGCAGATGGAGAAACTAATAATATATTTTTTAAGATAAATAATAAATTTTCAAAAAAGAGAGGAATTATAACATCAAGTAATGTAGAGGCTTTTTATGATTCTTCTTCAAGAATAAGAACAGCAGTAAATTCGGTTCCTGCAGTTGATATTGAAATAATGCCTGGTTCGCCATCAATGGAACAATCGTTATTTGAATATTGTGAAGGTGATAATTTAGAGTTAACAGCAGAAGATGCTGGGACTGAAGCTACATATTTATGGACACTTCCAGATGCTTCAATAATAGAAAATAAAGACTTAACAATTAATAATCTTTCAAAGTCTCATGAAGGTATTTACATTTTAGAGGTAGTAAAAAAAGGATGTTCAAATTTGGCATTATTAGAACTAAAAGTAAATAAATTACCCGTCTTCAACCTATCTAAATTTGAAGTATGCGTAGGGCAAGAACTAAATTTAATTGATTTTGGATCCCAATCTACTTCAGGGATATTTCTTTCTTCTGATGAAAATATTGCTACTGTTACAGATGAAGGAGTTGTAAAGGCTATAAAATCAGGGATTACTTTTATTAGTTACGAAAATAAAAAAGGATGTAAAGTTAAAAAGAAGCTAATTGTAAATGATATGACCCTACCTACTTTGACAAGCAATTTGTCATCAGATACGACTTGTTATGGGGCATTAGTAGAGTTTACAGCTAGTGGTGGTATTGAGTATGAATTCATGGTAAACGGTATCAAGAAACAGTTAAGATCAACTAGTCATATTTTTAAGACAGCTTCTTTAAATAACGGAGATAAAGTAAAAGTAAAAGCTTGGAATAAATCTGGTTGTAGTTTTGAAAGCTTAGAATCTACAATTAAAGTGAAAAGAGCGCCTTATATTAATAAAATAGAAGGGAAAGATGAACAGCTTTGTGAAGGTGAAGATGCTTATTTTATTATTGAAGGTATGAAAAACTCAATCGTAACTTACGCTATTAATTCAGGAGCTTTAAAAAAAGTAACATTATTTGAAGGAAGTGCAATTGTTAAAGTATCAAATGTAGAGACTAGTCAAGAGATTCATTTGAAAAGTGTTTCGTTGGATGATTGCCAGACACTTTTAAATAACAAAGTGAATATAGAAGTAACCTCCCGACCAATAGCAATAATAAAGAATAAGAGTTAATAAGAGGTATGCGAAGAAAAATAACTACCATTTTTATATTATTTAAAGTTTATTTATAAAAAACATGAAAAAAAATATTTTAATATTAATTCTTATGTATAGTTGTCAAACCATATTCGGATTACATAATATTAGATGTGCTAAATTTTATTCTAAAGGTAAAAAGTTTGACAAAGGGATTACTGAAATAACCATTTGTGAGGGAGAAATATTACAATTAACTGCAGAGCCAGTAGCAAATGCGACTTACGAATGGGTTACACCAGATAACGAGGTAATATATGACATTGATTTAATTCGAATGAACACAACATTACTTATGTCAGGTAAGTATTCATTGGAGGTAAGAGTTAATAATTGCAGTGATATGTCATTTATTAATGTAAATATAATTCCTAAACCTAACGCAGGAATTGATTCTACATTAGAATTATTAGAAGGTTTAGAGCCTTCGGAGCAAGAATTGTTTGAAGCTTTGGAAGGTACACCAGAGTTAGGTGGCAATTGGACTAAATCTGAAAATGTATATCGTTATACTGTAAAATCAAATAATGTGTGCAATTTTTTTAGTACAGCTACAGTAGTTGTTAAACGTAGTATAAAATTAATTAATGGTTTTTCCCCAAACGATGATGGTATCAATGATACTTGGAAAGTTATATCCGATCTAGAAAAAAGGTACCCAAACAATTCATTAGTTGTATTTAGTGTAAACGGAAATAAAGTCTACAAGGCAAGTCCTTATAAAAATGATTGGAATGCAGTTTCAAATGAAGAATTAACTATTAATCACAATAAAAAGCTTCCTCCTGGATCGTATTACTATATCCTTGAACTCCAAGATTCAAATAAGAACACTTTAAAGGGTTGGTTACAAATAAACTACTAGAGTAGGGTGGGTTTCATATTTTCATTTAAATAGTTTAGAGGTTAATTAAAATTAACCAAAGTTTACATTGAAAAATGGAGAATAAAATATTACCTACATTCTAGTTTTTAGCATTGTATGCTTTTAATTTATTGATAATGAATTTTAAAAAAGATAATATAAATAATCCTATACTTAGTTAAAAATGATAATATGAGCAAAAAATTACTTTTTACAATTTTAGTAATTACATCACTAAAATTACACTCTCAAGAGGAAGTTACTGTCGGTACTCCTATTTGTGGTACATCAATTACGTCAATAGCACCAGCTAATTATGACTTTGTACTAGACAAAAAAAATAGCTGGGTAAATATGCTTTACCCTTCCTCAAAAATTAGAGCCTCAGGTAATATCAAGGGAATAGCTTTTTTTTCAGATTGCATGGTAACATCAAATTGTACATTTAACGAAGCAAAAAATCAAAAAATTTTTCTAAAAGAGGTTGATTCAGCTCAGTTTTTATCAACACAAGAACCAGATTTATCAACTTATACATTAGTTTTTGATGGTAATATTACCTGGAAAAGAGGGTTAAATAGTGTTGAAAATTCAAAAACACAAATAGTATTTAAAACTCCTTTTCAATACTCAGGAAATAAAACGTTAGCTATTTATTTTTTAAATGAAAATAATCAAGCTTTAGGTGGATTTATAGGTTGTGGTTCGTCTCCTTCTTTTTTATGTTTTTCAGGTGAAGAAAATTCACTTCGATATGAAAATTTTAAAAAAGATCAAAAGTCAGGAACTGGAAATTATGACAGTGCCTTACCAATTATTCGTTTATATTTCGATAACATAAATATAGATGACTTTACCCCATCTACGTCTAAAACTCAAATTACTGCTAGTCCGACCGAAATTTTAGCAAATGGATTCTCCTCTAGTTTAATAACAGTGCAGTTGTTTAATGCGAACGGTGATATTTTAAATCATGGAGGGCATTCAGTTAGTCTAAATACTACAGTAGGTGAGTTGAGTAGTATAGTGGATAATAATGATGGAACTTATGTTGCTTATTTAACGAGTAGTGTTCTTCCTGGAACAGCAACGCTATCAGGCAAGTTAAATGGCATGGATATAGACACTACTGTCGAGGTAGAATTTAAGAAAAGTACAGATAATCCAATAGATCCGAGCTTGCCTATGGACTCAATTAAGTTGTCAGATCTTGTTCAGGCTTTTTCACCAAATGGAGACGGTAAAAATGATGTGTGGAGAATTTTGCCTAATATTTCAACCAAATATCCTAATAATTCATTACAGATTTTTAATCGTAAAGGAAACTTAGTTTTTCGAGCTAAACCATATCATAATGATTGGGGAGGAATATCTGAAGGTAAACTCACATTTTCTAGTGATTCAAAGGTAGCGGTAGGCCCGTATTATTTTATTTTAAATACGGGTACAGAAATAACACTTAAGGGGTGGGTATTTGTTAATTATTAAAAAAAATAAGATGTATTTTAAAAAAATAATCATAATAGTTATTAATATTGTTTGGGGGTCTTTTGTTTTTGGGCAGACAAATGTAGATTATTCATTGTATAATTATAGTCTTAATTTGGTAAATCCTGCATTTGCGGGACAACAAAAAAATGCTGAGTTAATAGTTAATTCAAAAATGCAATGGGTGGGTATAAAAGATGCACCAAGAACTAGTACTTTTTCTTTAAATATGCCTTTTAAAAACGGATTAGGTATTGGATTTAGTGTAATAAATGATAAAGTATTTGTACTTAGTCAAACCAAATTAGCTTTAGATATTTCTTATCAATTGAAATTAGCAGAGACTCATAAGCTGCAATTTGGAATCAAAGCACTAGCGAATATTTATAATGGAGATATCAATAAGATAAAAACAGAAGAGCAAAACGATCAGCTTTTTGCTGAGGCAATTAATAAAGTGAGTCCTAATTTTACAATAGGAGCTGCTATTACTACCGATGATTACTTCATGCATTTATCAATAAATAATATTTTGATTGACAATAAATATGAAACAATAATTGGATCCAAAAAGGCCAATAGACTAGATATATCTATTGGAGGAGGCTACAGTTTTATACTAAATAATAATTTGATGTTAATACCTTCAACTTTAATTAGAGTTGAAGAAGGAGCTCCGCTATTTTTTGATATAAATGGAGTGTTAGAAATAAATAAAAAGTATAATATTGGATTGTCATATACTTGGAATAATTCTTTTCATATCAATGGATTGTTACCTGTTGTTGATTGGATTCAATTGGGGTATGGATACCGTTTATACACTAACGATTTAAGAGCAGAACAAAACGGAACTCACGAATTTATAGCCTTATTTAATTTAGATAATATTTTATAAAAATAATAATGATGTTAATTATTGATTATAGGGTTATAGAACCTAATGATCGGTATTTGTTTTTGAAATAAGAATAATTTTCATACCCAAAGCTAAAATAAACAGGATTTTTTTAAAGTTTATTTCCACTTTAAAATATTATTGTAGGAAGATTAAAAATCCTGTTTATTATTAAAGTTGTTTTTCTTAATAGGTAGGTTTGTGAGTTTATCATTAACTAAGCGAAATATTCCAAGAGGATTCTCATCCTTTAATTCAATTGGTAGTAAATCATCAGGCCAATTTTGAAAACTGATAGGTCTTATCCATCTTTTTATGGAAGTTGTTCCAACAGCCGAAAACTTTGGGTTAGTTGATGATGGATAGGGACCCCCATGAACCATAGAGGAGCATACTTCTACTCCTGTAGGGATGTCATTTATAATAATACGACCAACTTTATCTGTTAAAATTGAAAGTAAATGATAATGTTCGGATAGTTCTTTCTTGCTGCCAAGAATAGTACCAGTTAACTGCCCATTTAGATTGCTAATAGCATTCTTTAGTTCTTCTATATTTTTGCACTTTACAATTAATGAGAACGGACCAAATACTTCTTGTTGAAGCAAATTATTCTTGATAAAATCGTCTCCATTTACTATTGCAATCGTTTGTTGAGCATAATTTTTATTTTCAATTTCACTATTATAAGTAGTTTTTATTAAAACATTCTCTCCGCAAATTATTTCTTTTCGTTTGATATTATAAGCATTTCTTATTCCAGGATTTATCATGCACTTTGGAGAGGTTTTTTGAACTTCTTGTACTAATTTTTCTATAAAAAGATCAAAATGTTTGCTATCAATTCCAAAAATTAGACCTGGTTTTGTACAAAATTGTCCGGCATCTGTGGTAATGGAACTGGCATATATTTTAGATATTTCTTCTGTTTTTGATGCAAGTATTGAGGGGAGTACTATAACAGGGTTAACGCTTCCCATTTCTGCAAATACAGGAATTGGAACTTTTCTTTTGGAAGCTATATCAAATAAAGATCTACCTCCTTCAATGCTTCCTGTAAAGCCAATAGCTTTAATTAATGAATGTTTTGCTAGTATTTGTCCAACTTCTATTCCACTGGAGTTTAAATTTGAGAAAACACCGTTTGGCATACCTGTTTCTTTAGCAGCTTTTATAACAGCGGATGAAATTAGTTCACCAGTTCCGGAATGCATCGGGTGTGATTTTATAATAACGGGACAGCCAGCAGCTAGTGCAGATGCCGTATCACCACCAGCAGTCGAGTAGGCAAGAGGAAAGTTACTAGCACCAAAAATAAGGACAGGTCCAATGGGAATATTCATCCTTCTTAAATCAATTTTTGGTAATGAAATTCTTTGAGTGTTGCTTTTATGAATACTAGCTTCAATCCAATTTCCTTCATTTAATAATTTACTAAAGGAATGCAGTTGAAATATAGTTCTTGTTCGTTCTTTAATTGCTCTTTCTTTTGAAAGACCTGTTTCAGAACAATAAGTTTCTATTAGTAGATTCCCAATGTTCAAAATTTCTTCAGCTATTTTATTAAGGAACCTACTTTTTTTAGTGCTAGAAAAGGTTTTAAAAATTGTAAAAGCGTCATTAGCCAGCTTAACAGCTTCATTTATTTCTTCGTTAGAAGCTTCATAAAATATGTAATCGTTTTGTTTTTGTAGTTCAGGGTTATAGGTTTTGTATGTTTTTGTGCCTTTTGCGGATAGCTTAAAACCTACATAGTTTTGACCTGAAATACTCGAGTTATGAAACTTATATGATGCCATTTCTTGTAATTTATGAGGCAATATAGTAACTTATGAATAAACATAAGACATAGTCAATTATTTAGTAAATATATATTTTTGTTAATATTATAATTTTTTGTTTTTTGAAAAATTAACATTTTTTAGCTTGTTGTTGTTTATATTTGATACCTATTAGATATTTTGATGAAGATTAATGTAATTCTACCGTTGATGTTGTTTTTGTTTGGAGTTCACACGAGAGCTCAAGAAACACTTCCGATCTATTTTGATTATCTCTCAGATAATGTGTATTTAATCCATCCAGCAGCAGCAGGAATTGGAGAATGTGGAAAGGTAAGGTTAACAGCAAGACAGCAATGGGCAGGTGTAAAAAACGCTCCAGAATTACAAACTTTAAGTTTCCATTCTAAAACAGGTATGGACTCAAAGGCTGCATATGGTTTTGTGTTATTTAATGATAAAAATGGATTTCATTCTCAAAAAGCATTTCAGGGAACATATGCATATCATTTACCGTTAGGAAATGAAAATCAATTCAATCAGTTGTCTTTTGGACTTTCAATGTCAATAGTTCAAAATCAGGTTGATCAAACTACTTTTTTTAATGACCCCACTATAAGCCAAATTGTAGAAAGTAATATGTATTATAATGCAGATTTTGGAATAGCATATCATTATAAAGGGTTTTCATCATATATAACAATAAAAAATATTTTGCTATCAGCAAAAGGTCAATTAAACTCAGAATTTGAATCTCTTAACCTGAAAAATTTTATAATTAGTGCAGGTTATTTTTTCGGAAATGAAAAAAGAATTCAATTAGAACCAACGATGATGTTACAATATAAAGACCATACAGGGGAAAAAGTTTTGGATTTGAATATGAAATTTTACAAAAAAATAAAGAATAATAGAGCACAATTATGGAGTGGAATATCCTATAGAATAGGATTTGGAGGAGATGTGTTTGGAAATACGAATTATATTTCACCATTTATAGGGATAAATTATAATAAACTTATGTTTGGTTATACATATACTAAACAAACTGGAGACATTGTATTTGGTAACGGTAATTTCCACCAATTGTCATTTGGAATAAATGTACTATGCAGAAAAAGAAGAGCGTCAGCTTGCCCTAATATTAATGGTAGTTTATTTTAAAAATAAACCTCTTTGATTTCTATTTCGGATTTATAATTTTCTAATATTTTTTTTAGTACACTAGCCTTTTTATTCACAAAAAAATTGTGGAATGGCTTAATTTCTTTTTGCTTATTGATTAAGTTTTTCGATTCCAATATATTTTTTGTTTGCAGAGCTACAGCATTACCTGAGTCAATAATTATAACAGAGGGGCCTACAATATCCTGTATTTGATTTTTTAGATATGGGTAATGAGTACAGCCTAAAACAATGTGGTCAACATTCGCTTTAATCATAGGTTTAAGATATCTTCTTAAAAGTATTTCCATATCTTTTGAGTTTATATTCCCTTTTTCAATTAAGTTTACTAAACCTTCTCCTACTTGTTCTATTATAGCTAATTCAGTACTTAAGCTAGAAGAAGTTTTTTCAAATAATTTACTGTTTAAAGTTCCTTTGGTGGCAAGAATACCAACAGCATTTGTTCTTGTTTTTAAAGCTGCGGGCTTTATTGCTGGTTCAATACCTATAAAAGGTATTTTATACCGATTTCTTAAAACATCAATAGCATTGGTTGTTGCGGTATTACATGCTACAATAATTATTTTACAATTTTTACTTAATAGGTATTCTGTATTTTTTATGGCAAATTCAATAATTTGTTCTTTGTTTTTATTTCCATAAGGTGCATTCTTACTATCAGAGAGATAGATAGTACTTTCATTCGGCATTAAGAAATGTATTTCTTTCCAAATAGACGTTCCGCCAATTCCGGAATCAAATAAACCAATAGGATACTCAGAATGTTTCATTGTTACTTACAAAAATAAAAAACCTACTTTTTATATGAAAGTAGGTTTTTTAATTATATCCTTTACAACGTGTATTAGAAACCTAATTTTGCTTTTACACTTTCATAAATATCTTCCCCTTTTTCAAAAACAATAAGACCACTACCAGGTGCAGAGTCAAATACATAAATGAATCCTTTTTCAGCAGCAACAGCTTTTATTGCTTCTTGAGCTTTTTTTATAATCGGAACTCTTTTTTCTTGAAACTTTTTTGACAATTCCTGAGTTGCTTGTTGTTCAGCTTGAGCTATTTTTTGTCTTTCTTGTTGAATTTCTATAACTCTTTTTTGATTTTCTTCTTGAGTTTGACTTTTACCCTCAGCGTCATATTTAGCTATTTTAGCTTGATGTTTTTTGATCATACCTTCAATGTCATCACTGTAAGTTTTCTTTAACTTATCAAGCTCAATTTGCATTGCCTTTGTTTCTGGCATATTTTCTAACAATTTAACAGTGTCAATATGCGCATTTTTTTGAGCGTTAGCAACACCAGCCAATCCAATTGTAAAAACTGCAGCTAATAATAACTTCTTTAAATGTTTCATTTTTGTTGTTTTGATTTAATAATTGTCTTTATTCTTGATTTATTTGTTTTCTTCTTGATTTTTCTTTTCTTCGGCTTTTTCTTTTTCCTTAGCTTTTCTTAAAGCCTCTTTTTTCTCCATTAATAGTTTTCTTTTATCTGCCTGAGCTTTTAAACGAGCCTTTCTTTGTTCTTCAATTTTCTTTATTCTTTCTTCTCTTTCCTTTATTTTCTTTTGCTTGAGTGCTTCTCGTTGCTTTTGCTTTTCGCTTATATTTTTGTTAGCTAAAAGTTCTTTTTTAGCCTCTATTTTTTCTTTTTTGTTTTGTTGTTTTTGATCAATTCTTATTAATTTAACAATCAGGTCGCTAATATCGTGTTTTTTATTAGAATATAGCATGACTAAATCCGAAGATTTATCAAAAACAAAATCATACTTCTTTTTTGAGGCGATGTCTTGAACAGCATTATAAACTTGATCTTGAACAGGTTGTATAAGTTGCTTTCTAAGGTTAAACATATCACCTCTTGGGCCAAAGTATAAAGATTCAAGACGTCTTAACGCTTCTTGCTTTACTTGAATGTCTTCTTCACGCTCTTCAATAAGCTCTTTTGTAAGTATAGCCTTTTCATTAGACAAGTCGGTTTTTAAAACTTCTATTTTGCGAGCTTCTTTATCTAATTTATTTTTCCATTTTTCAACTTTAGCATTAAGTGCATTTTGAGCTTCAATATATTCAGGAATATTATCTAGAATGTAGTCCATGTCAATATAAGCTAAGCGCTGACTTTTTTGGGAAAAAGCTACAGTTACAATAAATAAAAGAACTGTTATAAAAATGTTTTTTTTCATTTTGATATAATGTATTTTGAAAAAATCGTGCCAAAAATCAGAAAAACTATAAATGACTGATTTTAGAACTGTCTTCCAATTATAAAATGTGTTTGCCAACCTGAATTTTGAGTTGGGTCAATAGTATCTTCAAATCCTGGTAACGGATCAAATCCATAACCAAAATCGATACCTAACAAACCAAAAGCAGGCATAAAAATACGAACACCAAGACCTGCTGAACGTTTTAAATTAAACGGGTTATATTCTTTAAAATTGTCATATGAATTACCTGCCTCTAAAAATCCTAATGTATAAATAGAAGCCGATGGTTTATCTGTTATAGAATAACGTAATTCTAATTGAAATTTATTGTATATAGAGCCTCCATCAATAGATGAGATCCTATTATTTTCGTAACCTCTAAGACCAATAACTTCTCTTCCATCTAATTGTCCTTGAGCAATACCATCTCCACCAACAAAATAGCGCTCTACTGGAGTTATTCCGAGTTCATTGTTATAAGTTCCTAAGTACCCTAATTCAAAGTTTGACATTAAAACCAACTTATTAGCTAGCTGACTATACCATTTACCTTTTGCAGATAGTTTGTAGTATTCAAGCCATTTATATTTGTCTGCAAAATAGGCTTGTTCTTCGGGTGATCCAGAATAAGCATCATCTGGTTTCGAATAGTCTTTACCAGTTATTAGTGAATAAGGAAGCGTTGCTTTTGCACGAATCGTAAATTCAGAACCGTAGGTTGGAAAAATTAAGCTAGGCCCAGCAGAATTTCTTGAAAAAGCTATTGTATAAGCTAAGTTATTGAGATCTCCTTGATTAATAAAATCAGTTCTGGAAGAGCCAACAGGATAGTTATAATTATTAAGAGCTATTCGCTGGTAGCTAATTGATTGAGACAGACTGAAAAAATCATCAGGCCATTTCAATCGTTTAGAGAGTCCTACTTGAGCTCCTAAGATGCTTAGACTCTGGTCTCTATCTACAGTATTTGTTCTAAAGTTAAACCTATACTGGTTTGATGTATATATCGAAAAAGATAGTGATTGAGGAGTTTTACCTCCTAGCCAAGGCTCTGTAAATGAAAAGCTGTAAGTGTTGAATGTTCTACTAGCTTGTAAACGAAGCGATAAACTCTGTCCATCTCCCATAGGTAATGGCTTATATGCTTCTTTGTTGAATATGTTTCTTATTGAGAAATTATTAAAAGACAAACCTAATGTCCCAATAAAAGAGCCTCCTCCATAACCTCCTTGAAGTTCAATTTGACTACCACCTTTTTCAACAACAGAAAAATCAATATCAGCAGTTTTATCCTGGTAATTAGGTTTTACATCGGGAGTAACATTTGTGTCAAAGAAACCTAATTGCCCAATTTCACGAATTGAACGAATAATATTTTGTCTACTGAAAAGATCACCAGGTTTTACACGAAGTTCTCTGAAAATAACATGGTCATTTGTTTTATCATTACCAGAAACTGTTACTTTTTTAATCGTTGCTTGCTCATCTTCTCTTATTCTTACTTCAACAGTAATTGAATCATTTTTCACTTTTGTTTCTACTGCATTAACTTGAGAAAATAAAAAACCACTATTGTGATATAATGTCTGTATATCCTGAGAAGTAGGAGTTCCATCTCCTGAAATTCTTTCCTTTAGTATTTTACCATTGTAAATATCTCCCTTTTCTATTTTTAAACGATTTTTTAATTGTTCGTCAGAGTAACTTTTATTACCGACAAAAACGATATCTGCAAACCTATATTGACGTCCCTCTTCAAGTTCTATGTCTAAGTTTATAGTATTATCATTGTTCCAGCTAACCTTGTCTGACAAAATTCGTGCATCTCTATAACCTCTTTCACTATATTTTTCAAGTATATTTTCTAGGTCCTCTTTATAGTCATCTACGATATATTTTGATGATTTCCAGAAGCGTCCTAAAAATTTACGCTTGGTGTTTTTCATGGCACCTCTCAACGATCTACTTGATAAAGCTTTGTTGCCAGAAAAATTTATTTCTTTTATTTTTATACGATCACCTTTATCTATAAAAATACTCATACTTACTGTATTCACATCAGAAGTATCTTTCTTTGTGTCAACAGAGACTTTTGTTTTTAAAAAACCTTTATCAGTGTATTTTTTCTTTATGTAATTTCTTGTCGTTACAATTAAATTATCTGTAACCATAACTCCTTTTCTGAGCTCAGTTTCTTTTTCCAAATCTTTAGCTTTGGATTTACTAACACCACTAATTTTAATTTTTGCCAGTTGAGGTAGTTCTTGAACATCAAATTGTAAATAAACTGTTTCCCCGTCTCGTTTTGATAAGTAAACATCTACTTCACTGAATTGCTTACTTTCGTATAGTTTTTTTATTGCACTTGTAAGCTTATCACCAGGAAGTCTGATTGGTTGACCAGTTATTAATCCACTATATACTCTTACAGTTTGTTCATTGAATTTTTGTAAACCAGTCACTGTAATACCCCCTAAAATATATTGTTTCCCTTTTTCATAATTAACAATATTGGAGGTGTTTTTAATATTGTTTTTGGTCTCTTGAGCCTTTACTTTTATTACCGTAAAAGCAGTAATTATGAGTGCAAATAAAAATGAATTTCTATTCATTGGTTTTAATCTGTTCACTTGTTTTTCCAAATCGTCTCTCCCTATTTTGATAATCTAATATGGCATTATAAAGATTTTCTTTTCTAAAATCAGGCCATAATACATCCGTAAAATAAATTTCTGCATAAGCCATTTGCCATAATAAAAAATTACTTATTCTATGTTCCCCACTTGTACGTATCATCAAATCAACGTCAGGCAAATTAAATGTATATAAATGATTATTTATAATTTTATCGTTAATTTTTTCTATTTCTAATTCATTATTAACAACTTTTTTAGATATGTTTTTAATAGCATTAACAATTTCTTCTCTAGCTCCGTAGCTAAGGGCAAAGGTAAGTGTAATTTTATGATTGTTTTTAGTCTCTTGAATTACATTATTCAGGACTTTTTGAGCAGTTTTCGGTAAAATTTTTGTGTTTCCTATAGCGTTTACCCTTACATTTTTTTTCATAAATTCGGGTAATTCTTTTTTCAAAGTAGTAATCAATAGACTCATTAACGCATCCACCTCAAGTTTTGGCCTACTCCAATTTTCTGTAGAAAAAGCATACATTGTTAGATACTTAACTCCTAATTCTGATGCGGTGTCAGCGGTTTCTCTTATTGCAGTAAGGGCGTTACGATGACCAAAAATACGTTGCATTCCTTTACCTTTTGCCCATCTACCGTTTCCATCCATTATAACAGCGATATGATTAGGGACTTTATGTAAATTAATACTTCGTAATTTTTCTTTCATATATGTTAATTAGTTAACCCACTATAACATTGTGGTCTTCCAAAGGTATAAACAATTGATATTCCCGTAAAGGTATATAAATCATTTCCATTTCCTCCAAAATCTAGATTGTTAATTTTCGGCGTGCTATAATCTATCTCATCTGTAAAAGTATATCTAGCTCCTATTTCGAAAGCAATTGCAAGGGAGTCAAATAATAAACCTTTAATTCCTATTCCAAAAGGAATTGCAAAAGAAAACTTATTTTGAAAATATATTTCATCATCAAGAGCTCTTTTTGAGGCAGTACCATGATTAAATGCAGCTAACTGAGCAAAAATATAAGGAGTGTAAGTTGTTCTATAGTCACTTATATTATAATCATAAAAGTTAAATTCAGCCCCTGCTGCGAATTCATGAATATTATTTGAAAAGCTTCTGTTTTGTAGTTTTCGGAAAGAATTATCTGAATTACTGTCATTTCCTTGAAGAGAAATATAGGTATAGTTCCCTCTAAGGGCTATTCTTGGGTTTATGTTAAATTTGTACATAATACCACCAGAAAGCTTATTTGGGTAAATATAGTTCGTCCTTCCAACATCTCCAATAAAGTTAGAACCGCCAAGCAAAATACCCACTTCATGGCTCTGTGCAAGGGTTATAGTTGAAATTATTACTGATAATATGAATAAAACTCGTTTTTTCATTATAAAATTGGCGTGCAAATATAGTAAAATGAATTTGCTTTAAAAAGTTAATAAATTGTCTTTTCTGATTAACTTTTTTTTTGCTAATTTATTGTAGGAACTTTTCTTAAAGTGCTTTATTTCTAGTATCTTCTCCCCAAAGTAACTTACTTCTTAGTGTTTTTAAATATGATTGGTTTTTTAAAATCACACTTTTGATCGTGAACGGAGCTCTTTTTATGAGTATTTTTGTGTCTTGATTTACAGTGGTAATTCTTGAGTCTAGTGTTAATAAAAAATCTTTTTCTCGTGCACTAACTTCAAGTTCAATGGAGGTTTCATCTGAAATTAACATTGGTCTGGCATTTAAATTGTGTGGAGCAATTGGAGTTATGATGATACTTTTTGAATTAGGCAGTACTACGGGGCCTTGACAGCTAAGTGAATAGCCTGTAGAGCCTGTTGGGGTAGCTATAATAAGCCCATCAGCCCAATAATTTGTTAAATATTCTCCATTCAAAAATGTTTTAATTCCAATCATAGAAGTGGTGTTCTTTCTGGCGACAGTTATTTCATTTAATGCGAAATTCAGCTCAGTGAACTCCTCATTTTTTGGGTTGGTTTGAATTTCTAAGAGGGTTCTTTCATGAATTGTATATTCTTCATTTAATATTAATTTGATCGCTTGATCAATTTGATTTTTTTGAACAGTTGCTAAAAAGCCAAGACGCCCCGTGTTTATTCCTAATATCGGAATGTTTAAATTTCTGATGTAGGTTATAGCCCTTAAAATTGTCCCGTCTCCACCAATAGTAAAAAAAAGATCAAAAGAATCTGATAAGTCATTAAAATGGGTGTATGTTGGATATTTTTTATCAAGTGTATGTTCTTTTGTAAGTAGGTCGTAAAAATCCTTTTCAAAAAATACAACGATATTATGTTGGTTCAATATAGTTAGTAATAATTTGATTTCCTTTTCGGCAGATATAGTATAAGATTGACCGTAAATAGCTACTTTTTTCAAAATATTAGTTCTAATTTTAAAATTTTAATTTTTAGTTACATGTCAAGGTATTTCCTTAAGTATCTAGCTCTATCCTTGAGTTCTTCTAAATAAGAATCATCTTCATGTTGGGTAATAACCGTGTAACCATAACGTCTAAAAGTTTGTATAATATCATTGATAATATCTGTTGATATTTTTAAGGTAATCTGAACTGTTTCTTGATGTTCAAAGGAGATATACATTCCTAAAAGTTTCCCCTTATTACTTTCAACTATTTGAGAAATTTCACTCATTGAATAGTCTGTATTATTTTTTTCTACTACCAATGTTTCACTATCTAGATGAAGGAAAGGACTGTCGACAAAAGCATTTAAAATGTCTCCTAATTCATAATATCCAATATACCCTAACTCCTTATCCAAGACAGGAATTAAATTACAATCATTGTCGGCAAATAAAGAAATTAAATCTAATAAGCTTGCTTTTTCACTAGTATAAAAATGATCAAGTAAATAGTCGTAGTTTTTTAACCCGTCGTTTTTATTTTCAATTGTTTGAATATCACTACTAGGTAAACAGCCTACTAATTTTCCATTTTTCACTATTGGAATGTGAGTTATGGGCAACTCCCTACATAATTCAAGAGCATCCGCTATAGTGTTATCAAGGTGTAGTTCTTGAATTTCGTTTAGTATAAAATCGTTAATATTCATCATTACGGATATAGGTTAAAATGATTTAATGATTTACCTTTGCCTTCAACAAAATCTTACTAAATATTATTAAGTATTTTTTACAATGACAAAGTTAAGTGTAAATATAAATAAAATAGCAACGTTACGTAACTCAAGGGGAGGGAACGTTCCAAATTTATTACAAGTTGCTAAAGATATTCAAGAATTTGGAGCGGATGGCATCACGATTCATCCACGACCAGATGAAAGGCACATTCGATATGCAGATGCAATCGACTTAAAGCCTCTTGTCACTACAGAATACAATATAGAAGGAAATCCAATTACTAAGTTTAAAGATTTAGTTAATCAAGTTAAGCCAACCCAAGTTACGTTAGTTCCAGATGGAGATGATGTTTTAACTTCAAACGCAGGATGGGATACTGTGAAGCATCAATCTTATTTAAAGGATATTATATCTGAGTTTAAGGAAGTCGGTATAAGAACTTCTATTTTCATAGATACAAATTTGAACCTTATAGAGGCAGCATCAACTACAGGAGCTGATCGAATTGAATTGTACACAGAGGATTATGCTACGGAATATGCGAAAGGAAACTACCAAGTCGTAGATAAATATTCGAAGGCTGCTAATTTAGCAAATGATTTAGGCTTGGGCATTAATGCGGGTCATGACTTAAATTTGGAAAATATAGAATTCTTCAAACAAAATATTCCAAATTTAGCAGAGGTGTCAATAGGTCACGCTTTAATTTCTGAAAGTATTTATCTGGGATTAGAAAATGTGGTAAATATGTATTTGCATAAACTCAAATAACTTCGTTAAAAAGAGATGGGTATTTTACATTCAAAAATAGTTGGTAAAGGAGTTCCTTTGTTGATTTTACATGGATATTTTGGTATGGGTGATAATTGGAAGTCTCATGCAAATAAATTTGCAAACGAAGGTTTTGAGGTCCACTTAATTGATCAAAGAAATCATGGTAGAAGCTTTCATTCAGATTTATTTAATTACGAATTATTAGCCAATGATTTATTAAACTATATTCAATACCATTCGATTCAAAAACCGCATATATTGGGGCATTCAATGGGAGGAAAAACAGCGATGTTATTTGCTGTTAAATATGCTGATTTGTTAAGTAAATTAGTAATAGCAGATATCTCGCCACGACAATACCCTCCTCATCATCATGATATTTTAACAGCGCTTAACTCTGTTGATTTTAATATTCAAAATACAAGAAAATTAGTAGATTCAAAATTATCTGAACTAATACCAGAAATGGGAGTTCGTCAGTTTTTACTTAAAAATGTTTACAGAAAAAATAAAGAGGAACTCGATTTTAGATTTAATTTAAAAGTATTGACTGCTAATAATCAGGAGGTAGGTCGACCCTTGCCTTTAAATACAGAATTTAAAGGGAGTGTTTTATTTTTATTTGGATCCAAATCAAAATATATTACTTCTGAAGATATTCCCTTAATAAAAACACATTTTATAAATTCAGAAATGCAAGAAATAATCAATGCGGGCCATTGGTTGCATGCAGAAAATCCAACGGATTTTTTCAATCAAACTCTAGTTTTTTTAAAAAAATAGAGCGCTAGTAGAATTAGTTATCTTATTTTACTACTCAAAAAACGTTGAATAAAACTATGAAATGTTATTTAATTTTAAAAATTGCATGTATTTTTCTAATTTTTTAAATATCCTCTAATAATTTATCTATCTACATCAAGTATTTAAAGGGTTTTTGAGGTGGAAGCCATAGTAATTTTACGCATTTACAAAACATCTTTTTTTTACGAGATTCACTATG
Organism: Tenacibaculum profundi; assembly: GCF_052050075.1. Classification (GTDB taxonomy): domain Bacteria; phylum Bacteroidota; class Bacteroidia; order Flavobacteriales; family Flavobacteriaceae; genus Polaribacter. The sequence goes on from NZ_CP197225.1 coordinate 2,937,195, forward strand.
AAAAACCAAACCTGATGTATTGCTTTATCGGTTCTAGTTAATAAATATGATGTTTTTGTTATTTGGAGTTTTTCTTTTTACTCTATTTTATCATTACTTGTAGGTTTTATTTGTTGTTTACCAGCTGTTTAGTTTTATATGGGTTTGGTTTATATCCTCAAAAGTACATTTATGTATGTGTTTTTGTATAATACATATTAACCAAACTAAACCAAACACAGATGCCCAAAAAAAAGAAATTACACCTTGCTCAGCAAGAAATTTATTTAGGTCAAATGATCGATCCCCAAAGTCCTTTATATAATACTGGAGGATATACTGTTTTAAAAGGACAATTAAATGTAGAGTTATTTAAGAATATTTTAGAAGAACTCCCTAGCTTTTTTGACGTATTTTCCATGAGGTTTAGTAGTTCTAGTAAAGGACCCTCTTATCATTTAGAGGATAAAATACAGAACATTCCTGTTGAAGAGGTTGATTTGTCACATTACGAAGATCCTGTAGCATCAGGGAAAAAATGGATTCAAAAAGAGTTTGACACCCCGTTCAATATTGAAGTGGGTATGCTTTGCAGGTTTGCTTTGTTAAAAATATCAGAGGAAGAATATTGGTGGCAGATGCTTTTTCATCATCTTATTATTGATGGATTTGGATTTACTGTATTGGTAAATCATGTAACAGATAGATATGATCAGTTGATTCAAGAAACAGCCAAGGAATTAAATTATCCATCGTATGTAGAGGCAATCAATAAAAACATAGCTTATTTGTCTTCCAAGCAATTTATTACTGATAAAGAGTATTGGGAGTCAAAATATAAAGAAGTACCCAAGACCCTTGTTACCCCGAAGAACATAGGTAAAGAAGAATTTTCTGGAGGAGAACGATTCTCATACGCTGTTTCAGCCTCAGATAGATCTTTGTTTGAACGATTAACAAAAAATACGGGAGCAAGTTTGTCACAACTTACCATTGCTGCATTGCTTTTGTATTTTGGTAAAACAACAGCAGAGAAGGGTATTTCTATAGGAACACCAATTCATAATAGGGGGGGGAGAACAGAGCGTAATACTTTAGGAATGTTCGTCTCTGTGTTAGCTTATAAAGGGAATTATGATTCAGAGCAATCTGTTTTAGAATGTCTTGCTGAGATAAAAAAAACACAGCGTAATGATATTAGGCACCGTAATTATCCAATTTCATTTTTAAATAGAAGCCTTAATATACTCTCCGAAAGCCGTCAACATATTTTTGATGTCATAGTAAATTATGAACCACTTGGTTTTAGGGAAAAATTAGCTTCAGGTATAGATGTTGAGATAAAGCATATGACCAGTACAAAACATTTACAGTACCCTTTATCCATACGTTGGTGTGATTATGGAGCTGAGATTCCATTGGAGCTTAAGGTTGATTACATGACGCGTTACTTTAGCAAAGAAGATATTGTATTTTTTGTAGATAGGTTATTTTTTATTTTAAGACAATTTGAAGAAAGCTTAGCGAATCCCTTAAATGATATTTTAATAGTACCTAAATCGGAACAGCAATTATTATTGAAAGATTTTCAATCCATTGCTACGAGTTACAGTGCTACGCAAACTGTGGTGGATTTATTTCGTCGTCAGGTAGCAAAGCATCCAGAAGCAGAAGCTCTTATTTTTGGGGATTCGAGCATGACTTATCAGGAATTGGATGTTGCTTCGAATCAATTAGCAAGCCATCTTTTATCATTAGGGGTAACTAAAGAGCAGTTGATTCCTTTGTGCATGGAGCGCTCATTTGATTTGGTCATAGGTATTTTAGGTATTTTAAAATCAGGAGGAGCGTATGTTCCAATAGATCCAAAGTATCCTCAAAGTCGTATTGATTTTATCTTAGAAGACACAAAAGCATCCCTTATTTTAACAGTATCTTCTTTAGAGGATCTTTTCGAGAATAGCTTATCGATAGGAGATATGGTTCGACTAGATGAGCTTGATTTAGCCACTTATGAATCAGCGCCGATTGCTATAGCAATTGATTTAGACCAATTGATGTATGTTATTTATACATCAGGTACTACAGGAGTTCCTAAGGGAGTTTTGTGCTGTCATCGCGGAGTTTCCAATTTAGCCATGGCTCAAGTAAGGGAGTTGGAGTTAAGTTCTCAAGATAGTTTGTTGCAATTTGCCTCGGTATCCTTTGATGCGTTTGGTTTTGAGGTATATGCAGGTTTTATAGTAGGTGCGAGGATTGTCATGGTAACCGATGCGACTATCCATTCAAAAGAAGCTATGGTTCAGGTGCTGAAAGAGTATCAGGTAAGTGTTTTAACATTGCCTCCTACTTATCAACAATTATTAGAAGATGAGTTGTCATCTGTTAGAGTTTTGGTTTCTGCAGGAGAGCCATTATTAGGACCATTAGCTCAACGTTTGCAATCAAAAGGAGTAAAGGTAATCAATGCATATGGCCCTACGGAGAATTCTGTGTGTGCTACTTGGTCAAAGAATCCTATTAGGGAAGATGGAATGGTTACTATAGGAAGTCCATTACCCAATACAGAGACCTATGTTTTAGATGAGGCATTGAGGTTGGTTCCTGTAGGAGTTGTTGGTGAGTTGTGTTTGGCAGGAGTGCAGTTGGCTAAAGGTTACTTGGGAAGACCGGAGTTAACGAAAGAGAAGTTTGTTGCCCACCCATTTAAGGAAGGTGAGCGCCTTTATAAGACGGGCGATTTAGCGAGATGGTTTTCAGATGGTACGCTTGAATTTATAGGTAGGAAAGATGATCAGGTAAAAATACGAGGCTATCGAGTAGAGTTAGGAGAAATTGAGACGGCTTTAGATCAACAGGAAGGGGTTGCTCAATCTGTTGTTGTATTGCGAGAAGATGATAAATCTCATAAAGAGTTGGTAGCGTATTTGGTGCCCTCTCAGGAGGCAATTGATCTTCCAGAATTAAAAAGTTCTTTACAAGACATTCTGCCCGATTATATGTTGCCAAGTGCATTTGTTTTGTTAGAAGCATTTCCTTTAACCACTAATGGAAAGGTTGCTAAAAATATGTTACCTACTCCAGATTCAGATGCATACGATACAGAGAGTTACGTAGCACCATCGACTTCAACTGAGATTGCATTAGTAGGTATTTGGGAGAAATTGTTATCTGTTGATAAAGTAGGGGTTAACGATAACTTTTTTTCATTAGGGGGAGATTCGATCCAAGCGATTCAGTTAGTTAGTTTAAGTAAGTCTCAAGGAATTCACTATGCTGTAAAAGATCTTTTTAAGTATCAGACTATTGGGGAGTTGTCAAAGCACGTTTCTCAGTCAGAAAAGGTGGTAGATAAGGAAGAAGGAGTGTTATCCGGAGTATTATCACTTCATCCAATTCAGCAACAGTTTTTTGAGAAGAAGTTTCATAATAGTGATCATTACAATCAGTCTGTTTTATTGAACTTATCCAAAGATGTTTCATTAGCATCAGTATCTTCAGCAGCAAACACATTATTATCCCATCACGATGCACTTCGTTTGTGTTATACTGCTGTTGAAGATTCTTTTTTACCGACTCAGTTTTATGGTGATTGTTCAGCAGTTGTTGTTTCAGAGCGTGTAGATACTTTATCAGCAATTGCTACTTTAGGAGCAAACTATCAATCATCTTTGAATATCAGCAAAGGAGATTTGGTTCGTTTTGTTTTTATAGAAACTCCTGATGAAGCCTCATACAATCGCTTGTTAATTGTGGTTCATCATTTAGGAATTGATGGTGTTTCATGGCGAATTCTATTAGAGGATTTAAACTTTTTGTTAGCTAATTATCATTTAGGTGTAGAAAAGAATCTACCTTCTAAGGGTAGTTCTTACCGACAATGGATTACTGCATTGGAGCTTTATGGATCTTCTTTGAGTTTGGAGGGAGAGTTTAGTTATTGGTCTGATGTTTTATCTATGTGCAGAGAACTTTCTGTAGATAAGGAATGTTTATCATCGGTTACCTACGCGCGTAGTACGGATTATAATCAGGTTATAGATAGTTCATTGAGTGATTCATTGCTTAAAGAAGTCCATTCTGTTTATGGAACAGATATTAATGATATCTTACTAAGTGCTTTGTCGATGACATTGAGTGCATTGGTTGAAGGAGATGATTTCGTGATCGCCTTAGAAGGACACGGTCGAGAGGAATTATTTTCACACTTAGATATCAACAGAACAGTTGGGTGGTTTACGAGTTTATATCCTTTTAGTTTACCTCTTTTAGGTGAATCTGAGGATATTGGTTCTTTAGTAGCGACCGTCAAAGATCGACTGCGAATGGTTCCTGCTAAAGGAATCGGTTATGGTGTTTTACGATATTTATCTAATTCAGCATCGATTCGTTCAGATTTATCTGTACCTTTTGAATCGATTGTATTTAATTATTTAGGGAGCTTTGAATCTTCTATGAGCTCAGATTCCTCAGAATATTTTCATTTAAGTACTGAAAGTATTGGTTCACCAATTGGTTTGTCTAATCAGAATCCACATAAGATTGCGATTAATGGTTTTTTATTAAACGGCTGTTTACAATTTTCTTGGAGCTATAGTAAGGATCATTATGAAGAGGCTACGATTGTAAGACTAGCGGATGGTTTTAAGGATGCTTTAAATTGTATTGTAGCCCATTGTCATGGTATTTCAGAGGCTATACCAACAAGGATTGATTATTCGTTGCCATTGGATATTTCATTTGAGTCGTTACAAAGTTTTAAGAAATCTTCGATTCATCCGTATGCTATTTCAGATATATATCCATTGAGTCCTTTACAAGAAGGCATGTTATTTCACAGTTTATACGATGAAGGCTCTAATGCTTATGTTGTTCAGCTTGCGTGTGATTTTGTTGGAGCTTTATCGTTTCCTTTATTTTTAAGTTCTTGGCGAGGTATTATTTCAGATCATACGATTTTACGCACGGGTATTTTCAAGGATTCGTTAAGTATTCCTGTACAATGTGTTTATGAGTCTACTACAGCACCTGTCTACGAGTTAGATTTTCGTGATTTAACAGGAGTTGCTCAAGAAGATAGGCTAAGGTCATTTGCTGTCGAAGAGCAATCATTGATAGGTTTGAGTATGGATCAGGGTTCTTTATTCCGCATAAGTTTGGTTCGGTTATCAGATGATCGTTTCCGTATGTTTTTCACGAATCATCATATTTTATGGGACGGTTGGTCTTTATCACGTTTGTTTGGTTGTTTTGTAGAGAATTACCAAGCGCTTTACCAGGGAGGTGATTTGCCATCACGAGCAACGGATCATTATGGTGATTATATTCGTTATTTAGCGAAAAAGAATCCTTTTGAGTCCTTATCATATTGGCGCTCTTATATGGGAGCAATTGTCAGTCCTACTTTCTTGCCTTTTTTACGAGATGTAAACCAGCGCAATAAGGTATCAGGTAATTCCTTTGAGGAGTTTTGTGTTCCTTTATCATTAAATGATTCTCTTCACGCTTTTACAGACGAGCATCGCATAACGGTTAATACATTTGTTCAGGGAGCTTGGGGTTATTTATTATCAAAGTATACAGGTCAAGATTCGGTTTGTTTTGGAGTTACAATTTCAGGACGAGATCCAAAGCTAAGCAATATCACAGACCGAGTAGGTCTTTATATTAATACGATTCCACTATGCATGAGTATTCGTTCAGATCAAGATGTTGTTTCGTGGTTACAATCAATTCAGAGTTCACATACGATCTGTAGAGAAGAACATGGTTATGTTTCTTTAAGAGATATTATAGATGAGAGTCCTGTTTCAGGAGAATTATTTGATAGCCTAGTTGTTTTTGAGAATTACCCTATAGATGCATTGAATACAGAAGAGTTATTGGGCTTTGGTATAGAGAATATCAAGGGAGAAGAAGCTACGAATTACACGCTTTCATTAAGTTTTTCTGAGAATGAATCAGGATTATCCTTTAAGATAATGTACCATAAAGATTTGATATCGAATAGTGTTGTTCAAATGATTGCAGGTCATTTACAAGAATTGATGAAGCAGATGCTAGTACCAAATGTATTGATAGACGATTTGTCATATTTAACAGTTAATGAGAGCTCTTTATTATTGGAAGACTTTCAATCCATTGCTACGAGTTACAGTGCTACGCAAACTGTGATTGATTTATTTCGTCGTCAGGTAGCAAAGCATCCAGAAAGAGAAGCTCTTGTTTTTGGGGATTCGAGTATGACTTATCAGGAATTGGACATCGTTTCGAGCCAATTAGCGAACCATCTTTTATCATTAGGGATAACTAAAGAGCAGTTGATTCCTTTGTGTATGGAGCGCTCATTTGATTTGGTTATAGGTGTTTTAGGTATTTTAAAATCAGGAGGAGCGTATGTTCCAATAGATCCAAAGTATCCTCAAAGTCGTATTGATTTTATCTTAGAAGACACAAAAGCATCCCTGATTTTAACAGCGTCTTCTTTAGAGAATCTTTTCGAGAATAGCTTGTCGATAGAGCATATGGTTCGACTAGATGAGCTTGATCTGTCTACCTATGAATCAGCGTCGATTGATATAACAATTGATTTAGACCAATTGATGTATGTTATTTATACATCAGGTACTACAGGAGTCCCTAAGGGAGTTTTGTGCTGTCATCGCGGAGTTTCTAATTTAGCAATGGCTCAAGTAAGGGAGTTGGAGTTAAGTTCTCAAGATAGTTTGTTGCAATTTGCCTCGGTATCCTTTGATGCGTTTGGATTTGAGGTATATGCAGGTTTGATAGTGGGCGCGAGGATTGTCATGGTAACCGATGCGATTATCCATTCAAAAGAAGCCATGGGGCAGGTGTTGATAGAGCATCAGATAAATGTTTTAACACTACCTCCTTCTTATCAACAATTATTAGAAGATGAATTATCATCTGTTAGAGTTTTGGTTTCTGCAGGAGAGCCACTATTAGCGCCATTAGCTCAACGTTTGCAATCAAAAGGAGTAAAGGTTATCAATGCGTATGGGCCTACGGAGAATTCTGTGTGTGCTACTTGGTCAAAGAATTCTATTAGGGAAGATGGAATGGTTACTATAGGAAGTCCATTACCCAATACAGAGACCTATGTTTTAGATGAGGCATTGAGGTTGGTTCCTGTAGGAGTTGTTGGTGAGTTGTGTTTGGCAGGAGTGCAGTTGGCTAAAGGTTATTTGGGAAGACGGGAGTTAACGAAAGAGAAGTTTGTTGCCCACCCATTTAAGGAGGGTGAACGCCTTTATAAGACGGGTGATTTAGCGAGATGGTTTTCAGATGGTACGCTTGAATTTATTGGTAGGAAAGATGATCAGGTAAAAATACGAGGCTATCGAGTAGAGTTAGGAGAAATTGAGACAGCTTTAGATCAACAGGAAGGGGTTGCTCAATCTGTTGTTGTATTGCGAGAAGATGATAAATCTCATAAAGAGTTGGTAGCGTATTTGGTGCTTTCTCAAGAAACAATTGATTTTTCAGAATTAAAAAGTTCTTTACAAGACATTTTACCCGATTATATGTTGCCAAGTGCATTTGTTTTGTTGGAAGCATTTCCTTTAACTACTAATGGAAAGGTTGCTAAAAATATGTTACCTGCTCCAGATTCAGACGCATATAATACAGAGAGCTATGTAGCACCATCGACTTCAACCGAAGTGGCATTAGTAGGTATTTGGGAAGATTTGTTATCTGTTGATAAAGTAGGAATTCATGATAATTTCTTTGCTTTAGGGGGGCATTCTTTATTAGTGATTAAGTTGCTTTCAAGAATAAAAGCTGCCTTTGCTGTTTCCTTGTCTGTATCAGATGTTTTTTCTGCGAGTAATTTATTTGAGTTATCAGCTGTTATTGAAGCTTCTGATCAAGTACTCACTGAAGTGATTCCTATTTTAGAAAATAGGTTAAAGGTTCCTTTATCTTCTGAACAACAAAGGCTTTGGTTTTTATCAGAACTTGGTCAATCAGATCAATACATTATTCCTCTTTCATTAAGAATTCGTGGGGTTATTGACAGCGCTATTTTAGAGAAGAGTCTAAATTATTTAGTGGCACGTCATGAGTCTTTACGTACTACATTTAGAAAAGATGAATCGGGGGTGGTATTTCAAGAAGTTCGTAATGTTTTACAATTATCTATCGTAGAAAAAGATATGGTTCATCTAAATGGTGAAGATAAAGAAGTACTTGTAAAGAATGTTTGTAGAGATTTTCTAATGCGTTCTTTTGATTTAGAGCAGGATGATTTGATAAGAAGCATGCTGGTTCGTATATCAGCAGAAGATTTTATCTTTTGCTTATCGGTTCACCATATTATTTTTGATGGTTGGTCTTTACAGATTTTAATGAAGGAATTAGCTTCTGTTTACGAATCGTTTCTTGAATCTGCCTCACCCGTATTACCTGATTTGCGTTATCAGTATTTAGAATATGCTAACTGGCAATTATTAAATGTATCTTCGGGTTACTTATCTTCAGGCTTGTCTTATTGGGAAGAGCGTTTATCAGGTCACATAAATTTATCACTCCCTGTAGATTATAAAAGACCCAATATGGCGAGTGGTTCGGGTAATACTGTTCAGCGAGAGATAAGTTTTGAATTGAAGTCATCATTAACAGATTATAGCCAGGGTTTAGGCGGTAGTTTATTTACCGTTCTATTAAGTAGCGTTTACTTGTTACTGCACAAATTCAGTGGTCAGGAAGACATTTGTATAGGTATTCCAACAGCGAATCGATCAAGGAAAGAATTTGAGAGTATTATTGGTTTTTTTGTAAATACTTTTGCTAGTCGTTTATCTTTTTCATCATCAGAAAGTATACGTGTTATTTTTGAAAGAGTTTTGACGGGGTTGCTAAGTGATCGAGAATATGAAAGCATTCCTTTTGATAAGGTAGTAGAGGCTTTACAGCCAGATAGAGATACTTCAGTGACTCCCTTTTTTCAAGTTCTTGTGAACTATCTTGTTTTTGATGGAGGTTTTCGTCTAGGAGATACAAATGTTTGTGGGGAGTCTATTGATTACAATATTTCAAAGTTTGATTTAGAAATAGAGTTTGTGGATTATCCAGGTAATTCTTTGGCTATTTTATTGAATTACAACACGGATATCTACAAAGAGTCAACGGCTGAAAGAATGCTAGATGGTTTGGTGTATGTTTTAGAGCATTTTGTGTCTAAAGAGCATCAAAGTTTAAGAGATTTTAGTATTGTTTCTGCTTCGGAGAGCTCATTATTATTGAAAGATTTTCAATCCATTGCTACTAGTTATAAGGTTACGCAAACTGTGGTGGATTTATTTCGTCGTCAGGTAGCAAAGCATCCAGAAGCAGAAGCTCTTGTTTTTGGGGATTCGAGCATGACTTATCAGGAATTGGATGCAGCTTCGAATCAATTAGCAAATCATCTTTTATCATTAGGGGTAACTAAAGAGCAGTTGATTCCTTTGTGCATGGAGCGCTCATTTGATTTGGTCATAGGTATTTTAGGTATTTTAAAATCAGGAGGAGCGTATGTTCCAATAGATCCAAAGTATCCTCAAAGTCGTATTGATTTTATCTTAGAAGACACAAAAGCATCCCTTATTTTAACAGCGTCTTCTTTAGAGGAACTTTTTGAGAATAGCTTGTCTATAGGACATATGGTTCGACTAGATGAGCTTGATCTAGCAATTTATGAATCAGCGCCGATTGCTATAACAATTGATTTAGACCAATTGATGTATGTTATTTATACATCAGGTACTACAGGAGTTCCTAAGGGAGTATTGTGCTGTCATCGCGGAGTTTCCAATTTAGCCATGGCTCAAGTAAGGGATTTGGAGCTAAGTTCTCAAGATAGTTTGTTACAGTTTGCCTCGGTATCCTTTGATGTATTTGGTTTTGAGATATATGCAAGTTTGATAGTAGGTGCGAGGATTGTCATGGTAACCGATGCGACTATCCATTCAAAAGAAGCTATGGTTCAGGTGCTGAAAGAGTATCAGATAAGTGTTTTAACACTGCCTCCTACTTACCAACAATTATTAGAAGATGAATTACCATCTTTATCGTCTATTAGGTTTTTGGTTTCTGCAGGAGAGCCATTATTAGCATCATCAACTCAACGCTTGCAATCAAAAGGAGTAAAGGTAATCAATGCATATGGCCCTACGGAGAATTCTGTGTGTTCTACTTGGTCAAAGAACCCTATTAGGGAAGATGGAATGGTTACTATAGGGGGGGCATTACCCAATACTGAAATGTATGTTTTAGATGAGGCATTGAGGTTGGTTCCTGTAGGAGTTGTTGGTGAGTTGTGTTTGGCAGGAGTGCAGCTGGCTAAAGGTTATTTGGGAAGACCAGAGTTAACGAAAGAGAAGTTTGTTGCCCACCCATTTAAGGAGGGTGAACGCCTTTATAAGACGGGTGATTTAGCGAGATGGTTTTCAGATGGTACGATTGAATTTATTGGCAGGAAAGATGATCAGATAAAAATACGAGGCTATCGAGTAGAGTTAGGAGAAATAGAGACGGCTTTAGATCAACAGGAAGGGATTGCTCAATCTGTTGTTGTATTGCGAGAAGATGATAAATCTCATAAAGAGTTGGTAGCGTATTTGGTGCCTTCTCAGGAAGCAATTGATCTTCCAGAATTAAAAAGTTCTTTACAAGACATTCTGCCCGATTATATGTTGCCAAGTGCATTTGTTTTGTTAGAAGCATTTCCTTTAACCACTAATGGAAAGGTTGCTAAAAATATGTTACCTGCTCCAGATTCAGATGCATACAATACAGAGAGTTATGTAGCACCATCGACTTCAACTGAGATTGCATTAGTAGGTATTTGGGAGAAATTGTTATCTGTTGATAAAGTAGGGGTTAACGATAACTTTTTTTCATTAGGGGGAGATTCGATTCAAGCGATTCAGTTAGTTAGTTTAAGTAAGTCTCAAGGAATTCACTATACTGTAAAAGATCTTTTTAAGTATCAGACCATTGGGGAGTTGTCAAAGCATGTTTCTCAGGCAGGAAAGGTAATAAACAGGGAAGAAGGAGTGTTATCCGGAGTATTATCACTTCATCCAATTCAGCAACAGTTTTTTGAGAAGAAGTTTCATAATAGTGATCATTACAATCAGTCTGTTTTATTGAACCTATCCAAAGATGTTTCATTAGCATCAGTATCTTCAGCAGCAAACACATTATTATCCCATCACGATGCACTTCGTTTGTGTTATACTGCTGTTGAAGATTCTTTTTTACCGACTCAGTTTTATGGTGATTGTTCGGCAGTTGTTGTTTCAGAGCGTATAGATACTTTATCAGCAATGGCTACTTTAGGGGCAAACTATCAATCATCCTTGAATATCAGCAAAGGAGATTTGGTTCGTTTTGTTTTTATAGAAACTCCTGATGAAGCTTTATACAATCGTTTGTTAATTGTGGTTCATCATTTAGGAATTGATGGTGTTTCATGGCGAATTCTATTAGAGGATTTAAACTTTTTGTTAGCTAATTATCATTTAGGTGTAGAAAAGAATCTACCTTCTAAGGGTAGTTCTTACCGACAATGGATTACTGCATTGGAGCTTTATGGATCTTCTTTGAGTTTGGAGGGAGAGTTTAGTTATTGGTCTGATGTTTTATCTATGTGCAGAGAACTTTCTGTAGATAAGGAATGTTTATCATCGGTTACCTACGCGCGTAGTACGGATTATAATCAGGTTATAGATAGTTCATTGAGTGATTCATTGCTTAAAGAAGTCCATTCTGTTTATGGAACAGATATTAATGATATCTTACTAAGTGCTTTGTCGATGACATTGAGTGCATTGGTTGAAGGAGATGATTTCGTGATCGCCTTAGAAGGACACGGTCGAGAGGAATTATTTTCACACTTAGATATCAACAGAACAGTTGGGTGGTTTACGAGTTTATATCCTTTTAGTTTACCTCTTTTAGGTGAATCTGAGGATATTGGTTCTTTAGTAGCGACCGTCAAAGATCGACTGCGAATGGTTCCTGCTAAAGGAATCGGTTATGGTGTTTTACGATATTTATCTAATTCAGCATCGATTCGTTCAGATTTATCTGTACCTTTTGAATCGATTGTATTTAATTATTTAGGGAGCTTTGAATCTTCTATGAGCTCAGATTCCTCAGAATATTTTCATTTAAGTACTGAAAGTATTGGTTCACCAATTGGTTTGTCTAATCAGAATCCACATAAGATTGCGATTAATGGTTTTTTATTAAACGGCTGTTTACAATTTTCTTGGAGCTATAGTAAGGATCATTATGAAGAGGCTACGATTGTAAGACTAGCGGATGGTTTTAAGGATGCTTTAAATTGTATTGTAGCCCATTGTCATGGTATTTCAGAGGCTATACCAACAAGGATTGATTATTCGTTGCCATTGGATATTTCATTTGAGTCGTTACAAAGTTTTAAGAAATCTTCGATTCATCCGTATGCTATTTCAGATATATATCCATTGAGTCCTTTACAAGAAGGCATGTTATTTCACAGTTTATACGATGAAGGCTCTAATGCTTATGTTGTTCAGCTTGCGTGTGATTTTGTTGGAGCTTTATCGTTTCCTTTATTTTTAAGTTCTTGGCGAGGTATTATTTCAGATCATACGATTTTACGCACGGGTATTTTCAAGGATTCGTTAAGTATTCCTGTACAATGTGTTTATGAGTCTACTACAGCACCTGTTTACGAGTTAGATTTTCGTGATTTAACAGGAGTTGCTCAAGAAGATAGGCTAAGGTCATTTGCTGTCGAAGAGCAATCATTGATAGGTTTGAGTATGGATCAGGGTTCTTTATTCCGCATAAGTTTGGTTCGGTTATCAGATGATCGTTTCCGTATGTTTTTCACGAATCATCATATTTTATGGGACGGTTGGTCTTTATCACGTTTGTTTGGTTGTTTTGTAGAGAATTACCAAGCGCTTTACCAGGGAGGTGATTTGCCATCACGAGCAACGGATCATTATGGTGATTATATTCGTTATTTAGCGAAAAAGAATCCTTTTGAGTCCTTATCATATTGGCGCTCTTATATGGGAGCAATTGTCAGTCCTACTTTCTTGCCTTTTTTACGAGATGTAAACCAGCGCAATAAGGTATCAGGTAATTCCTTTGAGGAGTTTTGTGTTCCTTTATCATTAAATGATTCTCTTCACGCTTTTACAGACGAGCATCGCATAACGGTTAATACATTTGTTCAGGGAGCTTGGGGTTATTTATTATCAAAGTATACAGGTCAAGATTCGGTTTGTTTTGGAGTTACAATTTCAGGACGAGATCCAAAGCTAAGCAATATCACAGATCGAGTAGGTCTTTATATTAATACGATTCCACTATGCATGAGTATTCGTTCAGATCAAGATGTTGTTTCGTGGTTACAATCAATTCAGAGTTCACATACGATCTGTAGAGAAGAACATGGTTATGTTTCTTTAAGAGATATTATAGATGAGAGTCCTGTTTCAGGAGAATTATTTGATAGCCTAGTTGTTTTTGAGAATTACCCTATAGATGCATTGAATACAGAAGAGTTATTGGGCTTTGGTATAGAGAATATCAAGGGAGAAGAAGCTACGAATTACACGCTTTCATTAAGTTTTTCTGAGAATGAATCAGGATTATCCTTTAAGATAATGTACCATAAAGATTTGATATCGAATAGTGTTGTTCAAATGATTGCAGGTCATTTACAAGAATTGATGAAGCAGATGCTAGTACCAAATGTATTGATAGACGATTTGTCATATTTAACTATTCATGAAAGGGATAAGTTAAGCTTATTTTCCAATACTTTGGAGGTGCCTAATCAACATAAATCAGTTATAGGTATGTTTTTGAATCAGGTAAGAGAGTTTCCAGATAGGACAGCTATTACCTTTGGAGAAGAGTCGATGAGTTATGAAGAATTGCATGAATGTTCTGATAAGGTTGCGTGTTATTTACAACAACAAGAATCAATTATAGAAGGTAGTATTGTTGGTGTTTATATGGAGCGTTCAATCGATTTGATCGTTGGTATTTTAGGGATTTTAAAAACAAGAAGTGCTTATGTTTCTTTAGATCCTTCTTATCCATCAAACCGATTGCAAACAATTATCTCAGAATCTAGATTGAGTACGGTACTAACTTCTGTTGATACTAAGTTAGATTTAGAACTTCGCTCTAACGTTATATCTTTAGTAACTATAGATTCAATTTTATTAGCAGAAGCGTTATCATCACTGAGTTTAAAGATTCCTTATTCTGAACAAGATGCAGTTTATATTCTTTATACTTCAGGCTCTACAGGAGTCCCTAAAGGGGTAACAATGTGTAATACTTCTTTGGTAAATTTATTAGAATGGCAGGAATCTCAGTTTGAGAATAAGTTGAGTCGTAAAGTTTTACAGTTTGCAAGTATTAATTTTGATGTTAGTTTTCAAGAGATAGCGAGTACGCTTTGCTTTGGACATGAGTTAGTTATGATTGGTTCAGAGGAGCGAAAAGATATGGAGCAACTTATACAGGTAATTAATATACATGCTATTACGCATTTGTTTGTGCCTTTTGTAGTCTTGGAGAGTTTAGCATTGAGTGCAAGATCAAATGGATTGTGTCCGAAGAGTTTGGAAGAAATTATTACAGCAGGAGAACAGCTACGTCTTCATTCTGAAATTAGGGATTTTATTGATGAGATAGGATGTAAGTTAATCAATCAATACGGTCCATCTGAGACTCATGTTGTGAGTAGTTATTCTATTACTAATATTTTAACGGCTAATTCACTGCCTTCAATAGGAAAACCTATTTCAAATACGGAGCTTTTAATATTAGATGATTCTCATGATCTTGTTGCTGTAGGTGTTATTGGTGAATTATGTGTTTCAGGAATTTCTTTAGCAAATGGTTATTTATACAAACCAGAGTTAACGAAAGAGAAGTTTGTTGCCCACCCATTTAAGGAGGGTGAACGCCTTTATAAGACGGGCGATTTAGCGAGATGGTTTTCAGATGGTACGCTTGAATTTATAGGCAGGAAAGATGATCAGGTAAAAATACGAGGCTATCGAGTAGAGTTAGGAGAAATTGAGACAGCTTTAGACCAACAGGAAGGGATTGCTCAATCTGTTGTTATATTGCGAGAAGATGATAAAGCTCACAAAGCGCTAGTAGCGTATTTGGTGCTATCTCAGGAAGTAATTGATTTTTCAGAATTAAAAAGTTCTTTACAAGACATTCTACCCGATTACATGCTACCGAGTGCGTTTGTTGAGTTAGATGAATTACCATTAACACCCAACGGAAAGGTTGCAAAGCAATTATTGCCTGCTCCAGATTTAGAGGCATACGATACAGAAAGTTACATGGCGCCATCGACTCCAACCGAAGTAGCATTAGTAGGTATTTGGGAAGATTTGTTATCTGTTGATAAAGTAGGAATTCATGATAACTTCTTTGCTTTAGGGGGGCATTCTTTATTAGTGATTAAGTTGCTTTCAAGAATAAAAGCTTCCTTTGCTGTTTCCTTGTCTGTATCAGATGTTTTTTCTGCGAGTAATTTATTTGAGTTATCAGCTGTTATTGAAGCTTCTGATCAGGTGCTTACCGAAGTGGTTCCTATTTTAGAAAATAGGTTAAAGGTTCCTTTATCTTCAGAACAACAAAGGCTTTGGTTTTTATCAGAACTTGGTCAATCAGATCAATACATTATTCCTATTTCTTTAAGGGTTCGTGGGGTTATTGATAGCGTTATTTTAGAGAAGAGTCTAAATTATTTAGTGGCACGTCATGAGTCTTTACGTACTACATTTAGAAAAGATGAATCGGGGGTGGTATTTCAAGAAGTTCGTGACGCTTTACAATTATCTGTCATAGAAAAAGATATGGTTCATCTAGATGGTGAAGATAAAGAAGTACTTGTAAAGAATGTTTGTAGAGATTTTCTAATGCGTTCTTTTGATTTAGAGCAGGATGATTTGATAAGAAGCATGCTGGTTCGTATATCAGCAGAAGATTTTATCTTTTGCTTATCGGTTCACCATATTATTTTTGATGGTTGGTCTTTACAGATTTTAATGAAGGAATTAGCTTCTGTTTACGAATCGTTTCTTGAATCCGCCTTACCCGTATTGCCTGATTTGCGTTATCAGTATTTAGAATATGCTAACTGGCAATTATTAAATGTATCCTCGGGTTACTTATCTTCAGGCTTGTCTTATTGGGAAGAGCGTTTATCAGGTCACATAAATTTATCACTCCCTGTAGATTATAAAAGACCCAATATGGCGAGTGGTTCGGGTAATACTGTTCAGCGAGAGATAAGTTTTGAATTGAAGTCATCATTAACAGATTATAGCCAGGGTTTAGGCGGTAGTTTATTTACCGTTCTATTAAGTAGCGTTTACTTGTTACTGCACAAATTCAGTGGTCAGGAAGACATTTGTATAGGTATTCCAACAGCGAATCGATCAAGGAAGGAATTTGAGAGTATTATTGGTTTTTTTGTAAATACTTTTGTTAGTCGTTTATCTTTTTCATCATCAGAAAGTATACGTGTTATTTTTGAAAGAGTTTTGACGGGGTTGCTAAGTGATCGAGAATATGAAGGCATTCCTTTTGATAAGGTAGTAGAGGCTTTACAACCAGATAGAGATACTTCAGTGACTCCCTTTTTTCAAGTTCTTGTGAACTATCTTGTTTTTGATGGAGGTTTTCGTCTAGGAGATACAAATGTTTGTGGGGAGTCTATTGATTACAATATTTCAAAGTTTGATTTAGAAATAGAGTTTGTGGATTATCCAGGTAATTCTTTGGCTATTTTATTGAATTACAACACGGATATCTACAAAGAGTCAACGGCTGAAAGAATGCTAGATGGTTTGGTATATGTTTTAGAGCATTTTGTGTCTAAAGAGCATCAAAGTTTAAGAGATTTTAGTATTGTTTCTGCTTCGGAGAGCTCATTATTATTGAAAGATTTTGCTTTTTCAGGTATTCTTTATTCAGAGGTAGAGGTTAGTGTTTGTGAGCTGTTTCGTCGTCAGGTAGCAAAGCATCCAGCTACCGTTGCAATTGTTTTTGAAGAAGAAGAGTTGACGTATCAAGAATTAGATGAACGAAGTACTCAGTTAGCTTTATACTTACAACGTATAGGAGTAGAACAGGAGACTCTTGTTGGTGTTTTTATGGATAAATCTATAGAGTTAATGATTAGTATTTTCGGAATATTAAAGTCAGGAGGAGCTTATGTTCCTTTGAATACGGAGTATCCTAAAGAAAGGCTCAGTTACCTTATAGAGGATAGTATTTTCAAGGGTAATAAAGAAGGAGCTCTGAAGCTGATATTAGTTCAATCAGATTTAGAACTCCCATCATTATCATTTGAAGATAAATTGACGAGTGTTGTCATAGAAAAGGAATGGGCAGCTAATCGCACTATTATCAATACAGAAGGGAATTTAAAAGAATCTTTAGTAGGAAGTAGTTTAGCCTATGTTCTTTATACTTCAGGATCTACGGGCAGGCCTAAAGGAGTGATGGTTGAGCATCAGAGTATTGTTCGTTTAGCTATAGATAGTCAGTATTCAGTATTGGATTCTTCAAGTGTTATTCTTTCAACAGGCTCATTATCATTTGATGCAACTACTTTTGAGTTTTTTGGAGCTTTGTTAAATGGAGGTAAGCTAGTGTTATCAAAGAAAGAGAGTTTATTAAGTAGTGATTCTTTTTCAAAGTTATTGAAATCTCATTCAGTAACTATTTGTTTTTTAACTACCAGTTGGTTAAATCAATTGATAGATACCGATATAGCTATATTTAGTAGTCTTGAGACTCTTTTAACAGGTGGTGAGCGAATGTCACCCTATCATATAAAAAAGTTAAAGGACCGCCATGTTAATTTGCGAGTTCTCAATGTTTATGGACCTACAGAGAATACAACATTTACCACATTTTATACCATCGATAAAGTTACAGGGGATGTCCCTATTGGTAGGCCAATTAGTGATGATCATGTTTATATTTTAACTACTGAATTTGAATTGCAACCAATAGGTGTTTATGGAGAATTGTGCGTTGGTGGTAGAGGTGTTTCAAGAGGGTATTTAAATAATCCTGATTTGACAAGAGATAAGTTCATACGCAATCCATTTGGTGAGGGCGTTTTATATCGAACAGGAGATTTGGCTCGATGGAGAGAGGATGGTAACCTAGAGTTTATGGGGCGTAAAGATCATCAAGTAAAAATAAGAGGTCAACGAATAGAGTTGGAGGGGATTGAGGTGCTGTTAAACAGCGTGTCTTTTATTGAGGATAGCGTTGTTGTTGTTAAAGAAGATTTAGGAGGTAAAGAATTAGTGGCCTATTGTTTAGTTTCAGACGAGCTAAGTTTTGATCGAGATTATATAAAGAACCAATTATCAGCACTATTACCAGATTATATGGTTCCCAAATTTATCATTAGTGTTGAAGAGATTCCTTTAACATCCAACGGTAAGAAAGATCGAAAATACTTTGAGGAAAAGTCGATTGAATTTATGGGAGAAAGTTACGTAGCGCCATCAACCCTAACTGAGATTACATTGGCGGGTATATGGGAAGAGTTGCTATCTGTTGATAAAGTTGGGATTTATGATAACTTTTTTGCCTTAGGTGGACATTCTTTATTAGTGATTAAGTTGCTTTCAAGAATTAAAGTTTCGTTCGAACATAAAGTAACTGCTCAACAAGTTTTTCAATTTCCGGTACTAAAAGATTTGTCTCGTCTAATAGAAAATTCAGAAGAATTAATTATTCCTTCAGGGTTGGTGAAGATTAGTAAGCAAGATAATGTTAAAAAAGAAATGATTTTTTGTGCTCCAGGGGCAGGAGGCAATATTGTGTCTTTTTATGCTTTGGCCGAAGTATTGGAAAATGATTACACCGTTTATGGTTTTCAGGCATATGGATTGGATGGTATAACAGCATCTCATACGAATATCAAGGAAATTGCTACCCAAAATATTAAAGATATGCAAGCTGTAGATCCAGAAGGGCCGTACCGTTTGGCAGGGTATTCCATGGGGGCCAGTGTGGCACATGAAATGACACTTCAGCTTCAAGAAAAAGGCTTTGAGGTGAGTGAAATTATTTCTTTTGATGGTTTGCCGAACGCTGGGATTATGAGCTCCGAAGAGAAGACTTCCATCGAGGTTGCTTTTATCAAAGATCTTATAAGTATTTATCAGATGCTTGTTGAAGCATTTATAGAAGAGTCATTTTTTACGAGTACTATCGAGGAAGAAGAATTAAAATCTTTAAATGAATCAGAGCAGTTAGATTTTATTTATTATCGACTTGTAAGTTTAGGATTTGATGCTATGAGTAAAATGGAGTTTCATAATTTTGTATATATGTTTTTAAAGCATCAAGGTATTTGGAAGGAATATTTGCCTAATGAGAATCGAAAATATCATGTTCCTGTTACCTTATTCAGAGCAGAAGAGGGAGCTATTGGTGTAAAAGATGAGGATTATGGATGGAGTCATATGACAGAGAAAGAAGTCACTATTTATAAATTATCAGCTTCTCATATGAATCTTTTAAATCCACCACATGTTTATAAGATAGCAGAACAACTAAAAGAAAATAAGTACAAGAGAGAATTAAGTAATTCAGTTTTGATGGATAAATAAAAATAGTAGGTCTGCAGTAATACCATGCTGCAGACCTCTAATTTTTGTTTGACGGGATCATTTTATTCATAAGTTAAATCTTTTTTCTTTAAAATTGGTAGGGCATAAAATTTTAGTTAATACAATTTTAGGGCATGTAGTTTTCACCTTTTACTGGTTTAAATTATAGTATAAATACTTGTTTTTTTTGTTATTCTTTTAGGGTATTTTAGAAAATATTAACCAAAATTTATAAAAATGAGTACAAGGAAAATAATACTGCTGATTGTCTTTATTTTATCTTTTTATTTAGAAGCTGTTTCACAATGTAGGATTTATCAAAAAACAGGTGTTTATTACACAGGTAATCCTGAAGGAGGGAAAGAACTAGGTTTTATCGCTAAAGATAGAGTTTATAAGAAGACTAGTGATTATCATAGAGGAAATCCTGAAGGTGCAGAAGAGTTAGGATTCATAAAAAATGAAAGGGTTTATCAGAAGACAAGTGACTATCACAGAGGAAATCCTGAAGGTGCAAAAGAGTTGGGGTTCATAAAAAATAAAAGGGTTTATCAGAAGACAAGTGACTATCACAGAGGAAATCCTGAAGGCGCAAAAGAGTTAGGTTTCTATTCCAATAATCACGTTTATCAAAAAACAAGTGATTATCATAGAGGGAACCCCGAAGGCGCAAAAGAAATAGGAGTTCTAGGTCAAGCAGGAAGTGATGGAGCAAAAGGAGCAGCAGCTCAATTATTGTTATTTGCTGATTAATTTTTCTACTACATAGAATAAAGATCGTTTTTATAAACGATCTTTATTAAAATTAGAAAAAAGTTAGTTTTGTAGAAAACGAGGCAGAAATTAATATTTTCCACCCCGATTTATTTCCACCCCCTAAAATGCAAATAATTATATTTTAAAGTTTATTTATTGAGTAAGATTACATGTAAAATTAAATTTGTTTTTCTTTTAAGCGGTTCATAAAGATGATTTTACTTATTGGTTTGTTTATCAGTTGTTTATTTTGTTTATACATGTTGTAATATATCTAATCAAGACAAAAGTTTCTAATTAGACAATTATCATATGCCAAAACTGTCGATTATTTTAAAGAACGACGGTACTTTTAATTTATATTTGTGCTAGATTGAGTAATTGTTTATACAAATATACAAACAAAATTATATAAAACAAACATATTTCTAAATTTTAAAGAAAAAAGTTATTTTAAATGATTGATTTTACTGATGATACTTATAAGAGAGTTCTGAAAATAATTCAGATAAACAATATGAACATAAGATCCTTTGAAGAAAGGATTAGTGTTTCAAATAACTCGATAGGTACCGCTATTCGAAGAAAAGCATCATTTAAAAGTAATGTACTAAACAAAATTCTAATTTCGTTTCCTGAAATAAATCCTACTTGGCTTCTTACAGGTAAAGGAACAATTTTTTTGGAAAAAAACTTGGATAATTTTGTTAATGAACCTTCCATAAGTTATGAGAATCCAGAATTAAATCTCCTTATCAAAGAAAAAATTGTAGAAACTATCCTACAAAATAAAGAAATAGCTGATTTTCTTGTGAAGAAAATTAATCAAATTTTAAAAAATTAAATATTTTATTTGAATTTTCTATCGTGTTTTTGGTATAAAAATCTTACAGTTATTCATTTGAATAAACACTTTTAGATACAATAATCTTTATTTAGAATCTATATTTATTTTACCTGTAATCGATTTGAACTTTAAATAACTATATAATAATCATTTTGTTTTTAAAATAGTGATATTTTGAGTTTTAAGGTATTTGTAATTAGTTTATTTGGACAGATAAAAAATCCACACAAGATCCTTTTTGCCATAGACTTTAAAAATTAAAGATTAATGTGTTGAAAAGAATTTTTTATAAAGGAAAAATAAAGTTTCTATTTATTTTTGAAATAAAGATGGCTTTCAATATAGATAGATTTGTATTAATTAAAAATCGAACATATTATGAAAGAAATCTTACCATTTCATTTAGCCATTCCTGTACAAGATATAGAGAAATCTAAAAACTTTTACAAAGAGGTTCTGGAATGCTCTGAAGGAAGGAGCTCTAGTACTTGGGTAGATTTGAATTTTTTTGGACACCAATTGGTTCTTCACAAAAAAGAGAATCTTGATAAAAAGGAAGAGAATACGACTAATTTAGTAGATAGTAAAAATGTTCCTATTCCGCATTTCGGAGTAGTTTTAACTATATCCATTTGGAAGAAACTTGCAGAAAACCTTAAAAATAAAGAAGTGAAGTTTATCATTGATCCTTACATACGTTTTGAAGGAGAGGCAGGAGAGCAGGCAACGATGTTTTTTTTAGATCCGTCAGGAAATGCTATTGAGTTTAAAGCTTTTCAAGATATAGCAAACCAATTATTTGCAAGATGATAGATAATTTTGAAAAACATTCCGCTATCGTATGTATAGATTTTCAAAAAGAATATCTATATACTACTTCCGAGAAATTTCCCAATAGTATTGATGCTCAATTCCCACAACTATCTAATAATGTTAAAAATTTACTCTCTAGAGCAAGAGATAGAAATATGTTTATCATTCATGCGAATGAGAAAGATGATAAAGAAAAAAGCAAATGGATGCCTTGGTGGTATACGTTACACCCATTAGGTTTTGGTGATGGACATGGTGATATAGCTCCTTTTGCGAAACCCTTGCCAAATGAAGTACTACTTACTAAGCATACTTTTGATTTATTTGCCAGTGTGGGGGATGAATTTGATATTTATGCCCAAAAACATCAAATAAATCGATTGTATTTCTGCGGAGTACTCACGAAGGCTTGTGTTATGTTTTCTGCAAACTCTGCATTTTTAAGAGGTTATGAAGTATATGTTTTAGAGGATTGTTGTGGAGATCGATCTGTTACAGAACATAAAGCAGTATTAGATCTGTATGATCAGTATCATATAAAAGTAATTAATTCGAATAATTTATTTCTTTAACAATAAATGAAGAGTATTTTAATTTCGCTTTTTAATAAAGACGAGAGTATTTGGGTAACGTATTTAGAAAAGTACTTGCCTGGTTATAAAGTGTACAGAGCAGAGATAGATGCGTATGATCCCGAAATGATTGATTACGCTGTCGTTTGGAAGCCAAAAGAACATTTTTTTGAAGATTTAAGGAATTTAAAAGTTGTATTTAATACTGGGGCAGGTGTTGATAACCTGATGAAGTTTAGTCAGCTATCTGAAGTGCCGATAATAAGAATTGTCCCTGAAGGTTTAAAAGATTCTATGCTGCAGTATATACTTTTTAATGTATTGTACTACCATCGGAATATGTATGTATTAGAGGAAGCACAAAAACAACGAAATTGGATTGCTTTACAAGAACCAAAAGCAGAAGACCTAAATATAGGAATATTAGGATTAGGATTTATTGGTAGTGAAATAGCTAGTTTTTTAGGGACTATGAAATATAATGTTTTAGGTTGGAGTAGAACTAAAAAAGCGATTAAAGGAATAGCTACTTTTTCAGGGAAAACAGGGCTTAAAAATATGGTTAAAAAGAGTGATATCTTGATTTCACTTTTACCATTAACACAAGAAACAAAAGGATTAGTTAATAGAGATTTACTAGAAGACTTACCCAAAAATAATTTCTTTAAAGGAGCATTTTTTATTTCATGTGGTCGAGGAGGAGTACAAAAAGATAATGATATACTTTGGGCATTAAATAATGGTGTTTTAAAAGGAGCAACTTTAGATGTTTTTCAAAATGAGCCTTTGCCTAAAAAATCCCCTTTGTGGAGCCATCAAAAAATAAGAATTACACCGCATTTAGCGGCTCTAAATAACCCTGAAGATTCTTGTGGATTGATAATGAGGCAGATAATGAAGGTTGAGAAAGGTGAGAAGTTGAATAATATTGTTGACTTTAGAAAAGGGTATTAATATTATTTTAAGTAGTTGTCTTCTATTGAAATTTCTGATAAAATAATATGAGACTTAGTATCCCCGTATTTCATTAATTTATCAATTATTTCTTGTAAATGAAGCCTGTCCTTAAGAACTAAAAAAAGCATGACGTTTTGCTCACCAGTAATTCGATATGCTTTTTTTACTTCAGGAAAAGTTTTAATAATACTCAAGAAACTTTTTAATTTTCCGTGAAATAAATTAACTGTCATGAAAGTTTCAATATCATAGCCCAATAGTTTATAATCTAGTTTGATATCATAAGATTTTATAATACCATGGTCTTCCATCTTTATAATTCGTTCCTTTAGTGCAGGCGGGGATAGATAAACCTTTTTAGCCACCTCTGAATAACTCATTCTGGCATTTTCTTGGAGTATATTTAAAATTTTTTTATCTATTTGATCCATTATTTCTATTACTAAAAATTAGTACTTAAATGTAAGCTAAAATAACAAATCAATTACAAGTAATATAGGTGTCTAATATTATATTATGCTTAATATTTTTTTGTATGGTAAGAAGTAATAGTCAATATGTAAATTATTAATTGTAGTACTAATTTGCTTTTAATTACGTGGTGAATAAAAGCCTAATAGAACATTTACTATGTTACAAAAATTTATTACTCAAACTGAAATTGAGTATTTTTTACTTATTTGAATAAGAAATATTCCATTAGGTTTGAAAATTTAAGCAGAAGTTATCTCTACTCTAGGTGAATGTTTTTATTTAAGCAATTGAAAGTCCTCCATCAACATCTAAAATAGTACCTGTAATATATCTAGCATCCGTACTCGCCAAAAAAAGGATGGCACTAGATATTTCATCCACATCAGCTCGTTTTTGTAAAGGAATGTTGGGAGTTTGACTTTTTAAGATGTTTATAACTTTTTCTTCAGGATTGGCAACTGACATAAAACCAGTTTTAACACTTCCAGGACTTATCGCATTCACGCGTATATTAAATTCACTAAATTCTTTTGCAAAAATTTTAGTAAAACTCTCAATGGCTGCTTTAGAGGCAGTCAAAACAGAAGTTAATGGTAAACTTTGCTTTGTTAAAAAAGAACTTGTTAGTACAATATTTCCTCCTTTTTTAATGAGACTTTTAAGTGCTGATAAACTGAAAAAGGTTCCTTTAACATTAGTGTTCATTACTAGGTCATAGTCTTTTTCACTAATCTCATCAATTTCCCCAAACTTTCCAATACCTGCTGTAATAATTAAGATATCTATTGCTGTATGATTGTTTTCGAGTTTTTTTTTCAATTCATATATACTCTCTTTTTTAGTGATATCAACTTTAACGTAGCTAATGTTGTGTTCATTTTGAATAGCTATATTTTTTTGCGCAGATATTAATTTATTTTTATTACTTCCAGTAATAATAACTGTTGCATTAAGTTTTATAAATTGCTTAGCCGTTTCAAGTCCAATACCACTGGACCCCCCGATAATTAAAACTGTTTTGTTGTTAAAATCCATGAGTTATGATTTACTAATTATTTCTTTGGTAGCACGATAAGCTGATTTTACAGCACCTTCCATGTAACCTGGGTTTACTGTTGAAGTTTCTGCTCCTGCGAAGAATAATTTTTGTCCCATTTCTGGACTTATTATTTCTCTATCCCCATTATGTTGATGTGCATATAAGCCTTCATTTATATTAGTTAATTCTTTATTCATACTCTCAATAGCCCAAATGGTATCTTTATAAGAGACATAATTTTTCGCTTCGTTTCCAATTATCCTACTTAAATCTTTAATAACTTGGTTTTTTCTCTCTTCTTCACTCGAGTTTAATTGGGAAGGAGATAAATTCAAAAAACCAACTAATCCGTAAAGATTACCTTTATTGTTTACATGGTCTTGGAACTCTCTTACAATCCCAATATTACTAATACCATAACCAGCCAGACCTTTTGCTCTCCAGAAAGGTTCTTTATATTCTATGGAGAACTTTACTGAATCAGCCATCCATGTATGTGTTTTTAACCTGATTTGTTTTGAATTTTCTGATAAATTTGGTGAAAAATTTATTGTTGATGCTAATAGTCTAGGAGGTATCGTTATCACAACATTTTTGGCTTTAAATATCCTTTTATCGCTGGTAATTATTTCAATATGATCATCATTATCTTGAATAGTAGTTACCTTACTGTTTAATTCAATATTTTGAGTCCCTATCAATTTTTCAAGAGACTTGATAATTTCATATGTTCCACCAGCTACTTTATGATATTCTTGTCCTCCCATCATTTGATGCACATCAAATACTTGAGTTTTATCCATAAAGTTCATTTCATAAAATCCCTTACCAGTTATATATTGAGGATAAAGTTCAATATTTAAGCTCTGTATTAATTGTTTTAAAAAAGGATCATTGAAAACCCAAGTAGCACCCATTTCTAAACCAAATCCAGATGCACTTTTTACGGTTTTTATGCGTCCCCCAAGTTGGGTGTTTGCTTCTAAAATTTGTACTTTTAGATTTTGATCTTTTAGAAGATGCGCAGTTGTCAAACCAGCAAGTCCACCTCCTATAACTATTACATCTTTCATAATTTTAAACTAAAATTGTTTTCTATAATTTAAGAGTTATTGTCTCTCCCAAGCCTGCATAAATGTACCTATTGTTAAAAGTTTTCTCAAAAAACGTCATAGCTCTCTCTCCACTACAATGACTAGGAGCAGCATATTTAACATGATACGTTTTATCTAGTTTAGTAATTAATTGATTTAGTTCACTATCTTCTTTTTGAAGTAAATGAAATCCTCCCGTAATAAGGTTTGTTTTAGGATTAATTTTTTGAGATTCTTTTATAATATTTTCGAGACCTGTATGCCCACAACCTATAATTATATTTTGTCCAGAAGGAGAATCTATTGCAAGAGATATTTCTGATAACTCGAGAGTTCCCTTAAAATCTGATACTAGGAAAATAAGATGAAAACCAGGGATTATCTCAGTATTTTTTGTAATTAATTTGATGTTAGCTTTAGACCAAGCTTTACCAAAATGCATTATTTCTTCAGGATGTCCATTATAGTATTGTCTGTGTTTTGGAGCATTGGGATCTTTTTTATAAAAACTACTAGGTAAACTAGCTCCATAAATACCAAAATTTTCTGTTGGAGCATAAATTTTAATAGCAGGGTTCTCTTTTAATAAAAAATCCATGCCTCCCATGTGATCGCTATGCCTATGAGACAGTACAGCAAAATCAATATCTTTTATATTTATGTTTAATTTTCTAATATTTGTTTCAAGTACTTCAGCATTGTTGCCAAGATCAAATAAGATTTTTTTTCCTTTATATTCTATGATACTTGAATATCCCCAATCCATAACCAAATGATCATGCTTGGTAAAAGAATCATTCAAATTTGTGATTTTTAAAGTCTCTGTTTGTTTGTTTGTTTGTGATTTACAACTAATGTTGAAAGTCAAAAAAATCAATAATATCGTGTTTGTTAAAATATGTTTCATAGTTATACTTTTTATTTTAGAGATGTTGTTTTGTTCCTACTGCTAAAGGGTCTACGATTTTTTCACCAAATTCGTTTATGAAACGATTAATAGCTCTCCATCCAGTACAATGTCCAGGAATTATAACTTTAAAATTGAATTGTTTTAATTCTTCAATGGTTTCATCAATCAAGTTTTCGTTGGGGTATACTAAATGTAATCCACCTACAAGAGCGTAAAGAGGTTGGTCTTTGAAAACTTCTGCGGCATGTTTACATACGTTTACAATTCCAGCATGAGAACACCCTGTGAATATAGCTATTCCTTTATCTTTGATATTAACAGCTAGGAAACGTTCATCTTCAATATCTGGGTCAGGTGTCCAATTTCCCTCATCATCTTTTTTGTAATGATTAGATAAGCCATTTTCAAAACTGTTTCTCGGTATTTCTCCGCTGACATAGAAATAATCATCTACGATAGTTTCTTCTTTTGAAGATGTTTTTACATCGGCTCCTTTTTTAGTTAAAAAATCAACAGAAGGAACATCTGTATAAGGTAGCATATTACCATCTGGTAATTTAGCTGCTCTTTTAACAAAGGCGCCTGGGTGCACATATAAAGGAACAGGATTATCTTTCTTATCGGCTTTAATCAATTCTAGAGCTTTTGGTAAAGCTTCAGCATGATCAAAATGGCCATGAGATAAAACAATAGCATCTGTATTTTCTAATGATACTCCCATATGGTTTGAATTACGTGCTAGACCAGATGGATCTGGACCTGCGTCAAATAACACAGATTTAGTTCCATTTTCAGTTTCGGCTTCTAAGAACAACGATAATCCGTGATGCGCAGAGCATAATAAAGGTCCACTTCCTATTTCTAATCCGCTATCCATTAATACCTTTAGTTCGCTGTCTACATGATCTGGCCGCGAAGAAAACATATCAGTTGTATTGTCTATTAAAACACTTACAGTTAGGTTTTTAATTGATTTCATTGGTTGAGAATTGATGTTTGTTGTTTTTTAGTATTAAATTATCTGATAATAACAGAGAATACACTCTTTTATTATCAGATATTTTTTATTTCCATTCGAAAGGAGTAGACTTCCAGTCGTATCCGTTTCCGTTTTTTAATATTCTCCCAAATCCAGGAAAATTGGTATGTGAACCCGCTACTAATAAATTATCAGTGGCTACTTTATCCAAAATCATTTTACGAGAACTTCTTACTGCATCTGGATTTACATCAACCTTAGAAGTCCATTCAGGATGTGGTAAATGTACCCATGGATGAACAAATGTATCGGCTAAATATACAAATCCATCACCCTCTATTGCAAAATGACCTGGAGTATGACCAGGAGCTTCCAGCATAGCAAGTCCGGGAGCTAGTTCTTGCCCCCCTTTTTTTACTGTGAATTGATTTTTCATGTTGTTTATTACAGTTTTAGCAGAGTTGATGAAGAAATCTTTCGTTCCTTGATCTACATTGATGTTAGATAGGTCGATTGTGTTATCATTCCAAAAATTATATTCTTTTTCAGACAAGATAATTTCTGCATTTGGAAAAATAGCTTTTCCTTCTTTATCAAATAAATACCCAAAGTGGTCAAAATGTAAATGTGTTAATATTACTCTATTGACATCTTTTTCTTTAAACCCTGCTTTGTGGAAATTTCTTAAAAAATTTCCAACAGTATCGTAAATACCTTCACTCGTTCCTACATCAATTAGAGTAATATCATCATTTTCTTTGATAACCATTGCATTTACTTGAACAGCTGTTGTATCAGAAGAAAAACCATTTGATGTTGTCAGCTGATTTAAGGATGTTTCATCTGCTTCTTGAGCAAAAAAAGAATTAGGAAAATATAAGGAACCATCGCTGATTACTGTTATTTCCTTATTTCCAATTTTTTTTCTGTAGAATCCATCTCCCTGTCCGTATTGTAAAGTAGGAGTAATCAAATCTTCATTATCATCATCACTACATGAAATTAATGCTGTTGGAGCTGCTATTGCTGCGCTTGCTATTATAGAGGTTCTTTTTAAAAATGATCTTCTTTGGATATTCTGTTTTTTCATAATTTGAAGTATAAGAATTTAATCGATTTTTAAATAGAAGAGCTTTATTAAAAGTCTTTCTATTTTCACAATCTTGATATTTATTTTATTTTTTTAATCTTTTAGCAAGAGCTTTAGCCAAAGGAGATGCAGAAGCTGGGCTCTGCCCGGTCATAAGTGCTCCATCAATTACTACATTAGGTTCCCAGTTAGCTTTACTTTTATAGTTAGCTCCTCTTCTTTTTAATTCTTGCTCAAGAGAGAATAACAGATGTCTGTCTAATTCAATTTCAGCATCTTCAGCATCTTTAAAACCTGTTAAGTTTAGTCCCTCTACTAAGTACTTACCATTTGATAATTTCACATCTCTTAAAATAGCTGGAGCATGACATACCATTGCTATGGGTCTTCCTGTTTCATAAAAGTCTTTTATTAATTTGATCACAAATTGATCAGAAGCTAAATCCCAAAGAAGCCCGTATCCTCCAGGGAAGAAAGCAGCATCAAAAGTATTGTAATCAATATTTCTTAGTTTTCTAGTTCTTTTAGCGGCAAACATTGCTACAGGATCATTCAAGAATTTTTTAGTATACTCTGTAGTGAAAGGGACTTTCATACTCAGTAAGTCAATAGGAGCTTCACCTCCATCAGGAGAAGCAAATACAACTTCATATCCAGCTTCTGTAAGAATATAATAAGGAGCAGCCAATTCAGTGAACCATGTTCCAGTTTGTTTTCCACTTAACCCCATATCGTCAAAAGAAGACATAACAAGGAGTACTCTTTTTTGCTTGTTACCTGTGTTTACTTTTAAAGTTGTTTGTGCGAATGTATTTGTCACTAAAAGCGTGAATACAAATACGAGGATTGATTTTATATTTTTCATTTTTTCTAATTATTACTGGTACAAATTTACAGGTGAATACCTTGTTAAAATGGTAATTTAAGTGCTATGAATGGTAAGATTATTTTTGTATTATTTAATGAGTTTGTGTTATAGAACTGTTCTTGTTTTGTAAATAGTTTTTTAATCTTTTTATCGTTTGTTTGTTCAATGTCAGTAATATAATTAAGTAAATAGAAAAGGAAAGCTTGGTGATCATTTAGTGTTAGATTTAAAATCATATGAGCTTAAATAGCTTTCTTTATATTTCTTAAAAAGAGAAAAGCTTTTAATAAAGCTTTTCTCTTTTTACAATTTTAATATTTGTTTTTCATTTTATTTTTTCAATCTTTTAGCAAGAGCTTTAGCCAAGGGAGGTGCAGAAGCTGGGCTTTGTCCGGTCATAAGCGCTCCATCAACTACTACATTAGGCTCCCAGTTAGCTTTACTTTTATAGTTAGCTCCTCTTCTTTTTAATTCTTGTTCAAGAGAGAATAACAGATGTCTGTCTAATTCAATTTCAGCATCTTCAGCATCTTTAAAACCTGTTAAGTTTAGCCCCTCTACTAAGTACTTGCCATTTGATAATTTCACATCTCTTAAAATAGCTGGAGCATGACATACCATTGCTATGGGTCTTCCTGTTTCATAAAAGTCTTTTATTAATTTGATCACAAATTGATCAGAAGCTAAATCCCAAAGAAGCCCGTATCCTCCAGGGAAGAAAGCAGCATCAAAAGTATTGTAATCAATATTTCTTAGCTTTCTAGTTCTTTTAGCGGCAAACATTGCTACAGGATCATTCAAGAATTTTTTAGTATATTCTGTAGTAAAAGGGACTTTCATACTCAGTAAGTCAATAGGAGCTTCTCCTCCATCAGGAGAAGCAAATACAACTTCATATCCAGCTTCTGTAAGAATATAATAAGGAGCAGCCAATTCAGTGAACCATGTTCCAGTTTGTTTTCCACTTAACCCCATATCGTCAAAAGAAGACATAACAAGGAGTACTCTTTTTTGCTTGTTACCTGTGTTTACTTTTAAAGTTGTTTGTGCGAATGTATTTGTCACTAAAAGCGTGAAAACAAATACGAGGATTGATTTTATATTTTTCATTTTTTCTAATTATTACTGGTACAAATTTACAGGTGAACACCTTGTTAAAATGGTAATTTAAGTGCTATGAATGGTAAAAGGGCAACTTAAAGTAATGTGCTTATAAATTATAAAAGTTATTCAGGTTTAATTTTAAAAAGAATCAATGTTTTTTTCTTGAAAAAGGAAAATATTATAAAGAAATGAAGGGAAAACTAAAAAGTTTTCCCTTGATGTTGAAGTATAACTACTTCATATTGAAATCAATTAATCTATTTTTTAAATTATATCCAGTTTAGCTGTCATTTTAACTTTGTTTGTTATTGAATAATAATTAGGAGAAAGTTTAATGACTTGATCAGCGATCTCTTTTAATTCTTCAGAACTTCCATCACCTTTTACAGTAAATAGGTATTCAGCTGAGTCAAATCCAGCAGGTATTTTTTCATCAATACCAAGAAAACCACGTAAATCAAGTTCTGTTTTAATATCAAGAGTAAGATTATCTATTTTTATACCTTTAGATGATGCTATTGCGATAAATGTTATCGTCATACAAGATGATAACCCAGCAAGAAAATAGTCTAAAGGAGCTGGTGCAGAGTGTTTTCCTAGAAGTTCCTCTGGTTCGTCAACAAAAAAGGAGAAATCATGTTTAACAGTAGAAGAACCCAATTTAAAATCCTTTGTTTGAATTTTTATTTCTGTACCAGATTGCCATATTGCTTGGATACTACTTTTTAAAATTCCATTATTATAGTCCTTTTCTACTGTATTTTTAAAATTTTGTAAAGCCTCTGTGTTAATGTTATTAATCATGATATTTTTTATTTTATTTTTTTAATCTTTTAGCAAGAGCTTTAGCCAAAGGAGATGCAGAAGCTGGGCTCTGTCCGGTCATAAGTGCTCCATCAATTACTACATTAGGTTCCCAGTTAGCTTTACTTTTATAGTTAGCTCCTCTTCTTTTTAATTCTTGCTCAAGAGAGAATAACAGATGTCTGTCTAATTCAATTTCAGCATCTTCAGCATCTTTAAAACCTGTTAAGTTTAGCCCCTCTACTAAGTACTTACCATTTGATAATTTCACATCTCTTAAAATAGCTGGAGCATGACACACCATTGCTATGGGTCTTCCTGTTTCATAAAAGTCTTTTATTAATTTGATCACAAATTGATCAGAAGCTAAATCCCAAAGAAGCCCGTATCCTCCAGGGAAGAAAGCAGCATCAAAAGTATTGTAATCAATATTTCTTAGTTTTCTAGTTCTTTTAGCGGCAAACATTGCTACAGGATCATTCAAGAATTTTTTAGTATACTCTGTAGTAAAAGGGACTTTCATACTCAGTAAGTCAATAGGAGCTTCACCTCCATCAGGAGAAGCAAATACAACTTCATATCCAGCTTCTGTAAGAATATAATAAGGAGCAGCCAATTCAGTGAACCATGTTCCAGTTTGTTTTCCACTTAACCCCATATCGTCAAAAGAAGACATAACAAGGAGTACTCTTTTTTGTTTGTTACCTGTGTTTACTTTTAAAGTTGTTTGTGCGAATGTATTTGTCACTAAAAGTGTGAATACAAATACGAAGATTGATTTTATATTTTTCATTTTTTCTGATTATTACTGGTGTAAAGTTACCTTTGATTATCTTGTTAAAATGGTAGTTTTTGAACAATAAATGGTAAGATTTGTTTTCTAGGTGAATATGGTTTTCAATGAGCATATTAATACCATTTATAACTTGAAAATGCCGGGCTAAAACATTCTTTTTTCTCTTTCTACTTCAAAAAAAACGAGCTATTGTTATGTTTTAATTTTATACAAATAAAGATAATATCCTCTTTTCCTTTTATGGTGATTTGAAATGGTGTTATTCTTTAATTATAGGGCATAGGATTATTCGATGTTAATTAAAATAAGAAGAGAACGATCTTATAAAATATCGTTCTCTTTCCATAACAGACTTACTTATATATTGGTAATAGAGGTGTTTATTTAATTTTTCCTATTTATTTAATAATTTTATAAATCAAGAATTTTTTTGAGCTTAGTATATATATCATTAGGAATAGGATCTATCCCTTTTTCATAACTTATAACCTGTTGTTTACTTATACTTAAGCGTAGAGCAATATCGTAAATAGTAAGCTTTTTTAATCTTCGTTGTTCTTTTAGAAAATTGTTTTTATTAGTGTTAATGTGATTTTTATTTTCCATTTTCTTTTAGTTTTTGAAGAATAATATTTTTGTAAATGAAAGACTACCTTCAACAGTAAATTTAAAACTTACAATCATGTTAGTTTTGTTGAGGTAGTCTTTTAAGTTTAGATGAAAAATAATATTCATCTAATATTTATCCGGCAAATAATGTAGTTTTAATTAAGCCTTTAAAACATCCGAAAGAGCTTCTGCTAATGGTGCTGCTGAAGCAGGACTTTGACCAGTCATAAGTGCTCCATCAATCACTACATTAGGTTCCCAGTTAGCTT
Organism: Tenacibaculum profundi; assembly: GCF_052050075.1. GTDB lineage: Bacteria > Bacteroidota > Bacteroidia > Flavobacteriales > Flavobacteriaceae > Polaribacter. The sequence goes on from NZ_CP197225.1 coordinate 2,970,849, forward strand.
TACTTTTATAATTAGCACCTCTTCTTTTTAATTCATCTTCTAATGAAAACAATAAATGGTGTAATAATTCTATTTCTTCATCTTCACTATTTTTAAATCCAGTAAGGTTTACACCTTCTACAAGATATTTTCCGTTAGATAATTTCACATCTCTTAATATAGCTGCAGCATGACATACCATAGCTACTGGACGATCTGACTCATAGAAATCTTTGATAAGCTTAATTACGTGTTGATCAGAAGCTAAATCCCAAATTAAACCGTATCCTCCTGGGAAAAATACAGAATCAAATGTATTATAGTCTATATTTCTTAATTTCATTGTGTTTTTTGCAGCAAATACAGCAGCATCATCTTTTACAAATCTTTCGGTGTACTCAGATGTAAATGGAGCTTTCATACTTAATAAATCAATAGGAGCCTCACCACCATCAGGAGAAGCAAAAACTACTTCATGACCTGCTTCAGTTAAAATATAATAAGGAGCAGCTAATTCATGAAACCATGTCCCTGTTAATTTACCGCTTAACCCCATTTCGTCATAAGATGACATTACTAATAGTACTCTTTTTTGTTTGTTTCCAGTATTCATAATATTTGTTTTAAATTATTTTATTGTTTAAATTATGTTTCAAAATTACTTTGATATTGTTTCTTAAAATGGTAAAAAAAGGCTTTTAAATGGTAAGTTTTATCAAAGTTTAAAAATGATTTTAGCTGAAAGTGAATCCTTTTTAGATTAAAATTATGTTTAGGCTATGCTATTTAATCTAAAACTATCTTTAATAAAATAACTATTTGCTACAAGTCTTTTTTTTAATGTTTTAAGTTGTGATTTCTTTATATGTAATAGAACTTTTTTTGTGAGATATAAATTAGTTTGTTATTATTTTTGGTTGAATAATGCTAATTTTTAAGAACCTTTTGAGCTATCTCCTCTTAATTTTTTACTTAGGTAAAGTTATGTTGGATTTATTGTTTAAAATGGTAAATAAAGTCTTTTAAATGGTACTTTTTTTAGGAGGTATCTTAGATTTATTATAGTGCATACCTATTCAATAATTATCTTTTTTATTTCTTGATTAAGCCATTTTATTCCTTTTGCCAATTTTTATTTGTACAACTATTGATCCCATTATCATAAGTTTTATTTAACCCCATTCAATACATACCTTTATTATTAAACTTACTTTTTTTGGGCTACGATATGAAAAATATGCCAGTGTTTTGGGTTTCTTGTATTTAAAGGATCGTCATGTTCTTCCTCTCTTATGATTTCAATAGAGAAATCATTAAGTATTTTTAGTACTTCGTTATATGAGTGATGAGAACGTTTTGGTTTTAAGGCCCAAGTATCTCTATCGCCGAAGAATTGTCCTGTGAATCTTCCTCCTTTTCGAATTGATTTTTTAATTTTATTCCAAAATAAGTTGAAGTGTTTAGGTTCACAAAACGGTAATGCAAAACTTGCATTTATAAGATCACACGGAGGTAAGACCATTTCTTCAAAACTCACTTCCTTTGTCTGTAAATTAGCTTTTAAACCTTTAGGTACTCTCGACCATAAATATTTTGATGCTTCTGGGTGATTATCTGTCGCTAAAACTTTCCAGCCTCTTTTTAGTAGTTCAATAGAATCTCTGCCTTCGCCGGCTGCTAAATCAATTGCAAAACCATCAGTAATTCCTTCTTTTTTAAATAGGTCTAAGCCTTGTAAGAGTGTTTCACGCGCCCCTTTTCCAACCACAGATTTATAGTATCCTGACCAATCCTCAATCTCTGAGTAGTCTTGAGCCCGCATTGGAGCCAAGTTACCTGCAACTGATTTCATTTGTTTTAATTTCATAATCTTTATTACGTTTTAATTCTGCAAATGGGACTATCCACAATGCTTTACCTCAAAAACAAAAGTATTATTGCTATTTAAGTAAAAATGGTAATAAAGGAGTTTTTCATGGTAAGTTAGAAAACAACCATTTAATTAAAGTACGGTATGTTTTGGATCTTGAAAAATAAAGATTATCAGTTGAATAAGTTCTTATATGAAAGTTTTTAATTTTTTATAGAAGGTAGTTCGTTTTATTTGCAAAACAGTTTTTATAATTGTTTTGGGAACCCCGTTTTATTGTAATTTTTATAGAATACTTGCTCTAAATTCTTTTGGAGATATTCCAACTGATTTTTTAAAATATTTAGTAAAATAAGTGGCCTGATCAAAACCTAAATCATAAGCAATCTCCTGTATTGAAAGTCTTCTATTAGCTAAATTACGTTTAGCTTCAAGTATTTTAATATCTTGTATAACCTTCGCAGGAGTCGCATTTAAGTGCTCTTTGGTAACTTTAGCCAGCCTCTTTTTATTACTATTTAATAGTTCATAGTAGGTTTCTAATGATAAAAATTCATTCACGTTTTTATATACTTCATTTTTAAATTGATAGGCAAGTTGAAAATCTTCATTAGTTAAGGAATCGTTTTTTGTCAAAGAAACCTTAGTTCTTTCAATAGAAAACAATATACTTCTAAAAAGAGAAAATATTTGCTCTTTTAAATACTTGTCATTCATTTGTATTTCCTCTCTTATTAACGAGCAAACAGTTAAAAATCGCTTTTTTTCAAGGGAGTTTATAGTCATATGAGGAACATCAATTTCGTTGAAAATAGTTAAAGATATTCTTTCCAGTAGCTTATGATCAAATTGGTCAATAAAAAAACTATTAAAATGGATAAGCGTTCCCTCGTTTAACGAGTCAGGACAAAAATTATGAATTTGATTTTTAGAAATAAAGAAAAGGGAATCTTCTTTATGTTCAATAACCTCATAATCAACATAGTGTCTTCCTGGAGTTTCAAAGAGAATAAGCTGGTAAAAAGAATGCTTATGAGGAATTGATGCATGTGTTTTGTTTTTGTTGAAGTAGCTTCCTCCGTCATTTATTTCGAAATGAAGTTTAGTAAATCCTTCTCGATGTAGATGGTATTGTTTGATAACTTAAAGTTTTAATATTGAGGGGTGAAAATACTAAAAATTGATATAAATTTTTAATATAGAAACGAGTATTTTAAATGAGATATTATATTTCTTTAAAGCTTTTGTCTACTTTTCTTAGGGGTGATTTTTTTAATCTTTTAAATTTTTGAAAGGAGGTTCAAGTAAACCTTTTTTGCTATTGATATTGTTTATTTCTTACATTTTAGAGTAAAGCTTTTACATTGTAAATTTTAGCAATATTTAGCATTTATTTGAAAAAATATAGGTTTTTATTTTAACTAAAGTTTAAGTTTTACACTAATTCTTTTTAGTTAATTTTGCCTCGACTCAAAAGACGTTTTGAGTTTCTTTTTCATAGCAATTTTCCCGCTCATTTTTGAGCGGGTTTTTTATTAAGTAAAAAATTACTCAGAAGAGAAGGGTTCGGTAAAAGTTATTTTAAGATTGTTAGAACTTGGGAATTATATAAAAACATAGAATATCATTGATTCTTAATCTTTCCTACTACTATAAAAAATATTCCCTATTGATAGTCTTATAAGTTTTTTAACTATAAAATTCCCTCTCATGCTATGCTAATAGGTGGTAATTTTTCTGAGTTCAATAAAAAATAGCATCTTTTTTAGCACGAAAAGGAGTAGAATTTATTTTTTTGAAGTAAGGTCTACATATTTTAAAAAACTAAAATTCGTCTGAAAATAAGTAATTATAAGCCTTTACATTATCTAAGTATGCACCATCAAAGCCGGCATCTATAATTTTTTTAATGTATGAATTATCATTACCATATATTATTGACTGCCACTCTTTAGACCAATATTTTACGAATATTTCATTCTCATATCCTTTATATGGTTTAACTAACCAATGCGGGTTATTAATGCTCCAATTATTATTAAAGTAATATCGATATTTTTCTGCTGATCCAATATTCATGTAGGAAATAACAAGGCGTTTTCCTCCGTTCTGTTTCTTTTTAATTTTACGAAGGTCTTCTTTTGTTAATGGTTGTTCATGAAAAAAAAGATCAATGAGAATCACATCAAAATTGGTGGTTGCTATGTTGTCTAGTAATTCTTGTTTTGTATTGTATCTACTTGAGTTTATTAGATACAAATAATTTTGAGCATCTTTTAAAGTTAAAATATCATTTTTATTTTCCTTACTAATTCTACCTGGTATGTGCGTATAGTCATAATTAAAATTTAAACGAGGAAAACATAAAAAACCTTCATTTCTATTTTTATTAATAGCATCCCCAATCAAAGAGTTATCAGATAGATAGTCAGAAACAAGAACTCTTTTACGTTCTGAAAATTTTTGCAGCATGGTAAGTCTATCATATATAGGGAGTTCGTGTCCATCGTAGAAAAGCGCTTCTATGCCAAAACCATTTATTGCATTTGTAAACTCTAGGTTTAATTCACTAGAAGAGTTGTACTTCGTAAAAGCAAGTTCAATACCATTTTGAGGAATAACAATAAAGTTTGATTTATTTTTTTTTGCATATTGAGATATTTGAATAACAAATTCTTGCATGCTTTGCTTGGGGTTTTCAGGGAATTCTGTTTCGGTTTTCGAACAAGAAGAGAATAAAAATAAAACAAATACAGGTGTAATTAATAATTTTTTTAGAGTAGCCATGTCGGGGGATTAAAGAGGTTACGGCGTAAATTTACTCAATATTAAGATTACAATATTTGCGATTTTTGCATATTCTAATCAAATTCTAGAAAATAATAGCATTCTACATTATCTAGATAAGCTCCATCAAAGCCTGCTTCGACAATTTTCTGTACGTAGGAATCTTTGTCTTCAAAAATAATTTTCTGCCAAGATTTTTTCCAAAATTTAACCCAAAACTCATCTTCATAACCTTCATAGTTTTTTTTGAGCCATGAAGGAAAACCAATACGCCATTTAGGTTTCCAGTAATACCTGAATTTTTCTGCAGCTCCTATGTTAATATATGATATAACAAGTCGTTTACCTCCGTTTTTCTTTATTTTTAAACTTTCGATTTCTTGTTTGGTAAAAGATGTTTTATCGAAAAATAAATCAATTAAAAGAAGATCGTAATTTGTATTTTTTAATTTATTTAAAACAGCTTCTTTTGATTCAAAATTTGAATAATTGATTAAGTAAAGAAAATTACAAGTCTGAGATAAAAAATTAATATTAGTGTCATTTTCATTATTAATATTATCTGGCACTATTGAGTAATCATAGTTTTCTTTTTCTCTTGGGAAACTTGTAAATCCCTTTTTTTGGTTTTTTCGAATAGAGAGCTCTGCAGTTTTTTTGCTTTTAGTGTAGTCGCTGACAAGAATTTTTTTGGTTTCTTTTAATAAATTTAGAGCTGTTAACTTTTCTTCTGTATTTGAATCTTCATTGGAGTAAAATAAGCTCTCAATACCAATGCCGTCAATTGAGGATAAATATTCTTTATGCATCCCATTGGATACTTCGAGTTCATTAAAACACAATTCAAGCCCATTTTGAGGGATTATACTAAATTTCGGATTTAATTTTTTTGCAAATTTTGAAATATCTATTACAAAAGATCTCATTTTTTCGGCGGTTCGATCTATTTTTTTTGACGTAGTGTAGTCGTTTTTATTTTCCAAATTATAATTAGTATAACTGAAGAAATAAAATAAAGGGAAAGCAAAAAAATATGTCAAAACGATTTTTTTCAAAGAAAAAGAGGTATAAGTTATAATGATCATTAATTTAATATCCAATATTAATTAAAAGATTTAGCCTTCACAAAAAAAATAAAAAATAATTTAAAGTAAAGAGGCTTGCGATAACTATATTTTGAGATGAGTATGTTTTTTTCTTATGAACAAAATCATTTAATAGTAAACTGTAAAATTGAAAAATGGATTGTCATCAGCCTAATTTTTATTTGAAGGCGGCAGATATTTGGGGATAATTTGTTCTTGGTTTAACATTCTAATTTTAATATTTTAATGTTAATTTTAAGATTGTTTTCATCAATAATAGTATAATTCCATAAAATTAAAGATTAACAAGAACCTTAGATTCAGGATTTAAGACTTAAAAGATTTGAAATTAAAAAAACAATGTTTCTTAAATGTCTAAAAGTCTTGGTTCTCAATAAGAAAAGTGGTAATTTTGCCCCCGATTTTAAAGAAACAGAGTTTAAGATGAACATAACAAAAGAAAATGTAGATGCACTAAATGCAATTGTAAAAGTTGATATTGTTGCAGACGATTATAAAGATAAAGTAACAAAAGTTTTGAAAGATTACCGTAAAACTGCAAACATACCAGGCTTCAGAAAAGGGCATGTACCTATGGGGATGGTCAGAAAACAGTACGGTAAAGCGGTTATGATTGATGAGGTGAATAAACTTTTGCAAGAATCATTGAATAAATTCTTAGTTGAAGAAAAGTTAGACATCTTAGGAAATCCTTTACCTAAGGTAGATGAAGGTTTTTCTTGGGATGCAGAGCAGTTTTCTTTCGAATTTGAGTTAGGTTTGGCACCAGAATTTGAACTAGATTTAAAATCAAATAAGGTGAAGTCATATAATATTGTGGCAACAGAAGAACTTATAGAAAAAGAGTTAGAAAACATACAAACTCGTTATGGAAAATTAATCTCTCAAGAAAAAGTAGAAGAAACTTCTAATGTTACAGGATTATTTGTTAACGAAGAAAAAGAAATTAATAAAAAATCAACATTTTCTGTAAGTGATTTAAAAGGAAAGAAAAACAAAGAAAAGTTAGTTGAATCAAAAGTAGGTGAAGTTGTAGTTTTTGATACAAAGAAACTATTTGAAGATGATCATAAATTGCAAAATTTGTTGGGAGTTTCTAAACAAGATTCTGAGGATTTGGATGTTAAAGTGAATTTTACTATTGAAGAAATTAATATAACAGAAAAAGCAGAATTTGATCAAGAATTATTCGAAAAATTATTTGCTGATGGTAGTGTAAAAACAGTAACTGAGCTAAAGGAAAAAATTAAAGAAGACGCTGAAAAGCAATTCCAACAACAGGCAGATCAACAATTACTCAATTCAGTAACAGAAACATTGGTTGAAAATACAAAATTTGATTTGCCAAAAGAGTTTTTACAAAAATGGCTCCAAACTGCCGGAGAGAAGCAGTTGACTGCTGAAGAAGCAACAACAGAATATGAAAAATCTGAAAAAGGACTTCGTTATCAGTTGATTGAGGGGAAAATCATGAAAGATCACGGCATAAAAGTAGACTATCCTGAATTAGTTGAGTATGCAAAAGGGTTTGTTAAAATGCAAATGGCTCAGTTTGGAAATGCAAATCCAGAAGAAAAAGAACTAGACGATATTGCAGGAAGAATTTTATCTAATCAAGAAGAGGCTCGTCGTTTACAGGAGCAATTGGTTTCTCAAAAATTAGTAGGCTTTTTTAAGGAAAATATGGAGTTTGATGCTAAAGAAGTTTCATACGAAGAATTTATCAAGGAAGTTTATAACGTCGATGCAAATAAATAGAAGAAGCTAGATTTATTAAAAAAACCTGAACATTTGTTCAGGTTTTTTTAGTCAAACACCTTCCACATTATGTTTGTGGAATACTTCTTATATTTACATTTTATAACCAAAAAACTTTTAACAATGGATTACGGAAAAGAGTTTGAAAAATATGCAACAAAACATCACGGAATTAGTAGCACTTATTTCGGAGAAATAACGAGTAGCCTTACGCCATATATTATGGAAGAACGCCAATTAAACATCACTCAAATGGATGTTTTTTCTCGTTTAATGATGGATAGAATTATTTTTTTAGGTACTGGGATCAACGATCAAGTCGCAAATATTATTCAAGCTCAATTATTATTTTTAGAAAGTGTTGACGCTACAAAAGATATTTCGATTTATATAAATTCTCCAGGAGGAGGTGTTTATGCTGGTTTAGGTATTTATGATACAATGCAATTTATAAAACCAGATGTTGCCACAATTTGTACAGGAATGGCTGCCTCAATGGGTGCAGTACTTATGTGTGCAGGAGAAAAAGGAAAACGATCTGCTTTACCTCATTCTCGTATCATGATTCACCAACCTTTGGGCGGAGCTCAAGGACAAGCTTCTGATATGGAAATTACTGTTAAAGAGATTGGTAAACTGAAAAAAGAATTATATAATATTATTTCACACCATTCTGGTCAGACATATGATAAAGTGTTTGAAGATTCTGATAGAGATTATTGGATGAAAGCTGAAGAGGCAAAAGAATATGGAATGGTAGATGAGATTTTAACAAGAAAATAAACTATTGAAACCAGTCAGATAGAGGCTGACTAAAATTGATAAAATGTCGAAAGAAGAAAACTTACAATGTTCCTTTTGTGGAAGAAAAAAGCCTGAAACCGATCTGTTGATCGCAGGTCTTGATGCTCATATTTGTGATAAATGTATTGAGCAAGCTTATGGAATTGTTCAAGAGGAAATTGCCGAAGCAAAAACTAATAATTTATCTTCCGATTTAACGCTAAAGAAGCCAAAAGAGATAAAAGCATTCTTAGATGAATACATAATTGGTCAAGACGAAACTAAAAAGGCAATGTCGGTAGCAGTATACAACCATTATAAACGGCTATTGCAAAAAGTGGATGATAATAATGGAGTTGAAATTGAAAAATCAAATATTGTATTAGTAGGTGAAACTGGAACAGGAAAAACATTAGTTGCAAGAACGATAGCAAAAATGTTAAATGTTCCTTTTTCTATAGTCGATGCAACAGTTTTAACTCAAGCAGGATATGTTGGTGAAGATGTTGAAAGTATTCTAAGTCGTCTTTTGCAGGCAGCAGATTACGATGTAGATAAAGCTGAGAAAGGAATTGTTTTTATTGATGAAATTGATAAAATAGCTCGGAAAGGAGATAATCCTTCGATAACTAGAGATGTTTCAGGAGAAGGGGTACAACAAGCTTTACTTAAATTATTAGAAGGTGCGGTTGTTAATGTTGCCCCTAAGGGAGGAAGAAAACATCCAGAGCAAAAGTTTATAGAAGTTAATACAAAAGATATTTTATTTATTGCAGGAGGTGCGTTTTCAGGAATTGATAGAATTATTAGCAAGCGTTTAAATATGCAAGCGGTAGGGTATAGTGCCTCTATTGATGAAGATAAAATAGATGAGAGTAATTTATTGCAATACATAATTCCTTCAGATTTGAAGAGTTTTGGTTTAATTCCAGAAATAATTGGAAGATTACCTGTGTTGAGCTATATGAATCCTTTGGATGTTAAAACGCTAAGAGCAATTTTAACAGAGCCCAAAAATTCAATTATTAAGCAGTATCGAAAACTTTTTTCGATGGATGGTATAGAATTTACCATAACAGAAGGAGCTTTGAATTTTATAGTTGAAAAAGCAATTGAATATAAGTTAGGAGCCCGTGGTTTACGTTCTCTTTGCGAAGCAATTTTAACGGAAGCGATGTTTGAGCTACCAAGTACGGATGAAAAAAAGTTTACTGTTGATAAAGAATATGCTGAAGCAAAAATTACTAAAAATGCATTAGCAAAATTAAAGGCGGCTTCATAAAGTTAGTTTAATATAAAAAATAAAAAGAGTCTTAAAAGGAGACTCTTTTTATTTTTTATAGATTATACTTAATTCTTTTATCCAGGTACTTAGCTCTCTTAAATTAAGCTTGTACTTGCGTTGTATTTCTTCTTTTTTATGTAATAAGTACGTTTGATTTAACACTTTCATTTCATATTCTGAAACTACAGCCTGTTTAAACTTCTTAAAATACTCTTCTGTGTTATTTTCGTTCTTTATTAATGCAAATTTTCCGTATTTAGATATCCAATTATCAAATTGATCAAGATTTAAATCATATTTCTTAATAATTTTTTCTTTTTTACTTTCTAAATAGTTAGTGTCTAATACCAGTGCTTCAAATTCTTCAACAGTTGCTCTTTGAAACTTTTTATGAAGATTATTTGGGTTATCAATTGCATATTTTGATTGATTTAATTGATCAATATGTATTTTTCCTAGTTGGTTGATCCAACTAGTAAGTTTCTGAGGGGTGATGTTATATTTTTTACTTAAATCATCAATTTGATTCTTCAAGTAAACAGGGTCTAGAACTAGTTTGTCAAATTCATTGACTACAGAATATTTAAATTTTTCAAAATAGTTTGATGCTTCCCCGTTTCCATTTGCAGTTTTATTAGGGAGGGTAGTAGTATCATTACTTTTTGTTATACCAACTATATTTAAGCTACTATCCTCCATTTCAACTTCAGACGTTTTGTTGACTTTTTTAGTCGTTTTTTTTATTGAAGACCCGCTTTTTTCTTCGTAGGATAGTTTCTCATCTTTATACCAATTATCAGAGAATTTATTGAATGTATTTTTTGAAACTAAAATTTTACCCTCTTTATTATTACTTATATCCATATTGATTAAAGAAGAACATCCACTTATATCTATGGTATTAAGTTCATTACTACTACAATATAAATCTTTTAGTTCTGGTTTATTTCCTAGTACGAGTTTGTTTAGTTTATTATAGTCACAGTTTAAAGAGCGTAATAATGGCGTATTGCTAATATTTAATTCGGTTAATTTATTATTGCTACAGTTTAAGAATGAAAGGTTCGGGTTATTCGATAGATCAATCTTTTGAATCTCATTATCTGAACAATCTAGTCTTTTTAAGTTTATAAAATGCTCAATTCCCGTAAGATCCTTGATTTTATTTTTAACATTGGGTAAGTACTTATTTTTTAAGGGAGAATTAATGTTTAAATTGACAATATATTGAGCATCACTGACTAAAATATTTCCGTTCAATCCATTTGAATCGTAATTCAAGTCAATTAAAGCTTCCTCTAGTCCTAAGTCTGGAATTTTTATTGTTTCCTGTGCAAATGAACTCATAGTAAATATAAGAAATATATACACATAGTATTTATTGGTTAACTTCATAATATCTAGTTTTTTGGGGTTAAATTTATATATTTATCAGGTCTTAGACAATTAAAAAAGGTTAAGGTTTATATGTAGGGAACAAAACGACTATCTTTGCAAATTATTTCAAAACCTTATGATAACTCAACAAACTATTGACAAAGTTTTTGATGCAGCCAGAGTGGAGGAGGTAATAGGAGAGTTTGTACAACTAAAAAAAACGGGAAGTAACTTTAAAGGTTTAAGCCCGTTTACAGATGAAAAAACACCTTCTTTTGTGGTTTCACCAGTGAAGCAAATTTGGAAAGACTTTAGTACTGGAAAAGGAGGGAACTCAGTTTCTTTTTTAATGGAACATGAACACTATTCATATCCAGAAGCAATTAAGTGGTTAGCAAAAAAATACAATATTGAAATAGAAGAAACTGAACAATCAGATGAGCAAAAGAAGCAGCTTAACGAAAGAGAAAGTATGTTTTTGGTTTCAAAGTTTGCAAAAGACTACTTTAACGACTTATTGATGAACTCTCAAACAGGAAGAGCTATAGGTCTTTCTTATTTTAAAGAAAGAGGGTTCAGAGAGGAAATTATTCAAAAATTTGATTTAGGATACTGTAAGGATGAATGGGATAACTTTACTAAAGCGGCAATAGCCAAAGGGTTTGATATAAAATATCTAAAGGCTACAGGATTAACTATTGTAAAAGAGGGTGGAGATGTAGCAAAAAAATTTGACCGGTTTAAAGGAAGAGTTATGTTTCCAATACATAGTATGTCTGGAAGAATCCTTGGCTTTGGAGGACGAATTTTAACAAATGACAAAAAGGCAGCTAAGTACTTGAATTCACCTGAGAGTGAAATTTATCATAAGAGTAAAATTCTTTATGGACTTTATCATGCTAAAAAGGAGATAGCAAAACAAGATAATTGTTTTTTAGTTGAAGGATATACGGATGTCATTTCATTTCATCAATCTGGAGTTGAAAATGTAGTAGCCTCTTCAGGAACTGCATTAACTCCTGATCAAATTAGATTAATCAATAGACTGACCAAGAATATAACTGTTTTATTTGATGGTGATGCTGCAGGTATAAGGGCATCTATAAGAGGAATAGACCTAATCTTGGAACAAGGTTTAAATGTGAAGGTAGTTTCTTTTCCAGATGGAGAAGACCCTGATAGTTTTGCAAAAGGACAATCTAGTGCTGACCTTAAGAGATATCTTGATGAAGAAGCTCGTGACTTTATTGAATTTAAGGTTTCATTATTGATGAAAGATGCTCAAAATGATCCTATAAAAAAGGCAACTTTAATAAGAGATATTGTTACCAGTATATCTAAAATACCTGATGGAATTCAAAGAGAGGTATATGTTCAAGAATGTGCAAGAATAATGGATATTTCTGAACAGGTTTTATTTGATGAATTGGCACAATTATTGCATAAGGTTGTAGGGAGTAGAAATTCAAAGTCAAATTTTTCAAATTCAGTAAAAACATCAATAGCTGAAAGAAGTGATACTCAAAAAGGAAGTAGATTAGAAATTCTGAGAGCAAAAGGTATAGGTAAACAATTTCAAAAGGTAGACCAAGTATCAATATTAGAAAAAGAGATCATAAGAATTTTATTACTTTACGGTAATGAAATTGTTGATTTTGTAAATTGGGTTGATGCTTTCGATAAATATGGAAGACCTATTTTGGAGAAGGAGGAATATCAAAGTACCGTTTTTAACGAATTGTATTTGAATTTACAGGAAGATGAAATTGAATTCTCTAATGAGTTATTTAAACTAACGTACCATGCATTAGTTAATCAACTTAATCAAAGAGAAAAAATAGTAATAGATGAACTAATTATGCACGAAAATGTTGACATTTCGGGATTGGTAACAAATATACTGATGGATGAAGAACGCTATGTTTTAAGTAATTGGGAAAAGAAAGAGGTTTTTGTTACGGAAATAGATAAGATTTTACCGAAGTTGGTAACAGATGCAATATTGAATCTTAGAAGAGTTTTGATAGAGAAAAAAATAAAAGGAATTTTAGAAGATATACAAAATCAGAAAAAAATACCTGATTTAGAAGAGGTTAGAAATTACACAGAATTGAAAAAGTTATTATTTGAAAAATTAAATAGGGTTATCTAACTTATTTTTGTTTAACTTAAAGATAGAATTTTTTTAAAACTAGATTTCTTTATATTTTTGCCGAAAATTAACAAAAGAAAGAGCAATATAAAATCAAATATCATGAAAAAGGTACTACAAGTCGTTGAATTATTTAGATTAATTTTTATTCTTCCCTTTAAAATATCTAAAGGGAGAAAAAAGCAAGCCTATAAAAAAATAAAACAGCAAATGATATCTGTTAACTTACTTTAGAAAATCAGGAATTTTACAAACGGGAATAGGGTTAATTTTATGTTGATTTATATTATTTAGCCGTGTGTAAATTTTGTAAACTTCTAATTGACGCCCCGTAAAGTCTTTTGCATTTTTATTTCTAGCCTGCATAGCCATGGCCCATTCAAGTTCATCGTAAGTAGCACCAATTTGATCTTCATCTGTTCTACTATCACCAAATAATCCATCAGTAGGTTGCGCTTTCTGAATTGAATCAGGAACATTTAATTTTGTTGCTAGTTTATAAACTTCTGATTTTAAAAGATCTGCGATGGGGCTTAAATCAACACCACCGTCCCCATATTTTGTAAAAAAACCAACTCCAAAATCTTCAACTTTGTTACCTGTCCCAGCTACTAATAAACCGTGTAGTCCTGCAAAATAGTATAAGGTAGTCATTCTAAGTCTTGCTCTTGTATTTGCTAAGGTTAAATCTAACTTGGGAGAAGAAACTGTTTCAGGAAGGGCCGTTTTAAATTCTTCAAAAGTACTTGTTAAATTTACGGCAACATTACTAACATTTTTGTAGTGTTGTTTTAAATGTTTTATATGCTCGCTGGCACGATTAACTTGACTCTCTGCTTGATGAATAGGTAGTTCAACACATAGTGTTGATAGACCAGTTCTAGCGCATAATGAGGAAGTAACAGCACTGTCAATTCCTCCTGATACTCCAACAACAAAACCGTTTACTTTTGCATTATTAGCATAATTTTTTAACCAATTAACAATGTAGTCTATAACTTTAGGAGTATCCATAAAAAATCTTTTTATTTCGTGTGAGTTCTTATTAGTGAACTAATTTATTAAATTCGACGTTTAAAAGTTAAATGTAAAATAATTATAATTAATGCGAAAAATTATAGCTCTTTTTTTAATTTTTATTGGAATGTCCTGTAATAATGAAAAAAAATTAGAAGTTGATACGTCAGAAATTAAAGTTGATTTTAAAATAGAGCGGTTTGACAAAGATTTTTATAAAAGCAACAAAAGTTTAACTGAGCTTAAAACCTCTTATCCTTTTTTATTTCCAGAATCTATAGAAGACTCTGTTTGGGTTAATAAAAGAAAAAATACTGATGAATTAGAACTATTTGATGAGGTACAAAATGTGTACGAAGATATAGGAGAGGTTCATAAAAAAATAAAAAAGTTATTTAAGCATGTTAAGTATTACAATAGAAGATTCCATGTTCCTAGAGTGATTAGCATACTTTCAAATATAGACTATCAAAGCAGAGTCGTTTATAGGGATAATCTATTACTTATTTCTTTAGACGTATATCTTGGTAGCCAACACAAATTTTATAGTGATTATCCATCCTACATAAAGCAGAATAATACAAACGAATATATGATTGTTGACATAGCCTCAAAGATTATAGATCAACAATTAGTTTTGAAAAGGAATAGAGCATTTGTCCATAAAATGATTTATCAAGGAAAAAAAATGTATTTAAAGGATGTTTATCTAACGATGATACCTAGTTATTTAAAAATTGGTTATACCGAAGAAAAATTTGATTGGGCGCTTGAAAATGAAGAGCAAATTTGGCAATACTTTATAGAAAAAGATCTTTTGTTTAGTACGGATAAGAATCTAGATAGAAGGTTTCTTGATATAGCTCCTTTTTCTAAGTTCTATCTGGAACACGATAACCTATCTCCAGGAAGAATAGGAGAATTTATAGGTTGGCAGATAGTTAGATCATTTATGAGAAATAATGATGTATCTTTGCAAGAGTTAATACGTATAGAAGAAGAAGAAATCTTCAAAAAATCTAAATATAAACCAAGAAGATAATGAGTGTTGTACATAAATCAAAAATAACTTTTACCGTGGGGTTGGATGAGAATAGAGTACCTGAACAAATTTCATGGAATGCGGAGGATGGAGGTATAAATAATGAATCTTCAAAAGCTGTTATGTTGTCGGTTTGGGATCATAAAAAAAAGGATACGTTACGGATGGATTTATGGACTAAAGATATGCCCGTCGATGAAATGAAACAATTTTTCCATCAAACATTGGTTTCTATGGCAAACACTTTTGAAAGAGCCACAGATGATGATAAAATGAGTGCTACAATGAGGGATTTTTGCGATTATTTTGCAGAAAAATTAGAAATTATAGAGAAGAAATAAAAAAGCTATTATAAATAGCTTTTTAATATTGCTTTATTTGCTTAATAACGGATTTGTAGTCATTCTCATTGTTTACGAAATCAAGGCAAGAAACATCTACAATTAAAATATTAAGATCTTGTTGTTGTGTATTTATAAAATTGATATAGCCGTCGTGGATTTTTTGTAAGTAGCTCGATTCAATATTTTGCTCATAATCTCTTCCTCTTTTTTTGATGTTTTGAAGTAGTCTATCCGTATTTTGATATAGGTATATATAGAGATCTGGTTTGGTAATTTCTTTATAAATCATATTAAACATTTTACGATACAGTTTATATTCATCATTTTGCAATGTGATTTGAGCAAATATTAAAGATTTAAAAATATAATAATCAGATACTATAAAGTTTTTAAAGAGGTCAAATTGAGCTAAGTCATCTGATAATTGCTGATATCGGTCAGCAAGAAAACTCATCTCAAGAGGAAAAGCATAACGTTCATTATCATTGTAAAATTTAGGTAAAAACGGGTTGTCTGCAAATCTTTCGAGAACTATCTTTGCATTAAATTCATCAGCCATCATGTTTGTTAATGATGTTTTACCTGCACCTATATTCCCCTCAATGGCTATATAATTATACTTTTCTGTAATTGGAATTGGTCGACTAAGTTTATTTGTTATGGGGGTTATTTTAGAGTCATCATTACAGTTATCCAAACAATTGGATATAGTTGTTTTTTGTATAGGGTGTAATATTTTTCCTGCAATTTCTACAAGAGGAGCAAGGACAAATTTGCGTTGTAGCATTCTCGGATGAGGAACAATCAAGTCTTTTGTAAAGATTATTTCATCTTCAAATAAAAGTATATCGATATCAATATTCCTGTCAGAATATCCGCTTGATTTACTACGTTTTCTACCCAAGTCAATTTCGATTTCTAGAACTTCATTGATTAAAGTCTCTGGTGGAAAATAGGTAGATACTTCAATACATGTGTTATAAAAGTTACTGCTTTCAAATCCCCATGAAGGTGTTTCATAAACAGAGGCTATTTTAAGGATAGAGCCTATTCTATCCGCAATCATATTTATAGCACTCTGAAGATTATCAAGTTTTTGTCCTTTGTTTGTGCCTAACGAAAGATATGTGATTCGTTGTATTTTCAATAGATCAAGGTTTAATTAAAAAGAATTGATTTTAGCTTACAAAGAAAAATAAAAGGAGATTAAATTACATATGAAAATTTACTTTTTTTGAGTAGGGTATTTACGTTTTTGATTGTTTTAATAGTGAATTTCTTAATAGAGTAAGGTTTTTGAGAGATCTTGGTTGGGGAATCGAGATCTTAAATTTTAACAAAAATCTCTTAATTTAAAAAAGGCTACTTTTATAGTAGCCTTTTTAATTTTTATATCTTAAAGAAATTAATCTTTCTTAACTTCCTTTTCTTTATTTTGTTCATGCTTAGGTTTTCTCTCTGGCCTTGGAGGTCTTTGAAGTAAAGCTTTCCTTGAAACTTTTTCTTTTCTAGTTTTTGGATCAGTACCAAAATATTTTACGTCAATAACGTCACCAATTTTAACAACATCAGTAACATTATTTGTTCTTTCCCAAGCCAATTCAGAAATATGAAGTAATACTTCATTACCAGGTGCTTCTAAATATTCAACAACAGCTCCAAAATCAAGAGTTTTAACCACTTTTACTTCATAAACACTCCCTTTATCTGGTTTGAAAGTTATGGCTTTTATTCTTGATAGTACCTTATCTATTCCTTCTTGATTAGTTCCTAAAATTTCAACAATACCTTCTTCAGTAACTTCGTCTTCATTTATAACAATAGTAGTTTCTGTTTCTTTCTGTAATTCTTGAATATGTTTTCCTCCAGGACCTATAATTGCACCTATGTATTCTCCTGAAACTCTTACGGTTACCATTTTAGGGGCATGAGGTTTAACATCTGTATTAGGCTCAGCAATAGTACTAGTCAATTTTTCTAAAATATGTAAACGACCATCACGTGCTTGTTGTAATGCTTTAACTAATATTTCATAGGAAAGTCCTTTGATTTTAATATCCATTTGACATGCTGTAATACCATCGGAAGTTCCTGTAACTTTAAAATCCATATCACCTAAATGATCTTCGTCTCCTAATATATCTGATAAAACTGCATAACGGTCACCATCAGAAATTAACCCCATAGCAATTCCAGAAACTGGTTTTTTTAATTGAACTCCAGCATCCATCAATGCCATTGTACCAGAACATACCGTTGCCATAGAGGATGATCCGTTTGATTCTAGAACTTCCGAAACAACACGTACTGTGTAAGGACAATCTTCAGGAACCATACCTTTTAATGCACGTTGAGCTAGGTTTCCATGCCCAATTTCACGACGAGAAGTACCTCTTAATGGGCGAGCTTCACCAGTTGAAAATGGAGGGAAATTATAATGTAAATAGAATCGTTCCTCATCTTGAATGGTAGGAGAGTCTACCATATTAGCATCTCTAGAAGTTCCAAGCGTAACAGTTGCTAATGCCTGGGTCTCTCCACGCGTAAATATTGAAGATCCATGAGTTTTTGGCAAATAATCAACTTCACACCAAATAGGTCTTATGTCGGTTGTAGTTCTACCGTCTAAACGTAGTCCTTCGTTTAACGTTAAATCTCTAACAGCCTCTTTTTGAGCTTTATTAAAATATTTTGAAATTAAATTTTCTTTTTCTTCTAATTCTTCTTCACTATAGTTAGCTATGATATTTTCTTTTACTTCTGAGAAAGCTAATCCTCTTTCCTGCTTAGAGGTACCTTTTTTTGCAATATCATAACACTGTTGATAAGCAGCTTCTCTTATAATAGCTTCAAGTTCTTCATCTGATTCTTCAGGTTCATATTCTCTGGTTTCTTTTTTACCTACGGCTTCAGATAATGCTATTTGTGCTTGGCATTGTACTTTAATAGCTTCGTGTGCAAATCGAATAGCATCCGCCATTTCCTCTTCAGAAACTTCATCCATTTCACCCTCAACCATTGCAACGAAATCAATTGATGCTCCAACCATTAGGTCAATGTCTGCTAATTTTAATTGATCAAAACTTGGATTTATAACAAATTCCCCATCTATTCTTGCTACACGAACTTCTGAAATAGGAGCTTCAAAAGGGATATCAGACAATTGAATTGCTGTAGAAGCAGCCAGTCCAGCTAAAGCATCAGGCATTACATTTTCATCATGAGACATAAGTTGAATCATAACTTGCGTTTCAGCATGATAATCTTTAGGGAAAAGAGGACGTAGTACGCGATCAACTAATCGCATTGTTAAAATTTCTTCATTACTAGGTCTAGCTTCACGTTTCATAAAACCTCCAGGATATCTTCCTGAAGCAGCAAATTTTTCTCTATAATCTACTGTTAACGGTAAGAAATCCATATTTGGATCTGATGTTTTAGCAGATACTACTGTAGCAAGTAGCATAGTATCACCCATTCTAACAACAACAGAACCATCTGCTTGCTTTGCTAATTTTCCAGTTTCTAAGGTAATGGTTCTTCCATCTCCAAGTTCTATGACTTGGCTAAATACTTTTGGAATCATAAATGTTTTCTAAAATTTTAATTTGTTGTTTGTGTTGTTGTATATGTTGCTGTTTCAATGGAAGTTTGAAATCTTTTTTTGTTTTGAATTTGTTTTAAAGGTAGGTAAAATATTTGAATTGATTGCAATTAAAAAGAGGCAGGAAGTTCCTGCCTCTTTAAAAGGATTATTTTCTAATACCTAACTCTTTAATTATCGCACGATATCTGTTTATATCTTTCTTTTTTAGATAGTCTAGTAAACTTCTTCGTTTACCTACCATTTTTACTAATGAACGCTCTGTATTGAAGTCTTTACGATTCTTTTTTAAGTGCTCTGTTAAATGGTTTATTCTAAATGTGAATAAGGCGATTTGACCTTCTGCTGTTCCGGTGTCATTATCTCCTTTACCGTGTTTAGCAAAAATGTTTTGTTTTACTTCTTTTGTTAAATACATGCCAATATTATTTAAATGATTATTATGTACACAATGATAAAATCATTGAAGATGCAAATGTACAACTATTTTTTAAAAGATAAATCACTAGTAGGAAATTAAAACGTAGAGCTAAGTGTTTTATATACTTAGAATTTTATTTTATTAAGTGATTTTATTTCCTTTTTGATTTTAAAGTGTTGTTATATAGTTGTTTATTCTTTTTTTAAGAAAAAGAATTACAGTTAAATTGGGATAAAATTCTTAACTTGCACCCTTATGTTTTATAAACATAAAATTTTAATTTTTTAGGGGAAAAAGAAAGCCAGCTTTTGCTGGCTTTTGTTTTATGCTCTTACTGGTTGATTTTGAATTAAGTCTATATACAAGTTAACTTGTTTTTTTAAATTTTTTCTTTCGTATATAGCATCTAAGAACCCATGCTCTAATAAAAATTCAGAACGTTGGAAGCCTTCAGGTAAATCCTTTCCTGTTGTGTCTTTAACTACACGAGGACCAGCAAATCCTATCAAAGCATTCGGCTCAGCAATATTAATATCACCTAACATAGCAAATGATGCAGTTGTTCCACCCGTTGTTGGATCAGTACATAAAGAAATATAAGGAACTTTTGCATTAGCTAATTGAGCTAATTTTGCAGAGGTTTTTACTAATTGCATTAAAGATAAAGAAGCTTCCATCATTCGGGCTCCTCCAGACTTTGAAATCATTAAAAAAGGAATGTTGTGTTCAATGGAATAATCAATAGCCCTTGCTATTTTTTCACCCACAACACTTCCCATTGACCCACCAATAAAAGAAAAGTCCATAGCCGCAATCACCAGCTCTTTTCCTAAAGATTTTCCTACAGCTGTTCTAACAGCATCTTTTAAACCTGTTTTCTTTTGAGCACCTTTTAGTCTATCTGGATATTTCAATGTATCTTCAAATTTTAAAGGGTCTTTGGATGATAACTTGGGATTTAGTTCTGTAAAGTTGTTGTTATCGAAAAATAATTCAAAATATTCTTTACTACCTATGCGAACATGGTATCCGTCTTCAGGACTTACATATAGATTTTTCTTAAGTTCTTCAGTATCTATAATTTTTCCACTAGGAGTTTTGTACCATAGTCCTTTTGGAGTGTCTTTTTTTTCTTCTGTTGGAGTTTGTATTCCTTTGTCTTTACGTTTAAACCAAGCCATAAATTATATAATTAGTCTTTAGTTATTTTTTATTGGTATCAAGACAAAACTTACTTATAATAAAAGTGAAGTTTGTAATGCGTTTTATTTATGCAAATATCTAAAAAAAATATTACGATAGGGTATTTACATTATTTAAATCCTCAAAAGCTTTTTTTAGTCTATTTCTAAATGTAATTTCGCCTTCACGAATCCATTTTCTTGGATCATAATACTTCTTATTAGGAAGATCATCTCCTTCCGGATTCCCTATTTGAGACTGTAAATATGGGCTTTTTTGTTTCATATAATCTCGTACACCTTTTGTAAATGCATACTGTAAATCTGTGTCAATATTCATTTTTATAACACCATAACCAATAGCCTCACGAATTTCGTCTACTGTTGATCCAGAGCCACCATGAAATACAAAATCTATTGTATTATTAGGAACATTATATTTTTTAGAAATATATTCTTGTGAGTTTTTTAAGATTTTTGGAGTTAATTTAACATTTCCAGGTTTATAAACTCCATGCACGTTACCAAAAGCGGCGGCAATTGTGAATTGATCGCTAATTTTCATTAACTCTTCATAAGCATAAGCAACTTCTTCGGGTTGCGTATAAAGTTTAGAACTGTCTACATCTGTATTATCAACGCCGTCTTCTTCTCCCCCAGTAATCCCTAATTCAATTTCTAATGTCATACCCATTTTACTCATTCTAGTCAGATATTTTTTACAAATAGCAATATTTTCTTCTATTGGTTCTTCGCTTAAATCAATCATATGAGAACTAAATAGTGGTTTGCCTGTTTTTGCAAAGTGTTTTTCACTAGCGTCTAATAGTCCATCTATCCATGGAAGTAACTTTTTAGCCGCATGATCTGTATGTAGTATTACTGGAATGTTGTATGCTTCTGCTAATAAATGTATATGCTGTGCACCTGCAACAGCACCGACGATCGCTGATTTTTGCTCATCGTTTGTTAAACTTTTTCCAGCATTAAATTGAGCTCCACCATTTGAAAATTGAATAATTACTGGAGAGTTTAATTCTTTTGCTGTTTCTAAGACCGCATTTATTGTATTCGAGCCCACAACATTTACCGCGGGTAACGCGAAGTTTTTTTCTTTTGCTAGTTTAAATATCTCTTGAACTTCTTTACCAGTTGCAACTCCAGTTTTTATCATTGTGTCGTTTTTTTAATTTATGTAGATTCTGAGAAACAAATCTACACTTTTTTAGGAAATAATGTATTTTTTTGATTATTGGTTTTTTTACTAGAATGGATAGTTTATCCCAAAACTTACTTGGGAAATATTGAAGCTAAAATTACTGAACCAACGATCTGATTTTTGCTTATAAGGCTCGCGTATTTTAAAACCATGATCTAATCTAAGAACAAGAAGCTTTAAGTCAAATCGCAAACCAAAACCTCCACTAAAAGCCAAATCTGTTATGGATTTAAAACTATCAAATTTTGCATTAGTATCAATGAATTCTGATCCTGTGATATCCCAGATATTACCTGAGTCTATAAAAAGAGCTCCATTTAAAGATCCAATTAAACCAAAACGATATTCTAAACTACTAATAAATTTTAAACTTCCAATATTATATTCTAAGCCAGGGGGGGTAGTTCCAGGCCCAAGGGAATAAGCCCTCCAGCCTCTTATGTCGTTTTGTCCTCCAGCAAAATAGCTTTTGGTGAAAGGTATGTCGGAATTGTTATAAGTGAAAATAGCGCCTAAAGAAGTTCTATGTGCTAAAACAGAGTTTTCCCCTAAGCTCCAATATTTTTTATATTCAACATCTGTTTTGAAGTATTGAGCGATTGGAATTTTGAATAGGGTGTTTTGATTGTTGGTATTCTTTGCTTTAGATAGTAATCCTAAAATATTACCTGCATTAGCTACACGAATTTTAAAAAAAGAAAAGTTTTGATCTTTTAAATTTTTTTGATTGTTGTACGTAAAACTATATGCTATTTCAGGAATCAAAAAGTCAGATGTTATGATATTAAGACGTTCTCTAATATTCAGGGCAGTTAAACGTTCTGAAGGGTTGGTAATAGCAAATTGGCTATTATTTAATATTTCTGTTAAAGAATTTCTTATGCCTTCATAATTAGAGAAAGTATTGTCAAAAAATACGTTACCGTTGGAAAACGTAGTATAAATATCTCTTAGTTTAGAATATTCTGATTGATAAATAGAGAAGTAATTATTGGTATTTAAATTTCTAATGTATTGAGTATTCAAGAACTCTAGCTGTATTGTCTTAGTAGCATTAAATTTCCACTTATAATCAATACCAATATTTAGATTTTGTCGATCTAGTCCAATATTTTTTTGAAGACTAATTCCTCCATGAAAATTGGTTTTGGGAAACATTCTTTTTGGAACAAGTTTGTGGAGATTAAAAGGGGCAACAAACCTAGGAATTTCAAGAGATATATCTCCACCGACCTCCCATCCAGGGCCATTATTAGAATTAAAATAGGCTCCATGAGCTGAAATTTTAAAAATTTCAGCACCTTTAAAAGTATTTCTGTTAGTGAGTGAAAATCTACCAGAGATGTCAAAATTACGAACGTTAGATCTTGATAATTCAGAATCAATTCCTAAAGTGTATTTTTCAGCAGGAGTTAAAAATATATTGGCTTCTAATTCATGATCATTTATTTCTTTAAATCTTATTGAGGTTGATTTAAAGTTTTTGAGTCCTCTCAAATGAGTTCTTGTTAGGTTTTTAAGCGTGTCACTGTAAACGGCACTAGGTTTTATGAATAGTGATTGTGCTAGGTATTTTGGGTTGTACTTTAATTTGTCGAAAGCATAAAAGTTGATTCCTTCGTATGAAAGTGTATCATTTATAATGTTGTCTTTTTTATTGTAAGTATAGTCTGTAAAAACATTAATGTTTTTTATTCTTTGTACCTTGTATGGCTTAGAAATATATTCTCCATTTGATTCGATAAGCCTATCAGTCAAAACTAATTCAATATTTGTTTTGTAGGCACTTGTATCTTCAACCCAATAATTTACACTTCCGTTTTTGTCAAAATGATAAAGACCGTTGTTTCTAAAAAGCTTTGTTAGTCTTATTGTTTCATTAACGAAATTAGCATCATCATATTTTTGATTTGATTTTAGAAAACTATAATCTTTGTTCAGATTATAAATAGAATCTAAAACAGGTGATTTTATAGTTTTAAAAATTGTATCTAAAAACAATGGTTGTCCTTTTTCTATCTGATAAGTTAAACTTCCCTTTTTTCTAGATATTGAATCTTTCTTAACTTGTATTTTTGCCTTGAAATAACCGTGATTTTGATAATAAGTTTTTAAATTTCTTAAGCTAATATTTGTTTTTTTATCATCGATAATAATAGGTTTTTGACCGCTTTTTAAAAACCAGTTATTTAGTCCGATAGCTGATTTTGCAACAGCAATACTTTGTTTTTCAGAAAAAAAACGTTTAAAAAAGTTATATGTTTTTGGATATTTTTTACCCCAATCGCTTGGCGATGTCGGTCCTTCAGGGTTGCCTAAGTTATAGAAGTTCAATGCTAATGGAAGTCCAAAGGTTTTTTGATTAGGACGTTGAATTAGTAATTCATTTAGTTCATTTTTAGATGTTTTTACACTATCTAAATAAATAGTATTTTTTATTAAAAGTAATTCATTCTCTTTTAAGTGTTTTACGGTATTACATCCTACTAATATTGCAAATAGTAAAAAATAAAAAGAGAGTTTTTTCATTAACTTTGTTTCCTGAAATTGATAATCAAAAATACTATTTTTTTTGAGGGTTAAAGTGTTAAATTTTAATTAATGGGCTTAACAAAAAGTAATATAAGGTTGATAACTAGTTTACAACAGAAAAAATATAGACAAAAGCATAAGTTATTTATAGGAGAGGGAATAAAAGTAGTGAGAGAACTGTTGGCTTCTAATTTGAAGGTAAATAGAATATATTGTACTGATAATACTTTTAATTTTGTTCAAGGAGAATTGGTTACAATTATATCTGAAGGCGAACTGAGAAAAATAAGTAACTTAAAAACACCAAATAAAGTTCTTGCCTTGTTTGAAATTCCGAAATACGATTTACCAATGATTTCTGGTTTTACTGTTGCTTTAGATGGAATTAATGATCCTGGTAATTTGGGAACAATAATTAGGTTGTGCGATTGGTTTGGCGTTGATAATTTAATTTGTTCTACCGATACAGTAGATTGCTATAATGCTAAAGTTGTGCAAGCAACAATGGGATCTATAATTAGGACACATATATACTACACAGATCTTATAATGTTTCTAAAAAACACAAAACTTCCTAAATATATAGCAGATATGAATGGAGAAAATATTTATACTTCTGATTTACCCCCTGAGGCTATTCTTATTATGGGGAATGAAGCAAATGGAATTTCAAAAGGGGTAAGGGCTATTGTTGAAAAGCAGCTAACAATTCCAAAATTTGGTGATTTAAGGGAAATAGAAAGCTTAAATGTAGCTACAGCAACTGCCGTTTTTTTAAGTGAGTTTCGAAGAAGGTAAACCTATTTTTTTATTTCAAGGCTAAATATTGAGACAATAGAGCTAATTCATTTTACTTAATAAAATTGTAAAACCATTGTGGTTTTTTCAAGATACTGCTGTTTGTCAATTTATCCTTAAATAAAGAATAAGAGCCGTAGTTTTACTTTAGAATAGCTGTTAAATAACTACTCAAATTCAAATTAATTAACTGGATTTGTTATTACTTTAAATAAATAATATATGATAAAAAACTATTATTGAGGTTAAATTTTTCAGTTACTTTTATTTATTTTTTTAAAAAACATCAAACTAAAGTATTTACAATTACTTTAATGTAGCTTAATGTTTAAAATAAACCGTTAATTTGTGCGTCTATTTTGTCAACTACCTTTCCTAAATCTTCTTGATTTTCAACAAAGTCTAAATCATCAACATCTACAATAAGGAGTTTTCCTTTATTGTAAGTAGAAATCCAAGCTTCATATCGTTCATTTAATCTACTCAAATAATCAATACTTATAGAATTTTCGTATTCTCTTCCTCGTTTATGAATTTGTTCTACTAAAGTAGAAATATTTGCTCTTAGGTATATTAAAAGATCAGGGGGAGTAACTAAGTTTTCCATTAACTCAAATAATGAAGTATAGTTTCCATAATCTCGATTAGTCATAAGGCCCATTGCATGAAGGTTTGGAGCGAAAATATGAGCATCTTCATAAATGGTTCTATCTTGGATAATATTTTTGCCAGTTTTTCTAAATTCTAGAATCTGGCGGAATCTACTATTTAAAAAATAAACTTGTAAATTAAAAGACCAGCGCTCCATTTCAGCATAAAAATCATCTAAATAAGGGTTTTTATCAACGGATTCGAAATGAGGTTTCCAGTTGTAATGTTTAGCTAATAATTTTGTTAATGTTGTCTTTCCGGCACCAATATTACCCGCAATGGCTATATGCATAACTTACAAATTTCTTAATGTAAAATTACACAAAAAAATGGCTAAAGAAAACGTTTAACAAATCAATTTATACCCAAAACCTCTAATATTAACGATTTGGATATTAATATCTCCTTGTAATTTTTTTCTTAACTTAGAAATGAAAACATCCATACTTCTAGCATTAAAAAAATCATCATTTCCCCATAATTTGTTTAAAATAAAAGATCGATCGAGTATTTCATTTCTTTTTTGAGAGAGGTGGAATAGTAGTTCTGCCTCTCGGTGTGTAAGGATGACTGTAGTATCTTCGAGCTGTAAAGTTTGTTTGGTGAAATTAAATGTATAGGCACCTATGGAGATTTTTTCATGGTCTATTTTTAACGTATTTCTGCGCAGAAGAGCATGTACCCTAACAATGAGTTCCTTCATGGAAAAGGGTTTTTTTAAATAATCATTGCCACCATGACTAAAGCCTTCTAAAACATCTTTAGTTTGTGATTTTGCCGTAAGAAATATAATAGGAATCTGATTGTTTTCTTCTCGAATTTCTCGTGCTAGTGTAAAGCCATCTTTCTTAGGCATCATGACATCTAGTACTAAAATATCAGGATTTTTTTGTTGGTATAGCTCCTTGGCTTTTATACCATTTTCCGCAAGATAAACTTCAAAGTCTCTAGTCTCTAAACTTTCTTTTATAATTTGTCCTAAACTAGGTTCATCTTCTGCCAAAAGAAGTTTTATCTTATTCATCATTGGGGATATTAATTTTAAAAATGGTGTGTTTAGCGTTAGATATCAGGTGGATATTACCTCCATGTTTTTCAATTATTTTTTGGGTGTAATATAAGCCGATACCAAACCCTTTTACATCGTGTGTATTTCCTTTAGGAACTCTATAAAATTTATCAAAGATTCGTTCTTGTTGACTTTTTTCAATTCCTTTTCCATTATCCGCTACCGAAATTTCAATAGTATTTAAAACAATATTTACATTTATTTCAATTCGTCCCCCGCCATATTTTATCGCATTATCGATAAGGTTCGATATCGCATTTTCGAAATGAAAAGTATCTATTTCTAAAGTAAAATCGTTACTGCTCGAAGAAAAAGAAATCTCTTTACTCTTGGCTAATGGTTGGTATTTTTTAGCAGTTTTCTCCACCAAATCGATCAGATTAATTGCTTCTTTTTTTAGAAGTAATTTTTCGCTATCTAAAGTGGCAGTTTCCAGTAACTTTTCTACCATTTGATGTAATTTTTTCAATTGCAAAGATGATATGGAAAGGTATCTTTTTGTTTTCTCTTTGTCTTCGATTATATTGAAATTATCAATGGCCTCAATTGCAGTAGATACCGTAGTTATTGGTGTTTTGAACTCGTGCGTTATATTACTGATCAGATCGTTTTTTATTTCTGCAAGTTCTTTTTGCCTGTTAATTATTTGTAACAAATAAAATAAACTGGCAATTACAGCTAAAGATAAAACCAATGATAATAAAATTCCGGTAGAGCTTCTTTTTAAGGTTTCATAGGTAGGACTCCCATAAAATAAGATGAGTTTTTCATTTAGACCTAAGAAAGTAGATTTAGCTGCTGCTTTTAGGGTATAGTTGGGTACTTTTACCTCTTTGGGAGGCTGAATTTGTTTCCCGTTTTTTATATGTGTTACATAATAGGGAGTTTTAATTCCTTTCTTGTTTAAGGTTTTTTGTAATATAGAATCCAGAATTTTATGATTAATGGAATCATTTTTAATAGAGATTAAAATAGTTTGTAACCCCTTTATTAAATCTTTACTGTCTTTAGCTTTTTTTTCTGAAAAAATAAAAACATCTGAGTTTTCATTTTTAATATTGGTAGAAATATTCTTTTTTGTAGGGTTAGCAAAGTTAGAGAAGTGCTGTAGTTTGCCTAAATCTTTTATTATAGAGTCAAAATTATCATGACAGTCAAAATCGAAATGAAATTTTTTTTTTGCAGTCTTATAAAATAAGGTGTCTATGTGTTTTAGTTTATCCAAATCTTTAGGATCGGTAGAGGTAAAAGAAGATTGTATAGATATAAAATCTGATTTCTGTTTTCTTTTGGGCATAATTTTTCCGATAATGGAATCCCAAGGAATTTCTCTTTTCTCCTTATTATCTTTATTACTAGATGTAACAATGGTATATGAATTTTCTTTCGAAATTTTAGCAAAGTATTCTTCGATGGCGCTATCTATACTTTCTTGGATTTCATTAACTACATACTGTTTGTTCTGTTCGTAATTTTTATAATTCCAGTACAACTGTACCGCTATCGTTGTAATGATAGTAGCCGTTATTAAATAAAGAATCCAGTTGTTTCTTGTACTTTTCATGGTTCAAAGATAGGTACTTATCTCTTACTTTTTCTAAGGCTTAACACTAGTTAACACTAGTTAACCCAAAAGAAGAGGAACAAAATTCATATTTGTAGCATGAAAATAAATAAAAATCAAATATGATACGATTAATACTAATGCTTTTTCTTTTAATCCTGAGTCAAATCGGTATTTGTCAGTCTGAAAATGCAAATCTTTTTAAAGAAAATGAAAAGAAGTTTTCTGTAGACCATTTAAAATATAAAGTAGATTCTATAGAGGAACTTGTATCAATCAATTGGGAACATGTCCAGCAATTATTTGAGAATAATGAATCGAATAAATTAGTGTCTTTGAAATTTGAAGTTAGTATTCCTAATGCTTCAGGCTTTCCAAGAGATGTCTACAGTTTTAAGGCATCCGATTATACGATTAACTTAGATAGATTGTTAAATCGATCTAAAAAAGGAATGCAAGGAATAATACAAACAATACATAAATATAAGAGATAGAAATCATGAGAATACAATTTTTCACATTATTAGTAATGTTAGTTTTAGGGGTAAATGCACAAGATTTTCAGGGCAAGGCTACCTATAAAACACATAGGAAATTTGAAATGAATTTAGGAGGAGATGGACAAAATGGACAAGGAATGAATGCAGAAATGCAAGCGCGAATACGCGCACAGCTGATGAAGCAATTTCAAAGAACATATACCTTAAATTTTACAAAAACAGAATCTACCTACAAGCAGAATGAAGAATTAGATGCGCCACAAGTTCAAACGAGCGGGATGCAAATTCAAGTCTCTGGATTGGGGGGAGGAACGGATGTGTATTACAAAAATACAGCAGAAAAGAGGTATGTCAATAAAACGGAAATTAGTGGTAAACGTTTTTTGATCAAAGACAAACTGGAGCAGCCTAAATGGGAAATGTCAGGAGAAACAAAAAATATTGGAAATTATACTTGTTATAAAGCCACTCAAAAAAGAGAAGAAACTAGAACTTCATTTTCGATAACAGATGGGGAGAGAGAGGAAAAGGAGGAAAAAGTCACGGTAGAAACTGTAGCATGGTATACTCCTGAAATACCAGTAAGTAACGGTCCAGAATATTTTTGGGGTCTACCAGGTTTAATTTTAGAAATTCAAGATGGTGACCATACGATCGTTTGCTCAGAAATCGTGTTAAACCCTGAAGAAAAAATAGAAATAAAAGAACCTAAGAAAGGAAAAAAGGTGAGTCAAGAAGAATATGAAAAAATTATGAAAAAACACTCGGAGGATATGATGGAACGATTTAAGAACCAAAGAGGAGGTGAAGGTACCATGATATTCGAAAGTCGATAGTGATTAAACCTTTTATGTTCTTCGTAGTCTTAGATAGAACAGCAAAATAATACTACGAAGAACATGAAAACAACACTATGGTATACCTTTCTTTTTGTAAGTACCATAATTTGGTCGCAGCATTCCTTCCAAGGAAGAGCGTCGTATCAATCTAAAACATCTATGGATTTGGGAGAGTGGGGTAAAAAGATGTCAGAGGAACGAAAAAAAAGAGTTAAAGAACGTATGGCGTCGTTTTTAGAAAAGTCGTATACCTTACATTTTACAGAAAAGGAATCGGTGTATGCCGAAGATCAAAAGTTGGAAATACCAGGAAGTGGTAGAGGATTTCGATTTGGTGCATTTATAGGTGGCGGAAGAAAGTATAAAAATTTTACAAGTGGAGTGTTCTTAGAATCTATTGAGTTTTATGGGAAAAATTTTTTGGTGGAAAATAGTGCAGACAAACCAAAATGGCAATTGGAAAACGAAACGAAACAGATAGGTAAATATACTTGTTTTAAAGCTACTTTAGTAAAACAAGATGACCGTATGGATTGGAGTAGAATTCGTGGTAGAAACCAAAGAAAAGGTAAAGAGGAGCCTTCTTCTTCATCCATACCTGCAAAAAATAATAAGGAGCAAAAAGACGAAGTAGTAGTTACCGCATGGTATACACCCCGAATACCGGTAAGTAATGGTCCAGGAGAATATTGGGGTTTACCTGGACTTATATTAGAAATTAATGAAGGGAACACTACGATCTTATGTTCTGAAATTGTTATGAATCCTGAAAAAAGAGCAGAGATCAAAGCTCCTACCAGAGGGGATGAGGTGTCGAGAGAAGAATACAATAGAATTGTAAAGAAAAAAATGAAGGAAATGCAAGAAATGTTCCAAAGAAGGCGTCGAAATAATAGAGGAGGAGGGAGATAATCGGGCTACGCCTAAAGGATAAAAAACACATAAATTTTAGAATGAAAAAAATATTAATAGTGGTCATTTGTATGGCGACCTGGACAAGTATTGCCCAAATTACTATGCGGGGTATCGTAAAAGATAGTATAGGAGTTGGCCTAGAAATGGCAAATGTAATAGCTATCAACAAGCAAACAAAAAAGTTAGATTCTTATGGGTTTACCGACAGTAAAGGGAACTATAAACTAAATCTAAAAAAGAATGCAAACTATACTGTTAAAGTGAGTTATGTAGGAAATAAAACAGTTAGTAGAGATGTTGCAACCAAAGAGGAAAATCTTCAAATGGATTTTACATTGGAACCGGACGATTCATTAGACGAAGTGAATGTTACCTATAAAATGCCGGTAACCGTAAAAGGAGATACCATTGTTTATAATGCCGATAGTTTTACATCGGGTACAGAGAAAAAGTTGGGAGATGTGCTTAAAAAGCTACCAGGTGTTGAGGTGAATGATGAAGGGGAAATACAAGTAGAAGGAAAAAAAGTTAGTAAAGTTATGGTAGAGGGGAAGGATTTTTTTGATGGCGATAGTAAACTTGCTACGAAAAATATCCCTGCAGATGCTATCGATAAGGTAGAGGTGTTAAAAAATCATAGTGAAGTTAGACAGTTAAGTGGTGTAACGGATAATCAAGATAATATTGCTATCAATTTGAAACTAAAAGAAGGAAAAAAGAATTTTTGGTTCGGGGAGGTTTCTGCAGGCTTAGGGATAGCTACTGAAGACGAACGCTATATAGCACATCCTAAATTATTTTATTACAGTCCTAAATATAGTGTTAATATCATAACCGATGTTAATAATATTGGCGAAGTACCTTTTACTATTCGCGATTATTTCAATTTTACTGGAGGATTTAGATCTATGGGAAGTACTAATGGAACAGAATTCAACGTCGGTTCTAACGACATTTCTTTTCTAATGCTTAGAAATAATAGGGCGAAAGAAATCGAAACACAATTTGGTGCAGTTAATTTTAGCTATGCACCAAAAAAAACATGGGATATAAGTGGTTTCGCTATTTATTCTGGTAATCGTACAGACATGGAAGAAAACACAGAAAGATTGTATTCAAATACCAATATCGATCGGAATAATTTACCTCCAATCTCGGATAAAATCATTGATACAGAACGCACTAGTGATGTAACTACGCAAAGAAGTAATATAGGACTTTTTAAATTAAGCTCTAGTTACAAGCCTAATTCGGATAATCAGTTCGATTATGATATCTTAACTAAGGTCTCTGATCAAAAACAGAATATTTCTACACTCTCTACCCGAACCTATTTAAACGCAGATGAAGAAATTGTACCGATACACCAACGTACAGAACAATCTCCTTTTTCTGTGAAACAAAATTTGAATTATTACTATACGTTAGACAATAAAAATATTTTTGCGCTAGAAATGCAGCATCTATGGCAAAATGAAGATCCATTTTATAATGCCATTCTTGAAGAGCTATCTTTTGCCAATTTAATAGGTTTGGATATTTCTGCAAATCCTTTTAATGTGGAACAAGAAAAATTTGTAAAAACTAACAAGCTAGATGGGAAGTTGGATTATTACCATATCTTAAATGCAAAGAGCAATCTAAATTTCACACTAGGAACTACTTTAAGTACCCAAAAATTCAATTCTACTATTTTTGAAACGTTAAATGGTAACCGTACACCCATAACTAATACAGATGCTGTGAATGACGTTGACTTTTCTTTTGAAGATGTATTTTTGGGATTACACTATAAGTTTGTTTCGGGTATTTTTACTTTTAACCAAGGATTCACGTTACATAATTATCTAAGCAAGAACACACAGTTAGGAACTGAGGTGAAGAATGAATTCACTCAAATTTTACCCGATGCCTCGATAAAAGTGAATCTTAAAAAGTCGGAAACGTTACAACTAAGCTACAGAATGCAAACGACCTTTACCGATGTAAATAGCTTGGCAAAAGGATATGTATTCAATAATTATAATAGTTTATATGCGGGGAATAGAGACTTAGAAAATGCACTATCGCATAATATAGACTTGAGTTATTTCAGCTTTAATATGTTTAGTTATACTAATATTTTTGCTGTGATAAGTTATAATAAACGAATCGACGATATTGCGTCGAATACAGCGTTTTTAGACGTCAACCAAATAAGAACTTCCGTAAATTCATTATTTCCAAATGAAACAATTTTTGGGAGATTTAATTATGACAAAAGTTTTCGAAAGTTTAAACTAACCATAGGAGGAGATATTACGTATTCTAAATCTAATAGCTTGATAAAAAATGGTGTAACTGGAGAGGTTACGAATAGGTTGTTTAAAACGTTCCGTCAAAGTTATCAAACAAAATTTAGTACAAATATTAGAAATGCTCCAAATTTTGATATTGGATATAATGTGCAAATTAATAACTCTGATATCGGAGGAACCAAAAATATATTTACTACCCATAGTCCATATCTTAATTTAGAAGTACGTTTTTTAAAGGAGTTTAATTTTACTTCTAAATATACATTTAATCAAGTCGTAAATCAAGGTCAGGTAATTGACGAATATGGCTTTTTACGAGCGGATATAACGTATCAGAAGAAAGATAGTAGTTGGGAATATAAAATAGGAGTTACCAATATATTGGATTCTTCTGGTTTAAATCAAAATAGCAGTAATGATATATTTGTTAGCAATAGCACCTACCTAATACAACCTAGAATTGGAGTTTTGAGCATAAAATATAATTTGTAATCCATATAAAATTAATTAATAACCTTAAGAAATTAGATTTCTTGAGGTTGTTAATTAATCATTAGCTTTTGCATTGTTCTATATTTCCCATTTTGGATTTCTAAAAGATAAACTCCTTTACTCACGGAATTAAAATAGATATATTCTGAAAATTGCTTTGATTTTTCATTAAAGCTACTTTTATCTATTAGTCTGCCTCTTAAGTCATATAAATTCAAATAAATTTGAGAAGGATCTTTTTTTTCAAAGGACAGTTTGAAATTACCGTCTGAAGGGTTCGGGAACAGTCTAAACTTATTAAAAACGAAATCTTTTGTGGAAGCAGTGGGCTCATCAATTATTATTGTATAATCTTCTACCTCACCATCAAAATTTGTTTCACAAGGCAAGGGAATTTCATCTCCTTGATATTTTGTTGAAACCCTCATTGTAGTACTTCCAAGAATAGCATTGCTTGGTATTGTTATTTCAAGAGGACTATTACTTGTCGCTCCGTTGGCACTATTAAATGTTTGTCCTAAATCATATTTTTCGTTTTCTTCTAATACGCAATTTTGATTCCAATCAAACCATACATATGTTGCAGTAGTAAAACTACCGTCTGTATTCGCATTTACAGTTAGTAGATATGAAGATTCTTTGTTTACATTTGTAGAAATAGACTTGAAATCACTGTAGCCATCAACATCTTTACTAGAAGTTTCGTTTTGAATAGTATTAAATTTAACAAATGTTGTTGCAGAGTCATATGTTAAGCTTCCATTAGATAAGCATAAAGTATTAGCAATATTAATTTTAAGTTCTAAATTTCTCTGTACCGAATTGGAATTCGCGTTAAGTGTCATTATATATTGATCAGGTGTCACATTATTAAGACCTGCCAGAGTTACTTTAATGGTACCATTTGACCGTATTGAAGATGGGGTTATATTCACTTGTGCTCCATTTGGAGCGTTAGAAACGGATAGATTAACAGTTTCGTTAAATCCATTAATTGCAATATAATTAATATCAAATGTAAAGCTAGAGGTAGCTGTATTGCAAATAGCGGCATCCCCAGTATTATTTTTTAGTACGTAAGTTGGAGTTGAATTAATTAAAAATTTTGAAGTTATATTATAAAAAATATTGTCGGCAGCTTCGATCATTAAAACAGCTTCATCCGTATCAGGAACAGAGGCAGGAATCATTATTGTCTCTGCCCCATCATTATCAATATTCGTAGCTAAATCAATATCAAAAGACGTACCTCCATTAGTAGATAATTTAATATTCACTTTTTGACAATTAATGGGAGAAGTGTTAGTTTGACCAACAACCCAATTGATAGTTCTTACACTATTTTGGGCCCAGTAGTTCTGATCCTCTATTGTAAAAGGAGGTGCATCTACTACAGATACTTTAATATCATCCCTTGCAAAGGCTCCAGCTCCAGAATTATTATCTCTTACCGTAAATGAGAAATTCATTTCTCTTGGTACCGAGGGTAATACTTCCCATGTATTGGAGTTACTACTATTTAGAATTGTTTCAAAACTAGGGAAATACCTGTAAGGAACGTTTTTTGAAGGCAAAGATCTAAACAATGGACCGCCCGAATTTGTAGCCAAAGGAGGCATTGTAGCTATTTCTGTATCGATTTGTTCCCAGTTATATGTTAAACCTGAGTTACCATCAGTATCTGTTCCAATACCCTTTAAAATGAAAGGTGTTGATTTAGGAATTGACACATTATTGCCAGCGTTTGCAGTCGGAGGAGTATTATTCGTATTTGTTTCTATTGCACAAGAACCATTAGATAAAATAGTATTCCACATTTGTTCAATACTTATAGAATGAAAGTAAGCATCACTATTGTTTTGTATATTTGGAGAGCATATGCCTGCATAAGCCATAATTGTAGAGCCACTTCCAGGTTCAACAGCATTTTCACTAGATCTATTTCCAGTGCAGGAATTATTAAATGTATGAGAGGCACCAAACTGATGTCCAATTTCATGAGCGACAAAATCAATGTCATATGGGTCATTTATGGGTTCTGATTGTCCTGTTACACCTTCAGCTTTTCTACTTGAACTGCAAATAACACCAACACCAGCTAGTCCGCCTGCTCCAGTACTGAAAGTATGACCAATATCGTAATTTGCTGAACCAATATTTGAATCACAAACTACTTGACTTTGATCGATGAGAGTATCAGCATCATCATTGTCTAAATTATCAGTTTGAGGATCTAAGAAAATTAGTTTATCGTTATCATTTACAATAATCATTCTTACTGACAAGTCTCTTTCATAAATTTGATTAACTCTCGCTATTGTTGTATTCATGGCAGAGAGTACAGCTGCTTTTTTATCATTATCTGAGGCATTGGAAGGTATGTTTTGATTTGTTAAATGAAATTGAGAATATTCTCCGGTGCTAGCGATGGCAATTTTAAAAGTTCTTAATATTCCATCACTGTTACTCCTTTTTTTAGAGTGACTTGAAGTGGTTCTGTCAAATTTTAGTCTATTTTTATTTGTTATTTTGCATTGAGGTTGATTTTTATGGTTTTCAATATCGCTTTTTCGATAACCAATGAATGTTTTGTTGTCTTTTGTATAAGGATCTATATACAAGGATTCTTTGTTTGAATATGAGATAAGAAAATGTAGACCGTCAGACCCAATAGTTATTTTTGTTTTAATATTAGGATTATCTATACCTTTCCCAGTGTATGTTTTAATATTCGGATATTTTTTAGCCAATCTCTCCTGAAGTATAGGGGTTTCTTTTATACTAAATCTTATTTTTTTTCCTTGGCTATCAGGAAGTATCACGGTATTTTTTGAAAAGCTACTAGATTCTATTTTTTCTTTAAACTTGTTAATGTTAAGAGAGAATAATTGATAGTCTTTTAAAGTTTCTTTTCTTGGATAAATTTCGGATTTTCTCAATTGTTTACTTTTTTCTATTTTTTTCCAGTAATTTTGTGCATTAATGATGCCAATTGAAGCTAATAAAAGTAACAATGTTGCGAATTTTTTCTTCATGTTTTTTGTTTCAATCTAATTTAAAAGAGTGTTTCAATCAGGAAATGGGTCTAAAGTTAAAACTATGAATAAATATATTTATTTGAAAGATTTATTAAAAAAAGATTTTAAAGAAGTATGGGATTTACAGACTTCCTTGTTAGACAGTATTGTACAAAAGAAAAAAGAAAAAAGAAATTCTAGTAACAAAGAAATTGTAACCCCGAATTATTTCTTATTTGTTGAACATCCTCACGTATACACTCTTGGGAAATCTGGTGACCTCAGTAATTTATTATTAAATGAAGATCAATTAAAAAATAAGTCGGTAACTTTTTATAAAATAAATAGAGGAGGGGACATTACATATCACGGTCCTGGTCAAATTGTAGGGTATCCAATTTTAGATTTAGAAAATTTTTTTACAGATATTCATAAATATTTAAGACTCTTAGAAGAGGCAATTATTTTAACACTTGCAGATTACAATATTAAGTCTGAAAGGAGTGAAGGTGAAACAGGTGTCTGGCTAGATGTAGGAACTCCTTTTGCAAGAAAAATTTGTGCGATGGGAATAAGGGCCAGCAGATGGGTTACAATGCATGGTTTTGCGTTAAATGTAAATACGGATCTTGGCTACTTTGATCATATCATACCTTGTGGAATAAGGGGGAAGGCGGTTACCTCAATGCATGTAGAACTCGGAAAAAAAATTGAAGAGGAGGAGGTTAAGAAAAAAATATTAAAATATTTTAAAGATTTATTTAAGGTGGAAGAATTTATAAAAAAAGAGGTTGAATAACAACCTCCTTTTTTTAATTATAGATTAACTTACTTATTTTAAAGCTTCGATCTCGATAGACATTTCCATTAAATCATTAATGAATTTATCCTTAAGGGCTGCATCAAATTTTTTTGAACTGTAAGTAATACCAAAATCTGTTCTATCGATGCTAAAAGTATCGCTTTTCAAAGTGGCAACTCCATCATTTTCTGTTACTGTCATTGGAATTGTAATACTTTTAGTAATATCTTTTAAGGTTAAATTTCCAGTAACATTAATTTTACCTTCATTTTCTTCAGAGCTTACTATTTTAAAACTAGCAGTAGAAAATTTATCAACGTCGAAAAAGTCAACACTTTTTAAATGACTTTCTAGTTTTTCTTTGCCATTTTCAGCTTGTAAGTCAGCACATGAAATAGTATTCATGTCTATTGTAAACTCTCCAGTTTTAAGAGTGTTATTTTCTATATTAAAAAAACCATTTTTTATCAAAACTGCGCCATTGTGAGTTCCTGTTGGTTTTGAACCTTTCCAGTTTACTACTGATTTTGAAACATCAACTTTATAAGAGCTATTAACCTCTTCAGCTTTTTCAACTTCTTTAACTTCCTCCTTTACTTCAACTTTATTTTTTTCATTTTTACATGCTACAACAGTAAAAGCTGCTAAAGCCATTGATAGAATTAATTTTTTCATGATATAGGTTTTTAATAATTAAGTTTTTATTTTTAATTTAGAACAAATATAAATAAAAACAGTTTTAATACTTGTTATTTTTTATTTATCAGCTGATTAATAACATATGAAGCAGCCTGCAGACCAAACGCAGCTGGCATATAACTTATTGTACCGTAATAAGATTTTTTGAAGTTTGTTCCATCTGTTAGTTTTAAGCTTTCCGGAATTTGAATTTCATCTGAGTAAACAGCTTTAATACCTTTGTCTACTTTTCTTTCTTTTAGCCTTTTTTTTAAGTTTTTCGCCATTTTGCAGTTTTTAGTTTTACTGATGTCTTTAACTTTTATTTTTGATGCATCTAGCTTTCCTCCGGCTCCCATAGAGCTTATAAGCTTTACCTTTTTTCTTCTTGCAGCAACAATAAGGTTTACTTTTGGAGTTATACTATCAATACAATCGATAACATAATCAAAATTTGGCGATACAATTTCAAAAGCTTTTTCAGGCGATATGAATTCTTCTATTACTTTTAATTTGATGTTAGAGTTAATATCTTTTATTCTTTCTGCCATTATAAAAGCTTTTGATTTTCCTATAGTGCTATTTAATGCTGGTAGTTGGCGATTCTTGTTTGTCTCATCAAAAATATCACCATCGACAATTGTTAATTTATTAACTCCAGCTCTAACTATGAATTCTGCTGCAAACGAGCCAACACCACCTAAACCAACGATTAATATATTGGCATTTTTAATTTTTTTCAAGCCTTCTGTACCAACCAATAACTCAGTGCGTTCTAACCAACTCATAATGTGAAAATTTTATTAAAGTTTTTATTTATCTGTTCTATAACAGAGTTAATGTTTTGTTTTTTTATAGTAGCAAAAGTATTGTAAATATCAATAATAGATTTTTTTGAACTATCACTTTCTAGTAAAATTTTTGAAGAGTCAATTTCTTTAACAATCAGTTGAAGATTTTTATTTACACTAAGAGCATTACCGAAAGATAAAAAGATGTTATTTTTAATTAAATCATTCGCTATTTGATGATTTTTATTAAATCCATGGATTATCCACGGCTGTTTTGGGTTAAGCATTTTCTTTAAATTAATTATGTCATTATAAGCTCTGACACAATGAATAATTAATGGTTTATTATGTTTTTCAGATATTTTAATATGCTTCTTAAAAACACTAAGTTGTGTTTTATATTCTGTTGTAGCTAATTTGTCTAAACCGCATTCTCCTATTGCTAAACAGTTTTTTAGGTTTATTTTTTTTTGTAAAAATTGAAATTCTTTTTCTAGTTCCTCTTGAGAAATAAATCTAGGATGAATACCTACAGAAAAGTACTGATTAGAAGATACGTCTTTAGGGTATTCATTTACAATTGAAATTATATTTTTTTGACGTTTTGGGAAGTGGGTGTGGACATCAAAAAAAGACATATTAATTCTTGTTTTTTGAGTCAATTATTATAGTTACTGGACCATCGTTTATAAGAGCTACTTTCATATCTGCCCCAAATTTTCCTGTTTGAACCTTTCTACCTATTTCATTTTCCATCTGTTGAATGAATTTTTTGTAGAGGGGAATAGCTATATCTGGTTTCGCTGCTCTAATATAACTAGGACGATTCCCTTTTTTTGTAGAGGCATGCAAGGTGAATTGACTTACAATGATAATATTACTTTTTTTATCAATTAGGGATAGGTTCATAACACCATTAGCATCATCAAAAATTCGAAGGTTAGAAATTTTTTTAGACAACCATTCTATGTCTTCTAAAATATCATCATTTGCTATTCCTAGTAAAACCAATAATCCATCATTAATTTTAGCGACTCGTTCTCCATCGATAGTCACGCTTGCTTTCGTGACTCTTTGTATTACTGCTTTCATTATTTTATAAAGCTATGTTATATGCTGTGTTTATTTCCAAATATCTGTTCTGTAATTCTCTTCCTCTCCCTCTATAATTTGCAAGTAGCTTTTATACCTTGACCAAGAAATCTTTTCATCTTCAAGAGCTTTTTTAACAGCACATTTTGGTTCATTTAGATGTATACAATTATTGAATTTACAGTTTTCTTTTAGTTTGAAAAATTCTGGGAAATAATCACCTAATTCATCTTTTTCCATATCTACAACACCAAATCCTTTTATTCCAGGTGTATCTATAATTTTAGCTCCAAAACCAAGCTCGAACATTTCGGCAAAAGTGGTTGTGTGTTGTCCCTGCTTGTGTTGTTCGGAAATTTCTTTGGTTTTTAGTTGTAATAAGGGTTCTATAGCATTCACTAATGTTGTTTTTCCAACACCAGAATGACCTGCAAACATGCTTACTTTATTTTTCATAAGTTCTTTGATGAGGTCGATATTCGTTTGTTTTATTGCAGACACTTCAATGCATTGATAACCAATGGTTTCATAGATATCTTTTAAATATAAAACTTCGGCTTTTTCATCAATTTCAAATGTGTCAATTTTATTGAAAATTAAAATAACGTTAATAGAGTAAGCTTCAGCTGTAATTAAGAATCGGTCAATAAATGTTGTTAAGGTAGGAGGGTTATTAATTGTTATAATCAGAAATACTTGATCAATATTTGCAGCAATTATATGAGTTTGTTTAGAAAGGTTAACTGACTTACGAATAATGTAGTTTTTACGATCTATAATTTTAGTTATAACACCTGTCTCTTCATCCGTTTTAATTTCAAGTTTAAATTCTACTTTATCTCCTACTGCAATCGGATTCGTACTTTTTATGCCTTTGATTCTAAATTTTCCTTTAATCCTACACCTGTAAAGATTTTTCTCAGATTTTACCAAATAC
The DNA here is from genome assembly GCF_052050075.1 of Tenacibaculum profundi. Classification (GTDB taxonomy): domain Bacteria; phylum Bacteroidota; class Bacteroidia; order Flavobacteriales; family Flavobacteriaceae; genus Polaribacter. The sequence goes on from NZ_CP197225.1 coordinate 3,011,748, forward strand.
CAACTTCCTGTTGATTTATATACGATTCCAGTCATAAAACAAAGATGAGAATAAAAAATGAATGTAAGGTGTTTATTTTTATTTTGAATTTTTAGCAATTAACTATTTTAACAGGATAGGTGAGTGGTAAATGTTAAGTTTTTTAGTTAATGTAATATTTTTATAGTCAGTTTAATTTGTTAATATTTTGATTGGGCAGTATTATAGTTCTAATCTTAAAAGCACTAGATTTGTTTATTAAATTATTTTACAAAATGAAAAAACTATTATTTGCGCAAATTTTATTTGTTTTTGTTTCATTATCTACCTACGCTCAAAAGTATGAATATAAGATTATTACTACTGTTGAGTCTATTATTCCAAGTGGATTAGGAAGGTCTAGAATAATATCTTCAAATGAAGATAGAAATTACAAAGACTTTACCACTGAAAGATCTGAGGAGGGAGATTCAAGAAATAAGTCTGAAAGATCTAAAATTAGGGTAAAGAATTTTGAAGAAACAAAATTACTTAACTTCTTCAATCTTGGAGGTATTAGATTTCAAAATATTGTGGCTAATGATGCAGTAATTTCTTCTAAAATCAACACTATGATCGATGAGGGTTGGGATTTAGCTTTTGTTAATAGTGGTACGGAAAGTTATGGAGGTAAAGGTGATAAAAATGGAATTTTTATCACAAGGTTTATTTTTAAGAGACTTAAGTAATAAAACTAATAAAGGCTGTCTTGTTTTAAATTTAGACAGCCTTTAAATAACAGTATTGTTTATTTCAGGTAGCTGTTGTTAAACACTTTCTTTTTTTAAGTTTTTTATGATTTTTTCCTGATGATTAATACTTTCTTGGTGTATTGCTTTAAACATTTTTAAAACAAATTCTTCACTTAAATCTCTGTCTTTTCCTTCAAGTATCATATTACCTAGAATTTCATTCCATCGTTTCGATTGCAATACAGCAACATTTCTTTCTTTTTTAAGTTGACCAATTTTACCTGAAACTTTCATTCGTTTTCCAAGAATATCAATTAGCTGATTGTCCATTACATTAATTTGTGCTCTAAGATTTTCAAGATTTTCCTTATAACTTTCATCAGTCGTTGTTTCTTTTCGTACCCTTAAATTTACCATAATTTGTTTTAGTGAATTAGGTGTCACTTGCTGAGCTGCATCACTCCATGCGTTATCAGGATCAACATGTGTTTCAATCATAAGTCCGTCAAAATTCAAATCTAATGCTGTTTGGGAAACATCAAAAATCATTTCTCTATTTCCTGTAATATGAGATGGATCGCAAATTAAAGGTAGGTCAGGAAATTTATTTTGAAATTCAACAGCAATTTGCCATTCAGGAATATTACGATACTTTGATTTTTCATAAGTAGAGAACCCTCTATGAATTGCCCCTAATTTTTTAATTCCTTTTGAATAAAGTCTTTCAATACCTCCAAGCCATAATGCTAAATCTGGATTAACAGGATTTTTTACTAAAACAATTTTGTCAGTTCCCTCAAGTGCTTCTGCTATTTCTTGCATTATAAAAGGACTTACGGTTGATCTAGCTCCTATCCAAAGTAAATCAATATCATTTTCAATTGCTAGTTTTACGTGGTTAGCATTTGCTACTTCTGTACAGGTTTTCATTCCTGTTTCTTCTTTAACACGATGCATCCACTTCAACCCTAAAGCACCTACACCTTCAAAATTTCCAGGGCGGGTTCTTGGTTTCCATATTCCAGCTCTAAAATAGTTTACATCAGAGTTCTTTAGCTCGTGTGCTATTTGTAATACTTGATCTTCAGTCTCGGCGCTACAAGGTCCAGCTATTACCAAAGGGTGAGACAACTTCATGTTATCTAACCATGTTCTGAGTTGTTTAGAATTTTTCATGTATTGTTCTTTTAGGCATTTGAAAGAATACCGTTTAAAATTTGTTTTATGTGATTTGTATTTTGCATTTCTGCATGAATTTGATCGAAATTATTTTTCTCCATAAGTTCTTTAAAGTTTTGTAAGTTTAATATATATTCTTCAAGGATTTCAATAACATTTACCTTGTTTTGTTTGAATATTGGAGTCCACATTTCAGGTGAGCTTTTAGCTAAACGAACTGTTGAGGCAAAACCACTGCCAGCCATATCAAAAATATCGCGTTCGTTTTTTTCTTTTTCGATAACTGTTTTTCCTAACATAAATGAGCTTATATGTGATAAGTGCGAAACATAAGCAATATGTTTGTCATGTGATCTAGGGTCCATATAGCGAATACGCATACCAATTTTTGTAAAAATAGAGAGCGCTTTTTCTTGAAGTTTAAAAGCTGTTTTTTCTACTTCACAAATAATGTTAGTCTTCCCTCGATACAGGTCTTTAATTGCAGCTTTTGGTCCTGAAAACTCTGTTCCAGCAATAGGGTGAGAAGCCAAAAAATTTCTTCTTTTTGGATGATTTTCTACGCTTTTACAGATATCAACTTTCGTAGAACCTACATCGATAACAACAGCATCTTCAGAAATTAGATCAAGTACATCTTTGATCAGATTTAAGGATGTGTCAACAGGAACAGAGATAATTATTACATCAGCATTATTTAAAGACTCTAGAGATGTTTTTTTTTGAATAATACCAAGCTCAAGAGCTTCATTTAAATGATTCTCGTTGGTGTCAATTCCAAAAATAGTAGCGTCTTTAAATTCTTTCTGAATATCAATAGCTAAACTACCACCGATTAGTCCTAAACCTATAATATATACTTTCATCTAAAATCTTGTTATAGCTTCTTTTATTTTAGTTTCTGATAGACATAATGAAAAACGTATGTACCCTTCTCCTTGACTTCCAAAAATACTTCCTGGAGCCACAAAAATATTTTTATCATAAAGTAAGTGGTCAACCATACTTTCTGACGACTTTCCATTTTGTAATTTAGCCCATACAAACATGCCAATTGCATTTTTATCATACTTACAGTTTAAAATATCGGACAGTTCAAAAATTAATTTTTGTCGCCTTTTATATATTTCATTTTGCTCAGAAAACCAATTTTCTTTTAATTCAAGCGCCTTAATAGCTCCTTTTTGAATTCCATAGAACATGCCTGAATCCATTTGAGTTTTTACTTTTAGTATTTCGTTTACAAAAGATGGGTTACCTATCAATTTACCTACTCTCCATCCTGCCATATTAAATGACTTACTTAAAGAGTTTAATTCTAAAGCAACATTCTTTGCACCTTCAATCTGAAAAATACTTTGAGGTTTTTTGTTAAGAATAAAACTATAAGGATTATCATTTACAATGATAATTTTATGTTTTTTACCAAAAAGAACTAGCTGCTTTAGAGTTTCTTCTTTTGCTTTCGCTCCAGTGGGCATATGTGGGTAATTAACCCACATTAGTTTAACTCTTTTTAAGTCTAATTTCTCTAGTTCGATAAAATTTGGTTGCCATCCATCATCTGATTTTAAATTGTAGAAAATAGGCTCCGCACCAACTAATTTGGTAACGGAACTATAAGTTGGGTAGCCTGGATTTGGTATTAACACATGATCCCCTTCATTTAAAAAAGCTAAAGAAATATGCATAATTCCTTCTTTACTTCCCATTAAAGGTAGTATTTCCTTTTGAGGGTCTATTGTTACGTTATACTTTTTTTTATAAAAGCTTGCAATTGCATCACGAAATTCAGGAAGTCCTTGATAACTTTGATATTTGTGTGCATTTTCTTCTGTTAGACTATTTTGAATAGCATTTATAACAGCTTTAGGTGGGTGCATATCTGGGCTTCCGATTCCCATATTAATTATTGGTTTCCCTTCTGATGTCAGTTGGTTTACTTCTCTTAATTTTTTTGAAAAGTAGTATTCTTGAACGGTTTTTAAACGATTGGCGGCTATTATCATATTCTTCCGTTTTTATATTCACCTAATATTTTGAAGTTATTAGCCATTATCTCAATAATTGATTTGGCTTTAATATAATTTTCATATCGTTTGAAAGTTACATCAACAAAAAAAGCATATTTCCAAGGTGTTTCTACTATGGGAAGTGATTGTATTTTAGTTAAGTTCAATTGACAATCGCTCATTACATTTAAAACAGTAGCAAGACTTCCTCTTTGATGTTCTAATTCAAAACGTAATGAGGCTTTATTTATTTGTTTGATATTGTTAATTGGTTTTTCGATTTGCAGAATAACAAATCTTGTCTCATTATTTTTTATCGTTTGTATTTCATCTTCTAGTATTTTTAAATTAAAAATTTCGGCAGCTATTTTAGGTGCAATAGCTGCAACTCCATTTAGTTTTTGATGTTTAATCGTTTTCGCAACAGCAGAAGTATCAACATCTTCTACTAACTTAATGAAAGGGTGTTTTTTAAAGAACTCTTTACATTGCAGTAGAGCCATTGGATGAGAGCAAACTTCTTTGATATCGGTCAGCTTTTGACCAGGTAATGCCATAAGATGATGATGGATAGGTAAATAGTATTCTCCTGTTATGTTTAGGTTATATTTGTCAATTAAGGCGTAATTAGGAATAATAGATCCGGCTATGGTGTTTTCAATTGCCATAACAGCTTCATCTGATTCCTTTTGTAAAAGACTGTCAGTGAGAGCATCAAAGGATAAACATTCATTAATGAAGATTTCATTATTGTAATGTTTCTTTGCCACTATATGGTGGTTGCTTCCTTGTATTCCTTGAATGGCTATTTTTTTCATTATAAAGCAAAAAAAAGTCTCGATTACATCGAGACTTTATATTTAAAATTATTATTTCTGTTTTAACAATATGATATAAAGTCTCTCCTTTTACTAAAAAAGTAAAAGTAAAAATAGAAACCTTGCCATATGTTTTGTAACATGTTTGTCGTCTTTTTGTATGAGAAACAAATCTTATAATTTAATTTCATATATCCAAATTTTATTGATGTTTTTTGTTTATTGCGTAGGTATAATTAAGAAATCGAATAACTTTTATCTCAGTTTTTATAATTTTGGTTATAAATTCTTAAAAAAGGTCTAAATTAAGAAAGCACTGAAGATAAATTCAGTGCTTTCTTGGTTTAAAGTTATATTTTAAATATAATTATTTAATAAACTTGGAAATCAATGTTTTTTGACCATCATACACTTCCAAAATAAACATTCCAGGATTTAATTTAGATATGTTTATTTTATTAGATTCCAAGTTTCCAAATTGAACAGTACTTCCATCAGGAGTTGTAATATTGTATGTTTTGCCTCCAGTTTTAGAAGCTACAGTTATTTCTATAAAATCAATTGCTGGATTTGGGAATACATTTAAATCTAATACTTCTTGATTGATTATTGGTTCACCTGATAAAACAAAATTTTGTGATATTGTTGATATGTTACTAGAGGCTTCTTTAATGTTTATCATATAATCTTCAACTTCTCCATCTGCAAAATTTTCACAAGATGTTGGATTTCCACCATATTTCATAGAAACACGCATTCTTGTTTGTCCTAATTTGGCATCAGAAGGTATTGTTATTGTCGAAATTCTATTTCCAGAAGAGTTAGAGTTTCCACTGGCAATTTTCTCTCCTTTATCGTTAAAATCACCATCTCTATTGTAGTCTATCCATATTGTAAAATACTCGTTGTAAGCAGTGCTTCTAAATCCTGCGCTCACTACTAGTTGGTTAGAGCTACCTCTTGTAACATTTGCAACTTTTGATGTAAAGTCTCCATACCCTCTATTCGTGCCAGAGGCATTAGTCATTCCACCAAAAGAAACATAGTCAATCCACTCATGAGAGGCTCTATTACCATTAGATTGACAGTAGTTTACTTGTGATGGTTTGGTACTAAATTTTATAGAAGAACTGTAGTTAGATTTTCCTGAAGTACATTTAGAACGTATTTGAATTTCGTACTGGGTTGAAGCAGATAAGTCACTTAAAGTACTTGATGCAGAAGACACTGCTTTATTAGTCCATAAAGATGATCCAACATTACGATAACGCAAATCGTAAGTTGCACCAGGTAAAGTAGTCCAAGAAATTGTAGCTTGTGTGCTGGTAACTGATGAAGTTGAAATCTCTTTTGGTCTAGTAGCATTACAAGTAACATTGGTTCCAGTAATACCTGTTACTATTAAGGAGTAGTTTTGGCTTCCACCTGTCAAAGAACCTTTATGAGATACGGTAATAGTATATTCTCCTGAAGCATTATTGATATCAATTCTTTCGTATGGATCAACATTATTGTCTCTTCTTGCTGATGAAGTTGGACTTGTTAGTTCATAGGGTAAATAAGTGGTTTCTCCTTTAGAAACTCTAATGTCCAAATCATTTACTAATACAGGAGTAGTGGAGTTAACAGTGGTATTAGCAATACCAGGTCTGTCAGTCCAAGAAATAGAAGCTAATAAAGGACTTGAACCGTCAGAGTTTACCGTAATAGTATATGTTTGACCAGAAGTTAATGTTAATTCTTCAATTTTAGATTGATTTCCTTTTTGAGTTATTGTCTCTGCTGCTTTTTTAGCATTTAATAACCCCCATCCGAAAACAGCATCAGGTCCAGAAAAACCAGCATCGTCGGCAGTATGTAAAGCCAAGCCTTTTAAGGTCGACGCTCTCATAAAATCACCATTATTTAAGTTTTTATAATGTTGTTGAAGGAGTAGTAATGATCCAGTTACGTTAGGAGCAGCCATTGATGTACCATCGATACTAAAGTAGTCATCATTTATATTTCCGTCAGAACGATTATCTCCCCTAAAAGCATCCCAGCTAGGGAAATGAAAGCTAGAATAGACTGTCGTCCCATTACCAGTGATATCTGGTTTTATACGCATATCATCAGTTGGTCCCTCGCTACTAGTGCTGTTTATTGATACAGAAATTAGGTTTCCACTAGAATCAATATTAGCGTCTTGGGCATTTGCTACTACTAGATTGTTTTTTGATGTTGCATGACCTGTTAGTTTATCCCAGCCAAATCCTCCTCTTGGATTGCTATTTAAAACATCATCATTTCCTGAATTACCTGCAGCTACAACCATTAAATAGTTTGGAGCATTGAAGAGTATTTCATCCCAAGCTCTAGATTCTGCTATATATCCTCCAAAATAGTAATCGGCCAATACTGGTTGGTTTGTTATTGGGTCTCGGGGGGCAATTCCATAAGAATGATTGGAAATTAACATTCCGTTAGCAGCAGCAGCTGTTGCTTCTGGTTGATCATTATTCCAATCACGACCAATTACTTTCGAGTGTGGTGCCATTCCTTTCGCATTTGCAACAAAGCCAGATGCCATAATAGTACCAGTCACATGTTCTGCGTGAAAATGAAGGGTTGATGTTCCGTCTCCAATAGAAAATCTATTATTACCTCCTGCTCCATCATATTCTTGATGAGCTTGATTCGCGACTCCTCCATCCCATACATGTGCAGTCATATCTTGTCCCATTAAATTTAGACCTAATGAGCCTCCATTATTTAAATGATTAGTTCTTGTAGATTTTGAGGCATTTACATTAAAAGTAGTGTAATAAATTGGTTTTTCGTTAACTACTTTTTGAAGTTCAAACATGCGACCATCCTTTGCGGAGTACTTAACTTTCCAGTGTCGCTCCTTAGCTATTTTCAGTGCTTTTTGTTTTTCTTCTGAATTTTGTTTAGAAAGGTTTTGTTTTAAGGTTCGAAGTTTATTTAAATTGTATTTACTGCGAATTCTTCTTGCTTCAATTTTGCTTTGTGCTTGTGTTTGATAAGATAAACCTATAAGTACAGCTACGAGTGCAATTTTACCTAAGTATTTATTTTTCATTTTAGAAGGTTTTTTTGGGTTATTTTTTACATTTATAATTTATAAACAGATATTTATATATATTTCCGTATGTTTTACAAGGCCTAATAATAGATACGAACTATTATTCGTATAATTATTACTATACATTTTGTTGTATTTATTTTTAAATTGAACAGTAAATGGGTATTATTCTTATTACCTTTTTAAGACTTTAATAATAGAATTATACACCGGAAATTTTGAAATTCCTCTTTTACTTATATCTATTAGATGGTTTCTTAAATTGCTAGTTTGAATAAGTTTTTTTGAATAATAAGTCTTGAGTGACTTGTTTTTGATATGAATCTTTTTACCAACTTGATTCTATTTAGTAATTCTATTTGATTGAATAGACTTTTAAATAGAGAAAGGTTTATGAACCTATTTGAGTATTTATTTTTCATTTTATTTTTCATTTTATTTTTCATTTTAGAAGGTTTTTTGGAGTTATTTTTTTACATTTTAATTCATAAACAGATATTATACATGTTTTCGTATTGACTTTTTAAGGCTCAATATTATATACGAGCTATTTTTCGTATAATTATTACTATACATTTTGTTGTATTTATTTTTAAATTGAACAGTAAATGGGTATTATTCTTATTACCTTTTTAAGACTTTAATAATATAACTATACACCGGAAATTTTGAAATTCCTCTTTTACTTATATCTATTAGATGGTTTCTTAAATTGCTAGTTTGAATAAGTTTTTTGAATAATAAGTCTTGAGTGACTTATTTTTGATATGAATCTTTTTACCAACTTAATTCTGTTCAGTAATTCTATTTGATTGAATAGACTTTTAAATAGAGAAAGATTTATGAACCTATTTGAGTATTTATTTTTCATTTTATTTTTCATTTTAGAAGGTAACTTTGTTAATTAGCTCGTCATCGTTTAGGTTGAATATACAGCTAATCGTACATAATTTTGATTCTAAAACTACAAAAAAAGTATTGTTGTTTGTCTGTTTTTTTTTTATTTATATTTTTTTTAACAGAAAGGAATATTGTAAGAATGATATTCATTCATCAATATGATCTCAAAAAACTGAACTCTTACTTTAATTTTTCGCCATTAAATTTGGGTTAATAATTAAGTTTTTTTTATTTCAATTATTTAATTAGTTACGATTAATTGTTTTTTTGTTGGTTAATAGAGCAGATAGAAGGATAAAATAAACTATGAGTATTTCTAGTATAGAGTTTAAATAAAAGTAAAAAATTGTAAAGGGAGAAAAAAATTTAATTAAATAAGAAACTACTTGTTCTTGGCAATGTAGTCGAACAGATATTTATGATAATTTATTAAAAAGTAGGAATGAGATGACTGGTATATTATTGAATTTTTATAAGAGGCACAATTATTAACTGTGTTTAAATAGTAAAAACTTCTCTTAATAAATAGAGAAGTTTTTTGCGGTCTGGACGGGACTCGAACCCGCGACCCCATGCGTGACAGGCATGTATTCTAACCAGCTGAACTACCAGACCGTTGCTTTAAGCGGTTGCAAATATAAAATTGTTTTTTTTATTTGCAATAAATATTTTAAAAATATAATTTCTTTTTTTAAGAACTTTTGCGGTCTGGACGGGACTCGAACCCGCGACCCCATGCGTGACAGGCATGTATTCTAACCAGCTGAACTACCAGACCGTTGCTTTAAGCGGTTGCAAATATATTATAATTTTTTAATTATGAAAGGAAGTTTTATAAAAAATTTCTTCTGCTGATTAAATAGGTCAAAAGTATTTTATCATAACCCTCGTGAATGTTCACAGGGACATAGTCTATTTTGTATTGTAAGCATTTGTTCTTTAGATTTTCGAAAAATACGTTGACAAGATTTTTATAATGAGTTTTTATGTTTTCTGGGTATATATTAATTTCTTCACCCGTTTCAACATCCTGATATTTTTTTGGCGTATTCTCAAAGTTAAAATTGAATTCAAGTTCCATATCATAGGTATGAAATAAGACGACTTCATGCTTGTTGTACTTAAGATGACGAAGTGCGTCAAATAATTCATCTTCATTTTTAGTAGTTTGAAACATATCAGTAAACAGAAATATTAATGATCTTCTATGAATTTTTTGAGCGATTTGATGGAGGTATTCATAAGTGTCAGTTGAGAAAGAAGACTTAGCCAGCATAAGCTTTTCCAGTTGATTTACGATCATTTTACGATGACGTTCACTTCCTTTTTCAGGAGTGTAAAATTCATAGTGGTCTGAATAAATACTTAATCCAATGGCATCACGTTGTCTCTTAAGTATTTCAGATAAAGCAGCAGCAGCCACGCATGAGAATCCTACTTTATTCAAATTATCATGAGTTGTATTACTACTGAAAGGAAAATGCATTGAGGCGGAATTATCAATGACTATGTGACAACGTAAATTTGTTTCTTCTTCATATTTCTTGGTGTATAATTTTTCTGTTTTTGCGAATAACTTCCAATCTATGTGCCTTGTACTCTCGCCTTTGTTGTAGAGCTTATGCTCTAAAAACTCAACGGAAAATCCATGAAAAGGACTTTTATGTATGCCCGTTATAAATCCTTCTACGACATGTTTTGCTAAAAGGTCTAGATTTTTAATTTCAGGAAAGTTAGAGTTGTTTAAATCAATCATAATCTTCGAAAATAATGAAAGAATAGGAGATAGTCAAATACTTCTTTAGTCTGTTTATATTTCAAAATTTGATTTTTAAGGTTAAAACAACTTGTTTTTAATGGTTATTAGGTATTTGATTTGTAGGGTTTTCCCTTATTTTTTTTTAAAAAAAAGTATTTCATATTTGTTCACTTAAGAACAATTACAAAGAATGATTATGAACAAATTTTTTACTTTTATTTTGCTCCTTTGCGTTGGAGTAATTTACGCAACAGAACTTAGGGTCGCCGACTCTGCTTTTAAAAGCTATCTCATTCACGAGTCTGGAGTTGATATTAACCACGATGGTAAAATTCAATTATCAGAAGCAAAATGCTTTTCAGGAGCGCTCTACATTCAGGGTAGAGGGATTAAAAACTTGAAAGGGATTGAAGCTTTTGAAAACTTAACAGGATTGTGGTGTAATGATAACGAAATAACCAGTCTTGATTTATCAAGAAACAAGGCGTTAATATCGATTTATTGTTATAATAATAAATTGAGACAGTTACATATTGGTCGAAACAATGCTTTAAAGTACCTATATTGCTACAATAACCAATTAAGACAGTTGCATTTATGGGGTACTCCATCATTGACAATGTTGCATTGTTATGATAATCAACTTCGTTGGTTAGGAGGGCTTTCATTTAATAAAAATTTAACTGACCTTTATTGCTACAATAACGAATTGTTGTTTTTAAATGTATCAAAGGCAAAACAGCTTGAGCGTCTTTACTGTTATAACAACCAATTAAGTCATCTTGATGTATCAAAGAACAAAAATTTAACAGATTTATATTGTTATGAGAATAATTTGGTAAACCTTAATATTGACGGTGCAGATTCTCTTAGATTATTATACTGCTATAACAATGTTTTAAGACAATTAGATGCTTCTTCTAATTGTTTATTGGAACATCTTTACTGCTATAATAATAGCATTCAAAAACTTAATGTTTCTGGAGCAACTTCACTTGAATTACTTTATTGTTATAACAATAATATTAAAACGTTAGATGTTTCAAATAACAAAGAATTAACAGATTTATTTTGCTACAACAATGAATTAAATATTTTAAATATGAAAAATGGAGCAAATACAAATTTAACTTCATTTAGTGCCACAGGAAATACAGATTTAACCTGTATTCAAGTTGATGATCAAGCATATGCTGAATCCGAAGGTTGCTGGTATATTGATTGCACAGCATATTATAGAGAGAATTGCTGTGATGATGATGCAGTATTTTTTAATGAAATTACAATAGGTCCGAACCCAGTAGTAAATGTTTTGAATATTTTTGATAAGGGAGCTTATATAAAGAATGTGAGAATATACCCTTTTTCTTCAAAAGAAGAGATATTATGCACAAAAGATAGAAAGATAGACTTAACTAATTTTAATTTATGTAAAGGTCTGTATCGTGTTCATATTGAGGGTAGTAATAATAAATCTACTACCAAATTGATTTACAAAAAATAAGAGAAAAAAAACCTTCAGAAATCTGAAGGTTTTTTTTCTCTTATTTGTCTAAACTGATTAGAATCAAATCTATTATTTACGTTGTTTTTTTGTTAAAAAGAATAGAAAGGTTTTGCGAAACATATGAAGTTTAAACTATACTATATTTTTTATCATGCTTATTAAAAAAATAAACTGTTTAAATGATTTTTAGGTACGTTGTAATTAAAAAACAAGGGTAGCTTATTGATTTTTCTTATTTAATTTTAAGAAATTTTTTCTGCATTTTTATCTAAAAAACACTGTTTTCTTTTTTAATTTTAAATCTTTATTCTTTTATTGTTTGTGCTCTTTTTAAATTATCCGTTACAATTAGTAGTTTCTTTAAAAGAATTGGGTTATAGTTTTTATTTAAACTAATAAATTTATCAACTCGCTCAAGAGCATCTGAAGAAGAGTAATGTCCGATAGAATTTGATAGCCATCTCTTTGGGAAAAAAATATCTCCCGTTAGTTGAACTTCTTCTAAAAGATCTAAAATCTGAGGTAAATATTTTGTTGAAACTCCATGACGCAAAGGATGATTTATATTGGTTAAAGCATCACCTACCCATGATTCTTTTTCTCTATTCTCTGCCTTGTTTAAAGAAATCATAAAATTATCTCTTACATTTTCATCAGAAGATAATGAAGGTAATAACCATAAAAATCGTTCTTTTTTATCTTTATTAGATATTTTTTTTAATTGTTTGTCAAGTATGCTTGAAGCTTCAGGATGCTTGTAGATAGCTAATTTAATGGCTAAATTAGTAAAATCATTTTCGTTTAAATTAAGATTTTTAATTTCAATCTTACGTTCCCAAATAAGATATAATATCTCTTTACCAGATTTATGATTTGATATATTTTTTAATATTGAAAAAAGAGTTTTTTGAATATTATCAGGGCCACCATTAACTAGTCTGCTATAAAGTACCTCCGAAATTTTCGAGTATTTTTCTCTTGTTTGATTAGTTAAGAAAGTCCAGTATATGGTGTTTACTCTTCCACAAATATAATTCAATATAAGTTCATTTTTTTCATGTTTTAATGCATAAATATAGGTTTCTAAGGCGTTTGTAACAGGTATTTTTCCTAATAGCATATTTTCATATAGGTTAATGAAACTATGTCCTCTTGCAACATCATTTTTTATTGAATTAATATCTAAAAGACCAAAGGGAAACACACCATATCCGATCCCATTATAATTATAGATAATCTCCCTTGGTTTGGGTAGACCTTTTGCATTGTTAATTTGAACTAGTTCTTTATTTAAGTTTACATCCAAAATTTTGATTTCATCATCATATTTTAGTCCAATACTGAAAAATTGATTCCATACTTTACTGCTTTTATCCTCGGCTTTTTGCTTCACGAAAAAATCTTTTATTTTACCATTTTCATAAATAATAGAGTCTGATATTATTGGTCTTCCTGATGACTTTACCCAGGTATTACTCCATTCTTTTATATTCTTTTCGGATAAATCATCAAATATATTAACCAAATCACTCCAATCAGCATTGCTATTGGCGAAGTTTGCTATGTATTTTTGAATTCCTTTTTGAAATTGAGAAGTTCCCATGACCAACTCCAGCTGACGCATCATAATCGGAGCTTTATTGTATATTATTCGACCATAAAGACCTCCTGCATTCTTTAGATTATCGAGATGCTGTTTTATTGGATTTGTTCCCTTCGTTCTATCTTCTGAATAAGCACTTGGGTAATGAGACATTAAAAAGTTTAGATCATGATTGATTTTTGGAAATACTGGATTCATAATCTTATCTGCCATAAAATTAGCAAAAACTTCTTTTAACCAAACATCATCAAACCATTTCATTGTTACTAAGTTTCCAAACCACATATGCGAGGTTTCGTGTGCAATTAGCTTAGCTCTGCGTAATTTCGAAGTTATAGTGGCACTTTTATCTAGAAATAAAAGGCTTTGTCTATATTGAATGGCCCCAGTGTGTTCCATACCTCCATACTGAAAAGGAGGTAAGGTAGCAAAGTCCATTTTTTGAAACGGAAATTTATGATTTGTATAATCCTCTAAAAATGAAATTGAGTTTTGGTGAGTTTTAAAAATAGTTGGTATGCTTTCATTAATCTTTTCTTGATTCGTTTCTCTGTATAGAAACCGCATTGGGAAAGGACCGTTTTGATCAGTTTTTTCAATAAATTCTCCTGCAATAAATGAAAATAGATAAGTACTCATTTTATCTGTTTTTTCATATTTATATTCAGTAAATTCATTTTTTGTAATTCTTGATTTTTCATGAGCTCCAGTTAAAACTTTCCAGTTTTTGGGTGCTGTTATAGTCAAGTTGTAGTGCGCTTTTAAATCAGGTTGGTCAAAACAAGGAAATAGGGTACTTGCTCTGTCTGGAACAAGTAAAGTGTATAGATATTCATCATTTCTGTTAAGGGATAATTCGCCAGCTAAAAAACTGATGTTTATTTTGTTTCTTCCAAATTTCAAGACTTTCTTATCAATAATTAGATGTTCTTTTTTGTGATTTATTTCACTTCTTTTTTGGTTTACATTAATTTCTTGAAGATGATTGGTTTTCTCATTAAAATCTATTATGATATCATTTACTGTGTCTTTGAGTGTAAAATTTATTTCAAGGTTAGCATGAATATTTTTCTCCTTCTCTTTTGGGATAGAAAAGTTTAAATTATAAACAACATCGCTTAGTTGTTTTTTGCGGCTTTTAGCAAGTGTTAGAGAGATACCTTTTGAAACCTCTTTACTTTCTTGAGCATTTTTGCAGTTAATAATCAGGATAAATGATAAGATAAATAATAGATAACGCATAATTTTTTGCAAGTAGTTCATTAAAGGATAAAAATAATAAAGGTTTGGTAAACACCAAACCTCTGTTATTTAATTTCTTATTATTGTAATTCTTACAATTGAGCATCTATCTTTTTTTTGTAAACATCTTTAGAAGCAACACCTACATGCTTATCTACTTGTAATCCATTTTTAAATATTAAAACTGTAGGAATGTTTCTAACATTAAGTTGTCTAGCAATATCAGGATTTTCATCAACATCTACCTTGCCAATAATAGCTTTTCCTTCGTATTCTGAGCTTATTTCATCGATGATTGGGCCTATCATTTTACAAGGTCCACACCAAGCAGCCCAAAAGTCAACTAATACAGGTATATCTGAGTTTAACACAACTTCATCAAAGGAAGCGTCTGTAATTTCTAATGCCATCGTATCTAATATTTTATTTATGGTTATTATCTTGATTAAGATACAAAAGTAAGCATTTATTTTTCCTATGCAATTGTTGAAAAATTACTTTTTATTATTAACTTATCAATTGTTTTTATGATAACTTTATTTTTAATTCTCTAAATAATATTTATTTTTGTTTTTGTAAAAACAGAGGAAAAATTTGTCTGATTGCAACCTCATAAAAAAATGCTAAAGCAGTAACATACTTCTTTTTGCAGCAATCATAAATTTTTCTATTTTAGAAATTTAAAAAAGTAAAATATGTCATATTTTTTTACTTCAGAAAGCGTTTCTGAGGGACATCCTGATAAAGTTGCTGATCAGATATCTGATGCATTAATTGATAATTTTTTAGCCTTTGATTCCAATTCCAAAGTTGCTTGTGAGACTTTAGTGACAACAGGACAAGTAGTATTGGCAGGAGAAGTTAAATCAAATACATATTTAGATGTTCAAAAAATAGCAAGAGATGTAATAAATAAGATTGGCTACACAAAGGGGGAGTATATGTTTGATGGAAATTCATGTGGAGTTGTATCAGCGATTCATGAACAATCAGATGATATAAATAGAGGAGTTGATAGGCAAGAAAAAGAAGAACAAGGAGCTGGGGATCAGGGAATGATGTTTGGTTATGCATCAAATGAAACTGAGAATTACATGCCGTTGGCACTTGATTTATCTCATTTAATATTAAAAGAATTAGCTACTTTAAGAAGAGAGAATAAAGATCTAACATACCTACGTCCAGATGCAAAAAGCCAAGTTACCATTGAGTATTCAGATGATAATGTCCCTCAAAGAATTGAAGCTATTGTAGTATCAACACAACATGATGATTTTGATGAAGAAGAGATAATGTTAAAAAAGATTAGAAAAGATATCATTGAAATATTAATTCCAAGGGTTCAAAAACATTTACCTAATGAGATAAAAGCTCTTTTTAATGAAAAAATCAAGTATCACATTAACCCAACAGGTAAATTTGTTATAGGAGGTCCTCATGGGGATACAGGACTTACAGGTCGAAAGATAATTGTAGACACATATGGAGGAAAAGGGGCACATGGAGGAGGTGCTTTTTCAGGAAAAGATCCAAGTAAAGTAGATCGATCTGCTGCTTATGCGACTCGTCATATAGCCAAAAATTTAGTAGCGGCTGGAGTTGCAGATGAGGTTTTAGTTCAGGTTTCTTATGCTATCGGAGTTGTTGAGCCGATGGGTATTTTCGTAGATACTTACGGGACCTCGAAAGTTAATTTAACAGATGGAGAAATAGCTAAAAAAGTTTCAGAGCTTTTTGATATGAGACCATATGCAATTGAAAACCGATTAAAGTTAAGAGCACCTATATATAGCGAAACTGCAGCTTATGGGCATATGGGGCGTAAAAATGAATTAGTAGAAAAGACTTTTGTTCAGCCTAATGGGGATAAAAAAACACTGAGTGTTGAATTATTTACTTGGGAAAAATTAGATTACGTAGAAAAGGTAAAAAAGGTATTTAGATTATAGGTCTATAACGTAAAAATAGATAGTATATCGCAAAAAAATAAATCTTAACTTAAAAGCGTTATTAGAAAGAAAAAAGAAGCATTTTTCAAGAAAAAATGCTTCTTTTAAATTAACCAAACTATATTTATACTTTCTATACTCTATGCAATAAAGATACTACGGTACTTCGTTTTTTTATTTTAAAATTAGTCTAGTAACTTGTTTTGATGGTTAATTAGTTCTTATTTATTGAGGGAACCGTTTAACTATAGATGAATATTTTATTATTATTGAATTGTTAATTTGAGTTCTTAATTTATTTTTTTGACAACCAATATCCTCATGTTTAATAGTTCTGTTAACTAGGTTATCAAAAACAGTTTGCTTGTGTATTGAACTATTTAAACAATAACTATATCCATTCAAGTATTTTTGAAAATGCCTGTCATTAATCTAAGAATAAAAACTTTTTAAAACTGCTTTTACTTGATAAATGATGGTGTTAATCTTAAAAAAAATAAAGCAATTACTTTTTAGTTGAGTAATATTATACTCCTTTTTTAATGGCTTTTATCCAGTCCATCTATTTTTAGTTACATTGGCTTTTGTGTCCATGTGACTCACAAATATTTTGTGTAATTCATCTGATAAATAATTGTCTATGGTTTTAAAATAGGTGTATTTGACTCCTCTCGTATCTCCTTTTTTTATTGCTAAAACAACTTTTTTTCTTCCTATCATCATTGCTTTTTCCTTTGTTTCAAATCTTTTTTACCTATACAAATTTATCAACCAAAATATCTCCTACAATAGGATGCTTCTCACTGTTAGAAATAGCTAATCAATTTTACACATAAATAACGAAGAGGTATGTCTAATTAATATTTAAACGTCTTGCCATCTGAAGAGCAGAAGTGCTTTTAGTAAAAGTGCTTATCTCAAAAATAATAGTAAATTCCTTGCGGAGTCCAAACTTTATCTTGTGAAATAAAGTATTGAGGTATGATAGGACTCTCTATGTGATGACATAAATTACAATCTTTAACAAAATTAGATTTACGAATAGTACATTTGTATTGATCCATGCACGATATCTTTTACACCTCTATTTTATTATTTCAATAGTTATAAAATCCAGAAAAAAGAAAAGAAGTAAAAACGGTCCCCTGTTTTTTACTTCTTTTCAGTAATTGAAATACAAAAAATTAACTATATATTAAATATATTTCTCTTAATACGAAAAAACATATTCTTTAGATTAACGAACGATATATGTAGCTAAATAGTGAGATGATTGATATAAGAAGGAAGAGGAATTAAAGTAAAAATTTACTTTCATAAGTAGGTTTTTACTTTAGTCATAGATATAGAGTGGAATACTTTTTTTTTGTTTTAAATATTTTTTATTGAACAAGTTGTTTTCAACGAAAATAATGCAGATATAACTTATGAAGATGTAAAAGAATTAATATTTAAATTATTTTCTACAAATTCATATAAGTAAAAACATATCTGCTGAAGAACATTATATAATTAAAAAACACATTTTTTACTATGCAAAAGAATGTGGGAGGTGTGACAGCATAGTTTGGTGAAAAATGAATATTATTTTATGGTAACAAAATTTGATATGCTTTATATTTTACGCTCGACTACATAACCAATCATTTTTACTAAAGAATTTTTATATTCGGAGTTAGGAAAATTATTTAAGATTGCTATAGCTTTGCTTTTGTAACTATGCATCTTATTCATAGTATATTCTATACCTCCATTCTTTTTTACAAAAGAAATAACCTCCTTGACTCTTTTTTTATCGTGATTATGTTTTTTTATAGAGTTGATTAACCAGTTCCTATCTTTTTTAGAAACGTTGTTCAGTGTATAAATTAGAGGTAAAGTCATTTTTTGTTCCTTTATGTCAATGCCTGTTGGTTTACCTATTTTATCTTCTGTATAGTCGAATAAATCATCTTTTATTTGAAAAGCAATTCCAATGTATTCGCCGAACTTTCGCATCTGTTGTACAGTCTTGTTATTAGCGCCAACTGATGCTGCGCCAATACCACAACAAGCAGCGATTAAAGTAGCAGTCTTTTGTCTTATAATTTCAAAATATACTTCTTCTGTAATATCTAGCTTTCTGGCTTTTTCAATTTGTAGCAGTTCTCCCTCACTCATTTCACGTACAGCAATTGAAATGAGTTTTAATATATCAAAATCTTCGTTATCAATAGATAAAAGAAGTCCTTTTGAAAGTAAAAAGTCTCCAACTAAAACAGCAATTTTATTTTTCCAAAGTGCATTAATTGAAAAAAAACCTCTTCGTTGATTACTATCATCAACAACATCATCATGCACTAAAGTTGCTGTATGAATTAATTCTACAACAGATGCTCCCCTATAAGTTCTCTCATCAAAACCTCCATCGGAAACCATTTTAGCTACTAAAAAAACAAACATTGGGCGCATTTGTTTGCCTTTTCGTCTTACAATGTAGTAGGTAATTCTGTTTAGTAATGGAACTCGAGATATCATGGCGTCTTTGAATTTTGTTTCAAAGAGTTCCATCTCTTTAGCTATGGGTATTTTAATTTGCTCTACGGGCTTCATATCGACGAACAAAAATAAGAATAAATTTACACTTGATTGTATTTATGTGTTTTATAAGTTAACCTCTTTCTATATTTTAAAATATTTAAAAGGGGATGAAGATTTTTTGATAATTAAGTTTATTCAAAAATGAAGTTGAAATATTTCGTTCATAGAGATGTTTCTTTTACATGATTGTGTAAAAGAATTTTAATGAGAATTATTATTCCAAATTTATTTGACTATGACTTATTAGCTAGCTGACCACAAGCAGCATCAATATCTTTACCTCTTGATCTTCTTACATTTACAATAATATCATTCATTTCAAGGTTTGAAATATAATTATTCAAAGTCCGTTCAGAAGCTTGTTGAAACTGACCATCATCAATAGGATTGTATTCAATCAAATTCACTTTACAGGGCACATATTTACAAAAAGAAACTAACGCATCAATATCCTCTTTTCTATCATTGATTCCATTCCAAACTACATATTCATATGTGATTTTTCTTTTTGTTTTAGCATACCAGTATTCTAATGAGTCTTTCAGATCATTTAAGGGAAATCGAGTATTAAATGGCATGATAGAGGATCTAACACTATCAATGGCAGAGTGAAGTGACACCGCTAAATTAAAACGAACCTCATCGTCAGCCATTTTCTTTATCATTTTGGGAACCCCTGAAGTAGAAACGGTTATTCTTCTTGCTGCCATTCCTAGTCCTTCAGGAGATGTAATTTTATCAATAGCCTTGAGTACATTATTGTAATTCATCAAGGGTTCTCCCATCCCCATGAAAACAATATTTGATAATTTATGATTATGATAAATTTTACTTTGTTTGTCAATTGCTACAACTTGATCATATATTTCATCTGCATTTAAATTACGCATTCGTTTCAATTGAGCTGTTGCACAAAATTTGCAATCTAAACTACATCCGACTTGACTAGATACACAAGCAGTTGTTCTTGTTTCTGTGGGAATTAAGACAGATTCAACAATTAATCCATCATGCAGTTTTATTGCATTTTTGATGGTTCCATCATTACTACGTTGCATGGAATCAACTTCAATATGATTAATAACGAAATTTTCGTCTAACATCTTTCTTGTAATTTTAGAAAGGTTTGTCATGTCATCGAAGCTATGTGCAGCTTTACTCCATAGCCATTCATAAACTTGGTTTCCTCTAAAAGCCTTATCATTGTTTGAAACGAAAAACTCCCTTAGCTGTTCTTTGCTTAGTGAACGAATGTCTTTTTTTTTATTCAATTTATTATCTTAAAGTTGAAAGTTATGGCAAAGGTAAAATAAAAAACTGGTAATCTTAGAGGATTACCAGTTGATCATATTTTTAAATATTTGGCTGCTTTATATTATTAGCATAGCATCTCCGTAAGAATAAAATTTATATTTTTCTTTAATTGCTTCATTATAGGCATCCATCACGAAGTCATGACCTGCAAATGCTGAAATCATCATTAATAGGGTTGATTTTGGTGTATGGAAATTAGTAACCATACAATTTGCTATACTAAAGTCATAAGGAGGGAAAATAAACTTATTTGTCCACCCATTGTAAGGGTTTAACCGTTTACTTGCAGATACAGAAGATTCTACAGTTCTCATAACTGTCGTTCCGACCGCACAAACTCTTCGTTTTCTATCTAAAGCACTGTTTATAATGTTGGCACTTTCGTCAGGTATAATGATTTGTTCTGAGTCCATTTTATGTTTGGACAAGTCTTCTACTTCTACAGGATTAAAAGTACCTAAACCAACATGTAATGTCATTTCAGCAAAATCAACACCTTTGATTTCTAGACGTTTCATTAAGTGTTTAGAAAAATGTAATCCTGCGGTTGGTGCCGCAACAGCTCCCTCGTGTTTTGCAAATATTGTTTGGTAGCGCTCTTCATCCTCTGGCTCAACATCTCTTTTGATATACTTAGGCAAAGGAGTTTCACCCAACTCAATTAATTTGTGACGAAATTCTTCATATGATCCATCAAATAAAAAACGTAAAGTTCTTCCACGTGATGTCGTATTATCAATTACTTCAGCTACTAAACTATCATCATTACCAAAAAATAATTTATTTCCAATTCTGATTTTACGAGCAGGATCTACTAAAACATCCCATAATCTATTTTCAGCATTTAATTCTCGTAGAAGGAATACTTCAATTCGTGCACCTGTTTTTTCCTTATTCCCAAACATACGAGCAGGGAAAACTTTGGTGTTGTTAAGCATCATTACGTCACCTTCGTCAAAATAATTGATTAAATCTTTAAATAATTTATGTTCAATTGTTTGTTTTTCTCGGTTTAACACCATTAAACGTGCCTCGTCTCTATGCTCTGAAGGGTATTCTGCCAATAATTCCTTTGGCAAGTCAAAATCAAAATTCGATAATTTCATTTGTAAAAATTTCTAAACGAGGGGCAAATATACAATATCGATAGGGGGGATGTCAAGCTATTCTATATTTATTTTGATGAAACCATTTTGTTAAAAACGTATCTTTGATTAATAACTATATCTTTTCAACTTTTAATCCAATTTTACTCATATCAATCCAAAAATTTCTAAAAGATTTACTTACGACTTCAGCATCATTTATTTTTAATGTCGTTTTAAAAGCTAGAGGAGCAAAAGCCATAGCCATTCTATGATCATTATAGGTTTTAATATCTATATTTTTGTTAATCTTATTACTTGCTTTTAATTCTAAGCTATTATCAGTTACTTTAATGATAGCTCCAAGTTTAGTTAATTCTTCTCTAAGAGCTTCTAATCTATCCGTTTCTTTGATTTTTAATGTATGCAATCCTGTTAAAGAACATGAAATACCTAAACCAAAACACGTAACTGCAATTGTTTGTGCAATATCAGGAGCGTTATTTAAATTTATACTTAATGTATTATTTGAATGGATAGAGGATTTTATCAGTGTAATACTATTTTTTTTAAAAAACGTTTTTACACCGAAATGTTCATATATTTCACCTAAAACAGCATCACCTTGCAAGCTATCTGCTTTATATGCTGTTAACGTAATACTTGAATTGAGTTTACTTAAAGCTATTAACGAGTAAAAATAAGATGCTGAACTCCAATCTGATTCTACTGTTACTACTTGATTTACTATATTCGATTTTGGATTTATAGTAATTAAATTGTCTTTGAAACTGGTTTCAACCCCAAGTTGATTAATTAAATTCAATGTCATTTTTATGTAGGTAACAGATGTTACTTTATCTGTTAACTTAATATTTAGACCATTTGGTAAACTAGGGGCAATAAGCATTAGAGCAGATATATATTGACTGCTTACATTACTATTTATAGCGACTTGATTTTTTTTTAGTTTCTGTCCAATAATTTTTAAGGGAGGATATCCTTCTTTTTCAAGGTAAGAAATATTAGCACCTAAAGATCTTAAAGCCTCTACTAAAACTTTTATAGGGCGGTTGTGCATTCGTTCAGACCCTTTTAATATTTTTATAACGCCTTCTTTAGAAGCAAAAAAAGCTGTTAAAAATCTCATTGCAGTTCCTGCATGACCAATATTGATTATTTCGTTAGTTGAGAGAAACGCTTCTTGTATGTGTTTTGTGTCATCAGAGTCAGAGAGGTTATCAATTTCTAAGTTAGGGTATAACTGTTGTAAAATTAAAAGTCTGTTCGACTCACTTTTTGATCCTGATACTGAGATTTTGGCTTGAATCGTAGAGTTTTGTGTTTGTAGTTGTAAGTTCATGATAATTAGGTCATTTTCTTATTAGTAATCCAAATTCCATAAATAAAGCTAAAAATTATTTTGAAGCCCCAAAAACGAATCCATTTTCCATTAGAAAAATTGATTTCATATACATTATTAAAATTTCCGGAGAAAATATCTTTAGAGTTTGTAAAAACTAAAGAAAAGAGAGTGACAAAAATAAAAAAAGGAATCGTTACTCTAATTACATTTCTCCAAAATAAAGGTTGTTGCATTTTTTTTAATATGCTCATTTATCTTAGTTTTTCGTTATTATGATGGCGATCATGGTCTCGTTTAGCTTTGATGTTAAGTTTTTTATCAAAAGCATCTTGAAGATTAATTCCTGTCTGATTAGCCAAACAAAGAACAACGAAAATAACATCAGCTAATTCTTCTCCTAAGTCCTTTTGCTTATCACTTTCTTTTTCACTTTGTTCACCGTAACGACGCGCTATAATTCGAGCAACCTCACCAACTTCTTCAGTTAGTTGTGCCATATTTGTAAGTTCATTGAAGTAACGAACTCCATGATTTTTAATCCAGTTGTCTACTTGTTTTTGAGCGCCTGTTATATCCATTTTAATAGTATTATTTTTCTAGTTTTCTTTTTCAAATATAAACTTTCTCGTGGCTAATTAATTCTACAATGTGTATTTTTTCTATTTTACATAAGATTCAATCATCTTGATAACATTAGCCTTTATTTACTTGAACTATTGTTAGGTCTTAACTTATAATGTTCTCTTTTTGTGAGATGTGTTAAGATTATCAATTAAGACATACCTAGCAATGATAGTAATATCATAATATTCCATGTACTGTTATAGCTCATTTTATGAATAAGTTGCATTTCTGAATTGTGGGAAAATATACGTGAAGCAGAAAAAGCAATACTGTAATATGCCATATATTCTCCTTGCTTTCCTTTTTTAGCTCTTTCCAAAGCGAATGCATTTGAAAAAGGAAAAGTAATCATTTCTCCTAAGGTCATTATAAGCATTCCAATAATTAAAATACCTGTTCAGTTTGTAATATTTAAAAGAGTAAAACTGATTCCTGTTAAAAATACTCTAATGAACATTAAAAACACTTTACTATACTTTGTGTCCTCTAGCCATTTAACTAGAGGCATTTCAAGGATAAAAATTAAAAAACCATTCAGCTCCATTAAAATACCAATTTCTGATTCCGATAAATGATGCCTATTTTTGTAATATAGAGGTACAGTAGAAAAATATTGTAAAAATATAAAACTAAACAAAAACATTGAAATAAAGAAAAATCAAAAGATTTTATCCGAAAACACAGATTGCGGGTTTTTAGTGGTTGTTTTATCTGTAATTTTTGATTTTTTAGGACTTAAAACTTTAACTAATAAGGTTGAGCCAAGTAAACAAGTAATGCCGTCAATCCAAAATAAACTTATATATCCAAACGATGTTATGATCAATCCTCCAATAGCTGGACCAGCAGAAAATCCAAGATTTATAGCTAATCTAATTAATGTTAATGAACGTGTTTTGTTTTTAGGTTTACTATAGCTATTTAATGGAACAAACATCGCTGGTCTAAAACTATCTGCAATTAGTATCACAAAAAAATACCAAAGCGAAATCTAATAAATGAAGTTACGAATTGAAGCGCAAAAAATAATATCCCTGTTAAAAATAAACTAAATTTCATTATTTTAAAAGCGTCTATTTTATCCGTCATTTGTCCACCTATCCATGAACCGAAGACAGAGCCGACTTCAAAAAATGTCATTACCCAACCAACATTCCAAAGAGAAAAGTTTAATTTTTTGGTTAAATAAAGTGATAGAAAAGGAATAACCATCGTGCCTGCTCTATTGATAAGAATAATCAAAGCTAGCCATCAAACCTCTCTTGAAAGTCCTTTAAATGTACCAATATAACTAGAGTAGAGCTTTTTCATAGTTTTTAAATTAATTTTAAGTAATTGTCTGAAAGTAAAAAAGCTCTACGCTGGCGTCGGACTTTTTAGTATTGTTATAATTTATGTTGAAATATTTATAATACGTAATAAGCCCGCAGATACTTACGATAAATAAATGAGCAGAATTGTTTATAAATATTGAGAATATTCATTTGGCTTAAATTTTAAATGTATAATATATATAAGTTATTTATAAAGAGAGGAATATTAAAATACTAATTAATAATGGCTCCCTAAAAGTTGAATTTATCTAAAACTTTAAAAAAATAGAATAATCACTTGGTCAGAATGATACTAGAGAAAGAAAACTTTCTGATTACAAGGTTTTAACATGAATTTCATTATTATTCAGTCCAATAAGTGAACTCTCTATATTAATGAAGCTTTAGTTGTTATAGTAATTTGGTGCGTTTTATCGATTTGTCTTATGACTTATCGATAACTTATTATGCTGAAATAGTACTCTATGACATAAATATTAGTATTTTAAAGTTTAAAATGATCGATCCATCGTTTATTTATCACCATTCATAGAATAAAATATAGGTGCTATTCACCTAAAAATAAATTCAATTTAACATATGATAAGTGAAAATGGACTTTTTTTAAAAGTTGAAAAGTATGTTTTTTTTAGATTTAGAGGGTAGATGAAACATAAAGTAAATCTCGACTAATAACTCCTGAGATCCCTAAAAAGAAACATTTACAATTATACATATTTAATCGAAAGAAAGGAGCTGAATTATAAAAATGAGATCCGAATAAGCTTTTAAGAAATATTATACTAGATATAAATATTATCAGGTGATTAAGTCTTAAGAGAGCGGTAAATACGATAATTTTTTTCTCTCTGTTGTTTTTCAGAGATGAATTAATTTTCTTGTTGTACTTTGTACAATATAGGTTTACTGGGTGTAGCATCATTTTCAAAAGGAGCAACCATTAAGTTTAAAACATAGGCTCCATCCTTAATAGTATTAGAGACATAAATAAACTCTGTAATAGTTGCATCAAACCTGATGTTTTTTTTGGTATTCCAAAAGGCATTATGTGCTAATAATTCACCGTTATCTCTTTCTTTATCTATAGAAGGTAAATCAATAAGTAAGTGTTTTATGGATATATTTTTGATATATTCGGCAGCTTCTAAGGATAAATAAGGTGGATTTGTATTAGAGTATCTGGCAAAAGTTTTTTTATCTGAATTGGGTATGGTTCGAATGACTAATGCCTCAATATTTGTATTTTTGATACTTTCTATTATGAGTTTTTTTGTAATCACAAAATCTCCATTTTTTTGTTGTTGAGGCTCGACAGTTATCAATTCGGTAATGAAAAAATAACATGATAGGTTTTTATTGATAGAATGTATTTTTTCTGTGATATGGCCAACACATTCGGTATGTGTTATGTGTGCATGCGGGTTAAATACTATATTATTAAAATTAACTGGACCACCTTGTGCAACATTTCCAGTCCAGTTACCGGACTTTACAGGTTTTATTTGAGGATCTTCCAAGTACCAAGCGTTAATATTTGGTTTAGACATATCAATAGGAATTGAAATATCTAGTGGTTTTGATAAATCAATCTTGAATGTTTTATTTTTGTATTTTATTATAGCGATCATAAGTGCTTAAAAATAATTAAATTATAAACAAATCACTAGCTAAACCATCTGAAAGGAATTTGCCTTTTTCTGTAGTTTTAAGAATTTTTTTACCAGCCTCGTTAATTTCAATGTTAAGTAAGCCTTCATTGATGAATTTTTGAGCATTATTGATAAGCTGAGTATAGTTCATTTCGCCAAACTCTTCTCTTATTTTTATTAAAGATACTCCCCAAATAGTTCTGAGCCCAGTCATTATATATTCATTAAATTGATCTTTTACACTTAACTTTTCTATTTCAGAAGGAAGTTTATTTGCTTGTATATCTTTTATATACTTTATATTGTTTGATACGTTCCAGCTTCTTTGTATTTTATTGAATGAATGTGCAGATGGTCCGATACCTAAGTATTTTTTACCAAGCCAATAGCTAGTGTTATGTTTTGAAAAATATCTGGGAATACCAAAATTAGATATTTCATAATGGATAAACCCTTTTTTTTGAGTTTCATTTATTAGAATATCAAAATGATCTTTAGCTACTTCTTCTTTAGGTGAGGGATATTTTCCATTACGAATAAATTTGTCTAAAATAGTTTTAGGTTCTACTGTTAAAGCGTAAGAAGAAATATGTTTAATACCGAAATCAAAAGCGATACTTAAATTTTCTTTCCATCTTTGATTGCTCATTTTAGGAATTCCATAAATTAAGTCTATTGTTATGTTTTCAAAATATTTAGTAGCTAAGGTTAGGCAGTTTTTAGCTTCGATAGCGTTGTGAGCTCGATTCATCATTTGTAAGTCTTGTTCAAAAAAAGATTGAATACCAATACTCAATCTATTAATTCCGACAGACATATATTCTTTGAAGATATCTTGTGCTTTTTTATCAACGAATTTACTTGTTAAATCATCAGGGTTAGCTTCGAGCGTTATTTCGAGATTATTTTTTAGTGAATAATTTTGTTGTATTGTATTAATTATTAGTTGAATCTCTTTAGGTGATAGCAAGCTGGGCGTACCTCCACCAAAATATATAGTTTCTATAGTTTCATTTACTAATTCATTTTTTCGTAAAACCAACTCTTTTATTAAACAAGAAATAAGATCATCTTTTTTTCTTAAAGAAGTTGAAAAGTGAAAATCACAATAATAACAAGCTTGTTTACAGAAAGGGATGTGTATATATATTCCAGACAAAATAATGATATATTTAGGTTTTCAGCGTATTAAATATTTTTATAGCGACTCTTTCGAATAGATTTTTTGCTTAGTTTATTTTTTTAGGATTTTGTTTGATAAATGCGGCCCACCCTGTATAATTTTTACCACCAATTTTACTTCCCGAGTTATAGTGATGACACACAGCTGCAGCTAAACCATCCGTAGCATCGAGATTTTTAGGTAATGACTTTAGGTTTAATAAAGATTTTAACATTAGGGCTACTTGTTCTTTACTTGCATTTCCATTACCAGTAATTGCCATTTTTATTTTTTTAGGCAAATATTCCGTAACGGGTATTTGTCTTGAAAGTCCAGCTGCCATTGCAACTCCTTGAGCTCTACCGAGCTTTAACATTGACTGAACATTTTTCCCGAAAAAGGGAGCTTCTAAGGCAATTTCATCAGGTTTATAAGAGTCAATTAGTTCGATTGTTCGCTCAAAGATTAGTTTTAATTTTAAATAAGGATCCTCATATTTTTTTAAAATAAGTTCATTCATTTGAATGAACTCCATTTTTTTTCCAATTATTTTTATAATTCCAAATCCCATAATAGTGGTTCCTGGGTCAATCCCTAGTATAATTTTTTCTGTAGTCAAATGATCTGATTTCGTGTTAACAAAGCTAATTAAATATATTTTTAGTAATTATATTTGAATCAATAACTTTTCTAAATATATTACATACATTTTCAAACTAGTGTTCATAAATAGACCTTCTAGAAGAGGTTATTTAATTTCTATGGATGTAAATTGAAATGTATTTCCGTTGAAAAGTCCTTTATCAGATAATTTTAAGGAAGGAATTACTAAAAGAGCCATAAATGATAAAGTCATATAAGGTGCTTTAAGTGTACAACCCATTTTTTTAGCGATAACATCCAGTTTTGCATATGCTTCACCTATTACTTCCGCAGGTTTATCACTCATAATACCGGCAACTGGCAACGGAACAACTTCAGATATATTTTTAGTAACAGCACATATACCACCTTTATTATCTATTAATAAATTGACCGCTTTACAAATCATTTCATCAGACACACCTACTGCAATAATATTATGAGAATCATGCCCTACAGAGCTAGCGATAGCTCCTTCTTTTAATTCAAAGTTTTTTATAAAACCGATTGAGGGTTGTGTGTTTTCATAACGATTTACTACGGTTATCTTTAGGATATCTTTTTCTATATTAGAAACTAAGTTTCCATTTTCGGTTAAGGAGTCTAACTCGACTTCATTAGTTACTAGTTCCCCGTCTAGGGCTTCAATAACTCTAATTTTATCCGCTGATGAATGAAACTCAAACTCCTCTTGATTTTTCTTTTCAACAGTAAAATTATTCAGAATTTCAAAAGGAATATCTTTAATAAATGATTTTCCGTTTTCACTTACAAGATCGCCATTAATATAGGTTTTTAATACGTTAAAATTTTTAAGATTTTCAACAATAATAAAGTCAGCCTTATCTCCATTCTGTAAAAGCCCAACATCAAGTCCATAATGTTTTACTGGATTAATACAGGCTACTTGCAATATTTTAAAAATATCAATATTTTTTTGAACAGCTCTTTCACATAGTTGATTGATATGACCTAAAAGTAAGTCATCAGGGTGTTTGTCATCAGAACAAAACATCATGTTTTTGTAATGTTCCGGTAATAAGTCAATTAAAGCGTTAAAGTTCTTTGCAGCACTCCCTTCTCTTATAATGACTTTCATTCCTTTTTGAAGCTTCTCAAGAGCTTCTTCATAAGAAAAACATTCATGATCGGTATAAATACCAGCTTGAATATATTTGTCAAGTTCTTCACCTCTTAAACCAGGTGCATGCCCATCAACAGTTTTGTTATAATATTTAGCCCAATGAATTTTTTTTAATACCTCTTCGTCTTTATGAATAACTCCTGGATAATTCATCATTTCTGCTAGGTACCTAATATCTGGATTAGCCATCATATTTTTGATATCATCTGAGTTAATGACTGCCCCAGCACTTTCAAAAGATGTTGCAGGGACGCAAGAAGGGGCTCCAAAATTAAATTTTAGAGGTACTTTTTTCCCATTCTCAATCATGAATTCAACACCTTTAATACCAAGAACGTTGGCTATTTCATGAGGATCAGAAACAGTAGCGACAGTTCCGTGTGTTAAAGCGATTTTTGAAAACTCTGAAGGAACTAGCATTGAGCTTTCAATGTGAATGTGTGCATCGACAAACCCCGGAATTATATAAGTTTCGTTAGCATGTTGTTTCTCTTTGATTGAGTTAATGATGCCATTTTTAATTTCTAGCTCTCCTTTAAATATCCTTCTATTTTGTATATCTACGATATTTCCCTGTATAGTCATGTACGTCTTTTAGTTAAACTTTAGATCTTTTTGAAATTTAATCTTAATCCAGAAGCGAAACTAAAAAATAATCTTTTAACAAAAGATAAAAAATAGAATGTAAATAAAAGAAGCATCCTTTTAAGGATGCTTCTTTGTTATTATTTTTTTATTATTGGAGGTCCACCTGCTAAAATTTCTTCATTGGCAAACTCCTCAAACTGTTTGAAGTTTTTTCTAAATGAGTCAGCTAGCTTATGTGCTGTTTTGTAATACTTATTATCGTCATTCCAAGCTTGTCGTTGACTTAATAGTTCTGATGGTACTCCTGGACATTTTCTAGGCTGCGCCAATCCAAAAATAGAATGAATGTGGTAATCTTCGTATGTGATTTCTGAGGGTAAACCACCGTTTAGAGCAGCGTTAATCATGGCACGAGTATATTTTAGTTTCATTCGATTTCCAACTCCATAAGGTCCTGCAAACCACCCTGTATTTACTAGCCAAACATTTACACCTGTTTCTTTCATTTTCTTACTTAACATTTCAGCATATCTAGTTGGATGTAATGGCATAAAAGGGGCTCCAAAACAAGCAGAAAAACTTGGTTGTGGTTCAGTAACACCGGCTTCCGTACCCGCTACTTTGGCTGTATATCCTGAAATAAAATGATAGGCTGCTTGACCAGGTGTTAATTTGGATATCGGAGGCAATACACCAAACGCGTCAGCAGTTAAAAAGAAAATATTTTTTGGATTAGTTCCTATTGAAGGGGTTTTTATATTTTCTATATGATGTATTGGGTAACTTACACGAGTGTTTTGAGTTATTGACGTATTTGAAAAATCAACGATTCCCTTTTCATTAGTAACTATGTTTTCTAATATAGCTCCTCTTTTTATAGCTCCGTATATTTCTGGCTCTTTTTCTTCTGATAAATCAATTACCTTAGCATAACAACCTCCTTCAAAATTAAATACACTGTTTTCAGAAGTCCATCCATGCTCGTCATCTCCAATCAAGCTACGATTAGGATCTGTTGATAATGTTGTTTTTCCTGTTCCAGATAACCCAAAGAAAATGGAGGTGTCACCTTCTTTACCTACATTTGCAGAGCAATGCATAGGTAATGTATTTTTAAAAACAGGTAAAATAAAATTTAAGGCTGAAAAAATTCCTTTTTTTATCTCTCCAGTGTACCCTGTACCACCTATTAAAGCAATTTTTCTGGTAAAATTTAAAATAGCAAAATTATGTTGACGAGTTCCATCTTCATCAGGATTGGCTATAAATCCAGGAGCATTAATAACTGTCCATTCTGGAGAAAAATTCTTTAATTCTTCAATTGTAGGACGCAAAAACATATTATACGCAAACATATTACTCCACGGGTATTCGTTTACGACTCTTATGTTAAGCTGATAGTTTTTGTCTGCACAAGCGAGGCTATCTCTTACGAAAACTTCTTTACCAGAAAGATAGCTGGTTACCTTATCATATAATTTATTGAACTTTTCAGATTCAAAAGGAATATTAATATCACCCCACCAGACTTCATCTTTAGTTATGTCATCTTTAACGATAAAGCGATCCATTGGAGAGCGACCTGTAAATTCACCTGTTCTTACAGCCAGAGCTCCAAAGCTTGTGTTTTCTCCTTGTTCTTTTTCGATGGTAATATCATGTAACTCGTCTGAAGTCAATTGATAACGGACAATGGCATTCTTTATACCAAGATTGTCTATCGAAATCGTTTTCGCATCAAGATTTGTCATCTCTAAATATTTTAGTTGTGTTTTATTTAAAGCAAAAATAGTTCTTTTTGTTAAACGAACTAAAACAATACTGTTTTTTATTATTTATTCTTTATCAAAGTTTTTGAAACAAAAAAAATAGATTATTTGTATATTTATTAGAAAAGAAATTCGCCAAACAATAACATCTCAAGTAAAATAGGAAGCACTATTTATGACTAGATATTAGTTGAATAAAACGTTCCTTTTTTTTCTTCATTTTGATACAAATAGAAATCTTAATTACAACTATACTTATGTTTTCATAATCTAAACAAAGAAAAAGACTCTCTTTTATTTTATCTAATTTTTAGTAGTAACATAAATTAGTTTTGTGATGAAATTTACATTATCCCACAACTTAAAATCATAAACTTTTTGACTTTAACATTTTTTTAGCTAGTCCTTTTTTTGAAGGAGATTTGAATTTAATTCTTTGTTGCATAGTGTTTAAGGTTTTTGGGAGACCTTTGTTTGAGTATAACTCTCCTTTTTAGAGTAATAATAATGAAGAATCTACAGCGTTGCAATTAAGGATTGTTTTTTAACGATAAATTAGAGAATAATTCAATATAATATTAATTAAACCCTTCATTATGAAAAAATTTAAACCCGCGTTAGTAGCTATTGCTACAGCTATGA
Source organism: Tenacibaculum profundi (assembly GCF_052050075.1). Taxonomy (GTDB): domain Bacteria; phylum Bacteroidota; class Bacteroidia; order Flavobacteriales; family Flavobacteriaceae; genus Polaribacter. Next base: position 3,044,411 of record NZ_CP197225.1, read on the forward strand.
TTATTACTTCATGTCAAACAGAAGATACCAATGACTTGAAAGAATCAAACCTTTCTGAGAAAATAATTAATCCTGAAAAGGCTTTCCCAGCATCAATAGGTAAAGCACAAACAATGTATTATGGTACTAGCAAGTTAAACTTAGAGAAGATAAATGATGTCTATGTATTAGATGGCGATATCCTTTTTAATTCGAATCAATTAACTCAAGCTCCAGATGAGGTTGGAGAACCTAGTCTAGAAGAATCTTCAGTAAGATCTGTAGGAAGAACAGGAGGAAGATGGTTAAATAACACAGTTTATTATGATATAGAGCCTAGTTTGGTTAATCAAGGACGTGTTACCCGTGCAATTGAACATTGGGAGGAAAATACAGCTTTAAGGTTTGTGAGAAGAACAAATCAATCAGATTATATATATTTTAAAACAGGTGGTGGGTGTTCATCTTTTATTGGAAGATTAGGAGGTCGTCAGCCTATAAACTTAGCGCCCAGCTGTTCATTAGGAAATACCATTCATGAAATTGGTCATGCAGTAGGTTTATACCATGAGCAGAGCAGAAAAGACAGAGATCAATATGTTACCATAAATACGAACAATATTATAGATGGTCGTAAGAATAATTTTCAAACTTATGTAGAACAAGGAGGTGATGGTGATGAATATACTTCAGAGTTAGATTTTGGGTCAATAATGATGTATGGACCTAGATTTTTTTCGAAAAATGGTTTACCAACCATAGAAAAAAAAGATGGATCAAGTTATACAGTTCAAAGAGATGGGCTTTCGGCAGGAGATATTCAAGGGATTAACCAAATGTACCCGGCAGCAGGAGGAAAAGATAGGTGTGTAGGGGTAAGTTTATGGAAGAGAGGTGATTATAGTATTGGTTCAAAAGTGATCTACAAAAATTATTTATTTGAAAGAGTATCTGGTGGATGGAATCCTTTAGGAAAATGTGGTTCTTAAATTGGATCTCTAATCATTATTAATATTTTTTATTAAAAGATTGCTCTAAAGAGCAGTCTTTTTTTTGTAGTTGTTAATTACTAGTGAGTTGTTTGATAACTATTTTTAAAGTTGAATTAGATGAAACTTGTCAGGTAATAATAGTATTTCATTAATCTAAAGGTCTTAATTAAAGTTTATATTGATTTTCTCTATATAGTATTAATAATATTAAAATATACTCTAAATAGTTGCCTAAATTTTCTAGTTACATTTATAAGCTTTAGATCCCTAACAAATAATTCTATTGATATGATATAGAATGTTACTTTATAGTTTTCTTGAAAAAGTAAAATGCAGTTAAAAACCATCCAATGATAAGAAATAGCCCCCCTAAAGGAGTAGTAAACCAAATTAGTTTTGCAGGTATTTTTAATAATTGAATAGCGTAAATAGATCCTGAAAAGAGAAAGATTCCAATGAATACTATTTTTGATATTTTATTTTTTTCAGTTACTTTTAAGTATTCATTTGTATTTATAAAAATTACTAATAGCACATGGTAGATTTGATATCTTACAGCTGTTTCAAAACTATTTAAAGCCGCAGGAGATAATTTATCCTTTAAAATGTGACTACCAAAAGCTCCTAAAATAACCGCTATTCCACCGAGTATAGCACTTGTTGTTATATTTTTATACATTTAATTGTTTTTTGTTTGAAATTAAACTTTTTTAACGATATTGTCAATCCAAAATAATAAAACAAAAGTACACTTAAAATGAGAAATATATTGATTATTGGAGCAGGCAGGTCGAGTTCATCACTTATCAAGTATTTGACTAATAAATCAGTTGAAGAATCTTTGCGCATTACGGTCGGAGATGTATCACTTGAGAGTGCATTAGCTATAACAAAAGGAAAAGATAATGTTTCAGCTATCAAACTTGATGTGTTTAAAAAAGAAGATAGAGAAGAGGCTATTAAAAATGCTGATATAGTTGTTTCTATGCTTCCAGCTCGTTTTCATATTGAAGTAGCAAAAGATTGTGTTAAATTTGAGAAGAATATGGTAACAGCATCTTATATTTCAGAAGAAATGAAGTCACTGAATGCTGAGGTCGAAGCTAAAGGTTTAGTTTTTATGAATGAAATTGGACTTGATCCAGGTATTGACCATATGAGTGCGATGCAGGTAATCGATAAAATAAAAGATAATGGAGGTAAAATGTTATTATTTGAATCATTTTGTGGAGGACTCGTAGCTCCTGAAAGCGATACTAACTTGTGGAATTATAAGTTTACTTGGAATCCGAGAAATGTAGTTTTAGCTGGACAAGGAGGAGCTTCCATGTTTATTCAAGAGGGGACTTATAAGTATATTCCATATCATAAATTATTTAGGAGAACTGAGTTTTTAAATTTAAATGGAAATGGAAAGTTTGAAGCCTATGCCAATAGGGATTCATTGAAATATAGAAGTATTTATGGTTTAGAAGATATCAAAACGATGTACAGAGGAACTATAAGAAAGGTTGGTTTTTCCAGAGCATGGAATGTATTTGTTCAGCTAGGAATGACTGATGATAGTTATACCATAGAAGATTCAGAAGGTATGAGTTATCGTGATTTTACAAACTTATTTCTAGGGTATTCACCAAGCGATTCAGTTGAACTAAAATTTAGATCTTATTTAAAAATTGATCAAGACGATTTGATGTGGGATAAATTTTTGGAGTTAGATTTATTTAATGATAACAAAAAGGTTGGCTTAAAAAATGCTAGTCCAGCAAAAATATTACAAAAAATATTGATGGACTCATGGATGTTGATGGAAAATGATAAAGATATGATTGTAATGCATCATATTTTTGGATATCTAATGGATGGAAAGAAAAAACAGATAGAGAGTAGCATGGTAATTAAAGGAGATGATCAGGTATTCACAGCTATGTCTAAAACTGTTGGTTTACCAGTAGCTATGGCTACACTTAAAATTTTAAATAAAGAAATTACGTCTCCAGGTGTACAATTACCTATTCGCAAAGAAGTGTACCAACCTATTTTGAAAGAATTAGAAGAATATGGAATAACCTTTGTTGAAAAAGAAGTTCCATATTTAGGTTACAACCCAAATAGTATCAAAGGATAGTTATTAAATGAATTGAAAATATTACATTTTCAAATAAAAGTCTTTTGTTAGTTTGGTGTAGGCATCTGTATATTGATGCCTTTTTTTTTCAATAGTTAATTCCTCTTCAGTGTAGGTTAATTTATCAGAGGAGAATTCAAGTAAACTTCTTTTAACATCTGAATTAATATTTCCTTTTACACGGCACACACGTTTTAAGTTTAGGTTATAATCAGCCGCTAATTTTATAAATGCATTTTCTTCTTTAAATGGAATTATTACCGCTAGAATTCCATGTTTACTTAATAACTTACTACTTCCTTTTATTAAATCATGAAAAGGTAAAGATTCAGAGAAACGAGCTTTGTTTCGTAATTGATCTTTTGTTTTATAATTCTCTGTGTAAAATGGAGGATTGGAAACTATTAGGTCATAAGTTTCTTCCTCTTCTATTATTTCTTCAACAAGATTACTGAAATCTCCATGATAACAGAATAAACGATCTCCCCAGTCGGAACGCTCAAAATTTTCGACAGATTGTTCGTAGGCAAATTCATCTATTTCAATAGCTTCAATGGTTGAAGCATTGGATCTCTGTGCTAACATTAGAGAGATAATTCCTGTTCCTGAGCCAATGTCTAGGATAGTATCTGGAGAGTGTTTTAAAGAACACCATGCCCCAAGAAGTACAGCATCTGTTCCTATTTTCATGGCACATTTATCTTGAAGTACAGTAAATTGTTTAAAAATAAAAGGTTTCATAAATAGCGTATTTGTTCTTTTTAGTTTTCTATAAAAAGTACCCTAGAAATTTTTCAGTATTAAACCATAATAAAAGGATCAAAGCAAGTAACATTACCAATAACAAACCTTTTTTTGGAGTTGTTTTTTTTCTATTTCCAAATCGTCTTTTAAATTTCATTTTAAATGGTTTTATTCGCTTGATAATGCTTAACTTAAACTATATACAAGTGAAAATTGGTATTTAAGGTAGGTTTTTTAATTGTGTTTTTATTTATTTTTACAAATATAGTTACTTGAACTGATTTCAGAAAGTGTTTAAAGATCAGTATTTTTAATTGCCCTAAGCATTTCCCTCTTACCGGGAGGTCCTGGTAGTCTTTCCACTTTAAAACCAGCGGTTATCATCGCACGTCTTGTACTTCCTTTTGCAGAATAAGTTACTAAAATCCCTTTATTTTTTAAAGCTTCAAACATTTTTTTAAATATACTTTCAGTCCAAAGTTCGGGCTGTACACGGGCTCCAAAAGCATCAAAATAAATAAGGTCAAAAACATCAGATTCGTTTATGTCTTCAAAGAACTTTTGCTCTTTTTTTAAAGTGAATTTTTTTGAGATTTGGTGTTTCTTCTCCCAGGAAGTGTTATGTATTTTCTGAAAAACAGTATTACTTTTTTCCGCCTTTAATTCAGTAACATAGTTTAATTTATCAATTTCATTACTTTTCACCGGATAAGCTTCAATACCAGTATAGTTTATGTTTTTATTTGATTCTAAAAATGTAATAAAACAATTTAAACCAGTTCCAAAACCTATTTCAAGTATTGAAATTTCTTTTTTATCAATAATATTTAATCCATTTCTAATAAAGACATGGTATGCTTCCTGTATAGCACCATGTTTGGAATGATATTGTTCATTCCATTCAGGTAAGTGAATGGTGGTAGACCCATCCGAAGTTATAATTATTTCTCTTTTCAACTCTTAATTTGTTATATTGATTAAAATGTGAATTTACAATAATGGAATGCATCATTGATGAGTTTTTATTTTTATTGAAAGTAATAAGTCCTGTTAATTTTCTAATGCCATTAATACGCCACTTGCCTCAAAGGCATAAGTAAATTCTGGTTTTGTGATTTTTGATATTTCTTCTTCCGTTTTTCCAGCATCCTCAGCATAATGCTTTAATTCTTCAATAGATGTTTCATTTACAAAAGCTTTTCCATTTATAATTACCTTTTTATTTTCAGAATTAAGAGGTACAAAAAAAGAATAGTTTTTGAAACGAACCAAAGACTCTTTATTTCTTCCTAGATCTAATCGCATCCAACATCCTTTTTTCTTACAAACAGAATTGATTGTAGACATGAATTTTACTTTAATAGTGTCTTTCATAGCTAATCCCTCATATTTGTCAAGTAGCTCATCTTTACTTAAAACTGCTTCATGAGAGAATTTTTCTCCTAAAAAGGTAACGCTTTTGTCTTTCATTATTTTTGATAAATAATCTTGTTTACTTGTTGTTTTACAAGATGTAATAGAAATAAAAGTAATAATTAATAATAGTTTCAATGTTTTCATAACTAGGTGTTTATAGTAAGGTTTAAAGCAAAGATATATATATTTACTTGAATCTTAAAGTAAATGGTTTTTGTACTAGTTGTTTTTGTAAATTTGTGAAAAACTAAAAATTTAATTTTTATGGAAATCAAAATTCAGCAGGTAGAAACTTCAAAAATAGATAGCATAGATTTTAATAACCTGTCTTTCGGTAAAGTGTTTACTGACCACATGCTTGTTTGTAGTTATTCTAATGGTGAATGGGAAAGTCCAGAAATTATTCCTTATGGGCCAATGACTTTTGAGCCATCAGCAAGAGTTTTTCATTACGGGCAAGCTGTATTTGAAGGGATGAAAGCTTACAAAGATGATCAAGGAGATATTTTCTTGTTCAGACCAGATGAAAGTATAAAAAGATTAAATATTTCATCAGAAAGAATGGCGATTCCAGCATTACCCGAAGAAATATTTAATGAGGGATTAAAGAAATTATTAAAGATAGATACAGCATGGATTAAAAAAGGTGAAGGTAATTCTTTGTACATACGTCCTTTTGTGATTGCGACTGAACCAGCAATTTCAGCATCTCCATCAAATGATTATAAATTTATTGTTATTTGTTCTCCGGCCCAATCATACTATGCAGGTGAAGTTAGAGTGGTTGTTGCAGATAAGTTTAGCAGAGCTGCTAGTGGAGGAGTTGGTTATGCAAAAGCTGCAGGTAATTATGCTTCTCAGTTTTACCCAACAAATTTAGTTCAAAATGAGGGATATCAACAAATTATCTGGACAGATGCAAATACTCATGAGTATATGGAAGAGGCAGGTACAATGAATATCTTTTTTAGAATTGGAGATAAGTTAATTACAGCACCAATTAGCGATCGAATATTAGATGGTATAACAAGAAAATCCATTATTCAGTTAGCAAAGGATAGCGGTATAGAGGTTGAGGTAAGAGGAATAAAGGTTTCTGAGTTGAAAGAGGCAGCAAAACAAGGGGAATTAAAAGAAATTTTCGGGTCGGGTACTGCTGCAGTTGTAAACCCAATAAAAGGATTTAAACACAAAGATTTTGAATATGAAATTCCTGAAATAGCTTCTACTTACGCATCATTTTTTAAAGAAAAATTAATAAATATTCAATATAACAATTCTGAAGATACATATGGTTGGAGGGTAAAAATTTAATTTTTAAATTATTTTCTCTAAATTTAGCTCAGTTTTATTAAACTTAGCACTCTTCTCGGGTATGAAAAAAAATATATTAATAGTCCTTTCTGTTTTATTTGTGTTTTTTACAGCTACAATTATAGCAGTGCGTTATTTTGATAATGAAAACAATCATCAGGTAAATAACAAAAATGATAAAAAATTAAATAAAATGATAGAGGAGGAGGAGCTACCTCCATCTCAAAGTAGTTTTAAGATATGGAATCAATACATTAAAAATAATATTGATTTAATGTCTAGTTTTCAACCACAGGATGAAAAAGGAAAAGTGATTGAAAAAGAAAATTTTTTAGCAACTTTAGAAAACGGGCTGTATTTACCTGAGAGTATTGACACAAATGATATAATACCAATTTACCAACTTACCTCTTTACATTCAAAAGCAGAAGAAAAAATACAGAGAAGCATAAAAAGTTTAGCGAAAAAAGCAATGCATTACTTTAAAATGGAAGGAAGTAGATTGCCTGAGCATGATTTCATAAGTTTAGAGGGAAAAAGCTTTAACGAAGAGCAAACGAAGGGTAAGTTAATGGTTATAAAGTGTTGGTTTATTACTTGTAGAGTTTGTGTAGAGGAGTTTCCTGAACTTAATGAGTTAGTTGATAAGTATAAAGAAAGGAATGTTGTTTTTGTAAGTTTGGCATTTGACGAAAAAGATAAGTTGCAGAAATTTTTAAAGACGAAGGAGTTTAAATATGCAACTATTCCCTCTCAAAGAAACTACATGAAAAAGTTGAAATTGAAACAGTATCCAACACACATAATTGTAAATGGAGAGGGGGTAATCGTTAAAATGGTAAGTAACGTAAAAACTCTCGCAATGGAGTTAAAAAGACTTGATAGTGAGTTTTAATGTTTTAAAGCTCTAAAATTTTTTTAATATTAGGTTTGAAATAATTAGGTCCCTTTAGTACTTTACCATCTTCTCTATAAATAGGTTTGCCATCTTCATTAAGTTTACTCATGTTGCTTCGTTGAATTTCATTAAAAACCTCTTCAATTTTATTTTGCATTCCGTGCTCTATGATAGTACCACATAATATATAAAGCATATCTCCAAGAGCATCAGCAACCTCTACCAAATCATTGTTTTTAGCTGCATCTAGGTATTCTTCATTTTCTTCTTTCATCAAATTAAAACGTAGTAGTTTTCTGTCTTCGCCTATATTTGCTATGGGTTCATTTTTAATTCCTAAGCCAAAAGCCTTATGAAATTTATGAACCGAATTAATTTTATCTTTCATTTTTGTTAAGTGTGTTATTTATTTGATGCCTAATTTTTTTTCTGTCTCATTTAAATCAAACTCCAACCAGTTATCAATATGATGTTTTATTCCTATTTTATTAAAGTCTTCAAGATTTTTTTTATTTACTCCTACAAATTCAATATTTAAGTTTTTTGCAGTTGTAGCATCCCATAAACCATCTCCAAAGGAAATAATATGTTTAAAATAGCCAACTCCGAAGTGCTTTTTTGCTTTGTTTATTGCAGAGGTTACAATGTCTTCTCTTGTGAATATGTTGTTAGAGGATTCTAAGACTTCTGTTATGGTTTTTATTTTAGCTTGTTGTAATTTAAGTAGGGCAGGTTTTAATATTGAACCTGTAGCGAAGCAAATAGCGTAGTTTGTCTCATTAATAAAAAAATCAATAATTTTTTGTGCTCCTGGAATTTCGGGAGTTTCAGGAAATGATAAAAAATGTTCAGTCATCACCTCTTCAAATTCAGGAATAAGGTCGAAATTAAATTTTTTATTGTAAGTTTTTTCATAATTAACTGAAAAGATGTAGCTATCCGAAGCATTTTTATAGGTTCTCCAGTCTGTATTCACTTTCGAGATTCCAAAATGGTTCATAGCATATAACAATGCGTCTGTATGTTTTTCATTACTTATGGTTAACGTATCATCAATATCTAATACAATTAGATTTTCTTTGTTCATTTAGTAAGTTTTTAATTTTTTGAGTGACTCTATTTTCAGAATTGGAGTCGTCTTGAATAATAAAGATGTTTTATTTTAAAATTTATAATATAAACAATATATCAAGATCAAATCATTCTTTAACTTTGCTAAAAATACAATTTTATGTTTACTCCAGGACGAATAATTTTTGCAAGTTTATTTCTTATAGTGTTTATAACAGCCATGGTTTTAAGTTATAGAAAAGATGCAAAAAGAAATAAAAAACATTATCAAAATGGGGCCTTGTATACCGCAATGGGAATTTTGGTGACACTTCTATTTTTATTTTTGTTTAAATACATAAGTAAAAACTAACTTATTTCCTCGACATCACTGAGTTTTTGATGGTCTAAAACCGTATAACCATCTTCATTAAATCCTGAAGATCGTTTGTATTTTACATCACTTACTAGATCTGAAAAGTCATATGAGGTAGCTTGATATACTACTTGTCCAAAAGATTCTTCATGATACTTTAAAAGTGCGTATATTTTAGCATCTAAATTTTTAATTTCTATTTTTGAATATTTGAAAAGTGGACTGTCTTCGTCAATTTCATGAACGATTGTCCATACAGTTGGTAAATACATTATTTTATCTCTTTCAAGAGACAACTCATAATAGTTTCTACTATAACTACCATCTTCTTTTTTTTCATTAACAGAGAGAGTAACTGTTATTTCTGGTTCAAGCATTACTGTTTTCCTACTATTCATTAACCTAAACATAATCGCTTTTCCTTTTTTAAAATCACGATAAATAAAGTTTTTACTAAATAAAATAGAAGCTTTTGCTCTCGAGAATCGACCATATAGAAGCCCTGTGAAAAAAGAAAAGCTAAATAAGCCAACCATAGCTTCAAAGGCAGCTATAATATTTGCAGTAACACTTTTTGGTGCAATTCCACCATAACCGACAGTTGTTAAGGTTTGAGCACTAAAGAAAAATCCATTTAAAAAATCGTCAAATATGTTTCCTTTAGAAGGGGTTATTTGATCAATACCGATAGCTACGTAAATAAAACCAAATAAAATATTTAAAGAAATATATCCAAGAAAAACGAAAAGCAAAAGTTTATACCAAGGCATATCAATAAAGTATGTAAATAAGTCGTTGGTATTAAATTTTTTATTGACATGAATTACATTTAAACTACCATCTTTATTGATGATTCCACGAATATTTTTTTGAGAGTTATATCCAAATCCAGGATCTTTTGATTGATGAACCATGTTATTAATATTAAAATTTACAACCGATTCGTAAAATGAATCGGTCGTAAATTTATTTTAAAGAATACCTTTTATTTAATAGGCAAAAAACTATAGTTTTTAGAGTAGAAGTACATTTGATCTTCAAATGTTTCTTGTTGTGTTAATTTTATGTCTATTATATTTCCTTTATCGTCTTTTTGTGCTTTCAAAATAGGGTTTATAAAACCGCTGTAAGGAGCAGAGGTAAATTTGGCATTCCTGTTAAGAACTTCCTTGTGAATATTTTGATCTACTTTCACACCATACCCTTCAACAAGAGCTTTTGCAGCATTAAAATCACCTTCTGATTTTATTCTTTGTGCTTCTTTTAAGAGTCTTCCAAATATTTCACGAAGCTTTTTGTAATCGTTGATATTGTAAAATGTTTTTCCATTTTTCGATATCTTTTCAATAACATTTTCCTTTTTTCCTTGCTCAAATGACCAAGCAGATACCCACTGACGATTTACCATATGGTCTTCCTCAATATCATCTCCTAGATTTATTCTAATTAACTGTGTCATTAAGCCGTTTCTTATATAACCATCATAAGCAGCTTTACCAACTTTTTCCCAGTTATCAACTAGTCCTAACTCTTGTAACTTTGGATCCATTAAATAGTAGAGACCTACTAAATCAGCTCTTCCTTCTTCCATGGTAGAAGCATAATTTTTTAACGTCTCTTTTGGTTGGCCAATACCATCATTTATTTTTCCAGAAGCATGACCAATTACCTCATGTAGTGCCGTATGGAGCTTATCAGCGAGTTTACCATATTTAATTTCTAAATCAATTTCTTCCTGATCAAAAGCGAATTCTTTTAACCTTCCTGTTCCTCCAGCATTATTATATGAGCCAATTATATTTCCAAGTGAAACAGATTTAGATCCATGTTCTTGACGAATCCAATTATTATTGGGTAAGTTTACGCCGATTGGAGTACTTGGAGATGCATCACCAGCCTCTCCAGCGACATTAACTGTCTTATATGAAACACCAACAACATTCTCTTTTTTATGTTTTGGGTTTAGAGGTGATTCGTTTTCAAACCATTGAGCATTGTCAGATAAAACTTTCATTTTTTTTGACATATCGAAATCTTTAATTTGAATTATTGATTCGTAAGATCCTCTATATCCTTTTGGATCATTGTAAACTTCAATAAAACCATTTATCCAGTCAATATTTCCTTCTGTAGCATTAACCCATGAAATGGCATACTTATCCCAAGTGTCTAAATTTCCCGTACGATAATATTCAATTAATAAATTCAGTGTTTTAGCTTGTTTGTCATTTTCTGCAACAGTACTAGCTTTTTCCAACCAGTAAATGACTTTATCAATAGCTTCACCATAGAGACCTCCAGATTTCCATACTTTCTCAACAAGTTTACCATTCTCACGAACTAAAGTTGAGTTTAATCCGGCTTCTATGGGAGTTCCTTTTGGACCTTTGTATGCTTTACTATAAAAATCTTCTACATCTTTACTAGTTATGTCTGGACCATAAAAGTTTACTGCTGATGCTAATACATTATCAACCCCAGCCTTTTTATTTACTTTTTTATTATCTTTTTCATTGAAAATAACTTCAAATGCTTCCGAAGAAAGAGAAGTTTTCGTTTGATTCAGTAATTCTTTTAAGAAATCAGCTGAGAATTCAGGTTTAATTTTGTCGTTTGAATAGTGATGGTGAATTCCATTCGAAAACCATACTCGTTTTAAATAGGTTTTAAAAGCTTTATAATTAGTTGTTTCTCTATCTCCAGTAAAAACCGTATTAATTGTTTCAAGTGCATCTCTAATCTCAAGGTTATGTCGATAGTTTTGATCCCACATAATATCTCTACCAGATAAACCTGCTTGTGTTAGATAATACACCAGCTTTTTCTCTTTCAAAGTTAACGCTTCAAAACCTGGGATTTGGTATCTTAAAACTTTAATATCGGCAAATTGCTCAACTACATAATTAAATTCTTTTTTGGTTTCTGTTGTTTTCTTGATTTCTTTTTTTGTATCGACACCACAAGATATCAAAAGACTAGTAGTTGCAATACAAAAAAGCGTTTGTTTGAGTTTCATTATTAAATAAATTAATTGTTTTCTATAATTGATGCTAAAGTTACAAATTTTGAACTTCCTTATAACGAAAACAATCTGTTGTATGATCATTAACCATTCCTGTAGCCTGCATAAATGCATAAATAATTATTGGACCGACAAATTTAAATCCTTTCTTTTTAAGATCTTTTGATATTTTGTTTGCTAACTCTGAAGTTGTAGGAACCTCATTTTGAGTTTTAAAATTATTTTGAATTGATTTTTGATCAACAAATTTCCAATAATAGTTAGAAAAAGATCCATACTTTTTTTGGATTTCAATGAACGCTTTGGCATTTGTTATTGTTGCTTTAATTTTTAATTTATTTCTAATGATATTAGAATCATTTAGTAATTCTTCATATTTTTCCTGTGAATAACTTGAAATTTTTTTATAGTTGAAGTTATCAAATGCTTTATTAAAGTGCTCTCTCTTTTTTAAAATGGTAATCCAGCTCAATCCTGCTTGGAAGGTTTCTAAAATTAAAAAAGCAAATAAAGTATCATCATCATAGACAGGAACACCCCATTCTTCATCATGATACTTATTATACGTTTTATCGTCAAGCACCCATGAACACCTATTTTTCATAATATTGTTTTTTTAGACAATGAAATCATCTTAAAAAGTAGTATTTTTTATTTTTGTTAAAGTAAAAGGTTTTTGGTGAAAACTCTAAATTTATTTTTAGTTATTATTTTAGTTGTAATGCTAACTAGATGTGGTTCTGCTTTTATGAATTCTAGTATAAAGAATAATGAAAGACCAGTTGCTATAGTTAATGACAGCCTAGAGTATGAAATTATTATAGTAGATGTGGGATTTAATTCTTATTTGAATACAATTGCAAGGCCTAGAGGGTTTCATTCATTAAAATATTTGGAGATTAAAAATAGGTTTTTGGTTCCAATTTGGAACCAAAGAGTAGCTAACCCAAGTCAATTTAACCCAGTTGTTTACGAAAATAGAATAGAATATGATTTTTACACAGAGTATGGGTATGAGGTTAATTACCTTTTATTTCAGTATTTTCAATTTATCCAGTATAAGTATCGAATTATGTTAAGGTAATTTTTACTCGTACTAAAATAGTATATTTGTGAATAAAATTATTTTAAATGAAGTTTTTAAGAAACTTATTAGCGTCAATATTAGGTTTTTTTGTGGCGCTTTTTCTGATACTGATGCTTTTTGTATTTATCGCTACTATTGCAGGATCATCTAAAGAAGTTATTGTAGAACCAAACTCTATTTTAAATTTAGATTTATCTTTAAAAGTTAAAGATTATGCTCCGAAAGAAGATAATCCGCTAATTGAGGCTTTGGAAATAGAACCGAGTTATTTAGGTTTAAATACCATTATAGCAGCTATAGAAAACGCTAAAAGCGATTCAAGGATAAAAGGTATTAGCATAAATACATCAACAGTAAACGCAGGTATTGCTCAGGTGCAAGCTATTCGTAATAAATTAAAAGATTTTAAAGAAAGCGGAAAGTTTATTTATGCCTATAATGAGTTTTATGATCAAAAAAATTATTATTTAAGCTCTGTTGCTGATAGTGTCTTTTTAAACCCTGTAGGTTTCATCGACTTTAAAGGGCTCTCTACGGAAATATTATATTACAAAGATTTTCAAGATAAATTTGGTGTAAAATTAGAGGTAATAAGGCATGGAAAATATAAAAGTGCCGTTGAGCCTTATCTGAGTAATGAAATGAGTGAAGCTAATAAAGAACAGACAATTTCATTTTTAAAGTCTATTTGGTCTGAAGTGATTGAAGGAATTTCAGAAAACAGAAGTATATCTGAAGATCAGTTAAATGTTATCGCAGATAAGGTGGAAGGTAGAGATGCTAAATTATCACTTGGAAATAATTTGATAGATCAAGTAATTTATAAAGATCAATACGAGTCGAAGTTAGCCTCTATGATAGGGGAAAAACCAGCACATATTACAATAGAAGACTATATCAAATCAGGAAAAGGAAGAATTAGATCTTCTGCAAAAAACAAAATAGCTGTTATTTATGCGCAGGGACAAATTTTATATGGAGAGGGTAATGAAGATGTTATTGGTCAAGATTTGATTAACAAAGCGATAAGGAAAGCAAGAAAGGATTCAAATGTAAAAGCAATAGTGTTAAGGGTAAATTCGCCTGGGGGTAGTGCTTTAGCTTCTGAATTAATTTGGAGAGAATTACATTTAGCAAAGAAAGAAAAACCATTGGTTGTATCTATGGGTAATGTTGCAGCATCAGGGGGTTACTATATTGCTTGTAATGCTACTAAAATTATTGCGGAACCAACAACAATTACAGGCTCAATTGGTGTCTTTGGATTATTACCAAATGCTACTAAACTCGCTAGTAAACTGGGGATAAATGCGGAGCAAATTTCTACAAATAATAGCCCAAATTATAGTTTGTTTGAGCCGATGAGTAAAAAATTTTATGAGGTAACAAAGGATGGTGTAGAAAAGACATATGATCTTTTTGTAGATAGAGTTTCAACAGGTAGAGGGATGCCAATTGAGCAGGTTGATAAATTAGCCCAAGGTCGTGTTTGGACAGGGAAAGAAGCAAAAGAAAATGGATTGGTTGATGAGTTAGGAGGTTTAGATAAAGCTGTAAAAATAGCAGCGGAAATAGCAGGGGTAGAAGATTATAGAATAAGAAATTATCCTAATTATAAAAAAGACATAAAAGAATCTCTTAAAGCATTCCCTTTTGCCAGATTAGCAAAAGAAGAAATTTTAAAAGAATTGTTAGAAGAACAAGAAATTGAGGCTTACAAGAATATTAGAGAATTTAAGAGTTTAAAAGGAATTCAAGCAAGAATGCCTTTTTTATACGACATAAAATAAAAGTATGATTGCAATAAAACACCATTATAGCCAGCTATAATGGTGTTTTTAAAACTATTTTAAATAACAATACTTTGTAATTAAATTTACGAAGTCTATATCAATAATAAAGTATAATTCGGTTTAGTAATAAGAATAAATAACCTCTACTATTATCTGTATATTAGTACCTTATGTTGTGTTTGCTTTAATAGGATGATTATCGCTGTCGTATCCAAGAAGTAATGTGGTTTTATTATTTTTCCCCATTTTTTAAACTATTTCTGTAGACTGTATATTTATTCCAATATTTAAATCTATATAATTTAATATGCCAATACCTCCAGCTGATTTTAAGGTGTGAAAAAAGGTTAGGATAATTGTCGTAAGTAGTTTTGACCGTGACATCATCTGTGATAATGCTCCAACTTCCATTTGAATATATTTCATATTCACAACGTTATGAATAATTATTTTATTTGGATTTCAATTGTAGTCATATTCCGCAATGGTATCCTCTTTATGTTGATTATATGAGATTTGGATACAATCCTGAAATATTTAAGTTTTCAAAGGTGTTATTATTTCCGTCAAATTTAGCACAATATCACTATAAATTAAAGATTTAGACTTATCCGAATTTGAAGCGATAATCTTTTCCAATTTATGGTTTGTATTATATATAAAATTAATACTTGCTGATTTAGTATTATGATCAAGACTTACTGAAAGTAACTGATTTGAGTCTTTTTTTAGTTGTATTTTTATTTTGTTATTCGAAGTTCTCTGTTTGCCCAAGAAATTAACTATAGACAATCATAATCCAATATTAATTGAAAATTTTATATTCTTCAGACAATATATTATTGATAGATATATTTGACACACTTTTATTAATTATGCTAGAGGCGTGAACCGCACTTTCTATTACTACAAAATATAATAATCTAAACATAAAAGATTCGAATGAAAGAAATGAAAAAATAGCATCTCAGCAACTTTAAGTTATTAAAAAGTTTGGTGTGAAATAAAAAACCTGCAGTTTATTACTGACAGGTTTTTTATTTTTAATTTTGCCTTATGAAAAAAGTATCCAGACAAAAGTTAGATTAATCGGACTTTTCTTACATCATTCCTGGCATTCCACCACCCATTGGAGGCATTGCCGCAGCTGGCGTATCTTCCTTAATATCAACTAAAGCACATTCAGTTGTTAAAATCATACCAGATACTGAAGCAGCATTTTCCAAAGCAACACGAGTTACTTTTTTAGGATCAATAATTCCCGCTTCTAACATATTTACATAGGCTTCAGATTTTGCATCGTACCCAAAATCAGTAGTACCTTCTAATACTTTATTAATAACTACAGATCCTTCACCACCTGCATTCTCTACAATGGTTCTTAATGGAGATTCAATAGCTTTATTTACAATTTGTATACCTGTAGTTTCGTCTAAATTATCAGTAGCCAAAGATTCAAGTACTTTTTTAGCTCTTACCAAGGCAACACCACCACCGGCAACAATACCTTCTTCTACAGCTGCTCTTGTAGCATGCAAAGCATCGTCAACTCGATCTTTCTTTTCTTTCATTTCAACCTCTGAGGCAGCACCTACATATAAAACAGCTACACCACCAGCTAGTTTAGCTAAGCGTTCCTGTAATTTTTCACGATCATAATCAGAAGTGGTCGTTTCTATTTGAGCTTTTATCTGATTAACTCTAGCTTTTATTTGAGCTTCATCACCTGCTCCATTTACGATTGTAGTATTGTCTTTATCAATGGTAACTGTTTCTGCAGTGCCTAAAAGATCTAAAGTTGCGTTTTCAAGAGAAAAACCTCTCTCTTCTGAAATAACAGTTCCACCAGTTAAAATAGCAATATCTTCTAGCATTGCTTTTCTTCTATCTCCAAAGCCAGGAGCTTTTACAGCTGCTATTTTTAATCCTCCACGTAATTTATTAACGACAAGGGTAGCAAGAGCTTGCCCGTCTACATCTTCAGCAATGATTAATAAAGGTTTCCCAGACTGCGCTACAGGTTCTAAGATTGGAAGAATTTCTTGTAAGTTAGATATTTTCTTGTCAAATAATAATATATAAGGACTTTCAAGATCAGCAATCATCTTGTCAGCATCGGTAACAAAATATGGAGATAGGTATCCTCTGTCGAATTGCATTCCTTCTACAACATCCACATATGTGTCAGTTCCTTTAGCTTCTTCTACAGTAATAACACCCTCTTTACCTACCTTCCCAAAAGCTTCTGAAATTAAATTACCTATAAAGGCATCATTGTTAGCAGAAATAGAGGCAACTTGTTGAATCTTCTCAGATGAATCACCAACTTCTTTTGATTGTTTAGAAAGATCCTCAGTTATGGCATTGACAGCTTTTTCTATCCCACGTTTTAAATCCATCGGATTAGCACCAGCAGCAACATTTTTTAAACCTTCTTTAACAATTGATTGAGCAAGAACGGTAGCAGTTGTAGTACCATCTCCAGCCAAATCATTTGTTTTAGAAGCTACTTCTTTTACCATTTGTGCCCCCATATTTTCAAGAGCATCTTCTAATTCAACTTCTTTTGCAACAGAAACACCATCTTTAGTTACATGCGGAGCTCCAAATGATTTTGAAATAATTACATTACGCCCTTTAGGACCTAATGTTACTTTTACTGCATTTGCTAATGCATCAACACCACGTTTTAAACCTTCGCGAGCGTCAACATCAAATTTTATATCTTTTGCCATTGTTGTTTTTTCAATTTTTGAACCTTGTGGGTAAGAAACACAAGGTTTTGGTTAATTTAGTCTTTGTTTTTTATGAGTCATTTTAGATTATAGCGAATACATCACTTTCTCTCATAATAAGGTAATCTTTACCTTCATGCTTTAACTCAGTACCAGCATATTTACCATATAATACGGTATCACCAACCTTAACGGTTAAGGGCTCGTCTTTGGTTCCATTTCCAACCGCAACAATTGTCCCTTTTTGCGGTTTTTCTTTAGCATTGTCAGGAATAATGATTCCTGAAGCAGTAGTGGTCTCTGCTGCAGCTGGCTCAACAAGAACTCTATCTGCTAAAGGTTTAATGTTTAATCCCATTTTATATTTTTTAGTTATATTTTTTGATTCAGATTTTATATTGACAGAAACTATGCCATTAAAACCATACTGACAGAATTTCAAGTATTCTATTTTTAAAATAAAAAAAATGTCAACGATTATGACACGTTGACATTTTTTTATTCAAACAAAGTTTATTTTTTATTGAACACTATCTTTAGTAGTTTTTGTGTCTGTTGCATCTGATGTGTTTGAACTTTCTGTTGTAGTTTCAACATTACTTAGCGTTTCCTCTAATTGAGGAGCATTCTCTCCATTTCCTCTTGGAATAGCAAAATTGGCTAATAAAATCAGTGCAAACATAGCTATAGCTAAAGTCCATGTTGTTTTATCGAGAAAGGTGTTGGTGTTTTGAACACCACCAATATTTTGAGCACCTCCTCCAAAAGAAGAAGACAATCCACCACCTTTAGGGTTTTGTACCATCACAATTAATATGAGAGCAACCGCCACAATCAATATTAAAATTAAAAGTAAAGTATATGTTGTCATTATTTATGATTTTGTAATATTTTTATTTTTTTTATCTGGTCTGCAAAGAAACCACTTTTTTCTGGATATTTCAAAATTAATATCTTATATGCTTTGATGGCACTTTCATATTTTTTTTGTTCAAGGTAAACCTTTGCCAGTGTTTCGGTCATTAATTGATTATCTTCTTGAACTTCTACAGTCTTTAAATTAGGATTATTTATTTTTGAAGGTCTAGATATTTTTGGGTTATTTTCAATGAATTTATCTATAATTGAATTCTGTTGCCCCCCTTCGATAATCTGTTGAATATTTGAATCTCTAACAATTGTTTTTTTTGAAGAAAGTTCTAGCCATTGATTAAAGGAAAAAGTTTCATTTTTAGTAAAATTAATAGGTTTTCCTATAGAGAGTTCCTGAATTGATTTTTCTATATTTTCTTTTTTTTGAGTAGCAAAGCCTTTTAAAGAAATAGGTTTTTTTTGATTGTTTTTTTTATCTTTTTCGAAATGCTCTTTTTGAAATTTTTTTGACGTAATTAAATCAAATAAAATTTTTCTGTCGGTAGTATGTGCAGCCACAATTTTAAGTTCATGATTATATTTATAGCTTTCCTTGTTTTTAAGACTTTTTAGGTATAAGACTCTTGCTGATTGAAAATAAGGATGTTTTAATATGATTTCCTTTAGATTATTATGATCATTCTCACTAATTGCATTATTAGCTATAATTTTTTGTATGTACCTTGTTGTGTTTTTCACATTAATTAAATTTTACCATTTACCAACAGAAGCATTAAATATATCTTGAGTAATTCTTTCTATAATTTCGTCAAAAGCGGCATCTAGTTGGCTGCCTGTAAGCTGCACAGCAGCCGCGTAATCGTAGTAAAAGGAAAATTGTTTTTCAAAATTTTTCTTCTCATCTAAGTTATTTGTATATCGTGTATTTACAACTATAGTTAGTCTATTTTGTGCAGCTGTTTGGTTTGCCTGAGCGGTCATAGGAGTTATTCTATAATCAACAATTTCTCCATCAAAATGTAGTTGGCCATTTTTAGAAACTAAAGTTAAATTAGTTTGCCTGGTGAATAGATCCTGAAGATCTTGAGTAAATTTTTGTCCTAAACCAGGTTCAATGATTGGTGCCTCGTTACGAAAAAAGTCTATTTGAATAGTTTTTGCATCACCAACATCTCCTCCGGTAAATGAATAAATACCACAAGAAATAAAGGTTGTTATGATGAGTATCGAAAATAGAAATTGAAATATTTTTCTCATAATAATCTATCTAGTTTTTGTGAAGTTAGAGGTCGTACTGTTTAATTTTTCTATAAAGTGTTCTTTCGGAAATCCCTAGTTCTTTTGCTGCTAATTTTCTTTTTCCATTATTTTTTTCGAGAGATTTTTTGATCATTTCTACTTCCTTCTCCTGTAAAGAAAAATTTTCATCTTCTTCGATTGTTTCAATGAAATCATAATTATTTTGATTCGATTGTTGCGGTATTTGAACAACTTCAACTTTTGGAACAACTTCAGTCTCTTGCTCTTTATAAATTTTTTGGATTAAGCGATGATTTTCTTCTCTAACTTGTTTAGAGTTCCCATCTTTTAATAAGTCTAAAGTTAATTTTTTTAGATCATTAATGTCGTTACGCATATCAAACAAGATTTTGTACATAATGTCTCTTTCATTGGCAAAATCATTTTTTGAATCATTATTTTTAATAACAGCAGGTAAGTTACCTTTTAAATCTGGAAGATATTGGATTATTTTCTCTGAAGTAATGTTTCTATCTTCCTCGACTACAGATATTTGCTCTGCAATATTTTTTAACTGACGAATATTACCAGGAAAGCTATAACTTACCAAAGTTTTGACAGCGTTATTTTCTAATCGAATAGCGGGCATTCGGTATTTTTGAGCAAAGTCTGCTGCAAATTTTCTGAAAAGAAGATGAATGTCTTCACCGCGATGTCTAAGTGGGGGGAGGGAAATCTCAATAGTACTAAGCCTGTAATAAAGGTCTTCTCTAAATTTTCCTTTTGAAATCGCTTCATGCATATTGACATTTGTCGCGGCTACAATTCTTACATTCGTTTTTTGAACTTGAGAAGAGCCTACTTTGATAAATTCCCCATTTTCTAAAACACGTAAAAGACGTACCTGAGTAGTAAGGGGGAGTTCTCCAACTTCATCTAAAAATATAGTTCCACCATCAGCTACTTCAAAATATCCTTTTCGCGTTTGAGTTGCACCCGTAAAAGATCCTTTTTCATGTCCAAACAGTTCACTATCAATAGTTCCTTCAGGAATAGCTCCGCAATTTACAGCTATATATTTGGCATGCTTTCTATGTGACAACTGGTGAATTATCTTTGGAACACTTTCTTTACCAACACCACTTTCTCCAACTACTAAAACAGAGATGTCAGTAGGTGCAACTCGCAAAGCTTTTTCTATAGCTCTGTTTAATTGAAGATCGTTACCAATAATTCCAAATCGTTGTTTTATTGCTTGTAAATTTTCCAAAATTTTTAGTCTTTAGTTTATTCTAAATCTATTTTAGCTTACGTTTCTTAATGCGAGTATTTTACTATCTATGTATATTAATAATTGTATTCTATTGAACGAGATTTATTTCCTGTAGCAGTGTCAAACACTTCTGCACTTACTGGATATCCATTTGAATTATAAATATATTCAAAGTTAAATTCAGGGCTCTTTGTAACGGTGTTATTACCAAAATTTACAATTAATGAAATAATATCTTCTTGTAAAATATTAAAGTCACCATAGATGGCGAAATAAGCTATGTAGCTTGATGTATAATGACTCTTTAACGGATTATTTTTATCGCTATACTGTATATTTAAGTTTTTCTCAATAGCTCCAAATCCATAATCAATCTTGGAATAAATAAATGTACAGTTATCATTATTGTCATACGTAAATTTCACTAAAGCTTCATTTTCATTATTACTTAGATTGATTTTTGTTAATTCATTAACTAAACCTTTCTCATTTAGTAAGAACGTAATCTTATAAGTATCATCAGAATTATCATCAGGTATCACTGATGAAATAGAATTGTTAGTGTAAGTGAAGGTCCTCGTATATTCAAATGTATCTTTTTTGTAAACTAAAGAAGTTAGTTTCCCATTTGAGTCATAATTGAAATTGTAAGATTGTAAAAGGTTTCCCAACCCATTGAGATATTCGAATTTCGACATTAAATTATTTTGGTATTCAAAATTGTAGAAAACAAAATCATTAAAACCAGGACCAGTTCTTATACTTTCAATAGCTTGAGATTCGTTAAAATAATGAATGAAGCCTTGATCACCTGGATATATTATTTTGTAATTTTTTAAAGATGTTCCTTCATTCACTATTTTATTGCTTTCGTTACTAGAGCAAGAAACTAGTACAATGACGATAATCATAATGTATAACTTTTTCATAATGTATAAATTTTTATTAAAATTCTAATTGTTATCTGAATATCCAACAGCAGCGCCTTTTAAAGTTGTAGATGTACAATCTTCAATTTTTACATTTACAAATTCTCCCATTTTATAATGTTCTTTTGGGAAAACTACTACTGTGTTTTGGGTATTACGTCCTTTCCATTCGTTAGCATTTTTTTTAGAAGTTCCTTCAATAAGTACTTCTTGCACTTTTCCAACATGTTCTTTTGCTCTAAATAAACTGTGGTCTTGTTGTAAATTGATGATTTCTTGTAATCGACGTTTCTTTACTTTTAATGGAATATCATCTTCCATTTTCTTTGCCGCTAAGGTCCCAGGTCTCTCAGAATAAGCAAACATGAAACCGAAACTATATTTTACTTGTTCCATTAAATCAAGCGTATCCTTATGATCTTGTTCAGTTTCACCGCAGAAACCAGCAATCATATCTTGACTCAAGTGCATTTCGGGTATAATTTTGTAGATATTTTTCACCAATTCTAAATACTCTTCACGGGTATGTTGACGATTCATAGCTTTAAGCATAGCATTACTACCACTTTGAATAGGAAGGTGTATATATTTACAAATATTTTTATGTTTTGCCATCACATGAATTACATCTAATGTCATGTCTTGAGGGTTTGATGTAGAAAAACGAAAACGCATCTTAGGAAACTCATTGGCGCACATGTCTAATAAACTTGCAAAATCAACGGCTGTAGCTTTTGCCATTTCCGAGGCTTTTGTAAAATCCTTTTTTAGTCCGCCCCCGTACCAAAGATATGAGTCAACATTTTGACCTAACAAGGTAATTTCTTTATAATTTTTTTCTTGCATTGATCGAATTTCACTAATGATACTTTGAGGATCACGACTACGTTCACGACCCCGAGTGAAAGGAACAACGCAGAAAGTACACATGTTATCACATCCACGTGTTATTGAAACAAAGGCTGACACTCCGTTTGAATTTAATCTTACAGGGGAAACGTCTGCATAGGTTTCTTCTTTAGATAGAATTACATTGATAGCATCTCTTCCTGCCTCTACTTCTTCTACTAAGTTAGGTAGGTCTCGATACGCATCTGGTCCAACAACAAGATCAACAATCTTTTCTTCTTCTAGAAATTTAGTTTTTAATCTTTCTGCCATACATCCTAAAACACCAACTTTCATTTTTGGGTTGCGTTTTTTTGCATGGTTGTACTTTTCCAGTCTATTTCTAACAGTTTGTTCTGCTTTTTCTCGAATAGAACAAGTATTCATTAATACAAGGTCTGCTTCTTCTATGTTACCAGTGGTATTGAAGCCTTGTTCAGCAAGTATAGAGGCAACAATTTCACTGTCGTTCATGTTCATTTGACATCCATAACTTTCAATAAAAAGCTTTTTATCATTACCTTTTCTTTGATCAGTTAATAAAGGTTTACCTTGTTTTTTTTCATCAATTACTTTCTCAACGTGTTCCATAAATCTTAAAAATCGTAGTAAAAATAAGCCACAAAGATACAACCAAAATAGAAATAATATGACAAGATGACAGAAATTAATTTGATAATATTATCCTTTTAAAAAGTAAAATTATTTTAAAAAAGGTCAAAATCAAAAAAAGTGTCTACTTTTGCGAACTCATAAGAACCGCAATTATCTAACCTGGCAATTTTAATAGTAAAGAAATATGGCAAAGAATTTAGTTATAGTAGAGTCACCAGCAAAAGCAAAAACAATAGAAAAGTTTTTGGGAAAAGATTTTAGGGTGGAATCTAGTTTCGGACACATCGCAGACTTACCGTCAAAGGAATTAGGAATTGATGTTGAAGGTGATTTTAAGCCAAAATATATTGTCTCTACAGATAAAAAGGCGATTGTAAAAAAACTAAAGGATTTAGCAAAAAAAGCAGAAACTGTTTGGTTGGCTTCCGATGAAGATCGGGAAGGAGAAGCAATTGCTTGGCACTTATATGAGCAATTGAAGTTAAAAGATGCTAGTACGAAAAGAATTGTTTTTCATGAGATTACAAAAAATGCAATATTAAAGGCTGTAGACAATCCAAGAGGGATAAATTACAATCTTGTTAATGCTCAACAGGCCAGAAGAATCCTAGATAGATTAGTTGGTTATGAGTTGTCTCCAGTGCTTTGGAGAAAAGTGAAAGGGGGGCTATCAGCAGGTAGGGTTCAGTCTGTAGCAGTAAGATTAATAGTTGAAAGAGAAAGAGAGATTGAAGCCTTTAAAGCTCAGGCTTCGTATAGGGTAGATGCAGAATTTATGAGTCAGGAAGGAAAAAAGTTTAAAGCTAAACTCGGTAAAAATTTTGCATCAAAAAAGGAAGCAGAAGAATTCTTGAATTCTTGTTTGAGTGCTGTATTTGATGTGGATGATTTGCAAAAGAAACCTGCGAAAAAATCTCCAGCAGCACCTTTTACGACTTCAACATTACAACAAGAAGCTTCTAGAAAATTAGGTTTTCCTGTAGCCAAAACGATGATGATGGCTCAAAGATTGTACGAAGCGGGTCTCATAACATATATGAGAACAGATAGTGTTAATTTATCTAACGATGCTAAAAAAGCCGCAGAAAGTGAAATAACAAGTTATTATGGTTCTGAATTTAGCAAGCCCAGAAACTATTCTACAAAATCTAAAGGTGCGCAAGAAGCGCATGAGGCTATTCGCCCTACCGATATGTCACGCCATGAGGTGGCTGTTGATTACGATCAAGACAGGTTGTATAGTTTAATCTGGAAGAGAACTATTGCTTCTCAAATGAGTGATGCTCAGTTAGAAAGAACTTCACTTAGGATAAAGAATGATAAAAATGATAAAATATTTTTAGCCAATGGGGAAGTTATTAAGTTTGAAGGTTTTCTCAAAGTTTATTTAGAGGGAACAGATAATGAAGAAGAAGAGCAAGATGGGATGCTCCCTAAAATGGTTATTGGCGAAATCTTAGCAAATAATTTTATTTTAGCTACTGAAAGGTATACAAGACCACCCGCAAGATATACAGAGGCAGCACTTGTTAAAAGATTAGAAGAATTGGGGATAGGTCGTCCCTCTACATATGCACCAACTATTTCGACAATACAAAGAAGGCAGTATATAGAGAAAGGTACTGTTGAGGGGAAGGAAAGAGGCTATAATCAGTTAAAATTGAGTTTAAATGAAATTTCTGAAAAAAAATTAACAGAAAAAGTAGGATCTGATAAAGGTAAATTAGTTCCTACAGATATTGGAAATATTGTTAATGATTTCCTTGTAGAAAATTTCAAATCAGTACTGGATTATGGATTTACGGCTAAAGTAGAAGATGAATTTGATGAAATAGCATCAGGGAAAGAAGATTGGACCGCTATGATAAAAGATTTTTATAAAGGCTTTCATCTGCATGTAGAAGATGTTGCAGCAAACGCAGATAGAGCAAGTGGACAGCGATTATTGGGGGTTGATCCTGATAGTGGTAAGAATGTTTACGTGCGTTTAGGACGGTTTGGAGCAATGGTGCAAATTGGTGAAGCAACAGATGAGGAAAAGCCTAAATTTGCTAGTTTGCAAGGAGAGCAAACAATGAGTTCTATAACTTACGAAGAAGCTATGGATTTATTTAAATTGCCAAAAATATTGGGAGATTATGAAACTAAAGAAGTTGTTGTAGCAAATGGCCGTTTTGGTCCTTACATTAAATTTGATGGGAAGTATGTTTCTCTTGATAAAGGAGAAAATCCAATGTCTGTTGATTTAGAGAGAGCAATCGAATTAATTGAAGATAAAAGAAAGGCAGATGCTCCTATAGGACATTATGAAAAAATGCCAATACAAAAAGGTGTTGGACGTTTTGGTCCATTTATAAAATGGAATTCAATTTTCATAAACGTAAACAAGAAGTATGATTTCGATAATCTAACTCAATCAGATCTGGAAGAATTAATTGAGGATAAAAAACGTAAAGAGAGAGAAAAATTAATACATAATTTTGAAGAAGTTGGCATTAGGGTTGAAAAAGCTAGATGGGGACGATTCAATGTAATTAAAGGTAAATTGAAGGTAGAGCTTCCTAAAACAACGGAAATAGAAAAGCTAACTCAAGAGGAAGCAGTAAAAATGATAGAAGCAAAAGCACCTAAGAAAAAAACGACCAAAAAAAAGAAATAAACATTTCTATGTTGAAATAGTTTTTTTATTATATTGCGATACTTTTAATCCCCTTAAATAATGGTCGAGTTCTTTTCACCACTTGAAAATTCGGATGTTACTACTATTTTATCTAACCATGTTACCTCATTAGGAAATTCGGTTAAGTTTCATACTGAAAACAATTTTCCTGATGTGACGAACATAAAAATAGCAATTTTCGGTGTTGTTGAAAGTAGAGGAGGGCAGCAATGTGATTCAAAAGAAGGTCTTTACTTCATAAGAAAAGAACTATATGAGCTTTTTTCTGGAGAGTGGACGCTTTCTATTGCTGATTTAGGTAATATTGAACAAGGTAATACGGTTCAAGATACTTATTTTGCTGTTTCAAAAATAGTTTCTTTTTTGGTGAGACAAGATATAATTCCATTGATTATAGGAGGTAGCCAAGATATAACTTATGCAAATTATAGAGGGTATGACGACCTTGAACAGACAGTTAATCTAGTTAGTGTAGATAGTCGTTTTGATATTGGCTCATCAGAAGAAAATATCCTTTCCAGGTCCTTTTTAAGTAGAATAATTATGGAAGAGCCTAACAATCTTTTCAACTACAGTAGTATAGGATATCAAACATATTTTAATTCTCAAGAAGAAATACAGTTGATTGATAAGCTCTTTTTTGATGCCTATCGATTAGGAGAAATAAAAGATATAACTTTGGTAGAGCCAGTATTAAGAGATGCTGATATTGTTAGCTTTGATATTGGAAGTATTCGTCAAAGTGATGCTCCCGGCAACTTATATGCTTCACCAAATGGAATGTATGGAGAAGATGCATGTGCTGTAGCCAGATATGCTGGAATAAGTGATAAGGTAACTTCGTTTGGTGTATATGAGTATAATGCTGCTATTGATGTAAATAAACAAACAGCAAAATTAATAGCGCAAATTATATGGTATTTTGTTGAAGGTGTCAATAAACGTGCCAATGATTATCCTTTTACTACTAAAGAAAGTTACGAGAAATATACAGTAATTCTTGACGATGATGATCCACTTAATTTTTACAAAAGTGATAAAAGTGGACGCTGGTGGATGGAAATAAATTTAATATCGAATAATAAACATAAAAGACATGCGTTAATACCATGTAGCTATCGTGATTATAAAGAAGCTCTGAGGTTAAAAATACCTAAAAGATGGTACAAAGCTTTACAAAAGCTTACTTAAGATGTTATTTATAACTCGAAATTGTTTTTTAATTTTAAAAAAATAATAGGTTTACGCCTCTTTTTATAAGAAAAGAATAAAGTATGAAGAAATTAGCAGTATGTGCATTATTAGTATCTATCGTATACGCCTGTGGTTCTAGTGGCGATAGAGGAGAATTGATTGGTGTAAAGTCAAAAAGAAAGTGGTTTGCCGAAAAACCATTTGGAATGGCTAAAATACCTGGAGGCTCTTTTACTATGGGTAAACAAGATGAAGACCCCTTAGGAGCATTGAATGCTCCTACAAAGACTGTAACAGTTCAGCCATTTTATATGGATGAAACTGAAATAACAAATAGCGAATATAAACAGTTTGTTTTTTGGGTGAGAGATTCAATCACTAGAACAAAATTGGCTATGCAGGCAGAGTTCGCTTCCTCTGGAGAAGGAGAAGATAAAGCAGAAGGTATTCAAAGATATGCATATGCTTCAAAAGATACTGTCAATGAGACTGCTTACGAAAAGTACATGCGAGAAAATTATTATGAGTTAGGAGAAGGTCTAGACTCACTTAAACCATTAAACTGGGAAGAGGAAATAATTTGGTCGAATCAAGAATTCCCTGATGCAGATTATGTAGAAGTAATGGACTCGTTATTTATTAAGAAAGATGAATCTTTGAATGGTATTAGAACATTTGATACAAAGACATTAAACTATAGATATTATTGGTTTGATAATGAAAATGCTGCCAGATTCGGTAAAAACAGAAAAGAGTTTTTGAAGGATGAGGTAATCAATGTGTACCCAGATACGACTGTTTGGATTAAAGATTTTAATTACTCATACAATGATCCAATGCATCAGGAGTATTTTGCTCACAAAGCTTATGAAAATTATCCTGTAGTCGGCGTAAACTGGCCTCAAGCAAAAGCTTTCTGTCACTGGAGAACACAAAACAAAAACAGTTATCAACGTTCAAAGAAAAAGCTAGGTTTAGTGCCTGCATTTAGGCTTCCAACAGAGGCGGAATGGGAGTATGCTGCGAGAGGTGGTCTTAATTATGCAAAGTATCCTTGGGGTGGTCCTAATACTACAAGTGATAGAGGATGTTTTTTAGCAAACTTTAAACCTGTAAGAGGAGATTATGCTGCAGATGGGGCTTTATATACTGTTGAGGCTGTTTCTTACAATGCAAATGAATATGGCTTGTATAATATGGCTGGAAATGTAGCTGAATGGACAAATACAGCGTACAATCAAATGTCTTATTATTATGGATCAACTATGAATCCAAATGTAGAGAACAGAGAGAATACTAGAAAAATTATTCGAGGTGGATCATGGAAAGATGTAGCTTACTTTTTAGAAGTAAGTTCAAGAGATTGGGAACATGCGGATACAGCGAGAAGTTATATCGGATTTAGAACGGTACAAGATTATTTAGGAACAAACAAAAGTCAATAATAAAAAATACAACTTAAATATTAATTAAATTCCCTTTAAATTAAAAATTATGGCACAATCAAAAACAACTAAGAAATTATTTAACATGGCCTATGGTTTAGGTGCGGCAGTCGTTATCGTTGGAGCATTATTTAAGATCATGCACTTTAAATTCGGACCTATTACAGGTGGGCTTATGTTAACGATTGGTATGGCTGTTGAAGCTGCGGTTTTTGCCCTTTCCGCTTTTGAACCAGTAGAAGAAGAACTAGATTGGACTAAAGTATATCCTGAATTGTCTATGGGTGGTGTTTTAGGTGGAAAAGAAGCTGCACCAGAAGAGGCTCAAAGTATGTTGTCTCAAAAGTTAGATGATATTTTAAGAGAAGCAAAACTTGATGCAGGTTTAATCTCCAGTTTAGGTGATAGTATTAAAAATTTCCAAGGAGCTGCAGAAGGATTGACGGCTACTTCCGAAACAGTAGCGTCAACAAATCAATATAATGAGCAAATGGCGATGGCTGCTTCAAAAATGGAATCATTGAACAGTTTATACACAACACAAGTTGATAATGCCTCTAGACAAGCTGAAATTAATTCAGCGATGGTAGAGAATACAAGAAGGTTACAAGAGCAAATGGACTCTTTGGCGACAAACCTTTCTTCTCTTAATGGTGTATATGGTGGAATGTTATCTGCAATGTCTAATAAATAATTAGAAAATATTCTAATTATTAAACTAAAAAGTATTTTATAATTATGGCAGGAGGAAAATTATCACCAAGGCAGAAGATGATTAACCTTATGTATCTTGTATTTCTTGCGATGCTTGCAATGCAGATGGATAAGAAAGTGTTATCGTCTTTTGGCTTCATGAAAGAAAAAATAGAGGACTCAAATGCATTTGCAGCTACAACAAATGAAAGTTCACTTAAGGGGTTGGCTACAAAAGCAACAGAACAACCAGAGAAATTTGGAGAGTTAAACGAAAAAGCTCAGAAAATAAGTGAGTTGTCAAATGGCTTCTTTGATTACTTGAAGTCTTTGAAAGAAAAAATGTCCGAAGATATCAGTGAAGAAGACAAAACCAACTATGAATCTCAGAAAAGTCCAGATAAAGTAGATGCTTTATTATTCTCTGGAGATAAGTTCACTGAAGAAGGAAATAAATTTATTTCTGAAATCAATAACTATAACACTGAAATCAAGGCAGTTTTAGGAGAAAATGCTTCTCCTCAAATATTAAAAAACTTAGACAAACGATTTAATACTGATCCAGATAAATCAGCAGAAGGTCAAGAGATTTCGTGGTTAAAAGGAAGATATGAAGGTATGCCTTTAATTACTTCTATAGCAAATGTAAGTCAGATTCAAAGTGATATCCGAACTACAGAAGGTGAAATATACTCTTCATTAGTTGGTGGACAATTAGAAACAGAAGTTTCTATGAGTAACTATAATGGGATAGTTGCACTTGACAAAAATGCATTTTACGAAGGTGAAAAAGTAACAGGTTCAGTTGTATTAGGAAGATACGATCCTACGTTAAAGCCGACAAGAGTTGAGTTTAATGGAGATAAAGATTACAAAAATTTTAAAGATGGTCATGTTGTTGTAGATATGGCAGCAGGGAGTGTAGGAGATAAGAAAATAAAAGGTACAATTTTCTTTACAGAAAATGGTGAAGAGGTTCCTGTTCCTTTTGAAAGTACTTATTCGGTAATACCAAAACCAAATAATGCTGTTATTTCAGCTGATAAGATGAATGTAGTTTATAGAGGTTTAACTAATCCATTAACAATATCGATACCAGGTATTCCTGGTAATAAGGTTACAGCAAGTGCTCCTGGTTTAAGTAGAGTTAAAGGTAACAGTTATGCAATGAGACCACGTTCAGGTAATCAGGTTGTTATAAAGGTAAGTGGTAAATTACCAGATGGTAAACCTGTAAGTTCATCAAAGAAATTTAGAATAAAAGATATTCCACCGGCAAATGGTATGGTAAGAAATCAGTTTGGAACAGTGAAAATGCCAAAGGCTAGTGTAGCTAAAATTGTCGTAGGAGCTGGACTACCAGATTTTTTATTCGATTTAAAATTAAATGTTACAAGCTTTAAAATAAAAATTCCAGGTCAAATTACAATACCAGTTACAGGAACACGTTTAAATTCTAGAGCAAAAAGTGCTCTAAAGAAAGCAAGAAGAAATGATTTAATATCTATATTTGATATTAAAGCTACTGTTTCAGGGTCTAACTATAAATTAAAGAAGGTTTTACCTGTGAATATTGAGATTACAAATTAAAAGATAAACAGATGAGTATGAATTGGAAGCGTTTTTATTTGGTTGCATTAACACTTGTTTCAACAAGTTACGCAAGTGCCCAAGCAAACCTTTTAAATGCTAAAAAGGTAAGCGAAATAGGATTTAAATCGGATGCACAAATTGCCTCCGAAGATGACAAACCATTACCGTATGGAAATATCAGTGATAGAGATGTATTGTGGTCTAAGGTAGTTTGGGAATACGTTGATCTAAATCAAAAGATAAATTTACCTTATTATTATCCAATTGATACGGCAAGTACTGGAAATAATAGAAGGTCTTTATACGATTCTTTATTAAAAGGTATACGTACTGGAGAAATTACTGAAGTTTATGATGATTCTTATTTCACATCTAAGATAGGTATTGATGAAATCATTGAGAAAACAAGTGATTCAAGAGACGATGGTTACGGTAATATTGATTTGTACGAGATTAAGTCTGAACAAGTAAAAGGATATATGTTGAAAGGAATTTGGTATTTTGATAAAAGGCAAGGAGAGCTTAAGTATCGTCTTTTAGGCGTTGCTCCTATGGGGCCAGATGTACAAGTTGTCGGAAGAGATGAAATTGATGATGGAGATAATACCTATGCTTTGTTCTGGGTTTTTTATCCTGACGCAAGGGAAACTCTTCATAAATCAAAAGTTTTCAATCCTTTAAATTCAGCAAGACCTATATCTTATGATAATCTTTTAAATGCGCGTAGATTCGATGCTGTAGTTCAGAAAGAAGAAAATATGTACGGAGATAGACAGATTAAGGACTATGTAAGAGGAAATTCTTTATTTCAATTGCTTGAAGCTAATAGAATTAAAGAAGGTATAAGAGATAGAGAAATGGATATGTGGAATTACTAATTTCATATTTAACAAATAAAAAAAAGAGTATTTACATTGTGAATACTCTTTTTTTTATTGGTTATTTTTGTCAGATGAGTAATAAAGTCGATTATATTGTTGTTGGTCTTGGTTTAGCAGGAATTTCATTTTGTGAAAAGCTTTTAGAAAATAATAAATCATTTATTGTTTTTGAAAATAGTTCTCAAACATCTTCGTTGGTTGCCGGAGGAATGTACAATCCTATTATTTTAAAAAGATTTACACCTGCCTGGAATGGACACGAGCAGTTACAATATGCCATTCCTAAATATCAACAAATAGAAAATAAACTGAATATTAAAATTGATGTTAAAGTCAAAACTAAAAAAGCTTTTAATACTATTCAGGATCAAAATAATTGGTACCTAGCTCTAGATAAGCCAAATACAGGGTTGTATATGATTTCAGAAATCGAAAAAAATGAAATAAAAGGAATTATCTGTAAGAATGGCTTTGGAACACTAATTGGTACAGGTAGAATCCAGATGAGAGCATTTATTCATTCGTATAAAAATTATTTGAAAATTGAAAATAAATTAGTCGAGGATGATTTTATTTATGAAAAACTTGAGATTAATGAAAGTCTAAAGTACCAGGATTTAATTGCAGAAAAAATTGTTTTTTGCGAAGGCTTTGGTTTAAAAAAGAACCCTTTTTTTAACTATTTACCACTCAACGGTACTAAAGGAGAAACGATCGATATTTTTGCTCCAAAATTAGCTATTGATTTTGTTTTAAAGTCTTCCATATTTATTATGCCTTTGGGAAGTCATACTTATAAAATAGGAGCGACTTTTAATTGGAAAGATAAAACTACGGTGCCTACACAAGAAGGTGAAAATGAATTGATAAGCAAATTGAATAAAGTAATTAATGTACCTTATAAGATCATAGACCATTCAGCTGGTATAAGACCAACTGTAATTGATCGTAGACCTTTGGTAGGAACACACCCATTACATAAACAACTTGCCGTATTAAATGGATTGGGGACAAGAGGAGTCATGATTTCTCCAACCATAGCTAACAGCTTGTTTAATTATATAGAAAAAGGAATCCCTCTTGAAAAAGAAATATCTATCGAAAGATTTACTTAATTATAGTTTTTCTTAAGAATTTTACTGTTATTTTGTTGTTTGTATGAAACAAATAGATTAATCCATATAATTCTTGAAAGTCTTAGACTCACAGGAGTCAGCAAGAGAGAAACAATAACAATGGATATAAAGCTATGCAAAATAGAAAGCCCAATGAATACTTTTGCTATAATAAATATTGCAACGAAAAGAGCGACTGCTATGGCATAATTAACATACATAGCACCAAAAAAGAATGAAGGCTCCATCATATATTTCAAGTTACATTCAGAACAGTTGTCATGGAGTGTACTTATTTTTTTGGGATTAAAGGAAATTTTATATTTGAAAAAATCGCCTTCATGACATCTTGGACATTTATTTCTGAAAATACTGTATAGTTTGCTTCCTTTTCCGATCATAATAATAGGTATTTGAGTTAAATAAACTATTTGGTTTTTGTAAGTTTGTACGCATTTAAAGTATAAGTATAGAATCGCTTGTAATACGTTCTACAAAATTACATTAATTTAGTTCAAAAAAATGTTAAACGTACATAATTTAACGGTTTCTTTTATGGGAACCGATTTGTTTTCTGGAGTAACCTTTAAATTAAACAAAGGAGACAGAGTTGGCTTAATAGGTAAGAATGGTGCTGGAAAATCAACCTTACTTAAAGTACTTTCAAAGGATATAGAAAATAGTGGAGGAACAATAGCATTTGATAAAGAAGTAAAAATTGGTTTTTTAAGACAAGATATAGATTTTGTTCATGGCAGGACTATCTTGGAAGAAGCTTATCAAGCTTTTATAGAAATAAAAGATATTGAAAAAGATATAGAGTTTATCAATAAGCAATTAGTAGAAAGAACAGACTATGAAAGTGAATCCTATAGTCAATTGATTGTTGATTTGAACGAGAAAACGGAACGCTATGAGTTAATTGGTGGGTACAATTATCAAGGAGATACAGAGAAAATATTACAAGGCTTAGGTTTTAAAAGAGAAGATTTTGAAAAATTAACTGATACTTTTTCTGGAGGATGGAGAATGCGTATTGAGCTGGCAAAATTATTACTGCAGAATAATGATATTTTATTATTAGATGAACCGACGAATCACCTAGATATCGAATCAATTATTTGGTTAGAAAATTTTTTAAAAGGTTACCAAGGAGCAATAGTTCTAGTTTCTCACGATAAAATGTTTCTAGACAACGTAACCAATAGAACAATTGAAATTTCTTTAGGACAGATTTACGATTATAAAAAGCCATATTCAGAGTTTTTAAAACTTAGATCAGAGATAAAAGAAAAGCAGTTACAAGCACAAAAAAATCAGGAAAAAGAAATTGAGCACACACAGAAGCTAATTGAGAAATTTAGAGCCAAGGCAAACAAAGCTTCAATGGCGCAATCACTTATCAAAAAATTAGATAAAGTTGATCGAATAGAGGTAGATCAAGACGATAGTGCTGTAATGAATGTTAAGTTTGAAATTTCAAAAGAACCAGGCAAAATTGTTGTAGAAGCTGAAGGTTTGTGTAAAAATTATGGAGAGAAAAAAGTTTTAGAGAATATTGATTTATTAATTGAGCGAAATAGTAAAATAGCGTTTGTTGGTCAAAATGGACAAGGAAAATCTACTTTAGCTAAAATGATGGTTGGAGAAATTCCGTTTGAAGGACACCTAAAGCTTGGACATAATGTAGAAGTAGGATATTTTGCACAAAATCAATCGGAATATTTACCACAAGAAAAAACGGTACTGGAAATAATGGAAGATGCCGCTAATGATACTAATAGGATAAGAGTAAGGGATATGCTTGGAGCCTTTTTATTTAGCGGTGAAGCAGTCGATAAAAAAGCAAAAGTACTATCAGGAGGAGAGCGAAATCGTTTGGCATTATGTAAGCTATTATTGTCACCATTTAATGTCTTAATAATGGATGAGCCTACAAATCATCTTGATATTGCATCGAAAAATGTTTTAAAAAAAGCTCTCATAAATTTTAATGGTACTTTAATTATTGTCTCGCATGATAGGGACTTCTTACAAGGTCTAACAAGCACAATTTATGGATTTAAAGATAGAGAGATAAAAGAGTATTTAGGAGATATTGATTACTTTTTAGAACAACATCAGATAGAAAGTCTAAGAGAGGCAGAAAAAAAGACAGTTATTAAAGAAGATAAAAATTCATTTAATAAAATAGCTTTTAAACTATCAAAAGAACAAGAAAAAGAGCTCAAAAAACTCAAAAACAGATTGAATAAGATAGAAAATTCGATTCAAGAGCTTGAAAAAGATATAAAAAAAACAGACTTAGCATTGGCGGAAAATTATGATAAAGTTTCCTCCAAACCTGGTTTTTTTGATGAGTACAAGGCAAAAAAAGCAAAATTAGATGAATTAATGGAGAAATGGGAGAAAATAGAGGAAGAGGTTAATAATTATTCTTAATAGATGTTTGAATTTCATGATAAGATCATAAATCAAGAAATAGATTTACCTGTATTAAAGCAAAATCAAGTAAGGCTTTTTATAAAAAGAGAAGACCAACTCCATAATAACGTTTCTGGGAATAAATATAGAAAACTTAAATATAATATACTAGAAGCTAAAAAGTTAAAAGCTCAGACAGTTTTGACTTTTGGAGGAGCTTACTCAAATCATATTGTGGCAACTGCAACAGCAGCCAAAAAATACAATCTTAATGCAATTGGAATTATCAGAGGTG
The DNA here is from genome assembly GCF_052050075.1 of Tenacibaculum profundi. Lineage (GTDB taxonomy): Bacteria > Bacteroidota > Bacteroidia > Flavobacteriales > Flavobacteriaceae > Polaribacter. The sequence goes on from NZ_CP197225.1 coordinate 3,080,082, forward strand.
AGGAGCTAGGAAATAAGATTGAACATGTTTTAAAAAATAATAAGTCGTTAAAGTTTGCGTATGAGCAAGGAATGAAATTTAAATTTATTTCAAGAGAAGATTATAAAACCAAAACAAATAGTTTTTTTTTAGAAAAATTAAGGAATGAGTTTCGTGATTTCTACCTAATTCCTGAAGGAGGAACTAATAGCTTGGCTGTAAAAGGTTGTGAAGAGATTTTATTAAATGAAGATAAAAAATTCGATTATATTTGTTCATCAGTTGGAACAGGCGGTACAATTGCTGGTTTAATTAATACAGCTGATAAACATCAAAGAGTAATTGGCTTTCCAGCTTTGAAAGAAAACTTTTTAGAAGACGAAATTAAAAAGTATTCAAAAAATAACACTAGCTGGTATCTAAAAAAAGAATATCATTTTGGAGGCTATGGAAAGTTTAATAAAAATTTAATTGACTTTATTAATGACTTTAAAAAAAAGACGTTGATTCCATTAGACCCTATTTACACTGGAAAAATGCTTTATGGAATCATTGATATGGTAGCTAAAGGAGAGTTTATAAAAGGGACAACAATTTTAGCAATCCACACAGGAGGTTTGCAGGGAATTGAAGGTGCTAATGAAAAGTTAAAGAATAAAGGAAGAGAATTAATAGAATAGAAGCTTTTATGAATAAGTTTTTATTTGAGAAAACATAAAGGTTATTGAATGTATACGATGAAATTAAAAATAAGTATCACAATTTTGATAGTTTCCTTATTATTATCAAGTTGTGGGACAAAAAGAAGAACAGTAACTTCAGGCAGAAAAATTGTTATTGAGCATAGAGAGAAACAGCCTGAAATACCTCAATTGGAGCAAGTAAAAAAGGTTTCCACTACAACTCCAAGAAATACAGATGAGTATATTTTAAAATTTGCTTCCATTGCAATAGATAAAATGTACGAACATAATATTCCAGCAAGTATAACCTTGGCTCAAGGTATTTTAGAATCAGGAAGTGGAAGAAGTCCCTTAGCTATAAGATCCAACAATCATTTTGGAATAAAATGCCATAAAGGATGGAAAGGTAAAAGCGTTACTCATGATGATGATGAAAAAGGAGAGTGTTTTAGAAAATATAAATACCCTGAATCATCATATGAAGATCATTCGCAGTTTTTATTGACAAGAAAACGATATGCTAGTTTATTTAGATTGAAACATACAGATTACAAAGGATGGGCTTACGGATTAAAAAGAGCAGGTTACGCAACAGATAAAAGATACCCACATAAGTTAATTAGCCTTATTCATAAGTATAATTTAATGAAATATGATAGAAAAAGACCTACCAAAAGTAAATTAACTAAAAAAGAAGGTTCTTATCATGTAAAAAAAGGAGATACTTTATATTCAATTGCACGAAAGCATAATATCTCTGTGCAAAAATTAAAGCAAATTAACGGTTTAAATGATAATCAAATTAGTATTGGACAGCAGTTATTAATCAATTAACTAGCTCTTTTGATAACTTAGTATCAGTTTTTAAGCCTCTGAAAATAAAATAGTAATATTGTTTTACAGGTTTAAGTGGGTTAATATCATGTGATTGTGTTGCCAATTGTAATTGTTTTTTGCTTTTTAAAAAAGAGAACTTTACCCTTTTCATAATAATTTTTTTCATTCAATTTACTTTCATGTTATCTTATTACTCCTGATTGTAATGTTTTGTTTTACTAGCATTGTTAAAACGCAACTATGTTTTTATTAATAATTATAATTTCATTGTTATATAATGTTATTAGATGAAGTATGTTGTTATTATGCTTTATGTTAACCTCTAGTAATAAAAATTAATTTTTAATAATTTTATTTTTATTCCAAGTTAGATTCTTTATAAAGTTAAAAATAATTCACCATAATATTCACTATCTCTGTCTGTTTTGAAGGTGGCAATGTAGGTACTTAAAAATGTTATCTAAATCATTAATAAATGAAGTTGCTTTCCCAATAAAGGCACTTTTAAAATACAAAGCTTCTTAAACATATTTGCATGAAGAGATAATGGATTATCTCTTTTCGAGAAGGAATTTAAAGAAGAATTACCAAATTGAAGGAAAGCAGAAGCTTGATTATAATGAAAAATATTTACTTTTATTATAGGTAGTATTATTCAGTTTTTTAACGCGATATAATTTCTTCAAACCATAAACAAAACGTTTCAACTATTTTACTGTTGCCAAAATCACATTTCTATATCTGTAAAATTAGAGTGTGATAGATTATTAAGATAAAATTGATTAAGAGATTTATATTGATCAAAGAGTTCATTGAGATTATTATTCTATACTTCTTATATTTTTGAAACCTTTTATCGAAAATGTTGTTTGAAAAGAGGTACCTTATAAAAAGGAATAGGATATTTAAAGATTAACAAAGAGTAAATAGGCTGTTAGGGTTTAAATGTTTTATTTGGAGATAATGTTTAAGAATAAATAAAACTATTGAAGAAAAAATCTAAAAAAAAGAAAGAAAAATATTGAAGTTTTTAAAAAAAATAAAAGAATATTCTTATTGTAATACTTCATAAATCATATTTAGTTAACATAAATCCTAGTACAAAATATAATAAAAGAAAAGGAATAAGTGTTATTTTGAGAAATGGAAAAGAATTATCAATTTCTTCATGTAGAAAATCAAATTTGCGTTTTTTTTTTAAGTAATTTTATTTTGAAAAATGATAGTTATTATGTAGACAATTGTCGATATTTGGTAGCAAAACGTACTTTACTAACAAAAAAAACACATGAAAATAATAAAATCCGTGAAAGGAAAAGCTCCTCAAATTTCAAATGATTGTTATATAGCTGAAAATGCCACAATTGTAGGAGATGTTAAAATAGGAGAAGAATGTAGTATTTGGTTTAATGCTGTAATTCGGGGAGATGTCCATTATATTCATATAGGAAATAAGGTAAACGTTCAAGATGGAGCTGTTATACATGCTACCTATCAGAAATCGCCAACAAATATAGGAAACAATGTTTCTATAGGTCATAATGCAATCGTTCATGGTTGTACAATACATGATAATGTTTTAATAGGTATGGGAAGTGTTATTATGGATGACTGTATAATAGAATCAAACTCTATCATTGCAGCTGGGGCTGTTGTTACCCAAAATACGCATGTTGCGAGTGGAACCATATATGCAGGGGTTCCTGCAAAAAAAGTTAAAAATATTTCTCCTGAACATATTTCAGGCGAAATTAATAGAATAGCCAATAATTACATCAAGTATGCTAGTTGGTTTAAAGACTAAATAATTTAATTAATCCCCCAAAGATGAAAGAAAAAAGAACCAAAATTAAAGATGAGTTAACCACACAATTTAAAAACGCTTTTAAGTATGACAGTAAATTAAAACCAAGAGGAATTGGCATAGAATGTGAAATTCCAATTGTGACTTCCGATGGAAATATAGCTCCTTTTATAGTGATTAAACGAATGTTCAACTATTTGCATAAGGAAGGTTTTGAGTTGGTAAGAGATAAACAAAGTAGAGAAATAGAGTCAGCTAGAAGAATAAATGCAGATAGTATAGAAAAGTTTGATAGTTTTTTTGATACTATAACAACAGATGTTGGTTATAGTATAATAGAGTTAATTTTAGCACCTCAAAAGAATTTATTTATTCTTCAGGATCATTTATCTAAATTATTAAACCTACTTAAAAAATTTTTTAAAACGCAAGATTGCTTTATGTTAGGATATGGAATTCAACCATTAGGAGAACCTTCTGAAAAAATAATGATGCCCAAAGAAAGGTATTTTTTTTACAATAAATTTTCTTCGAATGAATTCATTTCCCAAAAGAGTGGATCAGATGCCTGTCTTTTAACAATTACAGCATCTAATCAATGTCATATTGAAATTGAATTAGAAAAATCAATACCAGCTGTAAATACACTGAACGCGTTATCTGCCTTGCAAATAGCGTTATGTGCAAATTCACCAATATGGCTAGGTAAAGTTGAAAAAGGAATTAAAGCTAATAGAGAAAACCTATGGAAACATTGTTTTCCAAATAGAAAAGAACAAATAGGAATACCACCTAGATTTAATCAAGAATCTGATTATATTCAATATTTACTTGACTTTAATCCCTTCTTGATTGAAAGAGAAGGACGATTTTATAAAATTTTAAATAAATCTACTTATCAAGAGTATTTTGAGAATGAGGAACCTTGTTTTGCAGAAGCTTTTAACGGAGAGGTTATAAAGGTGACACCAAAAATTGAAGATATTAATCAGTTATTTTCATATAGTTGGTTTAATACACGATTGGTTCCAAAGCATGGTACAATTGAGAGTAGAATGTGCTGTCAACAACCACCCCATGAGACCTTATGTTCTACAGCATTAACTCTAGGTTTAATAGAGAATCTTAAAAAAACACAAGCTTTTGAAAGTCAATATTCATTTGAGTTCTGGAAAGAACTGAGATTAAACGCAATTAAAGATTCATTAAATGTATTCATTGATAATATAAGTATTATTTCGTTAATAAAAGAACTACTTGATATAGCAAAAGAAGGGCTTATAAAAAGAGGGAAAGGGGAAGAACATTTTCTTGAACCGTTGTATACTAGACTAGAAGAGAAAAAATCTCCTGCTGATGCAGCAATTGAGTTTTTTAAGGACAAAGGAATAAAGAACCTTGTTAAAGAACTTTCTTTTTAGATGAATATTAAAATTAAGTCATCTCCCGTAATAGGAGGGCTTGACGGAGCATTTAAGTTAAAGAGAATCCCTGATCAAGTTTACAGAAGAATTTCTGATTATTTTGAATTGAATTACCAATTTAAAAATGGCAAAGAAATGCGATTGGGGAACTATTACCTATGTCTAGATAAAAAAATATCAGATAGCTTCGTAGCATTTATAAAACAGATTTTAGAAAGCAATTTTTCAGAAGGTGTTTTTCCTGAAGGTTTCAAGCCATCAAACGAAACATTAAGTGATGATGAAAGAAAAGGGAACTTTACCTTTGGTAGTTTCGATATGGCTGTCACTGAAAAAGGGCTGCAGAATATAGAATTTCAGGCGGTTGCAACTTATCCAATTAGCGCAGCTAAAATGAATACTATTTTACTGGATTCAATAGCAGAAACAAATGCTTTTGCCTTCCCTGACGATGTAAATATGAGATGGAATGATTTTATTCAGCATTACACTAACATATTTAGTAGTGAAAGCAATCATGTCGTCTTGGTAGATAGACGAATTAACCAACAAAAAACTAAATTTGAGTTTTTTGCAACTTCTAAAGAATTAGACATTCCCTTAAAAATTATCGATGTTAAAGATATTTTTGAAAAGAATAACTGTTTATATTTCAAAGAGGGTGAAAAAAATAATAAAATAACCACTTTTTATAATAGAATTTTAATAACTGAGGCATTATACAAAGACAATTACCCATACAATACGAACTATTGGAAATTCAGATTTGATAAAAAATATAATGATTTAAAATATATAAATCACCCATTAAAACAGTTTCAGATTTCAAAAAGATTATGTCCTTACATTAAGCATAATTATAATCCAGAATGTTACGAGCTTTCTGATATTAAGCATCTTTTTAAACAAGGAGAATTAGATTATAAAAAATTTATTTGGAAGCATAAATGGGGTGCGGCAGGAAGTGATCTCATTTTTGAACCAAACGAAAAAGAATTGAAAAAAATTGAGGATAAAACAGAGAATTATATTGCTCAAAACAAGATAAAATATAAACTTTTCAAGACAGATGATCATTTTGAAAAAATTGTTGAACTAAGATTTATGACAGGTGTTTTTAAAGGTAAATTAAATATTGTTCCAATGGCACGAGTTGGTCATGTTGAAAAAGGCAAGGGAGGCTCATTAAATTATAAAATACATTTTTCTGATAATAATAAAATGGGCTTTGGGTTTAGTCCTGTGATTATTTTTGATAATTAATAATTTTCTTGAGTGTTATTTTTATAAACTTAAGAAAATTATTCTTATTAAGATTTTGTTTTCGCCGGATCACTTTTTTATCGACTCTTTATTTTATTTATTTTTTAAACCAGTAGTCACTTTCTTTTTGAAATTTTATTCACTAGTAAAGGTATGGTTTTGTTTTTTTAAATATGGATGGGATCTAATATTAAACTCAGTCTTTTTTAAGTTAATTCGTTCCGTCGCCCTAATGTCGTCAAATTTTTAACTTATGTCTACTGTTATTTCGTTCAATATTGTGTTTAATACCATGAAAATACTACAAATGATTTTATTCTTTGCTTTTTGGAAGTTATCTCTTGTTGAATTAACGTTAAATACCCATTTCTTAGATTGATTTTAAAACTTCTATCGTGAATTAAATATCAGGGCATAAAATTTAATTACATTACTTTGGCAAAGCTTAATTAAAAAGGTTTAAATTTGAAAGCTATATTAACTTTATACAAAGTATTAATTCAAAACAATAGTTCCGTATCCTAATAATTATAATCTTTATTTTGTTCTATGGTATTTTGTGGGAATTTTAATTTAGTTTAATTCATAATGAAACAATTTTTTAAAGTACTGATCAAGTCGTTTGTAGTCTTATTTGCAATTCTATTAGTTTTTTTCTTTTGGGCATCTTCACCAACTCTTGATGAATCTAGTTATGCACAACTTTCAAAAAAAACATGTCCAATTTCAATCGATAATGATTCAATTTATAGTATTGTAACCTACAATATTGGTTATTTGAGTGGTATGACTAACAATAAGGCCGTTATAAAACCAAAAAAAATGTTTGAGAATAACTTAGAAAAAGTTCTTACTGAATTTAAAAAAGTAAATCCAGATATTATTGCCTTTCAAGAAATTGATTATGATGCATCACGTTCCTATAATGTTAATCAAGAACAAGAAATTTTGAATTTAGGTTATCCTTACTCTGCAAAAGGAGTTAATTGGGATGAGCGATATCTTCCTTTTCCTTATTGGCCTCCAAGCGTACATTTTGGAAAAGTAGTTTCTGGCCAGTCAATAGTCAGTAAATATCCATTAAAAGATTATGAAAGAATTATTTTAGAAAGAGTTTCAGACAGTCCCTTTTATAGAAAAGTTTTTTATCTAGATAGACTTTTACAAGTTGTAAAAGTAGTTCTAGAAGATCAAGAGGTTATCATTATGAATGTTCATTTAGAAGCTTTTGATAAAGGAACTAGAGAGAAACAACTAAATAAAGTAATTGACTTATTCAAGCAATATGCAAAGACAAATCCTACAATATTGCTTGGTGATTTTAATAGTGATCCGAATTATGAAGATGCTGTAATTAAAAAAGTATTTAGCATTCCAAATATAGGAAATGCTGCATATAGTAAAAATAATTATGAATTAACTTTCGATTCAGAAAACCCATTTGAAAGATTAGATTATATTTTTTACACAAAGAAATCAATTGAATATATAGATGGAAAAGTCTTAAAGGCTTTTGGAAGTGCTTCTGATCATTTACCATTAGAAATGAAGTTTAGTTTAAAAAATAAAGATTAAAAAGGGGGATTAATTAAAAAAAATAAAAAATATTTGGAAATTTAAAATTATTTTTAAAATATTTGTACTTGTAAAAGTTCAATGACTTATCTAACGATGTTATCAAGAAAGGTGGAGGGATTAGACCCTATGAAGCCTTAGCAACCCTTAGCTTAAAGCAAAGAAGGTGCTAAATTCTACCCGAAATAATAGTTTTAGGATAGATAACCCGAAAAAAGATTCAAATTACTTAAAAAAGAATCTTTTATTTTCTTAATAACATTTTTCTAGTAAGCAACATCTCATAAAAGGTGTGTTTTGACTTTTGTTTTAATTATTTATTAACTCAAAAACAGGAAAAATGAGTACACAAAAATTCGCAACAAACGCGTTGCATGCAGGACATGATGTAAAACAAAATGGAGGAACTAGAGCAGTGCCTATTTATCAAACTACTTCTTATGTATTTAATGATTCGAATCATGCTGCGAATTTATTTTCGTTAAAAGAATTAGGATTCATTTACACAAGATTAAATAATCCAACTAATCAAATATTGCAGGAGCGCTTAGCAGCATTAGAAGGAGGTATTGGAGCGGTTGTTTTTGCTTCGGGTACGGCCGCTATTTCAACAGGTTTATTAACTTTATTAAAGGCAGGAGACCATATCGTTGCTTCAAGTAGTTTGTATGGAGGTACTTATAACCTATTAAAAGTAACATTACCAAGATTAGGAATTACAACAACTTTTGTAGATGCTTCTAATCCTGAAAACTTTGGAAATGCAGTGCAAGAGAATACCAGAGCATTTTTTGTTGAATCTTTAGGGAATCCAAAATTAGATGTACTTGATTTAAAAGGTATTTCAGCTCACGCTGAGAAAGTACAAGTGCCATTTATTGTTGATAATACAGTGGCGACACCAGCATTATTAAACCCTATTGAGCACGGAGCAAATATTGTGATCCATTCTTTAACAAAATATATTGGAGGTCAAGGGAATTCTCTGGGAGGTGTAATTGTTGATGCAGGAACTTTTGATTGGTCAAATGGTAAATTCCCTGAGTTTACGGAGCCTTCTGCTGGATATCACGGATTAGTATATCATGAAGCATTGGGAGCGGCATCGTATACATTTAAACTAATTTTAGAAGGGTTACGTGATTTCGGAGGAGCCTTAAGTCCGACAAACGCTTTCCAAATAATCCAAGGATTAGAAACTTTAGAAGTAAGAATAAAAAAACATAGTGAAAACGCTTTAGCCATAGCTAAGTGGTTAGAAGAGCAGGAAGAGGTAGCTTGGGTAAATTACCCAGGATTGGAAAGTAGTAAGTATAAATCTTTAGCTGATGAGTATTTACCAAAAGGTCAAAGTGGTATTGTTACCTTCGGAGCAAAAGGAGGTTATGAAGCGGCAAAAACTATTGCGGATTCTACACAACTATTTTCTTTATTAGCCAATATTGGCGATACAAAATCTTTAATCATTCACCCAGCAAGTACAACACATCAACAATTAGCTGATGATGAACAGGAAAGTACTGGAGTTACAAAAGACTTAATACGTTTGTCTGTTGGAATTGAAAATGTTGAAGATTTGAAAAATGATCTTAAAGAGGCATTTGCTAAAATATCTAAAGAAATAGAAGCATAACGAATTGTTTTCTAAATACAATCAATGAGTTTAAATAAAAATTTAAATCACGTAACAGTTGAAAGTTACGTTACAGAAAGTGGTGCTCAGTTCAATAATTTACCGTTAAGTTATCAGTTGTTTGGTGAAGCACTGGGTACTGCACCTGTAATTTTAATAAATCATGCATTAACTGGGAACAGTGATGTTGCCGGAGAAGATGGCTGGTGGAAAGATTTAATAGGAGAGAATAAAGTAATTGATACCAATGAGTATACGATACTTTGTTTTAATATTCCTGGAAATGGTTATGATGATTTTTTAATTGATGATTATAAAAGTTTCGTAGCAAGGGATATTGCTAAGATTTTCTTATTAGGGTTGGAAAAACTTAAAATAGAAAAGTTGTTTGCTCTTATAGGAGGATCATTAGGAGGAGGAATTGCTTGGGAAATGGTAGTTATACAACCAAAAATAACTGAACACTTAATTCCTGTTGCTACGGATTGGAAATCGACAGATTGGTTAATAGCCAATTGCCAAATTCAAGAATTGTTTTTAACCAATTCGAACAATCCAGTGCATGATGCACGAATTCATGCCATGTTGTGCTACAGAACGCCAGAGTCTTTTAAGAAGCGTTTTCAACGAACTAAAAATGAAGAATTACAAATTTTTAATGTTGAAAGCTGGTTATTGCATCATGGAAAAAAGTTACAGGAACGCTATCAGTTGGCTTCCTATAAGCTCATGAATCAATTGTTAAAAACTATTGATGTAACAAAAGGTAGAGAAGGACTGAATGTATTAGAAACAATAGAAGCCGATATTCATATCGTTGGAGTAGATTCTGATTTATTTTTTACTGCCGAAGAAAACAGAGAAACACAAAAAGAATTAGCAGCAGTGCATCCAAATGTAACTTATGATGAAATTAATTCAGATCATGGACATGATGCATTTCTAATTGAATACGAGCAACTAAAAAAGATTGTTGAACCTATATTCAATAAAAATAGTACAAATAAAAAAATGAAGGTTTTAAAGTTTGGCGGAAAGTCATTATCGAATGACGGAATCCATGATGTAGTATCTATTATAGAACAAAAAATTAACGAAGGAGAAAAAATAGCAGTGGTTGTTTCTGCAAGAGGTAATGCAACCGATACTTTAGAAAGCATTTTAGAAAAAGCTGCTAAAAATGAAGTGTATACTGAACAGCTTGAAGCCTTCAAGAGAGAGCAAACGTTAGTAACCCCGCTTATTGATTTTTCACAAGAGTTTGATCGTTTGGAAAGGTTATTCGAAGGAGTAAGTTTATTGGGTGATTATAGCTCAAAAATTAAAGATGAGGTTTTAGCACAAGGAGAGTTGTTGTCTATTAAAACCGTTTCTGAGTTATTGGAGCAAAAAGGGATCAATGCAAATCCAACGGATGCTAGAGTGTTACTAAAGACCGACGAGAACTTTGGGAATGCCCAGCCAATTAATGAGGTTTCAAAGGAAAAAGTGACAAAATATTTTGAAACTAATAATGGAAATACAGTAAATGTTGTCACTGGTTTTATAGCATCAACATTAAACGATGAAACCACAACTTTGGGAAGAAACGGAAGTAATTATACAGCCTCTTTATTAGCGAATTACTTAAATGCAGGAGAATTACAGAATTATACACATGTTGATGGAATATTTACAGCGAATCCTGATTTAGTAGCAGATGCTAAGAAAATTGAAGAATTATCATTTTCAGAAGCGAATGAGTTAGCCAATTTTGGAGCGAATATCTTACACGCAAAAACTATCATTCCTTTATTAGAAAAAAATATCAACTTAAGAATTCTTAATACATTTAAACCGAATGATAAAGGAACATTAATAACCTCTAAATCTAGTCAAAAAGGAATTAAGTCATTATCAATCTTAGATAATGTGGCTTTATTAAACTTCGAAGGGAGAGGATTATTAGGGAAGGTTGGAGTAGATGCTCGAATCTTTAGAGCGTTAAGTAATCAAGATATTAGTGTAAGTATTATTTCACAAGGTTCGTCTGAAAGAGGAATTGGATTAGTGGTAGATAAAGCAAATGCCGAAAATGCTGTAAAAGCTTTAGAGGTAGAGTTTGAAAATGACTTTTATACAAAAGACGTAAACAAAATTTCTATTCTTGAAGACGTTTCTGTAATTTCAATTGTAGGTCAAGATTTAAGTGAGTTCCATCACCCGTATAATGCTTTAATTAAAAACCAAATTGTACCGTTACTTTTCAACAATACGATTACGGGTAAAAATGTAAGTTTAATTGTAAAAAAGAGTCAGCTTCATAAAGCTTTAAACGTTATTCATGGACAGGTTTTTGGAGTTGCAAAAAAAATAAATATTGCGGTATTTGGAAAAGGGTTAGTAGGAGGAACGCTTATTAATCAGATTTTAGACAGTACTAAGAGCATTTTAGAAAGAAAGAAAATTCAACTGAATGTATTTGCTATTACAAATTCAAAGCAAGTATTATTGTCTACAAATGGAGTAAATGGAGAATGGAGAGCAGCGCTAGATACCAGTGAAAAGAGCGATACCATTGTTCAAAGTGTAATTGATTATGCGAAAGAGCATCATCTAGAAAACTTAATCGCAGTTGATAATACAGCTAGTTTAGATTTTACAGCGAATTATATTCCTTTAGTAGAAGCAGGTTTTGACTTGGTTTCTTCTAATAAGATAGCGAATACAGTTTCTTATGATTTTTATAAAGAGCTACGTAAAACATTAGATTCAAATAGCAAGAGCTATTTATACGAAACGAATGTTGGAGCTGGATTACCATTAATAGATACCATAAAATTATTACACGATTCAGGTGAAAATATTACTAGAATTAGAGGTGTGTTCTCTGGATCATTAAGTTATATATTCAATAGATTTTCTGCAGATGAGGTTCCGTTTTCAACAGTACTTCAAGAAGCAATTGATAAAGGATTTACGGAGCCAGACCCCCGTGAAGATCTGTGCGGAAATGATGTTGCTCGAAAATTATTGATTTTAGCTCGTGAGTTAGATTTAGAAAATGAATTTGAAGATATCACGATTGAAAACCTTATTCCAGAAGCATATAGAGATATTACTGCGGATGAATTTTTATCAGACTTGACTAAGTTGAATCCATTCTTCCAAGAAATAAAAGAGAAGCAAGAAGAAAGTCATGTTTTAAGATATATTGGAGATTTACATGGAGATTTGCAACAAACAAAAGGGCAGTTAGATGTGAAACTGGTTTCTGTTCCTCAGAACTCCCCACTAGGAAGTTTAAAAGGTTCTGATGCGATTTTTGAAATCTACACAGAATCCTATGGAGAACAACCAATTGTTATTCAAGGCGCAGGAGCGGGAGCCCAGGTTACAGCGAGAGGAGTTTTTGGAGATATTCTAAGACTAGCAAAGAGTGGTAATTAAGACTTAACGATAAATAATAATTGAAATTATAAATAAAATGATGATAAAACTTTTACTTAATTGAGTGAAAGTTTTATCATATTTATTGTAGGTTTTTAAAGATTAATAAGATACGAAACACGAAAAATAAGATGAGCAAAAATTTTGAAACAAGAGCAATACGAACTCAGACTGAAAGAACTCAGTTCTCTGAGCATTCTGTTCCTTTATACTTAACTTCAAGTTTTACGTTTGATGACGCTGAAGACATGAGAGCTTCTTTTGCCGAAGAAAAAGAGAAAAATTTATACAGTAGATTTTCCAATCCGAATACAACAGAGTTTGTAAATAAAATAGTGGATATGGAAGGTGCTGAAGCAGGTTATGCTTTTGCTACAGGAATGGCAGCCGTTTTTTCAACTTTTGCAGCGCTTTTAAATTCAGGAGATCATATTGTCTCATCTCGTTCGGTTTTTGGATCAACGCATAGTTTGTTCACAAAATATTTTCCAAAATGGAATATTGAAACAAGTTATTTTAAAATAAATGAGCCTGAAACAATAGAAAGTCTTATTCAACCTAATACAAAGATATTGTATGCAGAAACTCCGACGAATCCTGCTGTTGATATTATAGATTTAGAGATATTAGATGGAATAGCAAAAAAGCATAATTTATTATTAGTAATTGACAATTGCTTCGCTACTCCTTATTTGCAAAATCCAATTAAGTATGGAGCGGATCTGGTTATCCATTCTGCAACTAAGTTAATTGATGGACAGGGAAGAGTGCTTGGTGGAGTAACTGTAGGTAGGTCTGATCTTATTAGAGAAATTTACTTGTTCTCAAGAAATACGGGGCCAGCAATGTCACCTTTTAATGCTTGGGTATTATCTAAGAGTTTAGAAACGCTTTCCATACGAGTAGAAAAACATTGTGGAAATGCATTAAAAGTGGCAACATTTTTAGAAGGACATGATCAAGTTAATTTTGTGAAGTATCCTTTCTTAAAATCACATCCACAGTATGAAGTAGCGAAGAAACAAATGCGTTTAGGAGGAAATATTGTAGCCTTTGAAGTCAAAGGAGGAATTGAAGCAGGTAGAACATTTTTAAATAGAGTCAAAATGTGTTCATTATCAGCAAACCTTGGAGATACCAGAACCATCGCGACGCACCCAGCATCTACTACTCATAGTAAATTAAGCGAAGCCGATAGATTAGAAGTTGGAATTACAGACGGATTAGTACGCTGTTCTATTGGTTTAGAGAATGTAGAAGATATCATTGAAGATTTAAACCAAGCTTTAAGTTTTTAATATTTATATTTCATAAGGTAGGCCTATAAGCTTACTTTATGAATATATTTTTATTAAATTCTCAATAAAAATAGTTAATGTATTTTTAAAATCTACTTGGTATACATAGTAGATAATTTTAATTACAATGAATGTAATATGATTTTCTGAATAAAGTATGACTGTTTTCATTTCTATTTTATAAGCTTCATAAAATTCATTCCGAAATGTTTTATTAATCTCCTTTCGTTTTTTGTGATTTTATAGATTTTCAAATAGTTCAGTTAAAAATATAATGCATGTAAAATTAATATTATTTACCTCTTATATAGTACTAATAATTCATTTTTAACTATTATTAGGCTATAAATCTTCTAAACAGTTTTTTGATGCAACCTTGAACTTATTTTTAATTATTTATTCTTTTTTTAGACACATCGTTTCTTTTTTTTTCCAAACATTACATTGTAAATACTTCATATTGTTTTTAACAACGGACTAAAAGTACTTTTGTCAAAACAATAAATATAATTCTCTTGATAAAGGGATAATAAATTTTTGATGCTATAATTAACGCTTTATTATAGTTGAAATATCTAAAAAAAGTATGATTTTTTTCTTTATGTAAAGAGGGATAATTTAAGAATTATCATAGCTATTATTCTCTTTTTATTCTTAAATAGAAGGTAAAAGAAATATCTTATAACGATAATTTCAACTTATAAAAGGTATAGGTAGCTAATTTTTATTTTTTAACAAATAACATTCTATAATATTATAATGGGAAAATTAGATCTTACTTCTATAGTAGAGAAGTCACAAGCAGAATCAGGGCTTATTTTCGATTCTGAAGGTCATATGTTAGATTCATATAAAGTATCAAATGAAAATAATGTTTCAGCAATGATAGGGGTAATTGTAACGATGTCAAATGAACTTCTTCAAGATACAATGGAAACAAAGATAGGAGATGATACTAACGCTATTTCTTTAGCTTCGAAAAGTGGATTTATAATTATTGAAAAAATAAGTAAAGATCAATTTATTTGTTTGATAACTAAAGATCTTTCAAATGCTAATTTTATGAAACTAACATTACGAAAAATAGTTTCAGCATAACAATAAAAAATTTTATTAATTCAATCTTTTAAATATGAAAGAAATTTTAAATGACCTAATTACAAATTTAAAAGTAATAGATGGGTTTATCGCAGTATCAATTACAGATGTATCTTCAGGTGAAGCTTACGATTCTTACACAGCTAATAAAGAATTTGACCCAGATTTAGCTTCTGCTTACAATTTAGAGGTAGTAAAGGCAAAGTTAAAGGCGATTGAAGCTTTAGGTTTAAATGAAAACATAGAAGACATTACGATTACATTGTCATCTCAGGTACATATTATCAATATCGCACCGAGCGGAAGTTATTTTATTTATCTAGCAATTGATTCAAAGAAAGCTAATGTAGGAATTGCTAAGGCTTTATTAAATAGGCATAAAGTTAAATTAAATGAGACTCTATAGAGTTAAAAAATGAAAAACACAAATCATTTATCGATAGACAAATCTTTAAAAAAACATTTGAATAACTATCTTAAAACATTCAGGAATTATAGAATATCAGATAGAGCTACTTTGATGAATAAAGAAAAGAATAAGAAGGTTTTTCTTGATGTATTATTTAAAGAATATGATAGTTTGGGAGAAATGATGAAGTCATTGTTTTAAAGAAAATAGATCTCTAAACCAAAAAAGGTGATAGGTGTGTAATTAAAAAAATATTTCTTGAAGAGATAACGAATAAATAATAAAATTTGATACTTATTAAATAAGTAATCATATTTGGATCAAAGTTAGCTTTATGAAATATATCTTATAATTCATAAGCCTTTTGCAAAGAACAATAAGGCTTATGGTTTTAATTTCTAATTAAAATATTCTTTTTTAGTTTAAACTTTCTAAAAAAATATGTTTCTATTTTTTAATTTAATTCTAAAAATGATTTACTTTAAAGATTTAGTGTTTTAGAATTAATATGTGTTTGAAAGCATGCTACAAATAGAATACTTCTTAAGTATATATTTCAGAATAGTATCGCTAATAAACTCTATTAATTTTAGTTGAAAATTGATTATTAATGACAATTGAGAGACGAACAATTTATTTATAATTTGAAATAATCTAAATTATTTGAAAGCTTAAAAATTTTATATTTGTAGCATGCTTTCAAAGAAAACTAAATATGGGATTAAGGCACTTACTTTTATTGCAAGGCAAGAAAAAGGAGTAAAAGTTCAAATAGCGACGATATCTCAACAAGAAAATATATCACATAAGTTTTTAGAAAGTATACTACTGACCCTTAGAAAGTCTGGAATTTTAGGGGCTAAAAAAGGAAAAGGAGGTGGCTATTATTTGTTAAAGAATTCTGGAGACGTTAAAATGACAGATGTTATTCGGACTCTAGAAGGTCCAATTGCCATGGTTCCATGTGTAAGTTTAAATTTCTATGAAAAATGCGATGATTGTCCAGATGAGGAAACTTGCTCTGTACACAAGTTAATGATTCAAGTACGTGATAATACGCTGAATGTTCTTCGAAATACTACGTTGGCTGATCTAGTCTAAATTTTATTCTAATCTTATCTAATTGTTAATTTTTTATTTTTTTCTTTCAAATTAAAGAAGAGTTTTTATATTTGTCAACTTAAAACCTACTATTCCGATAGGGTAAAAGGTAAAATTAAATGATTTTAGAACAAACAATAGAAGATAAAACAAATTATAAGACGGATAAGAAGTCCGAAAAACCAATTAGAAGTGTTGTAAAATCAATTAGTTGGAGAACTGTAGGAACCCTCGATACGATTTTGATTTCTTGGATAATTACAGGACAAGTAAAAACAGCTTTATCTATTGGAGGAATAGAATTAGTAACAAAAATGCTCTTATATTTTTTTCATGAGAGAGTTTGGAATAGTATAAAATGGGGTAAAAAATGAATTTAGAAACGATCGATTTAAAAGCAGTAAACGAACAATTAAAAAACAAAACACCTAAAGAGGTTGTGAAGTGGGCTTTGGATATGGGGCTAAAACCTGTGATTACTACAAACTTTAGACCTTATGAAGGTGCTATTCTACATTTAGTTACTTCATTAAATAATGATATTGAGGTTATCTGGTGTGATACGGGTTACAATACTCCTCAAACATACAAACACGCTGAGGAGCTAATACACAAGTTACAATTAAACGTACAGTTATATGTTCCAAAGCAAACGGTAGCGCATAGAAATGTAATCTTAGGATTACCAACTGTTGATGATCCTAACCATGCTTTATTTACGGAGCAAGTGAAACTAGAGCCTTTTAAAAGAGCGATGCAAGAGCATAAACCAAAAATTTGGTTCACTAATTTAAGAAAAGGGCAAACAGTTTTTAGAGATAGTATTGATGTTGTTTCACAAAGTAAGGATGGCGTAATTAAAGTAAGTCCTTTTTATAATTTTTCAGATGAAGAATTAGATGAGTATTTAGAAAAATTTGACATTCCAAACGAGTTCAAATATTTCGATCCAACAAAAGTAGAGAATAATAGAGAGTGCGGTTTGCATGTTTAAAAAATAGATTAGGAAGATGAATACGAAAGAAATTAGAGTAGGAGCCTTAGAAAGTGAAGCTATATATATATTAAGGGAAGTAGTCGCTCAATTTGAAAAACCAGTATTATTGTTTTCAGGAGGGAAGGATAGTATAACACTGGTGAGACTTGCTCAAAAAGCGTTTTATCCCGGTAAAATTCCTTTCCCATTAATGCACATCGATACAGGACACAATTTCCCTGAAACGATCGAGTTCAGAGATCGTTTAGTTGATGAGCTTGGAGTAGAGTTAATCGTAAGAAATGTTCAAGATAACATTGATGCAGGAAAGGTAAAAGAGGAAACAGGAAAGTACGCTAGTAGAAATATGTTACAAACAGAAACTCTTTTAGATGCTATTGATGAATTTGGTTTTGATGCTTGTATTGGAGGAGCAAGAAGGGACGAAGAAAAAGCAAGAGCGAAAGAACGTATTTTCTCAGTTAGAGATGATTTCGGTCAATGGGATGAAAAAAATCAACGCCCTGAATTATTTGATATGTTAAATGGACGTATTGATTTGGGACAAAACGTTAGAGTTTTTCCAATTTCTAATTGGACAGAATTAGACGTTTGGTCGTATATACAGCAAGAAAGAATTGAAATACCTTCAATCTATTTTGCTCACAATAGAGAAACTTTTGTTAGAGACGGACTTATTTGGTCTGCTAACGACGAAGTAGTCTATAGAGAAGACGATGAAAAAGTAGAAGAACGTATGGTGCGTTTTAGAACGGTTGGCGATATGAGTTGTACAGCAGCAGTATTATCGGTAGCAACTGATATTGATACAATAGTTGATGAAATAAGAGTATCAACAATATCCGAAAGAGGTGCAAGAATCGACGATAAAAGGTCTGAAGCAGCAATGGAGAAGAGAAAGCAACAAGGATATTTCTAAAAAAATAAAACGTAACTAAAAACAGAAACAAAGGCAATGAATGTATTGAAAATAGCAACGGCTGGAAGCGTAGATGACGGAAAAAGTACGTTGATAGGACGAATTCTCTATGATACGAAATCTTTAACAGATGATAAATTAGAAGCAATTGAAGAAAAAAGTAGACAAAAAGGGTTCGATTATTTAGATTTTTCACTGGCAACAGATGGATTGGTAGCTGAGAGAGAACAAGGAATTACGATTGATGTGGCTCATATCTACTTTTCTACTCCAAAAACTAGTTTTATTATTGCTGATACTCCTGGGCATATTGAATACACTAGAAATATGGTTACAGGGGCTTCAAATTCACAAGCTTCAATTATTTTAGTAGATGCTAGAAACGGAGTTGTAGAACAAACTTACAGACACTTCTCTATTAATAATCTTTTAAGAGTGAAAGATGTAGTTGTAGCGGTAAATAAAATGGACTTAGTAGATTTTTCGAAAGAGAAATTTGATCAAATAAAAGGAGAAATTGAGTATTTAGCAAGCAAAAGTGAGTACCAAAATCAAAATATAACATTCATACCAATTTCAGCATTACATGGAGATAATGTCGTGGATAGATCCGATAGAATTGATTGGTATAATGGGCCAAGTTTATTAGATCATCTTGAAAATTTAAATCCAGAAGATGTTCAAGAAGCTTCTCAAGTGCGTTTTCCGGTACAAAATGTGATCAGGCCTAAAACAGAGGAGTATCATGATTTTAGAGGATATGCAGGTAAATTATACGGAGGTGATTTAGCGATAGGTGATGAGGTAACCATCTTACCATCAGCAATAAATTCTAAAGTTAAAAGTATTCATTTCTTTGATAAAGAATATGAAGTAGCAAAAAGAGGAAGTTCAGTAAGTATAACTTTAGAAGATGATGTAAATATTAGTAGAGGTGATATGATTGTAAAGGCAGGTGAAGAGCCAAAGGTAGTGAAGCAATTGGATGCAACAATTTGTTGGATGGATAAAACACCTTTACAAGTGTCAGAGAAGTATTACATCAAACATGGAGTTAACGATGCTCAAGTAAAAATTATAAATATTTCATCAACTATTGAAACTGATTTTTCAGGAAAGAAAGGGTCTTCTGATCAATTAACCTTAAATGAAATTGGAGAAGTTTCGCTAAAAGTAAGCAAACAACTATTTATCGATAGTTATAAAAGTAATAAAGCTAACGGAGCATTTATTTTAGTAAACCCAAAAACTAATAACACAGCAGGGGTTGGTTTTATTAATTAAACGAGTGATCTATGGCAATTATAATAACCGATGAATGTATAAACTGTGGGGCGTGCGAACCCGAATGCCCAAACACAGCAATTTACGAAGGAGCCGTAGATTGGAACTATAGTGAAGGGACTTCCTTAAGTGGAAATGTGGAGTTCCCTGGAGGTAAGGAAGTTGATGCAAATGAGGCTCAGATGCCAATTTCAGATGAGTATTATTTTATCGTTGCTGATAAATGTACAGAGTGTAAAGGATTTCATGAAGAACCACAATGTGCGGCAGTTTGTCCAGTTGATTGCTGTGTGCCAGATGAAAATAATGTAGAGACGGAAGAAGATTTATTAGTAAAACAAAGCTTTCTACATCAATAGCCTTTGTCCTAGAAACCATAAAGAATAATAAAATTTAATTTCAAATTACAGAATATAATTAGCTATTAACTTGTAATTAAAATACTTTGAGAACTAATAATTTTTCAAAGAAAACTAATAAAAATCATGCAGAGTTTTAGATCAGAAATAGAAAACCCAGTTGTAGAAAAAGACATTCTAGAATTAGAACGCAAGATTCGTTTATTTAAAGAAGGTCAAATTGATGAAGAGCGATTTAGAAGTTTACGGCTAGCTCGTGGAGTATACGGACAGCGTCAATTAGGCGTTCAAATGATACGTATTAAATTACCGTATGGTAAAGTAACAAGTGAGCAACTTCATAGAATTGCTGACGTTTCTGACGAGTATTCTCGAGGTCGCTTACATATTACAACACGTCAGGATATTCAAATTCATTATGTGAGTTTAGATAGAACGCCAGAATTGTGGGCACAACTAGAAAAAGACGATATTACATTAAGAGAAGCCTGTGGAAACGCAGTACGTAATGTAACAGCATCGGAAACTGCAGGAATCGATCCTAAGGAACCTTTTGATGTTACTCCATATGCACACGCAACTTTTGAATTTTTCTTAAGAAACCCAATTTGTCAAGAAATGGGAAGAAAATTTAAAATGTCATTCTCGTCTACAGAAGAAGATACTGCTTTAAGTTTTATGCATGATTTAGGCTTTATTGCCAAAACTAAAAAAGTAGGAGACAAAGAAATCAAAGGATTCAAAGTTTTACTAGCTGGTGGTTTGGGGTCTCAACCTCGTCAAGCTGATGTAATGTATGAGTTTTTAGAAACGGATTTATTAATTCCTACTATTGAAGCAGTATTAAGAGTTTTTGACCGTCATGGTGAAAGAGCAAAACGAGCGAAAGCAAGATTAAAATTCCTAGTAAAAAGTTTAGGTTTAGACGGTTTCTTAGCATTAGTTGAAGCAGAAAAAAGAGCTTTAGCATATCAAACATATCCAGTTGATACCTCAAAATTTGAACAAGAATTAATTTTTGGAACGGATGAAATTCCGTCAGTGGTTATTGAAAATATAGAAGAATATAACGAGTGGAAAAAGACCAATATTTTAAAACAAAAACAAGAAGGTTTATACGCTATAGGAATCAAAGTTCACTTAGGAGACTTCTACACAGATAAAGCTCGTTTATTAGCTGATTTAATCAAGAAATATGCGGCGAATGAATTACGTTTTACTTTACGTCAAAATATTTTAATTCGTCATGTAAGAGAAGAGTTTTTACCCGTTTTTTATGCAGAATTAAAGAAGCTTGGTTTTACAGATGTTGGGTACAATACCCTTTTTGATATCACGGCGTGTCCAGGTACCGATACCTGTAATTTAGGAATTGCGAGTAGCACAGGAATTGCGGCCGAATTAGAACGAGTTTTAAAAACAGAATATCCACAATACGTAAACAATACAGATATCACAATTAAAATTAGTGGGTGCATGAATGCTTGTGGTCAACATAATATGGCTCATATTGGATTTCAAGGAATGTCGGTAAAAGTAGGAGCTTTATTAGCACCAGCTTTACAAGTGTTAATCGGTGGTGGTATTGTTGGAGACGGACAAGGTCGTTTTGCTGATAAACTTGTAAAAATACCAAGTAAAAGAGGTCCAGAAGCTTTACGAATTTTATTAAATGATTTCGAAGCTAATAAAGAAGAAGACGAAGAGTTCTTAAGTTACTATGATAGAAATGGGAAAACATATTTCTATAATTTATTAAAAGAATTATCGAATACTTCAAACCTAATTGATGAAGACTTTATCGATTGGGGACATAATGAAAAGTATATAAAAGCTATAGGGGTTGGAGAATGTGCCGGTGTTGTAATTGATTTAGTAGCAACTTTATTATTTGAAAGTGAAGAAAAAATTGAAAATGCTATTGAAGCTTTAAAAGAACAACAATGGGCAGATAGTATTTATCATTCTTATGCAGCGATCATTAATACTGCAAAGGCATTGTTAACTTCTGAAGGAGCTAAAACAAATACTCAAGCTGGAATTATAACCAATTTTGATAAGGTATTTGTTGAAACCAATAAGGTAGAATTATCAACTGCATTTGAGGAGTTGGTATATCAAATAAATAAAAATGAGCCTACTGAGGCTTTTGCAAAAAAATATTTAGAAGAAGCTAAAGCTTTCTATACAACAATCGATGTTTTTAGAAAAGCGAAGGTTGAATTAGAAAAATAAACATAGTAGGATGTTATTGTGTTAAACAATTGATTTTTAGTTGTTTTAACATTGTTTTCTTGCATTTAAATTGAGTAAAAATGAGTAAGCAACCTAAATTAACAGTAGTAGGAGCAGGACCAGGAGATGTTGAGTTAATCACGTTGAAAGCTATAAAAACATTGAAACAAGCTGATGTTGTTTTATATGACGCTTTGGTGAATCCAGAACTTTTAGAGCATGTGAATCCAATGGCAGAAATGATTTTTGTAGGAAAACGTAGAGGTTGTTACCGATATCAACAAGAACAGATTAATGAGTTAATTGTTGCTAGAGGTCATTCTCACGGACACGTAGTGCGCTTGAAAGGCGGCGATCCTTTTATTTTTGGTCGTGGTGCCGAAGAAATGGAATATGCTGCAGAACATGGGCTTTTAGTTGAAATGGTTCCAGGAATATCGTCGTCATTGGCGGTGCCAGCTTATCAAAATATTCCTTTAACAAAAAGAGGGGATTCTGAAAGTTTTTGGGTAATTACTGGAACAACAAAACAACACAAATTATCAACTGATGTGGCTTTAGCAGCCAAATCGAATGCAACTGTAGTCGTGTTAATGGGAATGGGAAAACTATCTGAGATTGTTGCTTTGTTCAAACAAGAAGAAAAAAACGAATTACCTGTAGCTATTATTCAAAATGGAACCACTCCACAAGAGAAAATAGGAATTGGAACCGTTGAAACTATAGAGGAAGTTGTTGCCGAAAGTCAATTGAGTAACCCTGCGATTATTGTTTTAGGAAGCGTGGTAAAGCATAGAGAGCAATTATTGAATTTGCAAGAAGAGGTGGCCTTAAAAGCTGTAGTTTAATGGAACAAGATAGAAATAATCTGTATCCAATTTTCTTAAAAGTAGAACAATTGGAAATATTAGTAGTTGGTGGGGGATTTGTAGCAGAAGAAAAACTTTCTTTTTTGTTAAAATCAAGCCCGAATGCAAAAGTAACTATGGTTGCTCCTTTTTTTAGAGAAACAACTTTAGAAGAAGCTAAAAAAGGAAATGTAGCCATAATTAATGATGTATACAATCAGAAATATTTAAAGGGTAAACATATGGTAGTTGCTACTACTGATGTACCCGAGATTAATATTAAGGTATATGAGCACTGTAGAAAACGATCTATTTTAGTAAACGTAGCTGATAATCCGCCGTATTGCGATTTCTATATGGGAGGAATTGTAACGAAGAAGAATGTAAAAGTTGCGATTTCAACAAACGGTAAATCGCCGACAACAGCAAAACGTTTAAGACAGTTTTTTGAAGAAGTAATTCCAGACGATATCAATCAATTTGTGAAAAACTTACATAATTACAGAAAAACGATTAAAGGAGATTTTGAACAAAAGGTAGATGAACTAAATAAGTTAACGGAAAATTTAGTAGCGAATCGAACAAATTATTTAAATCAAGATAAAATCAATTAGAATATTACTAATTTTCATTTAGTAAGTTAAATAAAGAAAAATGATAAAGACAGATATATTAATCATCGGAGCAGGTCCAACTGGCCTATTTACAGTTTTTGAAGCAGGATTATTAAAATTACGTTGTCATTTAATTGATGCATTACCACAACCAGGAGGACAGTGTTCTGAGATTTATCCAAAGAAACCGATCTACGATATTCCAGCATACCCAGAAATCTTGGCAGGAGATTTAACTAAGAACTTGATGGAGCAAATTAAACAATTTGAGCCAGGATTTACGTTAGGAGAGCGCGCTGATACTATTGAAAAACAAGAAGATGGTACGTTTATCGTAACAACGAATAAAGGGACAAAGCACCAAGCACCAGTAGTAGCAATCGCTGGAGGATTAGGTAGTTTTGAGCCTCGTAAACCAAAACTTGAGAATATTGAGAAGTTTGAAGATAATGGAGTTGAGTACATGATTAAAGAGCCTGAATTATATAGAGATAAAGATGTAGTGATTGCAGGCGGTGGTGATTCAGCATTAGATTGGTCAATTTTCTTAACAGATGTAGCAAAATCAGTAACGTTAATTCATAGAAGAAATGAGTTTAGAGGAGCTCTCGATTCAGTAGAAAAAGTACAAGAGTTAAAAAACTTAGGGAAGATAAACTTAATTACGCCAGCAGAGGTGAAAGGAATCTTAGGAGATGATAAAGTAACTGGGGTTGCTGTTGAGCAAAAAGATAGAGAGCCATATATCATTGATACGGATCATTTTATCCCATTATTCGGATTGGCACCTAAATTAGGCCCTATAGCTAATTGGGGATTAGAGATTGAAAAAAATGCTATCAAAGTAAACAATGCATTAGATTACCAAACAAATATTCCTGGAATTTATGCTATTGGAGATGTTAATACATATCCAGGAAAATTGAAATTAATTTTATGTGGTTTTCATGAGGCTACTTTGATGTGCCAAAGCGCATATCAAAGAATACATCCAAATAAAAAATACGTGATGAAATATACAACAGTTGGAGGGGTTCAAGGTTTTGATGGTACAAAGAAAGAAGCACCAAAAGCAGTAGTTAAAGCAATTGAGTAATGGAACAAGATATTAACATAAAAATAATTGATCGTGAAGGTGTAATGCATGAGGTATTAGCGCCGACAGATATGGCAATGAATCTAATGGAGTTGGTACGTTCTTATGAGTTGGCTCCAGAAGGAACAATAGGTGTTTGTGGAGGAATGGCTATGTGTGCTTCTTGTCAATGTTATGTTAAAACAGCACACAATTTACCAGAAATTACAGATGATGAGGATGCAATGTTGGCCGAAGCATTTGATGTTAAGTCCAATAGCAGACTAGGATGTCAAATCCAGATAACACATGAGTTGGAAGGTTTAGAAATAGAATTAGCACCAGAAAGTTAATTCGGTTTTCTTGTATAACTAAAAATATAAAATGAAGTTTAAACATTATAACTTATCAATAAAAGACGAAATAAAAAATTTTGCAAAACAGCTATTTTATTCTCTATTCGATGATGTTTGTCATAAAAAAGGAGCACATTTAAAAGATAGTTTTATAAATATTTTAGAAGTGCTTCAAATCGATAATGCAGAAAATATCTGGAAAGACTATCAAGAATCTTTTTGTAACATAAGAGAGCAATTAGATTTAGATGCTCAAATTTTTGAAAAAACAGATCCAGCTTGTAAAAGCTTATTAGAAGTGTATTTGGCTTATCCAGGGTTTCATGCTATTGCAATCTATAGATTGAGCCATAAGCTATATAAAATGCAAATTCCTATTTTACCAAGAATAATGAGTGAATATGCGCACAGTTTAACAGGTACAGATATTCATCCTGGAGCTACTATAGGAGAATCATTTTTTATCGATCACGCAACAGGAATTGTTATTGGCGAAACAACGATAATTAAAAATAATGTTAAAATCTATCAAGGAGTTACATTGGGAGGTTTACAAGTTAAAAAAGAATTAGCATCTGTTAAAAGACACCCTACTATCGAGAATAATGTTACTATTTATGCAAATGCAACTATTTTAGGAGGAAATGTTTCTATTGGAGCAGATAGTATAATTGGAGCAAATGTATGTGTAACAGAATCAGTTCCTCAAGGATCGATAGTTACCTATAAGTCAGAATATAAAATCACTACTAGAAAGTCATATGCCAAATGATTTTTGTGTGGTAAATACGAAAATATGAAAACTAAAACAATTACCGATAGTATTGGAAATACACCGCTAGTAGAGATTAACTCATTGCATAATAATAAAAATGTTAAAATATTATTGAAACTGGAGGGAAATAATCCAGGGGGGAGTGTCAAAGATAGAGCTGCCTATAATATGATTGCCGAAGCGATTCATAGAAAAAATATAAAAAAAGGAGATTATTTAGTTGAGGCTACTAGTGGAAATACAGGAATAGCGCTGGCATTAATGGCTAGAGTTTTGGGTGTTAATATGGTTTTAGTAATGCCAGAGAATGCAACTGAGGAAAGGATTAAAACAATGAAATCTTATGGAGCTCAGGTCATTTTAACCTCAGCAGCAGGGGGTATTGAAGGTTCTAGAGACAAAGCTTTAGAGCTTCGTTATAAAAAGGGATACTTTATGCTGAACCAGTTTGAAAATAACGATAATTGGAAGGCGCATTATAAAACAACAGGTCCAGAAATATGGAGAGATACAGAAGGGGAAGTAACTCATTTTATATCTGCAATGGGAACAACAGGGACGATTATGGGCGTTTCTTCATTTTTAAAAGAACAGAATCCAGATATTCAAATTATAGGAGCACAGCCAAAAGAAGGGTCAAGGATCCCTGGTATTCGAAGATGGTCTCCAGAATATTTGCCTACAATTTTCGATAAAAATAAAGTTGATCAAATAGCAGAAGTTAGTTCAGATGAAGCTATAGAAATGACTCGTAAATTGGCTCGTAATGAAGGTATAATGGCTGGTATGAGTAGTGGTGGAGCCCTTAAAATAGCTTTAGAAATTTCAAACCAGATTGATAAAGGAATAATTGTAGCAATTGTTTGCGACAGAGGAGATAGGTATTTATCTTCAGGTTTATATGATTACACTATTTAATAAAAAATAGTAATAAGGTGGATACTGAATTTTTAATGTTTATTTGAAAATATATTAGTGCTATCTTTTATTATTCGAAAAAATTATGATTTTACCCTTTTAAGAAACTAACTGATTTGTAATTGTTTTAAACAATAAGCTTTCATTATAAAGAATAATTCATTAAATTTGCTCTAATTAAGTTCATTTAACTCAATAAGTGTTATCAAGAAAGGTGGAGGGATTAGACCCGTTGAAACCTTAGCAACCCTTTGAATATCAAAGAAGGTGCTAAATTCTACTGTTAAAACAGAGAGATAACGAAAAGAAATACTTTTCTCTTTTCCTGATGACACACAACATAAAATGTCAGGAATGTCAAATATTTTTAAAGAAATACGTAACAGAATTTTAGTGCTCGATGGAGCAATGGGTACTATGCTTCAACGCTATCAGTTCACAGAAGATGATTTTCGTGGCGAACGTTTTAAGGATTATCCAATACCTTTAAAGGGTAATAATGATTTACTGTCAATTACGCAACCAGAGGCTGTAAAAGAGGTACATAGAAAATATTTTGCTGCAGGAGCCGATATTATTGAAACCAATACCTTTTCAGGAACAACCATTGCTATGGCAGATTATCAAATGGAGGATTTAGTATACGAACTAAATTTTCAGTCGGCAAAACTGGCCAAGGAAGTAGCTGATGAATTTTCAGTAAAAGAACCTCAGAAACCAAGGTTTGTAGCAGGCTCTATTGGCCCAACCAATCGAACAGCAAGTATGTCACCCGATGTTAACGATCCTGGCTATAGAGCTGTAACTTTTGATGAATTACGTATTGCCTATAAACAACAGGCTGAAGCTCTTATCGAAGGCGGTTCTGACATCCTTTTGGTTGAAACAGTTTTTGATACTTTAAATGCTAAAGCGGCACTATTTGCTATTGAAGAAATTAAAGCTCAAAGAAAAATAGAAATACCTATTATGGTTTCAGGAACTATTACGGATGCCTCGGGAAGAACTCTATCTGGACAAACTGCAGAAGCTTTCCTTATTTCTATCTCACATATTCCTCTTTTATCAGTAGGTTTTAATTGTGCTTTGGGAGCAAATCTATTACAGCCTCATTTAGAGTCTATTGCTCCTAAAACTAGGTTTGCAGTTTCAGCACATCCCAATGCTGGGTTACCAAATGCCTTTGGTGAATATGATGAAACACCAGAGGAAACAGCTGATCAGATAGAAGAATACTTAAAGAAAAGTTTAATTAATATTATAGGAGGGTGCTGTGGAACTACTCCTGATCATATCAGGGAAATAGCCAAAGTCGCTGCTAGATACAAGCCAAGAGAATTTAAATATGCTTGATCAATGAAAAAAGCTTAAAAATATGTTTAAAATGCTTATTGATGATTATATAATATGAAGTAAGTGTTTGGTGATTGTAATAGGTAGTATGATCACTTTTTTGAATAAAAAAGTACTTTATTAAAAAATAGATTATTGTGTAATGAGTAAAGTTGAAAGTAAGTATATGAAATTATCTGGGCTAGAGCCACTAATTATAACCCCTGAAAGTAATTTTATAAATGTAGGGGAAAGAACTAATGTAGCTGGATCCAGAAAATTTTTAAGACTAATTAAGGAGGAGAAGTTTGATGAAGCATTGGTAATTGCGAGACACCAAGTTGACGGTGGAGCTCAAATTATAGATATTAACATGGATGATGGTTTGATTGATGGTAAGCATGCAATGATCCGTTTTTTAAATTTGATTGCTTCTGAACCAGACATAGCTCGTGTGCCAATTATGATAGATAGCTCGAAATGGGAGATTATAGAAGCGGGGCTTCAAGTCGTTCAAGGAAAATCAGTAGTTAATTCAATTTCATTAAAAGAAGGAGAAGATAAGTTTATTTGGGAGGCAACACAAATAAAAAGATATGGAGCTGCAGTAATCGTTATGGCATTCGATGAAGTGGGACAAGCAGATACTTTTGAGCGTCGTATTGAAATTGCAGAGAGGTCATATAGAGTTTTAATTGATCAAGTAAATTTTCCACCTGAAGATATTATTTTCGATTTGAATATTTTTCCTGTAGCCACCGGGATGGAGGAGCATCGGAGAAATGCAATTGATTTTATTGAAGCGACCCGTTGGGTTCGTCAAAATTTACCTCATGCAAGTGTTAGTGGTGGGGTAAGTAATGTTTCCTTTTCATTTAGAGGAAATAATACGGTAAGAGAAGCTATGCACTCTGTATTTTTGTATTACTCAATAAAGGCAGGGATGAATATGGGAATTGTTAACCCTGCAATGTTAGAAGTCTATGATGATATTCCAAAGGATTTATTAGAGCATATAGAAGATGTAATTCTAGACAGAAGAGATGACGCTACAGAAAGATTACTTGATTTTGCTGAATCAGTAAAAGGAAGGAAAAAAGAAGAAGATCACACAGCTTTAGAGTGGAGGAAATTACCATTACAAGATAGAATTACTCATGCTTTAGTAAAAGGAATTGATACTTTTATTGTCGAGGATGCTGAGGAAGCTCGAAAAAGTGTCGATAAGCCATTATTAGTTATTGAAGGGCATCTTATGACAGGCATGAATGTAGTTGGAGATTTATTTGGAGAAGGGAAAATGTTTTTACCACAGGTGGTAAAATCTGCCCGTGTAATGAAGAAAGCTGTTGCTTACTTAAACCCTTTTATAGAAGCTGAGAAAAGTGAAGAACAAAAAGCTTTAGGGAAAATTTTAATGGCTACAGTAAAGGGAGATGTTCATGATATTGGTAAAAATATAGTAAGTGTTGTTTTAGGATGTAATAATTATGAAATTGTTGATCTAGGAGTAATGGTACCACCTGAAAAAATAATAGAAACAGCAAAAAGGGAAAATGTTGATGCAATTGGTTTGAGCGGTTTAATTACTCCCTCACTAGATGAAATGGTGTATTTAGCGAAAGAAATGGAACGACAGAATTTTGAAATTCCATTGCTAATTGGAGGTGCAACAACATCAAAGGCGCATACAGCAGTAAAAATAGATATACAGTATAAGAATGCGGTGGTTCATGTAAATGATGCTTCAAGAGCGGTAACAGTCGTAGGAGATCTATTAAATAAAAACACCAAAAATGATTACGTAGCAAAACTTAAAAACGACTATGAAGAGTTTCGAAATAAATTTTTGAAAAGAGGTAAAGAAAAGCATTATATATCAATAAAAGAGGCCCGAAAACGTAAATTTAAGATTGATTGGAGCTCAGTTAATATTTCAAAACCAAATGAATTAGGTGTTCAAAAGTTAGAGCAAGTAAGTCTGAGGGAATTAGTAATGTTTTTTGATTGGAGTCCTTTCTTTCGTTCGTGGGATTTACATGGTAAATTTCCCAATATATTAGAAGACGAATTGGTTGGTGAGCATGCGAGTAATTTATTTAAAGATGCTCAAGAAATGTTAACTCATATTATCGACAAACAATTATTGAAGCCCAAGGCAATTTTTGGGATTTTTGAAGCGAATAGTATTAATGATGATGATATTCTTGTCGAGAAAAAAGGAAAACAAATAGCTGTATTTAGAAGTTTAAGGCAACAGTTGAAAAAAAGAGAAGGAAAACCAAGTTACGCATTGGCTGATTTTATTGCACCGAAAGATTCTGGTAAGCAAGATTATATTGGCGCTTTTTGTACAGCTATTTTCGGAGCGGATGAGTTAGCTCAATTCTATAAAAATAACCATGATGATTACAATGCTATAATGGCACAAGCTTTAGCCGATCGTTTTGCCGAGGCTTTTGCAGAATATTTGCATCATAGAGTAAGAACAAAACATTGGGGATATGCGGTAAAGGAAGATTTATCAAATGAAGAATTAATAAAAGAAGCTTACAAGGGAATTCGACCAGCCCCTGGCTACCCAGCCTGTCCAGATCATCTGGAAAAAGAGACAATTTGGAATTTACTGCAAGTAGAAAAAAATATAGGAGTAACATTGACAGAGAGTTTAGCTATGTGGCCAGCAGCTGCAGTTTCGGGATATTATTTTGCAAATGAGCAAGCATCATATTTTGGCCTGGGAAAAATAGTTGATGATCAGGTAAGAGATTTTGCTTTTAGAAAAAATATTACGTTAGAAAAAGCAAGAAAATGGTTACACCCTGCAATTGCAGATAATTAATTTTAATAAAATAAAGCGCAATAAAATAGTTAACAAATAAAGCTTGTATTCCTTAAAGGTAAAGTGCTTGTAAGTTAGAATTTTAAATAGACATAACCAATAAAATAGCTCTTTATAAAGAGACATATATGAAAGTAACAGAACACATAGATAATGCTAAAGGAGAAACCTTATTTTCTTTTGAAATTGTACCTCCTCAGAAAGGCCAAAATATTGACGAATTATATAATAATATTGACCCATTGATGGAGTTTAAGCCACCTTTTATTGATGTAACAACCTCAAGAGAGGAGCATATATATATACCAAAACAGGATGGCTTATTAGAAAAAAAAATAACAAGAATGCGTCCAGGTACCGTCGGAATTTGTGCTTCGCTAAAGTATAAATACAATGTTGACGCAATACCTCATGTGTTATGTGGAGGGTTTACAAAAGAAGAAACAGAGTATGTATTAGTTGATTGTCATTATTTGGGGTTAGATAATATTATGGCACTTCGTGGTGATGCTAGGAAAGATGAACAATATTTTAAGCCCTCAGAAGGAGGAAATAATTATGCTTGTGATTTAGTGGAGCAAATAAATGATTTAAATAAAGGCAAATATTTACATGAAATTATTGAAACACCTTATAAGGCTGATTTCTGTATTGGTGTCGCTGGATATCCTGAAAAGCATTTTGAGTCACCTAGTTTAACAACAGATTTAAAAAGATTAAAACAAAAAGTAGATGCTGGAGCCGATTATGTTGTAACTCAAATGTTTTTCGATAATAAAAAGTATTTTGATTTTGTTAAAAAGGCAAGAGAAATAGGAATAAATGTTCCTATTATTCCAGGTATAAAGCCCTTAGCCATAAAAAAACATTTACAAGTTTTACCGCAGATTTTTAGGTTGGATTTGCCAGAGGAGCTTGTAGATGCAGTTGATTCATGCCAAAGTAATAAAGAAGTAAGACAAGTAGGGATAGAGTGGGCAATTCAACAAAGTAAAGAACTTATTAAAGGAGGGGTACCAGTACTTCATTATTATTCAATGGGAAAGTCAAGTAATATAAAAGCAATAGCCAAGGAAGTTTTTTAAGAAATCAAAATACAATTGCGAATAATAAAAAGATTTTATTGATCGATCGAATGATTATTATTTTTGTGTTGTTTTTGCTTTAAAATAGGAACTGCGCATTAATCTAGTTCATAGTATATAGTTAGAAGTTTGGTTAATACGCAGAATATTTATTAACAACCTTAACTTGCCCCTTAAACAAGTAAAAGCTGAACTTTAAAAATACATAAAATATTTTTATTAATGGTTAGGAATATCGTTTATGTTTAATATTAAGGGAGCTTTTATTATTTATAGGAAAACTTTAATAATATTAAGTAATTGATAAAAAGATTGTTGCTTGGGTTTGTTCAATTTTTTTATTATTAAAGACGAATTATTTTCAATTTAAATCGTACAAATACAAAGTTTGAAAAGTTCAAGAAAAGAAACTGCGCATTAACTTTTAATTAGAGTAATTTCTTAATTATACTGTTTGGTTAATACGCAGAAATTTTAAAATGCTCATACAAATTTGAATAAATAAAACGAAATAATAAATAGGTGATATTACTGAAAGTGTATCAGTAGATTTTTGTTTTTTAAATAGTAAAACTACTATTTGTGATTTTCAATCATTGAGACTAGGAATTAGTTTAATAAATGACTTCAAAAAGAATTGTATGTCTAATGTTGAATTAAAAGGGATAACTTACAAAAGTTAAATAACTATTTATTTTAAAAAAAAGCTTTGTTTAAGTAAATCAATTGTTTAGTGTTTATTGTAAAATAAGTGATGAATGAATTAGTAAAATTAATTTTAAATCAATATTTTTGATTACATAACTAAACCCATTACTATGATTTCAAAAACTATTAGTTCGTTATTTATTTTATTAGTGTTCGTTGTTTCTTGCAAACCAAAATTCAACGTAGAATTACATAAAGAATTAATGACAGTTCATGCTGACTTAGAAAAAGAACACGCAAAATTTAAAGAATCTCATAATGTTCTGAAAGAAAAACATAAAGTATGGCAGAATAAACATACATCTCTTCCAGAAACGGATTCACTTCACATTCAAATTGAAGAAAAGCATAAAACCTTAATTGAAAAACATGAAAAAATTATAGAAAGTCATAGTGTTTTGATGAAGAAGCATGCTGATATTGAGAGTAAGCATGAAAAGGGTACAATGACTGATGAAGAAGTAAAAGCAGAACACGAAGTGCTAAAGACCGAGCATGCTAGCATGCTTGCGGAGCATAGGAATATGGAGCAGGAACATAAAACTATGGAAACTGAACATGAAAAAATCATGAAGGAACATCAAAATCAAGAAACTAATTAATTCATAAAATAGATTTTCTATTAAAATTTTTATAAGATAGTTAATAGAGAGTAGTTCAAATATGATAAAACACCTATTTTAGGTGTTTTTTATTTTTAGAAAATAAAAGAATACATACCATGGTCAAAATGATTTTAAAATAAATAAAAAGGTTAGTTTATTATAAATAAGAACTGCGCATTAATTTAGTTCATAGTACAGATTGAAGTTTGGTTAATACGCAGATTTAAGATGTATAAGATACTCAAAGATAGTGAATTAAGTTATATGACGCAATTAGGGTTTTTACTGTTTTTTACTAGTGTTAACCATTAAGGGTTTTTTGTTTTTTAAATATATTCTAATGCTCTGAATATAAATTTAGACAAGAATGAAAATCGGTTATATTTAAAAAAATTACCTCTTTTTCCATTTCATATATCCTCTTACCATTAACAAGAAGTTAATGAAATGCATAACTGATAAAAACCATAATGAAGCCATTATGCATACAATAGTAGCCAAAATTTGCCCTAAAGCCATGACTGAATAACCTTTTATACTTTTTTGATTAATTAACTCAAAGGCAACTAAAATTAATATAGCCGATAAAATTTCTATGATTGTTTTTGGGAACTCAAACTCCATCTTTCTAGTTGTTTTAATTATTAAAAGTCTACAAAAATAAATATAAAGAATAATAGATAAAGTGTTTTTATTTGATTAAATAAGCTGAAGTACGTATAATAAACTAAGTTTTTTGTTACTTTTTAAATAATAAATACTGAAAGTAAAACACACCATTATTAACAAAATTATTAAAAATGACAGAAAACTGATTTACAATTTATAGGGTGATCAAAATAAAATTGTTTGACTCTTGTATGCATAAAACTGCGCATTAAACTATTTCAAAGTGTAGTTAGAAGTTTGGTTAATACGCAGTAGCAAACTAAATGAACCAAATAATTAAGATACTTAAATATACGAATAATAAAATGATAGTAGAAATAAAAATAATAAATAAGGAATAATTGGATAAAATACTAGATTTTTGAATCGAGAAAAACAACGAATATTTTTATTTGATACGATGAATTTAAAAGAATTGTTCGTTAGTTCGATATTATTCAAAAAGATATTTTTTTTATGAACTAATATAATATTTGATTAGCGGGGAATGATTATCGTGTGATTTTTAATTCATTCATTTTTTATGATATTTTTATTATTTTATAGAAAAAAATTAAATAAATTTGCTGGTGTTTAATAGTTACTGCGTGTTAACCAAACTTTCTACTATCTATATCCGACAACTCCATGAAGTGAGTTAATGCGCAGTTTTCCAAAGAGGCTTTATCGTATTTATTTGTCTATATATTTTTATTTAATAGTTCCTATATTTATTTTCATTATAACTTGACTACCATTTTAGCATAATTGCTTTTAGATGTTAATTTTAAGTAAATACATAAGCTTTAACTTTAAAACAAGAATGAATAGCTAATTTTTATTGAAAGAGATTGTTTGTTTTAAAAATAGATGGCTGGCAACACACTTTTACAGAAATTTAAAAATTTATTTATCTTTTATACTATCGTTTTAAAATTAAAAATTTCCTAAACTATTTTAGTCTAGAACTATACCTTATAAAACGATCATTAAATTTTTATTTACAGTAGCTATGATATCAAAAATAGTCAATAAGACTATGTCCTTAAAATCAGAAGAGCTCAGTTAAGAATTCTTCTGATTTTGTTTATCAAACAAGTTTTATTCTATTCTAAGAGGAAAAAATAAAACTCCTTGTTTTTTGATTTTACGTAGTTTCAACTGGTTTAATTTCAGTCACTTTCCATGCTAAAGTACCAGTATCGGGTTGCTCAATTTTCCAACGTATAACTTCAGTACCACCTGTCCCTGCTTCTGACTCTTGTTTATTCACTTTTACTTTACTTGGACTTTTCTGAATTTCCAAAATACAGTACATTCCAATTTCTACTGGTATTTTTCCAAGCGCTTTAACAAGAGTTCCATCTGATTTGAATACTTTATTAGTGTATCTAATCGTAAAACCTGAGTTTGGAATTACTGTTTCACTAACTTCTTTATCCTTGTAGATAAATAATTGGCTAGCGATAGTTTCTTCAGAGATAAAAAAACGACTCCCTGAAGCGCCTCCACAAACAAGGCTTCTTGGTATAGCGTGACTATCTATCATTGTCGCCTTTTTATTCCAAGAGCTATGTTTCGTTTTACCTTTTAGATTTCCTTTATTTTCGACACTTTCACTAATCTGACCATCCTCTGGTAAAATTCCGCCAATATCCTCATTGTTCTTTTGTCTAACATTTGCAACCGTTAATTTAAAGTTAGTTTCTTTGTAGCTAGCCGCAATAAAGTTTACTTTTGTTCCGGTAGGAATTCTTTCGTTAATCATTTATGTATTTATTTTTTGAAAATAATATTAATTTAATCTTAATCATTTTTTGAATCAAAAAAATGTATTAATTCGAAAAATTATTGTTATTTTTTATTTTATTAAACGATCCCTACCTCCTCCAGGCTTGAAGGTAGCTCTCATTCTTTCTACTTGCCCAAAAGTAAACATATGCATGCATTCATCATTTACATAATCCATGTAATTCATGAACATTAAACTTGTTTGGTATACTTCCTCTTTACCGCTAATTTTACAAACGATATCTTTTATCAAGGGATATGATGGACAATCATAATTGGGGTTAGAGGCATTTGGAGTATCATCTACGCCATCACCCAATTGACAGTATGTTGCTCCGCTTTTTTTATCGTTAGGTCCCCAGATATGAGATAAGTTTAAATAATGACCAATTTCATGTACTAATGTTTTACCTTGAGTATAGTCGTTTTTAAAATTATGACGTCCAAATGCTTTATATGTAACGACAACACCGTCATTAGAATCTCTTGTTTTGTATGGGTTCCAGGCATATCCTAAAATAGGATTGTCACTATTTGTTCCATAAATAGTATTGCATACATATACATTTAAGTACTTTTTGGGTTCAATAATTTTAGATCCTTCTTTTGGATTTTTTATAAGCTCTTCTGTTTTGTGCCAATTAATAATATTAGACTCTTTATTTATAATCTTATGAGTAAAAAATTCAATTTTAGGATTTGCCATTAAATCTTTAAATTCATCTGGAATATTTGATTTATCTAGCTTTTTGGGGTTATAGGCATCGTTTAAGGCGTTAATTTGGGATTGTATTATTTCTTTAGAAATTTTAGGCATATCTCCACTTCTCACAATATGAAATATAATTGGGACTTTTATAACGGGTAGGTCTTTATTATTTGACTTATTAAATTGCCCTGTTAAAATTTCCGTTTGTTTTTCAAGATGCTTTATTTTTTCTGCTTGCCCTTTGTTTTTGACTATTAAGTCTTGATCTGTGATTTCTTCATATCCGCAACTTCTTTGGATATATGCATAAGGGTCTTCATTTGTATTCTCAAATTGATTGCTTGTTTTTTCGCATGATACTAATGAAGTTAAAAGTAATAGAATGTGAAATAGATTTTTTTTTGTCATTATTTGTATTTTGAGGGCAAAGCTATTTTGTTTCTTGTGATCAATATTTATTATTAAAGCTCAATTTTATTTAAAAAATGATTTTATTTTGAATCGTATTCATAACATGTAGTAAAAGTAATTTTATAGTATTTTGATAAGTAATTGCCCACAGAAACACTTATTACACTGACAAAAAATAGCAACTATTTTAATTTTTTTTTAAAAGCTAAGGGGTAAAATATTTATTATTAACTAACAAACGTTTTAAAAAATAACGGTATTTATCCTTTTTGTTTTTTTGTGCATTCAAAATAAAAAAGATCGTAGATATTCTGTATTCGAAATTTATTAAGAGACGGAGGTTCTTCCAATTTGTATATATGAATGTAAAATAATTCTATATGATGACTAATTTTTTAAACCGTAGCGGTATTTTTTATAAGATTATTATACCTAAAGTTAGTTATGTAATTGATTAAGTTATGTAATAAAATTAATATTGCTTCATTAAAGGTCAATGAAGCAATATAGGTACAAAATATTTAGGGCTTATTTTTTTATTTTATTAGACGATCTCTTCCTCCTCCAGGCATAAAAGTAGCTCTCATTCTAGCTACTTGACCAAAAGTAAACATGTGCATGCAAGAATCGTCAACATAGTCCATGTAATTCATAAACATTTCATTAGTTTTAGACTTTTCTTCAATATTTCCAGTTCTGCAAATAATATCTTTTACAACAGGGTATGTAGGACAACCAAAGTTAGGGCTTGCAGCATTGGGAGTATCTTTTACGCGGTCTCCAAGACGACAATAAGTTGCACCTTTTTTATTGGTAGGTCCCCAGATATGAGATAAATTTAAATAATGACCTATTTCATGGACTAAAGTTTTACCTTGATTATATTCGTTATTTAGATTGTGGCGACCAAAAGCTCTGTATGAAACAACAACCCCATCATTAGAACTTCTGGTTTTATATGGGCTCCATGCATATCCTAAAATAGGGTTATTAGTATTTGATCCATATATTGTATTACATACATATACATTTAAGTATTTTTTTGGATCAATAATATCAGAACCTCCTTTTTTAGAATTTTTTATAAACTCATCTATTTTATACCACTCAGTAACGTCAGATTCTTTGTATATAACTCTATCAGTGAAAAATTCAATTCTTGGATTCGCCATT
This sequence comes from Tenacibaculum profundi, assembly GCF_052050075.1. GTDB lineage: Bacteria > Bacteroidota > Bacteroidia > Flavobacteriales > Flavobacteriaceae > Polaribacter. Next base: position 3,118,299 of record NZ_CP197225.1, read on the forward strand.
AAATCTTTGAAAAATAATGGAATATTTGATTTATTAAGTTTTTCGGGATTGTAAGCAGCGTTTAAAGCATCTATTTGTGATCGGATTAATGCTTTTGAAATTAAAGGCATTTTTCCGCTTCTTACAATATGAAAAATGATAGGAACCTTTATAATTGGTAAATTGGTTTTATTTTTTTTTTCAAAATTACTAGTTAAATTTTTGGTTTGTTTTTCCAGAGCTTTTATTTTATTTAGGTGGTTGTTATATTCAGTTGTATTTTCTATATTTTTATCTATGTTTTCTTGATGTCCACATCTTTTATAACTATTCAAGTATGTAGTTTCATCGATATTTTTCAAATTTTCATTGGTTTTTTCACATGAAGTTAACACAGAAAAGAGTAATAGAAAGTAATTTAATTTTTTTATCATTATTTTTATTTTGGCAGCAAAACTAATTTAAACACTACTTTATCTTTTATACATTTTACCTATGTAACTGAATTTTTTTAATAGCCAATGAAAATATGTATTTGAGAATATAAAGTGTAGCAGATTTATTTACCTACAAAAAAGGATCATAGAAAAACTGCGCATTAATTTATTTTCATGAAGTGGTTGGGTATAGGTAGTTAGAAAGTTTGATTAATACGCAGGATTATTATTCTTGAATAACTAAAATTAAACAATAATAATTTTAAATAAAACAAGTGTTAATGCTGAAAAACACACACTGTATTAATACTAATTTAATCAGGGGAACCCCACTGTGTAAAATCTCTTTTGGATATAATTCAAATATTCAAACTATGAATTATTAAAAGTATCATTGAAAAAGATTTTTGTTTAAATGAAAAACATATTTGATTGATGACTTTTTATGCTATAAGTTTAGTGTTATAAAATTTTTATTTTTGTTAAAAAATGATACTAAGTTATAATTTTAGCCTATTTGAAAAGAATAAAAAAATGATAAAGCCAAAGAAATTAAAAAGAGGAGATAAGGTTGCTACAATTTCACTTTCTTGGGGAGGGGCGGGAGATATTCCAAAAAGATATGCTGAAGGGAAGAAGCAATTAGAAAATATTTTTGGTTTGAAAGTAGTTGAAACAACAAATGCATTAAAACCATCAGAATGGATTTATGAAAACCCTCAAGCTAGAGCACTTGATTTAATGGAAGCTCTTGAAGATAAAAGTATCAAAGCAATAATTTCAAATATTGGGGGGGAAGATAGTATTCGAACATTACCATTTATTGATTTGGAATTAATAAGAAGCAATCCAAAAATATTTCTAGGTTTTTCAGATTCAACAGTAACTCACTTTTGTTTTTATAAAGCAGGAGTTACATCTTTTTATGGAACATCAACTTTAGTTGGTTTTGCTGAAAACGGAGGGATGCATCAATATCAAGTGAGCGATATAAAACGAACTCTTTTTTCAAGCAAAAAGATTTATGAAATAAAACCTAATTTAAATGGTTGGACTTCAGAAAGACTTGAATGGAAGGATGATAAAAATCAATTTATAAAAAGAAAGTTAGAAAAATCAAAAGGATGGCGTTTTCTTCAAGGAACTGGTAAGGTAAAAGGAGTTTTATTAGGAGGGTGCTTAGAAGTTATGGAGTTTATGAAAGATACAGATTTTTGGGTAAAACCTGCTGATTGGAAAGAAAAAATAATGTTTATAGAAACATCCGAAGCAAAAATGACTCCTGTTAATTTTAAGTGGATAATGCGAAATTATGCAGCTTCAGGAATTTTAAAAAATATCAAAGGATTAATCATGGCAAGACCTTATGATGATTTATATTGGAAAGACTATGATGCAATTTTATTACAAGTAATACATGATGAAGAGGGGCTAATTGACTTGCCAATAATTACAGGAATGGACTTTGGGCATACGTGTCCAACATTTACAATACCAATAGGGGTAAAAGCGGAAATTGATTCAGATAAACAAGTATTTTCAATTTTAGAAAGTGGAGTAGTTTAGTGGGTATGTATTTTCTGAATTGAAGTTAAAAACATGATTTTTTGAAAAAATAAAAACTGCGCATCAATTCATTTCTTTCGTAGTAAAGTTTGGTTAACACGCAGCGTATTTAAGATCAATATAAACTCTAATCATCCCAAAAGTGGGTAACTAGTAATCAAAACAAATATAGGTAAAAAAGAAGAATAAATAGAAAGTACTTAATTATTATTTACTTATTAATTGATTTTTAGAATCTTAATGTGTTGTTAGTCATTTTTTAATTAGTCAAATAAGATAGTAATCAACTTATTAAAAAATAGTTGTTTTACTAGTTGTTTAATAAAAAGTAAAAGAGAAAAAGATAGGTGTATTTATGATAAACAGAATTAGGCGGTTTACAATTTCACAAAATAACTAATGATCTACTTTTTAAATAGATTGATATTGTTTATTTATCAATTAGCGTTCTCTATAATTTATTTATGAGTTCTATAAATCTTTGTAGGATATTCTTGGATATTTTTTATATGATTAATATTCTATATTTGGCTAGAATTAATACTTATTTTATTCTCTTTTGATAAGAAAAAATAAGAGGTTACAAAAGTATAGAGGTGGTATAGGGGTTTATAGTTAAAAGGAATTAATAGTAAATAAAATTATTAGTTTTTTATTTATAAAACTTCTTAGACTATTTATTTATATCCTGATGTTTTTTGTAAAATTAGTTTCTAGTGATTTGCATTGTTTTGATTTTTAATTATGCATTCAATATTGTATTTATTGAGTTTAAGAAAATAGACTCTGTAATTTATTTTTCTAAAGGTAGTGTTAAATTATAAGATAGAACTTAGGTTCTCTCAGTATAAAATAAAAAATAGACTTACTTTTGCCTCCTTTTTTAAACGAAATCTACTTAGGTTAAAAAAAATGAGAACAATGAGAAATAAAAAGAATAAAAATTATGATAACTAATATTGATAAAGAACCTAGAGAGTATCTAAATGAACTTTTATTATATGCTAACTCTATGATAGAAGCTTCTGATAATAAAGGCTATGAAAACCTTGAAGAATCACCAGAATTATCAAATACATGGTATAATGTAAGTGAAAAATTTCAAGCTTTAATAGCAAATATAAAAATGGTTGAAAAATTACCTGATGTTGAAATTCCTGATTTAATTGAAACACTTGAAGATACTTTAGAGGAATGTAAAATTGCTTATAAAAAAGTAGAATCCGGAGAGGTAGAAGAGGTAAATAAAAAGTCTAAAAACGAGGATAAGAGTAAAGAACTTAAAGTCAATGGACTTTCAGCTAAAATTAACGCTTTACCAAATAGAGCAACTATGGCAAAGAAAGGAATCAAAGGAAATCAAAGTATTTCAAAAGCGAATAAAACTAAATTAACGAGCTTTTGTCAACAAATGATAGACTTAAAAGAAGATATGCTTCATAACGATGGTAATGCATTGATTAAATGGATGGAGTTATTTAATAAGCTTTTAGATTTTATACAAAATTTAAGTGAAATAAAACCAGGAGAGTATATGGCATTAATTCAATTGAGAGTTATTGATTCAGTAGGAGACATTGCCTCAATAGTTGATGGGGGAGAAATATGTAATGAAGAATTACCTCAAAGAATTTTAGAACAACTAAAGTAAAATTTTAATAAATAAGAAAAACTATCTGTCAATGAAATTATTTTTCAAGACAGTTTTTCTTATTTATTAAAAATAAGTTTAAATAATTCTTCATAAGTATTTATTATTGGTTTGGTAATATTTAATTATGTTGTTTAGCAGGAAGTTGATCACCATATTTTTCTGCAACAAAATCTCCCCAATCAGCAATAGATTTTATTATAGGGATCAGAGTTTTTCCAAAGTTGGTTAATGAATAGGTAACTTTTAAGGGCGGTTTAGTTGTATGAACTGTTCTGTTTATTAAATTATCTTTTTCAAGAGACTTTAGCTGTAAACTTAGCGTTCTTTCAGTCACTGTAGGCATAAGCTTTCTTATTTCATTATATCTTAATTTGTTATTCATTAAATGAAATAAAATAACTGTTTTCCACTTACCTCCTATAATTCCCATCGTTAAACTTGCGCAACATGGATATTCGTTTCCTTTAAACTTTAGCATTTTAATATAATTTAAGCTATTATTTTTTATTGTCATTACAAATATAAAACAAGAATTCAGTTTAGCACTATAAAAAGTATAGTGTTGTTGAATTGTAAATTCTTTATTTAAAGATAGTTCTTATTAAGGTTATTAATTTCTGAATTTATTTACTTAGTTTATTGATTTTTAACAAATAACATCAAAAAAACATAATAAATATAAAGTTTAAAATACTGCATCGTGTTGGATTGCCTCAATGAGGTCGGAATAAAATAAAGTAAAGCGAGCATTATTAAAACTTACAGCTATAATAAAAAGTATAAAGGTTGAACTAATTAGGGGCTTTGTCAAGGTAATAAAAACGAAATTGATAATTTAATTAGAATTAAATCTAATAGATAATTTTTTTGATATAAAATACTTCTATAGTATTGCAAAGCTTTACTAATTATTAGTTTTTTGCATGACAAATATTTAAAAAATGAAATTTGATAAAAAAACACATTGGGATAAGGTTTATAAGACCAAAACATCAGATCAAGTAAGTTGGACTCAGCCTATACCTACAACATCACTAAACTTTATAAAATCATTTGGATACAATAAAAATATTAAAATAATTGATATTGGGGGAGGGGATAGCCTTCTTGTTGATTTTTTACTAGAAGATGGTTATACAAATATTACTGTACTTGATATTTCATCAAAGGCAATTGAAAAAGCCAAAAATCGTCTTGGTGTAAAAGCAAAAGAAGTAAATTGGATCGTTAGTGATATCGTAAGTTTTGAGCCAGAAACCAGTTATGACATTTGGCATGATAGAGCAACATTTCATTTTTTGAGAGAACAACCAGAAATAAATAATTATTTAGAGCTATTAAAAAAATATGTTAAGGGGCATATTGTGATAGGAGTATTTTCAGAAAAAGGTCCATTAAAATGTAGTGGATTAGATATTGTACAATACAGTGAACAAAACTTATTAATAGAAATAGAAGATGATTTTGAGAGGTTAAATTGCTTTACTGAAGACCATATAACACCCTTTGAAACCAAGCAAAACTTTTTGTTTTGTAGTTTTAAGAAAATTGAATGATGATTTGTTTTTTATGTTTATTTTTTTAATTTGTAATATAATTTTAAATAAACCAAACTTATGAACAAATCAGAATTAATAGATCAAATAGCGTCTAAAGCCGATATTTCAAAACAAACAGCCTCGTTGGCTTTAGATTCTTTTATCGATGGATTAAAAGAAAATTTAAACAAGGGGGCAGAGGTTAGGATAGGAGGGCTTGGAACTTGGTGTGTTGCAGACAGAAAAGCAACAGAAGGAAGAAACCCGAGAACAGGAGAAAAAATTTCAATACCAGCACACAAGGTAGTGAAATTTAAAGCTTCAAAAGAGTTAAGAGAGTGCGTCAATTAAGTTTTAATTTCAGCGAGAATTATAAATATTGTTGCAATGTTTCTGTCTATTTAAAAAGTATTTCAAAAAACTTAAAGTATTTTAGTTAACTAAGTTACAGTTATGAATTTACAACTACTGAGTTTTTTTAAAACAGTAAAAGTTTTACTGTCAGATAATTGTTAATTATAGAATTCTATTTTTCAATGAAGAAAAACTTTTTTAATTTTCTGAAAGAGAGCTGATCTTTGAAGATTTCTTTTTTTAAGGTTAAAAAGAAACAAGTTTAGAAGTATCATATAATACCTCTAAACTTGTGTTCTTAATGCTACTTGTATTTTTCTTAAATTGCTAAAGCACCTGCTTCTGCTACCGTATGATCATTTTCTACTGTGCTTCCACTAACTCCGATTGCACCAATAACATTACCGTTGGCATCTTTTACAGGTACTCCTCCGGGAAATGTAATTAATCCGTTATTTGAATGCTCGATATTGTATAAAGAACCACCTGGTTGTGATAATTCACCAATAACTCCAGTATTCATATCAAAGAAACGTGCTGTTTTAGCTTTTTTAATAGAAATATCTAATGAACCTAACCAAGCTCCATCCATACGAGCAAAAGCTACCAAATTTGCGCCTGCATCAACAATTGCAATATTCATTTTTGTATCTAATTCTACAGATTTATTTTTAGCTGCTGAAATCATTTCTTCAGCTTGTTTTAATGTAATACTCATTTTTATTTATTTTAATTATTTTTAACTTCTGATGCAAATTTACAAATATATTTAAGTTCGTATTTTGTTTAAAAGTTCATTTGGTTATGAAAAAAGCTCATTTTTGTTAAGCTATTAACCCATGAGGATCAATTACAAATTTTTTGGCCACTCCTTTATCAAATTCAGCATATCCTTTTGGAGCATCCTTTAAACTTATCACCTCTACATTAACCGCCTTAGCAATATCAATTCTATCATATAAAATAGCGTTCATCAATTGTCTATGATATTTCATTACCGGACATTGCCCTGTATGAAAAGAATGCGATTTAGCCCAACCTAAACCAAATCGGATTTTTAGACTTCCTTGTTTTGCTTCATTAGCTTTAGCTCCAGGATCTTCAGTAACATATAGTCCTGGAATTCCTATTTGACCGCCAGCCCTTGTTATTGCCATAGCCTGATTAAGAACAACAGCAGGTTTTTCTTCAAAAGATTTTCCACTATGACTAACAGCTTCGAAACCAACACAGTCTATGAAACAGTCTACTTCAGGAATACCTACGATCATAGCTATTTGCTCTTCTATTGGAATGCCATTTGCAAGATTAATAGTTTCACATCCAAAAGTTCTTGCATGCGCTAATCGTTCTTCATTTAAATCTCCAATAATAACAACTGCTGCACCTAACAATTGACAACTAGCAGCTGCTGCTAAGCCAACTGGACCAGCACCAGCAATGTATACAATTGAACCTGCTTGAACCCCTGCTGTAACTGCTCCATGAAATCCTGTTGGCAGAATATCTGAGAGCATTGTCAGGTCTTTTATTTTTTCCATAGCATGATCCTTATTAGGAAACTTTAATAGATTAAAATCTGCATACGGAACCATAACATATTCTGATTGACCTCCTAGCCATCCGCCCATATCTACGTAGCCGTATGCTGCTCCGGGTCTTTCAGAATTTACGTTTAAACAGATGCCCGTTAATCCTTGTTTACAGTTTCTACATCGTCCGCAAGCAATATTAAAAGGTACAGAAACTAAATCTCCTTTTCTAATGAATTCAACATCATTTCCGCATTCGATAACTTCACCAGTTATTTCGTGTCCTAAAATTAGACCAGGTGAAGCAGTTGTTCTACCTCTTACCATATGTTGATCTGAACCACATATGTTTGTTGAAACTACTTTTAATATAACTCCATGTTCGCATTTTCTGTCACCCAAAGCTAATTTAGGGTAGTTTATTTCTTTCACTTCTACTTGTCCTTGGCCTACATAAGTTACGCCGTGATTTTTGCACATAGTAAATATTTTTTAAGATTGTTATAGCTCCAAAAATATTCTTTCATCGCTAAAAATGCTTATGAATAAAGGTCAAATTAGATCTCTGAAGGATTTATCCCAAAACGTTTTTTAAAAGCAATACTAAAGTTTGATAAGTTATTATAACCAAAATCAAGATAAATGTCTGATGGAGTTGTGTTTTCGTCAGATAATAGCTCTTTTACTTTTAATAAACGTTTTTCTTTAAACCACCTTCCTGGAGAGCACCCATATTCTTTAACAAACCGTCTTTTAAAAGTCGACAAGCTCATATTACATAAAAAAGCAATCTCTTCTAAAGCCAAATTGGAGTGTATATTTTGATTGATTACTTTTTTAAAAGGAGATATATCTTCGTTTACAAGCGAATGTAAGTAAGCTTCAAATGGCTTTTTATATTTATTTAACAGGTATAGTAGTAACTCTTCAAATTTAACAGATAGTAAATTTCCTATAAATAACGGAGGAGCAGTCATAATTGTTGATAGTGAATTCAGATAGGTGTCTATATAAGAGTCATTTCTTATAACAAAGTGTGAAGGTGTAATTTCTTTTTCTGAAGTTGAATTCACATGTTTATTTAAAAAGTCTTGTAATCTTTTTTCAGAGAAAAATAATAACTTACAGTAATAATTTTCTTTTTCCTTATCTATGAGTTCACTCCAAATACAATTTCCTTTTTTTATAAGTAATGATTGACTATTATTAATTTTTATGGAATCTTCCGCTAGATTTACTTGTTTCTCACCTGTCTGCAAAAAACTAAACATATGTCTCGTTAGAGTTACTTTTGTTTTAACGATATTATGTTGCATTTTTAAATCATATACGAATAAGTCTTTTAAATCGGTGGCTTTTTCAATATATATTTCAGGAATATTTTCTATTGGCATTTAAATTATTTTAGGGGTTAAATAAATTCTCTGTAAAAATAAAAAAACAGTCCATTTTCCATCTACAAAATTCATCATTATGTAACTTTACGTAATGATTTAACAGAAAAGATGAAATTATTACAGTATGAGATATTTTTAAGGTGTTTTTTTTTGGCTTATTCAAAAAAACATCTTAAAATTAATTTTTTGTTAATTCTTTGTGAAGATAAATTTGTAGGAAATGGAATTTTAAAAGTTTTGAAAATTTTTATAAAAATTGATAAAACTGCGCATTAACTTCTCTCATGAAGTTATGGGTATAGATAGTAGAAAGTTCGGTTAATACGCAGAATCCTTAATAAAATTCAAATTTACGTATTTATAAAGAAAAATATGATAGATAATACTACTAGTTTTTATTAAGTATAAACCATTAAGTAACTTCAAAATATTTATTGTTCTAATATAAAAGAATATTATTTTTACTTAAAAAAAATCAAATTAAACTTTTTTCACAAAAAAAGGTCAAAGTATAAAGTTAAAAAGTGAAATAAAAAATGATAGAGAAATTAAGCGTAACATTTGTGATTCTTATATTACTATTTTCTTGTTCTAAAGAAGACACAAATATTGTTGATTCAGGAATAAACCCTCCAAATATCCTTTTGATTATTGCTGATGATTTAGGCAAAGATGCAATAAATGGATATGCAGAGGGAAGTATCAAGCCAGCTACACCTAATATTGATGCGATAAGAAAATCGGGATTAACTTTTACTAATTTTTGGGTTTATCCTACATGTACTCCAACAAGATCTTCAATTATTACAGGTAAGTATGGCTACAGAACAGGCGTAAAATGGGCAGGAGATATCTTAAATAATACGGAAGAAATTTTACATCATTACATTAAGGAGCAAACCAATAATCAATATCAGACAGCTTTAATAGGAAAATGGCATTTGGCAGGAAATGTTAATACAACATTCAATCCAGAAGTTCTAGGAATGGATTATTATGCTGGGTTATTATCTGGTACAGGAGATTATTCTGCATGGAATTATTCAGAGGATGGAGTTGTTTCTGTTGAAAATGAGTATATAACTAAAAAACTTACTACTTTGGCTAAAGATTGGATAAATAATCAAACAAAACCATGGTTTTTATGGTTAGCATATACAGCTCCACATACTCCTTTTCATATACCTCCCAATGAAATGCACTCACAAGGAAACTTACCAGAATATATTCAAGGAATTGACCCAATTCCATACTATATGGCTGCAATTGAAGCAATGGATTTTCAGATAGGAAGATTATTAGAAAATATTTCAAAAGATGTAAAAGAAAATACAATTATTATTTTTATTGGAGATAATGGCACACCAAATCAAGTAGCTCAAATTCCTTATACAAATGATAAAGCAAAAGGAAGCTTATATCAAGGGGGAATTAATACACCAATGTTCATTTCTGGCGCAGGAGTTAATCGTCAAGGTGTCGACAATAATCTAATTAATGGGACAGACTTGTTTGCAACCATTGCATCATTATCAGGGATAAATGTTGATGTGATTTATGATAGTAAGAGTTTTACATCCTTGTTAAAAGATAATATTGATATTAGAAAATTTCAATACTCTGAAATGAGTAACGAAATTGATGAAATTTGGACTATTAGTAACGGAACCTATAAATTGATTGAAAATAAAAAAGGGAATATAGAATTATTTGATTTATTGATTGACCCTTATGAAGAACATAATTTAATAGGTAAAACATTAAATAGTAATGAAATTGATGCGAAACAAGAATTGGAAAACGAATTGTTAAAAATACGAAATTAAAAGAATAAAAAATATCAGTAAAAAGTATTATAGAAACAATAAAAATAACACAAAGTCAAAAGCAAATGATTATAACTTTGCTTTATAGTTCAATATAAAGTAATAATCGAAACAATATGAAAAAAGTAATTCTAATAACAGGAGCATCTTCAGGAATAGGTAAGGTAACAGCATTACAATTAATTAAAGAAGGACATATAGTATACGGGGCTGCGAGACGTTTAGATAATATGAATGATTTACTTCATGCAGGAGGAAAGTCTTTACAGTTAGATATTACAGACCCAAAACAAATTCAGTCAGTAGTTAGTCAGGTGATTGAGGAACAAGGTAAAATTGATGTATTATTTAACAATGCAGGATATGCTGTTTACGGTGCTCTTGAAAATGTAGATCTTGAAGATGCTAAAAGACAATTTGAAGTAAATATTTTTGGTTTATCGGAAATCACAAAGGCTGTTTTACCTCATATGAGAAAGCAAAACAGTGGTACTATTATAAATACGTCATCAATGGGAGGAAGAATATATACGCCGCTCGGATCATGGTACCATGCAACGAAACATGCTCTTGAAGGCTTGTCTGATTGTCTTAGACTGGAATTAAAACAATTCAATATCAATGTTGTTGTTATTCAGCCTGGAGGTATTCATACAGAATTTGGAGATGTATTGACCGGTCCTCTGGTAAAAAGAGCAAAAGGTACTGCATATGAGGAGATGACAAATACCGTGGCAAATGCTACAAAAAGAATGTATGACAAACCAGGAGAACTTTCGCCTCCTTCAGTAATTGCTGATTTGGTTAGTAAAGCTGTTAATACATCAAAACCAAAAAATAGATATGTTGCAGGAAAGTTTGCAAAACAAATGATGTTTATTAGAAAATATTTTGGAGATAATGTATTTGATAAACTTATTATGAATACGGTTAAATAATTTATTTCTACATAAAAAGTATAATGTATGCGGTGCTAATTATTAAGTGCTAGTTTGTTTATGAGTTACTTTTTTCTCGTAATTGATTCTTTATTATAATATGTAATTACATACAATTATTGAAAATACAATAGTTCTAAATTGATCTCAAGTAGGTATGGAGTTAATATTCATAAGTAGTCAGATTATTAAATTTTAGTTACTTTATATAAATTTTTGCTGTATTATAAAGTCTGTTAATAGATATTAAGAATAGATTTTTTTTAGAGAAAAATATAGGTTTATAGGATTGATTAGTATTTGTTAGTTTTTTAACTTGAAAAAAGAAATTTTGGAAAAAATAATGTTAAAGGATTTTACGAGAAGAACAACTCGAGAAATCACATAAACAATAATCGCTTTTTAAAAGCAGAATATCAGTATGCATAAGATAAATTTTTATAATTAATTTTAAATAGATGGATTTAGATTTTATAGAATATATAAATAATTGGGTAAAGAGTGAGGTAATTCAAGGTAGAATAATGATAGGTATAGGAATTTTATTATTATTTGCCTTTTTCGGAATATTGCAGAGTCAGAATGAATTATTAAAAGGAACATTAATACCGTTAGGTTTACTGATTTTACTTCTAATTGGTTATGGAAGTTATATATTATACAGTCGACCTAACCATGCTGAACAAAGTATTTTACTTTATCAGAAACAAAAAACAGAAGCCATTGAAAAAGAAAGAATAAAACATATAAATGATAATAAAGCAGGGAAGTTTCTAATGAAATTTGTTTATCCAGTATTTATGATATTGTTTGCAATACTATTAGTGTTTATTGATAATAGATACTATCAGGGTATGAGTTTAGGTTTTATCTTACTGTTTTTATCTACTTACATAGCTGATTATGGTTTTGTTTCTCGTTCAGATGAATTTTTAACTTTTTTAAATAACTTTTAACTTAAAAATTAAAAACGATAGAATTCAAGCTACTATAAAGTACAATGTACCTATTTGCGTTGAAATACGAATTTATTTAGACTATTTTGTTTAATCTGTTTTATAAAGAAGTAGAAAAGAAAATGGTATTTTAAACTGTAAAAACAATTGTTTCCAGAACTATGAGAATAACATTTATCAACTTTTAAATAGAAAAAAAGACCTTACAATACCAATAAATACTAATACTTTACGCTGTTTATTATCTATTTTTTAAAAACTTTTTTCAGAGATCAAGGGCTTTTTTTGATATACTAAAATTTCAAAAAAATTTTTTTTTATGTAAGGTGCTGTATACTAGGTGTGGTTAACAATAGTGAATATTTTACATTTATGATTAACCTTTTGTTAACAATTATTAGAAAAAAATATATATAAATTTGATCAACTTTAAACCCCTCAGAAAATGAAAAAAAGAAAATTACTTTCTTCTACTAAGCATAAAATCGTACTTATCACATCTGAAATTTTTTCTATAAAGAAGGCCTGATTGTTGGCTTTTAAGAGTGAGAGCTTTGTTTATATAATAAATATTTAAAAACTGTTTTCCTGTTTAAAATCACATTAATGCGATTCGAATTCACCATAGTTTACAATTGATTATTTAGAAACAAGGACGACTGTTTTAAAAGTTAAAATTAATAAGTAGAAATAATAATAATTATTTAGTTTAAATTTTAATCCCCTTTAGAATGAAAACCCTTTTATATTCCGTTATATTAATGACTTAGTATCTATTTACTAAATTATGATAATTAAAAAACAGAAACAGATTTTTTAATGAATACATTATAGTAAATAATAAAAACGACACAGTTTAAATTTTAATCCCCTTTAGAATGAAAACCCTTTTATATTTCTTTATATTAATGACTTAGCGTTTGTTTACTAAATTATGATAATTAAAAAAACAGGAACAGATTTTTTAATGAGTAAATTATAATAAATAATAAAAACGACACAGTTTAAATTTTAATCCCCTTTAGAATGAAAACCCTTTTATATTTCTTTATATTAATGACTTAGCGTTTGTTTACTAAATTATGATAATTAAAAAAACAGGAACAGATTTTTTAATGAGTAAATTATAATAAATAATAAAAACGACACAGTTTAAATTTTAATCCCCTTTAGAATGAAAACCCTTTTATATTCCGTTATATTAATGACTTAGTATCTATTTACTAAATTATGGTAATTAAAAAAACAGAAACAGATTTTTTAATGAATACATTATAGTAAATAATAAAAAACGACACAGTTTAAATTTTAATCCCCTTTAGAATGAAAACTCTTTTATATTCCATTATTAATGACTTAGCATCTATTTACTAAATGATAATAATTAAAAAAACAGAAACAGATTTTTTAATGAATACATTATAGTAAATAGTAAAAAACGATTCAGTTTAAATTTTAATCCCCTTTAGAATGAAAACCCTTTTATATTCCGTCATGTTAATGACTTAGACTTTCTGTACTATAAAATGATAATTTTATAAATAACAGATTTTCTGAAAATAACGACTACACTTAAACTTTATAAACTATTAATTTTTTAATAAAAAATACCCTTTAGAAAATGAAAAATAATTTATTTATCGCCATGGTTATGGTAAGTATTTCTTTGTTCTCTCAGAACAAAAATTTTTGGAAAAAAATTACACTATCAAAAAAAGCAATAAAAAAATCAGTAAATAACAAAAGTCTACCTACAAACAATATTTTTAGTCTGGATATTAATGCCTTGAGGGAAACTTTAAAGAAGGCTCCTAGCAGAGGTGTAAATGGAAGGTCTTCTCATCTTGTACTCTCGTTCCCAGATGAAAAAGGAAAACTTGAAGATTACAGAATTTTTGAAGCTTCTGTATTACATCCCGAATTAGCTGCTAAATATCCTGAAGCTAAGTCGTACGCAGGAGTAAATATAGCAGATTCAGGAGATAGAATTAGATTTAGCGTTTCTCCTGCGGGAATGCAAAGTATGCGTTTAGGAGTTGATAAAACAACCGTTTTTATTGAACCATACTCAAAGCAAGAACAAACCTATGCAGTTTTTGATAGAGCAGATAGACCAAGAAGTATTGGAGGGTTGAATTGTACAACCGATCCAAGTACTCAAACGAAAAACAAAAAAACAGGAAATGTAAATAAAAATGCGAATGATAGTGTTTTAAGAACTTATCGTATCGCTATTTCAGCTACTGGTGAATATACCAACTACCATGGAAGTAAAAGAGAGGCTCTATGGTCTATCAATAATACAATGACAAGAGTTAATGCCATTTATGAAACTGATTTTAATGTTACTATGATTGTAGTGCCAGGCACAGAAAGAGTAATTTACACGGATGCATCTGATGATCCATATAGTACTGGTAGACTCAATGGACAATTGCAAGCAACGCTTACAAGTATTATTGGCGAATCTAATTATGATATAGGACATTTATTTCATAAAGCAAGAAAAAATGGAAATGCTGGGTGTATAGGTTGCGTTTGCGTTGATGGGCAAAAGGGTAGTGCTTTTAGTAGCCATCAGAAGCCTGAAGGAGAAGAATTCGATGTTGATTTTGTAGCTCATGAAATAGGGCATCAATTTGGAGGTAACCATACATGGACCTTCGGCGGAAATGAAAGAACAAATGTACAAATGGAGCCGGGGAGTGGTTCTACGATAATGGGGTATGCCGGAATTACAGGAGATACTGATATACAAAAAAATAGTGATCCATATTTCCATGCTGCAACTATAGAACAGATAACAAATTACGTAAAGTCAACCTCTTGTCAAACAGAAAAAAATACTGGTAATAGTGTTCCTAGAGTAGAAGCAGGTCCAAATTATACCATTCCAAAAGGGACTCCGTTTGTTTTAACAGGAAGTGCTTCAGATGCCAATTCTAGAGATGTCTTATCATATTGCTGGGAGCAGTTTGATGAAGATAACGCAGCAACAATAAGCCCGAATAAAAATTCTCGTATGGGTGTTGCTTTTAGATCATTTCCGCCAACAAGAAAAACATTTAGGTACTTTCCAGATTTGGAGCAGGTTAATCGTGGAGCTACTGCTGGTCCATGGGAAAGTTTATCTGATGTTAGTAGAGAGTATAAATTTAGACTTACAGTAAGAGATAATAGAGAAGGCGGAGGAGCTAATAATAGTGATGATATGAGAGTAACTGTAAATGCAAACGCAGGCCCTTTTAAAATAACTTCACAAAACATAAAGGTTACTTATACTTCAGGGAGCGAGCAAATAGTAACTTGGAATGTTGCAGGAACAACAAATAATGGAATAAATGCCAAGTCAGTTGATATTTTGTTATCAAATGATAATGGTAGAACATATGAACATACTTTGGCTAAAAATGTTCCAAATAATGGTTCTCATAGCGTTGTAATTCCTGCAAGAGCAATTGGTAGATTAAATAAAATTATGGTAAAAGGGAGTAACCATATCTTTTTTGACGTATCAGATGAAAGTTTTAATGTTGTCGAGGGGGATGAAACAGAAAAACCTAAAGGAAGTTGCGAATCTTTAGATTTTAATGAATACAAAATTAATTCTTTTTCCAATCAAGATAAGGATGGAGATTTTTCTCTGCAATCTAATGGAAGCTCTATTAGCTTAAGAAATAATACATGGAAGTACATTAATTACCCTTACACTATTACTGCAAATACCGTTATTGAATTTGAATTTAGTAGTACATCAGAAGGAGAAGTTCATGGAATAGGTTTTGAAGATGATGATAGATTAACACCAAATAAATATTTTAAGGTTTTTGGAAATCAGAATTATGGAGTAGCTAATTTTAATAATTATGTACGTGGAACTAAAACTTTTTTAATCCCGGTAGGAGATTCATATACTGGAAAAATGAATAAAATCGTTTTTATAAACGATAATGATAAGGGATTAGGGAATAATTCTACATTTTCAAATGTTAAAATTTATGAGAAGTCTTGTCAGGAAAGTAAGCTAAAAGCAACCATAACTTTTGGAAATAGAGTCGATATCCTTGGAGACGAGAACGAAGAGTCGATATCTTTAATAGAAATAGCTCCTTCACCTGTTAAAAAAGGAGGGTACATAACTGTTTTATCAAGGACTAATCAAGATTTGTCCAATACTCCTTATGAAATATTTGATCTAAATGGTAAATTCATCACGAAAGGAATATTGAATAAAAAAGTATCAAATAATGTTATAGTGTATCTAAAAAACATAGAACCAGGTGTGTATATCATTAAGTTGAAAAATGATTTTATAGATACATCGAAGCGTTTTATAATAAATAATTAATCTTCTTATCGATTAATTGAATTTTATATTTTTATTAAACCTAGAAAGGTCAGAATTGTACAATTCTGACCTTTTTAAATACATGAGAAGTTTGAAAATTTCTAATTCATACTCTTTATTAAAATTTTAAAAACAAGGGTTTATACAAAAAAATATTTTTGAGTTAAAAGAATAAAAGTTTTTTTAAATCAGATAATTTTGGATTCCTCTATATTTTTTTATGTTTAACTCTTTATTAACAGTTTAATTGTTTTAAATTATTTCACTTATTACGAATTTTGTTGATCTAAAGAAGTGAGTTCAAAATAAATAGAATAGAAATAAAAAATAAGAAGACTTTATAAAAGTATTAAGAGTGTTATGATTTTCAATTATCATAGCAAAAAATAAGCTTTTTGAGTTAAAAAGACAACCCTTTATAAAATGAAAAATAATTTAGTTATTGTCATGCTGCTGATGGCAAGTCTTTCTTCGGTATCTCAAAATAACAATTTTTGGAACAAAGTTGTTCCATCAAAAAAAATAAAAAGCAGAAATATTATTGATAAGAAATTACCAATAAATAATATTTTTAGTTTAGACATTGAGAGCTTAAGAAAAGCCCTTACAAAAGCACCTTTGAGGAGAATTACATCAAAATCTTCTGATTTAATAATTTCATTTCCTGATGCAAAGGGTGTCTTTGAAAATTACAGAATTTTTGAAGCTTCTGTGCTACATCCAGAACTAGCAGCTAAATATCCTAATATAAAGTCTTATGCAGGAATAAATGTAGAAGATTCAGGAGACAGAATTCGTTTTAGCATTTCTCCAAAAGGGCTTCAAAGTATGCGTTTGGGAGTTGATAAAGCAACCGTTTTTATAGAGCGCTATTCTCAAAAAGAGCATATTTATAGTGTTTTTACCAAATCAGATAAGCCAAAAAGCTTTACAGGTTTTAACTGTACAACTGAACCAAAGATTAATAAAAAATCAACAAAAACAGTAGATCTCAAAAGAAATGCGAATGATGGTATTTTAAGAGTTTATCGGATTGCTATTTCGACTACGGGAGAATATACTAAATATCATGGGGGTACTAAGGAAGGGGCTTTGGCTGCTATCAACGCTACCATGACAAGAGTAAATGGAATTTTTGAAACAGAATTTAATGTTACGATGGAGATCATAGCAAATACAGATGCAGTTATTTATACAGATATGAATAACGATCCTTATTCAGCAGATTTAAATACCGAAACTCAAATAACATTAACAGGGGTAATTGGTGAATCAAACTACGATATAGGACATTTATTTCATATGGCATATCAAAATGGACAGGCATACGTAGCTAGCGTTTGTGTTGACGGAAAGAAAGGAGGTTCCTATAGTTGTCATCAAATTCCAGAAGGAGATGTTTTTGATGTAGATTACGTAGCGCACGAAATTGGACACCAATTTGGAGGAACTCATACTTTTACTTTTGACGAAGAATACCCAAGTAATGTACAAATGGAACCAGGGAGTGGGTCAACGATAATGGGTTATGCTGGGATTACATTAGATACTGATATACAGTCGCATAGTGATTCTTATTTTCATGCGGCAAGTATAGAACAAATAACAAATTATATAAAATCAACTTCTTGCCAGACAGACATAAATACAGGAAATAGTGCTCCAGAAGTTAGTGCAGGAGTAAACTATATTATACCAAAAGGGACTCCGTTTGTTTTAACAGGAATGGCTTCAGATGCTAATGCTTCAGATGTTTTATCATATTGCTGGGAACAGATTGATGAAAATGGCGCAGCACATACATTTCCAGATGCAAGTAAGACTTCAGGTGTTGCATTTAGATCTTACGCTCCAACAAGAAAACCTTATAGATATTTTCCTCATATGGATATTATTAAAAAAGGAGAAACACAATCGACTTGGGAGGTGATACCGAATGTAAATAGAGAATTAAACTTTAGATTAACAGTAAGGGATAATAGAATTGGTGGTGGAGCTAACAATAGTGATGATATGAAGATAACTGTGAATGCCGATGCAGGGCCTTTTAAAGTAACTTCGCCGAATACTGAACTTAGTTATCCAGCAGGAAGTGAACAAGTAATTAGATGGAGTGTTGCTGGTACAACTAGTAATGGAATTAACGCTAAGTCAGTTGATATTTTACTATCTACTGATGGAGGAGAAACATATCCAATTGTATTAGCAAATGGAGTTTTAAATGATGGATCTTGTAAGGTGTTGATTCCAAATTTATTAGGAGCTAAAAATAGGGTTATGGTAAAAGGAAGTGATCATGTTTTTTTCGATATCTCAAATAGAAATTTTAGTATTATTGAAAGTACAGCAAAACCAAAAGGTAATTGTATATCATTAGATTTTAATGAACATGAAATTAATTCTTTCTCAAATCAAGACAAAATAGGAAACTTTTCTCTTACTCCTGAAGGAAATGCTATTACTTTAAAGGACAACACATGGAAGTATATTAATTATCCCTATACGATAACACCGAATACTGTAATTGAGTTCGAATTTGATAGTACTTCAGAAGGAGAAATTCACGGAATTGGTTTTGAAAATGATAATGGTTTAACCCCAAATAAATACTTCAAGATTTTTGGGCGCCAAAATTTCGGAGTAACTAATTTTAATAATTTTGCTCAAGGTACAAAAACCTATGCTATTCCAGTGGGAGATTCTTATACAGGGAAAGTAGATAAAATTGTTTTTATAAATGACAATGATGAAGGTTCAGGAAATAACTCTACATTTTCAAATATAAAGATTTACGAAAAATCTTGTTTAGAAAGTAAGTTTAAAGGAAATATAATTTTTGGAAGCAGAATTGATATTTTGGGAGATGAGTATGAAGAGGGACTAACATTTTTAAATATAGCACCAAACCCGATAAAAAAAGGTAGTTCTTTAAAAATTTTGTCAACCACGAATAAGGATTTGTCAAACTTTTCTTTTATCGTAAATGATATGCTCGGTAGAATATTAATAGAAGGAATATTAGATAAGGGCAGAGTTACTAATTTGGAAAAAGATAAAGCAGAGGTTAATATTGAAAAACTAAACTCGGGAGTTTACATTATTCGATTAGAAAATGGTAATCTAAATGTAGTGAAACGTTTTATAGTAGAATAAATTGATAGAAGTCAATAACAGTAAAATAAATTTAAGGAAAGGATTAGAGTCAATGGATTCTAATCTTTTTGATTTATTCAAGTAAATGTTGAATTTTAAATAAATGATAATCAGTTATTTTACTGGGGTGTTAATTTTTCTTTTGAACGTATTTTAAACTTGTCTCATCGACAGATTTTATTAACTCATCTAATATTTTATCAAATCAATTTGGCTGTACGCTATATTTGGGTAAAATAGTTTGATATTTCAATTTTAGTTAGTTTGTATTAGTTTGGAGAGAAGAGTCTTTTATATAAAATAGCCTCTTCTCTTTATTATTTTGATATTGTAAACATGAATTTTTTTGAATTATTTATTGGATAAGTAGCTATTTGTAGTAGATAATTTTCATTATCTACATATTTCTGTTAATGGTTTTTACAGGTGTTTTATTAGTGTTTTTACCTATTTTTACGCAAGAAACTTTAAATTATATTTGAAAACGATAGAAGGGTACTGCGTATTAACTAAGCATAAAATTTATAAACAATGATTTAATTAATACGCAGTTTATTTTTTATTTCGCTTCCTCAAAAAGATATAATCTTTGTTTTTACGATTTTTTACTTCTTATCTTCCATTAGAATTATTATATTTACTTTTTATATTTGTTTTACTGCGTATTAACCAAACTTTTCATACTACTGTTTTTCTTTTAAGATGTTAGTACGCAGTTTTATAAAAGGTTATACACTTAATTTATTTTTTCTAAATCATAATTAAATTATCGCAAATGGAGAAACCCCTTCTTGTGACTGACCATCTTAGCAAAAATTTTTAAAAGCTATGTGTTAATGTCTTTGTAGATTATTGTAAGGAACATATTAGGTATATAAGTTTTTAATTATTTTAAAATTTAACCTCCCTTTTTAGATTACAATATTATGTTAATAAATCCATTCGTATGCTAGTATGAATATTTGAGTTCGTACAATTTTTATAGTATAATATTGGGGTTTCGATATTTTGTTGTTTGATATAGTTTTCTTTAAGTTTAATATCATTCTATCGTTTTTTTTAAAGAAAAGTTTAACACTTAATTAAACTCAATCTTTAGTACTATTGCAGCTTTTTAAAACAGTGTTTTGAAAAATTAATGTAATTCACAATCCTTAATAAACAATAATGCGAAAACAAATATTTAGTCAATTTTACATACGCTTAGTATTCTTTGTACTGTTTTTTATGAGTCAATTTTTAATAAAATTAAAAGCACAGGAAATAGAACAATTTGATCGAGGTATAAATGATTTTAGAACACTTTCTTATGCTCAATGGTATGTTTTAAATACCCATTTTCCTGCGAGTCAATTATATATTGATCAATGTCACGAAACAATGAATGAAGCATTAGTCAAAGCGACAGCTGAAGACAATAATGAGTTGTTAGCTTCGAACATGATTAGAACTTCTTTTTCTAATAACGAAAAGCTATTTATTGAAACAGCTTTATTTTTTTCATACGCTAATGATAAGATACCTAACTATCATGAGAATAAATTAACCTTGGAGGAGGTTGATAAAGCAATAAAATACTACAGTCGTCACCTTAAAGCTCAGTATCATTTTATAAAGGCAATGCAATTAATGGCCAATGTAAAGTCTTATCCTACAGCAGAAGATGTTGCTAAAGAGGCTCTTACTAAAGTTGGTTTAGACCCAGACTTATTGTATGTTTCTATCTACAATTTTTATTTATTGGGTGATAAAAAAGCGTATCCATTATGGAAGTATTACTTAAGATCAACTGCAGCCACAGGAAAATATAATCCTGTAATTGTACCTGATTACCCTCAGGACTCTATTAATAGCCGCAATATCGGTAAGTTCAAAGAGATATATTATTCTATGGAACTTGCTTCAAAACATTATAAAGATGTTACTAATAAGTTCGCTAACTCTCAGTCTTTTGACATAGACAAAAACTTTGAAATGAACTATATTTATGCAAGAATACTGAGTGACGACGGAGTAAGTGATGAAGTAGCTATGATGATAACAGAAAAGCCAGAGACAGCGCACTATTTAAGAGCGGCTTATTATGGAGATTCTGATAAGGCTTTGGTTTATCAAGATACAAGCATTATTGATTCTCAAAGAAAAATTTATCTTTTGCAAATCAATGGTATACAGTATGATATTTCTGTGTTTCAAAGTTTAAATGATTTTAAGTTAGCCTTATATAATAATCGCTATTTCTATGCTCCTCTGTGGACAAAAGTTGAAGAGGGAGATACCTATAGATATATTTATAACAACTTTAAAGAATATGCATTAGAGGATAATAGTGTATATATATGGGATCAGGCTAGATGGGAGCAAGGAATAAGTTTGGTACCTATAAATAAAGATTACCCAATAAAAGATTTAGTCAGTAAAGAATATAATTCCTTTATTAATACAAATTTAAATGAAATAACAGATATTGGAAGTGCTGCAAAAACTATTGTTAAAGAAATTGTTTCATATATTCCCGTAATTGGTCAGCCAATAGATTTTATTTGGAATTGTGTTGAAGGAAACGTTAAGGAATTATTACTTAATATTGCATTTATAACAGGAGAGATTACAGATGATATGGTTTCTGTTAATAATTTTTTTTCAGTTGGAAAAAGAACTGTTCAAATAACAAGAAACCATACAAGAAATATTAGTGAATCAATACATAGGTCATGGATTCGCAACCCTATTCGTTTGAAAGATGGACGATATGGGTATTTGGCAGGACCAACAAAGTCTCACGTTTTTCCTGGAATGGTACCAACAGTTGGAGATTTTGCTAAATTAAAAGCAAACTCAGCGGCTCATACCATTGAAAGGCATGGTTTTCATATTACTGAGGAAGCATTAAAAAGAAGAGCTACCGAAGGTGTTGCGCCAGATGGTTCATCCATTGCTAAATTACAAGGAGGGAGACGAATAGGAAATATAATACCTCCAATGTCATCTAAATTTATAGATGCCGGTAGTATAAAAAAGGCATTAAAAGCAGTAGATGAATCCACGGAGGTTTTTAAAGAAGCTTTAAGAATAAGTGAGACCGAACTTGGGAACGGAGAAACTGTGACTCAGTTTAAATTCCAAGTTGATCTAGGAGAAACTATCGGCTTAGGTTATAAAAAACCTGTGGGAGCACCGAATTATATTTTAACAGGTCAAAAGTTATCAGGAACGCCAATAAAGGTTAATGATTTAACCAAAATAGAAGTTCGTTATAAGTTAAATCGTACTTTAGGTAAATATGAAATAAATACAATGTTTCCAATAGAATAATTATGGTCAAATATAAAAAATTGAAATATTCAATCAAGGAGTTTTCGGCAGATTGGGAATTAACAAATGAAGAGTATGAGAATAATTTTAAAACTCTTTTAGAAATAAATCAAGGTTTAGCAGATGAAATAAAGGAAGAACTTATTCAAGCCTTACAAGATCCTGAATGGAGTTGGGTAAAAATAGGATATGATACCAATTTTATAGGTTCAGATGATTCAGAGGAAAATGTTTGGTTAACTGTAAAATATTTAATTTGGGATATTATTGCCCCTGATGAAGAGCCTCCTGCTAATAGGTTTGTCTAGTTTTGGTAATTTATTCATATTCGTTTTACTATTTTTCTTCTAGGCTTTAAAGTGGTGGATAACTTTATGATATAGACATTCCATTACTTTTAAATTTGGAGGATCGGGAGAAAAATTAAATATTGTTTTTATGCATGCTGCTATTAATAGAGTCAATAGTATTTTTATAAAACAATATGAATTAGAAGTAATTCGGTTAAAAGATCTTGATAATGTAGAAACGGTAAATGTTAAAACGGCTATCGAACATCAAATTGATATTTCCAGTTATTCAAAATTAGCTTAGAGTTTTTGACCATAAGAGTTTTCGATGATTAGCTGATTTTTACATTGGAAACATTTTATAAAATGAAAAAAGCTATCAGAACAATTAAAGGGGAAAAATATTGTGTTGGGGTGTTTTATTCTGATAGCTACAAAAAATTAACTATTAAGGGATAATTAATATTAGGGGGTTGATTAATTACACGGCAAATATATAAATGAATAGAGAAGGAATAATCAATGTAGTGTTTGTGAAGATGTAATTTACTTAAAATAGAAAAGAGATGTCCAAAAAGAGAAAAATAACTAACAAATTAAGTGTTATTTATATTTTCATTTTCAAGTATTTTTATTGGTTTGTTTAAAATAGACTTTACAAACATGAAGAATTATATTTAAAATAAGCTAATACATTTTTCTTTGATGAAGAAAAACAAAATTATGACCTGCTTGAAAAATAGAAAAAGCTATCAGAACATTAGAAGGGATGTAATCACATTTTGTATAATTTTTATTCTGATAGCTTAAGACAAAAACATAAATTACTCCAAGGAATAATTAACACTTAAAGGAAACGGCTGAAGATTTATAAAATTGTAAATGAATTAACTATTTTATTAAGCAAGAGATTTAATAAACATAAATTTTGTTTTAGAAATTAAGAATAGGTTTTGTAAAGAGGATTGCCTTCTTGTTGTA
Source organism: Tenacibaculum profundi (assembly GCF_052050075.1). Lineage (GTDB taxonomy): Bacteria > Bacteroidota > Bacteroidia > Flavobacteriales > Flavobacteriaceae > Polaribacter. The sequence goes on from NZ_CP197225.1 coordinate 3,142,563, forward strand.
TTATATTAAAAAAAATAATTATTAAATAAAGAGAAGAAAAAATAATCTAATTCAATCTTGATTTATAATAATTAATGCAAAAAAAAGAAAAGAAATGTCTAAAAAGAGACAGTCCTCTATTAATCATAAAGTCTGTTTGATGGAATTTATTATTACTTATCAAAATAATAGTTTTTATAATAATATAAGAAGCTACCAGAACCCTCTAAGATGAATTTATTTAATTCGTTTTTATTCTGATAGCTTAAGACAAAAACCATTATTTCTCTAAATGAACTAACATCAAGGAAATTAATAATATCATAAATTTATTACTACATTAATTGATAATACTAATTGTTGTGTTAATGAATAGGAATTTTACTTAAAAAATAAAAGAGATGTCTAGAAAGAGAATATTGTATGATAGGATATTATTTGATACTGAGAAATATAAAATTCATGAGCTTATTTCACTTTTAATTAAGGTTGTTTATTTGCCGTAAGGAGGGCTATAAGTAAACATTATTAAAATTCTTGTTGTTGGCTAATAGTAAGGTTATTAAGGTTAAAATTTTTATTAACATAGATCAACCTTATTTCGCTTCTGCTTATTTAAATTTGAAGTAATAAAGAAGAAAAACAAATATGAATAATTTTGAGTTTAAAAATCCGACAAAAATAATTTTTGGTAAAAATCAAATAGCTAAAATAGCTAATGAATTACCTAGAAATGCAAAAGTACTATTGTTGTATGGAGGAGGAAGTATCAAAAGAAATGGAATATATGATAAAGTTAAGCTAGCTTTATCAGAATTTGATGTGCTAGAATTCGAAGGAATACCGCCTAATCCAGAATATCAAGTTCTATTAAATGCTTTAAAAATTATTAAGGAAGAGAAAATAACTTATCTATTGGGTGTTGGAGGAGGATCAGTAATTGATGGAACTAAGTTTTTATCTGCCGCGGCATTATATGAAGGTAAAACTCCTTGGGATATATTAGAAAAAAAAATAAGAACTATAAAAGGGATTCCTTTTGGAACTGTACTAACATTACCAGCAACTGGTTCTGAAATGAATTCGGGAGCTGTTATTTCAAGAGCTGAAACTAAGCAAAAGTTATCAATGGGTGGTTCTGGTTTATTTCCTGAGTTTTCTATTTTAGATCCTGAAGTCGTTTATTCAATTCCATATCATCAAATATCAAATGGTTTGGCAGATTCCTTTACACATGTTTTGGAACAATATATTACATATCCAATTGGTGCAGTTTTACAAGATCGTTTTTCAGAAAGTATTTTACAAACAATTATAGAAACAGCACCAAGAATACTAGAAGACAAAACTGATTATAAGGCTGCATCTAATTTTATGTGGTCTTGCACTATGGCATTAAATGGGTTAATTCAGAAAGGTGTCCCCACAGATTGGGCAATTCACGGCATGGGACATGAATTAACAGCTCTTTTTGGAATTGATCATGCTTGCACATTGGCAATTCTCACTCCAAGTCATTACTATTACAACTTAGAAACTAAGAAAGAAAAGTTAGCACAGTATGCAGAACGTGTATGGGGAGTGACTTTTGGAAGTATAGAAGAGAAAGCGATAAAGGGAATTGAAAAAACAGAACGTTTCTTTAAAGATATAGGGATTTCTACAAAGTTATCTGATTATACAAATAATTATAAAGGAGCAGCACAAACTATAGCTAACACTTTTGAAGAAAGAGGATGGGTAGGAATGGGTGAACATAAAAAGATATCGCCTAAAGATATTGAAAAAATTATTGAAATGGCTTATTGATAATTTAGTTTTAAAAATGGTTTTGGAGTATTAAATAAACTCTGAAATTGATAGAATAATCAAAAAAGATAAAAAGCCATCAGAACTAAGAAACTGATATTGATTTGTTCTGATAGCTATGACAACGTTATATTACAAATGTATAATTTCATTACTAGAATAAATTTAATGTAGTACTAGTGAAGTACATATTTATAAAGTAAAAAAAGAAATAGTAAACATAAACTATCTGCTACAGCATTCTAATTATTAGAACTAGCTATAATCAAGGGCAAAACTTTTTTAAATAAAATAGGGCTTAGTAATATAGGAATAGTTTAGCATTCAAATTAAGAAAAGAAACTATTGGACTTTAAAATAAAGACTAAAATAAAATACTGAAAATTTGGTTAAACCCTTAAATAAGGGTTTACCAAACTTCAAAGCGGGAGACTTGCTTGCATGTCATATTAAGTTATTGTAATAGAGAGTTCTGAGGTTTTTATATACTCTATTTAAGTTAAAATTTTGTGTTCTAAATTAGAAATAGAAATGGAATTACGTAAAGTTTATAGTTTAAGGAAAGCATGTGTATTTTTAGCTCTACTAGTATTGATGATATCAAGTTCCATAATTTTGAAATTAATAATCTTTTTAAAAGGTTAATCGATTATTTATCAAATAGTATAAGTGAGATGTATCTAAGTAAATTATTCTCAACGTTAATAAAAAAATACGTCTTAAAAATAAAATAGATTAAAAAACTATTTTAATTGCCTTGTAATTACCGACTAGTATTTAAGGTTAAGATAAGTTTTTAATAATTATTTTGTTTAAATAGATCAATTGACAATGTAACCTTTTTGATTTTTTATTGTATTTATAATAACAATAGCCAAATTAATTTTAATAATTATGTTAGCGAAATACAGTATTTTTTTCTTTTCTCTTGGAGTATTATCCATTTTTAGTTGTTTAAAATATAAACAGGATCATAATAAAATAGCCTATACTTTATCATGGGACGGTAAATCTTCTGAATTAAAAGTACATTTAAAAATTCCTACAAAGGGGAAAAAAGAAATTATACTAGTTCATACTCCTGACCCTTTTGATACCGAATTTGAATGTATTTCAGAGTTTACCATAAAAGAGAATATTCCATTCATTAAAGAACATAATAAGTATACAATAAAGAATAAGGATCAAAAAAAAACCATAGAAATTAGCTATCGGATAAATGGTAAAAACAGATATGAAGAAAAACAAACATTGAAGAGTAATGATGTTTTTAGAATGTATTTTCTTCCTAATATAAAAGAAGAATATTTATCCCTATCAGGAAATCATTTTTTATTGAACCCTAAAGATGATGAAATAGCTTCCCTTTTACATACTGTTTCATGGGAAAATGTGCCAGATTATTTAAATAAGTTTGACATTATTGGTAATAAATCAGTAAAAACAGAAGAAATAAATAATTCCATTTTTATTTATAGTAGAGATTTAAAAGTTGAAAAATTTGATAAAAATAATATTTCCCATTATCTAATTGATATAGATAAATTAACACCATATAACCAAAAAAAGGTTAAAGAAGCAGTAAAGGTATTAGTTCCAAATACATTGCGTTTTTTTGATGATTATGATTTCCCATATTATATAGCCTATATTAGACAACCACCTGTAGCTAAATTAACAAAAGACATCTTAGGTAAAAGAAAAGGAGCCATGTCTGCAATGGCAAATGGGAATAGTTTTACTGCTGGTGTCATAGGTGAAATAGGAGAGCATGAATCTTTAATAATCCTTCATGAATCACTTCACAGATGGTTTAAATCTCTTGGGAAAACATTTGAACACCTCTGGTTTAATGAAGGGTTCAATGAGTATGTAACTTTTTGCATGGCAGTAGGATTAGATTATATAAGTGGAGAAAAATTTGAAGAAAATATTAATAGTAATATGAGGTATTATTATTCAACATTAAAGAATTTTCCAGAAAAAAGAAATAATGATTATGTTAGAAAAAATGTAGAAAAAAATCGCAGTTTAATGGGAGCTAACTATGTTAAGGGGTTTATTTTTGCTTTTTATTTGGATAATAAAATAAGATTAATCAGTAATGGATCAAAAACATTTCAAGATTTAATGATTGATTATGCAGTAGTTAGAAAAAACACAAAACTTCCACTGGGACAAAACATTAGTTTGGTAGCTTTTGAAAAAATAGTCGCAAACTATTTACCCTTAAAACAAGTGCAAGCTGATATTAAAAAATATATGATCAATGGAGAATATATAGATTTTAGTAAGGAAAAATTGATAAATGGCATAACTTTAAAAACGAAACCTATAGTTAATCATAAGAATGGGGAAACAGATACAATTCCGTTATTTAAATTTACTTCAAAAAATGAAATCAATGAAATGTTTAAGTTTTAAAAATTTTTTAACTAAATATTTTGTGTAATAACTTAAACATAGTACTTTTTCTAAACTGATTTACTTTTATGAAGTAAGTGAACTAGGAATTGAGCTATTTTAAAGGTGTAGTTGCAAAAAATGAAATTTTTTTATTTTTTTTGCGAAAAATCAAAAACACTAAGACTTTTATTACATGATTTAACTTTTTAAGTTGTTATTTTTCAGTATTGTAAGTTTGTGTAATAAATTATTAGATATGACTGATAAATTTTATAAAAATACTCCGAGTAAAAGTATTATTAATGATGAAGTAATAGATAAATTAAGAATGAATGATGCTTTTGATTTTCATAAATCTTTGAATGTATATCAATCAACCCCATTAATTAAGTTATCTGAGCTATCAAAAAAATATAATGTTGGAAATATTTTCGTAAAAGATGAATCTCATAGATTTGGTTTAAAGGCTTTCAAAGTTTTAGGAGCCTCTTACGCAATAAATCGTCTTTTAGCAAAAGATCCTTCTATAGAAACATTTTGTACAGCAACAGATGGAAATCATGGGCGTGCTGTAGCCTGGTCGGCGAAGACTTTATGTAAAAAGGTTATTGTTTTCGTGCCTCAAGATACAACAATTAAGCGTATTCAAGCTATCGAAAAAGAAGGAGCTAAAGTAATTCAGGTGAAAGGAAACTATGACGATGCTTGTAAACAAGCTAAGCAGATGAGTGAAATTTATGGTTATACACTCATACAAGACACTGCATGGGAAGATTATAAAGAAATCCCCAGTTTAATAATGGCTGGCTATTTAACAATGTTTAAAGAACTAGAAGAAAATCTAAAAACTGAAAAAGTAAAACAATTTGATGTTATTTTTTTACAAGCTGGTGTAGGAAGTATGGCCGCTTCTGGTATTTATTATTTTCTTAATAAATATGAAAAGAATAAACCTAAAATAGTTGTGGTAGAACCAAAAGAAGCTGATGGTATTTTGGAGTCATTTAGAAATAATAAAATATCAACATCAAAAGGAAATAGTAATACGATTATGGCAGGTTTAAATTGTGAAACTCCCTCTGTAATTGCATGGAATTTACTGAAAAGTGGTACGGACTATTCTGTTAAAATTGATGATGCGTATACAAAACAAGCTATGCGAGAACTTTACTTTCCAGAAGGCTCTGATGAAAAAATAATCTCTGGTGAATCGGGGGCCAGCGGTTTTGCTGGTTTTTTAACCATTGTAAATGAAAAAGACTTTTTATCAGTTAAAGAATCTTTGCAAATAAATAACCATAGTAATATCCTTTTTTTTAACACTGAAGGTAATACAGATGAAGATGTTTTTGAACAAATAATTAGTCCAAATTTCACTAAAATTACATAGTTTTTATAATCACAAATAAATCATCTATACTTTTGAAGATGTATGTTGAAAGTATATAAAAGTTTAATATTCAGAAATGCATAAAGTATTAGTTGTTTTGAATAAACATGTTGGATTATAAAATACACTCATCCTTGAAGTATTTATGAAGTTTAATTAGTTTCTAGTCTCCGAATCTCTTTTATCATAAGATAATGTAAAAAAACTAGTGTTTAACTTAAATTTAGCAATAAAGGAAGTGAAGATGTAACTTTTATCACATACTTCATTTTTCTTTTAGCATTAATTTTGGCCTGAATTTAAAATTAATAATGATTTTCTACAAAAAGATTAGGGAGTTTAGATACACGTATAGGTTTTGAAAAATACATACTGTTTAGTGTAAAAAAAGTATTCGTGAAAACTTTTTTCATAAACTCTTGATCTAAAAAATGTAGGAGATGGAATAATCAAATTTCATAATGAATAGAAAGAGGTTAGAAATTAAGAGCCGGATGATAGTATTTTTTATACTATTTATACAACAAATTTTTTCACAAAATATAAAAGGAAAAGTAATTTCTGCTGATAGTATACCTATTGAAGGAGCCTATATCTTAAATAAAAATAGTAATCATCATACACATAGTAACATAAAAGGTAATTTTGTGCTGTCTAATGTCAAAATAGGAGATACACTTATTTTTAGTCATATTAATTATATTAATAAACAAAAAATAGTAGATAATTTAAAGTCAATTTTTATTTCCATGAGAGATGATATAATGTCTTTGAAAGAAGTCACCATTGGTAAAAAAATAAATGCGCTAAACATAATTACAACAATAGATAGTCAAACGATACCAGTAAATTCGTCTCAACAAATTTTACAAAGAGTACCTGGTTTATTTATTGGTCAGCACGCAGGAGGAGGGAAAGCTGAGCAAATATTTCTTCGTGGCTTTGATATAGATCATGGGACCGATATAAATATTACCGTAGACGGATTACCAGCAAATATGGTATCGCACGCACACGGCCAAGGCTATGCAGATTTACATTTTGTAATTCCAGAAACAGTTGAACGAATAGATTTTGGCAAAGGTGCATATTATGGAAATAAAGGAAATTTCAATACAGCAGGTTATGTAAATTTTCAAACTAAATCTAGATTAAAGGATAATCTTATTAAGTTAGAAGCTGGGCAGTTTAACACACAACGGTTTTTAACTATGCTTAACGTGTTAAATTCAAGTAAGAAAAGTGCTTATATTGCCTCAGAGTATATGTCGACAGATGGTTATTTTAAAAGCCCACAGAATTTTAATCGCCTTAATTTATTTGGAAAGTACACAGTTGAGCTTACAGATACAGATAAAGTAGGAATTACTGCATCTCATTTTATGAGTAACTGGAATGCTTCTGGACAAATCCCTGTACGTGCTGTAGATAATGATTTAATAACAAGGTTTGGAGCAATAGATGATACAGAAGGGGGAAAAACAAGTCGCACGAATGTTTTATTTACATACGATAAAGTAATTTCGGATAATACATCAATTAAGAATAGTATTTTTTATAATACTTACGATTTTGAATTATTTTCAAATTTTACATTTTTTCTAGAGGATCCTATAAATGGAGATCAAATTAAGCAAAAAGAAAAACGTAATATTTTTGGAATTAGTAGCGATTACAAAAAAAACTTCACCAATTTAGATGGAGATATTTCAATAGGAATTAGTGTTAGAAATGATCAGAGTTTTGGTAATGAATTATCAAAAACTTTAAATAGGAAAACTGTTTTGAATAGTATTCAATTTGGAGATATTAATGAAATAAATTATAGCACTTATGTAAGTACGACTTTTAACTTTAACAAGGTTAATATCAATCCCTCTTTACGATTTGATTATTTTAATTTTCAATATAAAGATGCCTTGCAAACCAATTACCAAACATTTTCTGAAACAGCTAACATCGTAAGTCCAAAATTAAATGTTTTTTATAATTACAATCAAGACTTGCAATTATATTTAAAAACGGGTAAAGGTTTTCATTCAAATGATACACGTGTAGTTGTGTTAAAAAAAGGAAGAGATATTTTACCTGCTTCTTATGGTTTTGATTTAGGATTTCTTTGGAAACCAACTTCAAGATTAGTAGTTAATACAGCATATTGGTATTTATTTTTAGAACAGGAGTTCGTATATGTTGGTGATGCAGGTATTGTAGAGCCCAGCGGAAAAACAAATCGTCAAGGTATTGATTTTAGTTTTCGTTATGAGCTTATAAATCAGTTGTTTTTTAACGTTGATACCAATTACGCATATTCAAGAGCCTTGGAGAAAATAAAAGGAGAGAACTTTATTCCTTTAGCGCCAGACTTTACGTTAACAGGAGGTTTAAATTATAAGATAAAATCAGGTTTTAACGGAGGTTTACAAGTAAGGCATATCGGTGATAGACCTGCGAATGAGGATAATTCTATTATAGCCAAAGGGTATACAATAACAGATTTCAATTTAGGATATAAATTTAAAAATTTAACATTTGGTCTTCAAATTCAAAATATGTTTGATGTAGTTTGGAATGAGACTCAATTTGCGACAGAATCTCGTTTACAAAATGAAATCGTTTCTAAAGAAGAAATCCATTTTACACCAGGAACACCATTTTCTTTAAGGGGGTCTTTTACGATAGCTTTTTAGAAATATTAGATGATATATTGGGATAGTAATAGAAAAACAAAAACTCCTGAAGAACTATGCTTCAAGAGTTTTTTGAAAAAAACAAAAATATTCAGCCGATTTTTTTCAGTTCGTTTAAGACTTATTTCATATTTACTGCCTCGAACTAAAATTAACAACAAGTTTCCCCAAACTTATTTTGTCTTTATCCCCTTAATAATAAGAATGTCAAGATGACATACAAGTGCAAAGAAACAGGTTTTTCTAGACTAAATTATGTGACTTTTATCACAATTCTTATAATAAATAAGGATCGTTGAAGACAATGTGTTTTTAACACATTAGCGAGATATATCATATACTATAAAAAGAGAAGAAAGTTAAAAACTTTTATAAAGTAATTTAATTATAGGGTTGAAAACATATGTTTAGAATTATTTATGAAAATTTTATAAAGAACTAGATCGACTATAAGCTCTGAAAAGGAGTGTATTGACAACGTAAAAGAATTGGTAAAGAGTGCTCTTTATAAAAGAGTTCAATAAAAGTTTTAAAAATGTGTTTAAAGCCTAAACAAAATAGTAATTTTTAAATTTATTTAATATGAAAAATAATATGGTTGTATTGCTTTTAATATTGACATCAATATATCAAGTAAATGCACAAAAACAATTTACGAATGAACAAGAAGAAGAAAACGGTTTTAGGATAATTGGGATTATTGGACATACTCTTGTTAATAATAAAGGTTTGAATAATGTCATGGTACCCTCCTGGGGTTTGGATGTGGAGTATTGGTTTAATGAGCAATGGGGGATAGGATTTCATAATGATATTGAAATAGAAACTTTTATTATTAAAAATTCAAAAAATGAAGTGGTTGAAAGAGTAAATCCACTTGTTTTCACCTTAGACATGTTGTATCATTTTGGAAATGGATTTGTTCTTACTTTGGGACCTGGAGTTGAGATAGAAAAGGAAGAGTCTTATTATTTAGGAAGAATAGGTATTGAGTATGAAAAAGATATTAATAAATCTTTTTATGTCTTACCAAATATATTCCTTGATCAAAGATTTGATGGTTATAATACTTGGAATGTTGGATTAGGAATTGGGGTGCGATTATAACATATTATTCAAACTATTTTTTAGCAAATCTATTATATTTTTAGCCGTGCTAAAATAATTAGTACAATAATATATAAAAGTAATTGTTTATCGTTATTGTAAATATATTCCATCCAACTGACTGATTTTTATACCTAAGCGAATGCTTAATGTGTTGAAAACGAGTTTAAATTGATGTCGGTTGGATATGGTTATAAAATTATTTAGATGTCAAAAGATATATTTTATAAAAAAACATCTATTTATAATACTAGATACTTTTTTATACCAGTTATTATTGTTTTTTACTCTAAAAGAAAAGTGTAGAGTATAAGTTATCTTCTATTTAAAAATATAAGATTCTAACAGTTTTTTTGACCTAAGATTTGTGTTTAATTATCGAATTTATGGTTCCCTATTTTATAAAAAAGCGGAAAAACACTAAATAGCTGTCGGTTATCCCATTCTTAATAATCTTTTTAAGAGGTACCTTTATATTGTTGTTTTTTCAAGCACAGAAAATAAAGAGAATTTAAATTTTATTATTATGGGGAAATTATTGATAAAAAAAATGAAATTATTTTTAGGTCGCTTATTATTGATTTTAGGTGAATTTGGCAAAGGAGCGAGCTACGCTTTAAGACATTAAAAAACGTATCGAATCAAACTAATTTTAAATAAAACACTCTCAGAATATAATTCTTGAGAGTGTTTTATTTTTTAAGATATTTAGAGTTGTGGAAGTGTTGGTTTAATAAATTTATACTTAGGTTGAATTTCATCTCAATAGAGTTTAAAATATAAAATTTTATATTTTTTTTTAAAAAAAGAAAAATGATGTGCTTAATCATTTTAGGTAGTTCAATAAATTATTGAGAAAACGAAATGGGGTAATTAATTTTAATAATTATTAATTAGGCTATTTCGTTTACTACGATAGAATATAGAAATGATGATTATATAGATGTTTAATTATAAAATTATAAAGCATTGATGTTTATCAAGGCTGTTTACAGGTACTCAATAATGGAAAAAGTGTTTTTCGATTGACTTATTATAAAAAGAGTAAGAAGAAAATCATGTAGAAAAAAATAACTACGCTAAGTCGTTCTTATTTAAAAAATCCATAAGAGTATTTTTTACATTTGTTATAAGAACAAAAGATATTTAAAAATCAAATACAAAGAGAATGTTTATGTTGTTGTAAATTAATAACAAAGAGTTAAATGTATAGGGGGTATAAATGGAATCGAAAAAGATATTAAGTAACCAATTAAATGGTCACTTGAAAGCTATCTTCGAAAAAATAAAAATTTTACCAAGGAGGAACGGTAATGAAAATACTTATTTTTGAAAAAATGTTACAAATCCTTGTTATTAAAATAGTTCAATAAATTAAGAACTGCGTATTAACGATCACATGAAGTGTTGGATATAATAGGTAGTTTGAAAGTTTGGTTAATACGCAGTATTCAAAAAAATATAACGCTAAATTATACAAAAAGATTAAATAAATAAATAGTAGTACTACTGAAAGTATTCTACTTATTTCCCCTTTTAATAAAGGATGTTTAGATAATTTTAGGTAGATGGTTTTACTTCTGTATTTGTAGTTTTTTTATAATAAAAGAACTGATAATGATACTTTTAAAGTCAATAAAAAAAGGGATACAAATCTTAAGAAAGCTTCATTTATGTAATCAAATAATTTACTCCGAAAAGTAAAGAGAAATACTAATATTGAAAATGAACTATATTTGAATTGATAAAGTACAGATTAGTATTATTTATCATTAAAAGTATGAATTTTATGAAAGGATATTTTTAAAATTTAAACCTATCTTTTATTGTAAATAATAAAAGAAAATAAGAGCATAAACCTTTGATGGTCAAACAAACATAAAAAAGTAATTTTATTAAAACCAAATGAGTAAAATAGGGACACTAATTTTTTATTTTATGATGTGTAATTCTTGGAGTCAGGAATTGGCATTAACAAAAACATTTCCAAAAATAGAAATCATTGAAATAGATGAAGATAATCAACCAAATTTTGTTAAGTATGCCCAATTTCAAATTGAAGTACCTCTAAAGAAAGATAGTCAAACGGGGCTTTTTACTGTTCAAAATCCAAAACAACACACGAATAAAATAGTATCCTTAGTTAAAAAGAGTATTGAAATGAATGTGAATGTTCTCATATTCCCAGAATTGACAAGCAGTTTGCCAAAAAGCGAAAGGAATGAGTTAGAGGAAATCATATTAGAATTAGCAAAAAAACACGATTTATTTGTTGTATTGGGGAGTTATTATGATGTTACTAATAAGAGCCGAGTTTTAATAATTACTTCAAGAGGTATTTACAGAAGCTATAAAATAAAGTCTTCAAGATTTGAAGCATCTCCATTAAAAGGAAAAGGAATGGATTTAGGTGATTCATTGCTTGTATTTCAAACAAAATATGGAAATATATTGCCTATTACTTGTGTTGATCTAATTTCTGATGATATTCAGTACATTTCTCGTTACCTTAGTAACAATCAGATTATTGAGGTCTTAGTTAATATAAACTGGAATCCCGCAACATGGGAGTTCATGAGAGAGGTTTCGGCAATGGTAAATAGACATCCTCTTTTTGCAAGTATTACAAATAATGTAGTTGATATAACTAAGTTAAAGAGTAGGAAAACGAAAACATTTTCCTCTGGATGTAGTTTTTCAGGATACGGAGATTATGGAAATACTTCATTATTTGGATCTATTAGAAAAGATCAAAGGAAAAAGTTGTTGCCTTTTATTTCGAATTGTTTTAAACATTTTGAAAACAAAGAACTATTACCAAGTTATCAAAATTTGATTTATAATATAGAACCAGGAAAGGAAGCTATTTTAATTTATGATCTGAATTTAAGGGTTATAAGAGTACCCGAAAAAACGCAAGCACCTGATCAAGGATACCCTCTTGTAAGAAACATAGAACTAATCGATTTGAAAAGTACAGAATATTAATCATTTATTTTCAAGAGTGATACGAATTAAAAGTAAAAGGTATTAAAACAATCAAATCATTGAAGATAATTACAAAAAAAAGCCGTCTTATTTGAAACGGCTTTTTTTATATTTACTTGTTTTTTAGGTGTTTATGGTAGAATCCCATCATTGATTTATACAATGCTATGGTATTTTCTTCTTTACTAAATCCATGTCCTTCGTCGTATCTGACCATGTAGGGCACATCGAAACCTTTATTTCTTAAGGCACTTACAATTTGATCAGATTCATCAATATTAACTCTTGGATCATTGGCCCCTTGCACAACAAAAAGAGGTTTTTTTATTTTATTAATTTGGTATACAGGTGATACCTCATTCATAATAACCTTTTCAGTAGCTACATCTGAATCATACCATATTTCTTTTATAATTTTTATATAAGGTTTCCAATACGCAGGTATACTTTTCATAAAGGTGAATAAATTAGAAACACCTACATAGTCTACACCACAGGTATATAAATCAGGTGTTTTTGTTAAACCTCTTAAAACGGCATATCCACCATGACTAGCTCCATAAATAGCTACTTTATTTTTGTCAACCCATCCCTGATCAATAACATATTGAAGTCCATCTTCTACATCATCCATCGCTTTTCTTCCAATTTGTTTAAAACCGGATTCTAAAAATTTTCTTCCATAGCCACCAGAAATTCTAAAATTTACTTGAAGTGTAGCATAACCTCTACTAGCAAATAATTGTGCTTCTGGATTGAATCCCCATGAATCTCTAATACCTTGTGGACCTCCATGTGGATTAACAATAACGGGGACTCTTTCCCCTTTTTGTGCTTCTTTTGGCAATGTGATATACCCATGAATTGTAAGCCCATCCCTACTTTTAAAAGTAATAGGTCGCATTTCTGCCATATCTTTTTCGTTGAGATTAGGCATTAAATTATAAAGTAGCTTGAACGAATCCTTATTAGCATCATATGAATAGTAAGTTCCATATAGTTTATCACTTTGAAGGAAAATTAAATACTTACTTTCATCGTCGGTAACATCTGCTATAGAATAACTATACTTAGGAAACTGAGAAGTAATTCGCTTGTGTAATTTCTTGTAATAGGTGCTTACTGGAATAATATGGTCTTTCTCCCCTTCGTAGTAAAAATAGTCCAATTCATAATTTCTTTTTCTTGATAGAGACAAACCAGAAACATCATAGTTTTTATTAGAATATAATTTTTTTACAATTTTATTTTCTTTTAAGTTGTATAAGTATAATTGTGTTTTATCACTATCTAAATTTGAATAAACGTAGGCTTCATGTTTATTATCAGAAGCATAGTTGAAATTAATGATTGAAAATTTATCTTTCCAACTAAGTTTTTTTATAATTTCATAATTTTTACCATCGAGAGTATAATACATATCTACAAATACACCGTCTCTAAGTTTTGAAAAGCCTCTCAAGTTACCATCTTTATCAAAATCATATCCATCAATTGGATTAGCTAAATCTTTATTTTTGTATAGTTGTTTTAATTCACCGTTATTAATATTTATTTTGTAAGGTTCAAAAATGCTGGGATTATTTTTGTTCATTGAAACAATCATATGATCCTTATCTTCTTTTAAGATGTTTAATATTCTAACCTTAACACCATCAAAAGGTGTTAATTCTTTTTGATTTTTACCATCTATATCTACGGCAAATAAATGGTAATCTTCGTTCCCCCCTTTATCCATGACATATATTAATCTTTGATCATTTGCCCAGGCAAAACCTCTAATTAATTCCTCTCTCTCTTCAATAACTCTTTTTACAGTGCTCGTTTCAGTATTTTTTACATATATATGATTTTTTTTATTAGTATCTTTTTCTCGATATGACATATAAATACCGTTAGGCGAAAAACTAAAGCTTCTTGCCTTTGGTCTTGCAAAGTAATCTTCTACAGTATATTTGTAATTACCCGTATCAATATTCATTAATTTTTTTAACTCGTTTTCCGCTGTTGGTAAATCTGTGTTACCTGGAAGTGTTTTAACAGTTTTATTTAATATTAATTGAATTTCGCTAGGCCCTTGAAAAAGGGTTCCTTCAAATTTGTTTTCTTTCAGTTTCCCAACATATTTTAAGCTAGCTTTATTGAATTTGATAGTAAGTATGTTGTTTTCAAAAATTGTTTTATCCATTGGAATGCCAGTAACTCCAAGAGAGGGGCTATCCATTGTTGATGAATATGCACCGGCTTCAAACTTTACGTTAAAAAGTATGGGGCTACTATTCTCTTTAATGGTAAGTTTTCCTTCCCATGAGCCAGAGATATCTTGAGCATTTATTGGAGAGAATATACTAGAAAAAAGGAGTAATGTCATTAGACATTTCATAATTAAAGTTTTCATTGTTTAGTGAATTAAAAATTTTACTAATTGTTTAAATAATTTACTGTTTTTTTTAGTAAACTGTAATTCAGTCTATTATTCTATTAGATAAGAAGGTTTTTATTTTTTTTTGTTACATAAACTGTATTAATTAACAAAAAATTAAGAATTCAAGAAGGTTTCTTAATTTAGAAAAAAAATAAACTTTTTAATCTTTTGATTAGAAAAAGTCTTCTTTAAAATTGGTTAGTTTTTAATTTGGTAGTGGTGTAAATAAAAATTAATAAGTAAGCTAATACATGCTCTATTATTTGCATTTATATCTTAGCATAATCTCTGATCTCTAAAAAATAATTTCACCACAAAAAATTAATAAAAATCCAACAATTAACATAAAAAATAAATCGATAGAGTATGGCTATGATTCAAATCATATTTAAAATATATTTTAATGTATAATTTTAAATGATTACAAAATAATATTTTATGAAAACAGCCAATACCTATCAAGATATCTTATTTAACGCGAAAAGACCTATCATTAAAGTTTTATTGGAAACCGATTTTACTAAAGAACTAAGAATTGTTATGCAAAGAGGAACTATTATGAAAGAGCACAAAACCTCATACCCTATTGTAATAGAAATTTTGGAAGGAGATATTAATTTTGAATTAAAAGACGAAACAAAACAATTAGTAAAAGGAGCTTTAATTGCTTTAGACGGTAATGTAGTGCATGGTTTAAAAGCCAATAAGAATACCATTATTCGCTTGACTTTGACAAAAAAAGATACTGCAACAAGAGTAGAAAAGATAACTCGTAAATAAAATATGAGAAAAAAAATAGAAAACATTAATTAAGGACATTGGATACTTGTTAAGGTAAGACAAAATATTTTGTGTCCTGGAGGTAAAGAGTTTATGAAAAGCGAATATGAAATTTACAAATTAATTTAAAGGACGATGTTTTCGAGTTTGTAACAGAATTAGGTAAAACGGCTTCTACAGTCTTATTATATAACTCTGAAGCTTAAAGAGGTCTTGAAATCAATGAGGAAGTAGTTTGTATTCTTGATAAATTTTTTATAGGTAAAGAGCGGAAAATCATTCAAGCTAACGAAATTACATCTAAGTTGGAGTATAGTATTTGTAGAGGCAATTTTTATGGTAAAAGCTGATCTAAAGAAAATTGAAATTATAAGGTAAACTCATAGAATTTTGATAATTAAAGAACTATATGTGGTATGTATGAATTATTGTTGAGTCCAACACAGCTATATAGGTAAAAAAAATAAATACAAAAAGAATTAGCTAGGGTAATAAAAGTAAATTAAAGACCATTAATTATTATTGAATAGATATTTTTATTAGAAGAAAAAGGCTTCAAGGTTATACAAATAGAAATATGCTCGATACGTTTACTTGAATTTATATGAACCATTAGTGATGAGGGGGGGGCAGGTATTAAAAATTATTTACAGTATTGCACATAAAACAAACATAAATAAAATGGATTTTAGCAATGCAAAAGTTTTTAGAAAATATCAATTTTATTTAAATGTGATAAGTTTAATAGCTGAAAAAATAACGAGATGTAGCTAATATTTTAATGCAAATGATTCGAACAGGATTCTAAAATCATTGCTCTAATTAATTATTTATAGCAAGTGAAAAACAACTAAAATTATCATAGGCTTTCTTTTGAAAAATAGCTTGCTTTGTCCAAAAAAAAACACTAAAATATAAATTAAGGAAAGTAATTATTATTCATATCAATATAGGAAACTATAAAAAGTGTATGATGATGTTATTTAATCCCATATTTAAACCTAAAAAAATAAGTATTCATAAAATTTTTTCAGCAATTAAATACTTCAATTTTTCTGTTAGCTTTACTAATCTTAAATATTTTAATAGTTTTTATATCATGTAAATAGTGCTGTATTTGAATCAAATACCTAAATCATTGTAATTTGTGGTAAATGATGTTTTTACTGATTTTTTTATAGAAATAGTATAGAAAATTCCCTTAAAAATTAAAAAATGTGGTTTTCTGCAATTTATAACGAAGTAAACCGCATGTTTGATTTTAAAAATAAGTTGATCTTGTCAGCAGGGTATGAGCAAAAGCTTATGTATAATTTATAAAAAATAGATAGTATGAAACAAGTAATTAAAATGTTAGTTTGGGTAGGAATGCTTCTTCTTTTAGCAAGAGCTTATTATTTGATTATTCCTCAGATAGTTGGGAATATTTCATCAGCAGAACCACGTAACCCAAAATTAGAGATATCGGAGACAAGTGAAATTGGATGGTGGCCTTATCAGGAGTCTCTTACAATCGATTCTTTTACGGTTGAATTCGTTGAAAGTAAACTTAATTTAAAAAATAGTAAATCATTAATTAGGTATACTGTTAAAGGTAAATTAGTCAGTCAAGGTCATTTAAAACCATCAATCAAAAATATTCATGTTTCTAAAAGGTTTATAAGAAAGAGTGATGGAGAGCTAAATTCTAAACTTGATGCAGTTATAGAAATTACCCCAGTAATTCAGGTAATTAATGATAGAAATTACAATGGAGAAGTCTTGGATTTTGAATTCACTAATGAGTTGAAGTTAGAATCATTCCATTGGGGAAATAACTGGGTACGTTTTCAGTGTGTTGATAAATGGAAAGATTTAATTATGAAACAAAGAAAATTAACAATGTTGTTGCAGTATTATTCGCAAGTAGATGATTATGGGGTGTATAAACGTTGCGGGTGATTGCTTAATTCATTATTTAGAATACACTTAATTAAAAAATCTATTATGTGACATACATTTTGAGTTTTTTGTATTAAAGTGGATTACCTAAACATAGAATATCAAACTTAGCGTCCTAAAAATTATAAGTTGAACACCTATTTCTTATAAAAACTTTGCATAAGGTCATCAGAGTCCTGAGTGTTAAAGTTTTTATAAGAAATAGGTGTTTAAATTTATTATAAAATCATTTCAAAATATTATAACAATTTAATTTTGAGGAATAATGAAATTCTTTTTTATGTTTAATTTCGGTAAGCTACAAGAAAAAATATTTGAGAATAGAGCAACAAAATGACGTGATAAAAATGTAAATAAGTAGTACTTTAGAGGCTTAAATAAAATAAAAAATGATTAGTAAATTTAAAAAACTATCATCAACAACTTTGTTGATGATTTTATGTCTTATTGCTATTTCTTGCAGTAAAGACTTGCCAGACAGTATTATCGAAAATGAAAATTCTTTTGAGCAACATTCAAATTATGGTGCATTAAATGCAAAATATAATAAAAATTATGATGGACCAACTTCGGGTGTTGAGATCGAAAATCCTGCTAAATATAAAATTTGGTTAGAAAGATCCTTGGATCAAGGAGTAATAGCAGAGATTATGGTAGAGTCTACAGGCGAAATTATTGCTGATATTTCGACGGATATAGGAAAACAAAATGTCTATACTATTGAAAATAGAACTACTCCCGTAGTTGTAACAGATGTTAAAGGTCTTAATTTACGTAAAGAAGCACTTAAACTTGCTAAGGAAGCTATAGAAGATGCTGTAAATGAAATACATAGTCAAGCTATTCGGCCAGTCAGTAAAAATGGATTGAAATTAAAAGTTATCAAAGCAAAGCATAGTATTAAAGAAGATCGTAATACTGGAAGGCCTGGTGTGCAAGTTACACTTGGGGCTTCTTGGTCTGAAATGATTAATGACGCTCCACGCCTTGTAGGTGTTCTTAAAGATGCCAGAGGGAGGTGGATGGATCAGTATAAAACCTACAGTGAATCTTTTAAGAATAAATATCCTAAAAGTGGTAGAGGCGCTGTTGAGGTTTATGGAATGTTGGCTTCACTATTACATTATTATATGATAAGAATTGATAATTCGAATAAGAAAATAGCAATACAAAATAAGCTTGATTATGATACTATGGGGTCTCCTGGTATTGGAGGTAAAGGGGTGGATAATGACGAGTTAGTGAGACGCCCAAATATAGTTGATGCTAAGGAAAAAAATGCTTGGGGGTTATTACCAAAGACACCTCCTGGTAAATGGTTAGAGGGATTAAAGGATGAGCAAGATATATCAAATATAAAGACTGAATTAAGAAACATCCCTCCAGGTATTAATAAAACAGCTTGGAAGGAAATTAATACAGAACTTCTTAAAGGTAACATGATTGCAGGTCATAAAGTTCCTGAATTTACGATTAAAGGTGAAGTAGCATTTGCATTTGAAATTCGAACGCCAAGTTCAGTTGATAGACAACCTTATGGATTGTAAAATAAAAGTTATACACCAGATCTGATTCACTTGGTTATTATATGATAAGTTTTCTTAGAATAAGAAAAATATAAAAAACATCTTTTAAGAGGTGTTTTTTATATTTAAAAGTACATCTACAGCTTACATTATTTCATCAAAAAACTACCTTATATATTAAAAATTAATAAATTTTATCATTAGGCAATTAAAATAAAATCAACTGCTATAACAGGGCTAGTTAGATGCTGTGATTTTTGAGTTTAAAATATTTCATAATATCTATTTTTTAAAAGTGCTAAAAGTTAATGAAATTATAATTTTATACTAAAAAACCTTTTCAAACAAAAAATGATTTTTAAAACACTATTTTTGTCCGCAAATAAAATAAAATAAAAAATGATTGGTAAACTTAAAATGCTATCGACAGTATTGTTGATGGGTACAGTGATTGCAGTTACTTCTTGTAGCGATAATTTAACAGAAAACATAACAGATTCTACAAAGACAAAAAAAAATCTAAGTAATCAAAGAGGAAAGGAAAACAAGGACAAGGTTCTGTTTAATTTTAGAAATGATCCAGAATCATACATCAAAGAAGTTGACTTTATAGTAGAAGCAAGGAAGAGTTTTAAAAATACTCCTTTGATAGATAAAAGAACTGAATATGGTGGTCCTTGTACTTTGACTGCTGAAGATTCAGAAAATAAGGACGTATTTAGAGTCCATGTAAAAAATGGTGGGAATGATTATTATTTTCCATGGGTAAATAGAGGAGTAGGTGAAGTAAAAGTTCCTAAAGACGCTCCGAATGGAACAATCGTTACTACTGGGGGAATGAATGGTTGTGCACTAGTAGTAACAGAAGTGGGTAATCATTTTATATTTTATCATGATGCCGATTCTAACAGTTTAGGCGTAATTAAGGAAGCACAAGGACAAGAAGTCTTTAGGCTAGAACCAAAAGATTATGATCCCCTGGACACAGGCGTTAAATTAATGGAACAGAACCCAGGATCAGGAATATATTTTACTCATCAGTTTATGATTGTAAAGCACAAAGATAAATGGAAAGTTTTTACTAGTTCTATTCTTCTTGGCCCTGGAATAAATTTACCTGTAATAAGACCGTTTGCTGCAACAGCTTCAAAATATTTTGGTAGTTTTTAATCATAATAGATAATAGCTAAATTTTATATCCCGATTAAAAGCATCATCACATAAAAAAAGCGCCTTAAAAAGGCGCTTTTTTTATGTGATGATGCTTTTGAATAATTAATAATTAAATTAGATTTTCTCATAATTTAAAAAAAGTAAAAGCAGTTATTGATTTAAATTAATGGGACGTTTTAGGTTAGTTGTATAATACAAATAAAACCCGCTCAAAATTGAGCGGGAAAATTGCTATGAAAAAGAAAAGTCCAAAGACGTCTCTAAGGACAGTCTCAAATGTATTATTATTCTTTGGATAAAACCAATAAATTTGGCTATAATTTTCAAGAGGCTCAAAAATTAAATTAAGCCCAATTTTAAATCACCTAATTACTATGTTTTTAACAGGCAATAAATTAAAATAAACGAGTCCAAATTACGAATGACAAGCATCTGTTTCTTCATTTTTTATTATTAATTCTTTAAAAAAAATGATGTTAAATAAACATTAGAATTTTAACTGGTTTTGATAAAATGAATACTTATTAGTAAAAGTATAAGCTCATATTGAAAGCATGAAAAGTTATGTTTTATTAAAGTATGGTTATAATAATAGTATCTATCACAACAAAAAAACAGAAATACTGTTATACAGATTTTAAAGTAAAATCAAGTCTTTTAAAACATATATATATTATTTATCATGATTTGGAGTATTTTAATGTTATTGATTGTATTCTTGTTTTTTTTAACAAAATCAAAAATAGAGTATTGTAAATTAAGAAATCATTCCAAAAAAATCGAAGTAGAGGTTGTAGAATATAGAAAAGAAAATGGAGGAATGAAAAATGAACGAAAAAGTTTAAGCTATCCCTATGTGAGAATTAAAACAGAAAAAGATGAGTATGGCATTGTCAAATTACAATTTGCAAATAATTTTAAAAAGCCATTTAAAATAGGAGAAAAGATATTTGTTTTTTTGTATTTAGGCGATTTACTATATTGGAATGCTTATGATAATGAGATATATAAATATTTACCAGAAAGTTGGAGGATTACTAAATAGAACAATTACCAGATAAAATAAAAAGTGAAGCAATAAGTATAAATTTTTAGTTTTCTCTAAAGAATTATCTGCAAATTATAATTCGAAAAATTGATAAAATTCTAACTAATCATAGTCCATTTGTTAGGAGCAACTAAATTGATTAGCCTACAAGAGTTACTTAGAGAAAGAATTAAAGGTATTTTTGTTTGATCAAAAATTAAGTTTTAAAGATTTTTCCATAGGTAAATCTTATTTAGATGAATATTATGAATTTGCTTTAATGATAATGATTGCTTTTAGTATATTAATAAGAGTTTAAAAATCAAAATTTTGTATTGAACTCAGGTAGTAATAAACAAATTTAACTTACAGAGCCCAATTTTTCTAAAAGTAAAACTTCTAATGGTAGAAGGCTGTAAAATTTTAGAGTTAAAAATAGAAGTATCAAAACCTATTTATTAGTTGTACTTTATTTAACTTAAATAGTTAGGTGGAATATTTTGGAGAAAATTCAAAGACAATGTTTTTGAAAAAAAGTTGATGATAAAATGATTTTTAATTACAAAGTTTACAAGTTTTATAGATGAACCATATAAACATATAGACTATAAATAAGTTTTTCTTGTCATCTTTTTTAAATTAAAAACAGCTAATAACCCTAGGCTTAATGACGTAAAACCCGAGGTATAAAAATAGTGATATCACTATTTTTTTTTTCATTAACCTTTTGTAGGTTTGGAATAATGCAATAAAAAACATGATTTTTTTAAATTAATGGCATATAAAATAAATACTAAATTTTAATAAAATACTTAATATAAAATTAACTTTTTAAAATTATTTCTATATAAATTATAAAAGATTTTATAATTTAAAAATAAGAGAGGAGGTACATTAATCTTATCTCATAGTTTATTGAATAGAAATGTTGTGTCTTTAAATAGTTTAAAATGATGATATAAGTTGGTACGTATAAGTTGTTCTAAAAACATAGCTGAATTAAGATCTTCAACAATTATAAAATAAAGACTTAATATTTTGTATACGGGTAACATAATCGAAAAAAGAGGTGATAAATAATTTGAATATCAATAAAATAAATATAAAATTTTCAATTTTTTAAGTTTGCCTGATAACCAATGAGAATGGCAATCCATCTCTGTTAAGTCGCTTTTAAGTATCACATCATCAAAAGTATGTCATGTTAATATAATCATATTGTAGTTTTATATAGAAAAATGATGCTTGTATGTACATCAATTTCTTATATATGGTTTTTTATCATGTAGATGATATTTCTACTATACTAAAATCAAAGTAAAAGTCATATTTAATGAAGCTTCTCAAGTTTAAAAAAATAATTTTTGCGAGTTGAGGGATGAACAGTTGTGTTGATAATTGATAATATTTTAAGTGAAATATAAGAAAATCTACAGGTGGTTACACCTTATTATACCAAGGGGTTAAAAGCTTAAAATTGAAAAAGAACACTAATAAATTAACTGTTTTTCATTTTAGCGGTATTAAAAAGCTATATAAAACTGATTATAATTCTAAATACAAACTATTAAAACAGCTGTAAAGATAAATAATATACGTGTCGAAAGTCATTTTTACTTTCACAAACTATAAAACATTAACGAGCCATATGACCAAACTTAGTAATACAAACGATAATAAAAAAAAGGCATTAAAAAAAAATAAAAGCCTCACAAAATTTTCTATTAATGACACATTGGTTTTTAGACAAAAAACGAACTATCAAAAAAAAACCATTAAAATAGACTCACTAAGAAACATAAAGAATGAGTCTGATGACAGTATTAATTCTGGTAAAAGAGAAAAAATTAGTTGGCCAACTAATGCCCTTCCGTCTTTTGTGCAAGGAAAGAATTTAATGATACCATCAGATCATAAATATAAATTAGAGGACTTATTGAATAAAGCTGCCAACCAGCCCTTAACAAAAGGGATCCACTTTATAAATAGTGAAAATAAGGAACGGTTTATTAGTTATAATAGTCTTTATTTGGAAGCTCAGCAAAGGGCTTATGGGCTCCAAAAAAAAGGTATTCAAAGTGAGGATGTGGTTATAATGCAATATCATGAAAATGATGAGTTTTTAATCACATTTTGGGCTCTTATTTTTATAGGTGCCATCCCTACTCCTATGGGGGTTTTAAAAGACTTAAGAATAGAAAGTAGTGATGTAAAGAGATTAAAAAATGTTTCAGAACTATTAGATTTTCCTAAAATATTGTGCGATGAACTTCAAGAAGAAAAATTAAAGAATGTATTACAAGTTTGGGATGAGCTTTTTGAGAAGGATTCTAAAAACCCAGTTGTTATTAATACTGATTCATTAAAAAAAGAAGGGATTTTAGAGCCTAATTATAGAATTGATAGCGATTCAATAACCTTACATTTACTTACATCTGGAACTACTGGTAAACCAAAGTGTGTGCAGCATAGTCATAGAACATTATGTACCCATGTAGTTATTAATTCACAGGGTTTTGAATTAGAAAGTAACAGTGTTCATCTTAATTGGATGCCCCTAGACCATGTTGGAGGTATTGTTATGTCTCATTTACAAGCTTTGTATAAGCAATGTATTCAAGTACAAATTAATGTAAATCTCTTTGGGGCACAACCATCAAGATGGTTAGATTGGATAGAAAAATATAAAATAACACATACATGGTCTCCTAATTTTTCTTTTAATATCATAACTCAGCACATAAATAGTCAGAAAGAAAGAAAATGGAATTTAAGTTCTTTGAAAAGCATTTTAAATGCAGGAGAGCAAGTAACTAGCGCCGTTTGTCATGATTTTTTAAAGGCATTAGCTAAATTTGGTTTAAAAGATTCAGTTATGCAAGCAGGTTGGGGAATGTCAGAAACCTCTTCTGTCATGACAATAAATGATAAAATAACAGCTTTTAAAACAAAATCAGGAATACAAGGGATTGTCGGTTTTACAGAAGAAGGAGTAGTAATACCATCAGAAGAAGACTCTATAAACAAACAATTACTAGTTGAAATAGGAGAGCCTTTACCGGGAATTAGTATAAGGATAGTTAATGATAATTTACAGATTGTACCTCAAGGGGTTAAAGGACGGTTACAGGTTGCTTCTCCAACTCTAATGAGAGGTTATCGTAATAATGAAAAAGCAAATAAAGAAAGTTTTGTAGGTGATGGCTGGATGGATACTGGCGATGTTGCTTTTATGATAAATGATAGGCTAACTATTTCAGGAAGGGAAAAAGATATGATTATAATAAATGGGATTAATTATGCCTGCTATGATATTGAAGAAATATGTGAAAGTGTTTTTGGAGTAGAGGAAAATTGGTCCGTAGCCTGCAGTATTCCAAATGAAGAGGATGGGTCGGATGTTCTAGCAATATTTTTTGTTTGTAGTGGTACAGAACCTACTTTTATGACTGGTGTAATTACTCAAATTAAAGAGAAAATAACAGCTCAATTAGGTATTACACCAGAGTTAATAATTCCTATTGAAAAGAAAGATATTCCGAAAACAAATATTGGCAAAAAGCAAAGAGCAGCTGTTATAAGAAGTTATTTAGATAATAATTTTATTGAAGGAGAATCTTTTTATCAAACTAATAATAATTCAAAGAATACTATTCCAAACTGGTTTTCGCATATAGATTGGCAAGAAAAAAAGCTTATTAGAAATACAACTAAATCGAAACTACTAATTTGTTCTAAAAACTCGGATTGGAAAGACATAAAAAAAGGAAAAGTATTTGAAAATTGGCAAGGTTTAGTAAATGAATTAAATAAAAATGAGGAAAGTAAAAATATCGTAATTGATTTTACAGATAGAAAAGAGAATTTAGAATTCCAATTTTTAGCAATGTTAAAAGTATTTGATAAGGTGCAGAGCAGCATTGATAAAATATTGGTAATAACTAAGAATTTAATACCACATTTACAAAAAGATAGTACTTCTGGAATATCTGGAGTTTCGGGATTAATTAAAACATTACCACATGAGTTTGAACATATTAGATTAACCACTCAATTAGATGTTGATATTTTTAATAAAGACACTATAAAAACAATCATAAAAGAAGTAGAGAATGAAGAAGAAAACTGTTTGGTCTTAATCCGGAATAAACAGCGTTATGAGTTTGGATTAAAAAAATCAAGAGCTATTGAAGATGGAAGTTTTATAGATAAAAAATTACCACTTGAGCGAAATGGATTTTATTTAATTACTGGAGGGTTAGGTGGAGTTGGATTCCGTTTAGCGCACTTTTTAATTAAAGAATACAATGCCAAAATTTTAATTTCTGGTAGAAAAGCAAAAGAAGAATTAAAAGGAGAAAGTTTAAGTAAATGGGTTGATTTACAAGAAATAACAAGTGAAGTCTATTATACAAATGTTAACCTATCTTCTTATGAGGATCTTGAAAAAGAAATAAAAAACCTAGAGGCTAACTATAACCAAACTTTAGATGGAATATTTCATTTTGCAGGAATAATACAAGAAATTCTGTTGAAAGATTTAACAAAAAGTCAGTTAGAAGAAATGTATTTAGCTAAAGTGGAAGGAACAAAAAACTTGAGTAAACTGCTAGATTGTAGAAAAGAATGTTTATTAATCACTACCTCATCAGCTAGAGCGATCAAATCAGGAATGACAGTAGGAACCTACGCTGCTGCAAGTGATTTTGTAGAGAATTATACTACGAAACTGCATCTGGAAGGCAAAAAAGCCTATTGCTTTAGTTGGAGTTTATGGGATGGTGTCGGTATGGGAAAAGACTTAGCGATTAAACAAGTTTTAGCTTCTAGAGGGTATTTGCCTATGCCCGTTGAAAAAGCTTTTGCATCAATGCTAATAGGATTAAGGTTACATCAACCAGTAACCTATATAGGTCTTGATAGCAATGCGCATGAAATAGCTAGCTTATTAAATGAAACAACTGAAAGAAATGAAATTAAAACATTACTTTTTACTACGGATGACGATTCCATAGAAATTACTGAGGTTTTAAAAGAGTTTAGGAAAGATAAAAAAAGAGCAAAATCATTTCATGTTTTAAGAGTTACGCAAATACCTTATAAGGAGAATGGGGAAGTTGATTCGGAAAGAATTAATAGTTTATTAACGGCGAAACAAAAACAGTTTCAAGCACCCGAATCTATAACAGAGCAAAAATTAGCTGAAGTATGGAAATTAATTTTAAATATAGACTCAGTAAGTAAGACGGATAATTTTTTCTCATTGGGAGGAGATTCTTTAAAAGCAACAAGTTTAATAACCAAAATAAAAGAAGAATTCAATACAATTGTTAAAATTGAGCAATTATTTGAACTGGCAGAGTTGCAATCATTAGCAAAATTAATAGAGACGAACTCAGAAGAAAGTAATCAACTAAAGATTGAAGTAAAAAGAAGAACAAGTTTTCCTTATAAACTACCAATGTCATTGGCACAAAAGAGACAATGGTTTACATATATGTATGCACCAGAAAGTCCACTTTATGTAAATGCATTTTCATTACTATTTAACGGTAAGTTAAATGTTGAAATACTGAAGTCTACATTAAATATTATTGTAAAAAGGCATGAAGGGTTAAGAACTAATTTTAACATTGACTCAGAAAGTAATTTATGGCAAATTATTAAAGAGCCTTATCTTATTAATTTATCTATTATTGATTTAAGCCCTTTATCTATTCAAGAACAAGAAAAGGAGATCAATAAATTAAGAGAAGAGGAGAGTAATAAGGTTTTTCTTTTAGAAGAAGACAAAATGTTACGATGTAAGCTCATAAGAATTTCAGAAGAAAAGAATGAGTTGCTATTTTCAATACACCACATTGTCTCTGACGGATGGTCTGCAGGTGTTTTTGTTCGAGATTTACAGGCTTTATATGTAGCAAAAGCTAACAATTTAAAATTAGAGCTACCTGAATTAGCATTTCAGCCAGCAGATTTTGGAATATGGCAAGAAAATAATTGTAATATGGGAATTTATGATGAATCCATATCCTATTGGAAAAATCAATTGTTAAATACACCTAAAGTATTAGATTTTCCTTTTGATTACATACGCCCTGCAAGCCAAACATATAATGGAAGTGCCCAAATTTTATCATTAGACATAGATTTAAGCAAAAGGTTAAAGGCGTTTTCAGAAGAGAAAGGATGCACTTTATATATGACCATGATTTCTGCTTTTGCAATTTTAATCAAAAAGTATAGTAGGCAAGAGGAAATAGTTTTAGGGTCATTAATTGCTAATCGTCAAGATGCAACTATTGAGAAGCTTATTGGTTTTTTTGTAAATACATTGGCTATTAACTTTGACATGTCTGAAAACTTGAGTTTTGAGGAATTTTTACAGCAAACAAAAAAAGTAATTTTAAATGCATGGAAGCATCAAGATTTACCATTTGATAGATTAATTGATGAATTAGATGTAGAGAGAGAAGCCTCAATGCATCCATTGTTTCAATTTTTATTTGTTCAACAAAATGCACACGAGCAAAAAGTTGATTTAGGAGGGCTTAATGCCGAATTTATAATTCATGATCAAGAGGCAACGAGATTTGATTTAGAGTGTCATGTTTTTGATAGAGAAGCGCATGTAGATGTAAAAATTATATATAATACAAACTTGTTTAATTCAGCTACTATACATCAATTTTTAGAGCAATATGAAACAGTTCTAAATGCTGTTATAACTTCACCAGCGCTGTCAATAAATGAACAAAGCGTTTTACCAAAAACGCAAGAACATATTATTTTAAAAAAATGGAACAAAGAAATAAACTTTAATACTAAAGAAGCAACTGTTCAAGAACTTTGGTATGAACAGGTAGAAAAAAGAGGTGATGCTATAGCATTAAAAGGCTTAAAGAGAGAATATAGTTATCAATGGGTAAATACGTTTACCAACACAATTGCTAGCATAATACAAAACAAAGGAATTGAAAGCAAAACACCAATAGGATTATTATTCGATAGAGAAGACGAATTGTACCTCTCTATATTAGCTACTGTGAAATTAGGAGCAGTTTATATACCTATAGATCCAAGCTATCCAGAGGAAAGGATAAAGTGGATGATTGAGGATACCAAAGTTTCAATGATTTTATGTAGTTATCGTTTAGTAGATGTAGCTAAAGAACATAGCTCTGAAATTTTTGTAGTTGATGCTGATCTTATTTATGATAAAGAATCACTTAACGTAAACGATATAGTTGCCACAACAGAAGATCCTATATATATAAATTATACTTCAGGATCAACAGGAAAACCGAAAGGGGTGGTAGTACCTCAAAGAGGTATTTTAAGAACAGTAGTAAATAGCGAGTATACTGATTTTCATGAAAACGATGTTTTTCTTCAATTAGGAAACACAACTTTCGATGCCTTTACATTAGAAATATGGGGTGCATGGTTAAACGGAGGAAAACTTGTAGTTATTTCAAAAGATGACATATTAAACATACAAAAGCTATCAGAAATTATAGAGAGTGAAAAAATTACAGCTGGCTTTATGACTGTCACTTTATTTAATTCTTTAATTGATTTTAATCCTAAAGTTATCAAAACCTACGAGAAATTATTGATTGGAGGAGAGGCGATATCTGTTAGTCATGTAAGAAAGGCTCTAGAATACTTACCAAAAGGATTAATGAATGGATATGGTCCAACAGAGAATACTGTTTTTACAACCACATACCCGATTGATAAAGTTGTAGATAGACAGGTTTCTATTCCTATTGGATATCCTTTAAGGAATTCTAGGGTTTATATTCTAAATAAAAATAAAGAATTAGTACCACCAGGTGTTCCAGGAATTATCTATGCAGCAGGTAAAGGTATAGCTCTATCTTACTTAAATAACCCAGAAGCTACTCAAGAAAAATTTATTGAGGACCCTTTTGTAAAGCAAGGATTAATGTACCATACAGGAGATCTAGGAAGATGGCTTCCAGATGGTAGCATTGAATACTTGGGTAGGTTAGATAAGCAAGTAAAGATTAGAGGACACAGAATTGAATGTGGTGAAATCGAGACTAAAATTAATGATCATATAGATGTAAAAGATTCAGTAGTTGAAGTTTTTGTTGATCCAGCAGGAAATAAAAAATTAGCAGCATGGATTGTATTTAATAAGGAAGATAAAATAAATGAAATTCAATCTTATTTATTAGAAGAACTTCCGGGTTATATGGTACCAAGTTATTATACAACTATTGATACAATACCGTTAAATAATAATGGAAAAGTAGATAAGAAACAATTGCCTAACCCAGAATTAGGTACCATAAATGATCAAGTATTAGTTATGGCAGTAACAAAAGAACAACAAATATTATCTGAGGTATGGAAGAAAGTTTTAGGACTAAATGAAGTTAGTATAAAATCTGAATTTTTCTCATTAGGTGGTGACTCTATTGTAGTGGTGCAGATGATATCTAAATTAATGATAAAGGGGTATCAAATAAAACCAAAGCAAGTTTTTCAATTAAAAACTATTGAAAAGCTTGCAGAAGTAATGTTACCTGTAAGCAACAGATATTTAAAAGATCAAGGACAATTAAAAGGAAAAGTTCCTTTAGGTCCAATTCAAGAATGGTTCTTTGGTTTTAATAAAGAGGATGTTAGTCATTGGAACTTACCTGTTTTAGTCTCTTTAAAAACTAAGCCATCAGAAGAGCGTCTAAAAACAGCTTTAAATAGATTGGCAATACACCATGACATGTTAAGAGCTAAATATAAAAAAAATGGAAAAGAAAATTGGGAGCAGTTCGTATCAGAAAATATAACTCCAACTGTCATTGAATTTGTTACTTTAACTAATATCAAAAATCAAGAAAAGAAGCTATTAAAGCATGCAGAAAAAGTTCAAGAATCACTAAATATAAAAGAAGGAGTGTTATGCAAAGCAGTTGTATATGAGGTGGATGAAAATGATTTTAAACTGTTTTTATGTTTGCATCATTTGGTGGTAGACGGAATCTCGTGGCGGATTTTAATAGAAGACTTATTTTTATTATTAGAGAATCCGGAAGCAAAATTACCTCCTAAAACATCTTCTTTTAAGTCGTGGCAAGAAGCACTAAATAATTATAAAAGTAAACAGTTTAAAACACAAAAAAGATATTGGGAAAAGGTACAAGAGCAAATAGAAAATCAACAACTTTTAACAGAAATTAACTTTTCAAATAAAGATATAGAAGGAGATGCTTTTGAAGAAACCATACACTTAACCCGCAAAGAAACGAGTCAATTAATTAATAAAGTTCATCAAGTTTATAAAACAAATTATAATGACATTTTACTAATGGCTTTATCTAAGGCTATCCATGAGTTAACTTCTATCAATGATTTTATTGTAACTTTAGAAGGGCATGGTAGAGAATATATAAAAGATACTGTTGATGTTAGTAGAACAGTTGGATGGTTTACAACTGCTTATCCAGTAATTATTGCAAATAAACATGAAGCTAGTTTAAAAGAACAAATTCTAGGTGTTAAAAATATTCTTGGAAGCATACCAGAAAAAGGATTAGGTTACGGTTTATTAGAGAAAAAAGAGAACATTAAAACCCAAATTTGTTTTAACTATTTAGGCAGGTTAGATCAGTCTGAACGATCTTTTGAATTAGCACCTAACGCAACAGGGAAATTTCACGCTCCGACAGCAGTTAGGCCTTATCCAATAGAATTAAATTGTTGGATAAATGATGCAATTTTTACAGTAAAAGTTACAACTCCAGGTTATACAACGAAGTATAAAACATTAGGCGAATTATTTATAAAACATCTAAGGTTAATAATTAATCATTGCATAACAACAACAGAATTTAGCTATCAGGCAACTGATTTTAGTGGTGTGGAACTTTCCGAGAAAGAACTAAACTTACTGCCTTCAGGTATTAAGGATGTGTATCCTTTAACAAAAAACCAAGAAGGTATGTTGTATCAACATATTAATTACCCAAAGGCAAAAGTATATTTGACTCAAGTAAAGCAAGAGTTAATAGGTAAAGTAAATAAAGAAATTTTTCAAAAAGCAATTGAACAGGTTGTACAAAGTTACGACAATCTTAAAACTCAGTTTATTTGGGAAAATTTCAGAATTCCAGTTCAATTAATACATAATAATGTCAAAGCAGATATTAAATATACAAATTTTAGAAATAAAAAAAATCAACAAAAATATTTGCAAGAATTTCTAGATAATGATTTGAATAATTCATTTAATCTAGCCAATTTAACTACTCCAAGATTTAACCTTTTAGAATTAGAAGAAGAGCAGTCATTATTAGTTGTAAGCTTCCATCATATCATCTTGGATGGTTGGAGTTTATTTTTAGTTTTAAATGCAATCATAGATACCTATCATAACTTGTGTAATAACAGTAATTATGTACTGACAATTAATGCTAAATTTAACTTTAAGAACTACATATTAAAATACGGTAAAACCACCATCAATGAAGCGTTTTGGCAAAGATATTTAAGAGGGGTAGAGCCAATACCTGAGTTATCTTCAGAAGATAGAGAAAAAGGATTGATGAATAAAATTCGACAGGAATCAATTACTATTCCCCCTCATGAAACAGTGCAATTAAAAAAAATAGCTCAATTACAAGGTGTAACTTTAAACACAATGCTTCAAACAGCTTGGGCATTAACATTAGCTCAGTTTAAAGGTGTTAAAGATATATTATATGCCACAACTTTTTCAGGAAGGCTACCAGATTTTGAAGGAATAGATGAGGTTTCTGGGATGTTAATTAACAGCTTACCTTTAAGAGTAAATTTACATAATCAATATGAAACTATTTTAGAATTATGTAAAAGAATTCAGGGAATTGTGTTTGAGTTAAATGATTATCAGTTGGTTGAATTGAATGATGCCTACAGCGCGGCTAAGCTAGATGTATCAAGACAATATTTTGATTCAATTTTAGTCTTTGAAAATTATGTTAATGAGTCAAACACTGACCATAATTTGATTAAAATAGGAGAGACAACGGCTTATGAACATACTAATTTCCCCTTAAGTCTTGTCATTATACCAGAAGAAGATATATTGATCAGGTTATCATATCAAAGTCATATTTATTCAGAACATACTGTAGTTAGGTTACTAAATCAATTGAAAGTGATGTTGTATCAAATAGCAGAAAATATGAATGACTCGGTATTACGAGCACTTAATTTAACTCAAAATGAGGATACTTTTATAGTTGATGCACAAAACATAAGAATACACACTTTATACGAAGATCAAGAGGAAATCTATAGTATTCTAGACAAAGAAGAAGGAGCTCAGGTTTTTATATTGAATGAATCATTAGAAGAAATCAAAAATACAGAACAAATAGGAGAAATTTATTTATTAATAAATAATCCCATTGAAAGTTGTGGAGATTGGGGAGAATGGATGGAAGAAAATAAGATAGAAAATCCAACATTTAAAGGTTCATATTTGTATCCAACAGGAGATACAGGCAAGTGGAATAAAGATTCAACAATACAAATTCTAGAACTAGATGAGTACTAGATTCAAAAATATATTGAAATCATGTCTCTTTTTTCACCTATTTAGTAGGTGAGCTGAAGAGACCTGATTCAATTTTAACCAAACACAATCTTAAAAAATTACTACTATATGATGTTAACAACAAAAGCTAAAAAAGACACTAGTCTTATAAGGATTCATGGAAAAAGGTTTGATCTTTTGAAAATGACTTACAAGTTAATCGCAACGACTCAGATAAAAAATGCCTATCTTCTTCCTATTAAAAAAGACAAGGAAATCATAGCTTTAGTAGCTTGTATTGTTTCTGAAAGATTACTAAGTATATCAGACCTTACAAAGATTGATGACTTTTATAAGTTAAAAGATAAATTACATATTATTCATAAAGATACATTACCACTAACATCAAGTGGTAAAATAGATACGTTATTATTAAAACAGGATCTAGAACAACATATAAATAACCTTATAGCTACAAGTTCCCATAATTTGTTATTGAATGATAGTTGTTTATTACTAAAAGAAGTTGCAAACTATACCCAACCATTGCATCAATGGGATATTTCCTTAAATCCATTTAAAGAAGTTACATACACGCATAAAGAAGATTATTTATATAACGGAGATAAAGCTGAAAGCATTCCTTTAGCACACACCATAGGTCCAGAACTTAAATTACCAGAAGGCGCTCCTAAAACTCTAAAAGATGCATTAATTGGTACCGCTAAAAAATATCCACAGAGAGGTATTCAATTTATTTTGGATGATGGAAGTAGAGATTTTATTAGCTATGAAAGTTTATTAGTAAAAGCCCAAAAAGCATTAGCTGTATTTAGAAGTAAAGCAGTTAAGCCAGGAGATACTGTCATTCTTAACCTGGTAGATAATCGATTCTTTATAGAGGCATATTGGGGATGTATTCTAGGAGGTTTTTTACCCACTCCAGTGGGCGCCATCAGTGAATTTAAAAAAGAAAATGCCATAGTCCAAAGATTGGCAAATGTATGGAGGTTACTAGATAAACCTTTGGTAGTAGTTAATAAAGGCGATTTAGAAAAACTAAATTCTATAAAAGAAATATGGGGAGAAGAACCGCTAGAAGGAATAGAAGCTGAAGATTTTATGAAGGCAGAAGCTGATGAAGATGTGTTTGAGGCACAACCTGAATCACCCGCTATTCAATTGTTAACTTCAGGTAGTACGGGTGTTCCTAAGTGTATTTTACATAGAAACAAAACATTGGTGAATAGAATGTGGAGTAGTAAAACACAAGATTTTGGAAAAGAAGATGAAATTTCATTAAGCTTCCTTCCAATGGATCATGTAGGTGGATCACTAATGTTTTCTGCCAGAGATATTTATTTTGGATATCATCAAATAAATGTAAAAGTAAATCGATTCTTAGAAAATCCCACAAGATTGTTAGATTGGGTAGATGAGTTTAAAGTAACGATGACTTGGGGAGCTAATTTCGTTTTTGCACTTGTTAATGAACATGAAAATGAAATTCAAAAAGGAAGCTGGAACTTATCAAGCTTGCATCACATTATGAATGCTGCTGAGGCAGTGACTACAAACGTATGCCAAAAGTTTTTAGAGTTATTAACACCTTTTGGGCTCCCAAAGAGCGCTATGCAACCGAGTTTTGGTATGTCTGAAACAAGCTCATGTATATTAGTAAGTCATGAAATGAGGGCAGGAATGAAGTCGACAGGCGTAGCAATCGTAGAAAAAAGTTCTATGAATGGTTTACTAAAAGTGGCAACTCCAGATGATATAGAAAAAGGAATTGATGAAAATATTTATGCTTCTTTGCCTCATTGTGGTAAGATAGCGCCTGGTTCTGAAGCAAGAATTACTGACAAAAAAAACAATGTAATTCCAGAGGGAGTAATTGGTCGTTTACAGATTAAAGGAGCTACCATAATGGATGGTTATGTAGATAACCCGAAAGCAAATAAAGAAGCTTTTATAGGTAATGGCTGGATGAATACAGGTGATTTAGGTTTTATCTTAAATGAGAATGTATACATAACGGGGAGAGAAAAGGATTTAATTATTATCAATGGTGCTAACTTTTTATCTTTTGAAATAGAAGCGGTAATTGATGAAGTTCCTGGTGTTAAAAATACATTTTCGGCAGCTACAGGCATTTTTGATCCTTTAGAGGAAACAGAAAAATTAGTAGTGGTATACGTTCCAGAAGGAGAAAAAACATTGAATGAAGAGCTTATAACAATTGAAGCTGTAAAGAAGAGTATTTTAAGAAGTTTTGGATTAGAAGCGAGTTATATCATCCCTTTAGCAGAGGAAGATTTTCCTAAAACAATAAGTGGAAAAATACAAAGAGCTAAAATTAAAAACCGTTTTACTACAAACGAATACGACAAAACGATTAAAGCAATTGATGTATTAGAAAAAAATAAAAGGACAATACCACAATGGTTTGCAAAACCATCATGGCAGCTTAAAAAGTTAACGAACTTTAAAACAAAATCGCAAGAAGGAAAACGATTGTTGTTTGTAAATCAAAATGTTCATTCTGAAGATTTTATAACTGAGAATACGATTGTAATTCAAAAAGGCGAAGACAATGGTATTAAAGATACTTTACAAGGACAAACTTATATTATCAATCCATCATCAAAAGAAGGTTATAAATTGATAAATAATTTGTTGAAAGATGAAAAAATAAATGAAATAATCTACTTGTGGTCATACCAAAAAGAAGCGGTTCCTGTTAATAAAGTGCTTGGGAATCTTCATCATATGCTACAAAGTTTAATACCTTGTTTTACAGAGCATGTAAGGTTGTTAATTATTGTGGAAGATAGAGGGGAAGTAAAGCAATATTTAGGAGAAAATGAAGCCTTATTAGGGTATATAAAAACACTAAACGTTGAGCAAGAAACCGTAAAAGCGCAATTAATTAGTTTAGATAAACTAGATAGGCAAGCTTGTGAAGATATCCAAGATGAAATTCAACAGCCTATTATAGATGAAATTATATCATGGAGAGATTACAATCGATTTGTTTTAAAAATTGAAGCCTTAAGAGAAAAAGAAATAAAAACAAAATTATCATTTGCTGATACAACACAGTTTTACAATCAACAATGGTATATAACAGGAGGCTTTGGTGGCATTGGCGAAATTTTAGTGCCTCATCTACTTAAAAAATATAAGCTTAAGCTAGTTGTTTTGGGTAGAAAAGCATTATCAAGAGAAAGAGGCGATTTATTACAAAAATGGAAAAAGTTAGGAGATGTTTCTTATGAAAAAATAGATTTTGGAAGTGAAAAAGGAATAGAAAATGTAATAGTTAACTCAAAAAAAGAAATAAAGGGCTTCTTTCATTTAGCAGGAGCCTCATTAATTGAAAGCTTTGAAGAACCTCAAAACTATTCAGTGCTGAAACAACCATGGAGCTATATAGAAAGACAAATAAATGTAAAAGTCAGTATTACGGATAAAATTATAAAAGCATTAGGAAAACAAAAAAATAAAAGTCTATTCGTGCAATTTTCGTCTGTTAATGCCTTTTTTGGAGGAAATGGTTTTAGTGCATATTCGGCGGTTACATCTTATCAATCGGGGCTTTCTAATCAATCACCATTTGAAAAAGTATCAATTAAATCAATAGATTGGAGTGCTTGGGCAAAAATAGGAATGAATAAAGCTAGTGAAACTTCACTTTTAGCTAAACAAAGAGGATTCTTAAGCATAGATACTTCCAGTGGTTTGATAAGTTTTGATGTAGCAATGCAACTTGAAGAATCAAGAATTATGGTTGGATTAGATTTGAATAATAAATATATTAAACAAGAAATAATCAACAATGAAACAGAAATAGTTCCGGTATTATATACTACAAAACCGAATGTTCAAGAACTATTGTTACAAAATATAGCTGACCAAAACATAGTATCATGGTTTCAAAATGTTCAAATATTACAGCTATCTAAAATGCCCAAATTAGCTGATGACACCATTAATTCAAAAGAATTATTACGTCTTGATACTAAACAAAAAGTTAGAGAAGTACAAACTTTAGAAGGAGAATTACAAATAGCAATGGCTAAACTTTGGTCAGAGGTTTTAGAAGTACAAGTTACCGATGCAAAAGCTAATTTTTTTGATTTAGGAGGGCATTCAATAAAGGCAATTCAGTTAATATCAAAAATTAACAGTGCTTATAAAATCAATATAAATATGGCACAGCTATTTGAAAATGCTGTCCTTCATAAATTCGTTGATTTTATATCAGGACAAAAGAAAGCGAGTTATAAAAAAATAGCTCAGTACGGTAAAGCAGATAACTATCCATTGAGTCATGCACAAAAAAGAATTTGGACACTCATTGAACTAGAAGGACAAAGTAAATTATATAATATTTTAGGTGTTTGGCAAATTAGCGGCAGTATTAATGTAGAAAAATTAGAAGTCATTTTAGGTATTGTGCTAAGTAGACATCAAAGTTTACAGCTAGGATTTAGACAGGTAAATGGCGAACCAGTAATGTTTGAAAAGAAAAATGCAAAAATACCTTTGGAGTTTATTGATTTCTCTACAGTACCAGCTCAACTAATAACACAAACTTTAGATGATTTAATAAGCCAAGAGAGTGGTGTTGAATACGACTTAGAAAAAGGAGATTTAACACGTGTTAAGTTAGTGAAAATAAAAGAAGAAGAGCAAATATTATTAATAGGTCAACATCATATTATTTCAGACGGCTGGTCATTAAATCAATTGATTGAAGAAATAAATAGTTTATATAATAATACAGCAACAGAGGTTACAGAAAATAGTATTGACTATACAGACTATGTATATTGGGAAAAGGAGCAAAATACTAGTGATGCACAAAATTATTGGAGTAATAGGCTAAAAGATTACTCTAATGTATTGGAATTGCCAGTTGATACTACTAGACCAGCTTTGTATGAATACAAAGGAGATACTCAGATAATTAATTTGCCTCAACAATTACAAAAGGATTTAAGGTTATTGGCAAAAGAAAAACAAACTTCTTTGTATAATGTATTGTTTACGGCTTATGCCATCTTTATCAGTAAAATTACTAATGCGAATGATTTGTTAATAGGTACTCCAGTTGCAGGAAGAAACCACAAAGATTTGAATACTGTTGTTGGCATGTTTGTAAATACATTACCGATAAGAGTTCAAATAGATAATCAATTGAGCTTTGAAGAAAACTTAAAAATAAATACAGGTATACTTCAGCAAGACTTAACCCATGATAATTATCCTTTTGACCAACTATTATCAGATTTGAGTATCGTTAGAGATTTAAGTCGACCTCCACTAATCCAAACATTATTTGGTTTTTTAAGTGCAGATTTATCTATTGATTTTGCAGGCTGTAAAGCGACACCTTTACATGTTAAACACAAAATATCAAAATTTGAATTATCAGTTCAAGTACTTGATCAAGTAGATCAAATAGCTGTTAGCTTTGAATATAATACAAGTTTATTTAAGCCTGACACCATTGATAACTGGCAAAAGCTATTTGTTCAACTATTGAAAGAAATTACAGAATCTTCTTCATTACCTGTATTTAAATACACAATGCTTTCTAACAAAGCCAGCATACAATTAACAGAGACATTCAATCAAACAGAAACACCGTATCCTAAGGAAAGTACAATTTATGAACAATTCTTATTACAGGTAAATAAAAATCCACAGGCTATAGCTGTGCAATTAGAGAATAGATCGGTAACTTATAAAGAGCTAGATGAAAAAGTAAATAAATGGTCCAGAAGTTTACAGTCGCAAGGTGTTGAATGCGGACAGGTATTAGCAATATGTGCTAAAAGTTCTTTAGAACAAATAATTATTTTATTAGCCACGCAACAAATAGGAGTAACTTATGTAGCATTAGATTATGAATTGCCTTTAGAGAGAAGACAGTTTATTTTAGAAGATTCTAACGCTAAATTCTTGGTAATTCAACCTACATTAATGAATAGTATACCTTGGAATAAGGTTCCAATGATTGCATTAACTGAAGAACCCAATAAAAAAGGTATATTAAAAGCAGATTTAACACATGTTAAAGTTACCAGTGAAAGCAATTCTTATATCTGTTATACCTCAGGCTCAACAGGAGTTCCAAAAGGAGTAGTAGTGCCACAAAAAGCTGTTTTACGACTAGTTAAGAATACAAATTATTACAACGTAAAACCAGAAGATAGGTTTATGACAGTAGTAAATTTTGCTTTTGATACATTTACTTTTGAGTTTTGGGCTGCTATTCTTAATGGAGCGTCATATCATATACTAGAAAAAGAAGAAAGATTGAATCTTAAAAACCTGTCTAATTTTCTCATTGATAAAAAAATAACAGTAACCTTTTTTACGGTAACACTTTTTAATCAATTAATAGAACAATATCCTACCTGTATTAGTCATATGAAATGTGTTTTAGTAGGAGGAGAAGAGTTGTCAGTTTATCATATGAAAAAGGCACTTGAGTACTTGCCAAAAGGGCTATATAACGGTTATGGGCCTACAGAAAATACGGCTTTTTCAAATATATTTCCAATAACAGAAGTAAGTCATAAACAAAATTCAATTCCACTTGGAAAACCAATAGCTAACAGTAAATGTTATGTCTTGGATGACTTTTTACAACCTTTACCAATTGGTGTAATAGGTGAAATTTATTTAGCTGGAGATGGGTTAGCGACGGCATACTTAAATAGACCTACTTTAACGGCAGAAAAATTTATAGATAACCCTTTTGTTCCAGCAACAAAAATGTATAAATCTGGAGATTTAGGAAGGTGGACAAAAGATGGCTTTCTTGAGTATTGGGGAAGAATTGATAATCAAGTTAAAATACGAGGATATCGAATAGAGTGTGGAGAAGTGGAGCAAGTAATAAGTGCTATTTGTAAAGGGAAAGATGCAGCGGTGGTTCCTCAAGTAGATAAAAAAGGACATAAAAGATTAGTAGCATACTATACCGATAGTAAAATTTCAATTGAAACGATAATTAAAAGTTTAAAAGAGAAGTTACCCTCGTATATGATTCCTTCAGCTTTTATGTATTTGGACGAACTGCCGAAAAATGCAAACTCTAAATTAGATAGAAAAAGATTACCTAAAATTGAAGTAGCAAAATCTTTGGGGGAGATGGTTGCCCCAAAAACAAACTTGCAGGAACAATTATTTACAGTTTGGAGTGATGTTTTGGGTAGTAGTACATTTGGTATTGAAGACTCTTTCTTTGATTTAGGTGGAGACTCTATTTTAGCAGTTAGCTTAATCGGTAAACTTCAACGAGAAGGAATTCCATTAGACCCTAAAATGATTTTTATGTATCCTACTATTCAAGAACTCTCAGAAGCTATTGAGCAGGGTAAAAATAAAATAAAGCGAACTAGAACAGAAAAGGATTATCTAATGAAATTATCTTCTGGAAGTCAGGATAAGCCAAGAGTTTACTTTTTACCACCAGCGGGAGGAACCTTGATGGGATATATAGAGTTAAGTAGAAATTTAGAAAATGTTGGAGATGTTTATGGGCTTCAAGGACCTGGTTTATTTGAAGATGAAGTACCACAGTTTTTAAGTTATGAGCAAATGCTAGATATATTTGAAAAAGCAGTAAAAGATCACTTTAGACCGGGTGTAGATTATTTTGCTGGGCATTCTTTAGGCGGACACTTAGCCTTTGGACTTACACAGCGAATGGAGAAAAGGGGAATTCCAGCAAAAGGGCTACTCATTTTAGATACAGTTCCAAACATGTATGTTGAGGCAGAAGAAAAAGTAGAAATGTCTCAAGAAGAGTTAAAAATGCTAGCACTAGTTTTAGGAATGGGAAATATGGTTGGAATGCAACCAGACGATTTTAAAAATATGGATTATGAGTCGGCAAAAAAAATCATTATAGACAAAGCAAGAGAAGATGCAACAGTAAAAGAGTTTATGAATAATGAGTATTTAGATAAATATTTACAAATACAAATGAATCATATGCTTTTATCTCAAATGATGGAATTAGATACTACGCCAGTTCATACAAAAGTAACTGTATTTAAAACGGCATTTCACAATGAAGATTTTGAAAACCGATTTGATGAATGGAATGAATTAGCGATCAATCCAGTGCATATAATTCCTGCAGAAGGAAATCACGTAACCATGATAAGACGACCTCATGTGGTTAAGTTAGGAAATCAGATCGATGCACTTCTTCAAGATTTGACCATGGAAATTTTAAACGAAATATAAATTATTGAATACTAAAACATAAAGTAAACTACAGAAACTACTGTAGTTTACTTTAATATAATAGATGAAAATTATAAATAAAGTAAACTATCACACCTATATAATGTGTGGTATTTTAATAGTGTTCTGTAATAATCTATATGGGCAAAAAAAGGTGGAGTTTTCAGGACAATTATCAGGACTGGTAAATTATTCTCCCAATAATGAGATGAATATGTTTCTGGGGACAAGGTATATTCCAGAACTACAATTCAATAAAAAATTAGATACCATTAGCGATTTAAATATTGAAGCTTCGTTAAATGTATCTAGTAATTTATTATTTAAACCTTTTTATAAGTCGGTAACAACGAACGAAATTAATCCATATAGGTTGTGGATTCGGTATTCAAGAAGAAAATTTGAGGCTCGATTCGGACTTCAAAAAATTGATTTTGGATCAGCTTCTATTATTAGACCTTTACAATGGTTCAACCAAATAGACGCAAGAGACCCTTTACAGTTAACGAATGGTGTTTACGGAGCTTTATTCAAATACTATTTTAAGAACAATACTAATATTTGGGCTTGGGTATTATACGGAAACGATAAACGCAGAGGTTTTGATCTTTTTATCAGTGAAAAATACCAGCCAGAATATGGCTTTAGAGCGCAATTACCAATAACAAAAGGAGAAATAGCCTTATCATATCATAGTAGAGGTGTTTCTTTAAACTATAACCTACCAATAGATAATAGTCAAGAATATAGGTTTGGAGTTGATGTTAAATGGGATTTCATTGTAGGTGTATGGATAGAAGCTTCCCATATAAAGCTGCAAAAAAATATCGGAATTTTAACCAATCAATCTTTAATTAATGTAGGAGCTAGTTACACGTTTGGTTTAGGAAATGGATTGAATACAAATGTTGAGCATATGATCAATACCATAGAAGATGAAAGTTTTACTTTTCAAAACAATAACCATTTTACAGCCATTACACTGCAATACCCCTTTGGTTTTTTTGATAGCCTAAATCTTGTTAGCTATTTTACTTGGAAGGATAATTCTACCGTAGTTATGTTAAACTATCAACACCAGTTTGAAGCAGTAACAGGATATTTAATGGGGTATTACAACCCAACCAACGCTATAAACCTACCCGACAATCAATTTATAAATGCCTTTTCAGGCTTTGGAATACGATTAATGGCGGTTTTTAACCATTAAAAAGAGATGATATAACACAATAAATATATACCAATGCAAGACCAAAACATAGTAATAAAATTAAACAATATGTCTAAAAGCTTTCAAGTAGGAGGCAAGGACTTTTTAGCATTAAAAAACATAAATCTCAGTTTTCAATTAGGAGAGTTTACAGGATTAGTAGGGCCAAGCGGTTCTGGAAAAACAACATTACTCAATATTATAGGGAGCTTAGATAAACCAACAGCGGGAGAAGCAATTGTTTTAGATAAAAACATAGCCACTTTATCACACAAGGCAGCTGCAAAATTGCGTAATCAAACGATTGGATTTGTATTCCAAAGTTACAACTTATTGCCTATTTACACGGTATATGAAAACGTAGAATTTGCTTTAATTCTACAAAATAAAAGTGCTACCTACAGAAAAAAACAAGTTTGGGAAGTATTAGAGCAAGTTGGTTTACAAGACTTGGCAAATAAAAGACCCGATAAGCTTTCCGGAGGCGAATGTCAAAGAGTAGCAATCGCTAGAGCCATGGTTAAAAAACCTAAGATTTTATTAGCCGATGAACCAACGGCAAATTTAGATGCAGAAAATGCTCACAGAATAATGCAAACGCTACAAGAGTTAAATGAAAATTATGATACCACTTTTATTTTTTCAACACATGATGAAAAGGTAATGCAATATCTAAAAAGAAAAATAGTCTTGATAGATGGGGTTGTTGCGAATAATAGTGTTCAAAAAATAAAAATATCAAACCATGAAATTAGCACTCAAATTAGCCTTTAAAAATTGCATTAAAAGTGGTG
This sequence comes from Tenacibaculum profundi, assembly GCF_052050075.1. Lineage (GTDB taxonomy): Bacteria > Bacteroidota > Bacteroidia > Flavobacteriales > Flavobacteriaceae > Polaribacter. The sequence goes on from NZ_CP197225.1 coordinate 3,185,630, forward strand.
TCAGAACTTGGTTAAATGCAGGAATTCTCTCCTTTGCTTTTATTTTAATTCTTTTCTTCAATGGATTAATGGACGGATGGAATGAAGAAACTAAAAAAGAAACGATTGCATGGGAATATGGAGAAGGTCAAATTTGGAGTAAAAAGTACGATCCTTTGGACCCTTTTTCATTGAAAAACTCAGTTACAGAAATGCCAGAAGAATTAAAAGGTGTAGGAACTCCAATACTAATTCAGCAAGGTAGTATTTACCCTCAACAAAGATTCATTCCTGTTCAATTAAAAGGAATCGACTTAGAGCAACATATTTTAAAAATTCCAACAGAGATATTGGCTCAAAGTAAGGCAGAAATTCCTGTATTAATAGGAAAAAGAATGGCAAAAATAACACAACTAAAAGTAAACGATCAAGTACTTCTTAGATGGAGAGATACGCATGGGGTTTATGATGCGAAACAGCTTACAGTGGTAGGAATATTTGATACAAATGTGGGAGCTATTGACAATGGTCAGCTTTGGATGTCATTAAAAACATTACAAAAAATGACCAGATTAGAGAATAAAGCCACTATTTGGATAGCAAATAACAAACAAGCGAAATACCGAGTCGCTGGATTAAAGGCATGGAAGTTTGTTGGGTTGAAAGAATTATTAAAAGATATTGAAGAAATGGTTGAAATTAAAAAATCTAGCAATGCTATTTTTTATTTGATGCTATTATCGATTGCTTTATTAGCCATTTTTGATACCCAAGTACTGTCCATTTTCAGGAGACAAAAAGAAATCGGTACTTATTTAGCATTGGGTTTAACCAAAACCAAAGTAATGCTCATATTTACATTAGAAGGTGTGATGTATAGTTTTTTGGCAATTCTCTTAGGAGCTGCCTATGGGATCCCTTTGTTATGGTATTTACAAAAAAAAGGTTTGTACATACCAAACTCAGATGATTTAGGAATGGCGATAGCAGATCGTATTTACCCTTATTATACGGTAGATTTAATCATACAAACTATTCTTTTAATCGTAATTTCTGCAACCATCGTTAGCTATTTACCAGCGCGAAAAATAGCAAAGTTAAATCCAGTCAATGCACTAAAAGGAAAATTATTATGATACAATTTTTTCTAAAAGGAATTATAAGAGACAAAGGAAGAAGTTTACTTCCGCTTACGATTATAGCTTCAGGAGTAGCACTAACTCTCCTATTAAGTGGTTACATACGTGGCGTTATGGGAGATATGGTAGAACAGAATGCAAATTTTGATACAGGACACTTAAAAGTAATGACCAACGCCTATGCAAAAGAAAGAGAGCAATTACCTAATGATCTTGCTATCCTAGCATTGGATTCTTTAAAAGGCACGTTGCAAAATAAATACACAAATATAACTTGGGTAGAGAGAATAAAGTTTGGTGGCTTGTTAGATGTACCTGATGAAAATGGAGAAACCTTAAAACAAGGACCGGTATCTGGTTTGGCTATTAATTTGAATACAGAGCAATCCTCAGAAATAAATAGACTGCATATCAAAGAAGCTATTGTAAAAGGGAAATTGCCCAATACTAAAGAAGAAATTCTTTTGGGAGATGCCTTATTTGAAAGGTTATCATTAAAAATAGGTGACAAAGTAACCTATATAGGAACGACTATGAACGGAAGTATGACTTCCTATAATTTCAGAGTTGCAGGAACACTTCATTTTGGTAATACGGTCATGGATAATAGTAGTATTCTGATTGATATTAAAGGAGCTCAAGTAATGTTAGATATGGAAGATGCTGCAAGTGAACTTTTAGGATATTTCAAGAGGGGGGCTTATAATGATCTAAAAGCTACCAATATTGCCGCTAACTTTAATGCAGCATTTTCGGAATCAAAAGATGCTTTTGCTCCTATCATGGAAACCTTAAAAAATCAAAATAATCTAGCTGCTTATATAGATTATACCGACCTATATGCAGGTTTGTTTATTATGTTATTTGTAATCGCGATGTCGGTTGTATTATGGAATACAGGACTTCTAGGAGGGTTAAGACGATTTCAAGAATTTGGTGTGCGATTGGCTCTGGGTGAAAGTAAAAATCACTTATATAAATCGTTGCTAATAGAAGCTTTTTTAATAGGTATTATAGGGTCGGTAATAGGAACAGTAATCGGAGTAGGAATGACTGTTTATTTGCAAGTGTATGGAATAGACATTTCGCCTTATTTGAAAAAAACATCCATGATGGTGCCATCAATCGTAAGAGCAAAATTTACTATAGATTTACTTTATATAGGATTTATACCAGGAGTATTAGCCATCATGCTAGGCAATATTTTATCGGGCATGGTAATTTATAAAAGAAAAACAGCTGAATTATTCAAAGAACTCGAAGTATAAAACAAAGTTAATATAAACAGAAAATAGTTGCAACACATATCGAAAGAACATTCAATAAATACCTCACCTGGTGAGGAAAAAACAACAAAATCATGAAAAAAATAATAAGCCTATTTATGCTAATAGTAACACTACACATATTAGGGCAAAAAAAAGCAGTAACAGCTGATCAAATACTAGCAAAAGTAGATGGAAACATAGTGTCTAAAGAACGTATAATACAATCGCAAATGGTTATTTATGGGAAAAGAAGAAATAGAACCATTGTCTCCAAAGGCTATTCTAAAGGGAATGAAAAATCGTTTATCGAATACTTACAGCCAAAAAGAGAAAGAGGTACTAAGATGTTAAAGTTAAAAAATCGTTTATGGATATACTCTCCTTCGTCAGACAGAACTATACAATTGTCAGGTCATTTACTACGACAATCGGTCATGGGATCAGATTTATCTTATGAAGATGTGTCAAGTAATGAAAAATATAGTGCCTTGTACCATTCAAAATTAATAGGGGAAGCTACTTTTAACGAAAGAAAAGCCTGGGTTATTGATTTGGTCGCTAAAAATGATGAAGTGAACTATCAAAAAAGAAAAATATGGGTAGACCAAGAAAGATTCATTCCTTTAAAAGAAGAAATGTATGCTAAAAGCGGACAAAAGCTTAAAGAAGTAAAGGTGTTGGATGTAATGAAAATACAAAGTAAGTGGTATCCTAAAGTAACCAATTATAAAGATGTACTAAAAGAAGGAAAGGGTACAGATTTTATCATTGAATCTATGGAGTTAGAAGCAACAATATCAGAAGATATTTTTAATAAATCATCATTAAAAAAATAAACGGACGTATGAAAATAATAGCATTTCCTTTTGCCGGAGGCAACAGTTATTCTTTTAAATTTTTAGAGACAGAGCTACTAAAGCATAACATCGCTATGGAAACCATTGAGTACCCAGGAAGAGGCAATAGAGTATCGGAAGCGTTAGTAGGCGATATTGAAGATATTAAGAAAAAAATAATGGCTCAAGTACTTCAAAAGGTAATGAATATTGGTGATCACGAACCCTACGTATTGTATGGTCATAGTATGGGAGGGCTCACCGCGTATTTAATTGCACTCGAATTAATGAAAACGAAATTACCTGCACCAAAACGTTTAATAGTATCAGGAAAAAGTGCTCCTGCTATTAAATACAATAGAGGAATTAGTAAAATGACAAGTGAAGATTTTTGGAGAACCATGCAGGCAATTGGAGGAACTCCTGAAGAATTATTGCAGAATGACATGTTAAAAAAGTTTTACGAACCCATTATAAAGTCAGATTACAAGGCCGTAGAGGATTTTGAATACAAGCAAGAAAGAAAACTAAAATATCCGATCGATGTTTTTTATGGGAGCGATGATATTTTTCCTTTGGAACAAATGACGCCCTGGGGACAAGAAACTGTTGAAAAGATGAAAACATACGAACTTACTGGTGGACATTTTTTTATTTATGATCACGTACCTGTTTTGGTAAATCATTTTAAATCTGTTCTAGAAGTTGGTAACGAATTGAAGGTATGATTGACTAACAATTACGGGTTGCCTTAACTCTAAAAGTAGTATCAAAAACTATTTTAGCGCTGGTAGTTCTGGTGACAAAAATAAAAAAACGTTTGTACTTATTGGTACATGAGTACAAATGTTTGTTGATATGGTTTTGGTTTTTAAAAGCTTAGTGTTTTAGGCAGGTTTAGGCGATTTTTTTAGACAAAAAGTGCTTAAAAAAAATATGAAATAGGCTATATTTACAAGAAAAATATATGTAATTCTGCATATCTGCTAGTTAATTCTTATAAATAGAATAAAATATGAGTTCGAAATCGGATGCTTCTACTAAAATTTTAGGCTTTAAATACCAAGAAATGGTTGCTTTAAAGGAATGTTTTGAAGCAAAAGATGGGACAAAAATTTATTTAGAATGCCTGGGAGATGTTTCGGACGGAAAAATATCAACAGAGGTTAAACACTCTATCCAAGATGATAAAAAATTAATCGATACCCATATTGACTTTTGGAAAACTCTTTACAATATAATTGAAGAATATGATACTTTTCGATTTTATGATAAATTCATTCTTCATACAACAGCAGAAATAAAAAAAGGATCAATATTTGAGCACTGGGAAACTTTAGATAAATATGCTAAAAAAAAGAAAGTAATTTCTATTGCATCAAATAAAACAATAAAAAAATATTCTAATAAAGTAAAAAAATTTGATTCAAATGGATTAGAGGACATTCTTGATAAATTTAAAATAAAGGACAATCAAAAATCAGCAAAAGAATATTATATAGATGTTCTTGTTAATCATATAGCAATCATAAGCATAATACAAGAACCATACAGAAAGCCTTTTTTATGTTCTTTACTTGGTTATATTTCAGTCTCGTTGATAGAATCTGAAGGATATAAATGGGAGATTGATATTGAGTCTTTTAGAGAAAACTTTCGATCATTTGCCAAACAATATGAAATTCAAGATCTAAAATTCCCAATTTCAAGTGTAACAGCAGATAAAACCTCCAAAGGTAATTTTCATTTCGTGAAAGCATTGGAAGATATAGGATATGAATTAAAAATAGGTTTGTCAATGAATAATTATTTAAAAGCATCAGATAGTCAGTTCAAAATAATTAAAGCAAGAAATAGTTTGAGTGAAAATCTCGAAAATTACGATGAAGATATTAAGGACATAGTTTTAGAGCTTAAAATTAGCCATATTGATCAACTTACTTCCAAATCTGATATAAATGAGAAGTCAAGACGTTTTTTTGATGATGGTATTGAACAAGTCTCTTCTAAGACAAAAATAGAAGGGATTACAAATACAAGAGCATATTATCCTAAAGGTCGATTATTACATAACATAGAAGTCAAAAACATAAATATTAATTTAGATACGAAAAATGAAAGCAACTGATTTAGAAAGATTGGTTTTTTCACCGTTTCATACAAGTAAAATTTTACATTACTTTTTAAGTGGTGCCAAATCTGTTAATTCAAAATGTATAAAAACGGAATTAGTATATCTTTTATTACCTTTTATCTATAATAATCAAATTCAAAGTAAACTAAAAAATTTAAAAACAAATTCTAAATTCAATGCTTTTATTGTCAACACAGATTTTGATATTTTCATTAGTTCTCTAAATCAAAGAATAAATGATTATCGTAAAACAACAAATACTGCTATTATTATTCTTGCAAATGAAATTGACTTAGATATAAATGAATTTTTGATTTCAAATATTGAAATTCATTACAGAGAAGAAAAAGATATATACTTAAAACCTATTTATAAATCAGCTTATAATTTAGGTGTTATATTAGGAAAAGAACAATATTTATCGGTATTTAAAAAGCTTAGAATTACAGAGATATGAGTACAACTATAAAACAAATAGCCATTTTTAATGATACTGGGAATAAGCGTTACATTCCTTTCAATGATGGTTTAAACATCATAACTGGCGATTCTAAAACTGGTAAAAGTGCACTTATCGAAATAATTGATTATTGTTTGTTTTCATCAAGGTCAAGTGTTCCTGTTGGTAAGATAACTGATTTTGCAAAGTTATTTGTAGTTGTTTATAAAGTAAACGAGTTTTACATTGTTATTGGTCGTCCTGCACCAAATACAGGGAATATGAGAAGTGCTTATCTAAATATTGAAACTGATTATAAAACAATTGAAGATATTAATTATGATTATTTTAATGAGATATCATTAAAACCAATTAAAAATGATATTCAAACTGAATTTGAAGAAATACTAGGTTTGTCGTTAAAAAATTTGGAATCAGATTACGAGAATTTCGGTAAATTATCGATTAGAGATACTGTTTCTTTTCTTTTCCAGCATCAAAACTTAATTGCAAATAAACATTCACTATTCTATAGATTTGATGAGATAGCCAAGCGTAAAAGAGTTATTCAAGCCTTACCCGTATTATTAGGTATAGTAGATAGTGAATATTATCAATTGGTAAAACTAATTAAAGAAACTGAAAGAAAAATAAAAGCTGAAGAAAAAGTTTTAGCTCGTATTCAGGAAAATAAAACGAACCAAATAGATAATATTAGAGACCAAATACAAATTTACTATACAATGTTAGACCTTACTCTAGAAGAAGGACTTTCATTACGTGAATTAAAAAAGATAGGTCTTAATCTCCCTATTCCACCAAAGATACTCACAGACCAAACAAAATCATTTACTAAACTAGCTCATTTAGAAAACGAAAGAGAAGTGCTCTATGTTGAGAAAAATGAAATTGAAAAAGCTATTTCCAGTCTTCTATCAAATTCAGAAGATAGTTTAGCTTATGCAAAACATTTACGACAAACAAAGGCTAAACAAAATTATAATACTTCAATTGATGAATTAGCTTGTCCGCTTTGTGACAATTCAGTTTCACATATAAGTGAAAATATTAATAAATTAAATGAATCTAAAAACAAATTAATTGAAGAATTAACTAAAGTAAATACCTTTTCAAAGGACAGTACCCAGATAATTGAGAAATTTAGAAAAGATAAAAAAGTTATTACAACCAAAATAAAATTAATTTCCAAAAATATTGAAATACTTACTAAAGAAAATATTGATTTAGAAAAAATAAAAGGAAAACGAGAATCAATAATACACCAAAAGGGTGTATTAGAAACGACAATCAAACATCTTTTAGAATCTAATGATTTAGCCAAGTTTAATACTGATTTAACTACTTTAAAAGAACAATTAAAAGAGTACAATAAAAGAATTTTAAAATATAATGATATCAAGCAATTCAAGGTTAAAACAGAATTATTCATAAAAGAACAAATGGATAGAATTGCGAGTAAACTAGATTTTGAAAAGGAACTTAAACCCATTGATTTTTATTTTAATATTGATGATTTTAGTTTTTATCATAAACACAAATCAGATAAGATAAGATTATATGAAATGGGAAGTGGAGCAAATTGGTTGGCTTGTCATCTTTCTTTGTTTTTATCTTTATTGCATTTATCTTGTAGCAATTCTGAATCTATAATTCCGTCATTTTTAATAATCGATCAACCAAGTCAAGTATATTTTCCAAGAACAGCTAAAAAAAGTGAATTAGACTCTGAAGACGCTAAAAAATATGATGAAAACATTGAACAAGTAATTAAAATATTTAAAGTATTAAATGAAGAAATTGAATTGATATTTAAGAATACAAATGTAAAGCCTCAAATAATTGTATTAGAACATGCTAATGAGAAGGAGTTTGAGAAATACATAATTAGAGATTGGGTGAAAAGTGAAGGTAAAGGATTAATATGAAAACGTCATATAATATAACATTGTTTACAATAAATAGCGGTTTTAGTACCAAAATATAAATGTAAAACCAAGGCTTTTTAAAAAAAGAAGAAGTTTATGTGTAAAAATTAATTGCTGTTCACACGCGAGATTTTTAGCAATAGCCTAAAATTCGAAAATTATACGCTTTGATACCAAATACTATAATTGATTAATTTAGTGGTTTTTCAATAAAAATAACTTATACCAAAGTATTCTTTATAATTCCGTCACCAACAGAAAACTTTGAGTAGGATATAGATTAGGCTAAGTTAAAACCTTAAGAATATAGCATACTATCATAATAAAATCATAAAAAAGATAAGTCTGTAACAAAAGTTACAATTACCAACATAGAAATAGCGTTTCTTTAGCTAAAATTTAAAAAATAAATAGCATGAAAGAACTTTGGAACTTTTTTTCAAGAGAGGAAACAGACTATCAGTACAGCCCAACACTTTGGACAAAACGTTTACCAAAGGAGGAATTACTTCCTACGCATATTGATAGTACAACAAATAGCAGTAATCAATATAGGGAAGCCATGGGTAATCAGCTTCAAACAGTGCCTTTCGGGAAAGGTGAATATGCTGGTCAGATGGATGTTTTTCGTCCAAATAATCTTCCTGAAAACGCCCCAATTGTTATCTACATCCATGGCGGATGGTGGCAATGGTTTTCAAAGGAACAATTTTCCTTTTTAGCAGCACCTTTCAATAAAAAAGGAATGGCGGTATATATGCCAGGGTATCGTTTGGCACAAGATTGGGAAAATGATGGGCCCATAGAGTCTATCGTTGCTCAAATGGAAGCTGCAGTAGCAGCCATACTGCAAGAGGCCTGTGATAAGAATTCGCCAGCAGTATACCTTATAGGGCACTCAGCAGGAGGGCATTTAGTATCGATGCTGCACCAAACTGATTGGAGTACCTACAATGTACCCAAAGAGGCACAGAATAAAATAAAAGCTGTTTTTTCTTTAGCAGGAGTGTTTGATCTTCGTTTTTTGCTTAACAGTTACGTCAATGATGTAATTAAAATGTCTATTCAATCGGCTGAGAAAATGAGTCCCCAATTACGAGAGAGGAATATAAACTCATTGTGTCCAATTCATTTAGTCTTGCCAGAATTTGATACTGCCGAGTTTTTTAGGCAAACAAAAGAATATCAACAAAAACTATTGCAAGAAGAACAGATCTGTCATTTACACGTGGCTCATAATAAAGATCACCTGAGTATCATAGAAGACCTAGAAAATGATCAGGACGAACTTTTCAATTACCTATTTCAGCACATGGAGAAAAGTAGGCAATAATAGCGTCAAAACTTAGATCACACTCATGGTCGGAACGTAATGCGTACCACTCTTTTGAAAGAATACAATTAGAAAACGTTTTGTAATTTAAAAATACAATTAAAAAAAATAAGCAGGAAGCCCTATAAAGCTTCCTGTTTTTTGCACCATAGTATCCTTGTAAAAGTGTTTTCTGAAATACAAAAAATATGAGTGAAAAAGTGCTTAAAAAAAATGAATAAAATTACACTCAGAAACAGTTGAAATACAATCTGAATTGATTACTTGACGCATTGGTATGTGTTTGTTTACAAGTATTCAATGTTAGTAACAAAATTGAATTGCGTTTATAAAGTATTTCCTATAATTAGATTCTTGTTATTTGGCTACATTTGTTAAGAAGAAAGCTATGTAAAAGTTAGATGCCTTACTAAATGATATTAAGCTTAAACATTGTAGTTTAGATAGATATATGAATTTTTTTCCTGATTGTTAGTAGAGAATGTAAAATAGTACATAAAAATGGAAAGCATAAAAGGAGCGAGAAAATCATACCATAGCTAATAAAGCAAAAATGATTAGCTAAAATTTTGAAATTTAATTATTATGAAAAATAATACAACAACCAGTCGAAGAAATTTTATAAAGAAAAGTACATTATTTGCTGTGGGAGCAGGAAGTACAATTGCTTTTCCAACACCTACTTTTGGAAATCACAAATCAGATTCAGAGAAAATTAATGTGATAGGGCCCAAAGAAGGGTATAGTTCACAAATAGGGACATTAGTTTCTATGATGAACTGGATGCGAAATACAATTTTAATGCCTGTAAAGGGAATGTCTGTTGAAGATTTAGATTTCTTAATAGATGATAAAGCAAATTCTATTGGAGCAATGCTTTGGCATTTAGCAGCAACAGAAAGGTTTTACCAAATTCACACATTCGAGGGGAAAAAATGGGGGGATTGGAGTTTGAAAGATAAGAAAGAATGGGAAATTGCATCTGGCCTAGGAGATAAAGCTCGACAAAAAATAAAAGGGAATAGTTTGGATTTTTATCTCGAAAAATTAGAGAATACAAGAAAAAATACACTTCAAGAATTTGCAAAACGCGATGATAATTGGTTAATGAAAGTTGATGAAGATTGGTTTTGGGGACCAACGAATAATTATTGTAAATGGTTTCACGTTTGCGAACATGAATCAAATCACAATGGACAATTTAAGTTTATAAAGAGTAGATTGCCATCAAGTAAGGAGGAATAAAATCTGTTTTTTTAAAAATCGTACTGAATAGGAGTACCGTAATTAAAGTAATTGATCATTTTAAATAAAGAGTCTCCTGGTGTTTCTATGGTAAAATAAAACAATACAAAAGTTGAAATCTTAGACTTGAGAAACTAGATAAAAAGTCTTAAAATAACCTGCTATTTTTAATAAAAAAAACCCGCTCAAAAAACTGAGCGGGAAAATTGCTATGAAAAAGAACTCAAGACGTCTCTTGAGTTTTGTAAAGTTACTGTATTTTTTGCTAACAAAATGCAACTAATTTCCTAAAGGAGCTTTTTTTTAGCTTTTAAGGTAAAAATTACTATAAAATTATATCATTTATAAGGTTATTGATTGAAAAAGAGAGAGGTATTGCTTTAAATAAGTAGCATAATAACGATTAATGGTTATAACAAGAGGTTTAATTTATTATAAGTAATTACTTTACTGTCTTAATATCATTTTAAATAGTGTATGCGTTAACAAACGCATTTAAAATAAAAGGTGTCGGAATTTAGTTTTTTAGATTCAGGTTAATTAAAATAATTTAAAATTTGTTGCCTTAGTTTTTTATTTAGCAAATCCCTTTGCTGAATAGATTCTAAATATGAGTTTTTTCTTTCTGTTTTTTTAGGTTAATACTCTGAAAAATGCACATAAAAATGATGATAATTAAAATGTAGAGGTAGTCGGAATTAGCTTGTTTAGATATATTCGCTATTTAATAAAAAAACTAAATGAAAAATTAGCAGTAAAGCGCTGGATTGAAGGGAATGTCAATATTTCTCACATACCTATTTTATAAAATAATAAAAGCTTCTCAATAAATTTATTGAGAAGCTTTTGTGACCTCGGCAGGATTCAAACCTGCAACCTCTTGAGCCGTAATCAAGTGCACTATTCAGTTATGCTACGAGGCCATTTTGCGGGTGCAAATATATAAATATATTTCAATTATTGAAGACTAATTTTCAATTTCTTTTTTAAAATTTTCAATAATTTTTTTAGCATTCTCTAAATCAGTATTTAATATGTGCAACTCAACAGAATCACCAGTAGTACCAAAACCAGCAAGCCTTGCCGATTCTTTTTCATCTTTAACAATGAACCTACTTTTGTTTTTTTCTAAAAGTGTGGCTAGGCGATTTACTAAAATGCCCGAACCAGTGTATACTCTAATATATTCTTCCATAATAATGATTTTATTTTAATGAATTTATAGTGACAAAAGCCCTCCATCCAATAATAGCTAGTTGAAGTTTTGAAGCTGAAGAAATGTCCAACTGTTTTTTTGTAAAGGAAGGCAGTAGAATTTTATTTAATTTGGCTAGTAATTTAAATGTGGTTGTTTTCATTTGGTGAATTTGATATAGTTCAAAAATAGTCAAAATAACTTTAGAATAGGCGGGTTTATCATCTCTTATGTATAGATTAACAGCCCTTCCTAAATTGAAGCTTTTCTAAAATGAATAAAATATTCTTCAGAGTTGTTACTGTTTTAAAAACAGTGTTTTATGTTTTGTTATATGGATGTATTTCTAGATAAAGGTACCCAAAAGAATCGTTTAAAACATACTGTTTTTGCAGAGTATTATATTTATTTTGATATTTTCAATAATATGTTCTCTAACAAAAAATACTGTTAAACAAATCATTTAAATATGGACTCTTTATAAAAAGACAAGCTAGACTACAAATCGATTTTTAATTCTAAAAAAGATAGCTTATTAAATTGATAATAGCTATAATTAATCTTAAGGTAATGTGAATCATAGGATTGGTTGGTTTTAAAGTAAGTTGTTCTTAATCATTGTGTTAATTCTTGTAAAGATAAGGTAAAGCCGACAGTCTGTACAAATGAAATTGAAAGTATTTTTTAAATGACATCCATAAGTGCAGTTAAATTGATGATGACCGCTTTATTAAGTTTATTATGTGTTTTTTGAGATGGATTGTGTTATTTGATCAGTACTTTTTTTAATTGTTTAACCAAATAAGAAAAACATTATTTTTCGAAATTCCATCCTATGGTATTTTTTAGCTAAGTAAGTACTAAAAATAGTTAGCTAATTGGAGTAGGATTTTACACAATTAAGAAAATCTTATACGTTTCAAAAACCCTATCTTCGCAAAAAAATATTCAATGAGCATTGTATATATTGTCATAGGTTTAACGCTGTTAGTTTTTGGAGGAAATTGGCTTTTAAAAGCTGCCGTAGGTCTTTCATTAAAATTGAACATACCGAAAATTGTAATTGGAATGACTGTTGTTTCTTTTGCTACTTCAGCACCTGAATTAATAGTAAGTATTAAGTCAGCCTTAGAAGGAGCTACCGGATTGGCTGTTGGAAATGTAATTGGTTCTAATATAGCAAATTTGGCATTGGTATTGGCGATAACAGTTATTCTATCGCCCATTCAAGTGGAAAAGAGTTTTTATACAACAGATTGGCCTATAATGATGATTGCTTCAGCAATGCTGTATTTTTTTATAGCTTACGATCATACAATTCAAACCTACGAAGGTGTAATTTTATTTATAACATTACTACTTTTTCTTATTTATTTATTACGTTTTCAGAAACAAGCAGTAGTAGACGAAATGCCTGAGGATGATGAGGCGTTACCAGTGCCCAAGATTATTTTCTTTTTAATTATTGGTGGATTCGGCTTATGGGGAGGCTCAGAACTTCTCATCAATGGATCCGTTACTTTAGCAAAAAGTTTGGCAGTAAGTGATGCTGTCATTGGCGTAACCATAGTTTCTGTGGGAACAAGTATTCCGGAGTTGGCTGCTTCTATTGTTGCTGTGCTTAAAAAAGAAAAAGCGATATCGTTAGGTAATTTGATCGGTTCTAACGTATTTAACATTTTAGCAGTATTGGGAATTACTTCTATTATTACACCTGTTTATGTGAAAAAAGAAGCAGTTAGTTTAATCAACCACGATATTTTTTGGATGTTAGCTATCTCATTCGTCATACTTCCACTAGTTTTTATTCCTAAAAGTAAAAAACTTAGTTGGAGGGATGGTTTGTTGTTGTTAGGAGCCTACGCTACTTTTATTTATTTAACCATTGTTTAGGAGTCAAAAAGTATCGTTAAAATATAGTTATAAAAAAACCGCTGATTTCAGCGGTTTTTTTGTTTGTATAAATAGTGTTATGCTTTAACTTCAATGTTAGCACTTTTCACAGTGTCAACAATTCTTCCAGCTACTTTATAAGGGTCTGCATTAGATGCAGGTCTTCGGTCTTCTAACCAACCTTTCCAACCTTTTTCAACAGTAATAATTGGAATACGGATAGAAGCTCCACGGTCAGAAATACCGTAGCTAAAATCATTAATAGAGGCTGTTTCGTGAAGTCCTGTTAAACGTTGATCGTTATATTCACCATAAACAGCAATATGTTCTTTTGTTACCGGACGAAAAGCTTCGCAAACCTTTTCATACACTTCTTGGCTACCGCAGGTTCTTAGTAAAGTGTTAGAGAAGTTTGCATGCATACCAGAACCGTTCCAGTCTCCTTTAACTGGTTTTGGATGGTACTCAATATAATATCCGTACTTTTCAGTTAATCGATCAAGTAAATAACGAGCTACCCATATTTCATCACCTGCTTTTTTGGCACCTTTAGCAAACAATTGAAATTCCCACTGACCAGAAGCAACTTCTTGATTAATTCCCTCGAAGTTTAATCCTGCAGCAATACACAAGTTAGCATGTTCTTCTACAAAATCTCTTCCGTGTGTGTTTTTACCACCCACAGAGCAATAATACATTCCTTGCGGACCAGGATAACCACCAATAGGGAAACCTAGCGGAAGTTGTGTGTGAGTATCCATGATAAAGTACTCTTGTTCAAAACCGAACCAGAAATCGTTATCATTGTCATCAATCTTTGCACGGGCATTTGTTGGATGCGGAGTTCCGTCAGCCTTCAAAACTTCGGTCATTACCAAAAAACCATTTTCACGAGCTGGGTCAGGATAAATAGCAACTGGCTTCAATAAACAGTCTGAGTCACCACCTTCTGCTTGTTTTGTTGAAGAGCCGTCAAAAGACCAAACAGGGCAGTCTTCTAATTTCCCACTAAAATCTGCGACAACTTTAGTTTTACTTCTCATGTTTTGAGTTGGATAGTAACCGTCTAGCCAAATGTACTCTAATTTTGATCTACTCATTGATTTTACTTTTTGTACTATAAAATATTGTTGTTGTGTTGTTAAGTGCAAAAATCAGTATTTTTTGTAATACCCCCAAATTTTTAGGGGTTGATTTTTAAAAATAAGTAAATTTTTTAATTGACCCTTGTTTTTTTGGGGGTGTAATTTAATATTTGTTATTTTTGATGTCTTAATATTAAGATTTTGTTATGTCGGTAAGTCGTTTTAGTGCTCTGAAAGAGGTTTTAAATAGAAAAGTTATCCCGGTTGAAGATAAAAAGAGAAGATCAGAGTTGTTTGGTGAGAATGTTTTTAATGAAAGGGCCATGCGTCAACACATGACAAAAGAAGCTTATCAAAGTGTAATGGATGCTATTGAATATGGTATTAAAATCGATAGAAAGATAGCAGATCAAATTGCCGTTAGTATGAAAGAATGGGCGCTTGCAAAAGGAGCAACCCACTATACACATTGGTTTCAGCCTTTAACAGGGGCTACAGCCGAAAAGCACGACGCGTTTTTTGAAACTATTGAAGGGGGAGGAGCAATGGAGCGTTTTGATGGAAGTCAATTGGTGCAACAAGAGCCCGATGCTTCTTCATTTCCTCATGGAGGAATACGAAATACTTTTGAAGCGAGAGGGTATACGGCCTGGGATCCTACCTCTCCTGCATTTATATACGGTACCACATTATGCATACCTACTGTTTTTGTAGCGTATACAGGTGAAGCATTAGATAATAAAGCGCCTTTGCTAAGGGCTCTTCAGGCAGTTGATGAGGCGGCAACGGCTGTTTGTAAGTACTTTGATAAGAATGTTACCAAGGTAAATGCCACCCTGGGATGGGAGCAAGAGTATTTTTTGATTGATAAAGCGTTGGCGGCTACAAGACCTGATATTATGATGACTGGTAGAACGCTTTTGGGGCATGCTTCTGCGAAGGGACAACAGTTAGATGATCATTATTTTGGAACCATTCCTTCAAGGATCATGAACTTTATGCGTGACTTAGAGCAAGAGTGTATGTTACTTGGAATACCGGTAAAAACACGTCATAATGAAGTAGCTCCGAATCAGTTTGAATTGGCTCCTATTCATGAAGAAGCAAATTTAGCGGTAGACCATAATTCGTTATTAATGGATGTAATGGAAAAGGTTTCACAACGCCATAATTTTAAAGTGTTGTTTCATGAGAAGCCGTTTGCAGGAATAAATGGCTCAGGGAAGCATAATAATTGGAGTTTGTCAACCAATACAGGAGTTAATTTATTAAGTCCAGGAAAAACCCCTATGAAAAATTTACAATTTTTAACCTTTTTTGTAAATACAATTAAAGCGGTTTGCGAATACGAGGAATTAATAAGAGCTTCTGTGGCCAGTGCAAGTAATGATCATAGGCTTGGTGCAAATGAAGCGCCTCCAGCAATTGTATCCGTATTTATTGGGTCTCAATTATCCAGTGTATTAGATGAGCTGGAAAATGTAACGAAAGGAAAGTTGTCTCCTCAGGAAAAAACGGACCTAAAGCTTAATATCGTTGGTAAAATTCCTGAAATTCTACTAGATAATACGGACAGAAATAGAACTTCTGCTTTTGCTTTTACGGGAAATAAATTTGAATTGAGAGCGGTTGGATCACGATCTAATTGTGCGGGGCCTATGACCGTGTTAAATACTATAATTGCGAAACAACTTAAAGACTTTAAAAATGAGGTTGATGAATTGGTTGATGGTAAGAAGTTAAAAAAGGACGAGGCAATATTTAATGTTTTAAGAGAGTATATCAAGGCTTCTAAAAAAATTAGATTTGAAGGAGATGGTTATGGGGAAGCATGGGAGAAGGAAGCCAACAAGCGGGGGTTAAGCAATAATAAAACAACTCCAGATGCTTTAAAGGCTCAGGTTTCTAAAAAAGCGATTTCATTGTTTGAAGAAATGAAAGTTATGAATAAGGTAGAAGTACAGGCAAGACACGAAATTGAGTTGGAAGAGTATGTAAAACGAATTCAAATTGAGAGTCGTGTGTTAGCAGATGTAGCTCGTAATCATGTAATTCCAACAGCAATTCAGTACCAAAATACGCTAATTAAAAATGTTAGAGGGCTAAAGGAAATTTTTGAAAACGAGTACGAGTCGTTTGCTAAAGAGCAAATTACATTAATAAAAAAAATATCCAATCACATTGCTGAAATTAATTCTACCATTGAATTGATGACAGAAGAAAGAAAAAAAGCAAATAAGTTAAAAGGTCAAAAAAGTGCAGATACCTATACGCAGAAGGTAAAACCTTACTTTGAGATAATAAGATACCATGCTGATAAATTAGAGTTGTTGGTTGATGATAATCTATGGCCTTTAACCAAATACCGTGAGCTTTTATTTATGCGCTAGTTAATTTAGGGCAAGTTTTTATGTTTACGTAGTTTACAAGGTAAAAAACATAAAAAAAACTTATCAAGTTTTAATTCTTGATAAGTTTGAGTGAAAACCAGCCAAATGTAATCCATTTGCTTTTATTATTTCAAATGTAGGTTGCATGAATGGAAGCGTTGTTTTGATTTTCGTCAATTTGTTTCAGTTTTTATTAAAGAGTTTCTTAAAAACGACAAGTAGTTGCTTTTTTTAAACGGTTAAATTATTTAAAAAAATAAGACAAGAATAATTGATTAGTTGAGTTAAAAAAAACTCCGATGAAGGAGTTTATTTCTATTTTAAAATAGCGTGTTATATACATTTTTGGAATGTATAAATATTTGAGATTCCCGTAACAAATATTACTTAAATTTAAATCAAAAAATACACAAAAGAAACTAGTAAAAACAGGTAAAAGTAACTAGGTGTTTTTGCTAGGTTTTAGCAAGGGTAAACACTTAGTTAAAAAAATGAAACCCACTCAAAAAAATGAGTGGGAAAATTGCTATGAAAAAGAAAGTCTTAAGACGTCTCTTAAGACGAGTGCAAATATCAAGAAGAAGAAGAAGTCAAACAATAGGTAGAATTACTAATTGATGCTCAGTGTAAAGCTGGTTTAGGTTAGGGTAATTGAGGGGTGTCTTTTGTTAAGTTATTTAAAGTCAGTGGTTTTTTTATGGTGGGTGCGATTTTTCTCTTAAATAATAAAGAGTATTCTCTTTGAAAGTTTCATGTTTTAAATTAATTTCGCGCAAACAAAACAACAACACATGAGTCAAGAAGTATCGAAAAGATATGCACAACGTGGCGTTTCTGCGTCAAAAGAAGATGTGCATAAAGCAATTCAGAATATCGATAAAGGATTATTCCCAAAAGCATTCTGTAAAATTGTTCCTGATTATCTTTCCAATGATGAAGAGTACTGTTTAATTATGCATGCTGATGGTGCGGGTACCAAAAGTTCATTGGCGTACATGTATTGGAAGGAGACTGGAGATATTTCAGTATGGAAAGGTATTGCTCAGGATGCATTGATAATGAATATAGATGATCTATTGTGTGTAGGAGCCACTGATAACATTATGCTATCTTCTACCATTGGTAGAAATAAAAACTTAATACCTGGAGAGGTGATTGCTGCTATTATTAATGGCACAGAAGAGTTGATAGAAGAGCTAAAGGAGTTCGGAGTAACTATTCATTCAACTGGAGGTGAAACGGCAGATGTGGGTGATTTGGTAAGAACAATCATTGTAGATTCAACGGTTACTGCTCGAATGAAGAGGGAAAAGGTGATTGATAATGCGAATATACAGCCAGGAGATGTTATTGTAGGATTGGCTTCTTTTGGACAGGCAGCTTATGAAAAAACATATAATGGGGGTATGGGAAGTAATGGTTTAACTTCTGCACGTCATGATGTTTTTCATAAATACTTAGCAGAAAAATACCCAGAAAGTTATGATGCATCGGTGCCTTCGGATTTAGTATACGCAGGAAATATAAAACTTACAGATGCGGTTGCAAATGCACCCATTGATGCAGGAAAATTGGTGTTATCTCCGACAAGAACGTATGCGCCAATTATTAAAAAGATTTTAGCAAGTTACACATCGGATAAGATTCATGGAATGATTCACTGTTCGGGAGGAGCACAAACAAAAGTTTTACATTTTACAGAAAAGAACCATGTGATTAAAGACAATATGTTTGATGTTCCGCCACTTTTTAAATTGATCCAAGAACAATCAAAAACAGATTGGAAAGAAATGTATCAAGTTTTTAACTGTGGGCATAGAATGGAGTTGTACGTATCGCCTGAAATAGCGGAAGATATTGTGGCTATTTCTAAATCTTTTAACGTAGAAGCTCAAATTATAGGAAGAGTGGAAGCATCTGACACCAAAAAGTTAACTATCAAAAGCAATTACGGTACTTTCGAGTATTCGTAAAAGAAATGAATTTCATATATAAAAGAAGAGATCCTTTAGAAAGGATCTCTTCTTTTATATATGAAATAACTGAATGAAGTAACTGAATGAAATTTGAAAAAGGATTGTTGAAAAGAATGAAAAAGTGAAGGGGTGGGTGTTGTGGAAAAGAAAAAATGTTAGTGAGTACTAAGAATACCATTTGCAATTTGAAATTATCGAAACAGATTGTTCTTTTTTTACTATTTCAACACCAAAATAAATAATAAAAAAAGCAATTTTTTTGCACTTAAATAAAAACAGAAGTTCTCTTATTTTTATATGTTTTTCTGTGTTAACTATATAAAAAACATTGTGCTGATTTATCGTTTCTAAAAGATGAAAAATAAATCATGGTTTAAGAATTTTTATAGGTGAATTTTTTGTAGAGTTGTTTGCTTAGTTTGTGTTAATATATATAGGGTAATTACAAAGCTCTCAAAAAAACAGTTTAGTTGTTTTAAACAAATAATTGGTATTTAGTGTGTTAAAAATATTTTTATATTTGCGCTCGGATATAGATGGATGTTTGCCATAAAAATATAAATCACCATACCATAGTTAAAATCGTTATGAACACTGTTTCCCTAAAATGGTTTTACTAGGGGGTAAAAATATCAAAAATAAAATAGATGAAAACAACAATGAAAATTGCTGCCATTGCTATGATGGGAATATTTTTAAATTTAAATGCTCAAAGTCATCATTTCGAAATAACAAAAAGATCGTCATACTTTCAGAATGATTCACCAAATCAAGTGGCATATATAGATTTTGGAGACGTTCAATTTTGGGGATATATGGAAGTAACTCTTACAGGCTCATGGAATCATCAAAATACTATTGGTAAATACACTAAGAGATATGAAATTGGTAAGAATGTCGGTAGACTATATCGAGCTACAAGCGAGGTTCCCACCTCTTTTGGCCTAGTTTCCAGTCAATGGAAATTAGGAGAAGCTGTATTAAATGATCATAATCACTTGGTAATACCTATTTACCATTTGGTAAGTACTGGTAATAAAATAACCATTAATATTAAAGGTGTTTCTACTTCAAGTTTTAATACAGAACAGGTCAAAATTACAGACCCTACTACAATAAATAATTCTGAAAAAAGAGATTATATAACTTTAAAAAATCAAATGAGTGTTTTAGGAAAAGTAGGTGTTGGCATAGTAGAACCTCATGAACAATTACATGTCGATGGTAATGGAATTTTCCAAAATTACTCGCCTTTATTGAAACTTAGAAGAAATACAGATACTGGCGGATTTATTCAAGGAATACAAACTCAGTTTAAAGATGGAACTCCAAACTTTTATTTTGGTAATTTACATTCAGAACAATGGATTATATCTAAAGGCGAGTACAATGGATCAAGATTATTAACGGTCAAAAGTAAT
The DNA here is from genome assembly GCF_052050075.1 of Tenacibaculum profundi. Classification (GTDB taxonomy): domain Bacteria; phylum Bacteroidota; class Bacteroidia; order Flavobacteriales; family Flavobacteriaceae; genus Polaribacter. Next base: position 3,205,909 of record NZ_CP197225.1, read on the forward strand.
GGTAACGCTGCTTTAAACGGTAAGTTTGAGGCAAAAGAAATAAAGGTAACAACTTCGCCAACTGCCGATTTCGTTTTTGAAGAGGACTATAAATTACCAACTTTAAAATCAATCGAAAAGCATATAAAAGAAAAAAAGCATTTACCAGATATTGCATCCGCAAAGGAAATGGAGAAAACAGGCGTTAATGTTGGGGACTTTCAAATTCAATTGTTGCAAAAAATTGAGGAGTTGACATTATATACCATTGCGCAAGAGAGAGAAATTAAAGAGTTAAAAAAAGGAAATTCAAAGATTGATAAACAACAAAAAGAGATCAATGCTCAGAAAAAAGAGATTGATGAATTAAAAGCGTTAGTTCAGAAATTATTAAAAGAGAAAAACTAAGCGTTTAAGCTTAAACAAAGTACAACCTTTATTAAAAAAGAGTTTGTGTAAAATAATAGATAAATGAAAATTAATTGCTAAATAAACATATTCAAACTATATGAAAAAATCAAAGTGCAATATTAAGGTGTTTAAAATAAAGTGTATAATTCAATTTATTTGGATGATTTTCTTTTTTAAGAATGCTTTTTCGCAAAGTAAATTATCAAAATTTTCTTCTGATCATTTTTACGATAATGCGGTACAAAAAATAACTTCACCAGATGCAAGTGCATTTCATGAATCAAAAATAAGTTCTTTAAATGGCGCTAGCGGTAGAGCTAGTATTAATGTACCTTTATATCAAATTAATCAAGGAGGGGTAACAATTCCAATTCAGTTAAATTATATTAGTTCAGGAGTTAAGGTCAATTCTTTGGCTTCAAATGTAGGTTTAAATTGGTCATTGGATGCAGGCGGTTCAATTACAAAGGTAATAAAAGGATTTGAAGATTTTTCTATGGTTTTTGCAGATGCTTTTCGAGATAAGTTTCCAGATGAACCAGCAATTACAAATGAATGTGGCGATACGCAATTATGTCAGTTTGAAAGAAAATTAAAATATGACGATTTTGATAGAGCAAAAGAAACTTTGCGTGGCTCAACTATAAAGTCAATAGGTTGGTTAGTAGGGGGGAAGGATCAGTCAATACAAGATTTTTTTGGTTATGAAAAGAATAGTAAAGATACCATTGTTACAAAAGATTTATTTAAACGTTTGGTTACAAAACAAGACCCATATCCAGATTTGTTTCTTGTCAATGCACCTGGTCTAAACACAAAGTTTACACATAAAAAAGATAAAACACCATTTGAAATAGATTATCAGGGAAATCAAATAGTTACTTCTATAGGAAAAAGTAATGTAATTCCTTTTTTAGATGTTTTTGAAAATACGAATATGCCTGCTATAATTCAAAAATTTCATGGAAGTAAGCCCAGAGCTATTACATGTATTAATAATATCGAGATTACCAGCAATAACGGAATTAAATATGGTTTTAGTGTGTTAGATGCTAATCAATATGTTACAAGAGGAGCTTCACGACAAGAATTATCTGATGGTGACGCTCATGTAAGTTCTCAAGAAATTACAACATATCATTTAAGTTATATAAAAGATAACAATGGCGATAAAATAGAATTTAAATACCAAGCATATCAAACGGCGCCAAGAATGTATAGTAAGTCTCAAAATTATGAGATTACAACGAATGAAAAATTTTATCCGTTAGGTTTACCTAATATAACAGAGGTGTTTTATCCGCAGTTACATCGTTTAACTAAAATTAAATTTAAAAATGGGGTGGTTGATTTTATATACTCACACAAACGAAAAGATGTAATTGGAGATAGAGCATTAACAAATGTTATTGTTAAAAATAACTCAAGAAGATTAATTAAAAAGTATACATTGAATTATGACTATTTTGTTGCAAATACAAATAATTGTAATAAACCAGAATGTTTACGATTAAAACTTAAAACTGTACAAGAGGAAAATATTTTTGGAGAAACGTTACCTCCTTATCAATTCTTTTACGATGAAACAAGACTGCCTGAATTTGGGGCGACTACAGTAGATTATTTAGGGTATGCAAATGGCATTAAAGATTCTTATGAAAATGACAAACACCCTTCAGTTTATATGGAGCCACCCACTTTATACTTTAGTTACAATAAAAAAAGATTTAGTTTTTCTCCTTTTAAAATATTTGATGATTCATATAAAACCAAAGGAAGAGATATTTCTTCCAACCTAAAATATACAAAAGCAGGTACTTTAGTGAGAATTAAAAAACCTACAGGAGCAAATCAATATTTTACGTATGAATTAAATACTTTTTCAACACCTACAGTTAAAAATATTTCAGCTGCTGGTTTGCGTTTGAAAAAACAACGTATTGAAGACGAAAAAAAGCATGTTAAACTATTGGAAGAGTATTTTTACGAAGATGAAAAAGGGTACTCTTCAGGTGTTATCAATAATTTACCGCTTTTTGGAGACATAAGGGTGACCCATGATTTTGCAAATAATTCCAGATTTGATGTACAAAATGGTATTAAACAGGGTAAGTTAGATATTCGGGTTTACTCTTCTTCTAAAAATCAAGTAAAATTAGCTGATGGAAATAATATAATTTATTCAAGAGTAATAGTGAAAAATGGCATCAATAATGGAGTCACTGAAAAAGAGTTTTCAACGGCTAATGAGTTTCCTGTTGAAGAGCCCGAATTACAGGATTATTTTGGAGGAGAGATATTTGATAAAGAAATAAAACGTTCTTTTGAAAATGGAGCTCATTTTTCTTTTTTAAATAATAATGATGTGAAATTAGGAAAATTAACCAAAAAAACAATAAGAGATGCTGAGGGTAAAATAGTTAAAAAAGAAACACATAATTATACCTATCAATTGTTTGATGCGATGAACCAAACAGTAGAAATGTCCAAGTCGCAAATTGTTCCTGTGTCGGGCCCTCGTGATTTTAAATTGAAATTTTTTCCGAAAATATTTTCCCATAGAAACTTAAAAACGGTAAGTGAAAGTAAAACGCATTATACAGATGGAGTAATAGATAGTAAAACAGAGATGGTTTATGATCCTTTGTATCCTTTTGTAAAGAAGCGTAAAACACAAATAGCGAAAGAAGAAACGTTGGTTGTTAAAAATTACTATCCAAATGATGTAATAAATAGTGGTTCAATTGGACATGAATTACTTAGTAATGAAGCATTGAATGCTATAAATCTTTTAAAACAAAAAAGACGTTTAGGTACCGCTGTACAAACGGAAAGCTATAGAGACGATCATTTACTAAGCACTCAACGGATAAATTTCAAAAACTGGGGTAGTGGAATTATAGCGCCAAGAAATGTAAAGATATCTAAGGAAAATAATGCTTTAGAGACAGGCGTAAAGCAAACATTTGATACCAATGGAAACTTGGTTGAAATTGCAAAAAACAAAGGAGTTCCCGTATGCTATATTTATGGTTATAATAACAGTTTTCCTGTAGCTAAGGTAGAAGGGGCTAGATTGGAAGATATTCCAGAAACGTATATAACTGAAATAAAAAATGCATCTAATAGAGATTACGATAGAACGTTGGATACGAAAAATAAGCAAGGAGTTGTAACCTCTTACGTAGGCTATGAAGGACAATTAAGAAAAGCATTGAATAAATTGTATAGCTTAAGCTCTTTGGCAAAAGCAGTAATAACAGTTTACACTTATGACCCGTTAATTGGTATAACAAGTACTACAGATACTAGAAAACGTACTACTTATTATGATTATGATACATTTAATCGATTACAATATGTTAAAAATCAAGAAGGAGAGGTATTAACACAATATTGTTACAATTACAAAGGAGAGAAAAAGGAATGTAATAAGGAAAATAATAGTTCAGGAAATGAAGTGAATAGCGATCCTAAGAATACAACAGATGAGGTGTCTGTAAGTATAGGAAACCTTAAAGAATACATGATTCCTTACCCTGCAAACAGATATGCGCCAAAATACTTTTGGAAACCTGAAGATATGTCGAGCGTATTAGCTTTTGATATTGTAAAAGATCAATTAATAAGCTATAATAATCTATTTTACACACCAACAATGATATCACGTCATGAAGGTGATATCATACCCGGTTCTATAGATGATCTCAATCGAAATTTTTATACATTAAATGATTATTTTCAAAAAGGTTATTTTCAAATTCTAAGAAAAGGTTATTCTTTTGCCTTGAACAATATAGAAAATTTAAAAAATATACCTGATTGTTATTACGTAAATGAAAAAATAAGAAAATGTAACTCTTTGCCCAATCAAAATAATTCTGAAGAAAATTTGAAATACAATTGGTACATTATTTCAGAAGGAAAACGTTATTCTTTGGCAAAAACCCTGGTTATTAAAACAGTGTTTTTTGTGCCAGCATGTTTGGATAATAAATTAGGAAAAGTTGTCTGTGAAATTTATAGAGATGATATAAGCACATCAAGTCCATATCAGACTATTGTATCACATGAAATATTATTTAAATCAGGTTTTAGAAAGAATGATAATAACAATTGGTGTCGTTTTAACATACCAATAGAAGAACTTCAAAAAAATAACTAAAAACTATGAAAAAAGTAATTTTATTAATAGCTATTGCATTGATTAATAGTTTTTCAATTTTAGCACAATTTAATAGTTTACCTCAAGCGATACCTGTTAAGCCTTTAGAATCAGTAGGTTTAGATGTTGCTTACAGGTTTGATATAGAAGGACCAATTACGGTATATGCATCTAAAATTGCTACTTATAAACTAGTAACGAGTATTAAAAATGTTGATTCGGTTGAATGGGCTGTTTTTGGAGGAGACATTATTAAAGAAACAAAGGATGAGATAACAGTTAAATGGACAGGCATTGAGTATATTATTGATCCAGTAACAGGGAATCCCTCGGTATTTGGTACTTCAAATTTAGCCTATGTGGAATGTTCAATTAAGGTATCTTCACCCACCCCTAATAGTCTCCAAATGCCTTTTCCATATAAGCATCTTCGTGTAAAATTTGATGAAGATTATGTACCTGTTGAAAAGCCTAAAAAACCTTTTATTAAAGCTCAATCTTGTGATAAAGCCATTATTCAAAAGCTAGCAGAACCCAATGATATAAAATGGTATTGGCAGGGAATGAATCCTTTGGGTACTGATACCTCTAATTCGAGCACAACTTTTGAAGCAAAAGTTTCAGGAACTTATTATTTAAGAGCGATGAGAAGTAATGGCGTATTTAGTGAAGAATCAAGTTCTGTTGATATTTTATTAACTGGTTGCGAAAAATATACTTCTGATGATGAAAATTATATTCATAAGATAGATTATCAGAGAGGGTATCAAGAAGAAGAGCTGACTAATTCAACTAATGAAAAGGTAGAAAGTATTACTTACTTTGATGCATTGGGTAGGGCTAAACAGATTGTAGGTGTAGGACAAAGTCCAAAGGGTAAAGATATAGTTTCGCATATAACATATGATGCAATGGGAAGGCAGGTAAAGGAATACTTACCTTATACATCTACTCAAGATAATGGAGCTTATAATAACGATCCAGAAAAATCGATTATTGAAACGTATACAGCTAAATTTTCGGAAGATATTAAAAAAAGTAACCCAAATCCATTCTCAGAAAAAAGGTATGAAAAATCGCCTTTAAATAGAGTGTTGCAGCAAGCTGCTCCTGGTTATGATTGGCGTATGGGGGGAGGTCATGAAATTGATTTCGAGTACCAACCTAACAAGGAAGAAGATCAGGTTAGGGAGTTTTCAGTAAGTATAAATAGTAATGGTAAACCTGTTTTAAATCAAGAAATTATAAAGTTCACTGAAGGCCAATTGTATAAAGTGATCACCAAAGATGAAAATCACAATGGAACAGCTAATAAGTTACATACCACTGAAGAGTTTAAGAATAAACAAGGTCAGGTAGTTTTAAAGCGCACCTATGCAAAAATAGATGGAGCCGAAGTGGCTCACGATACGTACTATGTTTATGATGATTATGGTAACCTAACATACGTTTTACCTCCTAAAGTAAATACCTCTAGTACTATTTCAATGGATCAACTGTCTGAGTTATGTTATCAATATATTTACGACCATAGAAATCGCTTGATAGAAAAGAAAATTCCTGGTAAAGGGAAGGAATATATCGTTTATGATGCCTTAGACAGACCTGTGTTAACTCAGGATGCTATGCAACGATCGTTAAGGCAATGGATGTTTACCAAATATGATGTGTTGGGAAGAGCTATTTATACTGGAATTTATACCCATGCAAGTGTATTGAGTCAACAAAAAATGCAGCATTATTTTAACGAAGAAAATTTACAAAATAGCACCGCTGATGATAGTAAAATGTATGAAAAAGAAAGTTCGACTGAAGCTTTACACTATACAAATACAAACTTTCCAAATGTAAATATTGAAGTGCTAACGGTAAATTATTATGATAACTATTCTTTTGATAAAGTAGAGGCACTATCAAGTATTACTGCTTTCGGAATAGCCAATACACAAAATGTTAGAAGTTTAGCTACTGGTTCAAAAGTAAAGGTATTAGGTACTGATAAATGGATTACCACTGTTTCTTATTACGATGAAAAAGCAAGGCCTATATATGTTTACAGTTATAATGATTATCTTGAAACTACTGATATTGTTGAAAGCCAATTGGATTTTGTAGGTAAAATAGTAAAAACCAGAACAACGCATATCAAAAAAGGAAAAGAGGCGCTAGTAACTATTGATAAATTTACTTATGATCATGTAGGTAGGTTGTTGTCTCAAAGCCAGTGTTTAGGGAATGCTAGTTTAACCGATTGTACTGCTGATGCGAAGGCATCAAATAGTGTTTTCCAAGCACCTATGGTACTAACGAATCACCGAGTTATATCAGATAAAAACTCCATAACATTGAAACAAGGATTTAGTGTAAAAGCAGCTATAGGTAAATCGGTTAGTTTTGTAATAGCCAAAGGGAGTGCTAATAGCATTATTAATAATACTTACGATGAATTAGGGCAGTTAAAAACGAAAGAAGTTGGGGGTGGATTGCAAAAAGTAGACTATGCTTATAATGTTAGAGGATGGCTAAAAAAGATCAATGCAGATACTCATAATGACAATGATTTATTTAACTTTACCATTAAGTATAATGATATTGATCAGGTGAACAAGCGTTTATATAACGGAAATATTGCACAAACAAACTGGGCTACTGCAAGTGTAAATGACACGCAGAGCCCCGTTAGCAATTCTTATACCTATAGCTATGATGCTTTAAACAGAATTACCACAGCTTTAGGAAGCAACACCTCAAATTACAATGTTTCAGGGATTACGTATGATAAAAACGGAAATATTTTAACACTTAATAGAAATGGTTGGCAAAATAAAGAAAGTTTTGCTAATATGGACCGATTAAAATATACCTACAATGAAAATAATACAGGAAATAAACTTATTAAAGTAGAAGAACTTTCTGGTGGAAATAAAACTTTTGGTTTCAAAGAAGGTAGTAATTCAGGAAATGATTTTGTTTATGATGACAATGGTAACATGATTAAAGATTTAAACAAAGGGATATCCAATATTACTTACAATCACTTAAACTTACCAACAAGGGTTACCATTAACGGCAAGCACATTGATTATGTGTATGATGCCAGTGGTGTTAAGCTTAGAAAAAAAGTAGAAAATACCACCACAGATTACGCTGGTAATTATGTGTATAAAAACAATACTTTAGAGTTCTTTAACCATCCTGAAGGTTATGTAACCAAAGACAATACAGGCTTTAAGTATGTGTATCAATACAAAGACCATTTAGGAAACGTTCGATTGTCTTATACTGATAATAACGGAGACGGCGTAATTTCAGCTAATACGGAAATCGTTGAGGAAAGTAATTACTATCCTTTTGGACTTAAACACAAAGGATACAATAACAACGTCTCATCCCTTGGGAATAGTACTGCGCAGAAGTTCAAATACAATGGTATTGAGTTAGAAGAATCGTTAGGGCTGAATTTGTATGAAATGGATTTAAGAAGCTATGATCCTGCTATTGGACGTTTTAACGGTATTGATCCTGTTACACATCATTCACAAGGAACAAGTGTTGCTTTTGATAATAATCCTGTTTATTTTGCTGACCCAAGTGGGGCAGATTCTATTTATAATTCTGATACAGGACAATATGTAATAAATGGGAAAGTTGTTACATTTGATGAAGCTCTTGCCTACGCTAAAAATGGAGGAAATGCTGATGGGAGTAATAATAATAAACCTGATAGTATTGCTAATGATAATAAAGAAGAAGCCCAAGCAATAGCAAATGATCTTAATAGAATATTTAAGGATAAGTTTGGACAAACACCTTTCTCTATTGAAAAATCTACAAGACTAGAATATAAATGGACTTTTTCACATTATTTCTTAGGAGGAGATCCAGAATATATAAAAGTAGAAACTTATAAAATTGTTGGAAGTATGGGGTTTGATTGGGATCAGCATTATTACGTAAGAATGTTGAAGGATATCATTGATGCTCATTCAGATATAGTAGTTGATATTGTTCCTGATAAATCAGATTATGATGGAGCTACAGGACATGGGTTAATGGTTGATTATTATGGAGGTCATACAGAATCACATCAATTAGTTATTTTATCTGATCTTTTAAAAATTTATTCAGGTAACTCTAGTCATTCAGTAGGAGGTGTAGCATTACATGAATTGTTAAGACATATACACCCAGAAGGAGATATCGATAATTCTGTAAATAGTATGAGAAAATATTTTAATCTAAAAAAAGGAAAAGAACATCACGGAGTTAGAGTAAAAAGTAATTATGGGATAAAACGTGATAGAAAAAAATTAGAAGAATTAAAAAATAGAAGATAATGGAGAACAGGATGTTTAGATTTACTATTTGTTTATTTTTTTTAGTAGTGAGTTATTCTTGTAAAGAGAATAAAAATATATCAAGTGATTTGTTTAATACGGACAACCTTAAAATAAAGATAAATTCTGTTTACGATTTAGATAATCAAGGTTTTATTCCTGAGAAGGGTAACATCTCTATTCTTAGCAAGAAAAATAAAGATACTATCATTAAACTTGAAGTAAATTTTGACCTTAAATGTTTAAATTCCAAAATATGGAAAGTAAAACTTAACTCTAATGACCGAATAGATATTGGAAATTTTCTACTTAAATATGATGTTCATTTACTAGGGCCATCTGGGTATTTTAATGATGAGGCTTATCAGGTACTTGCTATAAATTTTAAGACTAATAAACTTTTTGTTTGTACCGTTAGTAACGAAGAAGGAGGTTTTTATTTGACCATCAAGTATTATATACCCCGCTGATTGACATTTAGCGAAAGCGTAATGGCAATTAGTTAAAGGAAGTTTAAATAGAAAACGGTAGTATAAAAGCCATTTATTCACGAGAATTCTATTTTTAAAATCGGAGTTCATCAATTCACTTTGTTCGGGTGCAATGGCAAGTACTATATTAAAATAATAAAGATAAAGCCACGTTATAAGAGATTATAGCGTGGTTTTTTGCTCTTCAATATATTTTTTACAACATTAATTATTGCGACACCAACGCTTAAAGAATCTTAGTAAAGATGTTTTTTAATATCCAAGACTTAGCAACCGAATTATAAATAAAAAGTTGGTTCCATACTTTAAAAATGAAGAAAACCTTATTATATAATTGCGGTAAGTAACATGAACATATTATATTTTTGATCTATTTTTAAGAAAAAAGAATTAGATGCAAATACAGCCTACAGAACATCAGGTTCAATTAGTAAAAGATTTGATTAAGATAAAAAAAGAGATTTGGAAATCAGACTCAAGAGAAGAAATTATTAGCTTAGGGCAAAAGGCAATTGATCTATCAAAAGTAGTTATTCCAAAAACTTTTGTTCATTTTGATGGAAGAGAAATGATAAATTACAAAGGAAAAGAAAGTTGTATTGAAATAATAAACTATGATATTGCAGATATTGGTAAAGGTAGTTATAGTAATTTGGAAGCCGAACAAGATGCTCTTATTTTATCATTACACTTATTAATAGGATCGTTTGTAAGTTCGGATGATTCGAAAATGATTGAAGGTTTAAAGTGATGAAGTTAAATTGAAAAAGACATCAAAAACACACTCAAAAACACTTTAATTAAGGTGTTTTTTTATGTTCAAGATTTAGCAACCGAATCATAAATAAAAAGTAGATTCTATACTTAAAAAAATGATAAAGTTATTTGAGATCATGGTAGTAAATATAATAAACGTTTATAGTCTTTTGTAAATGGTTGTAAACGTTTGTATTCGGATAAAAGAAGTCTTTAAACTGTTTAAATTGTTGGTTTTTTCAAGGTTTATTAATAATTTCACGATAAAGAAGAAATATACACAATTGTGTATATCCACTAGTTGTGGGTAATGTAACAAGAGTAATAAGAAGTAAATGATTACAAAGTTTAAAACGATAAATAATCTTGCCGTATTTCAAGATTTTGATTGGAATTCAACCATTCGAGATAAAGGCAACAACATTGTTCTCTTTAAACCAATCAACATTATTTATGGTCGAAATTATTCGGGGAAAACTACCCTTTCTCGTATTGTTAGAGCATTAGAAACTGGAAATTTATCCGAAAAGTATGAGAACCCTCAATTTGAAGTTAGTATCACAGATGTTGCAGATAGCACACCTAACAATTTAACTGGACACGGAAAAAAAATCAGAGTTTTTAACGACGATTTTGTAAAAGCTAATCTTCGTTTTATAGTAAACCCAGATGAAAGCATTGCTCCATTTGCTATAATTGGTGGTAATGCTACAATAGAATCTGAAATTAAGGAACTAAAAAGCAAACTAGGTAAAAATGAAAACATTGAGGAAGAAATCGAAGCAACAGGATTTTACCTTGAATTAAAAAATGTTTCTGCAACGGCTAGAAATGCGCAGCTAGCATTGGAAAAAGCAAGTAAATCTTTAAACGACCAATTAAGTTATAAAGCAACTAACAATCCTAATGGAATAAAGTATAAGTCTGATAAGTATGGTGACCAAAACTATAATATTAACAAATTAAAAAAAGATATTGAAACTGTTGTAAAAGCCTCTTTTCAGCCTTTAACTGATGATGAAGTAGCCCAAAAACTTAATTTGCTTCGGGAGAGAACAAATCGAGATGTTCCAGAAATTTCAAAACCAAATTTAGAATTATCTACACTAAATTTAAAGGCAAAAGAACTTGTAACAAAGTCAATAAGTAGTTCTAATAAAATAGATCAGCTTCTAAAAGATGCTATTCTCAATCGTTGGGTTAAAGAAGGACGTCAACTGCACAAAGAAAAACTTGAACAATGTTCATTTTGCGGTAACGATATATCTCAGGAACGTTGGAAAGAGCTAGACAGTCATTTTGATGAAGAATCTGAAAAATTAGAAAAGGAAATTGACTCATTAATTACTAAGACGGAACATTCAATTCAAAATATTGACTCAGAGCTTCAAATAAACAAAAATGTGTTTTATTCAAAGTTTCATTCAGATTTGGACACTCTGATTATAAATAGGCAACAAACTATTAATTACATAAAAAATGAATTAAAAATTGTAAAAGAAAAACTTCAAGAACGTAAAGATGATTTACTTAATCCGAAAATATATAATGATATCACAGATTACAGTAAACAATTAGAAGATTGTTGGACAATGTTTGAAACTCTCAGAACGGAAGCAAACGAATACAGTAATTCTATAGGTACAGAAAAGGTAGAGGCGAAAAGATTATTACGATTAAGAGAAGTCAGTGACTTTAAAACAAACATTCATTATGATAATACAATAGCAGACATTCAATCTTTGAAAGAAACTTTTCATAGTGAAACACAAAATAAACAAGCTGTAGAAGAAAAAATCAAACAGCAAATTGCTCAAATTGAAGATAAAGAACGTTTGATACAGGATGAAGAAAAAGGAGCACTAAAAGTAAATGAGTATCTCAATAATTTTTTCGGTCATGACTTTCTATCATTAAAAGCTTTAGAGGAAACTGATGATTTTGGGGGTAAAAAAATAAAATTTGAAATTGTTCGAAATGGAATCAAAGCTCATCATTTGAGTGAGGGTGAAAGCAGTCTAATCGCTTTTTGTTATTTTATGGCAAAGCTTGAAGATGTCGAGACGAAAGGCAGTAAACCAATTATTTGGATTGATGACCCAATTTCAAGTTTGGATAGTAATCATATATTTTTCGTTTATAGTTTAATTAACGCTGAGATCATTTCAAAACAAGAATTTGAACAAATATTTATTTCTACGCACAGTCTTGATTTTCTAAAATACTTGAAAAGACTACCAAGTGCCTTAAATAAAAATCAGTGTAGCTATTTTTTAATCTCGAGGGCAAATGAAATTAGCAAGATCAATATAATGCCGAGATACTTAAAAGATTATGTAACAGAGTTTAACTTTCTTTTCCATCAAATTTACAGATGTTCGATTGTAGATGCTGAAGATGAAAATCAACACAATTTATATTATAACTTCGGAAATAACACACGAAAATTTTTAGAAGCTTTTCTATATTACAAATATCCAAATACTAATAGCGATATCGAAAAACTCACAAAGTTTTTTGGAAACAATAGACAAGCATCAACGATGACAGATAGAATCAATAATGAATTCTCGCATTTGGAAGGGCTGTTTGAAAGAAGTATGACACCTATAGATATTCCTGAAATGAAAAAAACAGCAAAATTCATTTTAGATAAAATCAAAGAAAAGGATGAAGAACAATATGACGCTTTATTACTAAGTGTTGGAATTGAAATGGAAAACGCAGTATAAAAAAACTACCCACAACAAAATTTATAGTGCATACCTCGCGGGATACGCACCATACACAAGCCGTTGCCATTCATATAGGAACACACTTAGAATCAAAAATAGATGATTAAAAAAATGCAGGAATTGTCTCTTTATTAATAGCATCTTATCTTACAATATACGCCCTCTTAAAAATACTAATCAAACCTACTCATTTATGGTTAGGTAGTAAAAAACTTTTTAGTGATAATTTTGAAACATTTACGATAGTTACATTGGTGTTTTACGGAGTATATCTTTTTATTATTTTCTTACTATTTAAATTTGGAATTAAATGGACAAAACTATTTAAAAGAACGGAACTAAATTAAAACTATATCACTGTATTTACTCCCGCTCCCGCACTGCCAGTTCCGTTATACGGAAAATCCTTTCGTGTGGATGTTATGAGTAAGCAATACAGAAATTAAAATTAAAAATACTAAAGATAAAGCCAGAGCAGGGATGTTGTGGTTTTATTGTTTTTTAGGAGTAGGCTTTTTGGGTTTTAACCCTGTTGATTGACATTTAGCAATAGCGTAATGGCAATTTAGTTACAGGAAATTTAAATAGATAACGGTACTATAAAAGCCATTTATAATTAGGAATAGTATCGTTTTAAAATTATAAGAATAGAGTTACAGCAGTAATTCGTAAAAATCAATTAAAAAGAAAATATGCACGTTTTAATAGAAGTATACGATGATTGAATAAACTTGGGTTTTTGATCAAAATAGAACAATATAGATTTGTCTTAAATATAAAATAATACAAAAATGGATAAATTTTTAGAACAAATGATTAACGAGATATATGCTGATGCAAAAGTATCTCCATCAGAAGTTATTAAATTAAATAAGTTTGCCGAAGAGACTATTGATAAACTGATAAGTTTTGAAGGTGGCGACGGTGTTTCAAGTGCTATGTGTAGATCTTTTCAAGTGACTAATCAGCTTGTTCAGAGTACATTATTGAAGATGCGTAAAAACAAAGAAACTGAGGAAAGAAAAAAAATATTTAAGAAAGTAATTGAAACTCAAATTGAATTATTAAAGGCTAATATGGAGTTGTTTTCGTAATTTGAAATCCGCTTTTAATAGTAATGAGTTAATAATTAGCGATTAATTTAAGAGTAATAAAAACCAACAAAACCACAACAGTAATGTTGTGGTTTTGTTGGTTTTTAGGAGTAGATTTTTCTGGTTTTAACATCGCGTAAAAAAGATATTTAACAAAGCAAATGAGTAATTTTTTGTCAAGTTCAAAATCCTATGGTTTTGGTTTATGATGACTTTTTTTTGAAGAGCCTTTGAATTAGTCATCTTACTTTAGAATAAGAGAGCATTAGTTTTGCAAGTGCTATCTTTATTTTTTTAGAAGATTTTTCAGAAATATACTTAAGAATATGTGTGTAGAAAAACGTTGTTTTTATGCTTTTCCATAGTTTAGAAAGTAAATAAATCCTTTATTTTATGGTATTCCATCAAAAGAGATAGAAATACTAGCTGATGGTAAAGTAAACAAAGTAATCAAACCATAACTTACCAAAATGAAAACAACCAACTACGATAAAAATCTTTTTATAATAGCCAGTTTATGGAATTTCGGAGCAGCCATACCTAGTTGGATCGGAATGCTATTGATACCAGATATTTTATTTCCGTATTTTGGAATGCCGATAGCCACATCTCTCTTCCCGTTTAATGCAATGTTTAGTTTGATCATTGTTTTTGGAATAGGCTACCTCATGGTTAGTGAAAATGTAACCCAAAACCACGCAATTATATTTACAGGTATGATTGGGAAAGTCCTCTTTTTTTGTAATTGCCTTATAGCCTTGTTTATCCAACAAGGAAACTTACTATTGATGTTTACAGGGGTAGTAGATCTTATTTTTGCTGTATTATTTTTACAGTTTTTACGTAAAAATAAATATGCATTTATTAAAAGAACAGAAAAGACCGTAGCGATAAAAAGCTAAAAAGAAATATTATTTTAAAAAATGATATCTTGAGTAAGAATACTTTATCGAAGTATTGATAAAAATAAAAAATGCCGTATAAAATTTATACCGGCATTTTTTATGATAATGAAATACTGTTTAAGCACGTATTTTTTCTGAGTTTAAAAAAGCTTTTAAATCACTATAAGTATTGATGAATTTAGCCTCTTTTTCTTTATGTAGAATTTCTTCAATTTGTTTCGGAATCTCTATATTAACAGAAAGGGTTGGTTCTACAACATCCAAAAATTTTACAGGATGAGCGGTTTCTAAAAAAATACATAAACTATCGGCATCATTTTTCTGATATTCTTTAGCTCCTAAATAACCAACAGCTCCATGAGGATCAGGTATATACCCCTCTTTTTGATGTATTTTTTTCATTGCTTCACGAGTTTCATGATCATTAAAAGCATAAGAAGAAAAGGTTTTTCTTAACGAAGAAATATCATTACCGTACAACTCTTGGATACGAATAAAGTTACTTGGGTTTCCTACATCCATGGCATTTGAAATGGTCATTTTAGAAGGTTTTGGTTCATAAACTCCTTTGACTAAGTAATTAGGAACGGTATCGTTGATATTAGTTGAAGCAACAAAATGTTTGATAGGAAGTCCTAATTTTTGCGCCATAATCCCTGCACAAATATTCCCAAAGTTACCACTTGGTACAGAGAAAACAACCTCTTTATGTTGCTTATAAACCTGTTTGTAGGCAAAGAAAAAGTAAAACATTTGGGGTAACCAGCGTGCTATATTAATAGAATTTGCCGATGTCAACACCCGGTTAATTTCAGTATCTAAAAAGGCTGTTTTAACCATTTCCTGACAGTCATCAAAAACACCTTCTACCTCAAGAGCAGTAATATTTTGCCCAAGTGTTGTCAATTGTTTTTCTTGAATATCACTGACTTTACCACTGGGGTATAAAATAACAACTTCTACACCCTTCACCCCCAAAAAGCCATGGGCTACAGCACCACCAGTATCTCCAGAAGTTGCTACAAGAACCGTTACTTTAGCATTATTATTTTTATTGAAATACCCCAAGCACCGCGCCATAAAGCGTGCTCCTACATCTTTAAACGCCATAGTAGGGCCATGAAATAATTCTAACGTAGCTGTATTTTCATCAATTGGAACAACAGGAAAATCAAAAGATAGTGTATCCTTAACAATTTCTTGAAGCGTTTCTTTAGGAATAGCATCTCCTACAAATTGTTGAATCGCTTTAAAAGCAATTTCTTCATTAGAGTATTTATCCAGATTAGCGATGAACTCTTTTGCTAAAGGTGTAATTTTTTCAGGAAAATACAAGCCTCTATCGGGAGCTAAACCGTTAACTACTGCTTCTTGAAAGCTAACATTAGGTGATTTTTTATGTAAACTATAATAATTCATTTTGCTTTGTTTATGTAATAAAGTTAGTTTAACTAGCGATGAGTGTTTTGACACCTTCTGTATTTATTTTAGACGTAAATACGTTAAAATCGATATTTGTATTGCTGTAAGTTGCGTCAATTGCGTTGGCCACTTTTTGAGCAACAACATCACCTTTACAGATTGCAAAAATAGTAGGACCAGATCCTGAGATGCCAGCTCCCAACGCTCCCGCTTTAATCGCTGCTGATTTTACAAGATCAAAATGAGGAATTAAATGCTTTCTAGCAGGCTCAACAATTACATCTGTAAGCGAATTGCTAATTAAATCGTAATTGTTAGAATACAGTCCGCTGACCAGCCCTCCAACATTAGCCCATTGCGTTACGGCTTTTTTTAAAGACACTTCAGTAGGTAAAACATCTCTTGCGTCTTTCGTTTTTACCTCAATTTGAGGGTGTATTGCTACCAATCGTAATTGATCAGGAACTGGAAGTTTTACAATATCCAAAGGCTGATAACTTCGTATCAGCACAAAGCCACCAAATACGGCAGCAGCAACATTGTCAGCAATAGCAGTACCACAAGCTGCTTTTTCGCCTAACATGGCAAACTTTGTTAATTCTAAATTAGAAAAAGGAGCTCCTAATAATTGATTAACACCATAAGCAGCCCCACTTGCACTGGCAGCGCTACTTCCTAAACCACTTCCAGGAGAAAACCCTTTATGCATTGTGATTTCAATACCAAAATCAGCAGGATGTTTCTCTAGCATTGCAAGTGCTACCACACCAGCTACATTTTGAGTTGGATCTAAGCTAAGGCCTTTTGTTCCTGAAATTTCGGTAATTTCGATGCCTTTCTGCGAGGTTTTTCGAAAAGTCATTTCGTCACCAACATTCTCTACAGCAAACCCCATAGAGTCAAAACCGCAAGAAACATTGGCAACAGTAGCCGGAGCAAATATTTTAATAAAATTCATTTCTTTAAAATTTCAAAAGGACATACCCTAGTTTCTACCTGTTCTAATAACATCTGCAAAAATTCCTGAAGCAGTTACATCGGCTCCAGCACCTGCCCCTTTAATTTGTAAAGGTTGAACAGGGTAACGATCTGTATAAAAAAGAACAATATTGTCACTACCCTCTAAATTGTAAAAAGGATGGTCACTTGGTATTTCTTGTAATCCAACACTTGCTTTACCATTTGCGAATTCAGCGACATACTTTAAACGACTGTTATTATCGGAAGCCTCTTGATAAAGCTTTTGAAAATGTGCTTCATACTTTAGTAGACTTTTATAAAAATCGTCATTATTAGTAGTTTCAAGTGATTCTTGAGGTAAAAAAGCTTTATTCTCAATATCAGTTAACTCTAATTCGTACCCGCTTTCACGCGCTAAAATCAATATTTTTCTGGCAACATCAATACCGCTTAAATCAATTGTAGGATCGGGTTCAGTATACCCTTGCTTTTGAGCATCTTTAACAACATCGTGAAAACTTGTAGTTGGATTAAAATTATTAAATACAAAATTTAAGCTACCAGATAGAACGGCTTGTATCTTTGAAACTCGATCTCCAGAAGCTATTAAATTCTTTAAAGTATCAATTATAGGAAGTCCAGCTCCAACATTTGTTTCAAATAGAAAAGGGGCGTTATACTTTCTTGATATTCTCTTTAAGCTTTGGTAGTTTTCAAGTTTTGAAGCACAGGCGATTTTATTACAAGTAACTACAGCAATATTATTTCGTAAATAGTTTTCATATACTTCCGATACCGCCTTATTGGCAGTATTATCAACAAAAACAGCATTTCTTAAGTTCAATGCTTTGGTTCGTTCAAAAAATTGTTCCAACGAAGCAGATTCTCCATTTTCCAATGTATCGTTCCAATTGTTCAGGTCAATACCATTTGGATCAAATACCATTTTTTTCGAATTAGATAAACCAACGACTCTAATATTCATTTTTAACTGCGCTTTCAAATAATCATTTTGTTGATGTATTTGTGCTAAAAATCGTTCACCTACATTACCAACACCAGTAACAAATAAGTTGAGCTGTTTTATTTTATCTTCAAAAAATTGTTCATGAAGCGTATTTAAAGCCTTTTTAGCATCATGACTGTCAATAACAGCAGAAATATTTTTTTGAGAAGCTCCCTGTGCGATAGCTCTAATATTAACATTATTTTTACCCAAAGTACTAAACATTTGACCACTTAGTCCTTGGTGGTTTTTCATATTATCACCAACCAATGCTATAATTGCCAAACCTTGCTCTATGGTTGCAGGGTTAATTTTATGTCTTTCAATTTCAATTTCAAATGCTTTATTAACAGCATGAATGGCTTTTGTTGCATCTTCGTCATAAATACCAACACAAATAGAATGTTCGGATGATGCTTGCGTAATAAGCACCACATTAATTTGGTGATTTGATAAGGTTTCAAAAAGTCTTTTTGAAGTGCCTGATACGCCAACCATGCCACTGCCTTCAACTGTTAGTAAAGTGATATTTTCAATATGCGTGATTCCTTTAACTGGCTTTGCATTAACAGAGTTTTTAGTGATTAGGGTACCTACGTTTTGAGGATCAAATGTATTTTTGATTACAATAGGAATGTTTTTCTCTAAAACTGGTTGAATTGTTGGTGGATAAATTACCTTGGCGCCAAAATGCGATAATTCCATCGCTTCCTGATATGAAATTTGAGGTATGGAAAAAGCCTGTTTTACAATACTCGGATTGGCAGTAAACATACCACTCACATCAGTCCAAATTTGAAGCTCATCTGCATTTAAAGCAGCCGCATAAATAGCCGCTGTATAATCAGACCCCCCTCTTCCTAACGTTGTTGAAAGCCCACTTTCTGATCTTGCAATAAAACCAGGTAATAGCGTAACTTGGTGTGTATTGTTCTCAAAAAAATCGCGACAATTTTTATTTGTTATTTCAAAATTAACTTGAGCTTTATCAAATAAGTTAGAGGTGGTAATAATTTCTCGACTATCCTTATAGGCGGTGTTTACGTTTTGTTTAACAACTTCAGAAATAATATATGAGGAAAGAAGTTCTCCAAAGCCACTTACCGTAGCCATTGTTTTAGGTGTGATATCTTTTAATAAATAACACCCTTCTAATAAGGTTTTTAGCTGGCTAAACATATTTTCAACGGTATTTCTGACGCTAGTTTGTTTATTTTCAGGAACTAACTCTTGAATAACTTGAAAATGATGTTGCTTAACTTCCTCATAAAGTTCTAGGTAATTAGGTTTATTATTTGCTGCATTATTGGCTGAACTAATTAGTTTATTCGTAGTTTTTCCAAAAGCTGAAACGACTACAGCAACCTTTGTTTCTGATGCAGCGTTATGTATGATTTGAACTACTTTGCTTATATTTTGACTATTTGCTACTGATGAGCCTCCGAATTTTAAAATTTTCATTTTAAAAAGTGATAAAATTGATTTATTATTAAAGAATGCTTGTTTTTTTTTTATTTTTTGTTAAAAAAATAAATAGTACGTAAAATGATATGTATTAATGCAACCCCCTAAAGGGTAATCCCAGTAGAAATAATAATTGTGCCAACAAAAGACACTCGCATAGAAGCGCTTACAACAGCTTGAATATGTCTTTTGTTAATTATCATGACTGCAAAAATACAAATGCTTTTTTAATTATTTAGCATATTCTTTAAATTTTTCTTGAATTATTTGTGATACGGTCTTGTTTTGTATTTTACTTTCAAGCCATGAAAGTATGTCAAGGTACAAGAAGGCTCGTTTTTCATATGGGTGATTTTCAAAAACTTTTAACCGGTCATATATTTTTTTAAATTCATTTTTGATTTGATGTGGGTAAACATCTCCTAAAGCTTTTATGGAAGAAATAAACTCTTTTTGCACTTCTTGTAAATTTTCCATTTTTATAAGAAAGCGGTAAGTGTCTTTAAATTGCATTTCTAAATGATAATCTAATCCTGATTCATAATGAGCAATTAGGCTTAAGACTCTGGCAAAACATTGTAGGTCTTCTGCTACATGTAAATTTTTAGAGTTTATAATTTTATTCAAGTAAAAAATGCACTCTGTATTTTTTCCCATTCCAAAATACAGACAAGCAATCTTATAATAAAAAACAACAATATGGTGGTTGTCTAGTAAATTTCTATAGAGTTCTATCTTTTCATTTATAATAGCTACTAAATATTCTCCTTCAATAAAACTACCCTCAAAAAAATGCAGATGAAGTTTATTTGTATAATAGTACTGAAACATTAAAATTTCAGTATTACTATTCTTAGGGATTACATTATTTTCGATTCCTTTTTCTAGGAACGAAAATTCTTCTTTCAGTTTCTTATAGTGTTTTATAAAAAATAAACTTTCTAATAAATAATTAACACCTTTAAGATAGAATACTGGATGTAAGGTTATGTTTTTGGGAGCCTCTTTAAATAAGTTAATCCATTTATTAGCATATTTATAGCTTTGTAAAAAGTCTTGAATTAAAAAGCTATGCCATAAATTAGCTTTGTAGAGCCAAAGTTTTTCCCTAAAACCAAGTTTGTCAAAGGCGTATTTAGGCAATCGTGCATTAAAATATTCATTTACCTTTTTTAGTTCATCATCATTTCTTACATACCCTTTTTTTAATAGGATTCCATATAACTGTAATGATAAGTTAGAAAGTTTACTTGTTATAACATTTTGTTGACTGATTCCCTTAGCTTGTATGGTTAATTCATCGGCTCTAGTATTGATGCTTCTTGTAATGTATTGGCTTTCAATAAGTTTTTCGAATTCAATAATTTCATAAGCCATGTTTTTTTCTTCACTATCTAAAGCCATATTTTTTGCTTTATCAAGTAACTTTAAGCTTTGTTTATAAAGTCCTTTTAAGTACAAAACAGTAGCAAAGTCTAATTGCTCTCTAATTTGAATTCTAATATTTTTATGAACAGGATTAAGCCGTAAACTTGTTAATATTTGTTTGTATAAATGTGCTTTCAGATTTGATAATTGTTGCTTGCTTACAATGCCAGTTTTAATGATCGTTTTTTCGTCGTATGTTTTTTGCTTTTCTAAAACTTTGAATAAAGCAAAAAATTTAGCATCAATATTTCCACCAAGTCTTCCTATATATAGATTGAATTGTCTTTTTTCTGATTTAGATAAAGACTTTATTAGTACAAAAAGAGAATCCGTTTGCTGGTTGGTTGATGTAATTGTTTTATTCATAATAAACTGTATTACAGTTATTTAAGTTTTTTTTTAATTAATTAAGTTTCGTAACTATCCCTTTATTTAGGGTGCTGTTACAAAATCCAATATATACATTTGATTTTAGAAACAGATCAAAAGATTTACAATATGTCAAAGGATAAAGTACAAATTTTTGATACCACTTTAAGAGATGGAGAACAAGTGCCAGGTTGTAAGTTAGATACAAAACAAAAACTTGTCATAGCAGAAAGACTCGATAGTTTAGGGGTAGATGTTATAGAGGCAGGTTTTCCAATATCTAGCCCAGGTGATTTTATTTCAGTAAGGGAAATAGCAAAAATTGTTAAAAACGCATCTGTTTGTGGGTTAACAAGAGCTGTTAAAAAAGATATTGAAGTGGCTGGACAAGCCTTAAAAATAGCTCAAAAACCGCGCATACATACAGGAATAGGAACTAGTGAGTCGCACATTAAATATAAATTTAACATTACGAAGGAAGAGGCTATTTTTAGAGCAAAAGAAGCAGTAGCTTATGCTAAGAATTTTGTTGATGATGTTGAATTTTTTGCCGAAGATGCAGGAAGAACAGAAAATTCATTTTTGGCTAAAATATGTGAAGAAGTAATTAAGGCAGGGGCAACAGTGTTAAATATTCCTGATACTACAGGGTATTGTTTGCCTGATGAATATGGAGCAAAAATAAAATATTTAAAAGATCATGTTAAGGGAATAGAAAATGTAACAATTTCATGCCATTGTCATAACGATTTAGGTTTGGCTACAGCCAATTCTATAGCAGGTGTTATGAATGGGGCTCGACAAATAGAGTGTACTATTAATGGAATAGGAGAACGTGCAGGAAATACAGCTTTGGAAGAAGTTGTGATGATTCTTAGACAGCATCCGTTTCTAAATTTAGACACTAATATTAATTCTAAGCTGTTATATGATACCAGTTTGATGGTTCGTGAAAAAATGGGCATGGTTGTGCAACCCAACAAAGCAATAGTAGGCGCAAACGCTTTTGCGCATAGTTCAGGGATTCATCAAGACGGGGTTATAAAAAATAGAGAAACGTATGAAATTATTAATCCCGCGGATGTTGGTGTTACTGAAAGTGCTATTGTTTTAACTGCAAGAAGTGGAAGGGCAGCCTTAGCATACAGAGCAAAGAAAATAGGTTATGAATTAACAAAAGTACAACTAGATAGTGCTTATGAAACTTTTTTAAATTTTGCTGATAAACAAAAAGAAGTAATTGATGAAGATATTCATTTAATTATGCAACAGGTTAATAAAATTTCAAAAATAGCAATAGCTTAAATGGGAAAGACATTATTTGATAAGGTGTGGGATGAACATGTAGTTGAAACAATACCAAATGGACCTCAAGTTTTATATATAGATAAGCATTTAATCCATGAGGTAACAAGTCCTCAGGCATTCAAAGAGTTGGAAGATAGAGGTATTTCAATAGCGCGTCCAGATAAGATTGTTGCCACAGCAGACCATAACACTCCTACGGTAGATCAGCATTTGCCTGTAAAAGATGCACTTTCTAGAAATCAGTTAGAGCAGCTTACAAACAATTGTAAAAAAAATAATATTAAACTTTTCGGACTTGGGCACAAATACAATGGAATTGTACATGTTATGGCGCCAGAATTAGGAATTACCCAGCCAGGTATGACCATGGTTTGTGGTGATAGCCATACTTCGACTCATGGGGCGTTTGGAACCATTGCTTTTGGAATAGGAACAAGTCAGGTAGCACAAGTTTTTGCAAGCCAATGCTTAATATTAGAAAAACCTAAAAGTTTGCGTGTTAACGTAAATGGTAAATTAAAAAAAGGGGTACTTCCAAAAGATGTTATTTTATATATCATTGCAAAATTAGGAACCAACTCAGGGACAGGATATTTTTGTGAATATGCTGGTAATGTTTTTGAAGAAATGTCTATGGAGGGGAGAATGACAGTATGTAACATGAGTATTGAAATGGGTGCAAGAGGAGGTATGATTGCTCCTGATGAAACCACATTTGAGTATGTAAGAGGAAGAGAATTTGCTCCTAAAGATGATGAATATGAAGCTAAATTAGCTTATTGGAAAACACTTAAAACAGATGAAGATGCTTGTTTTGATCAGGAATATTTCTTTAAGGCAGAAGATATTGAGCCAATGCTTACCTATGGAACAAATCCTGGTATGGGACTTAAAATTTCGGAGGTAATTCCAGAAGAAAATGATGCTTCCTTTGAAAAGGCATTGATGTATATGAATTTTAAGAAGGGAAAAAGCTTGATTAATACTCCTGTGAACTATGTTTTTATTGGAAGTTGTACAAATTCAAGAATAGAAGATTTTAGAGTTGCTGCGAGTTATGTAAAAGGAAAGCAAAGAGCTTCCAATGTAAATGCTTGGCTTGTTCCAGGCTCGCAACAGGTAGCAAAACAAATTAAAGAGGAAGGGCTTCAAGAAATATTTGAAGAAGCTGGTTTTAGATTGCGTCAGCCTGGATGTTCAGCTTGTTTAGCGATGAATAATGATAAAATTCCTGAAGGAGAGTATTGTGTATCAACATCAAATAGAAATTTTGAAGGTCGTCAAGGCCAAGGAGCACGAACTATTTTAGCAAGTCCTCTTATGGCAGCAGCAACTGCAGTAGAGGGTAAAATTATAAATTTCACCAAAAAATTAAATTAAATGGATAAGTTTGTTAAGTTAGTTGATACAGGAGTACCTTTGTCCATTGAAAATATAGATACGGATCAAATCATTCCTGCACGTTTTTTAAAAGCTACCGACAAAAATGGGTTTGGAGATAATGTTTTTAGAGATTGGCGTTATCGCAAGGATGGAGATTTGAATACTGATTTTATTTTAAACAATCCAATGTATAGAGGAAGTATTCTAATAGCAGGAGATAATTTTGGTTGTGGATCTAGCAGAGAGCATGCTGCTTGGGCATTAAGTGGATATGGTTTTAAAGTTGTTGTAAGTAGTTTTTTTGCCGATATCTTTAAAGGAAATGCTTTAAATAATGGGATTTTACCTATTCAAGTATCGAAAGATTTTTTGTCTAGGCTTATGGATATAGTTACAATTGATCCCACAGCGAGAATTATAGTAGATCTTGAAGAGCAAACATTAAAAACACCAATCGGAAAAACTAAATTTGAAATCGATTCTTATAAGAAAGTTTGTTTACTCAATGGATATGATGATATTGATTTTCTAATAAGTAAAAAAGATATTATAAAGAAGTTTGAAGAGGAAAACTTAAAACAAACAGTTTTAAGTTGATTGATAAAAATTAAAAAATAAATGAAAGTAAATATAGCCATAATTCCGGGTGATGGAATAGGACCAGAAGTAACTGAGCAAGCTAAAAAAGCTTTAAATGCTATAGCTAATGTTTTTGATCACACATTTTTGTTTAAAGAAGGGTTAATGGGGGCTTGCGCTATTGATGAAACAGGGACTCCCTTGCCAGATAAAACATTGAATTTATGCAAAGAATCAGATGCAGTGCTTTTTGGGGCAATAGGTGATCCTAAATATGATGAAGATCCAACATTAAAGGTTCGTCCTGAACAAGGGTTGCTAAAATTAAGAAAAGAATTGGGACTTTTTTGTAATATAAGACCTGTGAAAGCATACGAGACTTTAATTCATAATTCGCCATTAAAAGAAGAACGTATTAAAGGAACGGATATTAGTATATACAGAGAGCTGACTGGTGGAATTTACTTTGGTACAAAAGAATTAAGTAAAGATGGAACCATCGCAAAGGATGGTTGTACATATTCTGTTGAAGAGATTGAGAGAATTGCACATTTGGCATTTCAAGCAGCCCAATCAAGGCAAAAAAAATTAACTTTAGTTGATAAAGCAAATGTACTAGAAACATCAAGATTGTGGAGAAAAACAGTTACTTCATTAGCAGTCCAGTATCCTGATGTTCGACTAGATTATTTATTTGTTGATAATGCAGCTATGCAGTTAATATTAAATCCAAAACAATTTGATGTCATTTTAACTGAAAATTTATTTGGAGATATACTCTCTGATGAGGCTAGTGTTATTGGTGGGTCGATTGGTTTATTAGCATCAGCATCTATTGGTAAGAATAATGCTTTATTTGAGCCAATCCATGGATCATTTCCCCAAGCTAAAGGAAAAGATATTGCAAATCCCTTAGCATCCATATTATCAGCAGCAATGTTATTGGAGCATCTCGGATTACACGAAGAGGCAGGAGCTATTGATAAAGCAGTTCAAAAATCACTAGAATTAGGGATAACTACTGAGGATATAAATTTTGAAAAACCGTTTTCAACAAGTAAAGTTGGAGATTTTATTGCTGATTATGTTAATAATCAAGAAGATACGGATATTAATTTTCAAAATATCCATATGGGACAGAGTACTATAATTTAGATTCTTTTAAAGATATTTAACACAAAAGCTTATTCATTAAAATTATTTTCAATGAGTAAGTTTTCTTTTTTTAATTACTTTTATGAAGTAAATGTGTTTAATTTATATTTTTTTATTGTTTTGTTTGTTAATATATTAACATAACGTTGTTTTTTTTACATTTAAGTTACTTTTATGTTTAATTTTTGTGTTTTTTTAAGTTAAAGTTATGTTAAGGTTTATTTTTTAGTTAAGAATTGTGTAGTTTGGTTTCGATTTAAAACCCATTCTAAACAATTTAAACGCTAATATTATGAGCAAAGCTAAAATGGCCCTATACTTGGGGCTGATGGCAGGGGGAATCCTTGCGTCGTGTTCTAGTGAAAATGAACAAGTAAATGATTCTAATACTGATAATCAGGCAGTCGAACACCCTTGGACCAAGACCGTACCACAAAAAGTTGTTGATGCGGCGGCAAAACTAGAATTAAACGTCAACCATTTACGATATGACACTTTCTATTTCCCTGATGGGACTTCTGAAGATCGATTGTATGTTGAGGAAGACATTGCTATGACGGAGCAAGAAATTTTAACACTTGCAGCATCCAAAAAAGAAGACAAAACACGTCAATATTCGACCAATAATTTAGTCTCTCAAGGAAGAAATATTTCGATTATAGGTTACACCGGTGGTGGTGGGTATGGTCTTTCTTCAAAAGAAAGAGAAGGTCTACAGTGGGCTGTTAACAACTATAATAGGTTAGGGCTTTCAATAAGATTTACATTAACTTTTGGCACAAATTATAATTCAAAAGATATGGTAGTTTATCACAACCCGAATAATGGAGGTTCTGGAGGTCAAGCTGGTTTTCCTAGCGGAGGCCGTCCTTATAAGTGGATTCAAATTTATGGTTTACAGAATTATTCAACCAATGTTAATGAGCATGTAATTACTCATGAAATTGGTCATGCAATTGGATTTAGACATACGGATTGGTTTAGCCGTCAAAGTTGTGGTCAAAATTCAAATGAAGGATCTGCTGGTGTAGGGGCAAATCATATCGCAGGTACTCCAACAGGTTATGACGCAACTTCTATAATGGTTGCATGTTTTAGTACAAGTGCAGATGGTGAATTTAATAGTAATGATGTAAATGCACTAGAAAGATTATACTAGTTTTTAAATAGATTGTTATAAAAATTTTAAAAAAAGGAGCTCTTAAAAAGAGCTCCTTTTTATTTAACCTTAAATATAAAAGCCCCCCAGCTTTATTACTTAAATTACCTTTTTGACACATAAAAAAAAATAAGTCACATAAATATTTAGAAAAAAAGTAAAAAAAATATGAATTAATTAATAATGGGTGTTTTTTTTTGTTGATTTTTGTTTCGAAATTAAAATTCATTCTATTACCTAACCATAAAAAGATTAAACATCATTTAGCTTTCTATGTATTTGATCTAGGCTAAGATTATGTATGCTTCCTGTATGAATGTGTTTTTTTGATGTATCGGGAATATAAGATCCTTCAGATATTTCATTACCTATTTTTCTGTAGGCTTCTCTGAAGCTCATCCCTTGTTCTACTAAATTGTTTATGTTGTCAACAGTAAATAGATACTTGTATTTTTCATCATTTAGATCAATGTCTTTAACAATGATTTTCTTAATACTAAAATTAAAAATATCTAGAATGTCTTTAAAATCCTCAAAAGTACGTATCATATTTTCTTTTAGTAATTGATAGTCTCTGTGGTAACCACTCGGTAAATTATTAGTTAATAGGAGTGTTTCACTGTAAAGCGCCTGAATTTTATTGCACTTTGCTCTTATCAATTCGAAAACATCAGGATTTTTTTTATGAGGCATTATACTGCTGCCAGTGGTAAGCTCATCTGGAAAAGAAATAAAGTTAAAGTTTTGACTAATATAAAGACATATATCCATCGAAAAACGAGCTAATGTATTTGCTAGGCTTCCCAATGCCATTGCAGCTGTACGTTCACTTTTTCCTCTGCTCAATTGTGCGGCAACAACATTGTATTTTAACGTATGGAAGTTAAGTTCTTTTGTGGTAAATTCTCTATCAATCGGAAATGAACTACCATAACCAGCAGCAGAACCTAAAGGATTTTGGTCTACTATTTTCAAAGCAGCCTTAATAAGATGTAAATCATCAACCAATAATTCTGCATAGGCAGAAAACCAGAGCCCAAAAGAAGAAGGCATGGCAATTTGTAAATGAGTATAGCCTGGTAATAGTTGATTTTCATGATCTTTTGAAAGCGTTAATAAGGTTTCGAAAAGTATTTTTGTTTTTTGTATTATAATCTTAAAATTATCTTTGTAATATAGGTGTAGGGCAACTAATACTTGATCGTTTCTTGATCGAGCTGTGTGGATTTTCTTGCCAATTTCACCACAATATTTAATAAGTTCATGTTCTATCTTTGAATGTATATCTTCAAATGTATTATCAATACAAAAGGTTCCGTTTTCAATTTGATCAGATAAGTTTTTTAATCCTTCTAAGAGCTTAAATTGCTCTCGCTCTGAGATAATATCAGTTTTTGCTAGCATTTTAGCGTGAGCTATAGATGCTTGTATGTCATATGGTGCGATAAACATATCTATTTCTCTATCATTTCCAATAGTGAAATTTTCTATTTTTTTATCCATTTTTATGCCTTTATCCCAAAGTTTCATTTGTTTAATTGTTTGTGGTTAATATTATGTTATTTTAGTAAATGTTGAATAGAAATAATTTAAGCGATTACTCAATGATAACCTTATTATTGATTTGTTTTTACTTTTTGTAATCAATCTATATTAGTACTTTTTCAAGTAATTTTATATACAATTCAATTCCCTCTTTGATTTCATCCAAGAAAATATATTCGTTAGCGCTGTGAGAACGTTTGCTATCTCCAGGTCCAAGTTTTAAAGAAGGGCAATTCAATACTGATTGATCAGATAATGTGGGAGAACCATATGTTTTTCTTCCTAAATTAATGCCAGCCTGAACCAACGGATGGTCTTTTTGTATTGAAGAAGAATTTAAATTCAAACTCCTAGGAGTGATTTTATCACATGGCGCATTTTTTTGCAAAAAATCACTGATTTCTTGGTTGGTATATTTGTCATTAACTCGGACATCGATTACTAATGAAACATTTGCAGGAATGGCATTATGTTGTTTTCCAGCATTAATTTGTGTTACTGTCAATTTAACATCACCTAAGGTTTTGGAAGTTTTTTCAAAACTTATGTTTTGAAACCATTTTAGAGTATTGATAGTATTATAAATAGCATTGTTATTGTTGGGATGTGCTGCATGACTAGGTGTTCCAGTAATTTCAGCGTCAAAAACGACTAATCCTTTTTCAGCAATAGCTAGTTGCATTTGTGTAGGTTCTCCTACTATTGCTACATCGATATGAGGTAGTGTTTTTAGCAAGCTATTCAATCCATTTGGACCGCTGTTTTCTTCTTCGGCAGTTCCAGCGAATATAAGATTATAAGATAGATTATGTTGTTGATAAAAATAGGTGTATGTAGCTAATAATGATACTAAACAGCCTCCTGCATCATTGCTACCCAAACCATATAATTTGCCCTCTTCTATAATAGGTGTAAAGGGGTCTTTAGTGTATCCGTTATTTGGTTTAACTGTATCGTGATGAGAATTTAGTAATAATGTTGGTTTTGATGAATCGAAGTCTTTATGAATAGACCATACATTATTTTTTGTTCTTGTACATGGAATGTTATGGTATTTAAACCAAACTTCTAGTAGCAAGGCGCTTTTTTCTTCCTCTGATGAAAAAGAAGAGACTTCTATTAGGCTTTTTAATAAGTCTATAGCTTTTTGGGTAAGTTCTTGTATCATGATAAATGCAATGATGTATGCTTTTTTTGGCTATTTGTAATCATATCGATAGTTCCAATATTTACTTTAAGTACTTTATTTTTAAGTGCGTGAAAACAGTTGTCCAGTTTAGGAATCATACCGTCAGATATAATTTGTTCTTTTTTGAGTTTTAGATAAGTTTTTAAGTTAATTTTTTCAATTATAGAATCAGATTGATCAACGTTTCTTAGAACTCCATTTTTTTCGAAACAGTAATATAGCTCCGTAACATAGTTCTGTGCTAAAGCAATAGCTACTTCAGAAGCAATTGTGTCAGCATTAGTATTTAATAAATTGCCATTATTATCATGTGTAATTGCACAGAATACAGGTGTAATGTTGTTTTTTAATAATAATTCTATTATTGATGTATTTACTTTAATAACGTCACCAACAAAGCCAAAATCAATAGGTGTTGAAGGTCTTTGAATTGAGGTAATGGTATTAGCATCAGTTCCACTTAAACCTATGGCGTTTAACTTGTTTGATTGAAGTTGAGCTACAATATTTTTATTGATTTTGCCGGCATAAACCATCGTTGCGACATCAAGTGTGTTGGCATCAGTTACTCTTCTACCATCAATCATTTTCACAGGAATTCCGATTTTTTTAGATAGTTCAGATGCTAGTTTTCCTCCACCATGAACTAAAATTTTAGGGGTCTTTATTTCTGAAAAGTTTTTTAAAAAGATATCGAGAGTTTTTTTATTATTTACAATGTTACCGCCTATTTTTATGATTTTTATAGTTTTCACTTTATTTCATTTTTTTGTGTTAAAAGTTTTTTTAAAACTACTTGTGCAGCATAAACTCTATTATTTGCTTGTTCTGTTACTAGAGAGTTCATTCCATCAAGTACAGCGTCTTCTGCTACAATATTTCTGCGAATAGGTAGACAGTGCATGAATTTGGCGTTACCTAAAGTTTTATTAGTTATCATCCAGCTACTATTGCTATGCAGAACTCTACCGTAATTTGAAAAAGAACTCCAATTTTTTGCGTATACAAAGTCAGCATCTTTAAGAGCTTTTTTTTGGTTGTATAAGATAGGTATATCCCCTGTTATATTAGGGTCTAGTTCATATCCAGGAGGGTGCGTGATCATAAAATCAATATTTATTTTTTTTGCTAAATGAATAAAGCTATTTGCGACAGAATGTGGTAGCGCTTTTGGGTGTGGAGCCCATGACAACACTACTTTCGGTCTTTTTTTAGTTTTTTGCTCTTCTAATGTAATGCCATCAGCTAATGCCTGTAAAGGGTGATCTGTAGCGCTTTCCATATTTATAATTGGTACTGTAGCATATTTTTTAAAGCTATTAATAATGATTTCTGAAAGGTCTTTAGTTTTATCAGTTAAGGTAGGAAAAGCCCTGACAGCAATAATATCTGCGTATTGAGATATAACTCTAGCAGCTTCTTTGATGTGTTCAGAAGTATTCAGATTCATTTTAGTACCGTCTTCAAACTCGATATTCCAGGTGTTTGCTATATTTAAAATACTAACTTCCATGCCTAAGTTCTTTGCAGCTTTTTCAGTACTTAATCGTGTACGTAAACTGGCATTAAAAAACAACATGATTAAGGTTTTGTTTTTTCCTAATTCTTTGTATTGAAAAGGATTTCTTTTAAGCTGGATAGCCTTATTAATTATAACATCAAGATTTTGAATGTCATTTAAGTTAGTGTAATGTTGCATCGTTAATTAATTTTTTGTTTTGTACTTATGGTTCTTTTTAGAGCATTAATAAAAACATCAATATGTTTTTTTTGTATTGTTAGTGAAGGAAGTAATCTTAAAAGGTTTGGGTTTTTTGAATTTCCAGTGAAAATATGTTCGTTCAATATCAAAGATTTTCTGATAGAATTTACAGGGAATGAAAACTCTATTCCTAGCATGAGACCTCTACCTTTTATGGAATTTACCTCAGGAATTTCATTCAATTTTTTGATAAAGTATTTTGATGCTGTTTTAACATTAGTCATTAAATCTTCTTTTTGTAAAACATTAATAACAGCTAGTGATGCTGCGCAGGCGAGGTGATTGCCTCCAAAAGTAGTTCCAAGAAGGCCAAAAGAGGCTTCGATTTTTGGATGAATTAAAATACCACCGATAGGAAACCCGTTTCCCATTCCTTTCGCCATAGAAATAATATCAGGCGAAACATTATGCTTTTGATAGGCAAAAAAATCTCCTGTTCTTCCAAACCCTGATTGAATTTCATCCATAATTAGTAAAGTATTGTATTTTTTACTTAATTTCTCCAAGCCCTTATAAAATGAAGTTGAAGCTTCATTTAAACCACCAACACCTTGAATGGTTTCAATGATGATAGCGCATACGTCATTATTCTGTAAGGCTTTTTCTACACCATCTAAGTCCTCAAATTCTAAAAAGATAACTTCTTGTTGCCTATTTATAGGGGCAATTATCTTTGGATTGTCTGTTGCAACTACCGCTGCTGAAGTTCTTCCGTGAAAGGAGTTTTTAAAAGCAATAACTTTCTTTTTTCCAGTATAAAAAGAAGCTAATTTCAAGGCATTTTCATTAGCTTCTGCTCCTGAATTGCATAAAAATAGTTGATAGTCTTTACAGTTAGAAATTGTTGTGATTTCCTTAGCAAGTTTTGATTGTAAAGGATTTTGAATAGAGTTGCTGTAAAAACCAATAGTATTTACTTGATTGGAAATTGCCCTTGTATAGGTTGGATGTGCATGACCAATTGAAATTACAGCATGCCCTCCATACAAATCTAAATATTTTGTATCATTAATATCGTAAATAAAAACGTCTTTCCCTTTAACAGGAGTCAC
The DNA here is from genome assembly GCF_052050075.1 of Tenacibaculum profundi. GTDB lineage: Bacteria > Bacteroidota > Bacteroidia > Flavobacteriales > Flavobacteriaceae > Polaribacter. Next base: position 3,238,563 of record NZ_CP197225.1, read on the forward strand.
ATTAAACAGGGGGTATACATTAAACAAACTCATATTTGTTCTTTTTTTATCGTATTAATTTTATTGAATGAGGCTACCATTCCTTGAATTAAAGCTGCGCTTAAGCCTTTATGTTCCATTTCATTTAGTCCCTCAATAGTACAGCCCTTTGGAGTGGTAACTTTATCTATTTCTTCTTCTGGATGATTTTTAGTTGTTATTAAAAGATTGGCGGCTCCTTCGCAGGTAAACATGGCTAATTCTTGGGCTTCTTTAGCATCAAAACCAAGTTGTATAGCTGCTTGTGTTGTGGCTCGTATTAAACGCATCCAAAAAGCAATTCCACTAGCGCATACTACGGTTGCTGCTTGCATTTGATTTTCAGGGATCACTAAAGTGTTTCCTAATACATTGAAAATTGAAGTAGCTATTTTTACATGTCCGTTGGCATAAGCATTGCTGCAAATGGAGGTCATGGATTTTCCTACAGCAATAGCTGTATTGGGCATAGCTCGAAGAATATTATTGTTTTTACCAATGGTAGCTTCAATTTTCGCTATTGAAAAGCCAGTAATGGTTGAAATTATAATATGTTTATCAGTGAGTATTGGTTTGATATCTAGAAGTATTTTTTCTAGATGCCTTGGTTGAACAGCAAAGATGAGTACTTCTGATTGTTTTACGGCTTCTGCATTGCTAGTACTTAAAAAAACATTTTTATTCTTATTAAATATATCTAATTCGTCTAAATTTCTTTTCGTTAAATAAAGACTTGTGAATGCGTTATTTTGTATTAATCCTTTAGCTATTGACTTGCCTAAGTTTCCTGTTCCTATAATGGCTATTTTCATTGGTATATGTTTAGTTTGATTTTGGTTTATTGTTTTTTTGTTTAGAAATAACTTGCTTTTAACTTTAGTCCAGTTTCTTCTGGTAGATTAAAAAGTAGATTCATATTTTGGATGGCTTGACCGGAAGCTCCTTTTAAAAGATTATCAATCACACTTGTTATTAAAATCTTGTTATCGTGTTTGTGAATATGTATCAGACATTTATTTGTGTTTATAACTTGTTTTAAATGAACTGGCGTTTCAGATACGTGTGTAAAAGGAGTATTTTTATAAAACGAAGTATAAAGTTTTTTAGCTTCCTCGAAACTCCCGTCAAAATCAGTGTATAATGAAACGAAAATTCCTCTTGAAAAATTCCCTCTGTTAGGTAAAAACAGAATATCAGCTTTAATGTTAGATTGTAAGTTTTCTATGGTTTGCCTTATTTCTCCTATATGCTGATGTGTGAAAGGCTTGTAATAAGAAAAATTATTATCTCTCCAAGTAAAATGGGTAGTTGATGACAATGAGGTCCCTGCTCCTGTAGCACCGGTAACTGCGTTAATATGAATATCATTTTTTATTTTTTTTGCATTTGCTATAGGTAATAATGCTAACTGAATAGCTGTAGCAAAGCAACCAGGGTTTGCTATATACTTACTGTTTTTAATAACTTCTTTTTGAAATTCAGGTAATCCATAAACAAATGTTTTGTCTTTGTATATATGATCTTTTTCCAATCTAAAATCATTGCTTAAATCAATGATTTTAGTATTTGAGGAAAAACAAGTTTTAGTTAAAAACTTGTTTGAGTTTCCATGACCTAAACACAAAAACAATAGATCAACGTTTTGATTGATCTCTTTCGTGAATCGAATTTCAGTACTTCCTTCTAGATCTTGATGGATATGTGATATTTTGTTTCCTGCGTTTGATGTACTGTAAACGAAATTAATAACTGCTTCAGGATGTTGTAATAACAATCTAATTAACTCTCCAGCTGTATATCCAGCCCCCCCTATGATTCCTACCTGTATCATGTTTTTAATATTTTTTAAAGGTTTTATGACAGTTGATTTACTTGTTGGTATATTTTATTTTGATTTCCAAAAAGTTTAATAAAACCTTTAGCTTCTTCAGCTGTCCAATCCTTATTTACCTCTCCGTAACTTCCAAATCTTACGTCCATCAGGTCATGAGGAGATTCAATACCATTTAAAGAGAAATGGTAGGGCATTAGAGAAATATAAACATCTCCCGTTACTTTAGACTGACTGCTCTCGAAAAAGGATTCAATATCTCTCATTACTGGATCTAAATATAGTCCCTCATGCAGATGCATTCCGTAAAAATTAGCTAGATATTCTTTGTGTTGCAACTGCCACTTTGTAAGCGTGTGTTTTTCAAGTAGGTGGTGTGCTTTTATTATTATTATTGCAGCAGCAGCTTCAAATCCAACTCTTCCTTTCATTCCAATAATAGTATCTCCTACATGAATATCTCTTCCAATACCATATTTGGAGGCAATTGAATTAAGTTTTTCGATGTTGATGATAGGTTGATTTTTAATACCATTAATTGCGGTTACTTCACCCTTTGCAAAGCTTATTTTTATATTTTGATGTTCAGTTTTCGTAATTTGAGAAGGATAGGCATGTTCGGGTAAAGGCTTTTTTGATGTTAAAGTTTCATCACCACCTATACTAGTTCCCCAAAGGCCTTTATTTACTGAATATTTTGCCTTTTCCCAAGATAGATTAATACCATTAGTTCTTAAATAATCAATTTCTTCTTGTCTAGAAAGTTTTAAATCTCTAATTGGAGTAATAATGTTAATTTCAGGAGCAATGGTTTGAAAAATCATATCAAATCGTACCTGATCATTACCTGCACCTGTGCTACCATGAGCGATATATTTGGCGCCGATCTTTTTTGCATAGGTAATAATTTCAATGGCTTGAATAATTCTTTCGGCACTTACAGAAAGAGGATAGGTGTTATTTTTTAATACATTTCCAAAGACCAAATACTTAACTACTTTTTCGTAGAAATTATTAATAGCATTAATGTTTTTGTAAGTGGAAACACCCATAGTGTAGGCGTTTTTCTCAATTTTCTTAATTTCTTCTTGAGAAAATCCGCCAGTATTTACGCTTACAGCGTGAATTTCATATCCTTGTTTTGCAAGGCTAACAGCACAGTATGAGGTGTCTAACCCTCCACTATATGCAATAACTAATTTTTCCATTTGTAACTGTTTTTTCTAATTTTATTAGGTTATTTCCATTTCTTTTTCTTCCTTATTTTTCAACTGTGTAGTTTTAGGATCGTAGAGCATTCCTGTACATAAGCACATTGTTCTATTGGTTCTTTGTAAGATATCATAATTTACACAGGTTTTACAGCCTTTCCAGAAAGAATTATCATCGGTTAGCTCACTAAATGTAACAGGTTGATAGCCTAGTTCGCTATTCATTTTGATAACTGGTAAACCGGTAGTAATACTGAAAATTTTTGCTTTTGGAAACTTGGTTCTTGATAGTTCAAAAATTTGTTTTTTAATTTGCTTAGCCAATCCAATGCCTCTGTAGGAAGGATGTACAATAAGTCCTGAGTTTGCCACAAATTTTCCATGTTCCCAAGATTCTATGTAACAAAAGCCTGCAAACTTTTCGTTGTCTAAAGCAATTACAGCATTACTTTGTTTTATTTTAGAAATTATGTAATTATGATCGCGCTTAGCAATTCCTGTCCCTCTTTTTTGAGCAGCCTTTTCAATAGTGCTACAAATAATCGAAGCATATGGGCTATGCGATGAATTTGCAATAACAATTTTCATTGGTGTATTTATAATTGAAAATTATTGATTCTTACTTGTTTATTAAATTGATTTTGTTGAGAGAAGAGCCGGACACACCTTAGCTCAATAAATTGAGTATCACCCTTACGGGCGAGGTCGCATTGATAAAGAAGAATAAGTAATGAAGTTATCTAGTATGACAACTTGATTGACTATGATAAAAAGATAAAAAGTTGATTTCAAAATTTGAAAATTAAATTATATAAATACTCAGTGATAAAAAGAAGTGGTTAGCGTAGTGAAAAACACCGCACTAACAAACTGGGTATGATATTATATAATTTGTTTTCTTGCATAAGATTGCAAATTTAGAAAAAATATTTTAATAATTAAAATAAGGAAGTGAAAAATAAGATTCAATTGTAATTTTTAAGAAATAAAATAAAAAATTTTTATTAAGTTAAAAATAATTTGTGTTGTTTGAAAAAAAAAGAGATATTTGCAACATAATGAGTAAAAATATAATAAATATAGTTTCAATTGTCATTATCATTGTGATTATTTCACTTTGTTGATAAGGAGGCGTTTGTTTATAAAAAATATATTGAAAGGCTTCCAAATTTTGGAGGCCTTTTTTAATTAAAGCTAAAATGAGTCAATATTTTAACATTATAAATATCATAATTATCGTCAATATTAACTTGCAGATGGGTTGATACAGATAACTTATGATATTTCAAAAGCCTGTGTCAATTAAAATGATTCAGGCTTTTTTTTGATATATGACCATCATTTATGTTTTTGAGTTAAATTGTTGTTTTTTAGTCTTTTAGGTGTTTTTCTGTATGGCTGAAAATCATTTAAATTATATATGAAAGAATTAAAGTAATGGAATATTAAAATAATTTCGAAAAATTCAAAAAGCAAGGTATGTATTACACAGATGAATCTATAATCTTTTACAATGGAAAGTTCGTTAAGGCGAAAGAGGTTTCTACTAGTACCTATGGTCAAACATTACATTATGGTAATGGTGTTTTTGAGGGTATTCGATCTTACAGTACCTCAATGGGAACAAAAATTTATAAATCAGATCAACATTACGAAAGATTAAAATTTGGTGTTAAGGTCATGGATATTGATTTTGATTATTCTATTCAAGAACTTACGGATATTACCTATAAATTATTAAAATTAAATAATCTGTCGGATGCCTATATAAGGCCTATTGTATTAGCAGGTGAAAATATGGGAGTTTTTTCAGCAAAAGGATCTGATTTGATTATTCAATGTTGGGAGTGGGAAAAGTTAATGGGAGACAGTCTTTTAAGGGTTAAAACCTCAAGGTTTCAGAGACCAAATCCAAAATCATGCTTTGTAGAGGCTAAAGTTACAGGTCACTATATCAATTCTATTTTAGCAAGTAATGAAGTAAAAAAAGCAGGTTTTGACGAGGCTTTACTCTTAGATATGAATAATAATGTAGCTGAGTGCTCGGGTGCTAATATCTTTATGGAAAGAACTGGAGTGATTTATACACCGCCCAAAGGGCATATAATGGCAGGAATAACAAGATCTACTATTATTGATATATGCAAGGAGGAAGGGATTCCTGTGCACGAAAGGCACTTTACTCTTGATGAGTTAAAGCAGGCGGATAATGCTTTTTTTACAGGGACAGCTGCTGAAGTTGTAGGTCTGAAATCAATAGATGAATATGAATTTCCTGTTAAATGGGAAGAGTCTTATGGATATAAATTAATGAAACTATATAAACAAGAAGTGTTAGGACTTCGTGAAAAATGCTTAACAAACTAACAAATGGAGTTAAATAAATTTAGCAAAAGAGTAACTCAAGATGATACCCAACCAGCAGCACAGGCAATGTTACACGCAATTGGGTTAAATAATGAAGATTTAAAAAAGCCATTCATTGGAATCGCAAGTACAGGGTATGAAGGAAACCCTTGTAATATGCATTTAAATGATTTGGCAAAATTAGTAAAGAAGGGAACGAATAACGAAGATTTAGTAGGGTTAATATTCAATACAATTGGAGTTTCAGATGGAATATCAATGGGGACACCAGGAATGCGTTTTTCTTTACCATCAAGAGATGTAATTGCAGATTCAATGGAAACTGTTGTTCAGGCGATGTCTTATGATGGCTTAGTAACAGTGGTAGGCTGTGATAAAAATATGCCAGGTGCATTGATGGCTATGCTGCGTTTAAATAGGCCTTCTGTTTTAGTGTATGGAGGAACTATCGAATCGGGGTGTCATGACGGTAAAAAGCTAGATGTAGTTTCTGCATTTGAGGCATGGGGAGAAAAAGTTGCAGGTAAAATTGATAATAAACAATATCAAAATGTTATTGAAAAAGCTTGTCCAGGAGCAGGAGCATGCGGAGGTATGTATACAGCAAATACCATGGCGTCAGCAATTGAAGCATTAGGGATGAGTTTACCTTATAATTCCTCAAATCCGGCAATAAGCGAGGATAAGAAATCAGAAAGTGTAAGGGCAGGTGAAGCGCTACGGATTTTATTAGAAAAAGATATTAAACCATCTGACATTGTTACTAAAAAATCTCTTGAAAATGCAGTACGATTGGTTACTGTAATGGGAGGTTCTACTAATGCGGTATTACATTTTTTAGCGATAGCAAAAGCAGCAAATGTGAAATTTACACTAGAGGATTTTCAAAGAATTTCAGATACAACCCCTTTTTTAGCAGATTTAAAGCCTAGCGGTAAGTTCTTAATGGAAGATGTTCATCGTGTTGGAGGAATTCCTGCTGTACTTAAGTACTTATTAGAGAAAGATTTACTTCATGGTGATTGTTTGACTGTTACAGGAAAAACATTGGCAGAGAATTTAAAGAGTGTTCCAAGTTTATTAAAAGGACAAGAAGTTATAAAAGCTGTCGAGTCTCCAATAAAAAAGACTGGGCATTTAAGAATGTTATATGGGAATTTAGCCAAAGAAGGGTCTGTAGCAAAGATTACAGGGAAAGAAGGATTGTTTTTTAGAGGAAAAGCTAAGGTGTTTGAGGGGGAGTATGATGCTAATGATGGTATTAGAGATGGTTTGGTTGAGAAAGGTGATGTTGTGGTAATCCGTTATGAGGGACCAAAGGGAGGACCAGGTATGCCAGAAATGTTAAAGCCCACGGCAGCTATTATGGGAGCAGGCTTAGGAAAGGACGTTGCATTGATTACTGATGGTCGTTTTTCGGGAGGAACTCATGGTTTTGTTGTTGGACATATTACACCAGAGGCTCAAGAAGGCGGTGTTATTGCTTTGGTTAAAGATGGTGATATTATCTCTCTTAATGCAGAGGATAATACGATTAATTTAGAGGTTTCAGAAGAGGAGTTAAAGGAGAGAAAAAGTAGATGGGAAGTTCCTCCTTTGAAAGTGAATCGAGGAGTCTTGTATAAATATGCAAAAACAGTTTCATCTGCATCAAAAGGATGTGTAACGGATGAATTTTAGATAAGGAGAATGTTAGTGAAAAAATAAATTAAGATGGCAACAAAAACACAAGAAAAGATGCAAGACACTACAAAGGTAAAAGAGACTATTACCGGAGCTGAGGCAGTTATAAAATCTTTGTTGGCAGAAGGAGTGGAAGTTCTTTATGGTTATCCGGGTGGAGCAATTATGCCTGTTTATGATGAGTTTTATAAGTATCAAGATAAAATACATCACGTCTTAACTCGTCATGAGCAAGGCGCTACACATGCTGCTCAAGGTTATGCACGAGCTTCAGGTAAGGTCGGAGTAGCTATTGCTACATCAGGACCAGGAGCAACAAATTTGATTACGGGAATAGCAGATGCTCAAATTGATTCAACACCAATGGTTTGCATAACTGGTCAAGTGGCTGAACATTTATTGGGAACTGATGCTTTTCAGGAAACTGATATCGTTGGTATTTCTACGCCAGTAACAAAATGGAATTATCAAATAACAAAAGCTTCTGAAATTCCGGAAATAATGGCAAAAGCATTTTATATTGCCAAATCTGGGAGACCAGGTCCTGTATTAGTTGATATTACAAAAAATGCGCAATTTGAAGAATTTGAATTCGATTACAAATTATGTACTTCTGTTAGAAGTTATGTGCCTAAGACAGTTGTTGTAGAAGAGTCACTAAAGGAAGCGGCATCTTTAATTAATACAGCAAAAAAACCAATGGTTGTATTTGGGCAAGGGGTTATTTTAGGTGAAGCTGAGGAAGAGTTTAAAGATTTCATTGAAAAGGCAGGTTTGCCATCTGCTTGGACAATTTTAGGGTTGTCTGCTTTACCTACCTCTCATAAATTAAATGTGGGTATGGTTGGAATGCATGGTAATTATGGACCAAATGTATTAACGAATGAATGCGATGTCTTAATAGCTGTAGGAATGCGTTTTGATGATCGTGTAACGGGGGATTTAAGTAGATACGCTAAACAAGCTAAAATAATTCATTTTGAGATAGATCCTGCTGAAATTGATAAAAATGTGAAAACTGACGTTGCTGTTCTAGGAGATGCAAAGGAAAGTTTGTTGCAAATTATGCCATTTATTAATTCAAATTCTCATGAGGAATGGTTGAAAGAGTTTAGGAATCATGATAAGGTCGAGTTTGACAAGGTTATCAAAGATGTTTTATACCCAGAAAAAGACGGTTTAACCATGGGAGAGGTTATGAAAGAGATAAATAACGCTTCTGGGGGCAATGCGATTATCGTATCTGATGTCGGGCAACATCAAATGTTTGCTTGTAGATATGCTGAGTTTAATCAATCTAAGAGTAATATTACATCAGGAGGTTTAGGAACGATGGGGTTTGCTTTACCGGCAGCAATAGGAGCAAAAATGGGAGCGCCAGAAAGAGAAGTTGTTGCTGTTATAGGTGATGGAGGGTATCAAATGACGATACAAGAGTTAGGTACTATCTTACAGACAAGAGCGGCAGTGAAAATTGTAGTGCTAAATAATGAGTTTTTAGGAATGGTACGTCAATGGCAACAATTATTTTTTGATAAACGGTATGCGTCAACAGAAATGGTTAATCCTGATTTTATAACTATAGCGAAAGGATATCAAATAGAGGCTACCAAGGTTACTAAAAGAGAAAATTTGAAAGCAGCAGTTAAGGAGATGATGCAATCAAAAGAAGCATACTTTTTAGAGGTCTGTGTCGAAAAAGAAGATAATGTATTTCCAATGATACCAACAGGTTCATCTGTTTCAGAAATAAGATTAGAATAATTATGGAAAATAAGCAAACGTATACTATATCAATCTATACAGAAAATAATGTAGGGTTGTTAAATAGAATTTCTTCAATATTTCAAAGAAGACATATTAACATTGAGAGTGTAAATGTTTCTAAGTCAGAGATTAAAAGTGTTTCAAGGTTTACTTTACTGGTAAAGCTAACTGAAGATCAAGTAAAGAAGATAATCGGTCAAATTGAAAAGCAAGTAGAGGTCATAAAGGCTTATTATCATAATGATGATGAAACCATTTATCAAGAATCTTGCCTTTTTAAATTACGTACAGATTTGTTAACAAGTAACGATGAAATTCAAAAAGTTATTAACGGAAGCAAATCAAAAGTAATTAATATAAATAAAGAGTTTTTTGTTCTCGAAAAATCAGGATCTAAAGAGGAGGTAGAAGAACTCTATCATATATTAGATAAGCATGGAATAATGCAATTTGTTAGATCGGGAAGAATAGCAATAACAAAAACAGCAATGCCAGTTTCTAAAATGTTAAAAACATGGCAATAATAACCAACATTAACTATATATAAAAAATGAAAAATTATTTTAATCAATTGTCATTAAGAGAGCAACTGGCTCAACTAGGAAAGTGCAGATTCATGAAGTCTTCTGAATTTGAAGGTGGAATAAATGCTTTGAAAGGGGCAAAAGTGGTGATTGTTGGATGTGGGGCGCAAGGTCTGAATCAAGGGCTAAACATGAGGGATTCTGGTCTTAATGTTTCTTACTCGTTGCGTGAATCGGCTATTAAAGAAAAACGTCAATCTTATAAAAATGCAATTGATAATGGGTTTGAAGTCGGAACTTATGATGAGCTAATTCCAACAGCAGATTTGGTGTGTAATTTAACCCCAGATAAACAACATACAAAAGTTGTAAATGAAGTGATGCCTTTAATGAAAGAAGGTTCAACACTAGCTTATTCTCATGGCTTTAATGTGGTTGAGGAAGGGATGCAGGTAAGAAAAGATATAACGGTAATAATGGTGGCTCCTAAATGCCCAGGCTCAGAAGTTAGAGAAGAATATAAGAGAGGTTTTGGTGTGCCTACACTAATAGCTGTACACCCAGAAAATGATCCGAAGAGTAAAGGTTTAGAAGAGGCCAAGGCTTATGCCTATGCAACTGGAGGGCATAGAGCTGGGGTTTTAGAGTCTTCTTTTGTTGCTGAGGTAAAATCAGATTTAATGGGAGAACAAACAATTCTTTGTGGTGTTTTGCAAACAGGTTCTATATTATCTTTCAATAAAATGGTAGAAGAAGGAATAGAGCCTTCATATGCATCAAAATTGATACAGTATGGGTGGGAAACTATAACAGAAGCTTTAAAACATGGTGGTATTACCAATATGATGGATAGGTTATCAAATCCTGCAAAAATTAAAGCGTTTGATTTGTCAGAAGAATTAAAAGTTATTATGCGTCCATTGTTTCAAAAACATATGGATGATATTATGTCTGGTCATTTTTCTAAAACAATGATGGAGGATTGGGCAAATGAAGATAAAAATTTGTTGAATTGGAGGGCAGAAACGGGTGAAACAGCTTTTGAAAAAACGGCTCCAATAAGTAAAGAAATTTCTGAGCAAGAATATTTTGACCATGGTGTGTTATTGGTAGCTTTCGTTAGAGCGGGTGTTGAATTAGCTTTTGAAACGATGACTGATGCCGGAATTATTGAAGCCTCTGCTTATTATGAATCACTTCATGAAACTCCCCTCATAGCGAATACTATTGCAAGAAAGAAATTGTTTGAAATGAATCGAATCATCTCTGATACAGCTGAGTATGGATGTTATTTGTTTGATCATGCTTGTAGACCTTTATTGGAAGATTTTATGAAAGGAATATCAACGAATGTTATCGGAAGGTCATTTAGTGATTCAAATGAAGTTGATAATCAGAGGTTAATTGTAGTTAATGATGTTATCAGAAACCACCCTGTAGAAGAAGCAGGAAAAGTTTTACGTACCGCCATGACCGCTATGAAATCACTAAAAACAGAGGTGGATAAACCTGTTCTGGCATAATAATGAATATAGAAAGTAAAACGTACTACCCGAAGTTAAAGGATATACAGAAAGCAGCTATCACCTTGAAAGAGGTGGTTGCTGTTACCCCTTTGTTTCCGAATCATACTTGTTCTGTAGAATATGAAGCAAATATTTTATTAAAGAGAGAAGATTTACAACAGGTTAGGTCTTATAAAATAAGGGGGGCATACAATAAAATAAATTCCCTGTCTAAACAAGAGTTATCAAATGGTATCGTATGTGCTAGTGCCGGAAATCATGCGCAAGGAGTAGCTTTAGCGTGCAGTAAGAAGAAAATTTATGGAACAATTTTTATGCCAGCACCTACACCAAAACAAAAAGTTGAACAGGTTAAAATGTTTGGAGGTGAATTTGTTGATATACAGTTGTCTGGAGATACTTTTGACGATGCGTACAATGCAGCAAAATATGTTAGTGATAGTTTGGGGAAAACATTTGTACATCCATTTAATGATAAAAAGATAATTGAAGGGCAGGGAACGGTAGGTCTTGAGATTATTGACCAATTTGAAAAATTCATAGATTATGTGTTTGTTCCAGTTGGAGGAGGGGGGCTTGCTTCAGGACTTTCTTCAGTATTCAAAATAATGTCGCCAGGCACTAAAGTAATTGGTGTGGAGCCAGAAGGAGCACCTTCTATGAAAACTGCTATAGGAAAAGGTAAAAATATAAAATTACCTAGTATAGATAAATTTGTAGATGGGGCTGCTGTACAACAGGTAGGAGACCTTACGTATGAAATTTGTAAAAAGAATTTGGCTGATATGATTACTGTTCCAGAAGGAAAGGTGTGTCAAACGATTTTAGACATGTATAATAAAGATGCTATTGTAGTTGAGCCGGCTGGAGCTTTGACATTGGCGGCATTAGATCAGTATCGAGATAAAATTAAAGGTAAAAATGTAGTTTGCTTGATAAGTGGTAGTAATAATGACATCACACGTACCGCTGAAATTAAAGAGCGGGCTTTATTATTTAAAGGGTTGAAACACTATTTCATAATAAGATTTCCCCAAAGGGCAGGGGCTCTAAAGGAGTTTGTAATGGATGTTTTAGGGGAAAATGATGATATAACTTTTTTTGAGTATTCTAAAAAAACAAATAGAGAAAATGGTCCTGCTGTTGTTGGGGTTGAGCTGGAAAAAATAGAAGATTTAAATCCTCTAATAGAAAGAATGAAAAAACGAAACTTTTATGGAGAATATTTAAACGATAAGCCAAATTTGTTTGAATTTTTAATTTAAAAATTAAAGATTAATCTTTAATTTATAGTGCTTAGAAGCGGGGAGTCGATTTTTTTGTAAAAGAGTTTTAAATAAATAAAAACAGATACATTATTACTTGTTTAATAAGTTTTAGAAAGAACTAACTTATTATTGTTTTTAGATGATATATGGTATCTGGTAATTTCTTTGAAGCGCGGAAAGAGAGAAAAGTAGATATCTTGTGTAATTTTATGTTTTCTGAGAAACTTTTATAAAAGGTTAATATATGGGCGTGTTTCCGAGTTGCTTGCAATTTTTTAAATCTCAACTTTTTTGAAAATGATCAGTTTTATATTTAAAAAAGCAAAAAGCCTAAACAAAGTGTTTAGGCTCTATGTGGTGCCTCCAGGAATCGAACCAGGGACACAAGGATTTTCAGTCCTTTGCTCTACCAACTGAGCTAAGGCACCATTTCGCTTAACGAAGTAGCTTTTAATTCTTACTGAGTGGTGCCTCCAGGAATCGAACCAGGGACACAAGGATTTTCAGTCCTTTGCTCTACCAACTGAGCTAAGGCACCAGTAAGCAACATTCGCTAAGCGGATGCAAATATACAAGGGTTTTTTAATTTACCAAAAGAAAAGAAATAAAAAAAGTATAGTAATTTTGAAACCTTATAAAAATTAAACAATGGACTTAGTTATTGATTCAGGAAATACTAGAGTTAAGGCAGCTGTATTTGAGAGAGGTAGGATTGTTGAACTTATTGTTTTTTCAAAAAATGAAATTTTTGAAAAATTAAAAAAAATTAAAGAAAAATTTAAGGTGGTAAATAGTGTTATTTCATCAGTAGCTGACTTTACTGATGAAGAAAGAGAGCATTTAGACGAACTATTAACCCCCTTATTTTTAAATTCAGAAACAAAAATTCCATTTATTAATAGGTACGAGACACCAAAAACTTTAGGCGTAGACAGAATTGCATTAGCAGCAGCAGCAGCAGATCAATATCCCGGTAAAAATGTACTTGTTATTGACGCAGGTACCTGTATTACTTATGAATTTATAACTAAAAGTAAAGAATATCTTGGAGGAGGAATTTCTCCAGGAATTGAAATGAGATACAAAGCATTAAATAAATTTACTTCAAAATTACCTTTACAAAAAGCATTTCAATTTGAAGGTCTTATAGGGGCAAATACCAGTGATTCAATTCATTCAGGTGTAGTTAATGGAGTATTTAATGAAATAAAAGGACTTATTTATGAATATAAAAGAAAATTCGAAGATTTAACAGTAGTTTTAACAGGAGGGGATACAAAATTCTTGGAAGAACAATTAAAAAGTGTCATATTTGCCCAACCAAATTTTGTTTTGGAAGGATTATACACTATTTTGATTTATAATTTAGCGAATGGTTAAGAGGTTTATATTTGGAATATTATTATTAGTAACAACTACAAGATTAGAAGCACAACGCAGCAACATATCACCATATTCTTATTTCGGAATCGGAGAAAGCTTTGGACAATTAACGGTGGAGCAGTCTTCTATGGGGGGCATTGGCGTTGCTATGAAAGATATCAATCATTTAAATTTTACAAATCCAGCTGCAATTGCTGATTTAAAAATAACTACTTACTCTTTGGGAGGAGAGGCAAGATTTTTAACCTTGAAGGAGTCAAATGCGATGACTTCAGGAAATTCAATAAACTTAAGTTATATTGCCTTAGGTATTCCGTTGGGGAATAAAATGGGGTTAACTTTCGGTTTACAGCCTTTTTCAAAGATGGGATATGCTCTTTTAAACAGAGAATACCTAGGAGATGAACTGCAAGAAGTTTCTCGATTTAGTGGAAGCGGAGGAACAAATAGGTTGTATGCTGGCTTTGGGGCCTATTTGATTAAAGGATTTTCTTTAGGAATAGAAGCTGGTTTTGTGTTTGGGAGTATAGAGAATAATATTTACAATCAAAAATATAATGTTTCTTTAGGTACAAAGCATGAGAGAGAATTAAACATTAGAGGCGGAGAAATTAAGCTAGGTGCTCAATATGAAACAGAATTAAAAAATAATCTAAAACTTACTACTGGAGCGACATTAGCTATGAATACGAATTTATCAGCCACTGGCTCTGAAAGATTATATTCACTTTCTTTATCGAATAATGGTTTAGAGATAGGTAAAGATACTTTATATTCAAAATCAATATCAGGAAATATTAAAATGCCTCTTAGGGCTATATTTGGAGTGGGTCTAGGAAAAAAAGATAAATGGTATGCTGAATTGAGTCAAGAATTCAGAGAAGAATGGTCAACATCGAACCAAATAAACCTATCATCTGGTCGATATCAATATGAAAGTGGAAGAAAACTTTCTTTTGGAGGGTATTATATTCCTAAAATTAACTCTATATCTAGTTACTGGGACAGAGTAACTTATAGAGCTGGTGTTCGGTTTGAGAAATTAGGTTTACTTGTAGATGGACTAGGAACGGGGAAATCCTTAACCTCAATAAATGATTATGGCATAAATTTTGGATTAGGATTACCATTACCAAAATTATTGTCTAGTGTAAACCTTGGATTCGAATATGGTCAGAGAGGAACAATTGATAATAATTTAATCAAGGAGAACTACTATAACATTAAATTGAGTTTATCTCTTAACAGTTTAAGTTGGTTCATTAAAAGGAAGATAGATTAATATAAAACTGATAAATGATGAAAAAAATTACGTATTTACTAACAGGAGTATTTTTGTTCGTAGCCGTAAATGGAGTGAAAGCACAAGCGAGTCAAGAATGTAATATTAAATATAACCTTTTCAAAGGGGATGTTACAAATAAAAAATATAATGGAGCTAAACCACACTTGGAGTATTTATTAACAAATTGTCCTTCACTATCAGTAAATATATATAAATATGGAGATAAGGTTGCTGAAAATAGTGGAGATCATGCATTAGCAAAAAGAATTTATGAAGGAAGATTAAAACACTTTCCAAAGAAAAATCCTGCAAAGGTTCATGGAGATTATGCAAATTATCTTTACAAAAATAAATTGGCAGGAGAAGATGAGATTTTTGTAATCCTTGATAAGGCCTTTAAGCTTGGGGCAAAAAATATGGGAGTTAAGAATATTCTTAGATATTTTGAACTCGTAACAGATAAATATAAAGATTCTGACCCTCAAAAAGTTTTTGATACATATGATGATGCTGTTGAATCAGTTCAGGAAAAATTAGACGATTACAGTAAAAGGTTAGCTATATTGGTGCCAAAAGAAGATGCTGGTACGCTAACTTCGAAAGAAAAAAGAAAACTAAAAGCTGCAAGAATTAATTCAACATCTCTGGGGCAAGTTGAAGGAGGTTTGGATGGTAAAATTTCTGAAATAGCAACTTGTGAGAGATTGATTCCAATTTATACAAGAGATTTTGATAGTAAAAAGACAGATGGAGTTTGGCTAAGAAGAGCCGTATCTCGTATGTATAATAAAGGATGTCAAGACGATCCGCTTTTTGAAAAGTTAGCAGTGGCTTATGCAGATGTAACCCAGTCTGCAGATGCATTTAATTTCGTGGCAGGGGTTTTAGACAAAAATGGAGATAAGAAAGCTGCTTTAGATATGAGAAAAAAGGCTTTCGATCTAGAAACTGACCCAATAAAAAAGGCTAAATTAAAATTAAGAGAAGCCCAAGGTACTTATGGTACTAGAGCTAGATCATTAGCACGTGAAGCATTAAAATATAATCCTAATTACGGTAAAGCATATTTATATATAGCTAGTTTGTATGCTAAATCTGCTAATTCTTGTGGTAGTGATGTTTTTGAAAAAAGAATGGTATACGTTGCTGCTTTAAACAAAGCACAAAAAGCACAAAAAGTAGATCCTGGTTGTGGAGCTGCTAGATATGTAAGGAATTACCGAGCAAATATGCCGACTAAAAAATTAATTTTTCAAAAAGGAGTAGCTTCAGGTTCATCTCATAAAATTGGTTGTTGGATTGGAGAAACAGTACGAGTTCCATAAAAAAAATATGAAAAAAATAATGAAAATATTTATGAAAAACATTGCTATCATTGGTTTGATAGCAATGTTTTTTTCATGTACAAATACAAAAAAAGAAGTTCAAGACTTTCTTGCTGATAAAAATCTACCGATTGCAATTGGAAAAAATATTTATCATGTTTATAAAGATTCGGGTAAAATAACTTCAAAATTAGTTACCCCAATATTACATGATTTTACGAATAGAAAAGAGCATCCTTACAATGAATTCCCGAATGGGATTAAAATTATCACCTACGAAAACAAAGGAAAAGATTCAATAACCATAACAGGTGATTATGCATTAACATATAATAAGACTAGAATTTCCGAAATTAAAGAAAACGTTGTAATTTTAAATCATAATGAAAAATCGAAGCTTGAAACAAATCAGTTATTCTGGGATCAAGAAGAAAAATATTTTTTTACGGAAGACGGTTTTAGATTAACAACTACTACCGATACTATTAATGGCTATGGTTTTGAATCTAAACAAGATTTGACAAAATGGATTGCTAAAGATATCACTGGTCAGATACTTACGAAAGAGTAATAATAAAGAATGATGAATAGACTTTGGAAATATTTACAGTTTGGTTACTTAGTAGTAGCTATTATTTTTTTTGTAGAGGGGTTGTTTAAACTTAAAACAGAACTTAATGAAGCACTCATAATGTTTGGTTTTGCGATATTTATTACACTTATATTTATATTTAAAAGACGTTTTAGAAAGAAAATAATTGATAGAAATAAACTTAATTAACTTTTTTATGGAGTTTAAGGTGGTAGTCATTCTTCTTTCTGTATTATTTTCAGCTTTTTTCTCAGGTATGGAGATAGCTTTCGTGTCAGCAAACAAACTTCATATTGAATTAGAAAAGAAGCGAGATGGTTTTTTATCTAAAATTTTATCGAAATTAACGGAAAAATCTTCTAAATTTATTACTACTATGTTGGTAGGTAATAATGTAGCTTTAGTTATCTATAGTTATTATATGGGAGAGCTTTTAATAATTTGGTTTCAGTTCTTTTTACCAACTGAAAATGTTATTGTAAATAATCTATTAGTGGAAGCAAAGTTACTTACTCAAACATTTATTTCAACTTTAGTTATTTTAGTAACAGCAGAGTTTTTACCTAAAACTATTTTTAGATTATATGCTAATGAAACTTTAAAAATTTTTGCAATACCTGCTTATATTTTTTATTATATTTTTTTCATCCCTACATGGTTCATAACAAAAATTTCTAATTTATTGTTACAAGTTTTTTTTAAGTCTAAGGAAGATTCGAGTCAAAAAGAATTTAGTAAGGAAGAGCTTGGAAATTATATTTCTGAACAGTTAGATGGAGGAATGAATGAGGAAGAGTTAGATTCTGAAATTCATATATTTCAAAATGCACTTGAGTTTCATAAGGTTAAAGCACGAGAAATTATGGTGCCTAGGATTGAAGTAGTAGCTGTAGATATTCATAGTTCAGTTGTTAGTTTAAGGCAATTATTCATTGAAACAGGTCTTTCTAAAATAATAGTTTACAAAAATTCGCTAGATGAAATTTTAGGTTATGTGAATGCATTTGAGTTGTTTAAAAAACCACGTACTATAAAGTCTATTTTATTACCTGTTGAGTTTGTGCCAGAATCTATGGTGAGTAATGATATATTGAATTCATTAATAAAAAAAAGAAAGAGCATTGCAGTTGTTGTAGATGAGTATGGCGGTACTTCAGGAATTATTACTATTGAAGACATTGTAGAAGAACTATTTGGTGAAATTGAAGATGAGCATGATACGATAGAGTTAATAGAAGAAAAAATTGATAGTAAGATCTATCATTTTTCAGCTAGGCTTGATGTGGATTATTTAAATGAAGAATATGGTTTAAATATCCCAGAAGAGGATGCTTATGAAACTCTGGGTGGATTCATAATATACCACACTGAAAATATTCCACATAAAGACGAAATATTAAGAGTATGTAACTTTGAAATTAAAATTTTAAAAGTAAGTGCTTCTAAAATTGAACTTATAAGTTTAGAAGTAATTGAGAATGATTAAGTGTTTATTATCATAGAAGCTACTCTAAAACAGCTAAAAAAACATTGCATTATTAAATGTGATATTGTATTTTCGCACTCAGTTAATTAAATAAAATGACGTATGGCAATTTTATCGAAGATTAGAGAGCGTTCAATGTTCTTGATACTTGTTGTGGGATTAGCATTGTTTGCTTTTGTTTTAGATCCTTCAACTATTTCAGATTTTTTCAATTCAACTAAGGTAAACGATATAGGGTCTGTAAATGGAGAATCAATATCTCGTCAAGAGTTTGCAGAGGCTTTAGACGCTTATAAACAAAATTCTGGAGGTAGAGTATCTGAAATGCAAGCAGCAAAAAATGTTTGGAATAATTTATTACGTCAAAAAATTTACGAAGGACAGTTAGAGAATGCAGGGATAACTGTTGGTGAAGCTGACATTATGAAAGCTTTAATTGAATCTTCAGGTGTTCAAAACCAAGAAAGGTTTAAAACTGAAGGTATTTTTGATAAGACCAAATTTACAGAGTTTCTTGCTACCATAAAAGATGCTAATTCCGATGAATGGAGAGCTTGGCAGAATTATATGGGGTCGTTAAAAGCTAACTTAGAAAAAACTACTTACGATAAATTAGTGTCATCTGGTTTAGGAGCTTCTTTGAAGGAAGGAGAGAATAATTATTTAGCAGAAAACACCAAGTTATCTGCAAAATATGTTTATTTACCATACACTTCCATAGCTGATAGTTTGATTACAATTACAAAAAAGGATATTAAAAATTATATAGATTCTAATGAATCAAACTTTAAAGTTGACGCATCGAGAGATATTAAATTGGTTAAGTTTAACATAGCACCTACAGCAGAGGATGAAAGTCGAATTGAAAAATCTGTGGGAGAGTTGATTGGAGATACTGAAAAAAATGGAATTATAGCTAAAGGACTAAAGAACACAACTGATTACGTAGAGTTCTTTGATGAGAATGATTCTGATATTGTTTTTGATGATAAAATTTTGTTTAAGGTACAAGTTCCTCAGGTAATAGCAGATAAGTTATTCGAAGGAGAACAAGGAGAAGTTTTTGGACCTTATAAAGATGAAAATTACTTCAAATTAACTAAAATTACGAAAGTAACCCAATTGCCTGATTCTGCTAAAGCGCGCCATATTTTAGTTCCTTTCGTAGGCGTTTCAAGTGCTGATCCAACAGTAAAGAGAACAGAAGAAGAAGCAAAGGTTTTGGCTGACAGTTTAATGAATGAAGTGAAAAAAAATCCAACTAAATTTGCCGATTTAGCGAAAGAGTTATCTTCAGACAAAGGATCTTCAACTAATGGAGGTTTGTATGAATGGTTTGGTTATAATAGAATGGTGCCTGAATTTAGAGATTTCGTCTTCGAAGGAAAGAAAAATGATGTAGGTGTTGTAAAAACAGCATTTGGGTTCCATGTAATCAGAATAGAAGATCAAAAAAACTTTCAAAGAGCATTAAAATTAGCAACTTACGGAAAAGAGATTATTGCTTCAGAAGCAACAGAAAATGCAATTTATCAAAAAGCAGAATTGTTTGCACAAGATTTAACAAACGGCAAAAATTATGATGAATTAGTAAAAGAGAAAGATTTATCATCTCAACCAGCAGTCGGACTAAAGGCTTTAGACGATAATGTACCAGGATTAGGAAGTGAAAGAGAGGTTGTAAGATGGGCGTTCGATAAAGATATACAAAAAGGCGATTTCAAGAGGTTTGATGTAAATGGTGGATATGCTGTTGTTATTTTAACAAATAAAACTGAAAAAGGATTGATGTCCGTTGAAAAGGCTACTTCTACAGTTCGTCCTATATTAGCAAATCAAAAGAAAGCCAAATTATTAATCGAAAAAATGGTTGGAAGTACTTTAGAAGAAATAGCAAAAAGTACAGGAGAATCTATTCGAAATGCTAGTAAAGTTAGTTTAAAATCTTCTACGATTTCAGGTATTGGATATGAACCAAAAATATTAGGAGCTATGCTTAACGCTAAAGAATCTGAATTATATAAAAATGTAATTGGAAATAGAGGTGTATTTAGCTTTTCAGTGGACTCGAAGGAATTACCTACAGTCTTACCAAATTATGATACTTATAGAAAAAGACTGGCTAACGATCGTAAAAATAAGTCTTACCAGATTTTCGAAGCAATTAAAAAAGCTTCTGAAATAGAAGATAATGTAGGGAGTTTTTACGGAATTGAACAGTAGTTAATAAAAGAAGTACATTCAAATAAAATAAAAAAGCTCAAAATATATTATTTTGAGCTTTTATATATATATTGTTTTATTAGGTTTTGAGTCTACTATATTATTTGTTATTTTAAACAAATATTAATTTATAAATACAATTGAATTAAATGTTCTTAATAAATATTGCTGATATTCAATGAGATATAAATTGCGAATACTCCTATTTAAATAAATGCTTGATCACAACGAAATAGCTGTTTTAATTTTGAAATTAGCAAAAACCTCTTTTTAAAGTAAACTGATCTTTATTCATAAGTATTCTTTTATGTAAATTAATATTTTTGATAAAATCAAAAATATAGCAACAAATAGGCAAATAAGAGAATGTCATAGGTAGGTTTTATTCTTTAAGGATGAGAAACGACTAAAATCTGTATACCATTAAACGAAGTTTGGGTTTGTAAAGTTTGAATCTGATAATCATAAAAAAACCTTATTTTAAAACACGATATTATAATTCAGTTTTTTATTTATGCTTAAATAATTAATTTAACGATATATAGAACTACCTACCTTTCACCATGTAAGATAAAGCTAATTTCTTTATCGTTGTAATTGAATTGTTATCATAAACCTGATCATATTTTTTGTTACAATATGATTTCAATTGTAAATTAATTAGTTTCTGTTGCAATAAACATTTATAACATAAAATTAATTTACCATGAAGTTAAAATTGTATTTTTTATTTTTTTATAGTAGTTTTTTATTTTCACAAAATTTTCAAGAAAAGCAGTTACCGTCTCCTGATAATATGAGTGTTTTCTTTGGGGGAGATTTAATTGATTCAACTATTCACTATGGTAGTAGACCTTCTAATTTTAATGGAGAAGTTATATTATTTAACCATGGCTATATTGATCTTAATCAATTTTTTTTTATTAATAATAAGTTCTATGAACAAACATATAATGAAGGCTATCAAGTTGTTTTTGTTTCAACTACACGTGGGCAGGGAATGTGGAAAAATGGTGAGTTATTAGCTGAGGCAATTGATATTATATGTGATAAGTATAATGTAAATTCACTTAGTATTATAGCACATAGTAATGGTGGTAAAGCCAGTGAAGTTGCCATGTATGAGTATGATAAAAATGATAAAGTAAAACGTGTATTTGCTCTTGGTACTCCGTATTGGGGTACTTTTAT
This sequence comes from Tenacibaculum profundi, assembly GCF_052050075.1. Classification (GTDB taxonomy): domain Bacteria; phylum Bacteroidota; class Bacteroidia; order Flavobacteriales; family Flavobacteriaceae; genus Polaribacter. Next base: position 3,260,243 of record NZ_CP197225.1, read on the forward strand.
TGCAGATATTTCCCAGCAAAGTTGGTTTAACTGGTTGTGGAGCGTTACCGGACTGAACGATGGAAGTGTAACATCAACTACTTATTATTGCCGTGATGTCATACGTCCCTATTTTGATAATCATCCTAATAATAACCCAGAAAAATTTTTTATTATTGGAGGATCCGGATTTTCAAATGGTACAACTGGTTTAGCTCCATTAATGTTTGTTAGTGGTTCAATTTTATATATGCAAGAAGGGGCTAATGATGGTGTTGCTCCATATAAAAGTACTTTAAGGCCAGGAGCGAATTACTTATTTGAAGAAGGGGAACTTGGGTTAGATCATGTTGATATTATTTATGGACAAAATGTCTGGAAGTATATAGCACCAATACTCAGAGCAAATAAGAGGGAAACAAAATATGTGGTAAACAAACAATTTAAAAATAATAACATAGTTGTCAGCGACTATCAAATTGTTAATTCTGAAAATGAATATGAATATTTAGAATTAGATAGAAATAGTTCTGAAGGAAAGCTCATTGTTTTCCATGAAAACAAAAAAAAGTTATTGTCTTTAAAATCATCAGCTAAAGAATTTATACCTTATAAGTATCCTGAACCTTATGAAAAATCTAATTTTGAAAAACATATTAGTATCTATAAGGTGGCTTCAAGGCAAAAAAAAATAACACTGACTGCAAATTCAAAGTATGTAGCATATTTACATCAAGCAAATAAAGTGCGTATGATTTATGAAAACCATCCTTCTTCTAATCGTATTGAAGTAAAATTCAAGAATCAAAATACTAATATTGAGAGTACAAAAGTTACTGGTGTTATTACCCTTAAAACAGATCTAAAAGGAAATCCACTTTCTGAAAAAACGACTATCAAAGAATTCACTTTTAACAGGGGCACATCTAATTTTACACTTGATATTTCCAAATTTAAAGAAGGAGTATATAGTATTTTTATTTCTGCCGTTCATGATGATTTTAAGCGAAATATTGCTTCTGGATTTACAGTTGGAGAACTCAATAGTATACCAAAAGATAACGATTTTTATGAGGATATAGCTGAAGATAAAATAGATTTTAAGTTAAAAACTAGAATTATTAATGATTATTTATATTTTAAAATCTTAAAAAGACATAAAGAAAATACTGATAATTTTTACAATGTTGATGTATACAACATCAATGGAAAAAGAGTAATGCATAAAGCTAAAAATATAGATAACGAAATTTATAAGATAAGCATGGGAGGCCTAAAGGCAGGAGTGTATATTGTGCAAGTTATAAATAGAAAGTCTTTAAAAAGCTTTAAAATCCTTAAAAATTAGCCGTATTTATTATCGTAAATATTCGAAAATAGATCATACTAAAAAGAATGCTATGATCATAATAATGTTAATCTATTAATTTGGCACTTTTTATTACATCATAGTGATTTATTATATTAATTGTAAAGCCTAAATTTCGAAGAATTTTTCCTCAAAATTTAGGCTTATATTAATTTTAAATAAAAGAATGTACTCTATTGTTTTAATAATTTATAATTATCTAAATATTTGTTGTTTTTAATTTTAAGTATATACATTCCAGATACTAGGTGATTTATATTTAGGCTAAAATTGTTTTTTGTTACTTTTAATTGACGGTTTATTACTTCTTGACCGTTTAGGTTAAATACTTTGAAAGAGGTAGATGAATTTAAATTGTTATTATTGATATTATCAACAGTAAAATTTAAGTTATCGTCAACTTTTCTGTTAATCAGGTTAATTTTAAAAGAATTATTTAGATTATTAAAATCTTTAGGATTAGAGCTAGTATAACCTTTCAGGTTACCTATTGAAAAACCTGATATAATATTTCGTTTAAAATCATCATGAATAGCGGTAATATGAATCGTGTATACTCCTTTATCAAATTCAGATTTATCTAAGTAAAATCTATTTTTTAATTTGTCGTAATTTAATGTTCTTACAATTGTATTTCCTTTTGTAGTTTTACCAGTTATATCTGATTTTTTTGTTATAATTGCATTAATCTCAGTCTTATGAATATTATTTATTTGACGGTCGAAATAAATATTTATTTTATTTAAAATCTTATCATCTTTATAGACCATATTGATTCCTTCAGACTGCGTAAGAAAACCAACGTATTTTGAATTAGTAGACATAGAAAGCTTTCTATTTTCTGAATATATATTGAAAGAACTCACGTTATTACTTCCAGAAATTCTTTTGAATCTGGCATTTTCAGATGATTTTATTGCAAATTTATTATCTGATTTATGAAAGAAAGTTACCAGACCCTTCTTATTATTTTTGTCGAGTTTTAATTCATCGTATTTATTATCAGAGTAGAAGATTTGATAATTACTTTTTATGATTGAAAAATCATTTACAACGTTCTTGTTAGATGATTTGAATTTTGGTGCTTTTCCCGATAAAATGGGTTTAATATGTTGCCAAACCTTTTGACCTTCGGCTACTTCAGCATGATCTAAGTGAAGTTTATCCTTATTAAATAAGTAATTACCATTTGGTCTTTGTGTACTAGTATATGCGGCAATTCCATCATTACTTCCTTGAGCAATTTTTACAATGGATCCTGAAAAATAAAATAGAGCATTTGCTCTTGAAAAACTTGAGCCACCTACAATGTAAAATTTTTCAGGAGCATTATTAGGATGATTATCAAAATAGGGACGTATAACATCACGACAATAGTAGGTAGTTGATGTTGCTGTACCTTCATTGAGTCCTGTATGTTTCCAGAGCCAATTAAACCACCAAAATTGAGATATATCTGCCACATAGGTCCCCCAAAAAGGTGTTCCTAGTGCAAACACTCGTTTTACTTTATCATTTTTATTGTATTCATACATGGCGACTTCACTCGCCTTACCGCCATTACTGTGAGCAACTATATTTAATTGTTTAACCTTAAATTTATCACAAATTTGATCTATCGATTGTGCTAGAATTTCTCCATTTTTCCACATTCCATCACCGCGAGTAGTAGAGACAAAAGCAACCTGGTAACCGTCATTGTATGCTTGTTCGTAAAATTTATTATTAGAAAAATAAAGTTGAGTGAGTGCTGAAAAACCGTGTGTAAAGAGTATAACTTCACCGTTATAATTTTGAGGGGTGGCACCATAATGAATTGTTGACTGTTCTATTGTTTCAGTAATAGATGGAGTAATATTTTCAGGTGGATCTAAATGAACTTCATTTAAATTCTGAGAGAAAATAGCTTTAGAAAAAACAATAAGTACATAAAAGAGGAGTAATTTTAATTTCATAATTGGATTTTAATTTAATAATAGTCCGAAAAAATATGAATTTTACATCCTTTAAAATTGTATATATTGCAAATTAAGTATTCATTTATTGTAAATATTGCAAAAAAGCAATTCTTTATAAAGAATTGCTTTTCTATTATAATTGATTGAAGGTTGTTTATGCATTTAATGCTTTACCGTCCCAGGCAGCTTTTGCAGCTTCTTTTACAGCCTCTGAGTATGTAGGATGTCCATGACATATTCTAGCTATATCTTCAGCTGAAGCTCTAAACTCCATTGCAACAGCCATTTCCATAATTAGATCTGCAGCACGTGGACCAACAATATGTACACCTAAAACTTCGTCAGTAGTTTTATCAGCTAATATTTTTACAAATCCGTCAAGATCTCCACTTGCACGAGATCTACCTAGCGCACGCATTGAAAACTTACCAGACTTATAAGCTGTATTAGCTTCTTTTAATTCTTGTTCTGTTTTACCAATTGCAGCAACTTCTGGCCATGTATATACAATCCCAGGAATAAGGTTATAGTCGATATGAGGCTTTTGACCTGCAAGATACTCAGCCACAACAACACCCTCTTCTTCTGCTTTATGTGCTAACATTACACCTCTAACCACATCTCCAATAGCATATATATTATTAACATTAGTTTGCAGATGATCATTGACATCTATATGTCCTCTTTCAGATACTTTAATGCCAACTTTTTCTAATCCTAATCCATCTGTATAAGGTCTACGACCAACAGCCACTAAACAATAATCGCCTTTGAATTCGACTTCTTCTCCCTTTTTATTAGTTGCTTTGACAATTACCTCATTTCCAACCCTATTAACAGAAGTAACCCCATGACTTACGTTAAACTTAACTCCTTGTTTTTTCAAAACTTTTGTTAGTTCTTTTGAAATATCTTTATCCATCGTAGGCGTGATAGTAGGGGCATATTCAATAACTGTAACTTCAGCACCTAAACGTTTGTATACCGACCCTAATTCAAGGCCAATAACTCCACCTCCAATGACAAGTAAATGCTTAGGAACTTCTTTTAACTTTAAAGCTTCAGTAGAAGTTATAATACGTTCTTTATCTATTGAAATGAAAGGTAGAGAAGAAGGTTTTGAGCCAGTAGCTATGATGATGTTTATTCCTTCAATAGTTTCAGAAGAACCGTCACTTTGGGTAACTTTAATATGGTTTTTATCTTCAAATGAACCGATTCCTTCATAGACATCAACTTTATTTTTGTCCATTAAAAATTTTACACCCCCAGTAGTCTGATCAACCACTGAAGCCTTACGTGCAACCATTTTCGAAAAGTCAAAAGTAGGCTTTTCAACAGATATCCCATGCTCATCAAAATGATGAATCGCATCATAGTAATGGTGAGAAGAATCTAATAAAGCTTTTGAAGGAATACATCCAACATTTAAACAAGTTCCACCTAAGGTTGAATATTTTTCTACTATTGCAACTTTAGACCCAAGTTGAGCAGCTCTGATAGCAGAAATATATCCTCCTGGACCAGAACCAATAACGATTACATCGTATTTCATTTTTATGCGTTTTTAAAAGCCTGCAGCTTAATTTATTTAGTTCTTTTTAAGAAGTACAAATGTACAATTATTTACGATATTATAGCTTTTACTAAAGAATTACTATTTTTAAAGACTCAAAGAAATAAAATCTAAACAAAATGTTAAAAATAATAGATAATACTCTAAATTAGATGCTCTTTTAGAAACATATTAATATCATATATAATTTTGTATAAAGTAGTAGAATGAATATATATAAAAAGTTAGGTGTAGGAGTATTGGGAGGGCTTTTGATTAGTCAATTTTTTCAACCAGAAGATAATTTTGGTGATTATGAGAGTGTTAAAAATTTTTTAGTTGAAACAAATGCCGATTCAAATATTGAATCGATTCTTAAAAAGGCTTGCTTTGATTGCCACAGTGATAAAACAGTATATCCATGGTATAGTAAAATTACACCGATTAATTATTTGATATCTCATCATGTTAAAGAAGGGAAAGAACATATCAATTTCTCAAATTGGATTAATTATAGTATTGATAAAAAAGAACATAAAATGGAAGAGTTATACGAAGAGGTTGAAGAAAAACATATGCCATTAAAGTCATATAAAACTTTCCACAGTGGTGCTAGACTTTCTCCTAATGAAATTGACGATTTAGTTAATTGGGCAAAAAAAGTGCATGGGCAATATAAAAAGAGCTTATATTCTAAATAATTACTTTAAGTTTTTTAATCCAAAATCAATAAGGAATGTTAAACGTTTTTAACTATTTTTCGGGATTATGATTTAAAAAATAAAAATATTATACTGAGTTAATTGAAAAAACATATTGTAATTATTGGTTACGTTTGGGTTGAGCCAGATTCTTCGGCAGCGGGACAAAGAATGCTTCAATTAATTGATGTTTTCTTAAATAAAAACTTTACCATAACTTTTGCTTGCCCAGCGCAAAAAAATGAGCGATCGATTGACTTAACAAAAAAAGGAATTAAAGAAGAATTTATTTCTGTTAATTCAAGTTCATTTGATTTTTTTATAAAAAAAGAAAATCCATCTATTGTACTATTTGATAGATTTATGATGGAAGAGCAGTTTGGTTGGCGGGTTAGCGAAAACTGTCCTGAAGCAATGAAAATTCTTGATACTGAAGACTTACATTGTTTAAGAAAACTTCGTCATGAAGCATATAAGAAGAAAATAAAATTTGATGTATCCCAGTTAGTGATTTCTGATTTAGCTAAGAGAGAAATATCCTCTATTTTAAGATGTGATATCTCATTAATTATTTCTGAATATGAAATCCAACTATTAAGAGAGATTTTTAAAATAGATGAATGTTTATATGTTCATTTACCTTTCTTATTGCCAAATATAGATAATAAAATGCAAAAGGAATGGCATCCTTATTCAGATAGAAATCACTTTATTTTTATAGGAAACTATTTGCATGCTCCAAATGTTAATGCCGTTATTCAGTTAAAAAAGGTCATATGGCCAATAATTAGAGAAAAATTACCTAAAGCAGAATTACATGTATACGGTCCTTATGCACCTGAGCAAATTATACAAATGAATAGTAAGAAGGATAATTTTTTAATAAAAGGAGCGGCTAATATAGCTTTAGAAAGCATTGGTAAGTCAAGAGTGATGTTGGCTCCTTTGATGTTTGGCGCAGGGATTAAAGGAAAATTAATAGACGCTATGTTAGCAGGGACTCCAAGTGTGACCACTGAAATAGGAGTAGAGGGCATGAAGGGAGGTTTGTCTTGGAATGGCTTTGTAGAAAACGATTTACAAGCTTTTTCTGAAGCAGCTATTAGCCTTTACACAAGCGAAAGAATATGGAAGCAAAAACAATTGAATGGGGTAGAAATTATAAATAGAAGATACAACAAAGTAAGTTTAGAGTCTGCATTTTATAAGAATATAGAGAAACGATTGGAATCACTTGAGACAAATAGAAAAATGAACTTCATAGGAAGTATTCTTCAATACAAGACAATGCAGGCAACGAAGTACATGAGTAAATGGATAGAAGCCAAAAATGCAAGGGAGATTAAGTAGCATATTAAAATAATTTTTAGTTTCGTTTTTGTTATCTGAAGAAATTATTGAATTATAAAAACATAACTAGCTGATTTTAAATTAAAATTAAAGTGGTACTTAAACTTGTTTAGAAAAAATAATATAAATATTAACTATTTGTATAGTGCTTTGCAATAGCTTCTTTTCGAAAATCTTTTCCTAATTTACCTGTTTTCATATGGTTCCATCCTGGAGGCATAATTAAGTATTTAAATTTATTCGACCAGTTAGGAGCATTTTTTATGTCTTTATATAAGTCTATCCACATTTTAAATTGTGTAGATTTAAATTGTGTGCTATTGATTTCTCTATCCATTACTCCATATTTAGGTTTTACTTCTCTAATTTCTTCCTGGTAAGTTCCGAATAAACGATCCCAAAATGAAAACATATTTGCATAATTAGTATCCACGTACAATGGATTTCTTGAGTGATGAACTCTGTGTAAATGAGGTGTAATGAAAATTTTATCTAAAAAAGGTGTTTTTTTGAAGAAATTGTCATTAGCATGAGTAAACACTCCATAAAGTCTTGCTGTTATCTCAACGATATAAATCATAAAGGGATGAAACCCTAAAATAGGTAACCAAATTATTATATGAGGAGATATTAAAAAATCAAATAAAGAACCCCTTACAGCTACGCTAAAGTTCATTTCTTCAGGGGTATGATGAACACCATGTATGCACCAAAAGAAACGTACATTGTGACTTAGATAATGAACGAGCCACCAAATTAAATCATATACTATATAGCAAGAAATTAAAATAAACCACTGGTTAGGCAGTGTAAATAACCTAAGATTTTCATAGACCCAGAAGAGAATTTTATATTGAATAATAAAAATAATAAGTAAATAAGGAACTCCAGCTATAATATAATTTACAACATTCATAAATCCTTCTTTTTTGTTTTTAAAAAGTCCTTTTGAGAACAAAAAAATAAAATCGATGGCGATTACAGTAAAAAGAAATGGTTGTGAGAATTTTTCAACTATTGTAAAAACATGTTCTATATTCATTCTTTATTTCATTTAGTTGATGGCAAAACTAGTTAAATTAAATCAAAATAATGCTTATTTAGATTTAATTAACATATTAGTGTTAAATTTAGATAAGCGAATAGCTTGCAACAAAGAGAATAAATAGAAGTAATTAATGTTAAATAAAATCGTAAATAAATGATAATATCACTTAAAATAACAATATATTTGCAACTTAGTTGCTTTAATTAATGATTATGATCCGTAACGATACTATTGATTTTAATAACATAGGGATAATTAGTTCTACTCTGTGTTTTATACATTGTTTAGCCACTCCGTTTCTATTTTTAGCGAAGACATGTTCTGTAACTTGTTGTGATTCAAGTCCTGTTTGGTGGAGGGTACTAGACGTTCTATTTTTACTTTTATCTTTTTATGCGGTGTATTCAGCGACAAAAGAAACAAGTAAGAAATGGGTGAAAATAGCTCTATATATTACGTGGGTGTTATTACTACTGGTGATTTTAAATGAATATTTTCATTTTATATTATTATTCGAAGAAGCTATTTATTTCCCTTCGATTTTATTAATTGTGTTTCATTTTTATAATAAAAGGAGTTGTACAAATGGAAGTTGCAATATTTAACAAGCTAAAAATATGTAAATAGAATAACTATTATTTTTAGATCAGTTAATTTTTAATGTATTTGACTATATTAAGAAACGATTAGGAGTTTGTTATTTAGCTTCTTCTTTTTTTATCACAATTATTTATTGTCTTCTTAGAAATAAAAAAACACCAGGTAAATAATATTAATATAGTTCTATAATTAAGTCTAGTATTCAAAATTATATGAATTATAAAGTAATATTTTTTCTGATGTTTTTTATTAAATTTCCAATAGTAGTAATAACTTTTATGACATTACGGATTGCAAATATGTACTGATAAGCTATATTATTTTACAAAAAATTGAGAAGCTCTTATTGTTGAACCAAGAATGTATCCATCTGGATTGTTCCCCCATTTAAATTTCATGAATCCACCTCCTCTGTTCTGATAATACCAAAATTCAATCGAGTGTTCTCCTTTTGCTAGCGTAACATTACCAGTACTTTTTTTTATTTTTTGATCGTCCCAATTTTCAAGTATTAGAAAATTATCAACGTAAATTCTGGAACCATCACTTGAATGCGATATAAAATTAAATTTACCGGGATTATTTACTTTTAAAATTCCTCTTAAACATATAATGTATCCATTAGTTAAAGAGCTTATATTCTCTCTCAGGCGGTTGTTCAATCTTCCTTTAACACTACCACTAGATGTAGGAATTCCAAGTTTTGTGAAATTACTAATATCTGGTTTGGAAATATTACCAGTTACCCAAAAAAAATGCTGTAACCCCCTCTCTAATTCTCTTCCTGCTTTTATAGGTAACCAGTTGATCCCATTATAATAGTAGATTTTTCTGTTTTCTTTGTTCATAACTAACGAGCCTTCCTTCGGAGTAATAATACTTTTTAGCTCTAATTGTTTATTTATTGAAGGTAATGCAAGAAGTGAATTTCTGTCAATTTGAGCGTAAATTGAAGAAGTTATATTTAGTACAAAAACTAAAGAATAGTATGTGTTAATGGCCCAGTTCATTTTAAGTTTAGTGTTGATTGTTAAAATATTATTTTGAGTATTTGAATACCCATTTTAAATTTTGATTATAATAATCTTTGTAGTTTATAATCTTTTCTTAAAACTTTTGAAAAGTTACAAACACTAGTAGAAGGTTTGCTTGAAATACAAGGGCGGCAAATATAAAAAAAGGCACACTAAAAAATAATAACTACCCTTATAAAATAAGAAAAAGTAGGTGGTTTTTGTTTCTTTTTAACTACCTGAGAGAAATAGAATTTAATCAGTCTTTCATAAAAATAAAAAATCAATAACTGAATTATTGCAATTATTGATTTTTAAATACTGATTATGTTTAAGCTTTAGTCTTGATTAACAATTAAACCAGCCCTTTTAAGTAATGCATTTGAATCAGGTTCTTTCCCTCTAAAGCGCTTATATAGATTCATTGGTTTTTCGGTACCTCCTTTCGAAAGTATATTTTCCTTAAATTTATTAGCGACTTCCACATTAAATACTCCTTTTTCTTTAAAATATTCAAAAGCATCAGCATCCAGCACTTCAGCCCATTTATAGGAATAATATCCAGAAGAATATCCTCCTTGAAAAATATGAGAAAAAGAAGTACTCATACAATTTTCGGAAACATCGGGATACAGTTTTGTATTGGTGAAAGCCTTTTTTTCAAACTCCTTAACAGAGGTAGTTAGTTCTATAGATTGCCCAGTATGCCATTCCATATCAAGCAAACCAAAGCTTAATTGTCTTAAGGTTTGCATTCCTTCATGAAAGCTTGCCGATTCTTTTATTTTTTTTACATACTCCATAGGAATGGTTTCACCAGTTTCGTAGTGTTTAGCAAATAATTCTAGAGCATCTTTCTCGTAACACCAATTCTCAAGTAATTGACTTGGTAATTCGACAAAATCCCAAGAAACAGAAGTTCCAGATAAACTACCATAAGTTGTGTTGGCAAGCATACCATGTAAAGCATGACCAAATTCATGAAATAAGGTGGTTACTTCATTGAATGTTAGTAATGAAGGTTTGGTTTCCGTTGGTTTCGTAAAGTTACAAACAATAGAAACTTGTGGACGCTCATTCACGCCATTCAATATTTGCTGAGCTTTATATGAGGTCATCCAGGCACCATTTCTTTTTCCTGATCTCGGATGAAAATCAGTATACAAATACGAAATAAAATTACCTTCGTTGTCAGAAACAGCATATGTTTTTACTTCCTCATGGTATTTATCAATAGTATGAATTTCTTCAAAATTTAAATTGAATAGTTTATTAGTGATTTCAAACACTCCATTAACAACATTTTCTAATTTGAAATAAGGCTTTAAAAGTTCTTGGTCAAGAGAAAATAATTCCTTTTTTAACTTTTCCGAGTAATATGCGCTATCCCATTTTTCTAACCTATGAATATTATCAAGTTTCTTTGCATAATTTTCAAGGTTTAAAAACTCTTGTTCAGCAGCAGGCTTGGCTTTTTCTAGTAAGTCATTTAAAAAACTAAGTACTTTTTCAGGTGTTTCTGCCATGCGTTCTTCTAAAACGAAATTAGCGTGTGTTTTGTAACCTAATAAGTTCGCTCTCTCATGACGAAGTCTTGTTATTTGTAAAACAATATTTTCGTTATTGAATTCATTTTTTTGAAACCCTTTCTTCCCAAAAGCAATAGAAAGTGTTTTGCGCAGCTCACGATTATCTGCATAGGTCATAAAAGGAACATAACTCGGATAATCCAAGGTAATTACCCAACCCTCTTTGTTGCGTTGCTTGGCTAACATTTTAGCTCCCTCTTTAGCACTTTCAGGAAGTCCCGTTAAATCACTTTCTTTGGTAACATGCATTTCGAAGTCATTCGTTTCAGCAAGAACATTTTCACCAAATTGTAAGGATAATTTTGAAAGCTCAGCATCTATTTTGCGCAGCTTTAATTTACTTTCTTCATTTAGATTGGCGCCATTTCTAGAAAAGCTTTTATACTGCTTATCCAGAAGCATTTTTTGTTCTGGGGTTAAGTCTAAAAAATCCAGTTGATTGTATACTTTTTTCACACGATTGAAAAGCGTTTCGTTTAGAGTGATGTCATTTCTAAATTCACTTAACCAAGGAGATATTTCTTTTGCTATGGTTTGGATTTTTTCATTCGTTTCAGCAGCGTTTAAATTAAAAAATATAGAGGTTATTCTGTTTAATTTGCTACCAACTTTATCTAATGCGACAGTTGTGTTTTCAAAATTTGGTTTTGTTGTGTCTGAAATAATGGCATCAATTTCTTTTTTTGCAATAGAAATGGCTTCTTTTATCGCTGGTTTATAGTCTTTTTCTTGAATTTTAGAAAAGGGAGCAGTATCGAAATCTTGTAATAGTGGATTCATTTTCTAGTTTTTTAAAAGTCACTTTAGGTTTGTTATTCTTACTAAGATACTTATAATCTAATTGAAATAAATTATGCCTATTGCATAATTTGAGACTCAAAATATTTGAGTTCACTTTAGACTTTTTTGTGGTTGAAAGATACTTATTTTCTTACCTTTTTTGAGGCTTTTTCAACCTTTAATTTAAGTCCTTCTTTGTATGTAATTACTTTGTCTAAAACACATTTATCAGAAGCTCCTATAATTTGTGCTGCTAAAATTCCTGCATTTTTTGCACCATTTAGAGCAACTGTGGCTACAGGAACTCCTCCAGGCATTTGAAGAATTGAAAGAACAGAATCCCATCCATCAATAGAATTTCTACTTTTTACAGGAACTCCTATTACAGGGAGCGGACTCATGCTAGCAACCATACCAGGTAAATGCGCTGCACCACCAGCTCCAGCTATAATAACTTGAATTCCTCTTTTATGAGCATTATAAGCGTAATCAAATAATTTATTCGGAGTCCTATGAGCTGAAACAATATCAACTTCTATTTTTATATCAAAACTCTCTAAAATATCAATTGCTTCTTGCATTATTGGAAGGTCAGAGTCACTTCCCATTATTATTCCTATCATAATTTTTTATTTAGCGATAACCTTAATTGTTTCTTTTACTTTTTGAGCAATTTCACGTGCCTTTTTAATATCTGGATTTACTATAGTTACATGTCCCATTTTCCTAAAAGGCCTTGTTTGTTTTTTACCATATAGATGGGGAGTAACTCCCTCAATTTTTAATACTTCCTCTAGGTTTTCGTACACTACATTACCAGAGTAGCCCTCAGCTCCAACAAGATTCACCATAATTCCAGCAGCTTTACTTGTTGTTTTTCCTAAAGGCAAATTCAAAATACTACGAATATGTTGTTCAAATTGACTGGTGTAACTGGCTTCTATAGAATAATGTCCAGAGTTATGAGTCCTTGGAGCTACTTCATTTACCAAAATATTATCGTCTTTGGTTTGAAACATTTCCACGGCTAGTAGACCAACAAAATCAAAGGCATTAGCAACATCTAACGCTACTTTACGTGCTTTATTTGCAATTTCATCATCAATTCTAGCAGGACAGATTACGTATTCAACCTGGTTCGCTTCTGGGTGAAATTCCATTTCGACAACAGGATATGTTTTGATCTCTCCTTTTTTATTTCTGGCAACAATGACTGCTAGTTCATTTTTAAAAGAGATCAATTTTTCTCCAATACATTCTCCAGATGGTAAATTTTTTAAATCGTTTATTGATTTTATAATTTTTACACCTTTGCCGTCATAGCCAAATCGAGCCGACTTCCAAACAAAAGGAAAGTTGATTTTACCTTTCTTAATATCTTTTTCAAGTTCTTTGATCGAATTAAAGCGATCAAAGTTAGCGGTAGGAATTCCCTGATTTTTATAAAAGATTTTCTGAAGCGCTTTATTTTGTATAATTCTCAGGTTTTTGGGTTTTGGAAAAATAGGAAGTCCTTCTTTCTCAAGTTTATCAAGAGCATCAATGTTAATATTTTCAATCTCAATAGTTAGTAAGTCTACTTGTTTTCCGAAGTTATATACAGTATTAAAATCCAATAGACTTCCCTGATGAAACTCATTACATATTTGAGCACAAGGGGCATCTGAATTCGGATCTAAAACTACTGTATAAATATCAAATTTGTGTGTTTCGGTAAGTAACATTTTTCCTAGTTGCCCACCACCCAGAACTCCTAATTTAAAGTTCGAAGAAAAATAATTTTTCACGTTGAATTGTCAGTTATGTTGTTGAAACAACAAAAATAAGAATCTAATTCAAGTAAAATATGAATTTAATTACTTATTTGAAGAGTGCTACCACTTTGAGTAACCGTATATACTCTGGCTCCACCATTGCAATCGTTTTTCCCTGAAATTAAAGAGCCATCTAACATACTATACGTACTGGCATCACAAGAACATTTTAAAACAGGAGGGTTTACTATCATTGGCTCATTACAATTACGATTTGGTGATTTTCTATCAATCGCTATATATGGAGAAAATGTACCACCAGTCCCTTTATTAAAAAGAACAATACCATTCATGCCTCCATTTACGGTTACACTTCCGTTAGGAGTTAATAATCCGTTTAATTGTGGGTTATTTAAATCAAAAGAAAGTGGCTGAATAGAGTTACTGAAACAATTATTCTCAATAATGTTATCACCACAACTTACAAGAAATGCAATTATTAAAATAAAATGAAGTTTTTTCATGTATTAAGCAGATTGGTGTTTATATAACTTTACAAATTTACGAAAATTTTGTACATTTGTAATGCAATCTCATCCCAAAGGGTATGAGATTTTTAAATTTAAAACAGTTATGAGTAACGTATCTTACTACACAGAAGAAGGACTTAAAAAGTTAAAAGATGAATTAGCACACTTAGAGCAAGTGGAGAGACCTCGAGTGTCACAAGAGATAGCAGATGCCCGAGATAAGGGAGATTTAAGTGAAAATGCTGAATATCATGCAGCAAAAGAAGAGCAATCTTTATTGGAAACTAAAATAGCTAAACTTAAAAATGTTGTTGCTAGTGCGAGAATCATTGATGAAAGTGAATTAGATACTTCAAAGGTATTGATTCACTCTATTGTTGTTATAAAAAACACAATAAATAATATGGAGTTTAAATATACATTAGTAGCTGATAGCGAAAGTGATATAAAAAACGGAAAATTATCGGTTAATTCTCCCATAGGAAAAGGTTTACTAGGAAAAAAAGTGGGTGATTTAGCAGAAATACAAGTGCCTAATGGGAAAATGAACTTTGAGGTGATGGATATTTCTCGTTAACCACAAAAAGTTAAAAAATAATTGATTTTCAGGTTCATATAAATCTATAATAAACGTAAGTTAAATATCATTATGGCTAGTGTTTTTACTCAAATAGTTAAAGGAGAAATTCCTTCGTATAAAATTGCAGAGGACGAAAAGTTTTATGCGTTTTTAGATATAAATCCTAATACTCAGGGGCATACGCTTGTTGTTCCTAAAAAAGAAGAAAACAAGTTATTTGATTTATCAGAGAAAGAATACAGTGATTTAATGGCTTTTTCTTATCGAGTAGCAAAAGCAATTGAAAAAACTATAGATTGTGAGCGTGTGGGTATGAGTGTTATTGGTTTGGAGGTTCCTCATGTACATGTTCATTTAATACCCATAAAGAAAATGGATGATATACGTTTTATTTCAAAAGTAAAATTAACTAAAGAAGAGTTTATTACTACAGCTGAAAAAATTAAAAGTAATTTTATTGAATAATACATTAAAACTGGTTTATAGTTGTTTAAACCAGTTTTAATATACTTGTGAGCAAGTATTTTTATAAAATTATTCTGTCATTTGAATTTTTCTACCGTTTAAGGGTTGTTCTTTCCTATAATTATTTACAGGCATTAAAGTTTTTAAAATATTAACCTGTTCTACTGATATTGTAATCGGCTCTTTAAAGATAAACCACTTAACTCCTTCTGTACATGGAGGTGTTGTTAAAGATCCTGTATAGCTATAGTACCCTCTATTTAAAGGAAGATTATGATTTAAATTAAAAGGTTTGTTTATTTTTTTTACTTCACCTTTTTCTAAAGGTAAAAAGCTTTCAAGAAATTCAAAGGGAATACTTGTCTTGCCTTCTTTAGCCATAATAGCCAAAACTAAATACTCTCCTGTAGAATTTGCATGAACCATGTGGATAACTAAAGGATATCTGACGCCATCAATTGTATGTTCTGACGATTCGTGAAAATGAATTTGTTTCAAATTAAAACGTTCATTTTTGTAATTAATATAGTCTCCTTTTTCGAAATTATATTGTATCGAGTGGCCATTATTTTTTACGCTATGTATTTTTGTACTCTTTTCATAATGAATATCTAAAGAATTTAATTGACTATCAATTTTAGCATTAATACTAATTATATTGATTGGAGACTGAAATTTACCACCACATTCGGAGTTTTTTTCAAGTTCAGCCCAGTGCTCCGGACCACTTTCTCCGGAGTAACTCCAAGCTTCTTCTTCTTTATTGGTGTTTTTAGAAGATGTTTTTTTCTTTTGGCAACTAATTAGTATTACAAGTATCAAAAGAAATTGTATGTTATTTTTTAGTCTCATTTTTTTATGTTTTTATTTACCTAATAAGGTTATGAAGTTAAATTTTGTAAGATTATTTTTAGTGTTTTAAACGAAATAATTTTTAAACGACAATAAAAAATAAATAACCTTTTGGAGAAACTATTTAATATGATATAGATGTTTTTATTCGAATTTCGATGTGTTTTCCTTTTAAAAAATTGAAAAATATTTTTGTGAGATGTTATAAAGTTTTCTTTTTCTTCAAATGGAGAAAAATCTAGTACTTGAGTATGGAGTTTTATAGTATCTTTTATTATACTTTCGAAATTCTTTATAAAGTCAGCATCGGAAATTAAAGAGTTGTTTCCGTAGCTAATGGTTCTAGCAATTGATTTCGTGTTGGAAAAGAAAGTTAAAAATAGTAATGTAAGTAACTTTAATGAATGATATTTTAAAGTTTTGTTTTTCATAAGTATGGAGAAATAAAAATATATTGCTCTTATATTTCTCACTACAAAGATATTACCGACTTATTTTAGAAGCAAAAGAATAATTGCAAGTAATTTGTTAAATGTAAGTTAAATTAAATAAAAAATAAAATACTTAAATATTATTCTTTTTCTAAATTTATTTCAAATGTAGTACCTTTTCCAAGCTCAGATTTTTGGACAAAAATCCTTCCCTTATGATAGGTTTCAATTATTCTCTTAGATAAAGAAAGTCCTAGTCCCCAACCTCTTTTTTTTGTTGTAAATCCAGGGTTAAAAATATTTGTAAATTGTGATTTAGGGATCCCTTTTCCTGTGTCTGATATCTGAATGATAACATTCTTGGAATTTTCTGTTATCTTAAGAGAAATGGACCCTTTACCAGCCATAGCATCAATAGCATTTTTGATAAGATTTTCAATTACCCAACCAAATAACTCAACACTAATGCGAGAAGTTATATTTGAGCGAGAAGTATCGAAAAAGAAGCTAATTTGTTTTGAGCTTCGAGATTCTAAGTAATTGAAAACACGTTTCGTTTCATGAATAATATTATTTTTTTGTAAGTCGGGTAAAGAACCAATTTTTGAAAATCGATTGGCTATTATATTTAAACGATCTACGTCTTTTTCAATTTCGTTAACATACATTTCATTCACTTTTTCAAATCTTAAAATTTCAATCCATCCCAATAATGAAGACAAGGGGGTACCTATTTGGTGGGCTGTTTCTTTTGCCATTCCTGTCCAAAGTTTATTTTGTTCTGCTATTTTATTAGATTTAAAAACCATATAAATAATAGTTAGAAACAAAGCTAGAATTAAAAGCAGGGCTAGTGGATAGTATTTTAACTTGTAAAGTAAGTCCGAATTACGATAATAAATGTATTCTTTATACCCAGTATTTTTTATAACAATTGGATCATTTTGCCTTTTCATTAAAGAAAGTTGTTTTTTTAAATACAAAGTATCCTTTGACTTAATTGAGTCTAGATTATTGGTTCTAATAAAATTACCTTCTTCGTCAACAGCTAGTGCAGGAATATTTTTAATACCATCAAAAACCTTTATTTCTAAATTAAAACTGGCATTAGAATCAGGATTTGAGGCCATTTCTTTAATTGCTGATGCATACAATTCCATTTTCATTCGTTCTTCTTCCTTGAATCTCTGGAAGAATGTATAGGTGTTCCATAGTATTAATAGAACAATTATAAAAGATACAAGTATAACGATTCGTTTGATCCAAAAACTATTATAAGAAAAACTCATAGGTCAAATATAAACTATTCTCAGGTATAACTTCTTTAAGTAAACTGTAGTATATTTACACTAAAAATATAAAACGATGTTATCAATAGATCCTAAAAGCATTCCAACTTCAAAATTGCATGGGTATCTTCTTGGGGCTGTTGCACCAAGGCCAATTGCTTTTGCTAGTACAATAAGCGAAAAAGGGGTGCCAAATTTATCTCCTTTTAGTTTTTTTAATGTCTTTGGTGCAAACCCACCAATTATGATTTTTTCACCAGCAAGAAGCGTTAGAGCCAATAAAACAAAACATACTTTAGACAATGCAGAAGAGATAAGAGAGGTTGTTATTAATATTGTTAATTATGATATTGTTCAACAAATGTCATTAAGTAGTTCTATGTACCCAAAAGAAGTTAATGAATTTGAAAAAGCAGGTTTAACAATGCTTCCCTCAGATATAGTTAAACCTTATAGGGTTGCAGAGTCTCCTGTTCAATTTGAATGTAAAGTAAATGATATTATTTATACGGGAAACAATGGCGGAGCAGGTAATTTAATTGTATGCGAGGTTGTTAAAATTCACATTAACGAAAAAGTATTATCTGATGATGGAAGTATTGATCAATATAAAATAGATTTAGTTTCTAGGGCAGGCGGAAATTATTATAGTAGAGCAAGGGATGGTTTTTTTGAGATACCAAAGCCTTTATCAACCCTTGGAATAGGGGTAGATAAAATTCCGTTTGGAATTAGAAATAGTAAAGTATTAACCGGTAATGATCTTGGTATGCTTGGTAATGTTGAAAAATTTCCTACCGATGATGATGTTAATAACTTTGCTAAAGAACATCAAAGGTTTGTTGGTGTATCTGAAGAAAAAAAGCATACTTTTGCACACGAGTATTTACAAAATAATGACGTAGAAAGTGCTTGGAAAGTACTTTTATTAAAATAAATGATTAATGGAAGTAATTGGTAAAATTAAATTAATAAACGGAACACAAACTTTTGGAAGTAATGGATTTAGAAAGCGTGAGTTAGTAGTTACTACTGATGAACAATATCCACAAATGATTCTTATTGAATTTATTCAAGATAAATGTGATTTGTTAGATAGTTATCAAATAGGTCAAGACGTAAAAGTTTCAATTAATTTAAGAGGTAGGGAGTGGATTAATCCTCAAGGGGAGGCTAAATATTTCAACTCAATACAAGGTTGGAGAATAGAGAATTTAGCTCAAGCTTCCTCTAATCAAAGTATTCCTCCAGCTGATAACTTTGCACCAGCACCTGATTTATCATCAGATAATGAGCCTGATGATTTACCATTTTAACATAAAGAATTAAAATAGTTAATTAAAAGAGCCAGTTTAGGCTCTTTTTTTATGCTGAAACCTGAATTATATCGGAAATTACAATTTATTTAACGGAAACTACATTAATTATTAAGAAATAGCTACTTATATTTGAAGTATCCTCATTTAATGAGGGTGTTTTAAGGGGAAATAAAAAACCTTCTAGGTTTATCCTAGAAGGTTTAATGTAAAAGTTATTTTTACATAATATCGAGTTGTTTCTTTTACTAATTATTATTTTCTAATTAACTAGATGTTTCTTCCTGTTTTATATTAACTCACCATATTAAAAATAGCCCAAGCATAAATAGCGAATCGTAAAAAGCGAAACAATCCAAATGTGATGACACCTTTGATAGGATATTTAATCATTCCTGCTGTCATACAGCTTATCGAAAAAGGTAAAGGCAAAAGCGCACCAACTAAGATTAAAAAGCCCCCCCATTTACTTGTGTTTTTTAAATGCTTAGCCATTTTTACTTCTAAGTATTGATTGATGGTTTTTATTTTTCGAGTTGACCTACCAATAAAATAAGCGATAATACCTCCAAGATAAGATAAGAAAGCAAGTATCGAAAGATTAATTACAGGCTCTGTCGTTTTTTTTGACCAAGCAATAAAAATTTCAGGAGGAATTAACCCTAATATAGTTTCTGATACAAAGAAAGTAATTAATACACCAGCTCTAGAGAAGGTTTCTGTCATGGCTTGTAGACCATCATTGATATTATAAACATATTTATTGAAGATTATCAATCCTACGATAACAGCAATAATGGGACCTATAGCTTTTTTTAAACTTTCCCATATAAACATATAGAAACCAGTTCTCTTGTAATAAACATGTAGCCTTTTTGCTTTAGGAGATTTGTTTTTCTTTTTTCCTTTCTTACTATCTTTCATTTTATACCCGTTACACTCGTAATTTACGAGTTTGCAAAAATACAAGGTAATCCTTCATAAATCAAAGAAATAATATAATTATTAAAGGTTAATTGTTATTTATTTCAGTTGATACTATATTTTAGTTACTATATTTTTTCATGTTTATTTTATGATATGAGGTCAATATTTTTATTACGTAGTTTCTTCTTTTAAGTGGGGGTCATAAAGTAATTTTCTTTTTTATGATATTGTGATTTTTAAATATCACCTTTATCGAGTGCAACCGTTTAATTCACTATGTTGAATTGTTACTTTTATTTTAAGATATCTTACAAAATTTGCGAAGCAGCCTCAGCACAACGTTCACCATCCATTGCAGCAGATATAATACCTCCTGCATATCCACCGCCTTCACCACAAGGAAATAATCCTGTAACTTCAGGGTGTTCCAGTGTATTTTTTCTTGGGATATTAATAGGAGACGACGTTCGAGACTCTACCCCAATAATATTTGCCTCATTCGTATAATATCCATGCATCTTTTTTCCAAATGCAGTAAATCCCTTTCTGAGTCTACTTCCAATGGTTTTAGGTAACAAAGAATGAAGTGGGGATGATTTTAGTCCTGGTTGATATGAAGTAGTATTTAAGCTTGATGATAAATTCCCTTCAACAAAATCGGTGAGTCGTTGCGCTGGTGCAACTTGAGATTTTCCTCCAGCATTGAAAGCTAGCTTCTCAAGGTCACGCTGAAATTCAAGTCCTTTAAAAACACCAAATTTTTCATATTTTGGAATGTCTTCATCTACATTGATTTCAACTACAATCCCCGAATTAGCAAAAGCGTTGTTCCTTTTTGAAGGCGACATACCATTTACGACAACTTCTCCAGGGGCAGTTGCAGCAGGAACTATGAAGCCTCCAGGGCACATACAAAACGAATAAACGCCTCTGTTTTTCACTTGATGTACAAGACTGTAAGCAGCTGCAGGTAATAGTCCATTTCTTTGACCATTACAACTATATTGAATTTGATCTATAAGTTCTTGAGGGTGCTCAACACGAACTCCCATGGCAAAGGATTTAGCTTTTAAAAGAACATTTTTGTTATTAAGGAGTTCAAAAATGTCTCGGGCAGAATGTCCTGTTGCTAAAATAACGGCATTAACAGATAGCTCTTGCCCATTTTGAATTCGTATGGCTTTTAGTTTGTTGTTTTTTATGATAAAGTCCGAAACACGAGAATTAAAATGAATTTCACCACCGTATTTTAATATTGTTTCTCGAATGTTCTTAATAATTTTTGGAAGTTTATTCGTGCCAATATGCGGATGGGCATCAATAAGGATTTTTTCAGTTGCTCCATGATATACTAAATTTTCAAAAATACGTCTAACATCACCTCTTTTTAGACTGCGTGTGTAGAGTTTTCCATCGGAATAGGTTCCAGCTCCTCCCTCTCCAAAGCAATAATTAGAGTCTTTGTTGACTTCATGAAATTGATTTATGGCTCTTAAATCTCTTCTTCTATCTTGAACATTTTTTCCTCGCTCTAAAACAATGGGTTTGTAACCTAATTCAATACACCGAAGTGCAGCATACATACCTGCAGGTCCAAAGCCTACTATATGTATTTCTTTTGCACTGGAAACATCTTTATAGTCAAAATGGTATGCTGTTTGTTCAGGAGGGGGTTCATTTATGTAAGTGGCGATTTTATAATTAAAAAAAACTTCTTTTTTTCGAGCATCAATTGATTTTCGATGAACTTTTATACTAGTGATGTTTTCTGGTTCTACGCCTAGTTTTTTGGCAGCCTTTTTTATAAGTATATCCTGTATTGTTTCTTCAGTCAAACTAATACGAAGTTGTAGTTCTTTTACCATATTGCAAAGCTAGTAAAACAATTTAGTCTATTTGTTTATTTTTATCAAATCAAACTTTATAAAATGAATCTTACAGAAACCATAGAAAAAGTCTTCAAAAAGTATTTGCCATCTCCATTTACGATTGCAATTGTTCTAACCATTATCGCTTATTTATTAAGTGTGCTTTTTACAAAACCAGAAAATGTTTCATTATATCCTTATTCTTTAGAAGTGCTTAGTTTTTGGGAAAAAGGTATATGGACAAACGGATTATTGGTTTTTGCCTATCAAATGATGTTAATTTTGGTTTTAGGACATGTATTAGTTTTGAGTAATCCAGTAAGTAAACTAATTGTAAGGGTCACTAAATATTGTACAAATACGGCTGTAAGCGCCGCTATTGTTGCTAGTTTTACAATGCTGGTTGCTTTTTTTAATTGGGGGTTAGGCTTAATCTTTGGAGCTTTACTAGCAAGAAAAACAGCGGAGCATGCGCAAGCAAGAAATATAGCTTTGAACTATCCAATAATAGGAGCTGCAGGGTATGTAGGTTTAATGGTTTGGCATGGGGGGATTTCAGGTTCTGCTCCGATTAAAATTAATGAGGTAGGGCATATAAAAAGCATTATGACATCTGTGTCATCGAAAGATATTTTAAAACAGATCCCAAGCCTCATTGATTATTCAGAGACTGTTTTTAGTTTTTGGAATCTACTTATTTTCTTACTTGTACTTTTATCAGTAACAGTAACATTTTATTTTTTGGGGAGTAAATCAAAAGGCACAACGATAAATTTACCAGTATATAGTTTGTGTCCAAAAGAGGAAGAAAATGGAACAATGAGAACCTTAGATAGTTCTAAATGTTTAGCTTATGGTTTTGGTATAGCTATTCTTATAGTATTTTTTTATCAGTATGGTGCTGCTATTTTAGTTTTAAAAATAACTCCAAATTTAATCAATTTTTTTATGTTAGGATTGGGAATTATCCTGCATGGAAGTTTTAAGAAATTTACAAATGCAATTAACGAATCAATTAGTGATGTATCAGGTATTTTAATCCAATTTCCTCTTTACTTTGGTATTATGGGTATAATGAAAAGCACAGGAATGGTTGTTCTAATTTCTGATTTTTTCGTTTCCATATCGAACGCAACAACACTCCCGATATTTACATTTTTTAGTGCAGGTCTTGTAAATATATTTGTTCCTAGTGGTGGAGGTCAATGGGTTGTACAAGGACCAATTGTTGTTGAAAGTGCATTGAAATTAGGAGTACCTTTGCCTAAAGCAATAATGGCAATGGCTTATGGAGACCAAGTTACAAACATGTTACAACCATTTTGGGCGTTGCCCTTGTTGGGAATAACGAAATTAAAAGCAAGAGAGATACTACCTTATACGCTAATTGCTATGGTTGTTGGAAGTATTGTTTATTTAATAGGGCTTCTTGTTTTTTAGTTGGTTAAAAAATAACTATCGAAAGCTCTATGAGTTGCTTAATTTTTAAAATAGTAATTGAATTTATATGATATGGTTAAGTAAAGAAATTTCATTTCCACCATATAACACCGCTACAGAGGATGGTATTATTGCATTAGGTGGAGATTTATCAGTTGAAAGACTAAAGTATGCGTATCAGAAAGGTATATTCCCTTGGTTTAATGAAGGAGAACCTATTGTGTGGTATAGTCCTTATAAAAGAATGGTTTTATTTCCAGAAGAAATTAAAATTTCGAAGTCTATGAAGCAAGTGCTTCGGAAAAATGATTTTTTAATTACCGAAAATAAAGCATTTGCAGAAGTAGTTTATAATTGTAAATACATTCATAGATCAGATCAATTTGGAACCTGGATAACTGATGAAATGCAGGAAGCCTATTTGAGATTGCATAGATCGGGCTTAGCTAAGTCAATTGAAGTTTGGCGCAATAATAAAATTCTTGGAGGCTTATATGGAGTTGATTTGGGGAACGGTGTTTTTTGCGGAGAAAGCATGTTTAGCAAGGAGAGCAATATGAGTAAATTAGCTTTTATTCATTTAGCTAAAAACTGCAACTATAAATTAATTGACTGTCAAGTTTACAACGATCACCTAGCAAGTTTGGGAGCCCGAGAAATACCAAGGGAAAAGTTTTTAAAATATTTATAGTTGTTTTACACAAAACGTACAATGCTAATAACGCATTATTAGCATTGTGTGTTATAACATATCAAATAATTATTGTTTACTTAGCAATATTAAATTCAATAGTTGAATCTGTGAATACAGAATGTATTTGAGTTTTAAAGTCTTCCTTATTAGCTTTGTAAATGTTGTTAACGAAAGTTTGAGGATTAAGATCAATTAAAGGAAACCACGTACTTTGAACTTGAACTTGAATTTTATGCCCTTTTTTAAAAGTATGAAAAATATCTTGAAGCTTTATATTAACATTGGTTTTCTTGTTTGGGATAAATGGTTCAGGTTTAGAAAAACTATTTCTAAATCGACCACGCATAACCTCACTTCTTACCATTAAATGATAATTACTTAATTTTAGGTGTTTTTGCATTTCATCGTTATTATCTTCTAAGTCATGCGGATGTACATCAATAACTTTTACAATCCAGTCAGCAGCAGTACCCGTTGTAGCAACCTTAAGTTTGGCTAAAATATCTCCTGCTAAAGTAACATCATTATTTAAAACCTCAGTTTCAAATACTAATACATCAGGTCTTCTAGCCGCAAAACGTTGGTCGTCGGTCATATACTTTCTGGGTGTAAAAACTGTTTTAATATCCTCTGAATATGGAACAGGTTTTTTTACATCACTTATAAAGTTGATAGATTTCGATTTTGAGTGGGGAGTTGTAGATAGTTTTTGGTTGTCCGACAAAAAGAAAATTTGTTTGTTCGTGTTTTTTGGAGGCCAGGTATCATATGATTGCCATTTCTTTTTTCCTGTATCAAAAACATAAGCTTCTGGTAATGATAAGCTATTTGTTTCTTTGTTTTTTAAAAAATGGTTGAAAAATTTGGTTTCTATGTTTTTTTGAAAGTTTAAGGATATTGAGTCGCCGAAATAATAATTACCAACCGTGTTTTTGACTTTATCTCTAGACCAACCTCCATGATCCCATGGACCAAAAACTAAAATATTATTATTTTCAGTTTGATACTTTTCTATTGCTTTGTAAGTTTCAAGAGGTCCATATAAGTCTTCAGCATCGAACCAACCACCTACAACCATGGTAGCAACATTAGAAGGCACTTTGTTTAAGTGTTGTATAACCCCTTTACTTTCCCAAACGGAATCATAATTAGGATGCTCGGTAATTTCTTTCCAGAAAAAATCATCAATCAACTTTTTTGAGTCATCTTTATCTATCGAAGTATCGCTGTACTTAAAATAGTTATTCAAGTTTTTGATAGGGCCTTTATCAAGAAAAAATTGATATTGATCTTGGGTTTTCATTTCAGGAAATTGATACCAAGCGACATTAGTAGGTTGATCTTTGTAAGTTCCAAATAATGAAATAGCTCTAAAATAGCTAAGTAAAAACGCACCATTATGATGAAAATCATCGAAGAAGAAATCACCAATACATGCTTGAGGAGAAGCCGCTTTAAGCGCAGGGTGAGCGTCAATTGTTGACATTGTAGCGTAATGTCCAGGATATGAAATACCCCATGTTCCAACCTTTCCGTTATTATTGGAAACATTTTTTACTAACCAATCAATAGTGTCATAAGTATCGGTAGTTTCATCAGTTTGTTTTTCTGTTTTATTGGGAATGTAGGCACGCATATTATCATAAACCCCTTCACTCATCCATCTACCACGAACATCTTCGTAAACAATTATATTACCTTCTTTCATTAGGGTAATATTAGGACCTATTTTATCTTTGAATTTATTTTTACCATAAGGCCTACAGCTATAAGGAGTTCGTTGAAGTAAAATCGGATATTTTTTTGAAGTGTCTTTTGGACTATAAATTGTTGCATGAAGCTTAATACCATCACGCATGGTTATTTTTACTTCTTTTTTCTCATAGTTTTCTTTTACGTAGTTATTTTCGTTTTCCTCTATTATGAGAGATTTTTTATTAGAGGTGCAACTGCAGACTACTAATAAAAAAAGTAGTGTGGAGAAAAAATGTTTTTTCATAATTACTAATTTTTAAAAATACTAACAAAATTTTGTGAAATTAATTTTATCACTTTGATTTTGTAGTGAAGGATTGATAGTTTTGTTTTAAAAACAAAGCAAAACTAAATAATTAATTTTAGTTATATATAAAAGTTAACAGAATAGATAGCTGGTTTATGTTTTAAGGTGTCTTTTTTAGTGTGAAAATTTTTATGAATTATTCTTGCAAGGTGTTTATATTATTAGGAAGTATTTTAAGTAATAAAGGGCAGAAGTATTTATTATGTAGTATGCAAACATAAATCGTATAACACGATTTTGAGTTAAAATTTCATTTTTTAGTATTGTAACTAAGATTTGGCAGTTTTCGTAAGAAGTTGTCTTAGTATATTACGGCTGAAATTTTAAAATAACCATAAATTAAAAAATATTTATTTATTTTAAAATTTTATTTAATTACATTTATCGGATAATAAAAGCAAAATAGATAGATGAAATCAATAATAAACGTTCCCCTAAAAAGTAGTATTAAATTTATACTTGTTTTATTATTCATTACTTTTTCTAACAAAGGATTTTCACAAATATACGAGCCTGTTAAATGGAAGGCTTCTGTTGAAAAAATATCAGAATCAGAGTACAACCTTGTAGCAACTGCCATGATAGAAACGGGTTGGCATATTTATTCTCAGAATGTAAAACAAGGAGGTCCTATTCCAACAACATTCTTTTTTACTGAGAATAAAGGTTTCAAATTAATAGGAAAGGTTACAGAAGAAAAAGGGCATACTGTTATGGATGAAACGTTTAATATGAAAGTTAAATCTTTTTCAAACAAAGCATCTTTTAGGCAAAAGGTACAAGTTCAGAAAGGAACTCAAAAAGTTGAGGGATCAGTAGAATTTATGGTCTGTAGAGAAACACAATGCTTACCACCAACAGAGATTGACTTATCTTTTGATTTGACGAAAGCTAAAGCTCTTAAAAAAAAAAAGACAGTAGCACCGAAAAAGGTTTACTAGCTATATTTTTAATAGCTTTTCTTTCAGGATTTGCAGCATTGTTAACACCTTGTGTGTTTCCAATGATTCCTATGACTGTTAGTTTTTTTACAAAACAGAGTAAAAATAAATCGCAGGGTATAAGGAATGCCATTATCTATGGGGTTTCTATTATTGTAATTTATGTTGTTCTTGGTTCTATTGTTACAGGTGTTTTTGGAGCAAATTCTTTAAATGCTTTATCTACTAGTGTTTGGTTTAATTTGTTGTTTTTCTTTTTACTAGTTGTTTTTGCCATTTCATTTTTAGGAGCATTTGAAATTACCTTACCCAGTTCTTGGGGAACGAAAATCGATACGAAAGCAGATAAAGGAGGTTTAGTAGGCATTTTCTTTATGGCACTAGCTTTAGCGATTGTATCTTTTTCATGTACAGGTCCGATTGTAGGGACATTATTAGTTGAATCAGCTTCAAAAGGAGGACTTGCTCCAATTGTTGGTATGTTAGGATTCTCAATGGCTATAGCACTTCCATTTACTTTATTTGCAATTTTCCCTGGTTGGATGAATTCTTTACCAAAATCTGGAGGATGGTTAAATACAGTGAAGGTTGTTTTGGGTTTTTTAGAATTAGCATTAGCCTTTAAATTTTTATCAAACGCTGATTTGGTTCTGCAGTTGCACTTTTTGGAGCGCGAGGTTTTCTTAGTCATATGGATTGCTATTTTTGGAACACTTACTCTTTATTTATTTGGAAAAATTAGACTACCACATGATGACGCTTTATCACATATTTCTGTAGGAAGGTTAAGTCTTGGTTTGGTTTCATTGTCTTTTACATTATATATGTTACCAGGCTTATGGGGAGCCCCTTTAAATTTAATAAGCGCATTTCCTCCACCTCAGAATTACAGTGAATCTCCATATGGAGTAGGGTATCAAAAAGCGAGCTCAGTTTCTGTTTCTAAATCAAATGATTTTCAAGCAACGTTACCTGATGGAGCGCATTTAATGGCGCCTCACAATATACTAGCATTTAACGATTATGACAAAGGTCTGGCTTATGCAAAGCAGGTAAACAAGCCCGTGTTGATTGATTTCACTGGACACGCTTGCGTGAATTGCAGAAAAATGGAACAAAATGTCTGGGTGAAGGATAAAGTATTATCAGTGCTGAAGAATGAGGTTATTTTAATTTCCCTTTACGTAGATGATAAACGAGCTTTAGAAAATGATGAAATTGTAGCGTCAAAATTGCGCCCGGGAAAAAAGTTAAGGTATATTGGTCAAAAATGGAGCGAACTACAAACCATAAAATATAAAACAAATTCACAACCGTATTATGTTTTAATGGACTTAAATGAAGAAAATTTAATCGATCCTGTAGCTTATACACCAGAAGTAGATGAATATTATAACTGGTTGAAAAAAGGGATAAGCTCTTTTAAATAGTCAGTAATTAAAATATTGATTAAAAATACTTTCTATAGATAGAAAGTATTTTTTGTTAGCTTACTTTAATAGTCGAAAATAAAATAATTTAAAGACGTTATTTTAATGTTTCATAGTAACAACAGTAAATTAAATCAAAACAACGTACCTTTGCACTGGTATGAGAATTAGACGACTTTCAGATTGGTTACCTACCACAAATAAGGAGGTAAAGTTAAGAGGATGGGATGAATTAGATGTAATTCTATTTAGTGGCGATGCGTATGTAGATCATCCAGCTTTTGGACCAGCTGTTATTGGTCGAATTTTAGAAAGTTATGGACTACGAGTAGCGATTGTTCCACAACCAAGCGTTCATGATAATTTACAGGACTTCATTAAATTGGGTAAACCCCGATTATTTTTTGCTGTAACCGCGGGTTGTATGGATTCTATGGTAAGTAACTATACAGCAAGTAAACGGAGAAGAGATAAAGATGCATATACACCCAACGGAGACAAAGGGTTTAGACCAGATTATGCAACTTCGGTCTATACAAAAATCTTAAAAGAAAAATTTCCAGAGGTACCTGTTTTAATTGGAGGAATTGAAGCCTCTTTGAGGAGAGTAACGCATTACGACTATTGGTCTAATAAATTAATGCCCTCTATTTTGGAAAGCTCTGGAGCTGATATGCTGGTGTATGGTATGGGAGAACAGCCACTAAGAGAATTGGTAGAGCTTTTGCAAAAAGGAGTTCCCTTTTCAAGTTTAAAAACCATCAAACAGACCGCTGTTTTATTAGAAGATGGAGAAAAAATTCCCAAAAATAAAAACTGGAATGATATTGAAATTTCTTCACATGAAATCTGTCTGAAAGATAAAAAAGCATATGCCTCGAATTTTAAAATAATAGAACAAGAGTCTAATAAACTTTACGCAAGAAGAATTTTTCAAGCGGTAGGAGA
The DNA here is from genome assembly GCF_052050075.1 of Tenacibaculum profundi. GTDB lineage: Bacteria > Bacteroidota > Bacteroidia > Flavobacteriales > Flavobacteriaceae > Polaribacter. The sequence continues at coordinate 3,289,712 of NZ_CP197225.1, forward strand.
CAGGAAATTAATGATCAATCCACCGTTTCCAACGATGACAGAGAAAGAAATCGATGGTTCTTTTGATTTGCCTTACACAAGAATGCCGCATCCTAAATACAATAAGCGGGGTGCAATTCCGGCCTACGAAATGATTAAATTTTCAGTTAATATTCATAGAGGCTGTTTCGGGGGATGTAGTTTTTGTACAATTTCAGCACACCAAGGAAAATTTATAGCTAGCAGAAGTAAAGAATCGGTTTTAAAAGAAGTCGATGAATTAACTAAGATGGATGATTTTAAGGGATATCTTTCTGATATTGGAGGTCCCTCCGCAAACATGTATCAAATGAAGGGAAAAGTACAAGCAATATGTGATAAATGTGTTGCACCTTCTTGTATATCACCAGTTATTTGTAGTAATTTAGATACCTCACATAAACCGTTAACAGAGTTATATCAGGCTGTTGATAAGCATCCAAAAGTAAAAAAGTCATTCATAGGAAGTGGGATAAGGCATGACATGCTGGTACCTGAATTTAATAAAAATGCAGACCATAAGGAATTAGATGCCTATACAGAAGAAGTAATGTCAAAACATGTTTCAGGTCGGTTAAAAGTAGCACCAGAACATACTTCAGACCCCGTTTTGAAATTAATGCGAAAGCCTTCTTTTTCATATTTTCATAAGTTTAAGGAACGATTTGATAAAATAAATAAAAAGAGGAAGTTGAACCTTCAACTAATACCTTATTTTATATCAAGTCATCCAGCTTGTGAGCCAGAAGATATGGCTAACCTCGCTGCTGAGACAAAAGATATGGGGTTTCAGTTAGAGCAAGTACAAGATTTTACACCCACACCAATGACAGTAGCTACTGTTATTTATTATAGCGGATACCATCCTTACACTTTAAAAGAGGTAAAAACACCTAAAACAAAACAAGAAAAGTTAGATCAACATAAATTTTTCTTTTGGTATAAGAAAGAAAATAGAAAATGGATTAAGGATAAATTAACTAAAGTAGGTCGTGCTGACTTATTAAAAAAATTACTCCCAGAAGACGCATCGTGGCGAAAGAATTCACCGAGAAAAGCAAAGAACACATTTGATGATGCTATTACTTTTAAAGAGCATTCAAAATCACCAAGAAATAAATCAAGAAGATTAAAAAAGAAAAGAAGATAGTTTTACTTTTAATTTATATATTTGCCCCGAAATTGTTAAATTAATTATTATGAAAAAGCTATTAGTTGCTATTAGTATTACTATTTTATCTTTTAATTTTCTTAAAGCACAAGAAAAAGGAGACATCGAGTTAGGAGGAAATATTGGTGTTAATTTTTCGAATGTAACGCTTGGACGAAATACTTTTAATAATAGCAATCTAAGTACTGATCATACTACAGGGTTCAATATTGCTTTAACTGGAGAGTATTATTTCTCAGATCGTTGGGGAATTAAAACAAAACTTATTTATGATCAAAAAGGATGGGGTAATGGATTCTTAGATAATTATGATACAGGAGAGCGTGTTATTTCAGATTATGAGCTAAGTTATTTTACGATACCAGTTTTAGCGAATTGGCATTTTGGGTCAAATAGAAATTGGTACCTAAATTTTGGTTTATATGCCGGGTTTTTAATTGATGTTAATTTAAAAGATATCTCTACTAATATTGAATTAATGGAAAGCTTTGAGACGACAGATATTGGTTTAGCCTTGGGTATTGGATATAAGTTTCAGATAAGTGAAAATACACGTCTTTTTTTTGAATTTGATGGTCAAAGTGGTTTCAATTCCATTAATAAAGAAAATAATGGAGAAAATATAACAAACAGCAGAAGTTCTATTAACTTTGGTGCGCTGTTTTTCCTTTAAAAAAGTTAGTATACATTACTCACACCATAAAGTATATAAAATATAACCCCATTTTTTATGGGGTTTTTTAGTTGGCAAGAAGTCAACCTTTAAAATCTATATCTAAATAGGAATCATCAAAAAAATCTAAAATGAATAGGTGTTCTGCTCATAAAAAAAATAAACCATTAAATTTATCATGGCTAATTATAAATAAAAAACTGAATAGAGGAAATTTGTTTATTGTTTGTTTTTGTCAAATTATTATTTTTGATCTGCATTTAAAAAGATTACGCAGTAATGAAAGTTATTTTTCCCTTTTTCATGAGTATTATGATACCGTTTTTATCATATGCACAGCAAGATAATGTTGAGGTTATAGATGCTCAACGACCTACTTTAACAGAATCGTATTCGATTATTACACCAAATAAGCTACAATTTGAAAATGGATTGGATTTTTTTAATCATTTATCAGGTGTTCATTTTACTACTTTTTTAAGAGGTTCTATAACTAATAAAATAGAACTAAGAGTCGCTACTGATTATACAAGTTTAAATACAGCAGGCGTAAAATTTATGGTGATGAATCCTGAAAATACAAGTTATGGTATAGGTACTTCTTTTATTTACAATAGAGATTTAGTAAGTAATAAGAATGATTTCAGGTTGGCAATGTCCAAAAGTTTTAAAAATATATTTGTCAATTATAATCTTGGATATATTGATAATTTTTACAACATATTTTTAATTGGTACTCCTATTGGAAGTATGTTTGAATACTTTATCGAATATTATAACGACAGTGTTTTAAATCGTATTCATTCTGGTATTACATGGATCCCTCATAAAGATATTCAATTTGATATTAACGGGGGCTGGATGGATACTGATTCATGGTATGCAGGTATAGGTGTTTCATTTAGAATAAGGTAGAAAAAGTAAATATTAGATAGCACTTTTTGTGTTTGAAGAATAATAGAAAACTCTTTTTTAGGTCATATTTTAGTTGATCTGTTGGTTTTAATTAGAAGTATAATTTAACATATTAAAAATAGGAGCTTTCAATAATGATTTAAATTATTATCTTTGAGTAATTTAACCCCCCCCCCCCCCCACGTATAATATAATTAGTAATCACTAAAGAAACTTATTGATTGCAATTTTAAAAATATTTAGTATGTTAAATGTAGGGGTGTTCTCTTTTAAAAGTGTTAGGTTAGAATTCAAATCTTTAGTTATATTCTTAACACTATTTGTAAATCAAATAATCGTAGGTCAAATAGATCATTATAATGTTAGCACGGGGTATCGTGGATATGGCAATGAGAACGTAAATCATACCACCAATGTTGTCCTATCGTCTAATCTTCTCAATTCTTCAGCTCCTAGTGGGGGATATCGACTTTCATTTTCTTGGGCAGCCAATAATGGGCAAGAGGGAGAGGCTTGTTACTCAGGTGGAGAAAGCGCTTCTCTAGCTTTTCAGCTATTTGTAAATGGAATTGAATTTTGGTGGGCAAAAAGTCCAAGTAATCAGAATAGGGAGTCGGGAGATAATCAAGTTCGAAATGGTGCTAGTTGGGTTTCTGGTACAACAGGAAATTGGAATATGACTTGTAAATCACTTGCTCAAAATCCTAATATTTCTGCTGAGATTAGACTACCAACATGGGTTAATAAAATATCAAGTATTCAACTAAAATTGCACACTGTGAATCCTAATGGAAGAGGAGCTGATGATGGTATTTTAAGGTTGAATAGTGTTTTTAGAGGAAATGTAACAGGGGGTACTTGCGTTACTCAAACAGAAAATCCAAGAGTTGATACTGGATATCAGGGATATGGTAATGAAAATGTAAATCATACTACCAGTATTCCGCTATCTTCAACTATTACAAGTTCAACAGCTCCTTCTGGAGGTTACAGACTTCGATTTTCTTGGGCCGCGAATAACGGTCAAGAAGGAGAGGCATGTTATTCAGGAGGACAAAGTGCTTCACTCGCTTTTAGATTATTAGTAAACGGAACGGAGTTTTGGTGGGCGAAAAGTCCAAGTAATCAAAATGGAGAATCAGGTGATAATCAAGTTAGAAACGGTGCAAGTTGGGTTTCTGGAACAACCGGTATATGGCCCATGACCTGTAGGAGGTTAGCTCAAAATCCCAATCTTACTGCAGAAATACGTTTACCTAGCTGGGTAACCTCTATCAATAGAATAGAGTTAAAGTTAAATACGGTAAATCCTAATGGGAGAGGAGCTGATGATGGAATTTTAAGACTGGACAATGTTACTTATTGTCGTAAAACGAATACAACCAGCGCTGTAAACGATGGTTATAGTACTGACTACAATAGTATTTTAAAAGGAAATGTATTAGATAATGATAGTGATCCAGAAGGAAATACACAAACTGTAAGAAGCACTCCGGTAACCAACCCAAGTAAAGGGAATGTTGTTTTAAGCTCCAATGGAGATTTTACATATACACCAAGTCAAAATTATTCAGGAACAGATAGTTTTCGTTATCGAGTATGTGACAACGGAAACCCTCAAGCCTGTGATGAGGCAACAGTGACCATTACTGTAAGAAATTTTTCACCTCCCGATTACGCACCAACAATATATACACAAACAACTGTTGTTAATGGAAGTTCAGCTAATATTGATTTTGTTGTTGCTTTCGCTGAATCAAATGGAAATTTACCTAATATGGTTGATGCCATTGAATTTAGAATTGTAAACAGTAATACTTACACTTTAGACTTTGATACTGATTTGCTAGAATTGAATGGATATACTCTTAATAATTCTGACTGGGTATATACATTAGATGGCGGTTTGCATAAATTTGAATATAGAGGAAATGGAGGTGTTTTTCCTAGGAATTCATTGTCATATGTAGGAATAAAAGCCGTTTTTAATTCACCCAATAATTCTCAAGGAGAGGTGCCCTTAAAAGTAACGGTTAAAGGAAGCTCTGGAGGGCAAACCAATACCGTCAATGATAACGATCAGGACGTGATACGTTATAAAAATAAATAGGGGAAATTCAATTTGAAAATAGTTGGTAAATGATCACAATTTGTTACTGGCAAATTTTACAGTCATCTTTATCCTGAATTTCACCAACTAATTTGCCATTTTTATTCATAACAAAGCCGCAGCAATCCATAAACCCTTGTGCTATTAATTTTCGTGCTCTTTGGATTTGTGATTTCGTAGCAGCTAAACTTTGATTGAGTTGTTTAGCAATTTCCTGTTGCTTGAACCCTTTAATATCTGATAGAAATAGGGGCGTACGATATTTTTTGGGGAGATTTTTTAAAATAGCTCGCAAACAGTCTTGTTCAGTATGAGCATGATTTTCCTCCTCAGATGTTTCCTCAACATTGTGCGGGGTAGCTTTTTGACGGGACGTTTTAAAATAATCAATGATTGAATTTCTGGTAATACTAAAAATCCAAGGTTTTAATTTGGTGATGTCTTTAAGTGTATGAAGTTTTGTATGAATTTTTATAAACGTATCTTGCAGAATATCATCTGTAACACTTTGATCTTTTACTTTACTAAAGATAAAACGTTTTAAATCATCTGAATAGTTGCGCCAAACTTGTTTTGTTGTCATTCTATAAATTTACAAAAATACCGTTTATCAAAGCCAAATAGCTTTGATAAACGATGTTTCACACCATTTGATTACGATTTTAGTAATTAATTATATCGGGTGTTGGTTAACAATTACAATTAGTACACGTACAGTTAGTGCAGGTACAATTTTTACAGCTACCATTTGCACATCCATCACAGTTGCAAGAGCATTGATTTTTAAAGGTCATAATTATTGTTTTTATTATTCATATAATAGACGTATACTTTTTTAAAAAGATGCATTTAAAATAAATTTTTTATAGATTATTTTTTGAGAAAGTCGTTAAACCAGCATTTTGTTATGCTTATTGTATTTTGATATTAGTAGCTATTTTATTGTTAGAAAGTATATATGAAGTAAAGAAAGTAATCAAATTGACTAGAGCAAGTTTATTTAACAAAAGGAGGTAGCTATTTTATTGCCTCGTATAGTGAGTGTATTTTTAATATTTCGTGTATGGTGTCTTAGTAGTTCGAAGAATACTTTGAATAAAACACATTGTTATATTTTGGTTTTTAGTCTATTACACATTCAAAGATTCCTATTACTTTAAATGTAGACAAATCTTCATCTTTCAGTACTATATTTTTATATGAGCTGTTAGTAGATAAAGGTTTTAAAATAATCGATTGATGTTTCCAACCATCTTTATCTTCATATTTTTTACTTTCATATTCTTTAACTGTATAACATGAACCGAAATCGGAGTCATACATATTGGAGTTTTCAACTAAGACTATTTTACCATTTCTCGAACCTCCTGAATATTTTCTGAATAAGCATAATGCACCATTTGGAATTATCTTGTTCATAGACTCACCAATTACTTGACATGCAAATAAGTCTTTACTAGGTTTGATTTTTTTAGGAATTTTTAGCCATTCCATATCTTTTACTTGTTGTAATTTACCAAATACACCTGCTGCCACTTTTATGTTATAAAGTGGAATTGAATTTTCAAAAGGCTTGATATTACCAGTTTTTAATAATGTTTTGCTTTCATTCTGATTGGCTTTGTGTTTGTGTATAAAAAAATCAAAATGAGCTTTTAATAAGGGGTCACATACGTAAATGTACGTGCCTTTTATCCCCCTAAGCATAATAGTTTTGTATATATTTATAATAAAAGCTTTTAGTTCATTTGGGTCTTTAATGGATTGCTTCCCGTTTTTATCATAATAATTTTCTTCTTTTACTATAATTTCTTGTTTATCAGGGTCAAATGAAATTTCATTTCCGAAAATTATCCCAGAATAATTTAAGTCATAGCCTTGAGTAGTGTGTATACAGCCAACTTCATTAATTGCACCATCTGAATTAATCCAGTCATTTGATGTACCGTTCCATTTTAGGTGAACATCATTTATTTTGATATCAAAAGCATTTTTGTCTTTCTTTGATTTCCATTCCCATGAGTAACCAGCAATTAGCCTTGAAAGCCCACTTTCTTTATCACGTAGTTTTATTTGTTCAATCATAGTTTCTATTGAATCGAATAGAGTAAATTCGTACTCTTTAGAATTGAATTTTGCAGAGTCTAGATTTAACTTATTATTTAATAGAGAGTCTATGTACTCAACATAAGCATTTCCACCCTTTACTCTGAACTGAGATTTTAATTTTAGAATAGCGGTGTTTTTATCTTTTTTGATTAGGTCAAATTGTTCTTTTTTTACATCAGATGGCTTAATTGACTGTCCTTGATCATAGAATAATACAGTATGCTTAGATTGCATGGTTACCCAGTCCAATTCACTTGCATTATATTTATCAAGATCAAGTACTAGACAAGCTTTATCAAAAGCCCCGAAATAAGTGCCTAAGTTCACTCTTCTTCTTAACCTGTGGGACTCATCAACTACAAGTAAATCATATTTTTGTTTACTTACTTGAGCAGGCCCAATAACCATGCTGGCACTAAGTCCTTTTATACCTTTAAAAACTTTTTTTAATGTTGCTCTGAATGAGGTCATTGGTACAACTAATGCCATTTTAGGATCTGGAAGTATTTTTTTTATCTGATTAACTAAATCTAGATAAGTGTTTTCTTCTGCACCGAACTCTTTAAAACTAAAATCCTCTAATTGATTTGAAAGCATTTTAAACAAGAAAATGGCTAAAATTGTTTTACCAGTGCCAGCGCCTCCTTCGACAATAGTATTATTATATTTTTCTTTAGCAAGATTCTGTAAAATTTGAAGTAAACCTTGACTTTGTTCTTTAGTTAAACTTTTATAAGGTGAGTATTTAAAGAGGTCAGAATTGTTAATATGTTCTATTGAATGTTTAGATACTCCTTTTGATCTGAGTTGATTCCAAATCGTGTTAAAAATATCCCAGTATATCTCTTTTTTTTGATAATAATTGTGATTAGCAAGTCCAAGGTTTCCATTTAACAGAGTGAACTCATTATCCCCAGACATATATTTTATCAGATTGGATTCTATATCAAGGGTAGCAGATTTATTGAACTTTTCGCTTGTGATTAAATGGACAGATGAAAGTTTACTTTTAGTTTTATGTTTTAAGTGGGCTTTCATTCTAGAATAGGCATCAGTAGTCTCTCCAATATACGCTGTTTTGGTTTCGCCATCACTTAAAATGTAAACTAGGGGCCAAAGGTCTTTAGCAAAATGATTTGTGCTTAAATCTTCAAATAGACTGCTCTCAAAGTCGTAATGATTTATTTTAACTGGAGTTTTATTCATTAAAGCTCATTGTATTTTTTTGCAGTTCCTTTAGCTTTTTCCACGGGGTATTTTTCTGCGTTTTTCTTTATTTTGTCTAGTAGTATATTTTTGACATTAAACCCATATTTTTCAGCTAGCAGAAGTGAATAAGCAAGAACATCAGCTAATTCTTCTTTTACTTTTTCTTTATCTGCTTCTTCATGAGATTTCCATAAGTAGTTTTCTAAAAGCTCACCTGCTTCAATATTAAGAGCTAACGCGAGATCTTTTGGGTTGTGAAACTGCTCCCAATCTCTTTCATTTCTGAATTTAATCAGCGCTTCTGTTATTTCTTTTATGTCACTCATATTTTTTTGTTATTATTAATGAAATAAACATTTCGGTTATGATTAGTTCGGGATTAAAAGTAAAAAACTTTCCCGTTAAGAAACTTCCCAGAACTTTTTATTTTTTTAATTTTTTACTTTAAATCTGAATTTTAAAATTTGGCAATCTTTATTAATTAGCACAAAATTTGAGATCCACTTATTAACTTTATTATTTATATTGTCAGCTGTAGTTTTTAATTTTGTTATTTTTTAAATAACTCATGGAGCATTTTTTTAGGATTTTCTAGAAATGCTTTAGTTATTCTATAATGTTCAGTATCCTCATATTTTACTCTTGAGATTTTTTTGTCATTAAATTCATAGATAGTTGCCTTTGGATAGGCTAATAAAATTGGCGAATGGGTTGCTATAATAAATTGAGAAGAATCTGATGTTAAATCATTCATTCTTCTTAATAACGCAAGTTGACGAGTTGGAGAAAGAGCTGCTTCAGGTTCATCAAGTAGATAAATCCCTTTTCCTCCAAATCTATGAATCATTAGAGATAGAAAGGATTCCCCATGAGACTGCTCGTGCAGCGATACGGAACCGTAAGAATCAATAATTCGTGGACTACCTGGTTCTTTGTCTAAGTTTTCAATATTTGTAGCAACATTGAAGTAACTTTCGGCCCTTAAAAAATATCCATCTTTGGGTCTTTTATGAGATTTCGAAATTCTTAAGTATTCATTAAGATTTGAATGTGAATTACGTGTATTAAAGTTGAAATTTTTTGAGCCACCTTCAGCATTAAAACCCAACGAAACAGCTAGAGCTTCTAATAATGTTGATTTTCCACTACCATTTTCTCCTACAAAAAATGTAACTTCTTTACCTAACTTTAAAGAGTCAAGTTCACGTATTGCTGGAATTGAAAAAGGATAGCGTTCCATATTTTCAATTTTATTCCGTTTTAAAGATACTTCTATGATATATGGCAAGTTTTTCATTATAGCTAACTGGCGGATACACAAATTAGTATATGTTTCCATTACAAATATACTATTATTTGGAAATCAGAATATTTTGTTGTAAGCCAGTACTTTATGTTTTTTTACTTTTGTAAAGTAAACGTTTACAGGTTTTTATAAATAGTTGTAAACGTTTACCTCTCTGTCATAATTATGTTAAAAAAATCCCGTTTTTGAAGTTTTTTGTAATCTTTTGGTTTAAAGTGTGTTATTTGTTTTTGACATGACGCAATCATCTTTTGTTCCCATAAAATGAATACCGCTGTCTTATGAAACATCATTTCAAACGAGTATTAAAAGAAATAATAACAAGTAAATTAAACTATGGCTTCAAAGTATTTTTAGTGTATAGGTATTTATCCATTAAATAAATAATACTAGCCATTGAGGCACTTCCTAACTCAAGCTCGCGTTTATTTACTTTATCAAAAGTATCTGTTTCTGTATGATGATAGTCAAAATAGCGTTGCGAGTCTGGTCTGTATCCTATTAGAGTAATATGATCGTTTTTTAAAGGTTTAATATCGGCTCCAGCACCTCCTTTTAATAGATCATGTAGCCCGTAAGGGGCTAATAATTTTTTCCAACTTTTTACGAGGTCTACATTTTTCTCATTGGCGTCAATGGTAAACCCTCTGGGGGTGTGTCCGCCGGCATCCGCTTCTAAAGCACCAATATGTATTTCGTCATTTTCTTCGGCAAGTCGATTGTATTCTGTAGCACCCCGTAAGCCATTTTCTTCATTCATAAAAAAGACAACCCTCAGGGTGTTTTTAGGCTTTATACCATTCTTTTTTAATAAATAGGCTACTTCCAGTGACTGAACAACACCAGTACCGTCGTCGTGTGCTCCTTCACCTAAATCCCAAGAATCCAAATGACCACCGACAACCATGATTTTATCTGGATTTTCCGATCCATTGATTTGCCCAACTACATTAAAAGAAGGAGTGTCTGGTAAGGTTTTACAATTTTGTTTAAAATAGAATTTTAAGTTGGGCCTTTCTCTCAGGTGTTTGCTAAGATTTTCAGCAGCCCTAGAACTAATTGCTGCGGCAGGAATGTATTTGTTTTCTGGTAAATCTTTGTAGCTCATTGAGCCTGTGTGTGGGTAATCATCAATACCATTGGTCATAGAGCGAACAATCATACCAACGGCGCCAAACTTTCCAACAGTGGCAGCACCAGCAAACCGTTGTCCAACACACCCTCCATAAGCATGAAAAGTGTTAATTAGAGTATTATCAAAAGCGCCATTGAAAAAAACGATTTTACCTTTTGCTTTTTCGCCAAGAGCTTCCGCTTGGTCTAAACTTTTTACTTCAATTACTTCGGCTGTTATTCCTTCAGAGGGAGTTGCGATAGAAAAGCCAAGAGCACAAATAGGAACATTGACTTTTTTTCCGTTGTGTGTATAGTTTGCAATTTCTTTCTCGCCGCGAACCCAGTGAGGCACCATAACAGGTTGTAACCATACCGAATCTAACCCTACTTCCTTCATCACTTTTTCGCCCCAAACAACAGCTTTTGCAGCTTCTTCAGAACCTGAAAGTCGCCCTCCAATAGAAGTTAAATCTCTTAACCATTGGTAAGACTTACCTTCTGAAAGTACCGAGTTAAATAAGTGCTTAATATTGGTAGAATCTTTTTTTTCCTCGGCGGAAAGAGCTTTTGAGTTCTTTTGTTCCTGGGGTGTCTTGTGTTCCTTTTTACACGAAACAGTAAAAATACAAGCCATCGCCAGCGAAAGTATTGTTCGTTTTTTCATTTGTAAATTGATCATTTAATCTATGTAGTTGTTAAAGCTACGTAAAAATATGATAGTACTATAATTTAAATATGTTGCTGTTTTCTTGTAAATGTCTTTACTAACAAACCAAAAAGTCGAGGATTTATAGCTATTTAATCCTCGACTTTTTAATGATAATTATTTTGAAAATTGTTTGTTAAAATAAGGTGTCAAATTTCCAAGATATACCGGCCATTGCCTGAAAACCTTGCACTTGAAAATTAGTAAAGCGCTGGTAGTTATTACTAAGCACATTTTTAAGATTTAAGAAGACAGAAAAATCATCATGAAATTGATATCCTCCATTAAAGTTAATATCTATATAACTTTCTAAATCTACTGTGGTATAGGGAAAAGCACTGTTATTTTCATAAAGAATGCCTTTTCTATCACCTACGAAAAAGATATTGGCGCCAGCGTACCATTTTGATACTTTATATAAGCCCGCAAGTTCTCCTTTTATTTCAGGAGTATTCCACGGATGCTCAATATTTTCCAATGTAAATTGGTTGTACTGTAAATTGGCACTTAAGGCAAGGTCCTTAATTCCCTCAAAGGTAGCTTCTGCAGAAATAGTAACTAGTTTTACATTGTCATAAACTACTTTAAAAGAATTTCCGTATTCATAACCATAAAGTATAAAAGCATTTCCGTCGGTGGTTCTTTCTCCATTGGATTTTGAATGATTTAAAACAAAAAAGGGCATATCCTCAACATCAGAATAACTACCTTTTAAATTATAACCGAATTGTTGTCCCATTTTACCTCGAATGCCAGTAAATGCATTGTATTTTTCGTTAGTTTGAACAATATTCAAAGAAGGTGATAAGAAAGGGTTTTCATCAGTGAAATTTTTGTAACTGTTATTGTATAAGCCACCAGAAGCACCAACGTAAATATTAGCAAAGTTTTTAACAATTGGATGTGACAATAGTACATCCGGATACACCATTATATTATTAGTGTTGCTTTCGAGTTCAAGCGAAAAATAACCTTTGGCGCCTAGTTTAATTTCTAAATCATTTAATATAAATTCATAGGAGGGGTTTAAGCCGGCTGTAAAAAAACGATATTTCAACTCGTCTTGATTTTCATAGGCTTTATCGAACTTACTACCAATGTAGTTAAGGGTAGTTTTAAGAGATAAGTCATTAAGGTTTCTATGAATTCTATCCAATGAAAAATTAAAATCAGCCCCTAAATCAATATTAAATTCAGAGCTACTAAAGCCATCGGCAAAAAAAGAAATAGCACCATGCACTGTGTTAAGATAACTTTCGTCAAAATCAACACTACCATACAGTTTATAAGAACCAAAAGTTTGGCCTTCCTCAATGGCGTCTATTACACGATCTCTAAAGTTAATATTAGTAGGTAATCCATACCAATTGTATTTATCTCTATTAAGATCTAATCCAACTTTCCATGAAAAATAACGTTCCGATTGTTGATGATTTAAATCAAAATCAAGATTGTAGAAGGTACTACTTAATTGAGAGTTTTGAACCGGGTTTAAGGATAGTAAAAATTTAAAATAACCTGATAATTCACTCTCGTAGTTCATACTTCTTCTAAAATAACCCTCTAGGAAGGGAGCTGCCATATTGCCAAAACCAGCTGAGAGGTAATTGGCATAAAGTCTTTCACGTTTTCCGAGGTTAATTTTTTTTAATGAACCGCTTTTAGGAATGAAGGTAGAGGCTACAGGAACCGAATATATTTGATAATTAAGTTGTTTTTTTTCTGTTTCTTTAGTATGCGAAATAGTAGGCTTTTGCTTTATTTTAAAAGCGTCTGTGATTTTTGGAACATACGAAGTTACTACCTTAACAACTTCTGTTTTTACAGAATCTTTTACTTTTTGTTTTTTATCTTGAGCATTTATAATAGTTGTCACAAACACAACAAGTAACCATATATACTTTTTCATTGTTATAAATATTTAGCTTTGAGTTGTAACAATTATTAATTTTGTTTTGTTACTGATTCGTTGGTTTTTGCTTCTTTTATTTTTATTGTACTGAGTTGATTTTGAGCTTCTTCAGTAACATCAGGGAATTGCTTGAAGTTTTTTATTATATTTTCTAAGATATAAGTAGCTTGATAGGCATCTTTTAAAGCATAATAATTTTGAGCCATTATAACATAGCTTTTAACTCCCCAATATTTATAATTAGAATAATTAGCAATCAAATCTTGTACTGCTTGATTAGAGTCTTCATATGCTTTTTCGTCGTTTAAGAAAAAAGCATTGTAATAAAGACACTCAGCTTTTAACTTCCCGGAGGCACTTTTTCCGACTTCATGATAGAACTCTCTTGCCTTTTCATATTCATTGGTTCTAATAGAAGCACGTGCAATTATTATATTGGCATCTTCATTAACTTTTTTATCTACTTTCGGATTTTCAAGCACCTTCTCAGCATATTTTATAGCCTTTGCATATTCCTCACTTTCATAGTATCCTTTCATTAAATTGCTTTGCGCAAAAACAAGATTTTGTGGGTAATTGGCTTCATTTTCTAATTTATTCAGTACTTCAATTCCGTTTTTCCAGTTACCATTGTCTAAATAAATCTGCGCTAACTTAGCCAGTGATTCTTCTGTAAACTCATTTTTGGGTTGCTCTGTCACAAAAGAATAATGAGGAATGGCTTTATTTTCACTTCCTATTTTACTTAAAGACTGAGCTAAGTAAAAGTTAGCTTTTAGAGCATTTAATCCATTAGGAAAACGTTGAAGATAATTTGAAAAACCTGAGATGGCTTTTTCTGTGTTATTTTCTAAAAATTTATTTTCTGCGGACTGGAATGTTGCATCATCCAATTCGGTATCTGAAACATTTACAAATTTTATGTTTTTAACCCAAATAGCATATTCTTCAACTTTTCCTATATCGATATAGACATTTTTTATATTTGTTATAGCTTGACGAGACTCTGGAGAACTAGGAAACTTTGAAACAACAGCTTTATATTTTTCAAGCGCTTTATTGTTATTACCATTATTATAAAATAATAAGCCTTGCCTTAATAGTACGTTTGGAACATAGCTACTTTTGGGATGTTTTTTAAGTAATCTGTCATAGGTTGCTTGGGCGCTATCATCATTTCCTTTAGCGTTAAATGTATTTGCGACTTGATACAACGCATCATCTCTAAGCTGTGAATTTTGATAATTATTACTAACCTTTTGAAGGTTGGTTATTTTTTCATCACTTTTACCTAAAAAACCATAACTCATACCGGTTTGGTATTGCGCATAGTCAGCTCCAGCACCACCTTCTTCAATAACTTTTTTATATGCTAAAATTGCTTTTTCATAATTTTTAGAAGCATAAAAAGAATCTCCTAATCTGTTAGAGGCATCGTCATTTAAATCTGTATCATCACTGTTTTTACTTAAAAAAGCCTCAAAATATTTTGCTGCTTCTGGATAGTTTTTTAGTTTAAAATGAGCGTAAGCAATATTGTAGTGTAATTGATTGAATTCCTGGGTGTTATTTTCTAAAACTAAAGAAAAATAAGTAAGGGCTTCTTCATAATTTCCTTTTAGATACGAAGTTTCAGCTAACCAATAATTAGCTCTGTTAGCAATCTCTGTATTTTCAGCTTTTGAAGCATTTGTAAAAAACGAAACTGATTCAGCAATTTTTTGTTCATTGAATAGTTGAATTGCTCTGTAATACGATACTTCATTTACAAGAGCATCATTTCTAGTGTTTTTATTTTGCGTTAAATATTCTAGTGCTCCAACATAATCTTGTTGATGTAAATAGGAAGTGATCAGTAGTTCTTTTATACTTTCAGTTTCACTTGATAATGGGTATTTTTTTATGAATTCTTTAAGAACCTCAGGAACACTTTTGTACGGGTTTCCTTGTTCATAACTCAATTTTGCGTAATTTAACCAAGAACTTTCCGTAATTTTTGAATCGAAATCCATTTCACTCGAATTTTTAAAAGCGTTCAATGCTTCCGCTTTTTTGTCCAGTTCTAAATAACATTCTCCGAGGTGATAATAAGCATTTTGAGCTACTTTGTTTGTGCCACCAATAATTTTGTTAAAATTATTGATGGCAGTTTCATAATCTTTTTGTTTATAGTAGGCATAACCTAAGTAATAATAGTCTGTATTTGTCCATTTTCCTCCTTTTCCTCTGTATTTCTTTAAATAAGGAATTGCCAAATCGTATTTCTTTAAGTTAAAATAACTTTCACCTATTATTTTAGAGATTTGAGACCTCTTGTTTTTGTCTTTTGTAGATTCAAGTAATTTTTCACCAATTTGAACCGATTTATCAAAATTTCCACCTTTAAAGCTTATATCAAGAATATAATAATTTGCTTTTGATTGATACGTGGCATCATTCGCAAGTTGACTTAAATTATTTTCAGCTTCTCCAAAGTTTTCTTGCTTATAAGCAACGTAACCATAATAGTATCGAGCGTCGTTACCATAAACAGGATTTCCTAGCAATCTTTTGAATCGTGATTTGGCATCTTTGAGATAATTTGAAACTAAAAGAGAGTACCCCATTTTATAGTTTAACTCATCTTTTTCTTCTTGGTTAAGAAGATTTTCATTTACCTTTTGATACCAACGTAATGCATGTGATGCCTTGCGATTGGCAAAATAATAGTTACCGACTTTTAAAAAAGCAGTTTCCTTTTTGTTATGGTATGGGTGATTTTTTACAAAACCAAGTATTTTTTGATTGGCATTATCTTGGGTGAGTTTTATAGCGCACATAGCATCATAAAAATCAGCATTTCCTTTTAGTGTTGAGTTTGAAGGAGCCTTTTTTGAGGCATTTATAAATAATTTTTGAGCAGGAGCGTAAGCCTTGTTATTATAAAGTTCTAAAGCTTTATAATAGTCAGAACTATTATCTACATTCAGAGCAGTTTTTTGAGCAACTCCTTGCCAAGTCTCAACCAGTATTAGTAGAAAGAAAATTTTCTTTCTAAAACAATTAAATCTCATATTTTTTAGTTAACTAGAAACTATAACGTTTGTTTTTTGTATTTGTTTGCAGAATTATCTATCAAAAGTAATAAATGTTATATAGAATTAAATAATAAAATTTAATTTTGTAAAAATAATGTATGTTTATGGAATCACCTGTTTTACAACTTGAAAAGGCTGATATTTATCAGCGTGACAATTTAGTGTTATCTAAAGTCGATTTTACGCTTCATAAAGGAGACTTTTATTATTTAATTGGAAAAACAGGAAGCGGAAAAAGTAGTTTGCTAAAAACATTGTATGGCGATTTGAAGTTAATTCGAGGCTTAGGCAGCATTGTAGGTTTTGATTTAAAGAAAATGAAGCAAAAAGATATACCTTTTCTGAGAAGAAAACTGGGGGTTGTATTTCAGGACTTTAAGCTTTTGAGTGATAGAAATGTATATGAAAATTTGGAGTTTGTGCTAAAGGCAACAGGTTGGAAAAACAAGAATGATATGAAAGAGAAAATATACGAAGTGCTTAACAAAGTTGGAATGAAGGAAAAGTATTACAAAAAAACTTTTGAGCTTTCTGGGGGAGAACAACAACGTGTGGCTATAGCTAGGGCACTCTTGAATGACCCAGAATTGATACTTGCAGATGAACCAACAGGGAATTTAGATCCTAAAACATCACTTGAAGTTATGGGGTTGTTAAATGAAATTCATCAAAGTGGAAAAACAATTCTAATGGCAACTCATGATTATCAGCTTATTGTTAAATTTAAACAGAAAACAATGAAGTGCGAAGGAGGAGAGCTTTTTGAAGTCGTGCAACAACATGCTACAACTTAAAGATAATTGACTGGATACTAGCCGCAGCATTTACTGGGCAAAATTCTTTGAGTTTACGTTTTCTTTTTTTTCTGTCATTTTGAATAAACTCTTTGTAAAGAAGATTTTTTGTCTGTTCTAGTATTGCCTGTTTTGAGTTTGCCAAATGGCATAAGTCTTCAAGCCCAGTATCATCAATCATTTTAGTATTAGCGATAATGTGTTTGCCCTTGAATAAGCAATTCATCAATTTTAGTTTTATTCCAGTTTTTTGAAACGTAATAAGAATGTTTATTTGCGCCTTCGCTAGTAGTTCAGATAAATTATTTTTATCAGTGATGTTTTTAAAAGAAATGTTTTTATGCTTCGCTATTTGTTTTAAAATACGTTTTTTTTCAAAACTACTTGCTATCACGAGTCTGTAGGGTGAGTTTTTAAAAATATTTATCAAATAGATTGATGCTCTAATATTATCTGGTACACGAAGATCTCCATGATAAAGAAGAAATTTTTTAGTATTTGAGGAAATAGCAATAGAAGGTGTTGTGGTAGGGTGAAAGACAGGGATATATTTAGTTTTATATCCATATTTGGTTGAAAAATATTTTTGATCTGCTTTTGATATGGTAAATATTCCTTCGACTTTATCTAGTATTTTCTCATATTTTTTTAGCTTCAGGCCTTCTGTCCAGAAAAATATCTTTTTGAATATATTTTGTTCACTTTTACACAAGCCAAAATAAAATTGATGTTCAATATTATGCGTTCTCACAAATGCTCTTTTACACAATGCTTCATTATAAACAAGTGGAGAAGTGGTATGAAGTCCTTCAAAAATAATTGGGTAATGATTATTTTGTAATCTTTTAGTAAGTTTTTTAGAAGTTCTTGATACGATAATAAAAGGAGTTAACGAAAAAAAGTGTTTGAGGCTTCTTTTTCTATCATAGTAATAAACTTCTGTGCATAAATCATTGAGTTTTTTATTTTCTTTTCTGCTTCCGTATTTATAGGTATGCAAAATAATTTGACAACCAATTTCATTAAGCTTTTTGATTTTGTAGTAAATATCAATGACGCCTCCATAATTTGGAGGGTAAGGAATGTCAAAGGCCACTATGATAATAATATTATTCAAAAGAGTTAAATATTCGTTTTATAATAATTTCTTCGTTACCCCAAGTAAGTTCTTTTTTTGCATTTTTCAAATTTGCTGAATAATTTTTATTTAGGATATACTCAATTTTCTCAGCAAGTCTCTCTGGTGTTCTCTCTTCTAGAACTTCACCTATTTTATATTGATGTACTATTTTTTTCATTTCAGGAAGATTTGAAGTTATGACAGGGATTTGCGCATGTATATAATCGAATATTTTATTTGGTAAAGAATATCGATAACTAAGTCCTAAGTCCTCTTCAATACTTATGCCTACATGTGCTAAAGGAGTGATGTCTTTTAATTCTTGTGGTGCTATTTTTCCTAAAAAATAAACTTTATTGTTCAAGTTTTTCTGACTAACTAATTTATTAATTTCTTCAAAGATATCGCCATGACCTATGATTAAAAAGTAGCAATCTGTAAGGATGTCAATTGCTTCAATCATAAGTTCTATGCCTCTACCGACGTTAACAGCTCCTTGGTATAACACTATTTTTTTTTTAGTTATTTTAAAAGGAACTTTAGTAAAGTTCCTTGTTTTAGTCTTGGATAGAATAGGAATATTTCGAACAACATTAAAATGAGTATTGTATTCTTCCTTATAATAATGCGCAATGCTGTCGCTAACGGTATAACAATTTTTTAAATACGGGAGTAAAATTCTTTCAAGGGTTTTCCATATTTTTTTTTTAAAAGGGCGTTGTAAAAGTTCTGGAATTTCAGGAAATAATTCGTGGCTATCGTATACAAGCTCTTTATTTTTTATTCTACTAACTATAAAATTTGGAAGTAAAGTATCTAGATCATTAGCAAGAAGAATGTCACTTTTTGAAAAAAGTAAATAAAAGAATAAACGAATATTAAATTCGATATAAAATAAAACTCCTTTATTGAATAGTAATTTAAAGCGTTTGATTGGGTAGTGCCTTTTTAGATTTTTACTATTCGATAATTTTCTTCCAACTAAGCTTACATCATATTTTAAATTATAGAGTGTATCGCATACTTTTGACACTCTTTGGTCATTAGCGACATCATTGGTAACGGAAACTATTATTTTTTTCAATGAAGATCATTTATGACGAAAGATAAAAAACAAAACCCACTTCTAAAAAGAAGTGGGAAAATTGCTATGAAAAACTATGAAAAAGAAACATTATCGATGTTCCTTTGATTAATAAGACGTTTGTTTAAATATTAACTTACACCTTTCAAATAGTTTTTACTAAAAAAGACCTTAATAAATTTATTATTAGGTCTTTTTTAGTAAATAGATGAAAAAAGCTTTCTTTTAAAAAGTTAAAGCTTCATTATTTTTCTTTACTGCAGCAGCAGAGTCACTTAAATGTTTTTTCTCAGCATCACTCAAGTTGATTTCCACAATCTTTTCGATACCATTTTTACCTAATACAACAGGCACTCCTATACATAAGTCTGAAAGACCATACTCTCCTTCTAACAAGGTAGAGCAAGGAAAAATCTTTTTTTGATCGCATGCGATCGCTTGAACTAAACCAGAAACGGCAGCTCCAGGAGCGTACCATGCAGAAGTCCCTAATAATTTAGTTAAAGTAGCGCCTCCTACCTTAGTATCTTCTTTAACTTGAGTTAATCTTTCTTCAGATAAGAATTCAGAAACAGGAACTGAGTTTCTAGTAGCTAAGCGTGTTAAAGGAACCATTCCTTTGTCCGAGTGGCCACCAATAACCATTCCGTCAACATCAGAAATAGGAGCTTCTAATGCTTCTGCTAATCTGTATTTGAATCGAGCAGAATCTAAAGCGCCTCCCATACCTATAATTCTATTTTTAGGTAATCCTGTTGTTTTATGTACCAGATACGTCATTGTATCCATAGGATTGGAAACAACAATAATCATAGTATTTGGAGAGTGTTCTATTAAGCTTGCAGAAACAGATTTTACGATACCAGCATTGATACCTAATAACTCGTCGCGAGACATCCCTGGTTTACGAGCAATACCAGAAGTGATAACACAAATATCAGAGTCAGCCGTTTTACTATAATCTCCAGTAGTTCCAGTAATTTTGGTATCAAACCCATTTAAAGAAGCAGTTTGCATTAAATCCATGGCTTTACCTTCAGCAAAACCTTCTTTAATGTCCACTAAAACAACTTCTGAAGCAAAATTTTTAATAGCAATATACTCGGCGCAACTTGCACCTACAGCACCTGCTCCTACAACTGTTACTTTCATTTTTTTATTATTTAGTTAAGATAATTTATTAATAAGATGCACAAAAATAGCGATTTGCTAAGGGATAAAAAATAAAAGACCACCTAAATTTAGGTGGTTTTAACAAAAATTAGTCGTATTCGAAAATTTTAAACTTTTTAACAAAGGGGTAAATTATTAAGTAAATTTGTTGACGTTATATTGCTATTAAACTTCCATTGTCTTTATTTCTGTTGCGTTACAATAGTCTTTAATTTATCGGTTGTTATACCCAGGCTTGTTTTAATTTAAAATTAATTTTTTGTTTTTTTATGGTATTGATTTATATAAAATTTAAACTCAGCTTTAGTTAGCGCTTGAAGATGTTAAAATATTTCGATTTATTTTATCTAAAACTAAAGGCAATACCAGCATTTATGGTATTGTATTCTTGTAGAGAATAACTTCCGTATAATTTAAAAAAACCGAGACTTACCCTTGTGCCAATGGTTGCATTTATGCTCCCAGAGCTTGTTTTTATTGAGAAAGGATCAGTAATTGATTCCTCAACATCCGGTGCTCCGTTAATCGAAGTGTTATAGTTTAATGTGTAATTTCCAAGCATATTGAGTCGAATACTACCTCCATTATAACCGATGCCTCCAAAAACGTTTAATACAGGGAAGTTTAATGATGCAATAGCTTGAATTGTGTATGTATTTAAGCTAAAATTCGCAGAAGCATTTTGAGTAGAAACATCATTATTCACATTTCCAATTTCATAGTTAACCCCCATGTTTGAATAGGCTGCCAATATCGAAATATGTAAAGGAGTTTTATCTAAAGGACCCAATAATTCTGTAATTTCTTTTTTAATACCCAGTCCAAATATATCAGTTTTTACATCCTCAGAACCAACTTTTGGAACATACCGAATAATTAAATCAAGTTTAAATGGCAACCCAAAACCGACTTGAATAGCTGGAGCAGGAATAGTGTTTGCAGGAAGGTCTTCTTTTATTCCTGTTGGCATTGTAAAATTAGCAGAAACATTTTGTCCTTCTATTTGTGTAGAATATTGAAATTGTGCCGGACTTATTGAATTGCTACCAGCTACTGTTGGAGATGAAGTAGCTCCATTAGTTGTTATTGTATTGTTAGATAACTCAAGTTCAGCAATAGAAAATAGTTCTTCTTCGTTAGGAATAGTAGCAAAATTAGCACCGATAGAAATATCAAATCCAAATTTTTTATGAACTTTTGCGGTGTGGTACCAGCCATTGTTCATAGCGAAAATAAGCCCTTTAAAAGATGGGTTTAAATAAGCTTTTGTTAATTTCTGGGCATCATCTTTGGCAAGCAGAATTGTCTCTAATTCTTGTGAATATGAAGTAGAATAGAAAATAATTAATAGGAAAAGACTGATTTTTTTAAAGGTTTTCATTTTAAGTAAGATTGTGGTGTAGGGGTTAGTAAATTATCTTTAAGTTAAAATTTATATCACGAGATAAAAAACTTATATAAAAAAAACCTCAATTTTTGTTGAGGTTTTTAATATTATTTAAGCATCAATATTCGCATATTTAGCATTTTTTTCAATAAAATCTCTTCGAGGAGGAACGTCATCACCCATTAACATGGAGAAAACTCGATCAGCTTCAGTTAAATTGTCAATGGTTACCTGACGTAGCGTTCTGAATTCGGGGTTCATAGTTGTATCCCATAATTGCTCTGCATTCATTTCTCCTAGTCCTTTATATCTTTGAATATTAGCACCTCCACCTAGCTTTTGAACAATTAGATCACGCTGGTTATCATCCCAGGCATATTCTTTCTTCTGCCCTTTTTTTACAAGATATAATGGTGGCGTCGCAATATAAATATAGCCTTGTTCAACCATTTCTCTCATATAACGGAAAAAGAATGTTAAAATTAAAGTAGCAATGTGAGAGCCATCAACATCGGCGTCACACATAATTACGACTTTATGATAACGAAGCTTGGATAAATTTAAAGCTCTGGGATCTTCTTCAGTACCGATGGTAATTCCTAATGCGGTAAACATATTTTTGATTTCTTCATTTTCAAAAACTTTGTGTTGCATTGCTTTTTCCACATTTAAAATTTTACCTCTTAAAGGTAATATGGCTTGAAAATTTCTATCTCTACCTTGTTTAGCAGTACCACCTGCCGAGTCTCCCTCTACTAAAAATATCTCACAAGTTGCAGGATCTGTTTCAGAACAATCTGATAATTTACCAGGAAGTCCGCCAATACTCATCACTGTTTTTCGCTGAACCATTTCACGTGCTTTTTTAGCAGCGTGTCTAGCCTGGGCTGCTAAAATTACTTTTTGTACAATGGTTTTGGCATCGTTAGGGTTTTCCTCCAGAAAGTCATTCAACATTTCAGCAACTGCTTGAGAAACGGCTGAGGTCACTTCACGGTTACCTAATTTCGTTTTTGTCTGACCCTCAAATTGAGGCTCTGCAACTTTTACAGATACAATTGCTGTTAACCCTTCACGAAAATCATCACCTGAAATTTCAAATTTTACATTTTTTAACAATCCGGACTCATCAGCGTATTTTTTCAAGGTATGTGTTAGACCACGACGAAAACCAGAAAGATGCGTTCCTCCTTCATGCGTATTTATATTGTTTACATAAGAATGAAGGTTTTCTGAATACGATGTATTATAAACCATGGCAACTTCTACCGGAATTCCATTTTTTTCTCCTTCCATTGCAATAACATCAGAAGTCAATTGTTCTCTAGTACTGTCTAGAAACTTGACAAATTCTGATAGTCCTTCTGTGCTATAAAAAGTTTCGGAAAGATAATTCCCTTCATCGTCCTTCTCTCTTTTATCTGTTAAAACAACAGTAATACCTTTATTAAGGTATGCGAGCTCTCTCATACGAGCGGCTAAGGTGTCATAATTATACTCGGTAGTTTGTTGAAAGATACTTTTGTCTGGTAAGAAAGTTACTTCAGTACCTGTTTTGTCAGTACCACCAACGGTCTTAACTGGGTATAATGTTTTACCTCTTTCGTATTCTTGTTCCCATATTTTACCATCCCTATGTACGGTTGCCTTTAAGTGATCAGACAAGGCATTTACACAGGATACACCGACACCGTGTAACCCACCAGATACTTTATAAGAATCTTTATCAAATTTACCTCCAGCTCCAATTTTGGTCATAACTACTTCAAGAGCAGATACTCCTTCTTTTTTATGAAGCCCCACAGGGATTCCTCTTCCATTGTCTCTGACCGTAATTGAATTATCTTCATTTATATCAACAGAAATCTCGTCACAATGACCTGCAAGTGCTTCATCGATAGAGTTGTCAACAACTTCATATACTAAATGGTGTAGACCACGAACTCCAACATCTCCAATATACATCGAAGGACGCATTCGTACATGCTCCATTCCTTCAAGCGCCTGAATACTATCGGCAGAATAATTGTGCTTTTTTTCTTCGCTCATACTATTGAGTTTTTATTTCTATTTTTTTCTTATACTTTTTGGGATGACAATAACTTAATGGAATAAGAGTTTTATTCCTACGAAAAGTAAATTATGTGAAATCCCCCAAAAAAGATTATCAAAATGATAATCAATTTAACATACAAATTTACATTTTTTGATTCTTAAAATAAAGTTTTTAAGAGGCTTTATTTTGTCAAAATACAAAATATGTTGTTTTTCAAAAAAGTCCTTTAAAACCACTTAAAATGATTAAATAAGCTATTTAACAGTGTTTTTTATTTTAAAAAAAAAAGAAGTAGTGGAATAGTAGCTAAAAAGACCTTGTTTTTAAAAAATAATAAATCTTAAAAAAAAACAGTTGACCTCTTTTTTTTGTAAAAAAAATAATTTTTATGGCTTAATGTTGTTATTTTTTTTTCATATCTATTTTTTTGTTAGTTTTTGTTTAAAAAAACAACTTTTTTTTTGGTTGTTATTTCTTTGTTTTATAATTTTCTTCTTGAATATAATAACCTAAATTAGAATTAAATGAAAACCCTTCAATTTTTATTTAGAGGTCTTTTGACTTCTATGATCTTTGTTAGTTGCAACAATGAATCTTCAGAAATCGTTACACAAGATGAGCAACAAAATTCAATTAGTATTAATAAAAAAGAAATTGCTTTTAACCTTATTACGTTGATGAAAAATGATGCGTTTAAAAATGAAACTTTAAATGCACTTAATAATCAAAAACCAAGTGTTTTGCTATCTAAAATACTTAAAAAATCAGCGTCTTATGTTAATGATGAAAAAGCATATCAGAAGCTTCTTAAACAATCAACCAGTTTAGAGAAGAAAGCTTCTTCTAAAAAAGCCCCAGAAAAGATTGAGATTTTAGAAGTTTGGTTACATAATCCTCAAAAAAGAAAAAACTTATCCAACGTTTTATTTTCTTTTTCACCAGAAGGAGATGAGAAAAATTGGGAGCATTTGGTTGCTTATACACTTGATAAAGAAGAGGTTATTTTAGATGCAAAAAAAGCACCAGATAGGCCTGTAATTGTTATTGAAACAAATGGCTATGAAGCTCTAAAAAAAGAAGTTTACCATATGAATAAATATCTGAGGGAAGAAGGTGTTCAAAATCAGAGGTTTAATAAGAGTGATGCAGAGTTGAACAAGATGTTTTCAGGAAAAAATGCATTAGAAACAACGAAACTTGATAAAATCAGATTAAATAACGATGAAGAGCCATGGATTTCAGGAGCAGCTGAAATATACGCGATAACATCAGGTATAAAAGATGGTGGAAATAAGCCTGAAATAAAAGTGATTCCTATGTATTATTTGGATTATGATGAAACAGATTATTATCCAAATCAAATATTACTTTTTTGGGATGATTACAAATATCAAGCAGCGAATATTCAGTTATTTGAAAAAGACGATAATATAAATTATAAAAACTTAGTAACTACTATTGTCAATGGAGTCTTTCAAATAGTAGGTACTGTATCAACCCAACCATGGATTGGAGTTTTAGGACAAGTAGCTGGAGCAATTATTCAAGCTATGCCAAATGACTGGTATACTAATAATGACGATTATGTTGACTCTTTTTATACCATTGAAAAATATAAAGAATATCGAGATTATTGTGGGGCAAGAAAAAATGCAACAGTAGCTTTAAGTCCTTTTTATGTTTCTCCAAATTAATAACTAAGTAACACTTATAAAATAAAGCCTTTGAAGTAAAAGCTTCAAAGGCTTTGTTTTTTTGGTTTTAATTCAAAATTTATCATTTTATGTTTCAAGACCTTTTACTAAGTCAAATCAGAAAAAAAAACGCATCAAAGTCAATCATAGAAGAAATTTCAAAGGCTCTGGATATAAGTTATGATGCAGCACATAGAAGGGCTAGTTTGAAAAGTAAAATTTCTTTAGATGAAAGTGTTTTATTGGCTAATTATTTTGGTTTGTCGTTAGATTCGCTATTTGGTCAGGCTAATCATGGTTTTATTTCTATACAAAGAACCCCCCAAATACATAACGAAAATCAATTGGAAGAATATCTTAAAGGTTCTTACAAGTCATTAAAAAAAATACTTAATAAAAAAACAGCTAAAGTATTTTATTCCGCTAAAGACATTCCTGTTTTTCATTTATTAAAATCAAAAGAACTATGTCGGTTTAAAATTTATCTTTGGCTCAATTCATTTAGCAAAGATAAGGATAGTACCCCCTTCCATAAGTTCTATCCAAAACTCTCTACTGTTCAGGTAATAAACGATTTAATAGGCTTGTATAATCAAGTGTCTGTATCGGAAATATGGGATATAACCACAATTAATAGTTTATTAAAACAGGTCTATATTTTTTTTAAGAAAGGAAAGATAGCTGTAAAAGAAGCAATTATATTGTGTGATTCTTTAAAAATAGTATTGAAGGAAATTGTAAGTAAAGCGGTATTATCAAATAATAACTATAGGCTTTACCAAAATGAACTACTATTAGTAAATAATAACGTGTTGATTTGTAATGAGTATGAAAGAGCCCTTTTTGTGCCAAGTGGAATGCTTTCTTATTTTAAAACAAAGGACGAAGAAATCTGCGATAGAGCTTTAAAATATTTTGACAAACAAACTGAAAATTCTAGATCTCTGGATACTTATACAGAAATAGATCAAGATTTATTTTATAAAACTTTGGTGAAAAAGATAGAGGTTTTAATACGTCTATTGAAAGATGAAAAGACATGTGCTTAATTTTCTTGATAATTTTTCAAAGAGTTTCCATAAAAAAGACTGCCTAATAAGCAGTCTTTTACAATTTAAAAACCTATAAAATTTCAAGAATTTAATAAGAATCTTCATGAACAG
The DNA here is from genome assembly GCF_052050075.1 of Tenacibaculum profundi. Classification (GTDB taxonomy): domain Bacteria; phylum Bacteroidota; class Bacteroidia; order Flavobacteriales; family Flavobacteriaceae; genus Polaribacter. Next base: position 3,316,505 of record NZ_CP197225.1, read on the forward strand.
TGGAAATCGCACGTCCACTAGGTTCATTTACGTTTTTGAAACTAGCATCCCACGCTAAGGCAGTAGGTGTACTGCAGGCAATTGACGGCACAGAAGGAACAGTCAATGAAGCGGTATTGCTAGGGTAATGCTCTTCAAAAATAGAGCGGTAATAATATTCTTCTTTTGCTCTTGGTGTCTGAATAGGAAAACGGTGTTCAGCACTTCTCATCATCTCATCGGTTACAGCTTTTTCAACAACCTCTTTCAATGTGTCAATCCAACTGTATCCAACACCGTCAGAAAACTGTTCCTTTTGTCTCCAAGCAACACTTTCAGGTAAATAGCTTTCAAAAGCTTTTCTTAAAACCCATTTTTCCATTCGTTCACCATTAATCATTTTATCTTCAGGATTGATTCTCATAGCTACATCCATAAATTCTTTATCTAAGAATGGTACTCTTCCTTCAATACCCCAAGCCATTAAACTTTTATTGGCTCTTAGACAATCATACTGATATAGTTTATCTAATTTACGAACATTTTCATCATGAAATTCTTGAGCATTAGGTGCTTTATGAAAGTACAAGTAGCCGCCAAAAATTTCATCTGCACCTTCTCCTGACAATACCATTTTGATTCCCATAGATTTAATTACTCTTGCCATTAAGTACATTGGTGTAGAAGCTCGTATAGTTGTAATATCGTAAGTTTCTAAATGATAAATTACATCTCTGATAGCGTCTAAACCTTCTTGGATAGTGAAAGTAATTTCATGATGTATTGTTCCAATATGTTCAGAGACCTTTTTAGCAGCTGCTAAATCGGGTGAACCTTCTAAACCTATAGAGAAAGAGTGTAGTTGAGGGTACCAAGCTTCATCTTTGTCACCTGACTCTATTCTTTTTCCTGCATATTTTTTTGCTATTGCAGAGGTTATCGAAGAATCTAATCCGCCTGATAATAAAACACCATATGGTACATCACTCATTAGTTGCCTATGAACTGCAGCTTCTAGAGCATCACGTAACTCATCAATATGAGTTTGGTTATTCTTTACAGCCTCAAATTCCATCCAGTCTCTTGAATACCATTTTTGTAAACCACCTTCTCTTGTATAATAGTGTCCAGGAGGAAATACCTCAATTTTATTACAGTAGCCTTCTAATGCTTTTAATTCAGAGGCCACATAAAAAGTACCTTTTTTATCCCAGCCCATATAAAGAGGAATAACCCCCATATGATCTCTAGCTATTAAATATTCATCGGTTGCAGTATCGTAAACAGCAAAGCCAAAAATTCCATTTAAATCGTCTAAAAAGTGTTCTCCCTTTTCTTTATATAAAGCTATAATTACTTCACAGTCTGATTTCGTTAAAAAATCATGCTCGTTTTTAAGCTGTTTTCTTATTTCTTTATGATTATATATTTCACCGTTTGCAGCTAAAACAAATCTCCTATCTTTACTGAATAAAGGTTGTTGACCAGATGTTGGGTCTACGATAGCTAAGCGCTCATGAGCTAAAATACTTTTATTATCACTATATATTCCGCTCCAGTCCGGACCTCTATGTCTAATTTTTTTAGCCATTTCTAGTATTTGAGGTCTCAAAACCTCTGATTTATCCTTTAGATCGAAAGCACACACGATTCCACACATAATTATAAATTTTATATTTACCTAGTTATTTAAATTGATAGTACAAATAAACATTAATAGTTTAATTATTTAAATTGTTTTTCGTTTTTTGATTATATATTAAAACTTTTAATACTTTTTTTGTTTAAATTATTAACTATAGTTGTCTTTTTTTATAAACTCAATGTAATATGTAAACTTTTCATTAAGAGACTATTTTATAAGAAAAAAGAAAAACATTCTAAATAGCTTATAGAATCAGATATAAGTACTTTGTTAAGTTTTAATAATCAGTTTTCTCTTAAATGGGTACAACCTCACCATAGAACTAGTAGCTTGTTTTTTCAGTCCATCTCAAATATGATTCTATTAAAGATTTGACGAAAAAAATACTATGTACTTCCTTAAAATGAGGCAAGTTAAAAGTTTAATAATGAGTTTTTAAAATTTTTGAATCAGTATAACTATAATGTAAAGACTCTTTTATATAAGTCTTTTCAGTTTAGTGAAATTTTTGACCCTAATGCATATTATAAAAAGGAATGCTACCAGTTTTACGGATCATATAGCATAAGGAATATGGAGTTTTTAAAGGGGATCTAAAGGATAAAGTCTTGAATGAAGTAATGGCAACATTCGGAGGGAATGCTAATTGTTTTGTTGCATATTCAGCAAATATAGTAGAAATTAAAGTGTCTCTTTATATTCTTAAAATAACTTCTACCTGTATTATTTCAAAAATACAGTTGTTTGAAGTAGATATTGAATTTTTTAGAGTAAATTGAGTTGAAACGCATAAATATGTATTAAAAATACCAGAAAAATTAAATATACCATATATTTCATCTTTTGACAATCCTTTGTTTTGGAAAGGGCATTCTTTAATAATAGATGAATGCGTTAAAGTATGAAAGGGCCAAATAAAGTTGTGGTTGCTTTAGAAGATTGTGTTTTTAGGGTATTCTTCTTGAGGGGATGCAAAGAAATAATTGAAATAAAGTTAAAGTGGTTGTTGCTTAAACAGAAGGAGTAGCTTCTTTTAAGGGAGATTAGTTGAATTGAAATAAATTACTACAAGAGATAAACAGCTTTGGTGCAAAGAAAATTGCTTTTATGGCTCTTGAAAGAGCTCAGGAATATGAGATAGAAACTTTTATAACAACAGCTAGAGATACTTTTTTAGCGTGTAAAATTTTTTTTGAAGAATTTTATATGTGATGGTAGAGTCTGCTTCTGGAGCAGTAATATTTTATATAAAATCTAAACAGTATATGAAGTCGCAATTAACAATACATTAACCATTACATGTGGAGGAGTAAATATGAGAACTGATAAATATAGGGAGCACTTAAATTATTTTGATTTTTAAAAGTAAATTTAAAGTTGCATCTTACCTAGGTGTTATCCTGACAGGATGTATTATTTTATGTTTTTATCGATGGTACCAATTTGATTCATAAGAAACAATTAAAAAATAAAAGTCAGATAAAATTTGTAAAATAAAAAATCTATTATAAATTTGTAATTCAATGATGATACAAAACAACATATGGTGGTGGAACTCTCTTAACTCAAATTAAGTGAGCGCATCCTCTATATAATAAATATAAAAAAAGGCTTATCTCACGATAAGCCTTTTTTTATGCTACAATAAATAAAGATGGAAAAAATAAAATTAAGAACAGTCTCGAAAAAAAAACTTTCAGATACGGTAACACCGGTTGGATTATATTTAAGGTTAAGGGACCGTTATGCGAATACACTATTACTAGAAAGTTCTGATTATCATAGTAAAGAGGAAAGCTTTTCATTTATTTGTATTGATCCTATTTTTGGAATGAAAGCAGAAAAAGATAATTTTACTGTTTTTAAGAAAGGAGTAGAAATAAGTTCAAACAATATTCAAAGTAATTTTAATTTCCTTTTTAATGAATTTACAAATTCAATCGATCTTGATTGCGCTTCAGAATTAAAGTCATTTAATGGACTATACGGCTACACAACATATGATAGTGTTCAATATTTTGAAACGATAAAATTAAATGTTAAACAAGCTCCTTCTTCAATACCAATGATGCAATATAATTTCTACAGATTTATCATTGCTATCAATCATTTTAATGATGAGCTTACCTTAATCGAAAATATAGAGGAGGGAGAAGAATCTAGTATTAAAGAAATAGAGACTATCGTTGAAGCACAATTTTACAACACGCAAAAATTTGAAATTGAAGGAGAAGAAAGTTCAAATTGTTCAAACGAGGAATTTAAAGAGTATGTTAAAAAAGCAAAAGAACACTGCAAAAGAGGAGATGTCTTTCAATTGGTTTTATCAAGGCAATTTCAGCAAAAATTTAAAGGAGATGACTTCAATGTATATCGAGCATTACGATCAATAAATCCCTCACCATATCTTTTTTATTTTGATTATGGAAGTTTTAAGTTAATGGGATCTTCTCCAGAAGCACAAATAAAAATAAACGAAGGAAAAGCGGTGATTAATCCTATTGCAGGAACTTTTAGGAGAACTGGTAATATGGTGGAAGATATAAAATTAGGGAAAAAGCTGTCTGAAGATAAGAAAGAAACAGCAGAGCATGTTATGTTAGTAGATTTGGCTCGAAATGATTTAAGTAAACATGCAGACAATGTAGAGGTAGAGGTTTTTAAAGAAGTTCAGTATTTTAGTCATGTTATTCATTTAGTATCTACCGTTCAGGGTAAGATAAAAGGTAATCCAATAAAAATAGTAGGAGATACATTTCCTGCAGGGACACTTAGTGGAGCTCCCAAATACAAAGCAATGAAATTAATTGATACATATGAAAATCAGTCTCGAGGATTTTATGGAGGGGCAGTTGGCATTATAGGTTTAGATGGAGCTGTTAATCTAGCTATCGCTATTCGATCTTTCGTGAGCAAAAAGAACGTATTATATTATCAAGCTGGCGCAGGGATTGTAATTCATTCAAGTGAAGAAGGCGAGTTACAAGAAGTCAATAATAAATTAGCAGCTTTGAAAAAAGCGTTGATTTTAGCGGAAAAAGTTTAATAGATAAAAGAACTAAATAGAAAATAAATCAATGAAAATATTAATTTTAGATAATTACGATTCGTTTACATACAACCTAGTTCATATGGTTGAAAAAATTACTGATATATATCCAGATGTGTATCGTAATGACGAAATCGGTATTGACGAAATCGGAGTTTATGATTTAATTATACTATCGCCAGGACCAGGAATACCAAGCGAAGCAGGAATATTAAAAGAGGTAATAGCAAGATATGCAGGAAAGATACCCATTTTTGGAGTGTGTTTAGGTTTACAGGCTATAACAGAGGTTTTTGGAGGAAGTATTCTTAATATGAATGAGGTTTTTCATGGTGTAGCAACAGAAATGAGAGTTGTGCAAAAAGAGGCTTCTATTTTTCAAGATATTCCAGAAACATTTCTAGCAGCAAGGTATCATTCGTGGATTGCTTCAAAAGAGGATTTACCAAATGTTTTGGAAATTACGGCTATTGATGAAGAAGGTGGTATCATGGCAATTCGCCATAAAGAATATCAAATAAGTGCGGTACAATTTCACCCAGAGAGTATTCTAACAGAGGTGGGAGAAAAGTTGGTAAGTAATTTTATAACCAGTGTTAGAAATAAAATTGTAGCTTAATTTAAAGAGTTTAAATAATGAAAGAAACCCTTGAAAAATTATTTGAGAATAAAAAGCTTTCAAAGTTAGAGGCCAAGAACCTATTATTAGATATTTCTCAAGAAAAGTATAATGAAGCTCATTTAGCATCATTTTTGACTGTTTATATGATGCGTCCAATTACTGTAGATGAGTTAGCTGGCTTTAGAAATGCATTATTAGATTTAGCCGTAAAAGTTGATTTTTCAGCTTATAATACGATAGATATTGTAGGAACAGGGGGCGATGGTAAAGATACTTTTAATATTTCGACATTAACATCTTTTGTCGTCGCTGGAACTGGTCAGAAAGTAGCAAAGCATGGAAATTACTCAGTTTCATCAAAATCAGGTTCTTCGGATATGCTAGAAAGTTTTGGTTATGAGTTTACAAATGATGAGCAAATACTAAAGTCTCATTTGGAAAGAGCAAATATTTGTTTTCTTCATGCTCCAAAATTTCATCCAGCAATGAAAGCTGTTGGCCCTGTTCGAAAAAGTTTAAAATTAAAAACTTTCTTTAACATATTAGGACCTTTGGTAAACCCTAGTAGTCCTCAAAATCAGTTTTTAGGTACCTTTGATTTAGAGGTTGCAAGGTTGTATAATTATATTTTACAAGAGGAGAAATCAAATTATGCCATTGTACATTCTTTAGATGGTTATGATGAAATTTCTTTAACAGGAGAGTTTAAATTATTCTCAAAAGATGGGGAACAGCTTATTAAACCTTCGGATTTAAACATGTTTAGATTGAAACAGTCTGACATACACGGAGGTAATTCGGTTAAAGATGCCGTTAAAATTTTTAAAGCTATTTTAAATGGTGAAGGAACAAAGGCACAAAATAATGTTGTTCTTACAAATGCTGCATATGCTTTAAAAATTATGAATAAACAAAAAACATTTGAGGATGCATTTGAGGAAGCAAAAGACTCGTTATTTGGCTTAAAAGCAAAAAAATGTTTAGAAAAATTAATAATGAATTGATAGAAGTACTATTATTTAAGGTTTTAAATTACGTTTTATTTCGATAAGATTAAAGTATTAGATAGTAGGCATAGATTGAAAGTTAACAATTAAAAAATGACAATACTTGACAAAATAGTAGCTTTTAAAAAAAAAGAAGTAGCTAAAATTAAAGCAGAAGTACCAGTAAAAAAACTAGTAGAAAGCCCTAATTTTAAAAAAGCACAATTTTCCTTAAAAGAGGGATTAATAACCAAATTTTCTACAGGAATTATAGCGGAATTTAAAAGACAATCACCATCCAAAGGAATTATAAATAATGATGTTTCTGTTCTAGAGGTTACTAAAGGTTATCTGGATGCAGGAGTTGCAGCACAATCAATTTTAACGGATACTTCATTTTTTGGAGGATCTATGACAGACCTAATGGAAGCAAGGACGATCAATCAACAAACACCAATATTACGTAAAGATTTTGTAGTTGACGGTTTTCAAATTGTTGAAGCAAAGGCGATTGGAGCAGATGCAATATTACTTATAGCAACATGCTTATCTAAAAAAGAAATAAAGGATTATGGTCAATTAGCTTCTGATTTAGGATTAGAAGTTTTGTATGAAGTACATACACAAGAAGATTTAGATAAAATTTCAGACTTAGATGGTAAAATTATAGGAATTAATAATCGAAATTTGAAAACGTTTGAAGTCGATCTCGAGCATTCTATCGACTTGGCTAATCAGATTCCAGATAGTGCGGTAAAAGTTTCTGAAAGTGGGATATCTGACCCACGAATTATAACAGGACTTAAAGAATACGGGTTTCAAGGTTTTCTAATCGGAGAAAATTTTATGAAAACAGATAATCCAGGACTTGCCTGTCACGAATTTATAAGTCAAATTAGATAAATAAATGAATAATATACCTATGAAGCTGAAAGTTTGTGGAATGAAGTATGTAGAAAATATAAAGCAGGTTGCCATATTGAAACCAGATTATTTAGGCTTTATTTTTTATGAAAAATCAAAAAGAAATTTTGAAGGAATTATTCCAGACATAGATAAAAGAATTAAGCGGGTAGGCGTTTTCGTAAATGAATATATAGAAATCGTAGTATCACTAGCAGAAGAATATAAATTATCTTTATTACAGTTTCATGGAGAAGAATCTACTGATTATATAGAAGAAATAAGAAAGTATTTACCTAATACAGAAATTATAAAGGTTTTTAGTGTTAAAGATACATTTGATTTTACAATGCTAGAGCCCTATGAAGGTAAAGTAAATTATTTCTTATTTGACACAAAGGGTAAAGAGAAAGGGGGCAATGGTGTCTCTTTTGATTGGAAGGTATTAGCTAATTATAATTCTAAGACTCCATATTTTTTAAGTGGAGGAATAGGATTAGAGGAATTAGATGCGATAAAAGCGTTTATAAAATTGCCACAGGCCAAACAATGCGTTGCTCTAGATGTAAATAGTAGATTTGAAATTCAACCAGGAGAAAAATCAATTAAAAAGTTAAAAGAGTTTATAAAACAAATAAAAAAAGAATTATGAAATTTCAACCTGATAATAATGGATATTATGGGCAGTTTGGTGGGGCTTTTATTCCAGAACTCTTATACCCAAATGTAAAAGAATTAAAAGATAATTATATTCAAATTATCAATTCATCAGAGTTTCAAGAAGCATATAAAGATTTATTAAAGCATTATGTAGGTAGGCCAAGTCCGTTATATCATGCAAAACGTCTTTCAGAAAAATACAATACGACTGTTTATCTTAAAAGAGAGGATTTAAATCACACAGGAGCTCATAAAGTTAATAATACTATAGGTCAAATCCTGATAGCAAAATACTTAGGAAAAACAAAAATCATAGCAGAAACTGGAGCTGGTCAGCATGGAGTAGCGACAGCTACTGTTTGTGCTCTTATGGGATTAGAATGTGTTGTTTTTATGGGAGAAACGGATATTAAACGTCAAGCACCTAATGTTGCTAGGATGAAGATGTTAGGAGCAAGAATTATTCCAGCTACTAGTGGAAGTAAAACTCTTAAAGATGCCACAAATGAAGCAATTAGATATTGGATACAGCATCCGGAGACTTATTATTTGATAGGTTCTGTTGTTGGGCCGCATCCTTATCCTGATATGGTAGCTAGACTACAGGCAATAATTTCAGAAGAAATAAAAATACAATTAAAGGATCAAACAGGTAATGAAAACCCTGACGCCATTATAGCCTGTGTTGGAGGCGGAAGTAATGCGGCAGGTGCTTTTTATCACTATTTGAATAATGATAAAGTTGAATTAATTGCAGTGGAAGCTGCTGGATTAGGTGTTAATTCAGGAGAAAGTGCTGCTACGTCGCAATTAGGTGAAGTAGGAGTTATTCATGGAAGTAAAACTATTTTAATGCAAGATGACTATGGACAAATAGTTGAACCTTATTCAATTTCGGCAGGTTTGGATTATCCAGGTGTTGGACCGTTGCATGCGTTTTTACATGAAAGTAAAAGGGCCAAATTTATGAATGCTACGGATAAAGAAGCTCTGCAAGCAGCATATGAATTGACAAAAATAGAAGGAATTATTCCTGCTTTGGAAACAGCACACGCACTTGCTGTATTGCCAAAAATGGATTTGTCTAAATACAATACAATAGTGATAAATTTATCAGGAAGAGGTGATAAAGATTTAGAGACATATATACAACACTTAGATAAATAAAGAAGAAATAATAATGAATACACTACAGAAGTTATTTAATCAAAAAACACACAATTTATTATCCATCTTTTTTACAGCTGGTTTTCCAAATCTAAATGATTCTGATAAAATAATTCATGAGCTTAATAGTGCAGGAGTTGATTTTATTGAAGTAGGTTTACCTTATTCTGATCCTATAGCTGATGGTCCAACAATTCAACATAGTAGTTCCGTAGCTTTGAAAAATGGAATGAATTTAGATGTTGTCTTTGATCAATTAGAAAGAATTAATGAGACTAATAAGACGCCATTGGTGTTGATGGGGTATGTAAATCAAATTATAAAGTATGGCGAGGAAGCTTTTTGTAAACGTGTAAAAGCTTGTGGTATTGATACTTTAATTTTACCAGATTTACCAATGATTGAATATGAAAATCATTACCAATCACTTTTTGATAAATATGGTTTAAGTAATGTGTTTTTAATAACACCTCATACATCAGAGGAGCGTATTCGAAAAATTGATCAATTAACTGATACATTTATTTATGTCGTTGCCTCTGCCTCTATTACAGGAGCAAAGGGTGAAATGTCTGATGATCAATTATCTTATTTTAAGCGAATAAAGAATATGAATTTAAAAAGTCATTTGATTATTGGATTTGGTATTTCAGATAATAAAAGCTTTACTTCGGCCTGTGAGTATGCTAACGGAGCTATTATTGGGTCAGCATTTATTAAAGAATTAGATAAATTTGGAATTAGTGGAGTACCTAATTTTATAAAGAAAATTAAAGGGGAAAATGCTTTAGTTTGATGTTCTTTTATGAGAAAGGAGCATTAATGCTTAAATGCTCCTTTTTTAGTTTAATCAATTCACCCTAATTTTATGATGAATAAAAAAGCAGTACTACGAAGACGCACTATTATGATAAACTTTCTTTGTATACATTGCAATGGACAGATCAAGAATTCCTACCCCAGTAAGGTCGCATATTATTAGATTATCGGTTTTTTTTCTAATTTTTTTTTGAATGCAAGCGTCACTAAATTCTTCAACTTTTGATAGATTTACAGAGCTGTCCTTTAAAACAGATCTTAACTCACCAAGCTCTAAAGATTGTGATTTTAAATCACATATAAATCGATCAGCAATTGAAAATAAATCAGTAGATAGCTCATTTTTGGTAGGAGCATCTGCTCCCATAGCTATGATTAATGTTGGTTTATTTTTATTTATCATAGCAGCGTTTAAAATAGGTTTTGTGGCACTGGTTGCGGTAATTATAATGTCAGCATTTTCAACTGCTTTTGCCGCAGAATTATAGGCTTTGCTTTTAATTTGAAGCTTATTTTCAAAAGATGTGGCTAATTCTACAGAGCGTTTAAAAGTTCTACTATAAATAGCAACGCTAGAGTAATCACACACTAATTGTAGGGCTTCTAATTGCATATTTGCTTGAAGACCAGCACCGATTACAGCCACTTTAGTAACTTTTTTAGGAGCAAAATAATATGCTGCAAGCGCCCCAGAGGCAGCGGTTCTTAACTGCGTTAAAACTCCACTATCATCTATAATTGTATCTAATTTGCCAGTTTTAGAGGAAAACAAACACATACAACCTTGAGATGTTTTTTCATTTATTTGCCGATTATTTGGGAAATTTCCTGCAATTTTAACTACGTAATATGGATACTTTGGATAATAAGCAGATTTAACGCATACTTGAGAGTTTATTTCTTGCATAGGGATTTGTTGAATTGAAGGAATGACTACTTCATTTTTATTTAGAAGACTAAAAGCTTCTTCCATTATAGGTAACAAGTCAATACTCAAAGTAATATTATTATTAATCCATTCAAAGGGTATAATTGATGGTGTATTTCTCATTATTATACTTGATTATAAAAAGTTAATGATTGATTCAGTATTTTTGAGTCTACATTTCGTCCACTTGCCACAGCAATTACGGTTTTACCTGTTAGTTTTTTATGTGTTTTACAGATAATTCCAAGACTACAAGCGGCACTAGGCTCTAAAACAATTCCAAAGTATTTCATAGCACAAGCGATTCCCATTAAGGCATCATTATCATTTACACAGGCTATGTGAGCTATTTTATTTTTTAAAATTTCCCAAGGAAGTATGCCAGGTATTGGATTTGGAGGCATGATAGCATCACAAATTGATTGCTCATTTACTGCTGTTTTTACTCTTGTTCCTTTATCTAAAGACGCAGCCCAGCAACGATTGGCGCTTGATTCAACTCCTATTAAGTCAGCATTTTTGAAAAATAGATCAGTACTTAATGAAAAACCACTTAAAAGTCCTCCTCCTGAAGCAGGAATATAAAACTGATCTGGGTTAATTTTTTTATCTCTTAATTGCATTGCGCACTCTAATCCTGATATTCCTTGTCCTGCAATCACATGAAAATCATCATAAGGGTGTATTAAAGTTAGTTTTTTTTCTAGTACATATTTTTTCGCAATTTCTTCTCGATTTTCGTTTTTAGGGTCAAATAATATAACATTTGCACCAAAATTTTTTGTGTTTTCAATTTTTATTTTAGGAGCAGATTTAGGCATAATTATGGTAACGGGTATTTTGAGTAAATTACCAGAGTAAGCCAATGCTTGAGCATGATTTCCTGTAGAAAAAGCAACAACACCTTTTGTTTTTTGTTTTTGAGATAAAGAATGTAATGCATAAAAAGCACCTCGTATTTTAAAAGCTCCAATCGGAGTTAAATTATCGCATTTTAAGTATAACTTAATTCCATATTTTTTGTCGAAAAGTGGAGAATAAAGTAAGGGCGTTTGTTGTATTATAGGCGCTAATATATTACTTGCATTTTGCACATCATTTATCGTGGGTAGCTTTATGTTTTTAGAAATAGATTTAGTGGTACTGTTTAGCATATAAATAATAAGATTTTAATAAAGCACAAAATTCGTAAGCATTGTGGTATTTGTGAAATGGATTTTAAGTTTTAAAGCTTCTTTTACCTTTGAAATAAAGTTTATCTTTATCAAAAAAAATAAAATCGATGGTTGATAATATTGATTTAAAAATTATTTCAATTTTAGAACAACATGCAAGAATGTCCTATGCAGAAATAGGAAGGGAAGTTAAGTTATCGTCTTCTGCTGTCAGGGAGCGAATTCAAAAAATAGAAGATTTAGGAATAATTGAAAAGTATACTATAAGGTTGAATCACAAATTGCTAGGGTATGGTTTGCAGGCCGTGGTACTTGTGAAAGCCCATGAGGGAAAATTATCTTTGTTGTTTAAAGAGGTTCAAAACTATTCAGAAGTACAAGAAGCTTTAAACATTATGGGAGAATATAATGTGCACCTAAAAGTTATAGTTAAAGATTTAGATGAACTTCAGTCTTTTTTAAATCAACTTATCGTTTATGGAGCAACTACTACTTTCATTACGAATAAAATTGATTTTCAGGACTCATTATAGGAAGTTAAGATTAATTTGCATAAAAAATATTTTTTGTTATTTCTTACAAGAAATAAACTTTAGAATTTTTAGTATCAATATCAATAATTGATTTACGATACTGTTTTTTTAAACTATTTTTGCGCTATGTCAGAGATTAAAGAAAAAGAATTATTATTAAAGCTTAAAGCTAACTTCGGGTACGACAGTTTTAGATTAAAACAGCAAAAAATTATTGAAAATATTCTTGCGAAAAGAGATACTTTGGTTATTATGCCTACAGGAGGAGGTAAGTCCATTTGTTATCAATTACCAGCGTTGTTTTTTAAAGGAATAACGATTGTAATATCTCCTTTAATTGCTTTGATGAAGGATCAAGTAGATAGTTTAAGAGCAAATGGTATTTCTTCAGCATATTTTAATAGTAGTCAATTACCGCAAGAACATGAACAGGTTTTTGACGGGATTGCAAAAGGTGTTATTAAACTTTTATATGTAGCCCCAGAAAGTTTACCGCTGCTACAAAATATACTTAATCAAACGTATGTAAGCTGTATTGCGATTGATGAAGCGCATTGTATTTCTTCTTGGGGGCATGATTTTCGGCCTTCATACAAGCAGTTGGGGTTTTTGAAAAAAAGTTTACCAGACATTCCTATAGTAGCATTAACAGCTACAGCAGATCGAGCAACACAAGAAGATATTTTAAATCAATTAGCAATTCCTCATGCAACACGATTTATTAGCTCTTTTAACAGAGAGAACATAACTTTAGAAGTTAGATCAGCAAATGATAGGGTAAAACAAATTATTAATTTTATAAAGGACAGATCAAATCAATGTGGAATTATTTATTGTTTAAGTAGAAAAACTACTGAACAACTAACAGAAAAGCTTAAAAGCAGTAATATTGTTGCCATTGCCTACCATGCGGGGCTCTCTTTTGAAAAAAGAGCCGAAGCACAAGAAGCTTTTATAAAAGATGATGTAGAAGTTGTTTGTGCTACAATAGCGTTTGGAATGGGAATAGATAAGTCTAATGTAAGGTGGGTTATTCATTACAATATGCCAAAAAATATAGAGGGGTATTACCAAGAAATTGGAAGATCAGGAAGAGATGGACTACCTTCAGAGGCTTTACTTTTTCATAGTTATGCCGACGTTATTCAATTAAGGAAATTTATAGAAAATACTGGAAATAAAGAGGTACAAGAGGCCAAACTAGAACGAATGAAACAGTTTGCAGAAGCTACTGACTGTCGACGAAAAATTTTGTTAAATTATTTTGGAGAACTTGTAGAAGAAAATTGTAATAATTGCGATGTATGTAAGAATCCTCCAAAGTTTTTTGATGGTACATTAATTGCACAAAAAGCATTATCTGCCATTTATAGATTAAAAGGTAAAGAAGCTATGGGAATTGTTATTGATGTGTTAAGGGGAGCGCAAAACGCTACCGTTATTGATAAGAACTACCAATTATTAAAAACATATGGAGTTGGTAAAGAGATTTCATGGAGAGATTGGCAGCATTATTTAATTCAATTAATGAACCAAGGATATTGTCAAATAGCATTTCATTTGAATAATGCGTTACACCTTACCGAATTTTCAAAGAAAGTACTTTTTGAAGGAGAAAAAATAAAACTAACGAGTCCTGTTGTAATTAAAAAGGAAGAAAATGTTGTTAAAAGAATTAAAAAAGAACGTTCAGATAATACGTTATTTGAAAGATTAAGGCAGCTTCGTTATCAAATATCTAAAGAAGAGGATATAGCAGCCTATTTAGTTTTTAGTGACGCTACTTTAAGAGAAATAGAAAAAGTTAGGCCAATAACAGATAACGAATTTTTATCTATAAGTGGAGTGGGAGAACGAAAGCTTGAGGTTTATGGAGGAGAATTCATGGAAGAAATTAAAAATTTTTTAAATGAAAAGAAAAAGAAGAGAAAGGATACTACTTTAGAAACTTATAAATTATATACGGAAGGCTTAACCGTTGAAGAAATAGCTATGAAAAGGAATTTAAAGTCAACCACTATTTTTTCTCATTTATCTAAACTATATCTTGAAGGGAAAGACATTAACCTGAATAAGTTTATAACACCAGATGTTTTAAAAGAAATTGTTAATGCCAAAAAAGTTTTGAAAGGTGAAGTTGCTTTAAAACCTTATTTTGAGTTTTTAGGAGAAAAAATACCTTATGAGCAAATTAGAATAGGGCTTACAATTTTACAAAAAAAAAGCTAGTATTTTTAAGTTGATTAATTAGTTTTCTTGTTGTAATTATAAGATAGAATTTGACTGAATTTTTAGAATTGAATTAATCATTTTAGTAATTTTTTTACCTTTTTTAATTTAGTTTGATAAGTTCTGAAGTTAAATTTTTTCTAGCTTGATATTCATATCTCTTTTTGAAAAAATCGGTCTTGTAAATTGAATCTTTTTCTAGAATCTTACTCAATACTTTTTTCCTTCCTTTACGATATATAAAATCGGGATATATTTTATATTCTTTCCTAATATTTCTAGTATATTTCAAATATTCTTTTTGACTTTGCCCTAAATTATTAAGTCCAAATCTAATAAAATATTTGTATCATAGTTGTTTGAAAAATTATGTTCTTTTGTAGCTTCAATTTGAATTTTACATTATTCAAATTAATAAAAGATGTATTAGATTCTCTTTTCAAAGGTCAATACACTTTGTAATTCATTATCACTTTGAGTTGGCTCGTATATAATGTCATGATAATAAATTGAAAATAATAAGCTGTCAAGATCTACTATTTTAGATTTAACTTTATCTAATTCAAATAACATTTTTTCGATGTGTTTAAGATTGTGATAATAACGATGTTTTGAGGAGTAACTGGCTTCAATTTCGAACCAACATTTCAAATTATAGCTTTTATTATTAGAGTATTTTTTCATTAGATCTAAAATTTTTTTTTAACCATATTTATCTTTTATTAACATTTGAAGCGTTATCGCCATTCTTTTTTTTAGCTAGATATTATAAAATATTTATTAGATTTTCATAAAACCTTTTTTTTGCTTTTGAATCATTATTATTAATAATAAATTGTGTCAATGGGTTGTTTCTTTGTTCTAATTTGAAATATATTTAATTGTTATTCAATTTATTATTTTTATAATGCATTATTGGGACCGATGGTTTGTTGTTGAGGTATAATTCTTGAGATTCACCAATAAAAAAAAATTTTTATTAGAACTTAAACCTAACAGTACTGGATATTTTATAACGGAGAGATCTTTATTTGAAATACTAAAACCATGTACTTGTACTTCACTGTCTTTTAATTCTTGCATTTTATTTAGATAGCTATTTTTTATTGGTGTTAAATTAAATATCCCGCTTAGACTAAAATAGAAAGAATATTTGAGCTTAAGCTTTTATTCATTAAGTAGGTTATAAAGGTAAGATGACCTCCTGCCGAATATCCACATAGTATATGTTTTTTTGAACTACCGTTATATTTAGATGCATTTTCGTGTATTCATCGGGTGGTCATTATGATATCATCTAAAATAGTTTTCATCGTTACAGCTTGGATAAGTCGATAATTAAGAGCATAAGTTGTTATGTTGTCCTTAAAAAAGGATTCTGTTACAAAATAATAACTTTTTATCCAAAGTTTTCCAATAGGCTCCATGAAAAAAAATAATACCGAAGAGTTTTTGTATTGGGCGGTAATATATCCATAGATTGTAAGATATTCTTTCCATATTTTAAATCCAAATAGGAGGAATGATGAGATCTTGTTCTTTCTGATTCGATTTTATTAATACTCATTAAATATTGAAAATCAAGATTTTTATTTTTTTAAAAGTAGCTTTTAAAAAAATATATTAATGCAACTATGTTGCATTAATATATTTTTTGCATATTTGCAACTCAGTTATTTTTACAGATTCATAATCGGAGTAGAAAGCAAAATAGGTTTGTATGCCTTCAAAATGAGTATTAAAGTGTATGTGTAACAAATTATTCAACTGGATATAATTATATAATCATTTTCTCTAAAAGTTATGAAGTTCAGGATCATTTTCACTTTATTATTGATTAGTCATTTTTTTATTTGCGCCCAAAAAAGCAAAGAAATTTCACTTGTAGACGCTAAAACAAACAATACGATCACTAATGCAAGTATTTTAAATAAAACTATAAATAGAGGTACTACATCTAATACTCATGGAGGTTTCCAGATTATTGGGAGTCCCAAAGACACAATTATAATTACACATATAAATTATATGAAGAGAATTTTCATACTTAAGGATATTCCAAAATTAATTTATCTACAACCCAATGAAACCAGACTAAATGAAGTAGCTATAACTGCTCATAGAAAAAAGATTTCAACGATTAATAAACTTTCCGTGAAGGACATTGATCTTCCTTTAATAACCAATGCTATTTCTGCTGGAATAATGGAAGAACGTAATCCAACAGATTTGGGGGATGCTTTAAAAAGTGCTACAGGAGTGCGTCCTATTAATAGATATGGAGGGTTTCAAACTTTCCGAATTAGAGGATTTAACAACTTTGTATTACTTGTTGATGGTGTTAGAGACGAGCGTCACAATCTTTCTACGAGTGCCCCATCAACTAATTTAGCAAATGTTGAACGTATCGAGGTCTTAAAAGGGCCTGCTAGTGTATTGTTAGGACACTCAGCTTTGGGAGGAGTCATTAATATTATTCGTAAAAAACCGACCTATTTTCAAACAGGAAATTTCAATGTTACATATGGTTCATTTGATACTTATAAAATGTCTTTAGGAATTGGTGGTCCTATTTCTAAAAACCTCCATTATCGTACTGATTTTGGCATTACAAGAAGTAGTGGATGGAGAGCTTTCGGTGTAGTAACAAACAATGGCTCTTTGATGTTTGATTACCAGCTTACAAAAAATGATAGAATAGAGATTTATCTGCAAGCTAACAATGATCAATATGATACGGATACTGGTATTCCAGTAGATGATGATGGTTCTCTTATAGAGGGGATGAATCCAGAAACGCGTTATAATGACCCTCAAGATTATTTAAAACACAAAAGAATTGATACACAATTAAAATATACCCATCATGTAAATGAAAAGCTAAGCTTTAGTAATCATTTTTCTTTGTCTGATGACAATATAGATTATCTTTCAACAGAATTTTTGGAGCTTAATAAAACCCGAGATACTCTTACTAGGTCATTCCCTTTTTATTTTAATCATAAAACTTTTACGCTTCAAAATCAGCTTGATTTAAATTACAATTTTAGTACTGGTACTATTAAGCATAAATCGTTGTTTGGATACAGTTTTAGTCTTCTTAAACGTAAGTCTTTTCGTGGAGATGTAATCGGTTCAGGTACTTTTACTTCGATTGCTATTCAAAATCCAATTCTTAATCAAGGTAATATTGAACCAATAGATAAAAAGGTTAACGTAAGAGAGGAATTAGTGAATGCTGTCTATTTTCAAAATTGGATGAAATTTTCAGATCAATTAAAGGCACTAGTAGGTTTAAGATACGATATATTTTCTGGAACATATTACGTAGATCAGCTAAACCCTGATAGAACTATTTTAAAATCAGGCGAACAAACGAGTATTCCTTCTACAGTTTTAACTTACCGGTTAGGAGCAGTCTATCAACCTATCAAATATATTAGTTTATTTACCTCTTATTCTAATTATTTTAAACCTTCAAGAACTATTGCGCCAAACGGAGCGATTTTTGATCCTGAAAAGGGATTTCAGGCAGAGTTAGGTATTAAATGGGAAAAGCCTACTTTAATTTCAGCTTCAATCTCTGGGTTTTATTTGGTTAAAAACAATATTGTAGAGCGGAATGCAATGGATGAGTTTGATCAAATTGGAGAAGCAGACTCAAGAGGTATCGAAGTAGATTTACAATATATAGCTACTCAAGGACTAAATATAAAAGGAGGGTACGCATATGTTGATGCTAAAGTAAGAGCATTTGATAAAATAGCTTTACAAGTAACTAGAGCAGGTAATAAGCTTAGATTCTCACCGGAACACATAGCAAACCTTTGGATTAGCTATGGTTTTCAGAATAAAAGTTTGAAAGGATTAGGGTGTGGTTCAGGAGTTAATTATACGGGATCTAATTATACAGACTCAGCTAATAGTTTTGAGTTACCTTCCTATTATAACTGGGATGCTACGATATTTTATAAAACGAAAGTAGGCATCAGAATTGCATTCAATCTTAATAACATAACGAATCAATTATATTTTACTGATGCTATTTATGGAAATCAATTTTTCCCAGGAATGGGGCGTAATTTTAAATTGTCATTAGGCTATCAATTCTAATGAAATTGAAGGATATATATAAGTTACATCATTATTTAGGAACATTTTTTTTCATAATGTTTTTAATCTGGTTTTTGTCTGGCTTTGTAATGATGTATAAAAGTTTTCCTTTTCTTTCTCAAAAAAAAAGAATAGAACATAATCAGGTTGTAAGTTTAGAAGAGAGTTCTTTAGTTCATCCTTCTATAGTTTTTGAAGAGTATCAACAAGAAAGTAACAACTCTCTGAGAGTGAATACTATTTTAGGAAAAACGGTTTATCATTTAGTTACGAATGAAGGCAAATTGGTTTCACGTTTTGCTCATAACAAAAAAGGCATAAAAATAAACAAACCTTTGGCAATAAAAATTGCCAGAAACTTTACAGGAATCAATTCAAATGCTATAGCAACAGTTCTTAATAAGGTTGATCAGTGGATTCCTCGTCCTAGATATTTGAAACATCTTCCTGTGTACAAAGTAAAATTTAAGGATCATCTAAATACTTTTGTTCATATTTCTTCACAAACAGGAGAAGTATTAAGCCAAACTTCATATACTGATCGTTTATGGGCATGGTTGGGACCTATTCCTCATTGGCTATATCTCAAAGAAATTCGTTCGTGTAAAACATTATGGAGCCAACTTTGTATTTGGTTATCTTTACTTGGCTTCATTATGTCATTAAGTGGCATTATCACTGGGGTTGCACGGTATAGAAAGAAACCTAAGGCAAGGTTTAAACGTTATAAAAATAAATGGTATAATGTACATTATTACACAGGTTTAGTTTTTGGGTTATTTATTTGTACTTGGATTTTTAGTGGGTTTATGAGTATGTCTCCATTCAATTGGTCTCAAGGTGCTATATTATCAGCAAAGGGATCAAAATTATGGCACGGGAGGTCTGATTATTTGAAGAACATAACCGATGAAGAATGGACTAATTTTAAGCACTCTATTATGTCTAAATCGGTAAAAGAAGCTCATTTTTCTTCTTTTTCAGGGAAGTTATTCTCCATTCAATTTCAGACGAATTTAACAAGTTCTATTTGTCTTAGTAATTTATCATATAGACTTTCGGAAGCTGATTTGTCAGAACAAGTTAATTATTTAGATACCGTTGATTTCGTATATAATATAGAACAAATTAAAGACTATGATAATTATTATTATGACAGACACAATAATAAAAAATTACCTGTATATAAGGTGTCTACTAAAAATGATATTGTATATTATGTTGATCCAGCAAATGGAAAAATGTTGTTGAGAAGTGATATTAAGAACAAACTTGAGCGTTGGTTGTATCACGGATTACATAGCTTGGATTTTCATTTTCTTATCAATAATCGTCCACTATGGGATATTGTTATGATACTACTTTTATTAGGAGGTACAACGGTAAGCCTTACAGCAGCAGGTTTAGGAATAAAATTTATTTTACGTAAAAGACGAGGTTTTTTAAAACGAAGGTATAAAAGAAGATAGGATCACATTAACATTCAGTACTTTTAAATTGATTATCATTTTTAGTCGATTTATATAATAATGTAATTACTTTACGTATTGGATAGCTTCAATTTCGAAAAAATAAATCAAATACTAGTTTTTATAATTTGTATATTTTTAAATTAAAATTAAAGTCTTCTGTTCGGTCATATTAATGTTTTTCTTTTCTCAAATATTACTTTATTTGTTTTTTTATTACAAACCTATCCTACCAAGATATTATAGAATATTGAAATTATCATAAAGTTTAATTTTTTATTAAAATTATATATGAAAAATAAACTACGAAAAATAATGTATTTAAATTTTTCGTAGTTTATCTTTCTTTATTCAATGCTCTCAACTTCTTGTTTTAGTTCAGTATTAAAAGTTATAAATAAGGGTAAACTAAAATTAGCAGCGCTCTCTGCAGTAAATATGTCATTTCCTTCACCATTATATTCATCAGACTGAATAAATCTTGTTTGGCAATCAGATATTTTTTCTACTATGTATTGATGATTATCAATAAATCCATCAAAAGGAGGCGATGTTTGATCAGACCATCCAAATCGCTCTCCCTCTACTAAAATTAATACATGAGGAAAATCAATTGTTTCATTTTCATTTAAAAAAGTAGCTTGTATTTTTCCTCCATTAGTGATATCTCCTGAAATACCTTGTAAAGAGGAGCTCCAGTTGGGCATGTGATTCCAGTCTGTTAAAACACTCCATACCGCTTCAGGAGAAGCATCAATAATTATCTCTGAATATATACTAAAATGATTTTCTTTAATTTTTGTTACGAATCCTGTGCTTTTTTCCATTGAAGTATTGGTTGTGCAGGGGTCAGTATTATCATCTCTACAAGTTGTAAATAGCATAGCTATTGCTAAAATTAAAGCGAAGTAATTCTTGAAATTGATTGATTTATTCATAATTATTATATTTTTTTTTGAAATTAAACAGAAGAATTTATTTAATTGTGTATTAATTACTGTTTATCTAGTCCTTTTTACTTTTTTCAATATTATGTGATTTTTGGGAGTTGTGTTTATCGAAAAAAACGGTCTTAAAAGTATCCGTAGATATTTTTAAAAAGGTAAGTAGTAGTATTTATCCCAACATATTTCATCAGTTAGTTCATCTTTTTGTTTTTGGAATAAAACGATTCTTATATTATTTTTTTGATTTTGTAATAAATAAACCTATTAACGGATTTCCATAAGTCCATATTCCTTCATAGGTTTTAGATTTATATAAAACTTCCTTTTTTTTTGATTATAATTTTAACGTTTAATAAACTAAATAGCTACAATATTTTTAACTTCAATTTGGTTGAGAGAGACAATGAAGGTATGAGTATTCTTTTTGGCACACACTTGAACGAAGTCCTTTTAGATTTCATTGGATGGTATATTGATGAATTAATTAAAGAATCTGGGAAGAAAATAACAAATAATTGAAACTGTTATATACTTTTAAAGGTAGTCAAAAAATAAATGAAAGGAGGTGTTTCTTTGAGTTGAGGTAGAATAGAAAACATATATAAGTAGTTTGTTTACAGGTTTAAAGACTTATAAAATTTTAAAACACTTGATTAATTAATATGAGCGAGTAGTTTTGTAGAAAGTGAATTTGACTGTTTATTAATAATAAAATTTAAGTTGCTAGTAACTAAAAGCTTATAATTTAAAGGTTCTAAAATTTAAATTTTAGAACCTTTAAATACCTTATTGTAGCTCTTTTTTATCGTAGTCACCAAACCACTCGCTAAGTTTGTTTTCCGCATTCTTTTTTACGTTAGCATCAATATGAACTGCAACAACAACTAATGCTGTTGCTAATACAGCTAAATCATCAGAATAACCAACCACAGGTGTTACATCAAGAATAACATCGATTGGAGCTATAAAATAGCCAAGTGCTCCAATGATAGTAGTTTTTGCCATTATTGGAGTTTCTTCTCTTTTGTAAGCATAGTAAAGTTTTAAACTTTGATAAATAACTTTAATTCCAGCTCTTTGAAAAACATCTTTTATTTTATTCCAAAAGTTATCATCTGAGTATTCACTTTCATACTTTGCTTTGTTTTCTTCAAAATTTTTTGTTGCGTTTTCAACTGACATAATATTTTTTTTGTTATTAACGAATATGTTATTTGTCTTTAAAGGTACTTATAGAAAAGACTAAATAAATTGGTAATTCTTTTAAACTGTCGTTTTGGACGAGTCAATTACATAAATATCCTTTTTAATTGATTTGATAATTAATTTATTGTATTGTTATTATGGGGTAACAATTGAAATAAAATATTCATGTGATTTTATTTGAGAATAAAATTATATGGTTTTTTGAAAAACTATATGAAGCGAATTGGATCGTAGAACGAAATAGGTTTAATAAAGTACTTTTTTGAACTATTCTTTCTTTATTCCGATGAAAATCAATTGTTCAAACTTCGTTATCTTTTACTACTCATAAAAGGATACTTATTTGCTGAGTTTCATTAGATTCTAAAAATTGTTTAATTTTTTTGAAAAATCATTGTGTTATAAGTTAATCTGATAGTAAACTATCGTATTTAAAACCTTTAAAATATCTCTGATTTGTATTAAATAAATTTATCTTTTTTGAAGAATATCCAATCTAAAAATCGATATATTTAGTTGTAATTTTTATTTTACAATGCTTTTCTATTTTTAAAAAAGATTAAGTATTCTATTGTTTTATAAACATATGCGCTTTATTTTAATTCTGAATATTAAAATTAGATTTTATCAAGTCAATAAACTCTGAATCGCTTAGCATTTTTCTTACTATTAAAAGAATTGTTCAGCATTTTCCCCAGCTCCATATCTTAGTGTGTCGGTATTGTCCGTTACAGTTTTAAAAATTACATAAATTACTTGTTCTGGAGTACCAATTGAATCTTCTTCTATTCTTTCATTAAATATATTCATTACTTTGAATACAAATTCATAGTATTCACTTAAGTTTTCATTGTGACGAAAATCCAGTCCACGACCACTAAAATCGGTATTAATTCCTCTTGGCTCTATAATTTTTACTTTTACACCAATAGGCTCTGATTCATAATGTAATGATTCATAAAAACCTTCAATAGTGTGTTTTGTAGCGTAAAAGATTGCAACAAAGGGAATGTTGTTTTACATCCTATAGAAGATGTGTTAGTGAATATTCCATTTATATTCTTCCTGAAATGAGGTAATATTGTTCTTGTAACATCAAGCTGTCTTGCTACGTTTTCTTTTGTTGTAAATTTAAATGTACCCATTAAAGCGTAACCAGCATTATTTAAAACAATATCAAATTTTTCAAACCTATTTATTTCTTTTTCATCTGCATTTGTTATAGTGTTTGCACCTTAAACATCTAACCTTGTAACTTAATCTATTTGGATTTTCAATAGTATCATTTGTTGAATTTGGATAACCAAAAAAAGGTATTATTCATTTCCAGTGGTTCTAAAATATTAGCTTTGATATATTTTTCAAATGATTGTTTTGATACTTTTTCTATAATTAATACTAAAATGTGATAGTTAGCATTAGAATATAGTTGATTTTCGTTTGGTTTATTTTTTTAGCTTTACATTTTCATAGTCTAATACCCTATCCAAAGCGTTTTCGCTCATATCTTTTAAATTCCAAGACTTGTTTTCATCAAGTTGTGAAAAACCCGCTTGAATGATAAAATAAATTTCTAATTTTTATTTGGTTAGAATAATTTGCGTTGTAAGTTTTGAAACTTGGTAAGTAAAGGGTTACTTTTTCATCTAAATCAATTGGCCCTTTTTCTGAAAGCTACATTATAGTAAAACCAGTAAAATATTTTGTCATCGATGCTATTCCAAATGCCGTTTTTGGTGTCATTTTAGAACCAGACTTTTTAATCAAATTAAATCCTTTTTCGAAATATACTTTTTCATTTTTCACGATAATTATAGAAGCTCCAATTACATCTTTTTCGTTGAATGTTTGAAGAATTAGTTTTTTAATTATAATTGTGTCGATTGCTCTTTTCTGCTGTGTGAAGAACAAAACGAAGTTGAAATAAATAAAAGTCCAAAGAATAGTTTTTTTAAATGTTTAATTATTAGAATAATGTTTTTTTATATTACTGCTAACGTTTTGGCTAAGTTACGTTTTAATGCAGTTTAGGTGATGTTGTAGTTAGTTTCATTCACCCATCTTATTTTTACAGCAGAAATTTTTTCTAATTCTAATCTATTTGCTGTCAATTTTCTAAATCCATTTTTTAGATAAAAGTTCAAAGGTGAATTGTATAACTCACCATTTTTCTTTTTGTCTTTATTATGGTCAATTACCCAACCATTTAATTCATTTTCTTGCTGTTTAGCGAGTTCAAGTAGTTTAGTTCCAAATCCTTTTCCATGAAGCTTTGAGTCCAAAATAATTGCAAACCATTTTTCGTTATCTCGCTTAAAGTCAAAGTACCAACCTTTAACTTTACGTTCTGAATTAATTAAAAGTAGATGCCTCTGTTCATTCAGATCATTGAGGTATACCTCAAATTCTTTAATAGAATTAAAAGACAACCTTTCAGGATATTCGTTGTTCCATAAATCAAAAATCTCAAGCTTTTCAGATTCTAATAATATAGGACGTTGTATGAGTTCCATTTTAGAGATTATTTTAATTAGCTACAACGTTAATTGTAAGAATAGTAAGGGGTTTTGGAATGCTTATTATTCGGTTAATCTTAGCAAAATTATAAATTTTGCGGACTTTGTAAAAAGTACTGAACTTTTTTTTAGGCAATAAAACCTTATTATTTTACACTTTGTTATGTATTTTAATTTTTTTATCAATAAATCTTGATTCTATTTCAAAGATTCAATTTTGATCTTAATTTCATTTTTATCTTTTTTGTCTTGTAACTTTGGCAGAAGTAGTTGATAATACTTTAAGGTTTCTTTCTTATTTCCTATGCGTTCATTTACTTGTGCTAAAACCCAAATGGCATCTGTACTTTCTGGATTTTCATTATGATTAAATTCAAGAATTTCAATAGCTTTTTCAATATCATTTCTCTTGTAAAACATTACACCTAATTCTAACAAGCTATTCGAGAAATCATATTCAGTTTCATCATTTTTTATCTTTTTATAGGTTTGCTTTGCTTCTGTAAAATCTGAAGTCGAGAAAGCTTCAACTAATTTAACTTTTACTGTTTTTAAAGTCTCAATTGGAATTCTCCATTTCTTATCTTCTCTTTCATTTTTCAAACGATGAATTTTTATAGTTTTTATTTCATTATTTGATTTCTCAAAAGTGATTAAATTAGGATAATTTTCAATTTTAAAAACATATTCTCCTAAGTGATACATTTTATTTTTTGGTTTTCCTGTTAATAACTTGAGAATTTGAGACGTAATATAGAGTTCCCCATTTTCATTTTCAATGGAAACTGTTTCCTCAAAGTTTCCGTACATAAAATCCAAATAACTCCCTACTACATTTTTTTCGAAAGTATCATCTAAGGGAATAATAGATAATTTAATATCTTCTCTCCAATTCAGTTGATTTATTACTTTTGAACGCAAGAAAACAAATACTGGCAATCTGTTTTTTGTTTCTCCATTAGCCAACATTACGATTCCTTTACCGTCTTTCATTGAAATATTTATCTCACCACCTACACCTGTATTTTGACCCATTATTGTCAACCAGTCTAAGTTACCAAATCCATAGGAACGCTGCCAGCCTAATGCACCACCACCTGCATACTTATAGGTAACTATTGTGCTTAATTCTTTTGCAACTTCGGAACTAATTACTTTGGTCTTTTGTCCGCCTAATGCCTTTTGTGTTTCTATTGCAAATAAAGCTAAATCTTTTGCTGTACTCCAAGTACCAGATGGTGCGAGTTGAGGGCAAATAGGTAATCCCGTCCGAATGATTTGTTGTTCTATGTTATGGACTTTGGCTACATTTTTCGAAAAACCTCTCTCATTTGGCTGGATCAATGTTGTATGGTTCATTTTTAAGGGTTGAAAAATGGTTTCTTTCACAATATCTTTGAAAGGTTTGTTTAAAGTATCTTCCAAAGCCATCTGTATAATCACATATCCACCACCACTATAATAAACGTCTGTTCCAGGCTCAAAAAGTATTTCAATTCCTTTATCGTAATTGGGAAGGCCCTCTCCATTTAGGATTTGCGTCAAAGAAGGGATTGCATCATTTTCATAAAAATCGGCATATCCGCTATGCGAAGTGCCACCTGTATGAGATAATAAGTGTCTAATTGTTAAATCCGTTTTTTCTAAATATTTAGACTTTGGCAGTGACCATCTCTTTAAATAATATCTAATTGGGCGGTCAATGTCTATTTTTTTAGCTTCATCTAAAATCAAACAAGTTGTTGCGGTTATTGCTTTAGTAATAGAAGCGGTCGAATAGGCTGTATTTTTATTAATTTCATTTTTTAATCCGTTTTCTTTGTAACCATACTCTTTACTCCATATGATCTCGTAGTTATCAATTACAGCAATACTCATTCCTGATAGTTTGTTTTCTTTCATAAGATCAAGTACTTCTGTTGTTAGATTTTCTAGTTTTTCAGTCGACTGTTTTATGTTTTTTTTATTTGTATTACAAGACACTAAAATTATTAATAGAAATAGAATATGTGTATTAGGAAGTTTTAGCATTATTTTTATTTTTTATTGCACATAACGTTTTGTGTATGATTAGTTGCGATTTTTTTATTCAAATGTATTTAAAAATTATTGTATTCTGTTTTTATAGAATACTTCCTAAAGTAACCTAAACTCAGCAATTAATTTTACATGGTGTTACCTGTAGGCTTTTCTATTCAGTTCTTAATAAATTAGTTCAATATTTTTTCATAAATATCATTCAATAATTTCTGACTCATTTTTGAGTTCCTTTGATCTATGAAGATTATAATGCCCCAATTTTTAATTCTATTGTAGCAAATAATGGAAGATTGCCCCATAGAGTCGCCTGATTTTAAAAATAATGTGTTATTATCATCAGTTATTATATTTAAACCTAATCCCATTTTTCTATTTCCATCTTCATAAAATATTTGCTCAGTTAAAATTGCAGCTTTTGATATTGGGTTTTCTTTATTTAATACAGCTTTTAAAAATGTAATCATATCTGAAGCATTTGATTTTACTATCCCAGCAGGTGCTGTTATATTCCATTTAATAAATTCCTGAATTCCACGAATAGGATTGTAACCATTAGTTCTGTTTTTTATATCAAAATCTTTAGTTAAGGTATTTGTCATTTGTAAGGGGTCTATTATTTTTTCTCTTAATATTTCATCATAACTTTTATTATAAACTTCTTCTAATATTTGTCCAAGTAATGTAAAGCCAACTGTGGAGTATCTGTATTTACCATAATCGATTAATTCATCACAATTATTGACAAGGGATGATAGTGTGTTTTCAGTAACGTTACTCACGGGTTGTTGTGGATTTAACTCTATTAACTTTCTAAAATCTAAATCGGGTAATCCTGATTGATGTGAAGCTAAATCAATTATTTTGATTTTATATTTTAGGTTTTTAGCTAATACATATTCCTTTGGAAGATAGTCATCTATATAATTATCTATTTTAATTTTATTTTCAATTACTGCTTGCGCAATTAAATTTGAAGTTAAAATTTTAGTTATAGATGCAATTTCAAATATAGAATTTTTATTGATAGCTATTTTACTACCTTTATTCAATCTGCCATAGGCTGTATAGTATTCTTCATTATTGTTTATAAAACCAATACTAACTCCAACCTCTGGATTGTTTAGATAGTAATTTTTTATTAATGAATCAATCTTTCGAGAAATTTTTTGTCCAAAAGAAAAGTTAGTTATTAAAATAAGTACTGTTAAAATTTTAAATGAATTTTTCATTGCATCGAGTTTTGGGTTAAAAATTATTTTCGATACAAATATGTCGAAGTAAATATCCTTGTGCGACCGAATAAAAATAGTCATACGCATTTACTTTAAAAAATAAGTATGAGTATTTTAAAGTTCAAGTACGAATAATCGCAAATTATTGATTTAAAATTTTTTACGATATGCTGTAGGTGTAGTTTTAGTGTGTTTTTTAAAAGCTGTATTAAAAGAAGATTTTGAATTGAAACCTACTTCATATAGAATTTCTAAAATTGTCAACTCACTTTTTGAATTATCTTTTAAAATTTCCATAGCTTCCTTAATGCGATAGCTGTTTACAAAGTCATAAAAATGCTGATTTAATTTATGATTAATAAGAAGAGAAAGTTCTCTAGTTGGAATTTCGATGGCATTAGAAATGTCTTTAATTGTCAAAGAATGTTTAAGAAATGGTTTTTCTTCAACCATGTATTTTTTTAATTTTAATAAATCCTTATTGTATTTGTTTTCATGTAATTGCCCATTCTGTTTTTCTTCTGAAATAATTTTTCTAACGAGTTTTAGTTTTGAATCAATAGTTCTAAAAAGATTAGGATTGTTAAGTGCTTTAAATAAATACCAGTTTATAATAACCAATTCAAATAGAAAAAGTCCAATTTTTAACAATTCTGCAACTTCTGTATATGTGGAAAATTTAAAAATATTTTTTAGAATAGCTAAAGAATAGAAAATTGAAATTGCCAATGTAAATTGAAATAGCCAATTAAGAGATTCCATACTTGCTCCTGCATAATTTTCGAGATATACTTTTTTTATTTTTCTTAATGTTGTAATGGCAAGAATTAGATAAAATACAATTTGAATATGAATGAATATATGATTAAACTGTATTTCTATCATACTACTACTTTTTTCAAGAAAACTAATTTTTGAATCGAGATTAACTGAATAAAATCGAGGTAATAAAATTAAGTTTGCTATTAAAAAAGGAATTATATGGGTTAAATGTTTGGTTTTCATGTTAAAATCAGAATAGCAAACAGATAGGACATATAAATAAAAAGTTGGAAGTTGTAAAAAGGTAAATAAGTTTCTAAACATTCCAATATTTGAAGGATTTTCATATAATAAGGAGAATAAACTTCCGCTAACATCAATTGCAGTTAAAATTAGAAAAAAAGCAAAAAGACGATTACTTAATTTATGCTCTGTTTTGACGGTAAACAAAAATAATGACAGAATGAATGAAATGAACATTGTAATTACTGCAACTAATAAATTTACTTTATCCATTATTTATATATTTATTTTCATAATCTCTTTTTGTAAAGTTGGTTTTCAGCTTGCAGGTAACGTATCTCAGCTAAACTGTCGTTTTAATGCGTTTAGCTTTTGTTGGCAATAGTTACTATTGCTCATTATCGATAAAACGTATTGTCTGAAAAATATTATTAACCCCTAGATTTAACCTGCTCAATCCAGCTATAACTTCTTTTTTATCAGGGAATTTATTAAGAAGAAATTTGGTAAATCTATATCTAGGAATTAAATATATATTATCGCTAATTTCTAAATAATAATCTTTTTCAACGGCGCCAAATAATTTATGTTGATTAATAATTCTTTTGTATTCATATAATTTTACATTTCCATTATAAATCAATTTAAGATAAGCTTTTCCTTTATCAAAAGGAGTTATTTTTCTTTTCTTTTTATAAAAATATTCAAATCCGTCTTTTCTAAAAAAATGAATAAATTTTGGTTTTATTTTTAGTTTTTTATTTACAAATTTAAATTTAGCAACATCATTACGAGATCGAATAACTCCTTTAATTGTATCTCCATTTATACTTAAAGCGTAATCTTGTCTAGATATCTTATCAATTTTATTGAAAAAAAGATGAGTTTTATCAATTGAAACTGGAATAAGAAAAGGAAAATAGTCTTCACCGTTCAATCTCGTTAAACTATCATTTTCAACAGAATTAAAACTTGTAGGAGAAACAGTTAAATTTTCATAAGTTAATCCTTGATAATACAATTTTACTATTGTTGAATCAATTACATATGACTTTTTGTCAAAATCATAAAATTTTGATTCTGCAAAATTAAAATTACCAAAGATTGTATCTTTGTTCTTTGTAATAAGAAAATCAGAGAACTTATTACTTTGGGAAAAAACATTTGTTGAAATTGCAATGATTAATAGTAATAATACCTTTTTCATATTTACCTTAAATTATTGCCAACGTCTGAATAAACACCTGTTTTAATGGTGTTTATTCTTTGTTAGGCATTGTTTCTTTTACAGTCTTTATATTATCACTATAAACTCTATCAATTAGCAAATGTTTAGGGTCTATGGCTAATTTAGCAGGAAGAGAATCAATGATAAAAGTGAATTTCATTTCAGGCTTGTTCACTTTTACTCGTTTTTGAAAAATTAAATTTTTCTCATCAGAATCGGCAAAAGCTCCCACATCAATCCAATCATTTAATTTCATAGGAGTTTCGTTTCCGATTGTATCTGCTAATAATTTTTTAGACTCAATGCTCATCGTAATTTGATATTTTCCATTATCTAATTTTTTATATGAAGCTTCTTTCATTCGGTTATCATATAAAGTGATTTCTTTAAACCAATCATTTATCAAATATTTCAAAGAATCAGGAACTTGTGGTTCTAAATGTTTCATGAAGTCCAAGGAAGTAGGATAGGGAGGCTTTCTGTATTTGAATTGTTCTAAGAAGTTTTTCATAGCCGTATTTACCTCGTCCTCACCAATGTAATCTTGTAAAGCATATAAAATCACACTTCCTTTTCCATAATGAATGTGTGTTTGGTTTTCAACTTTGTAAAGAGGTAGTTCTTTGTCATATTCACTACTTCGTCCTCTTAAATATCTATTATGATTATATTTTAAGAATTCACGCATTTTCATTGGAGTTTTAGAAATACTCTTCATTGTCATTAAAGAAGAGTATTCAGCAAAGCTTTCACTAAACATTGTTGCACCTTGCATTTCTGCTCCAACTACTTGGTGAGCCCACCATTGATGTGCCATTTCATGTGCAATTACAGCATCAACAACATTGTTTCCCTCTTCATCTTCTAAATTAATAACAAACCCAATAGCTTCAGAATATGGCATTGTACCAGGAAATGCTTGAGCAAAACTAGAATAACGTGGGAATTCTATGATTCTACATTGTTTATGCATGTACGGACCAAAGTTTTTAGTGTAATAAGCTAAAGATCTTTCTACAGCATCTAACATCATTTCAACATTTTGAGGATGTTTAGAATCGTAATAAACTTCAATGTCCACTCCTTGCCATTTTCGAGTTTTCACTTCGTATTTGGCAGACATAAATGAGTAGAAGTTTTGAGATGGATGGTCTACTTTGTAATGATAGTAGTTTCTCCCATCTTCTTGCCATTCTTTTAATTTTGTACCAGGAGCAATAGCAATTTGATCTCCAGCTGTAGAAATAATAGTTTCTACATTTATAAAATCGGAAGTTCCATTTGTTAGATAGTTTTTCATACAATGTTCAGAACAGTTAGATTCTAGTTCTGGCATTCTATCTTTTGGTTTTAAATCATATTTTTTACGCGTGTTTTTATCACCTAGTTCATTGCCAGCTTGATATCCTAAAGCAGGTAAAATTTGAAAGTTGTTTAAGAATGTTCCATTCTTTATAATTCCTGTATTTCCAATTTCATTTTCAAAACCTTTCGAAATATATTTAGTGTTTATTTCGATATTAATTCTATCACCCGGATTCATTGGCTTTGATAATTTGTAAATTCTATAGTCAAATTCTTTATCATCTAAAATGAGTTCCGCGTTAGGAATTAAAATTTCTGGTTCCCATCGTGAATCAATATTGTAGTGAATAGAATCAATTACTTTTTCTGATTCGTTTACTAAAGTCATTTTAGTATTTACAAATACATCTCTTTTGTAAGGAAACAAATCAATAGTATATTTTACATCATGAATTTTAGGAAGCGTAACTTTATCAAATTTTTTGTAAGTCTTTTCATAATTAGCGAAAAGTTGTTCAAGTTCATCAGCGGTCTTGTATTCGTTTAAAACTTGTGTGTTATAAAATATAAAACCAGCTACAGCAATCCAACAAGAAATTGTTCCTACAATAATTAATCTATAGCTTTTTGGGACTTGTTTTTTAGCTATTTGTATTCTTTCTTTTATAGAACTAATAGCACCCCTATTCCATAGTGCACCAGCAATTAACAAGCAAATAAATGAAAATAAAACCCAATAGAAGTTGAACCATATTACTCCAGTAAGTGATGGGCCAAATGAATTCATGTCAGAATATATTAATCCTGGTCTTCCACCAATTGTAAGCATATTTGATTGAACATCAAATATTGAAAGCATGATTTCCCAAACAAATACCACCATGATAGAAGCGAAATAGCCTATGTATTTGTTATTTAGTAAAACTTGAATCATAATCATTACTCCGCTCCAAACGATATAAGTTATTAAACTTGTAAATACAAAATCAAGTATATATACATCCAATTCAATTCGGGTAAATCCATTCAATAATTGATAAATAACTCCACAAATGATAAAAAATGCATGCAGAACAACGGTAATACTGACTAATGAAAGTGCTTTGGCTGATAATGATATTAATGATGTGTGTGGAGTAGCATCAATTACTTCATTAATTTTACTTTCTCTATCTCTCCAAATTAATTCTCCACTGAAGAATACCAAAATGATAATTACAAAAATTCCAGAGGCATTAGTAATTGTATCAATTAGCTTGTATGTAAGTGGATAAGCTTGTAATCCATAATATTCAAATCCCCCGATTAAGTTTGCTATTAAGATTATTGCACTAAAAGGAAACAGAATCTTGAAAGTGACACTTTTTACAATACTCAAAAAATTAATCAAAAAGAAACTTTTGAACTGGGTCCATTCTGTTTTACCTGTGTAAATAGGGTTCAGTTTAGGAAGTGTGAATATTTGATTGGATACTTTTTTATTTTCTTTTTGAATTTTAATTTTTTTATTTTTCTCTTGAAATGAGAAGCTGAAATATGAAATCAGTAGAACAACAACCCCAGTAACAATCCAAATCAATCTATTTAAAATTAATAACCCTGAAAAACTTGGGCTTAATGTGTTTTTCTCTATAGGAGTGTAGTATTTAGCATATAAAGAATATGCTCTAATTCCAAAAGTATCAGTTAATGCACCAATAGTTTCGTTATCTATATCAGAGATTAAAGTACCAGAAATGATGTATCCAATAATAATGATAAGCGAACCAACAAATGAAATAACAGTGCTTTTCCATTTATTTGCCATTGCAAAAATGATTGTTCCAGCAAAGAACATATTTGGTAAAATGAAGATAAAGTAATTGTTTACAAATGTTTCTAAATAGAAACTTCCAAAACGATCTGCATCAACCCATCCGAAAGCAGGCGCAAGTGTTGAACCTAATAAAACACCCAAAAAAACACCTAACATAGGGATAGTGGATAATACTAAAGCACCGAAAAACCTTCCGAAGAAATAACCTGATTTACTTAAAGGTGTACTAAATAATATTTCATTAAAATGATTTTTGTGATCTCGAAGAGCTGCATTGTTGTAAAATGCAGTAGCTATTAGTAGACCAAAAATTGTCATGATTGTTGTGTAGATAGTAATGATATGAGGAGCGTTTTTGTATACGTTCCCAACAGCACCACCAATAACAATATTATCGCTTGCGGTTGCTCCAAAAGTAAATAGAGCCATTAATCCCAAAAAGATGTAAACCATGGGTTGTTTGAGAGAATATTTTAATTCTGAAAGAAAGAAATTCTTAAACATGATAAATCAATTTGATATTAAACTAAAACATTAGATGTGTTGATTTTTGAGAAGAATACATCTTCCAAATTTGGCTTCACTAATTCAAATCCATTGTCAAGATTGGTTTCGCTAAACACATGAATCAATGGCAGACCACCTACCATTTTGTTAGAAATAATTGAATACTTATTTGCAAAACTTTCTAATTCTTCGCGTGCTACAATTCGTTGATAAACTTTTCCATCTAATTCGTCAATTGCATTTTGTGGGTTTCCTTGATACACAATTCGACCAGCATTCATCACTGCCATTTTTGTACATAACTCTCTTACATCATCTACAATATGAGTGGAAAGAATAATAATTACTTCTTTCCCTATTTCTGCTAATAGATTGTAAAAACGATTTCTTTCTCCCGGATCCAAACCAGCAGTAGGTTCGTCAACAATTATTAATTTCGGATTACCAATAAGCGCTTGAGCAATTCCTACTCGTTGCTTCATTCCTCCAGAGAATCCTTTTACACTTTTATTACGCTTATCGAATAAATTAACTTTATCCAATAAGTATTTTACTAATTCTTTACGTTCACTAGAATTTGTAATTCCTTTCAGAATACACATGTGATCTAGCAATTGTTCAGCAGTGATTCTTGGATATACACCAAATTCTTGAGGCAAGTATCCTAGATTTCTTCTTAATTCTTTAGGATTATTAAAAATATCAATGTCATCTAACATAGCTGTTCCTCCATCCGCTTCTTGCAAAGTAGCGAGTGTTCGCATCAATGAAGATTTCCCTGCACCATTTGGTCCTAAAAGACCAAACATTCCGTTTTCAATTTCGATTGAAACATTGTTAAGTGCTTTTACTCCATTAGGATAAGTCTTTGTAAGATTATTTATTTTTAAAGTTGCCATAGAATTTGTTTTTAATTTAAAGGTAGGACGATTAAGTGATTAATTTGTTACAGCTAATAATGTCTAACGTTTTGGCTAAGCTGCGTTTTAATGCAGTTTAGGTGGTGTTGTGTTTTCGTTATTTTTTGTTGTCATTTATATTTCCGTTTTT
The DNA here is from genome assembly GCF_052050075.1 of Tenacibaculum profundi. Taxonomy (GTDB): domain Bacteria; phylum Bacteroidota; class Bacteroidia; order Flavobacteriales; family Flavobacteriaceae; genus Polaribacter. The sequence goes on from NZ_CP197225.1 coordinate 3,351,634, forward strand.
ATCAAATCCAGGAGGCCATTCCCCATATTTAGATTTAAATTCCTCAGGAGTAGCTGGTTCTCCCATATTTCCATGAAATTTATACTTTTCTTTTTCTGCAATTAATTTATTCCATGTTTTATCGTCCATTGATTTTTTTCCGAATGAAGTTAACTTTTCAGTTTTAGAATAACTTAGGCTTTCAATTTTTTTATTAATCCTTACTTTTTGTTCTGAAGTTAATTTTTTTGCAATTGCTTTCCACAAGTCCGATATTGGATTATTAACTTGTAACATAGCCAATTTCTCAACATCCTGTGTTGTTAAGTTTTTAGGAAAATCATCTGGGTTAAATTCAGTCATAGGATAAAACTTCTAATCATATTTTTCAAATAAAACACAACGTTTTGTGTAAAATGCGTTTTAATGTATTTTTACATAGTGTTGGGTAGAGTTATTTTTATTCGTTCAATATTTACAAAAGGTTCTTTTTCCTCAACATATTCCAATAGGTCAAACGCGATTCCAGTTTTCCCTTTTTCAATTTCTACGTTTACAATTCGTTCCAATTTTTTTATTCCAATTGCATCAACACCATAATAATCGATAAGAATAGAATTGTTTTTTTCGAATAGAGCTTTTATTATCAATGCTTTTCGATTAATAAATCCTATTTTTTCAAATTTATCATTCAATTTAATTCCGATTTCGTCTGCAATTCTTATTGCGCTTCGCTTGTCAATCTTATTTTTCTTAATCAAATACTTCTCAACCGTAAGAGGAAATAATTTTTCCAAAATCGAATTTTGAGAGTAATTTTTCGCCCAAGGTAAATTGTTGTTCTTTTTTTGAAAACGCTTTATTAATTCAATGGTCAGGTCAAATCCAATAATTCTCACACTAGGAATGTAAAGTCGGACTAGTTTTCCGCTTTTTAATTCAAATTCAGGTACAGATATTCCGTTTAACTCAAACCCTTTGTTATAAAAAATGCTGTTTGTCATAATTGTACCCAACGGTCTAGTATAAGAATAGTAGCGGATTTTTAAACAGACTAGCTTTTCGGCTTATCACAGACCTTTTTTATATTTACTTACTTCTATTTTAGTTATTAAACCGCTATTATTTTTATACAATGTTACAAATCGTTTTTAATCTTTTGAATATTCTTGAATTAATATTGACCCAAATAATAAATTACCTGCTGCATCAAAACCTCTAGTTTCTTTTCGGACAGTCAAAAGCTTATTATTATTTGATAAAATAATTTCGTCATATTTTTGACTTAAATCAACAACGCTATTTTCAAAAATTACCATACCAAATATTTGATAACCGTTTGTTGAACTATAGGACCAAATTCCATTGGATATTGACTCAACTGAGTCGTAACACTCTCCGTTTGGGTCTTCATTAAATTTTGAGAAAGTATAATCCTGATTAGAAGAAAATGTCATAACATTTCTTTCTTTACATTCAGAAAGTGATTCTTCCGATATTAGGACTTCATCTAAATCGAGTTTTTTTTCGGATTTAAGATTCCAATTTCCAATAATTGGGTCTTGATTTCCAGATTCGTCCTCTCTCGAGCAAGATAAAATAATAAGCCCAATTAAAAATCCAATCAATAAATTCAGCTTTTTCATAGTATTAAATTTAATTCAAATTATTTGTAACGTTTTGTATAAACCCCGTTTTAATGGGGTTTATACGCTGTTATAAGCCGTTACGCTTATTTTTTATTTTTTAATAATTTCTGAACTAAAATTTCTAAATCTTTAATTCTAGAATTTTGCTCTTTCAACTCTTCAATTTCTTTTTGCTGAATGACTAATTTTTTCTCCTGCTCAATGGTATATAAAGTTAATTCCTCAATTTTTTGTAATAATTTAGCATCCATTTCGCCTAAAAAGAACCCATTTTGTTCTACCTCTTTAGCACTTGGAATATCTTTTAAATGTCCTTTTTCTTTTATATGATTTTCAACATCAAGTAAAGTTGGTAAGTGATAGTCTTCTTTAAACACGAAATCTGCCCAATTTGAATAAGTTGCAACTTTAACTTCTGTTGCTGCTATTTTCCCATTAACACCTAATTTGAAGCCTTTTGTGTTAGTTGTTCCTATTGCTACATTTCCTCCTGCATCATTCAATATTAAATCTCCTAAAGTACCATTTACCTTACTTCGAATATAAAGGTTACCAGTTGGAGCAATATTTTCCAAAACAAAATGGTTAGAACTCAATGAAGATGTCCTTATTTTAAAATAATTACCTAATTTAATACCATCATAATTGCTTAAACCACCTAGTTCCAATTTCATTTTAGGTTGGGTTACACCAATGCCGATATCTCCTTCATCTGAAATTCTCAATCTTTCATTCCCATTAGTAGAAAATTTAATAGAAGTATTTTCTCTGTTCAATAAATGAACCTCACTATCATTCTCATTTATAATAACAAATCCATCAGAGGCGTTACTTCCTGAGTGATTATTTGTTAGAGCAATCCTTGAATCAATTCCATTACTATGCACTTGTAAGTTCGTAAACGGGTTTTTTCCAATACCAATAAAACCATTTCTATTTATAAAAAACTTATCATTATTACCATTTTCGTCGACACTTCTAAAAATAGCAATACTTCCACCCGACTTAGCTCCAAAATATAATGTAGAACTTCCATAAATTTCATTTGGGTCAAGAATTAAAGATGATGAACTGGATCCTACTTTAATTGTACTATTCGCAGGATTCCAATATCCCCCAATAGTTGAAGTTGATGAAATATCTAGCTTTCCAATTGGGTCATTATTGCCAAGACTTATTTTACCATCCTTATATATAAAGTCTGACTTAGCTCCATTCTCCGTAGTTATTTTTTCCTGAGCTTCAACACTAATGTTCATTAATATAATAGCAATGATAGTAATTTTAATTTTTGTTTTCATAATAATTTAAATTTATAATTTTTTTTAAGTTGTTTTCTTTTATGGCTTATAACGTTAAATATATGGCAAGTAGGGCAGAAAATAAGTGGTTGTTTTCGGTTTAGCCACAAGCCAAATCTTTTTTATTTTGTTTCTATTTTTAATACCAAATCAAAAGATTTGGCGACTTTGTAAATAAGCAATGACCTTTCGTTTAAACACTAATCGCCCTATTTGCTATATATAGTGTTAGGCAATGCCATTTTTTATTTCTAATTCCTTTATCAGTTTTAAGATATCTTTTTTCGGCTTAGGTTCATCTAGAACTTTCTGTCTCCTCCTAATATTTAATTCGTTCATTTTTAAACTTATCATATCCCAGTCTTTTTCGTAACAAGGGAATTCAAATTCAGAATAGACAAACGCTCCGTGAATTTCATTTCCGCTTTTTACCACAGCTTTATTTGTCAACCTTTTAGATAGTTTAATTAAATTCTTGTCATTAGTTACAAAATAGGGCTTGTTTTGAATTCCGTTAAGAGGAATAGTTGATGAATACTGAGTATTTATTCGATAATGCATAATATCCCAAGCTGTTCCCCATAATTGTCTTTTAGCAAGGGTTTTATCATTTTTTAAACCAATCATTTGTAAAAAGTCATTTTCGCCAGCAAAAATTAGTTTAGCTAACTCTATCTCAGTACTTAAAATTATATCTAAGTCAGTTTCTAACCATCTTATGAAATCAAGAAAGTTATTAGTTGCATTTGTTTTTTTTGGATTATTATTTCTTAATTCTCTAATTTTTAACAAGCTACAATATGTATTGTTAAGCATAGGTGTTAGTGGAAATATATCTTCTTTAGAGATTATTTCTTTTTTTCTAAAACTAGAAAAATCACGAGTTTTTAATTTTTGAATAGGTAAATGCATAGCGAATTCAATTTTATTACCAAAATCACTAAATTTACTAACATCAATAGAATAGTTATTTCGATTATGAGATAGCTCTAGAACTCCAAATGAGCCTAGAATATCAATTTTAGAATTATCTGCATATTCAAATAAACCTATTATTTTTTTAGTTGTATTATCGTTCGTTTTTTTTCCGTCTATATAGTTAATAATATCAAGACAAATACAACTATCTAAAACTAATACGGGAGTTATTCCTTGGGCTAAATGTCCCAATACTTCAAATAGAGAAGGTAGTTCCTCACTTTTTAAAAAGTCAAAAAAATTATATTCTGTTTCGGAGTTCATTTTTGGTTTTGCCTAACGTTTTGTATAAACCCCGTTTTAATGGGGTTTATACGCTGTTATAAGCTGTTACGCTTAGTTTTTATCTTTTAATAATTTTTCAACCAAAGACTCTAATCTTTCAATCTTACCCCTTTGATTTTCGATTTCCTTTTGCTGTTTGTCAAATTTATCCTTTTGAGATTTCAATTTTTTTTCCTGCTCAATTGTATACAAAGTCAATTCCTCTATTTTTTGCAGCAATTTAGCATCCATTTCTCCAAGAAAAATTCCGTTTTTTTCTACCTCTTTAGCACTCGGAATATTTTTTAAATGTCCTTTTTCTTTAATATGTCGTTCTACTTCTTTTAAAGTTGGTAGTTTATAACCTTCGTAAAAGACAAAATCTGCCCATCCTCCTAACTTTATTTTAACTTCACTAGCTGTTAGTTTACCTCTTATGCCTAAATTACCAGTAGTACTATTTAAATACATTGGATAAAAATTTGGTTTACTTGCTGATTGTCCTGTACCCCAATAAAAATTTCCGTTAGAGTGAAGTCCAAACATAAGCTCGTTACTCTTTCCAGGGTTAAAAACTAGAGCTCCATGACTACCACCAATAAATTCTATCTTGTTTAAAAAACCATTTACTGAGGAGATTGAATTCGAACCTTTAATTTTTATTGAATTTGTAGTTAATTCTCCATTATTACCATTTAGATACATTGAATAATAATTTGGTCTACTTGCTGATTGTCCTGTACCCCAATAAAAGTTTCCGTTAGAGTGAAGTCCAAACATAAGTTCATTACTCTTTCCAGGGTTAAAAACCAGAGCTCCATGACTACCACCAATAAATTCCATCTTGTTTAAAAAACCATTTACTGAGGAGATTGAATTCGAACCTTTAATTTTTATTGAATTTGTAGTTAATTCTCCATTATTACCATTTAGATACATTGAATAAAAATTTGGTCTACTTGCTGATTGTCCTGTACCCCAATAAAAGTTTCCATTAGAGTGAAGTCCAAACATAAGTTCATTACTCTTTCCAGGGTTAAAAACTAAAGCTCCGTGAGACCTATCTGTAAATTGAATTTTATTATAAAATCCATTAACAGAAGATATAGGGTTATTACCTGATAGGTTAATACTTGAAAAATTCTCTTGTGCACTAATTCCGAAACTCATCCCCATCATAGCAATGACAGCAATTTTCATTGTTGTTTTCATAATAATTTAAATTTATAATTGTTTTTAAGTTGTTTTCTTTTATGGCTTATAACGTTTACTGTATGGTTAGTGGCGTTTTTATGATACTACAGTTTTCGTTAAGCAATATACTACATGAAAGAAACTTAACTTTAAGATAAACACTTTGTAGCCATTAACTATACAGATTGTTGTAATTAGTGTTTTCTTAGTTGCTACAATTTCCGTTTGTTATATCATCTACTGATGGGTTAAATAAATTATTTTCAACGCTATAACTTCCTGAAAAACCGTTATTAACTAATGGTGTGAGACCACAAAAATCATTCAAGGAATTATTTTTTTGAATGAATAATCCATCGGTAATTGAGGTTAGATTAGTTAGAGCATTTAAATTTTCTAATGATTGACATCGTAATATTTGCAAGAACTCTATAGATGTTAAATTAACTAAACCATTCAAATTTTGAAGATTTGTATTCAAATTAATTACTATTCTACCATTAAATGACGATAAGTTTTGAAGGCCATTTATGTCGAAAAGATTAGTATTATTTATTATAGTAAGGTTTTTAGAAAGGGTTTGAAGATTGTTTAAACCATTTAAATTTATGAGGTTGGGATTACTTTGTAAAATTAATGCCCCATTAATTGTTGTTATAGAATTTAAATCGAAAATATTATTTAAATTTTGATTTTGGTTGATAGATAAATTTCCGGTTATTGAAGTGATGTTATTTAGTCCATTTAAACTTGTCAAAGAATTGTTTTCTGTTATTTCACAAAAACCTTCTAGAATAGTAATATTTGAAAAACAATTAAGTGAAGTTATTTTGGGATTAAACTTCACTGATATAGATTTAAGAGTTGAAATGTTTTGCAAAGCACTTATATTTTTTAGATTTGGATTGTTGAAAATAGCACAGGTTTCTGCAGTTGTAATATTATTTAAACCATTTAGAGTTGTTAATTCACCATTTGCTGTTATACTCAAATCACCATGAATTTCTTCTAAAGTATTTAAATTAGACAAATCGGTAATTGGTGTTCCAGGATCATCTCCTTGAAATATGTCAATTTTCCCATTAATAACCCTATATTCATTGAGTGCAAAAGCATCAACATCCTCTTGATTTTTTAATAAAACATTTCCGTTAAATACATCTTCTACAACATCACTTATTGAAATTGATACAATACTTTCGGATGATATATCCCCATTAAAGACCTTAATTTTTCCAGTAATTTCTGTTATTATCTCGTAATCGTAAACTGAAACATTATCAACAAATAATTCGCCTGTACTTGAATTTATAGTAAAAGAATTTGCTGGATTTTGCTCATTTATGGAGAATTGAACACTCCCTTGATTTGTTGAGCCAATTACAGTACCAATAGATTGATTTTCATTTGGATTTTCATCAATGCTAAAATTCATATTTTGAGTATTAACGGTAACTGGAATTTCTTCTGGTGAGTCATCACTACTACACGATATAGAAAAAGTAATTATAAAAAACAGTACTATATAATAATATTTCTTTGTCATTTTATTTGGGTTTTAATTTTTTTTCTGAGTTGTTCTGCATTAATTACAACGGTCTAGTGTATGATTTCGTTGCGTGGTTTAAGCACTAAAGTTAGCAAATAAATCACAGATAGAAAGTCCGCGAGGACTTTCGTAAGTAGGCGAGTACTAGCAGTGAATTATACACGGTGTTACCTGCTGTTATTTTTCCATTCAATTAATATTTTCTTTCTCTTTTTTCTGTCTTTTCCTTTTACGCTTTTTAATCTATCCTCACTAAATAACCATTCCACGTATCTTTCTTTAAATACATTGTTATTTAGATAATTGTTTGTACTAAAATAATATTCAATTCTATTTGGATTATTTTCGCAAAAAGTCAGCGTGCAATTTTGAATTTGAGTAACAGTAAAATATGGCATAGGCTCAATTCTATCAGCCATTATGATTGCAATTTCTCCTTTTGTCAAATTCCTATTATGGCATTCCGATTTAATTTTTGTCAAGGTTGTATCAGTAAAATACTCCGCAAGAATTATCAAAGAATTTTCTCCAAATGCTTTTATTTTTTCGGCTTGAACGGTTTTTATTATTTCTTTTGAGTTTTCCGTTTCCGCAATTCCAATTAGCAAAGAGTCAATTTCAGATTCGGTTTGAGAAAATCCCGAGTTGAGATTCAGAAGTAGAATTGATATTATTAAACCAATTTTTTTCATTCGTTTCTATTTGTGTCCAAATTTACTTTTTGTTTAATTATTCAAAAACCTTAAATGAGTGAACAGTCGTTTTTGATTAGTTACAGGTGTTTTTTCATAATTGCAGGTAACTAGCGAATATACACAATTGTGTATATTTCCATTACAAATATAGATTAATTACTGAAAGTAATCGATAGGACTTTTTATATTGGTTAACATATCATTAGCTACGTGAGTGTAAATTTCAGTCGTTCTGCTTGAATTATGCCCCAATAGCTTTTGTATATATCTTAAGTTGGTTCCGTTTTCTAATAGATGGGTAGCAAATGAGTGTCTTAGGGTATGAACAGTTGCAGGAATATTGATCGCTGCTTTTTTCTTTGCTTTATGAAAAATTGAACGAATACTACTGCTGCTGTATTTTTGGTTATTTGGACCTTCAAAGAGCCATTCTTTAGGTTTGTATATAACATAGTAGTTCCTTAGTTCCTCTAATACTTTTGGAGATAATAGGGTAATTCGATCTTTTTTTCCTTTTCCTCCTCTAATCCATATCCGCATTGCTGATGAATCAATATCTTTTATTCGTAAGTTAATACATTCAGATATAAGTAATCCAGCGCTATAAATAAGACTCAGAATAGTTTTATGTTTTACATTGCTTGTAGCTTTGATAAGGTTATGAACTTGAACAGGAGTCAGAACACTTGGTAATTTTTTCTCTTTTCTAGGTCGTTCTAAATCAATTGATAAAATTGGTTTTTTGAGTACTTTTTCAAAGTAAAATTTTATTGTATTAATGCTTTGATTTTGAAATGATATAGATTTTTGGTGTTTAGTAATTAACGTTCTATGGTATTTCTTAATAATGATATCTGTTATTTTGTGAATTGGGATTGGATACACATTCTTAAGAAAAAGCGAAAACATATGATTGTATGATTTTTGAGTGTTTATACTGTAGTTTTTTCTTATTAAAAGATCCATTAAGTCTGCTATCGCTTGTTGATATTCTAAAGCTATTTGAGTTTTTTGATGGTTTAATTTTAAGGATTTTATGGGTTAAATATGAGAAAGATAAACTTAATTATCCGTTTACATTCATTTATAGTCGTTTGTAAACGTTTGTAAATGAATGTAAACGTTTAATATCGTTTAAAGGTTTTCTATTTATGATAAAGAATTTTTCAAGATAATTTAAAATCTTTTTTATATGTTTCGTCAAATTTAACTCAACGGAAAATTAATCTTAAATGATAAGGTCTTCTTAAAACAAAGTGTTGTGTTTGATTGTACTAGTTTTATAAGTATAATAAATAGTAAAAAAGTTTGCTTATATAGTGTTAATAGTAGTAAGTTCGTTAGAACAGATCTAACCAAATAAAAAGATAAATGATGAAAATAATAGCGCTGCCTTTTGCAGGCGGTAACAAGTATAGTTTTAAAAAATTAGAAAAATTTTTACCAAATTCTGTGGCTTGGATCACGCTTGAATTACCCGGTAGGGGAGGGCGATTCGATCAACCAATTTTAGAAGATATAAACCTAATGGTAAGTGATTTATTTGAGCAAATAAAGCTTTACGTGTCAGAGGATGAATACATGATTTATGGTCATAGTATGGGAACAGTGCTTGGATATGAGCTTACAAAGTTACTAGTTAAATTAAAGTATAAATTACCACAATGTTTATTTTTTACGGGTAGGGGAGCTCCAGGAGTTCACGAGATGGATAGAAGATCAATATTACCCAAAAATAAATTTTGGGTTAGGGTAAAAAATATGGGAGGATTACCAAAAGAAATTTTAGAACATGAAGAATTATTAGAGCTATTTTATCCAATTTTAAAAGCAGATTTTAAGGCTTTAGAAAACTATCAATTTATACCGATGCATACACCTCTTCCGATGCCTATTTTTATTAACATAGGAGCGGATGAGGTAGGGGATACGATAGATAAAATTTCAATGGAAGCCATTGAGGCATGGAAAAAAGAGACACTATTTCCGCAAAAAACTGAATTTATTCCAGGAGATCACTTTTTTATTTTGACCTACCCAGAACACGTTGTAACCAAAATAGTGAATGCTTTTCATACTGCTGTAAAAATTAACGAACAGCTAAAAAAAAGGATATATTAATATTATTTATAGATTGAAATTACTATCATAAAATTTTCTTTTTTTAGCAAAGAATCTTTATTCTTAGAATAAATTCAAATATTAAACGAAATAACACCAAAGTAGTCTATTCAATAGGCTACTTTGGTGTTATTAAATTTATTGAGGAACTAGATCCATTTCCAATAAGTAAGGAGCTGTATATTTCTTATACTTTAGTTTTAAAGACGCTGAAAGGTCTTTCCATCCTGTAATGGTTCCTCTACAATTTATAGCATTGCATTGACAGGTATACGGAAAAAAATCTACAGTATAGTTCCGCATGGCATAATCAAATGTAATTTCTTCATCCTGATTTATTTGTCGAATAGCAACAAAGTTATGCGCTCCAGTTTCATTTACCTCAATACCGCAATTAGGATTACAAGAGTGGTTTACCATTCGAATAGTCTTATTGTGCAATACAAAACGATTACTATCAATTTGTGAAGCATGAGAGTGGTTTTCGCTGAGTTCTTGTTCTATTTCTCCTATAATAACGGTTTCTCCTATTTCAATTTTTCTTGAAGCAAATACACCTTTACCTTTGTCTTTTGTTTGTTTTAGGGTTACTATCATTTTTTAGTAGTATTGGTTAAGTTTGATTGTTTGTACCATTCACATTTTAAAATTACCACAACATAAGGTTTTTATTCTCATATGGTCATTTTAAACATCAAATGGTGTTTTTTGTATATCATTTATTTCAATTTTGCTTTGAGCAAAAGAGAGTACCTAAATAATATAGCTGATGATTCATTTGAAGTATTTATGGTTAAATACAACAGTAATAATCACTCTAAAGTACTGTATTTACTGGGTAAATTAAAATAAAATAGGAGCTGGTGAAGTGGTTTTGCTTTATTGAATATGAATGGTCACTTTTATTGTCAGATGTGTAATATTTTCGTTTTTATTGCTTTTATTTTTATGATACTTCGTCTTTATTGTTTTTTATTTTCCAAACTGTGATGTCTTTTACAAAGTAATTAGATACTTAAAAAGTAGTAAGAAGTGTACTTTATTATTAAAGTACACTTCTTATTTTTTACATATTTCTTCTGTATTGACCTCCTACTTCGAATAAGGCAGCGGTTATTTGTCCCAATGAACACACTTTTGAAGCGTCCATCAATTTTTCAAAGATATTTTCATTTTGAATAGCAGCTTCTTGAATAGACTTTAATTGAGTTAAAACCTTTTCTTCATTCGCTTTGTTTAAATTTTCCTTAGTCTTTATCTGTAGTTGTTTCTCTTCTTCTGTAGCTCTAATAACTTCCTGAGGTGTTACTGTCGGAGATCCTTTAGAACTCAAAAAGGTATTCACCCCAATAATTGGAAATTCTCCTGTATGTTTTAATGTTTCATAATACAGACTTTCCTCTTGAATTTTAGAACGTTGATACATTGTTTCCATAGCACCTAGTACACCACCTCTCTCTGTAATCCTATCAAATTCTTTAAGCACCGCTTCCTCAACTAAGTCTGTTAACTCTTCAATAATAAAAGAACCTTGAATTGGATTTTCATTTTTAGCTAATCCAAGTTCTTTGTTAATAATTAACTGAATGGCCATTGCACGACGAACAGATTCTTCTGTAGGTGTGGTGATGGCCTCATCATAGGCATTGGTATGTAAAGAGTTACAATTATCATAAATAGCATATAGTGCTTGTAACGTAGTCCTAATATCATTAAAATCAATTTCTTGTGCATGTAAAGATCTCCCCGAAGTTTGAATATGATACTTTAACATTTGGGCTCTTGCATTTGCACCATATTTATACTTTAAGGCCTTAGCCCAAATTTTTCGTGCAACCCTACCAATTACAGCATATTCAGGATCAATACCATTTGAAAAGAAAAAAGATAAGTTAGGACCAAATTTGTTGATGTCCATTCCTCTTGATAAATAGTATTCCACGTAGGTAAATCCATTAGCTAAAGTCAAAGCTAATTGGGTAATTGGATTTGCACCTGCTTCAGCAATATGATAACCAGAAATTGAAACTGAATAAAAATTTCTAACATTTTTATCTATGAAATATTCTTGCACATCACCCATTAAACGAAGCGCAAATTCCGTGGAAAATATACACGTGTTTTGAGCTTGATCTTCTTTTAAAATATCAGCTTGTACTGTTCCGCGAACTTGTGTTAGTGTGGTTGCTTTAATTTCATTATAGATGTCTGAAGGTAAAACTTGGTCGCCTGTAATTCCTAAAAGAAGCAAGCCTAAGCCGTTATTTCCCTCAGGAAGCTTACCATTATACTGGGGCCTTTCAATTTTTTTATGATCGTATAGTTCTTGCAGTTTAGTTTCGACATCTGCTTCTAGCCCATATTCTTTGATATATTTTTCGCAATTTTGATCAATCGCTGCATTCATAAAAAAGCCCAATAGCATAGGAGCAGGACCATTAATAGTCATTGAAACAGAAGTCATGGCATGACTTAAATCAAAGCCAGAATATAATTTCTTTGCATCATCTAAGCAACAAATAGAAACGCCTGCATTTCCAATTTTACCATAAATATCAGGTCTGTGTCCAGGGTCATTACCATACAATGTAACGGAGTCGAAGGCCGTGGACAGACGTTTAGCTGGCATTCCTAAGCTTACATAATGAAAACGTCTATTGGTTCGCTCTGGTCCTCCTTCTCCAGCGAACATTCTAGTTGGATCTTCACCGGTTCTTTTGAAAGGATACAATCCAGAAGCATAAGGGAATTCTCCTGGAACATTTTCTTGTAAGTTCCAACGAAGTAAATCACCCCAAGCAGTGTATTTAGGTAAAGCTACTTTAGGAATGTCAGAATGTGAAAGTGATTTGGTATGTGTTTCAATATTAATCTCTTTATCTCTTACTTTAAAAGTATAAATAGGGTCTTTATACTTTTTAACTTTAGAATTCCAGTTTAAAATGAGTTCCCAATTGTACGGGTCTAAATTCATTTTAACACGATCAAACTCTTTGATTAATAGTATTAAGAATTGTTTGTTGTCTTCATTTTTACTAAATGTTAAAATTTCTTCTTCGTTAATTCCTGATTTATCTAAAAAAGAAACTGTAGATTTATCTATTTCAGCAACCGAAAGTATTGTCTGATAAATTCCGTAAAGCTTTTGAGCTACTTTCTCCTGATCATCAACTTTTTTATCGTAAGCTCTATTATTCTCTGCAATTTCAGATAGATATCTTGTTCTAGCTGGAGGGATTACAAAGATTTTTTCAGACATCTCTTTCGTAATCTCAAAAGTAGATTTTAAGTCAGCTCCAGTCCTATCAACAATTTTATCCATAATAGCTTTGTATAATGAATTCATTCCTGGATCGTTGAATTGTGAGGCAATTGTTCCAAATACAGGCATTTCATCCATAGGCACATTCCAAAGATCATTATTACGCATGTATTGTTTTTTTACATCCCGTAAAGCATCTAAAGCACCACGTTTATCAAACTTATTGATGGCTACTAAGTCAGCAAAATCTAGCATGTCGATTTTTTCAAGTTGTGTAGCTGCTCCAAATTCAGGAGTCATTACATATAAAGAGGCATCAGAGTGCTCTATTATTTCTGTATCAGATTGACCAATTCCAGAAGTTTCTAAAATAATTAAATCAAATTCAGCTGCTTTTAATACTTCAACAGCCTCATTTACATATTTAGATAGTGCCAAATTAGATTGACGCGTGGCCAGCGACCTCATGTAAACGCGGGGATTATTAATGGCATTCATACGAATACGATCACCTAATAAAGCCCCTCCAGTTTTACGTTTTGAGGGGTCAACAGAAATTAATCCAACAGTTTTATCAGGAAAGTCCACCAAAAAACGTCTTACCAATTCGTCAACAAGACTTGATTTTCCAGCACCACCTGTGCCTGTAATTCCAAGAACAGGGGTTTTTGACGTTTTGTTTTTTTTATGAATGGTTGCAAGAGTGTCTTTTGCCACTTCAGGAAAGTTTTCCGCTGAAGAGATAATTCTAGCAATACTCCCTATTTTTTTATCAGATAGATGTTTTACCTCTCCATTAAGAGTTTTTCCAATCGGGAAGTCAGATTTTTTAACAAGATCATTAATCATACCTTGTAAACCTAGTTCGCGACCATCATCAGGAGAGTAAATTCTAGTAATTCCATAATTCATTAACTCTTCAATTTCCTCTGGAAGTATTACACCACCGCCGCCACCGAAGATTTTTATATGACTAGCTCCTTTTTCTTTAAGTAAATCATACATGTATTTAAAATACTCATTATGACCGCCTTGGTAAGAAGTTAAAGCAATGGCGTTTGCGTCTTCTTGAATTGCGCAATTAACAACTTCTTCAACACTTCTATCATGTCCTAAATGAATAACTTCAACCCCTGTTGATTGAATAATTCTTCTCATAATATTAATAGCGGCATCATGACCATCGAATAAAGAAGCTGCTGTAACAATCCTTACTTTATATTTAGGTTTATAGGGAGTTATTTGTTCCATCCGTAATTTTAGTTGAATATTTAGAATGCAATTTACGGAAAACAAAAAAAAGATTAAGGTATTTTAAAAACTATATATAATTAAGAAAGGCCCAGGGCTTTCTATTATTTAAGTAATTAATATTTCCTTCATTTAAGTAGGCTTCTTTTTCAAAACTTATATTTTTATAGGCAAGTGCTGTATTTTGATATATCAGCAATTTTATAATCCATTCCATTATATAGAAAAAAAAGAAGAGTAAAATGAATGTTTCTCTTTGCTGTTTTAAGTGTATTTCTTCATGATTAATTAGGAAAATATCACTTTTAAGTGAAGTTTTCTTTAGAAAAATAAAAGGATATACTGCAAGCCCTGCGAAGCCTTTTGGAATAATGTATTTTGAAATAACTATCACAACACAAAGGTAGTCATTATTATATAGCTATAATTTGATTTCATATGTTATTCTTACTTTTTAAAGAAAAGGTTTAAATAATTTAATATTTATTTTGTTTGGCACTAAAATTGATAGTTATTTTATAGAAATACTACGAAGTATATCACGTAAATATAATCAAATTGGATCAACGGGAATCAACTGGTTTCTTTTAGGTGCTTAAGGTAAGCTAGTAAGCAGTGTAAAGAAGCTTTTAAATATATCAAAATGAGACTATCAAAGTTACTATTATTATTTTTTACTATCCTGCTTACTTCAGCATGCAGTTCGGTACGAGTATCAACCGATTACGATACAAGTATTGATTTTACGAAATATAAAACATTTGCTTTTTATAAAAAAGGTATTGATAAAGCACCAATTAATGATCTGGATAAAAAACGGATTTTGAGAGCTGTGGAGGCTAATTTAGTAGCCAAAGGAATGTCTAAATCATCATCTCCTGATTTATTGATTAGTTTATTTACAAAATCAAGAGAACGAATTAATATAAATGATAATAGGTTTAACGGATTTTGGTATCCATGGTATTATACACCAAATCCTTTAATTGTATCTCAACATACAGAAGGTACTTTATTTATAGATTTATTAGATGCGAAAAATAAAGAGCTTGTTTGGCAAGGTGTTGGTACAGGTGCTTTAATTATGAGAAATAGTAAGGAAAGAGAGGTTAGAATTAAAGAGTTTGTAAATGAAATAATGTTGAAATATCCGCCAGGAAATTTGCAATAAAAAATATATTTTAAGGGGGATCAAAGAGAAGTGTTGAGATTATTTATTAATCTTGAGCTTCTCTTTTCGCTAATTCATTTTATGTTTAAAGTTATCTTAAAATAAAAGCTTTACCGTTTTAACTGAATATTCTATTATTAGTAAGTGTTTATATTTCCGCCAAAAAAGGTTATTGAAGTATTTAATAAATACTACTAAAATGTTTGTTTAATTTGAAAACTTTGATGTTTTTGAATTTTATTAATTTATAAATACAAGTAAGTTAATTGGTTGGATAATTAATTTTTTTGCCAGAAAAAAGGTGTAAGTAAGATAAGAACAGTAAACAATTCTAAACGACCAATAAGCATTAAAAAAGAGCAAAACCATTTAGCTCCTATAGACAAATGAGAAAAGTTGTCCACAGGGCTTACACTGCCTATCGCAGGTCCGATATTTCCTAAAGAAGAAGCACATGCTCCAAGTGCTGATTTTAAATCTAATCCTAGGAATGCTAAAATAACTGCTCCTACTATAAAAATTAGCATGTATAAAATAAAAAAAGAAAGGATATTAAATACAATGGATTGATTTACCGCTTTTCCATCATATCGCACGGGTATTATGGCATTTGGATGTAAAGACTTTTTAAATTCTAAAAAACTATTCTTTAGCATTACAATATGACGAACAATTTTAATTCCTCCAGAAGTTGATCCAGCAGAACCACCAACAAAAAATAAGGCAAAAAATATTCCTGTAACAAAAAAATTCCACATTGTAAAATCAGCAGAAACAAAGCCTGTAGTAGTTACCACTGAGATAATGGAAAATAATGAATGTCTTATAGCACTTTCAATTGGACCAAAAGGCATTGGATGCTCTATAGTGGTTATTAGATTAGGATCATTAAAGAAAATAATTGCAAAAACAACGATTAATGAAATACCTAAAATACTGAATAAATAATATTTAAATTCTTCGTTTCTCAGAACTTTATTAATTTCTCCTTTAAGTGCATAATAAGTTAATACAAAATTTGTACCTGCTATGAACATAAAAAAAATGATAATGTATTGAATTATAGGTGTGTTATTCCAATGGGCTATGCTTGCATTTTTAGTAGAAAAGCCCCCCGTACTTACGGTTGCCATTGAATGGTTTATTGCATCAAACCAGGTCATACCAGCAACTTTTAGCAATAAAAATTCTGCAGTTGTTAACAAAACATAGATAAGCCATAATCGCTTTGCCGTATCCGTTATTCTTGGATGCAGTTTATCTGCTGAAGGACCAGGGGCCTCAGCCATAAAAAGCTGCATACCTCCAATTCCTAACAATGGCAAAATAGCAATTGTCAAAACAATAATTCCCATTCCTCCAATCCAATGAGTTGCGCTTCGCCAAAAGAGTATTCCTTTTGGCATGGATTCAATATCTGTTAATATGGATGATCCAGTAGTTGAATAACCAGAAATCGTCTCAAAAAATGCGTCTGTAATAGAAGAAATTGCCCCTGTAAGTAGGTACGGAAGCATACCTGTGGAAGTTAGCATTAGCCAACCTAAAGTAACAATAAGGTAGCCTTCTTTAGCTTGAATATTTTTAGAATTCGGTTTATTAAAAAAAAACAAAAGGGAACCGATGGTTATGGTGATAATTCCAGCATTTAAAATACCGAAAGCTTGATCTTCTTTGAAATATAAGCTAAAAGGTACTGCCATCCACATAAACAAACCGTTTAAAATAGCAGTAATACCTAGAAATCGATAAATGATTTTAATATTTAGATTTTCCATCTAGTTAAATAAATCTTCCACAATTGTTATTGATTCTGGTAAACAGAAGACAATAGCCTTATCTCCACTTTGTAATTGGAAATCACCAAAAGACATCAGAGCTTTACCGTCTCTTATAACACCTCCAATAATAGCTTCTCTTGGGAATCTTAATTCTTTGATGATTTTCTTTGTTACTTTAGCATTGGGTTGAACTTCAAACTCAAACACTTCAGCGTCAACATTGTGAAGGTTTGCTAAGGCTAAAATCTCTCCTTTACGAATGTGACGAAAAATATTACTTGCGGCGATCAATTTTTTGTTAATTAATGTGTCAATACCTATTGTTTGAGATATATTTATATAATCCATATTTTCAACAAGCGCTACCGTTTTTTTTACGCCTTTTGATTTAGCAACTAAACAAGACATTATATTCGTTTCAGAATCCCCTGTAACCGCTACAAAAGCATCCATTTCTCTAATATTTTCCTCTTCTAAAAGTTCTAAGTCCCTACCATCACCATAAATAACTAAAGTGTTACGAAGTTCTTCAGCTAACGCAAAGGCTTTATCTTTATTTTTTTCTACAAGCTTCACCTTGAAATCATCCTTACAAAGCTTTCTTGCTGTTTTTCTTCCAACCCTACTACCCCCGAGAATCATAACATTTTTTATATCAATGTGTTCTTTTCCGATAATTCCATAGAGTTTATCAATACTGTAATTTGGAACAGAAAAATAAACTTGATCATTTAATTTGTAAGTAGTATCTCCTCTAGGGATAATTGTTTGACTAACGCCTTCTCTTTTAATAGCAATAGTTATAAAGTCAACCAAACAAAATTTATCTTTAGCCTCTTTTACAGTTAGGTCTAGTATCGGAGATTTGTAACCGAGCATAGTTCCCATTACGTTGAAGACACCGTTTTCAAAGGCTACTGTATCGTTAAAAGAAGATTGATTTAATAACTGTTTAATTTCTTTGGCAGCAAGATCTTCAGGAGAAATCATGAAATCAACACCAAACTTTTTAAAATCAACAGTTTTATTACTTAAAAATTCAGGATTACTTATTCTAGCAATGGTTTTTTTAGCACCTAGTGATTTACCAATAACAGAAATCGTAAAATTGGTGTTTTGACTCTCTGTAACTGCCAAAAGTAAATCTGCACTATCAATTCCAATTTCTTTTAGAAGCTTAATGGAAGTGGCATCTCCTTTTTTTGCAATAACATCTAGGTGATTATTTATATAATTTAATTTGTCCCCATCATAATCTATGATGTATGTATCCTGAGATTCGTAGGACAATAGTTTAGCCAAATGAAAGCCTACGTCTCCGGCTCCGGCTATGATTATTTTCATATCAAAATAAAAAAAAGATATCATGCAAAGATACGCTGCTATGTTTGTCTGTGCAAAAAATGGTTTATATTTAAAACAAAAATTAATACAAAAAATGGAAAAGTTATCTATTAAAGCTTGGGCTATAGACGATAGACCACGTGAAAAAATGTTGTTAAAAGGAAAAGAATCATTATCTGATGCAGAACTCTTGGCCATACTTATAAGCTCAGGAAATAAAGAAGAGAGTGCAGTACAATTGTCAAAAAGAATTTTGAAATTTGTCAATACAAGCTTGGTAAAGTTATCCAATAGTACAATAGAAAAGCTTATGGAGTTTAGAGGAATAGGTGAAGCTAAAGCTATTACGATTATGGCAGCTTTAGAACTAGGAAAACGTAGGCAGTTTGAAGGGAAAACAAGTTTAAAAAAAATAACAAGTTCTTCAGAAGCTATGACTATAATGAAGCCTATATTGAGTGATATCCATCATGAAGAATTTTGGGTTTTGTACCTCAATAATGCTAATAAAGTAATTGCTAAAAAACAAGTAAGCAAAGGTGGACTAACCGCAACATTAGTAGATGTTCGTATTATATTTAAAAAAGCGATAGAGTTCAGTGCAGTTGCAATAATTCTGTGTCATAATCATCCGTCAGGAAAACTGAAACCAAGCAACGCAGATATTAATTTGACGCAAAAAATAAAAAATGCTGCTGAAATACTAGATATTAGACTACTAGACCATCTTATTGTAAGTGAAAAAACATATTTTAGTTTCGCAGATGAAGGAATTTTGTAAGTTTGTTTAAATGATTGAACAAAGATGCTTATAGTATACACGCATAAATTAACTCCAAGAATTAGATATGTTTTTAAGCATATATTAACAAGAATTCTTCAAATCCCAATCGGCTTTACCACTAAAGTCGAAGAATTTGTAGCACATAGCGGACCGAAATTTTCATATTCAAAAGTTCCGTTAGGAAAAGAGTTTTTTGTAAAGAGCCATGAGTTACTTTTT
The DNA here is from genome assembly GCF_052050075.1 of Tenacibaculum profundi. Lineage (GTDB taxonomy): Bacteria > Bacteroidota > Bacteroidia > Flavobacteriales > Flavobacteriaceae > Polaribacter. The sequence goes on from NZ_CP197225.1 coordinate 3,371,176, forward strand.
CAGCAAGGGATAAAAGATGTTGAGTTATCAATTGGGAAATGGGATGGGGTTCCTTGTTTTTTTTACCAAGGAGACAAATCAGACATACCGTTTGATATTTTTTCAGCTAGTTTTTATTTGATATCGAGATATGAAGAATATTTACCTCACATTAAAGATAATTATGAAAGGTTTAAAGCTTCTGAAAGTATTGCGTTTAAAAATAATTTTTTAGAAAAACCTGTTGTTGATATTTGGGCATATCAATTCTTGAAAGAGCTTAAAGCAAGGTATCCAGTATATACCTATAAAGAAAGAGTATTTCAGTATATATCAACGATAGATGTAGATAATGCTTATGCATATAAATATAAAAGTTTTGCAAGAACAATGGGAGGATTTTTAAAGGATATTTATCAATTAGAAGTTTTTAATATTTGGGATCGATTGGCAGTTATTTTTAATCTAAAAAAGGATCCTTTTGATACTTTTCAAAAAATAATTGACAGTAAGAAAAAACATGATGTTAGAACTATTTTTTTCTTTTTGATAGGTAATTATACTTCTTATGATACAAATGTTTCTGCTGCAAAACCTAAATTTAAGTTGCTTATAAAAGATATGGTAGACTATGCAAGGGTTGGGCTACATCCTTCTTATTATACGATGAAGAATTTTGAGATGTTAAAAAAAGAGAAGAATAGGCTAGAGTCAATAACAAACATGCCAGTAATTAGATCACGACAGCATTACTTGCGTTTTTCATTACCTGATACATATCGAAAATTGATTGATTTAGAGGTGTTAGAAGACTATTCAATGGGGTATGCTAGTAAGGCAGGTTTTAGAGCAAGTACCTGCACTCCTTTTTATTTTTATGATATAGATTTTGAAATTCAAACGCCCTTAAAAATTTTTCCATTTGCCGTAATGGATACTACACTTAATGATTATATGAAACTTACTCCGAAAAGAGCATTAGGAAAAATAAGTGATTTAAAAAAGGAAGTAAAAAAAGTAAACGGTTATTTTATTACTCTATTTCATAATGAAAGTTTAAGTAATTATCAAAGATGGAGAGGGTGGAGTAGGTTGTATGATTCTATGTTGAAAATTGTAAAAAGCGAATGATAAATTATTTAGAAAGAGAAGATTTAGATTTGAAAAAATACGATGATTGTATTCAACAATCTATTCAATTTAATGTTTTTGGATTTTCATGGTATTTAAACACTATTTGCGATCAATGGGGAGCGTATATTCTTAACGATTATGATGCGGTAATGCCAGTTCCCTGGAGGAAAAAAGTATTTATTAAATATGTTTACCCTCCTTTTTGGATGATATATTTAGGTATTTATTCTAAGAATTACGAGGATGAAAATGAATTTTTGATTGAACTACTTGGGGATTTTAAATTTGTAGAGCTGCGCATGAATACTAAAAATTCATTCAGTATGTTTAAGAAATTTCAAATAGAAAAAACGACCCAAATTATATCACTCAATAAAGAGTATGGAGAAATAAGGGCTACTTATAATAGAAATAGAAAAAGAGAATTGCAACGAGCAATAAAATTAGATCTAACAGAAAGATGGGAAGATACTCCAGGTGGTTTTATTGAGTTATTTAAAAAAAATATAGGAAAACGAATTCGTAAAGTAAAAGAGAGTGATTATAAAAATTTACAAGAATTAATAAATAATTGTTTAGAAAAAAGGGTAGGGGAGTTATTAACGATTTATGATAAAGACAATCATCTAGTTTCCGGAGCTTTTTTTTTAAAACAGAAAAATAGGGTTACTGAGTTAGTTTGTGCATCTGACTTTAATAATAGAAAAAATGGAGCTAATACTTTTATGAATGACCGTGCGATATATAAGTATCAAAAGCATTTCGAAGTTTTTGATTTTGGGGGGTCTTCTATGAAAAAAATAGCTAGGTACTATAAGAGTTTTGGAGGTATTGATGAAAAGTATGTTTTTATAAAATACAATAATTTACCCTTTTTTGTTAAGCTATTTAAGCGTTAGTGTATTTTTTATAATGATAAAAAAAAGCAAAACAGGAAGCCAAACCTGTAAGCCATAAAAGTATAGCTGATGTAATAGCCGCTCCCTTTATACCTAACTTTGGTATTAATAAATAGTTGGATACGATGTTGATAAAAATAGCAGTCATTAATATTAGGTAATTGCTTGTAGCTTTCCCTATAGAGGAAAGCAGATTGCCAAAAAGCCCTCTTAATATCAAAACACCCGCTGCGCCAAAAGATATGATGAAAAGAGTCTCCCTGTAAATGATGAAAGAAGTATCAAAAAAAGCTAATATATAAGAGCCAAAGTAAGCAACAATACCAAGAAAAACAATGCTAATTATTGAAAAGAGTTGTATGTAATTTCTTATGTAATTACATACATATTTTTTGTTTTCAATATTTTCTGTGACACTAACAAAGTCTGTTGCCATAAATACCCGAGGTAAAAAAAATAGACTATAAGGAATAAGAGTAATGTATTTTAAGGCTGTAATTTTCTCTGATAATTCCATAAAATATCCAATGCTTAAAATATCAATAGAAAACAAGAAAGTGGTTACTACATTTGAAAGGCTAGTGAATATACCAAATTTCCAAAAATTGTGATCGATTAATGGATAGGGAGGTCGATTTCTAAGACGAATATTAAGAAAAGAATCAATATGAAATAGCAAGACTATTGTGGGGGCAGAAATTAATGCAATAATATACCCAATCTCTTTAAAAAAATAACTAAATAAACTAACGAGTAATACAAGTAATATATTAAGTTTAATGTCAATAATGGCGTATGATTTATTCTCGAAGTTTAAACGAAACTTAGCTTTCACCATTTCAATTAAGAAATTTGGAATAAATAATAAAGACATGAAACATATATACGTTCCAGTATATTTAAAATTAAAAGGAAAAGCAATGCCTAAAAGATTCACTAAAATAGTCAGCCAGAAACAAATAATAATACCTTTTTTAATGACATAGTCAAATAGAATATTTTTATTTGATATGCTTTTTAATAATGCCCCGTATCTGATATAGCTTTGATGAAGGCCTAAACCGATAAATGGAAAAAGAAATAAAATGATATTCCACGCATATAACACTTCGCCAAGCTCTTTATTTGGAATCAATTTTATGGTGACCAAAGATGTTGTAAATGAAAGGACTCTTGAAATAACTGTTGCAAGCAGGACATAAGCTCCAGATCTGCCTAGAAAATCATAAATATAATCCTTGAGATCACTCATTTATTAACTTTTCATAAAGTGATTGAAACTTAAAGGCTATATTTTTTTTGCCAAAGTGTTTTAGTGCATAGTTGTGCATTTCATTAGTATTGATAAAGCTAGTTTTATAAATTTCTATTAAAGCGTTTTTTAGAGCCAGTTTATTGTTTTTATCAATTAAAAAACCAAAATTCTTAGGGAAATACTCGGGTATTCCACCGACATTGGTACTAATTACAGGAGTTCCACAAGAGAAGCTTTCTAAAATTACACAAGGTAAATTTTCATAGTTACTAAATAAGAGAAATACATGTGCCTTACTCATTTTTGAGGCTACATCTTTATGAGAAATATGTTCGAAAAATTGTACTTTGTTATGTATTTTAAGCTGGTTTACTTTTTTTTTATATTTCTCAGATCCTTCACCAATTAATAAAAGTTTAAAGTTATCAGTAACCAAAGAAAATTCTTTCACAGCATTTAAAATCCCCGAAATATTTTTTTGTGTATCTTTCATGTTAGATACATGAATAATGGTGAATATTTCATTTTTTTGTTTGTGTGGTTTAAAAACTTCACAGTCAACAACATTAGGAATTGGTTTATAATTACCAAATAAACCAAATGAAATCATTGCATCTCTTAGGTTATTAGAAACAGGGCATACATAGCTAGATTTTTGAACTATAAGTTTTGAAATTAAATATTCACCAAAACCTATCTTACTATTTAAAGGAGTGTGATAGCCTGTCCAATGCTCAGAAATTATATATGGTTTTTTCTTTACTGTTTTGAGATAAACAGCAAAAATCCCTAGAGGATAAATTCGGTTAACATGAACAATATCAAAGTCTCCTATTTGCTTCAAAATAGTCCTAAAAGCTTTTAAAAAAAGGACTCCTTTAAAAATTAGGTTTTTAATTCTTTTTACATAAGCAATATAGGTGTTAACATTATTAATATTCTGGTAATTAATTTCAATTTTTTTTTCAGAAAGATTATCTGTGATTATATGTAAAATAGAGACCCTATTATATCGAGCGACAGCTTCTGCATGCCGCATGATAAAGTCTCCGTTATTCGGTAATACTCTTGATGGATACCAGCTGCAAATGAATAAGATATGTTTTTTTTTATTTATCAAAGTTTTAAATAAATTTAAAATAAAATAGCTTTTTAGATGATAAAATATTTAAATTCGACCTATGATGAATACGAAACACCTTTTTTTTGATTTAGACCACACCCTATGGGATTTCGAAACCAACTCAGAGCTTACATTTAAACAGATTTTTAAGGAACAAAATATTGCCATCAATTTTTCGGAGTTTTTTAAAATTTATTCGCCAATAAATATGAGATATTGGAGGTTATACAGAGATAATAAAATTAGTAAAGAAGAATTACGTTACAAAAGATTAAGAGAAACATTTGATACGTTAGCCTATAAAATTTCAGATAATTTAATAAATCTTATAGCACGAGATTATATTGATTATTTACCAAACTATAATAACCTTCTTGAAGGAACCATTGAAGTTTTAGAATATCTTAAATTAAAATATAAACTCCATATCATAACAAATGGATTTGAAGAGGTACAGAAAAAGAAACTTGAAAAGTCAAATTTGTTGCGATATTTTGAAATCATTGTGACATCGGAGTGTGTGGGAGTAAAAAAACCCAACCCTAAGGTTTTCGAACATGCTATGGAAAGAGCATTTGCTAGTCCAGCAGAATCAGTTATGATTGGAGATAGCTTGGAAGCTGATGTGCATGGAGCAATTCAAATAGGAATGAAAGCAATCCATTTGACCAAAGAAGACAATAACAATTCAAGTGATTTCTTAAATATAAAAACGTTGAAAGAATTAAAAAAATATTTGTAAAAAATTAGTAACTTTAAACAAATGAAAAATTTTAACAAATTGATAGGTAGTTGTTTGTGTTTTTTTTGTTTTGAAAAAGAAAGTTTAAAATTGTAAAGTATGCGATCAAAAGTTATGAAATATGCGCTCTGTTTTTTTATTTTTTTTTCTTGTGTTGAAGATTTAGATTTTAATCAAGCAGATAAAATAGTATTAACGCCTGTTTATAATGTATCTCTTATCTATTCTAAATTACCCCAGACCTCGCTTGTAACTCCTTCAGGTGTTGAAATTAATCAAATATCCGATGTTACAAAATTAGAATTATTTACAAACTCCGTAGCTGATCAAATAAAAAAAATAGATCTTAATTTCGAATTAACAAATCCGTTTAATAGAGTATTTAAATTAAGTTTCAGATTTCGAAACGAAATGAATGAAGAGGTTTATAGAGTTCCCGATATTATAATTAACGAAAATGTTCAAAAATACAAGGTTAAGGAAGAGATATCTTTAACAGCGGGTGATCCTATTTTAGGGGCTACCAAAATAGAAGTGGTTATAGAGTTGTTGCCAAGCGCTGACGGTTCAATAATCGACATTAATAAAAATAAAAATTTAATTTTTAAATCAGCAGGAACTCTTTATTTCGAAATAAATTCATGAAAAAGTTAAGCGCTTCAATAGCATTATTTATGCTAGTTATTTTTAATTCAATATACAGCCAAAATCGGCAAGTACTCTATGGATTTGATCATATCCCTCAAACATTGTTATTAAATCCGGGCGGTGAAGTTGATTACAGGTATTCAATAGGTATTCCGTTGCTGTCTGGAATTTCTTTAGAAGCAGGAATGTCAGAATTGACAGTAGCAGATCTTTTTAGTGCTGATGGGGAAGACATAAATATTAAATTGAGAAACACTTTAGATAGAATAACTAGTAATGATTATTTACAGATTAATTCTCAAACTGAAATAATAAATATTGGCTACAGATTAGATCATCAGTATTTTATATCTGCTGGTTTTTACACAGAAATAGATATTTTTGGAAATGTACCAAAAGATGTTCTTACTTTGTTAAATGAGGGGAATGGGGTTTATGTAAACAAACAATTTTCTTTTTCACAAGGAAATTTTAAAGCCGAAGCTTTTGGTGTTTTACATTTTGGTGTTTCGAAAAAAATCAACGAAAAACTAAATCTAGGAACTCGTTTTAAGGTTTATTCAGGAATAGCAAACTTAACGACATCTAATAATACAGGAACTTTTACAACAAGGTTAGGTGAAGATAATATTTACAGACATTTTTTAAATGATATCAATATTGCAGCGTATAGTTCAGGTATATATGATAAAAATAATCAAACTATTAAACCTAATGTATTATTAGGGCGTTCCTTTTTTGGCGGTAACTTAGGAGTGGGTATAGATATAGGTTTCTCTTATAATGTAAATATGAATACAGAAATAACGGCAAGCCTTCTTGATATTGGTTTTATTGAATATTCTGAAGATAATAGAAATGTGCGGATTAACGGTACTTATTCTATTTCAGGAATAGAATTTCAATATGATGGAAGTACAAGTAATTATTGGGAAGATATTAAGAATGATTTTAAATCTAAACTACCATCAGAGGAGCATAGAGAGGTTTATTCTGTGATAAGACCAATTAAATTCAACTCTTCGGTAAAACATTCTTGGGGTAAAAGAAGAAAGGAAGAGAGTTGTGTGGATACAAGTTACTATGATTACTTTGATAATGGAGTAGGGGTTCAATTATTTTCTGTTTTTAGACCCACAGGACCAAAATTTGCGTTTACAGGTTTTTATGAAATAAGACTTTTGAGTTCTTTAAAGGGAAAGATAACGTATACTGTTGACGATTTTTCGTACACTAATATTAGTGCGGGTATTTCTGCTAAACTAGGTAAAGTTAATATTTATAGTATATTTGGAAATATATTTGGATGGCAGAATTTAGCTAATACAAATACAGCTTCAATGCAATTTGGAGTAAACTTAGTTTTTAATTAGTAGGATACCTCATAAAACTAATAGAATAAATGAAAAAAAAGATACTTTTTTTAACTGTTTTCTGTATTATGACCTTGAGCATAGTCGGTCAAAGCAAAATTAATAATTATAAATATGTCATTGTTCCAAGTAAATTTGAATTTCTGAAAAAAAAGGATCAATATCAAACCAGCTCTCTTACCAAGTTTTTATTCGAAAAATATGGTTTTAAAGCTTATTTAGATAGTGATAAATTACCTGGAGACTTAAATAAAAATAGATGTCTTGCTTTGACAGGAGTTGTAAAAGACGCCTCGAGTATGTTTACGACTAAAAGTTTCGTTGAGCTAAGAGATTGTTATAATAAGGTTGTATTTACTTCTGTTACAGGTAAAAGTAAGATAAAAGAGTACAAAAAAGCATATCATGAATCGATAAGGAAAGCCTTTTTGTCATTAAAGAGTTTAGGATATAAGTATTCAGTTTCAGAAAATAAAGAGTTAGAAAATAATACAGAAAAATCATTCAGTAATATTCCAAAGAATACTGCAGAAAAATATAGTGTGAATAATAATTCTTTTCCGTTGCTCTATGCACAGCCGCTAAGTAAAGGTTATCAGTTAATTGATGATCAACCTAAAAAGGTTTTTGTGATATTGAAAACAGAAAAAAATAATGTCTTTATACTGAAGAATAAAACAGGAATTGTTTATAGAGAAAAAGACTATTGGAAAATAGAATATTATGAAGGGGATCAAAAAATAATAAAGCAATTTAATATAAAATTCTAAAAATAAATTTATTTAGTGAAATCCCTAATAATCATATTTGTCTTTCCAACGTTTTTTTAAAGTATTTCTAAACTGAGTCTCACGTGCATTATTACTTGGCTCATACAACTTCGTGTTTTTTATTTCTTCTGGCATAAATTCTTGTTCTATAAAGTTTTCAGGATGGTTGTGGGCATATAAGTAATCTTTACCGTAGTTTAAATCACTCATTAATTTAGTTGGAGCATTTCTCAAGTGTAATGGAACAGATAGGTCGCCAGATGCTTTAACCAATTGTTGAGCATCATTAATAGCTGTGTATGAAGAATTACTTTTTGCCGAATTAGCTAAATATACGGTACATTGACTCAGTATAATTCTAGATTCAGGGTTTCCTATTACTGATACAGCTTGAAATGTATTATTAGCTAATATCAAAGCCGTTGGGTTTGCATTACCGATATCTTCAGAAGCGAGAATTAATAGTCTTCTAGCAATAAATTTGACGTCTTCTCCTCCCTCAAGCATTCTAGCTAACCAATATACAGCTGCGTTTGGATCACTTCCCCTTATTGATTTTATAAAGGCAGAAATAATATCATAATGTTGCTCCCCTGTTTTATCATATCTTGCTGGTGATTTTTGAATCTTCTTTAAAACAAGTTCATTTGTTATGGTAATCTCATCCTCTGCACCAACGAGTAAATCAAAGGTATTTAATAGTTTTCTGGCATCCCCTCCTGATACTCTCAACAAAGCTTCCGTTTCTTTTAGTACAATTGTTTTCTTTGATATGATTTCATCTTTTTCTAGTGCTCTATTCAATAACATAATTAGGTCATTTTTGTCAAATGAGTTCAGAATATAAACTTGGCATCTAGATAATAGGGCGGGAATGACTTCAAAGCTTGGGTTTTCGGTTGTTGCACCGATTAATGTAATCCAGCCTCTTTCAACAGCTCCGAGAAGTGAGTCTTGTTGCGATTTACTAAAACGGTGAATTTCATCAATAAAAAGTATCGGGTTTTTTTGTGTAAATAAACCATTGCTTTTTTTAGCTTTTTCAATAACTTCTCTTACATCTTTTACACCTGAACTAATAGCGCTGAGTGTAAAAAATGGACGTTCAGACTCTTTAGCAATAATATTTGCCAATGTTGTTTTACCAATTCCTGGAGGACCCCATAAAATTAAGGAAGGAATAATACCTTGTTTAATGTGATTCGTTAAAATACCATTGGGGCCAACTAAATGCTGTTGACTTATATAATCTTGTAAAGATTTTGGTCGTATTCTTTCAGCTAGGGGTTGATTCATTTTAAAGTGTATGAGTTAATTCAAAGTTACTAATTATTTTGACTAATTTTATTCTTAATGATCTGACAAATTTTCAGAATAAATTAATTGGTTGTGTTTTTGATAATAAATGATTATGAGTGAGAAAAATGAATTAAAGTCTTTAGAAAAAATAATTATAGTTCCTATAGTATTTGTTTTAATAATTTGGACCATTTACTGGTTTGAAATCAAATTTGGATTTAATTTCAATAAGTATGGCGTGTATCCTAGATCATTTAAAGGTCTCAGGGGAGTATTGTTTTCTCCTTTTATTCATAGCGGGGTTAGTCATCTATTCAATAATTCTGTTCCTCTTTTTGTATTGGCAAGTTTAACTTTGTATTTTTATAAAGAAGTGGCTGTTAAAATTTTTATTTATGGAGGTCTTTTAACAGGTTTTTTAACTTGGCTAATAGGTAGAGAATCTAATCATATTGGAGCCAGTGGGATTGTTTATTTGCTGTTTAGCTTCATATTTTTTAGTGGTATTATCAAACGACATTTTAGACTTGTCGCTGTATCCTTAGTAGTGATATTTTTATATGGAAGTATGATTTGGTATGTATTTCCGATAAAAGAAGGGATTTCATGGGAAGGACATTTGTCAGGTTTTATAGTTGGGGTGATTTTTGCTTTTATTTATAGAAAAAAAGGAGTTGTTAAAGAGAAATTTGTGTTTTCTAAGAATGGGTTTGATGATATGTTTGATGAAAATGGAAATTATATACCACCAGTTGAATTGGATGAGAATGAAGAAGAGATCAATAGTGTCCAGACAATAACTTATAAATATATTTATAAAGAAGATTCAGAAGATATCTAAATCTTCTTTTTTTATAGTGATCGTTGTCTTAGGGTTTCATATAAAATAGCGCCACAAGCAACAGATACGTTTAGTGTCTCAATTTCTCCTAATAATGGCTGTTTTACCTTGTAGTCGGATAACTTTAAAACAGCATTGCTGAATCTGTTATTTTTTAAAATATAATTATAATCTCTAAAATATTTAAAAAAACCAGGAAATATTTTCCTGGTTTTTTTAAAGTATTATTCCTTTCGAATTAGAAATTAGGGTTAGCGTCGATTTCTTTTTGAGGAATTTGAAAAATCATTTTAGGATCCATAGCAGGAATTACAAGATCTGCACCAGGCATTACTAGATTGGTTCTACCATCTTTTCTGTTTAATCCTACCCCATTTCTAGCCATATCAAAAGAAGCAAGCCCATCTCCCCAAAGTTCAATTCTACGATACAACAAAATTTCATCAATTAAATCTTGTCCTGTTTTTGTAGAAATAGTATAATTTGGATCTCTAACTGAGTTTAACTCAAATAAAGTTTGCTGTGCTTCAGTATTTTTTCCCTGCTTTGCTTGGGCTTCAGCTTTTGTTAAGTAAAATTCTGTATTTCTTAGATAAATATAATCACCTATGAACTGACCAGGTCCAGGGTGAGCAATAAATTTCAAGCTAGTATATTTAGGAGTAATGTTGTAATGAGACCAAGTACCAGGTACAATGACAACACCGTCACTATATTGTTTATCTGCAAACCAGGCTTTTCTCTTATCTGAATCTGGTATCATGTCATAAAGATTTGAATTCACTGTTTTAAAGTGATTCCAACCACTATATCCATCATTTATTTGACTTGCATGTGAAAAAAATGATGCATATATTTCGGAAGTTTGATTTGTTACAATAGCTCCCCATATAGCTTCTGATAAATTAAGTTCATCAAATCCATGCATTACATCGTTGCTAATACTTCCTGCTTGCATGGCAATATTGGCATAGAGCTCTGCTTCAGCCCAATTTTCATAAGTCAGATGATACCTAGCTAAATAGGCAGCAACAACATTTCCGTCAATTTCCTCTTTTGACGCTCTAGTATAGTTTTTTAAACCATCATAAGCTATTGTTAGGTCATCCAGTATTTGAGATTTAACTTCTAATACCGTAGATTTTGGTTGTCCTACAAAGTTACCAAAGTCGATAGGAATCGCTTCGGTAGCATCAGAAGCTTTGGTGTGTTGATATATTCTTAATAAATAAAAATATGCAATGGCTCGGTAAGTATGTGACTTAGATCTAAAAATTATTTGCTCTTCAGTAGGATTATTACCTATCGAGTTAATTACGAAATTAGCATTGTTGATTATTTTGTAAAAGAATTCCCACATAAATTCATTATTACGATTAGTTAAAATAACATTATCATAGTTATTGAATAATCCGAAATGGGTACTTACACTCATGTCAATATCGTTGCTTCTCATATCCATTCCTAAATCTACAGCCTTTAAACCGAATTCGATTGTACCATCCTCTCCGTCTCTTAAGTATGATAAAATTCCTGAATCGATAGCCTTAATACCTTGTGTGCCTCCGGTTGCTGCAATATCCTGATAATGAGAGTCTGTAAGGTATCGTTCATCTGAAAAGTCTTGATCAAAATCAGCACAGGAGGTAAAAAAAGAGGTTATTAAAAATATTGATAATATTTTTAGGAAAGTATTAATATAAAGTATTTTAAATTTTTTCATAATTAGTTTATTTTAAGTTGATATTAACACCTAAAGCAACGGTTCTGTTAGCACCGTATTCTGCAGATGAACGTCCAGTTGAGTTTAAACGCGGGTCATATCCTTGTCTAGCACTATAAAGTAAAAAAGCATTATTAATAGTCCCATAAAGTCTAACGTTATCGATGTGTAGTTTTTTTAAATACTTCTTATCAAGAGTATAAGATAAATTAATATTACTTAAACTCAAATAGCTAAGATCAACAAGATAAAGGCTAGATACCTGGTATTGATCTATTCTAAGAGGATCAACTCTAGGCAATTCTGCTTTAGGGTTATTTAATGTCCATGTTTTATCATAATCAACGATATTAGTAATATTAGAGGTAGAAGATAGTAATGAGATGTATTCTCTATCATAACCATAACCTCCAAATTGATATGCAAATTGCATTCCCAGAGAAACATCACCCAATTGAATGTTAGTACCAAACCCGCCTGTAAAGTCTGGAATGGCTTCCTTATTTAGATAGGTTCTTCCAAATTCAGCAGCGTTAGCATAATCTTCAGTAACAATTCTTTCTCCAGATGTTTGGTCTACTGTATAATATTGAGCATTACCGTTGTCAGGATTTACTCCTGCAAATTCTACCATATAGTATTCAAAAAGGCTCTTTCCTTCTTCTCTTCTAAAATTTCCGACTTGAATTGCTGTTCCGTTTGGTAGTTTTGTAATTTCATTGTTTAGAGTAGAAGCATTAGCATTAAAATTAAGTTTAAAATGCTCTTTATCGATTATATTCCATGACAATTCAGCCTCTAGACCACTATTGATCATGGTTCCTGCATTTTGAGGCTTTGAGGGTTGTCCAGTAGATAAAGGTATGGGAACATTGAATAGAAGATTATCGGTCTGTTTTCTGAAATACCCTAAAGACAAATTTAATTTGTTGAATAAACCTATTTCATATGTTACGTCAAAACTTGCCGATTCTTCCCATGTTATATCTTTACTTCCAATGGTATATAATTGTTGTGTTAAGGCTCCATTACTTTCATCGATACTGTATTGATTTTCATATGCGACAAGATTTCTTGTAGAAGTATTTGGATAAAATAATCTATCATTTCCTGTAGTACCATAATTTAGAGATAGTTTAGAGAAGTTAATAGTTTTAGAATCTCTTAAAAAATGTTCATTACTCATAACCCACGAAGCTCCTGCTGACCAAAAGAATCCCCATCGTTCATCTGGATGGAATACTGAAGAAGCATCATAACGTCCTGTTAGATTTAGATAGTAAGTATTATTTAATCCGTAAATAAATCTTGAAAAATAACCTTCTGTTAAATATTTTGTATTATAATTACTTGCAGAAGAATACACTGATGTATTATCTAAAATTGGACTGAAATCACCAATTATATTTCTTTTTGATAGCGCTAAAGTAGTAAATTTTTCTTCATAAGTCTCATGTCCCAGTAGGATATCAAAGTTATGATCTCCCAATTTTTTTACCCAAGTTAATAATTGCTGATTAGTAAAGGTCGTACGACTATTTCTATTATTTGTCAAAAGTCCATTTTGAGCCTTAGCGAATGCTCCAGCACCAGGCTTTGTAAAATCAGTGCCTTGATTCCCTTCTGATAAGTAGTTCATGACATATTTAAATTTAATATCAAAAGGTAGATCAATTTGAGCACTCATTCCACCATTAAAATTATCTCTCTTATTTGTTTCAATAGTATTTTCAATTACGGCCAAGGGATGTTCTCCAACAGCATATTGTCTTGAACCTCTACTTGATCCGTCAGAAAATATTTGAGGAGTTCCAAAATCGTATGCTAAACCACTAGGCGTATTAGGATCAAAAATAGGATTCCAATCTTTATCGTATTGGAAAACGGGATATATGGGAGCAATTCTTCGTGTCCATTGAAAAGTATTAGAGAAGAATGTAGTTGGTACACCATTTGCATCAAGCGTAGATGGAATTGCTTGACTAGACGATCTTGCATAGGCAACATCTCCACTAAGTGTGACAGCATCAAATATTTTTGCAGACGTAGCTTTTAAGCGAGCAGAATGTCTTTTGAAATTACTTCTTACTGAATAACCGTTATTAGTTTCAGTTCCCAAAGATAGGTAGTAAGTAACATCGTTAGAACCTCCTGATAAACTAATGTTATTTGAGTGAAATGTGGCAGCATCTCTAAATAAAGCATCTTCCCACTTATCGTTTACTTGTAAAACAGCAGCACTGTTCAATTTCCCTGTTAAGGGGTTTACTAGTTGATCGTCATCAACGTTATAAAGATTGTAATTTCCTAATTTAGTGATGAGGTTGTCAGAGGCGTATTGATTAGCTTCCTCTAAAGTTATGGGAGTTCCGTCATTATTTTGCTTGTAAAACTCAGAGTTAGCTAAAACACTGTGGTAAGTTTCATAAAATTTTCCAGGTGATGTAATAATATTATACTCTTTAGCTCCCCTTTGAGTAAATCCAATTCTACTATCGATACTAATATTTAATTGATTTTTTTTTCCTTTTTTAGTAGTAATCATTAAAACCCCGTTAGCAGCTTTATTACCGTATAAAGATGTTGAAGAAGCATCTTTTAATACGGTTGTAGATTCAATATCCTTAGGATTTATGCTACTAAGACTGCCCGAATATGGAATCCCATCTAAAACAATAAGAGGAGAGCTATCAGCAGAAATAGAATTGAATCCTCTTATTCTTATTATTGGATCTGCTCCTGGATTACCATCAGCTTGAATAACTCTCAATCCTGAAACCATACCCTCTAAGCTTTTTACAGGGTTAGAAAAGGTTGCGTTTTCAACTTGTTCTTGGTTGATGACACTTACAGATCCAGTAAGTGAATTTTTAGATTGTGTACCATAAGCCACAACTACCACTTCACTAAGTAGGTTATCGTTTTCTAATAAAACATCTATCCGATTTTTAGTTCCAACTGTTTTTGAAACTTGTTTGGTTCCAACGAAACTAAATGTTAGAATATCTCCAGATTTAGCTTTGATTGAATAGTTTCCATCAAAATCTGTCTCGGTACCTTTGGTAGAGCCTTTGATAAGTATTGAGACACCCGGTAGAGGGCCTGATTCATCAGAAACTGTTCCTGTTATTGTTCTAACTTGAGCAAAGATAGTTTGCACAATTAACACAAGGAACAGTGTTAAAAATTTATTACACATTGTTTTCATTAAAGTGATGTTTGAATTAATTAGCCACTAAATTCCTAAAAATATGTTAATTAAACAATTTTAATACAATGAAATATAAAAATTATGTTAATTTATGACAAGAAATCTTTTTATTCAAAACAAAATGACAACTTATTTTTCAAACAGTGATTTTTTAATGTGTTCGTTAATAATATATATTTAAATTTTGCGTTTTAAGGACTACATCAAAAAGATAAAGAAGGTGTCGTATTTCTTTAGAGAAAATCAATATACATTCAAACTTTCTGTTTTATAAAGAACGCTGTCTTATGGTTTCATATAAAATAGCACCACAAGCAACTGATACGTTTAGAGACTCAATGTCTCCTAATAGTGGTAGTTTTACCTTGTAGTCAGATAGCTTTAAAACAGCATTGCTTACTCCTTTATGTTCAGATCCCATTATAATAGCAATTGGTTGATTTAAGTTGACATCATAAAGAATTTCATCAGTTTTTTCGGTAGCTGCAACAAGTTTTATATCGGCAGATTTTAAATGAAAAACAGCATCTTTTATATGATCAACTTTGCAAATAGGTACTTTAAATGCAGCTCCTGCAGAAGTTTTGATGGTTTCAGCATTAACTGGAGCACTACCTCCTTTAGCTATAATAATACCATTAACTCCTGTACATTCAGCCGTTCTTATAATTGCTCCAAAATTGCGTACATCAGATACTTGATCTAAAAGAAGGAACAAAGGCGTACTATTATTTTTTAAAGTATCATTAATTAGAGTGTCAAGGTCACTAAAGTCTACTGGAGAAATCTTAGCAACAGCACCTTGATGATTGTTATGTTTTGATAAGCGATCCAATTTTTCTGTTGGAACAATGCTAGTAGAAATTTTATTTTTCTTAACTAGTTTTTCTAGCTGGTAATAAAGATCACCTCTTAAGCCTTTTTGTAAATAAATTTTGTTTAAAGAAGAACCACTTTCAATGGCTTCTATTATGGCTCTAAGTCCAAAAATAATTGTGTTTTCTTGCATAGTAGCAAAGGTATATTAAAAAAGAAAAACCTTTAGATATTATCTAAAGGTTTTTAAAAATCTGTATATTTTTTAGAAACTACCTGGGCTTTGAGTAATATTCGGGTTCAAATTCATTTCATCATCAGGTATTGGTAGTATAACTTTATCAGCACCTGGAGCTGATTCTACCCCATTATCGGGTCTCAAGTTTCTATTATTTCTTAATAAATCCATACGTCTATGTCCTTCGAAACAAAGTTCTTTTCTTCGTTCTGTAAGAATCTGATCAATATTTACAGAAGCTAAAGCAGGTAAACCAGCTCGTGATCTTAAACGATTAATATCATTTAGAGGTGTGTCACCAATACTTGATCCAGCATTTAGGTTTGCTTCAGCTCTGATTAAATACATTTCTGTTATTCTTAAAACGGGAGATAAAGATGCCGCATTTGTACCATCAGAATATTTTGTAGTGAAAAATGTGTTATTACCCCCAGCATCCGCTGCAGCAACAGAGAGGTCAGAAAACCTCAAATCTCCAGCCTCATCATTGAATGCATCTATAAGGTTTTGAGAAAATGGGGCATCACCTCTTCCTAAAGGAGCTGCGTTATAAAAAGCTGTAGAGCCACTTCCTACAATAGGATCAGCGCTCGAATTTATAACAGTAAATATGTGTTCTGGATTTTCACTTTTATCATTGTAAAAGTCATAATTACTAGACAAACTGTACTGACCAGATTGTATTACTTCGTTAGCTAAATTAGCGGCATTACTCCATTGTTCTCTATAAAGATATAATCTAGCTAAGAGAGCCTGAGCAGCTCCTTTAGAAGCTGAACCATTACTTCCATTAGGTAAATTAGCTATAGCATCGTTCAAGTCACTCTCAATCTGATTATGAACTTCATTCAAAGTTGACCTCTCCTTTTGAAATGGACTTATATCACCTTTGAAGAATTCAAAAACTAGGGGTATACCAAGATTTGTACCACTAGAAAATTGATAAGGTTGCGCAAATAAATTAACTAATTCAAAATTTGAAAGAGCTCTTATAAATTTTGCTTGTGCAATATAGGATCTCTTTTCAGCTTCCGTGATTAAATTACTAGAAATAGCAGGGAAATTTGTTATAATAAAATTAGTTGCTGCTATGTTTTCAAATGTATCTATCCAATACCCATCTATTGATCTATTGGTAGCAAGTGTTTGGTAATCTCTTATATCTCTTAAAGAAGGGAAACTTCCAACAAAGTCTACATTGTCAGCCATAAATTCAGCAACCATTTGTGGTTGTCCATAAATATCCGAATCTTGTAGCTTACTGTATATTCCTGTCACTGCACCTTTTATTAGGTTTGGACTTGTAAGAACAACACTTTGTTCGATACTATCTTCTGGTTTTAAATCTAAATTATCATTACACGCACTTATTGATAGTAATAGTGCAATGAAAGAAACTTTATATAATTTTATTATTTTCTTCATATTTGATTTTTTAAAAAGTCAATGTTAATCCAATTGAATACGATTTGGCTTGTGGCGCAGTAAAAAAAGACTCACCTTGAAATCTTGGGTCGATATCATCAGTTACTTCAGGGTCAATACCTTTTAATTCACTAGATTTGATAGTAAATAAGTTCGTTGCAGTTGCATATAACCTTGCACTTGTAAAGAATTTCGAGGTTCCTAAAATATCATTGGATATATTGTAGCCAAGTGTTATGTTTTTTAGTCTTAAATAGGATCCATCTTTTAGTTGTAATGTAGATGTTTGGGCATAACTATCAGCAGTAGAGCTTGAAGGGCTTGGTAAAAAAGCATCATCACCAGGATTCCTCCAAAAATTTAAATTTTGTTCTCTAACATTACCAATTCCGCCAATAGCATTAAAACCATCAATAAATCGCAGACCGTTAATCATTATTTTATTACCGTAAGAATAGTTCATTAAAAATGAAAGATCAAAATTATTATATCTAAATGTATTTGTGATACCTCCAGAAAAATCAGGTAGAGGATTACCTACTACAACACGATCATTTGAATTAGGGGTTGTCGTTTTATTGCCGTCTATATCTAGCCATTCAGCATCACCTGTTTCTGGGTTAATTCCCGAATATCTAATTAAGAAGAAGTTGTTTAGAGATTCTCCTACAATAGCTCTTTGATTACCATTGTCGAGTATTTTTCTGCCTTCATTATCTGTGGCTGCTTGATCAAATAGTTCAGTTATTTTATTGTCTATAAATGATATATTAAGACTAGTTTTCCATTCAAAATTATCGGTTGAAATATTGGTTGATGATAAATCAAATTCGAATCCCGAATTTTCCATCGCCCCCACATTAGCTGTTACAGTATTATACCCTGTTTGAGGAGGTAATGGGACACTCAATAAAAGATCATTTGTTTTCTTGATAAAGTAATTAGCATTTAACGATATTTTATTATTTAAAAATCTAGATTTGATTCCAATATCAAAAGTAGCGCTTTCTTCCCACTTTAGATCAGGATTCTCTGGTTGACTTGGAATAATACCAGATTGACTATTATAATTTCCTTCTGATCCACCTGAAAATAAGCCTAAGGCAGGTAGATAACCAATTCTATCATTACCCACAATACCATAACTACCTCTTAACGATAAGTAATTAAAGAAACTATTGTTCATGAATTCTTCTTGTGAAATAACCCAACCTCCTGAGACAGACCAAAAGTTACCAAATCTATTATTTCTTCCAAATCTAGAAGAACCATCACGCCTGAAAGATCCTTCTACTAAATACTTGCCTTTATAATCATAAGAAAGTCTTGAGAATAAACCATATAATCTATTCGCATCACGGTCACCTTCACCCCTTACAAAACTTACATTTTCTTGATTAGCTGCACCTAGGTTTCTAATGTCATCAGATATAAATTCTGTACCAGAAATATTAGATCTGGTACGCAATGTCTCTTCATAAGTTAAACCTGCAGTAATGTTTAAATTATGGTCATTAGCGAAAACTGTACTATAATTTAACGTTTGATTTGTCAACCATCTATCTTCATTAACTAAAAGTTGTTGGGCACTTCCTCCTGGTTTACCGTCTGCTCCGGGAGCATTGAATTCCGCTTGTCTTCCAAATTCTTCCAGTCTTAAGACATCTATTCCAAATTCAGATCTATATTTTAGATTAGGAAATAATTTAACCTCAGCGAAGGTGTTTCCGATTATTCTAAAGGTTTTCAAAACGTTTTCATTTAAATCAACACGCGCAAAAATATTCGGAATGAAAGTGCCTGATTGCAAGAAATTTCCTTCATTATCATATGCCAACTTTGTCGGGTTCTGTAAAAAACCTGTTGTAAAAGGTGCGTTAATTGAATTTTCAACAGCTATTCTGTTCAGAGTTGTATGAGTAACCCCCATGTTTACCCCCAATTTTAACCAGCTCTTAGCGTCCATGTCTAAATTAACTCTTGCGCCAATTCTTTCTTGGTCGTTTCCAATAATAAAACCTTCTGCATCTTGATAATTTAGTCCGAAAAAATATGAATTTTTTTCACTTCCTCCTCTTGCGCTTAAAGAGTATCTTTGGGTATAACCAATTTTTTGAACACCGTTTAGCCAGTCTGTTCCAGGGTCACCGAGTGCACCATGACCTAAATCTTCTGGATTAAGATTTGTTCCTTCTTGTATGTTGTGAACGTCAGTTCTGAATGTTCTCCATTGGTCAGCGGAAAGTATATTGGGCGTGTCAGTTGCTTCAGTTATTTGAGTACTTACGTCTACAGTTATTTTAGCATCTGTGTTTTTTCTTCCTTTTTTTGTAGTAATTAAAATTACACCATTTGCACCTCTAGACCCATAAATACTAGTTGCTGCCGCATCTTTTAAAACGGTAAAAGTACCGATGTCATTTGGGTCAATATACGACAAAGGATTTGCACCAGTATTCCCACCATTATCACTTGTATTATCTGTATCCGTTATTGGCATTCCATCAATAACAATTAGTGGCTGACTTCCAGCACTAATAGTGCTGATACCCCTTACTCTAATTACAGAGGCAGCACCTAAAACGCCCGAAGAGTTTACCAACTGCACTCCAGAGGCTTGTCCTTGAAGTAATTGATCAGCAGAGGTCACTTGAAGATCCTCTATATCTTTCTCTTTTACAATAGATACATTTTGAATAATTTTCTTCTCTGTTTGTTCACCATATCCAACAACAACGATTTCATCTAATAAATTGTCATTTTCCATCAAAACATTAACCTGGTTTGAATTGGCGACTGTTTTTTCAATATTTTTCATCCCTACGAAACTAAAAATAAGGACATCTCCTGTTTTCGCTTTGATAGAATAATTTCCGTCAAAATCAGTTTCAGTTCCCGTTGATGTTCCTTTTTTTAGAACTGAAACCCCTGGTAAAGGTCCGGATTCATCAGAAACTGTACCCGTGATAGTACGGTCTTGTGCAAACGATATCTGCACAGCCAACGCTAGAAACAGCGTTAAAATTCCGTTAAATTTTGTTCTCATTTATATAACTATTTGAATTAATTATTGGCTAAATTCTTAAATAAATCTTAAAGAAACAATTTTTTAACAGGAAAAAGAACTTGAAAGTTCAAAAAAAGCAAATAAAACGTTAAAGTATGCACTATTATTACTGTTTGTAGATGTTAATAAAAATTAACATAAATGTTTTTTATAAATTGAGTTGATCGAAAATTATTGAGCAAATTGTTTAAACAGTTTTTTATACTTAAACAATTATTTTTAAATAATTTTTTTAAGTATTTCTATCAACAAATCTCTCTTGAGAATGTTCTTAATATAAATTATAGAGAGATTATACACATACGTGTAGTGATCTGATACATTCTTGTTTGTAGAAAAGTTTTAAGGCTTTTTCGGAGCATTAACCTAAAGAAGAAAATGTATTTTATGTTTGAAGTTATTCTTCTACAAACTGAAAAGCTCCTATATCAATGCGTGTATTTCTTGAATTTCCCACAATATCTTCAGATATACTAGATCTAGTTCCTTTATTAATAGCATCACTATCTTTTAAAATAGAAAATTTATTTTTATTAATATTTTTGAATGCAGGGTTGCCATTTAATATATTATTTTGGTAATGAACATTATTGTTGAAGTTTAGTTCTTCAATATCGTCATAATTATCGTTGATATCGTTGAACTGAATTAAGCAATTTTTAAAATTATAATTAAAAAGACTTGTTTGTAATTTGTCTAGTACAAGTTCAATATTACTATTTCCATCAATAATCGAGTTGGTAAAGTTTGCTTCCATCAAATCTCTTATTTCAGTTACTTCTACACCGTCGTCATTTGTATAAGTAAAATGATTGTTTATAATCACGGCAGGCAATTCTCGTAATCCTTGTGACCAATTATTGGCAAAAGTCGCATGTGTAAAATTATACTTGCCTCCATGTGTACAGGCAAGAGAAGACTGTCCAGCATCTCCTATTACCAAATTATTGGCGATAATGTTTGAATTTCTAGCAAAAAGCCCATAGGCTCCTGAATCATAGATTTCACAATTTTGAATAGTAAGCGATGGTGTAGGAGAAAAGCCTTCGACTAAGGTTCCAACAACCGCATTTTTTATTAGTACGTTACTAAATTGATTATTTATACTACCAGATCTTATCCAGATAGTACCCCATTGGCTTGGAACATCATCAAACCGATGCTCTAAACGATCTCCTTGAAAAATGATTTTTTTATCTATCGAACCATTAGCTTTTACTTGTGCATTACGATCAACTACAAGTCCTGAGTTTTCATGAAAATGAATATTAGTGCCTTCTTCAATGGTTAATGTTTTACCTGAAGGAATGGCCGCATAACCATATATTATATAGGGTTTTTCTGCAGTGAAAATAAGCTCTGAATCTTTTAGAAATCGTCCTTGGATATCAGTTTTTTCTCCATTGATAACTAAGGTTTCTATTTGCAAGCCATTTTTATCTGGATAAATAAAATGGGCATCTTTAACCAATGTTACTAAGTCAACTATTTGTTCCTTATCACCATTATCAAATAACAGTTTGTCTGTATAAAGAGGATCTGATAGAGAAGCGTGATCAATTGTTGTTTCTATAAATATGTATATACTATCTTTGGCTAATATATCTATGTTATCGAATTCCTTACCCGGTATACCGTCTACATTCAGACGATAGTTAGAGCTAACTCCATTTTTGAGTTTTATTTTCGGAATGGTTAGATCATTGTTACTTCTGTTGTATACTTTTAGGTTGTAAGTTGAAGAACCAATATTACTGAAAATGGTATCTAAAAAAACAGTGTCCTTTGAAAATTCGAGTTTTCCTTGGTTTGGTTTAACTTCAAAATCTTTTCTACAAGAACCGATAGAAAATAAAATTAAAATAACCCCAAAAAATAATATACCTGATCTCATGAAAATACTAGAAGAAAATTATAGCCATTTTTAATAACCTATTATATCGTGAATTATTGTTTAACTATTTCTATTTCAAATAACTTGTTCCAGTGCTTTCCTGTTACAAAGAGCCTGTCATTTTCTTTATCGAAAGCTATTCCATTCAAAACTTCATCTTCATCAACTATGTTTTGCGTTTTCTTTACAGTTTTAACTAAGTCAGTTAGGTTAATAATACCTTCTACCGTTCCATCGTTTGAGTTTATTTCAGCGATTAGTGGTTTTTGCCAGTAATTTGCATATATTTTGCCATTGATTAACTCTAATTCATTAAGTCGTTTAATAGCTTTTTTATTTGTGTATACTTGTATGCTTCTCTTTTCTTTTTGATCTTTAGGGTCTAAGAACCATATTTTGTTGGTGCCATCTGATTTTATTAATTCTGTCTTGTTATGCGTTAATCCCCAACCTTCATTACTTTTGTCATAGCTAAAACTTCCTAGCCTTTCAAAAGTTTCTAGATTATAAATAAAACCTTTACGAGCTTGCCAAGTAAGCCAGTATATTTTATCATCATAAATGGTCATTCCTTCACCGAAATATTTCTTTTCTAGATCCTTTTTTTGTAAAACTTTACCTGTTTTAATTTCTACTTTTCTTAAGCTAGATTTTCCTCTTCTTCCTGTTGTTTCGTAAAGAAATCCATTATGATATTCTAGCCCTTGTGTATAGGCTTTTGAATCATGTGGAAATGTATTTTTTATTTTAAAAGAATATAATTTTGGAGATTTTGGAGCGAAAATTTCAATAGAATTATTGAGTTTTTTAGTTTTATTGGGATAAAAAGCGATAGCAGTAACCAAATGTTTTCCAACACCAAAGTCTATGGTATTTATAGTAATTGAACTTTCGTTTGTATTTACACGATTGCGATTAACATAAATTTGAACAGAATCAATTTTGTTACCTGTTAATTGTTCAAACTTTATGTTTGCCTTTTCTCCCAGTGTAGTTTTTTGGGTAGTATTTAGTTTGAATTTATAATTATTATCACTGCAAGACACACATAGTCCTAGAACTAAGCAAATAAAAATAAGGTGATTACTGATGTTCATGATAGTTTGATGATTTATTTTCAAATTTAATTTTGCACTACAAATTAAAACAATTTATTGTTTGGATATTAAAAAAAAGAATTAAATTTGCAAACTCAAAATAGCCATTGCAGGTTTTTGGTCTTTTGAATAAACTAAAAGATTTACCACCTTTTAGTAAGTTCAATAAAAAATTTAAAGTTACAAAAAAATGAAAAAAGGTATACATCCAGAAAATTATAGGCTCGTTGCATTTAAAGATATGTCAAACGGAGATGTATTCATTACAAAATCTACTGCTAATACAAAAGAAACTTTGGAAGTTGAAGGCGTAGAATACCCTTTAATCAAATTAGAAATTTCAAGAACTTCTCATCCATTTTATACTGGTAAATCTAAATTAGTAGATACAGCTGGTCGTATTGATAAGTTCAAAAACAAATATGCTAAATTCAAAAAGTAATTTGGATTTTACACAAAATCAAAGCTCTGAGTTAATCAGGGCTTTTTTTGTGTAATAGAACTTAGTATTTTTAGATTTTGTAACCTGTTATTATGAGAGATACCATTTTAGCTATTGTGCTTATAATTAATGCTTTGAGTGCAGTATTGACTTTTTTTAAACCAGAAACGGGAAGTTTTATATTATTAATTATCTCAACCTGCTTAACACTTTTAGCACTTTTTGATGCCTTTATTCAAAAAAAACATTCGTTAATGAGATCATTTCCGATTATAGCTAGACTTCGCTGGGTTTTTGAAGAAGAAAGAGAAAAAATTCAACAATACTTTATAGAAGATGATTTAAATGGAACGCCAATCAACCGAGAGAAAAGAAGTATTGTATATCAAAGGTCAAAAAAAGAAATAGAGACAGTGCCATTTGGAACTCAACACAATGTTTACGGAAAAGGATATGAATTTATTAAGCATTCATTGTTTCCTGACAACTATAAAAATATAAAAGGAGAACGTGTTTTGATAGGGTCGGATAAATGCATTCATAAATACAATGCATCTATAATTAATATTTCGGCAATGTCATTTGGATCCTTAAGTAAAAATGCTATTATGGCGTTAAATCAAGGAGCAAAAATGGGAGGATTTGCACATAATACAGGAGAAGGAGGGATCTCTCCATACCATCTACAAGGAGGAGACTTAATATTTCAAATAGGAACAGGGTATTTTGGTGCGGGTAAAACAGAGGGAGGTATTAGAGTTTTTGATGAAGAAATTTTTAAAAATAATGCAGTCAGACCCGAAGTGAAGATGATTGAAATAAAATTCTCACAGGGGGCAAAGCCTGGGCATGGAGGTATTTTACCAGCAAAAAAAAATACAGAAGAAATAGCGGAAATTAGATCGGTTGAACCTTTTACAAGGGTAGATTCACCTCCGATTCATTCTTCTTTCTCGAATTTTGAAGAAATGATATGTTTCATACAAAAGGTACGTGATCTTAGTAATGGAAAGCCTGTTGGGATTAAACTTTGTGTTGGTGATACAGAAGAAATAGAAACAATGATTAAACAGTTTTCCGATTTTAATAATTATCCTGATTTTATTGCAGTTGATGGAGGGGAAGGCGGTACAGGTTCTGCTCCTTTAGAGTTTACAAATTATATAGGAACGCCATTAATTGATGGTCTTGTTTTTATACATAAAACATTGATAAAGTATAATTTAAGAGATCAAGTTAAAATTATTGCAAGTGGGAAGGCTGTTGATGCTTTTGATGTGGTTAAATATTTGGCACTTGGAGCTGATGTTATAGGAATGGCTAGGAGTTTTATGTTAAGTTTAGGATGTATTCAGGCTCGTGAGTGTAATTTGGATACGTGCCCTGTTGGTGTAGCTACACAAGACGAAGACTTGGTTGAAGCTCTTGTTGTATATGATAAAAATCAAAGAGTTAAAAATTATCATGAAAAAACAATTGTAGCTGTTAAAGAGATGGTTGCCGCAATGGGTAAAGATTCTATCTCTAGTATAGAATCCAAAAATATTTTTAAGAGAGTTGAAGGGAAGGAAATCATAAATTACGAAGATATATATTACAATTAAAAACAAAACTTTAATTCAATATTAATTAAAAAAATCATTGGTTTTAGAAATTTATCAAGAGGAAGTTATTTTAGAACGTTATCCGAAAACAAACGACGCTAGTTTACGAGCTTGGAGTAATGCGGAGTTAATGTTACTTGAATATATAAAGGATTATCCTTCTCAAAAAGTTTATACATTTAATGATCGCTTTGGAGTATGGAACTGCGTTTTAAAACAGCGCGATATTAAAACTGTTGTTACTTATGCAAGCCAGCAAAAGGCAATACTTAAAAATATGGATTTAAATTCTCTTAATTTTGATCCGAATTTTGTGAACCCTTTGGATAAATATATAGATATTGATCTTGCATTGATTAAGATTCCTAAGTCTTTAGAGCTTTTTGAGTTGTTTTTACATAATATATGTAAAGATGCAAATGAAAATACGGAGGTGATATGCTGTTTTATGACAAAATATTTTACAAAAAAGATGGTAACTATTGCTAGCTTGTATTTTAATATAGTAGAGCAAACCAAAGCATGGAAAAAAGCACGCTTGATGATTCTCAAATCTCCTAAGAAGGAAATTCTTTCAAAAAAAATGATGAATTCGATTTTATTTAAAGAAAAGCAGTTTTTTCAATATTACGGTGTTTTTTCATCTAGTGGAATTGACTTAGGGACACAGTTTTTATTAAAGCACTTATCGCTTAGAAAAAATGAAATAAATGTTCTTGATTTGGCATGTGGGAATGGTGTTATCGGGTGCGTTATTGCTGATCAAAATCCAGATACCATTATTACATTTGTAGATGATTTTTCGCTGGCTATAGCATCTTCAAAGATCAATGCAGTAAATATAAAATCCAATTTTATTTATGCAGATACTATTGAAAGTCTAAAGGGAAGTAATTTTGATATTATTATTTCCAATCCACCTTTTCATTTTGAACATGAAAATAACATAGAAGTTAGCCTCTCATTATTTAAAATGGTTTTTTCCTGTTTAAAGAATGGAGGAAGGTTTGTCGTTGTGGCAAATAAACACTTAAATTATAAAACACACTTAATTAAAATTTTTTCTAAAGTTCAAATTTTAAATCAGAATGAAAAGTTTGCGGTATATGAATGTTTAAAATAATTTTTTATGGGTTATATGAGAGTTTTTTTCATAGAAAAATAGCTAAACCAAAGATTAAGTTTTCAGAATTAAAGTTAAAGTTTATGTTGCTTGATAATGTTTCTTTGTTTAGATCACTTGAAACTGTAGCAACAGAATAAAAACTTAAAAAACCAAAACTAGCTTCAAAAGCAATATTTTCGGATATAAATAAAGAAATCCCAGGTCTTAATCCTATTTCAAAAATATTAGACTTAATGTATGAAGTATTTGAGTTATTTTGTTGTTCATTATTGTTTTTTGTTTTTTGAGAAACATTGGTATCGATTAATTCGGTTTGAACAGAGAGTAAAAACCTATTATTTACAGTTAAAAGTTTTTTGACGAATAAAAATAAGCTTTCCGAATTGTATTCACTGCTATAGGTGGTATTATTACCATTAAAATTTTCACTATTATTATGGGTTATACGCATTCCAATACCAATAGATAAATTATCATGTATAAAATAGCCTAATTTTGTAGCTATATTGTACCCAAATATTTTGCTTTCGGGATATCTATTTATGCTACTTAAATTTCTGTTTTCAGATGAAATTGCTATGCCACCATAAAAATAAATATCTCCTTTATAAATGGTTGTCTTTTGTCTTCCAATTTGACTAAACGCATTTCCAAATATTAATAAACATGTAGTTATAAATAAAAGCCTTCTCATGAGAATGAAACTTCTGGAACAATATCAGTTATTTATAAGGTACGCATAATTCACTCAATAAAAATGTTTCGAGAAATATTTTTGTTTTAAATATTTGATTTGCCTATTCTAAAATTAAATATAAATGATTGAGCTTTGTAATATTTATCTTCGCTATTTTTCCAATTCGACTGTTTAACGTTACAATAAATCACATTATTATCATCGGGAAAAATCAAAAGTGTTTTAAGGTCAGGGTCAGCTTTAAGAAAACTTGGAAATTCGAAATGGGTGAACAAACCATGGTAATCAAAAACTTTATCATAGTTTGCTAAGAACCTGTTTGAAGGACTGCAAGCTCTAACAGGGGTATCAAAAGTTCTTAATATGTTAAGATCGCCATTTAACTGATAATTCTTCCAAAAAATATTTTGATTATCAGTTGAAAAGAAAAGCTCAGGAGATTCATCAGGTTTTATTGACTTGCTCAAAGGTTGTTCAATTAGTTTAATTAAATTGTTATTGTAAGAATAAGGGTATAATTGGCTATTGTAAGAATTGTTTTTTCCTGCGTAAATCGTATTACTTTTTGAATTGTAAATGATGTCTGAAAATGTTAATGGACTTACAATTGACTCCATTATAAGCGAGCCTGTATTGTTGTCTAATATTGTGAATTTTGATCCTGGTCTGCTATTTGAATTACTATAATAAAGTAATTTTCCACCAGAGCCAAGCCTTATTTTATTGATATTCCAATTATCATTAGAAGTCATTAAAGTAGAGGGTTGAAGATTGTCTAAGTTAAGTTTTATTATTTTTTTATTTTCAGATAAAAACAGGGTGCTACTATTTTTAGAGACTTCAAGATCAGTAAAAAATGATTGCTTTAATATGTGAGAAGAAATATGAAAAGTGTCTTTTGTTTGATTAATTATAACAAGTCCATAATTGTCAGATTCGTAATTTGGGTGTCCGATTAGTGCATATAATTGCGGTCTATTTGGGTCTTTAATAATTTTTCTAATATAATATGGAAATACTATGAATTCTCCAGGATGTGCTCTTTCAATATTACTACCGACGATATGCTTTGTGAGTTTTTTTGTTTTAACGATAATTTGATAATTTTTTTCATCAATGAAAGATTCGAAATTTTTATACTCTAATTTTAAGGTGTTTATATCATTTATTTCTGCTATTGGTTCAAATTTTTCGCTGAAAATCTGATATGAAATAAAGTCATTACCCTCATATTTTGTCCAATTTAATTTTACTGATCGGCTCGTATTTTTTGCTATTAACTGAATAGTGTTAGAAAGTGTTATAGAATCTTTTGATATGATTTTTTTATCTTTTAAAAAGGCTTCAAAGTAAATAGTATGAACTCCTACACTCAACTTTTTTGAGATGTTACTTTCAAAATCAACATCTGGTGAGCCTCTAAAAAGAATTCCATCAATACTGCTTTTCCAAGTAACTTCTATGTCTGTGTTTTTATAGGTAGCTGAATTATTATCAGTATATTTTAAGGAAACAAAACCGCTAAATTGTTTCGTGTTTTTTGGATTTTCAAAAATTCCCGTTTTTCCTTGACTATAAAAGGAATAGTCTCTTGATTGAATAGGGGACTTTATGGCTGTCGAAACATTGACTGTTTCTAAAATTTGGTTTTGATCAGAAGATATAGATCCTGAAAGGGATGCCAACTCATCTGAGCAACTAGAGATTACTACTAACATAAGTAGCAACAGAGTACAATTTCTCATTAAAGTATAAATTAAGATTGGTTTTTTAGCAGTAAGCTTTAATTTTTCATTTTTTTATTCTAAATCGATTTTTGAGTTAATAGTTTTGGGGTTATGGTTAAATCACGACGAAGGTAGGTTAAGAGAAATTCTGTTTGAAGTATTTTCTTTTACCGATAGTGTTCCCTCGTTTAGTGGTCTGTTTTTAAGGTTGAATGGGAAATGCATTAAATAAAAAAAGAGTAACAATATTGTTACTCTTTTTTTATTTAATTTAAGGCTTATTTATTATTTAAGCTTCGATGTAATCCTCAATAGGGTTGCATGAACATATTAAATTTCGATCGCCATAAGCATCATCTACACGTCTGACTGAAGGCCAAAATTTATTTTCGCTGATGTAGTCCAATGGAAATGCAGCTTCTTTTCTTGAATAGGGTAAGTCCCATTCATCTGAAGTTAGCATCTCTTGTGTATGAGGAGCATTTTTTAATAAGTTGTTTGTATCGCTTGATGTTGAGCTATCGATTTCTTTTCTTATAGATATTAAGGCATCACAGAAGCGATCTAATTCTTCAAGACTTTCACTTTCGGTAGGTTCAACCATAATCGTTCCAGCTACAGGAAATGAAACTGTTGGAGCATGAAATCCATAGTCCATTAATCTTTTAGCGATGTCAACTACTTCAATTCCGTTTTGTTTAAAAGCTCTACAGTCAAGAATCATTTCGTGTGCTGCCCTACCCATTTCACCCGTGTAAAGTGTGTCAAAATGCCCATGTAAGCGTTCTTTCATGTAATTAGCGTTTAAGATGGCATATTTTGTAGAATTGGTTAATCCTTCACCTCCTAACATTTTTATATATCCATATGAGATTAAGCAAGCTAAAGCAGATCCCCATGGAGCTGCTGAAATTGCAGAGATTGGCTTCTCTCCTCCGGTATTAACTACAGGATTTGTAGGTAAAAAAGGTACTAGTTGTGGAGCTACGCAAATAGGCCCTACACCAGGACCACCACCGCCATGAGGAATAGCAAAAGTTTTATGTAAATTTAAATGGCAAACGTCGGCGCCAATGGTTGCTGGATTAGTGAGTCCAACTTGCGCATTCATATTGGCTCCATCCATGTAGACTTGTCCACCATTTGTGTGAATTATTTGTGTAATCTCTCTGATGGACTTTTCATATACTCCATGTGTAGATGGATAAGTTACCATTAGAGCAGCTAAATTGTCTTTGTGCTGTTCTGCCTTTAAACGTAAATCATCAATATCAATATTGCCATTTTCGTCTGTTTTCGTAACAATAACTTTCATTCCTGCCATAACTGCTGAAGCTGGATTAGTTCCATGAGCAGATGAAGGAATTAAACAGATATTTCTGTTTCCATTTCCATTTGCCTGATGATAAGCTCTAATAACCATCAGTCCAGTAAATTCTCCTTGAGCACCTGAGTTAGGTTGCAAAGAAGTTCCAGCAAAACCAGTGATGCTATTTAATTGGGTTTCTAAAGTTTTTAAAACTTCTTGGTAACCTTTAGCCTGCTCAATAGGAACAAATGGGTGGATATTACCCCAATTTGGATTGCTAAGCGGAAGCATTTCAGAGGCAGCGTTCAATTTCATGGTACAAGAACCTAATGAGATCATAGAATGATTTAAAGCCAAATCTTTGCGCTCAAGTTTTTTAATATATCGCATCATTTCGGTTTCTGAATGATACTTATTAAAAACTTCATTCGTTAAGAAGGTTGTTTTTCTTTGAATTTCTTTTGGTATAACATCGTTAGAAATGAATTCCTTAACATCGATGTCTTTAATATTGAAAGCTTGTTCGAAACAATCAATAATGTCATTTATTTCTTTCAATCCAACCGTTTCATTGATTGAAATAGAAATGTTATTGTCATCAATATAATTAAAATTGATTCCTTTTTTTTCGGCAACTTCTTTTAGTTGTTTAGTTTCAACTTCAATAAGTAGTGTATCAAAATATGATGTGTTCTTTTGTTTAAATCCAAGTCTGTCTAGCGCAGAGGCTAAAGTGGTTGTGGCATTATGTACCCTTTCAGCAATGTATTGAAGTCCCTCTTTACCATGATACACAGCATACATCCCAGCCATAACGGCAAGTAATACCTGTGCTGTACAAATATTAGAAGTTGCTTTTTCCCTTTTAATATGTTGTTCGCGAGTTTGAAGAGCCATTCTCAAGGCACGGTTACCATTTTTATCTTTAGTGACGCCTATAATCCTACCAGGAATACTTCTTTTATAGGCCTCTTTTGTGGCAAAATAGGCTGCATGTGGACCTCCATAACCTAGCGGGATTCCAAAGCGTTGCGTAGTTCCAACTACAACATCAGCACCCAATTTTCCTGGAGCTTCTAATTTTACTAGCGATAGTATGTCCGCAGCAACAGCAACTTTTATATTGTTTGAGTTTGCGGAATTAATAAAATCCGAATAATCAAAAATTTGACCATATTTTCCAGGGTATTGAATAAGTGCTCCAAAGAAATCGTTGGAAAAATCAAACTCCTCATGATTACCAATAACTAATTCAATACCAATAGGAACAGCTCTCGTTTTTAAAACAGATAGTGTTTGAGGTAAAATTTCATTTGACACAAAAAATTTATTCGCTCCCGATTTCTTTTTACTTCTTTCTCTTACATCGAAAAGAAGTGTCATAGCCTCAGCTGCTGCTGTACTTTCGTCTAATAAAGAGGCGTTAGCTAATTCCATACCAGTAAGATCACAAACTAATGTTTGAAAGTTTAGTAAGGCTTCAAGTCTTCCTTGAGCAATTTCAGCTTGGTATGGTGTGTAAGCAGTATACCAACTAGGGTTTTCTAGTATATTTCTTTGAATTACACTAGGCAAGATAGCTTCATGATACCCAAGGCCAATGTAACTTTTAAAGACTTTGTTTTTTTGAGCGAGTTCGTTAATATGATTTAGATATTCGTATTCACTTAAAGCAGGTGCTAAGTTGAGGTCAGTATTTAAACGAATATCATCAGGAATTGTCTCGTCAATAAGAGTTTCTAGAGAGGCAATACCTATAACTTTTAACATTTTTTCTTGATCCTTTTCATTAGGACCAATATGTCTTAATTGAAATGAATTTGTGTTCATTTGTGCTGTCTGTTTTTGGTGTTTCAAAAATAACGAAAATTCGTGATTTCTTCTCTATCTTTTTAATTGTAAATTGATTATTTGTAAACTATTATCTTAGTTGTTATTTGAAGCTTTATTTTTGCTGTATGAATTATTTAAAAATAGCCTTAAGGTTTTACATTAATTCTAGTATACATGTAGCATTATCTGTGTATTGTTTACTGAATATCACTTATGTATATTGGGGTTTTACTCAAAAGGAAGAATTGAGTAATTTTCTTTTTTTTGGTACCATTATAGCATATAACTTCATCAAGTATTTTGAAGTTTCCAAGTTGCATTACAGCGGCTCTATTAAAAACTTAAAACAAATTCAGTTTTTCTCTTTCTGTTGTCTTCTCTTTTTTTGTTATTATTTGTTGCAGCTAAATTTAAAAACAATTCTTTTTATCATTCCTTTAGGTATTATAACTGTTTTATATGCTGTTCCTTTCATAGAGGGGTTTCGTAAAAATCTTCGAAGTATTTCTTATCTAAAAATACTCATTGTAGCACTAGTATGGAGTAGTTTAACCGTTGTTTTACCTATATATGATTATGGAATAAATATTGAAAATAAAGGCACTTTAATATTGATGACTGCCCAAAGATTTTTATTGATTTTTGTATTTGTACTCCCCTTTGATATTAGAGACATGAATTACGATGCCGCTTCATTACGTACCTTACCGCAAAAAATTGGATTGAGAGCTACAAAAAGAGTTGGTTTGCTAGTTCTTATATTGTGTTTAGTGTTAGAGTTAATTATTTCAAATGATCCAAAATTTTTGAAATGTTTTTTTGTTGTTTTTATAACTACTCTTGTTCTTTTAATGAGAGCTTCAGAAAAACAATCGTTTTTTTATAGCTCTTTCATAGTTGAAGCAATTCCTATAATTTGGTTTATAATACTTACAGTTTAAAAGGTTAGAAAACAAAATAATAAATTTTTTTAAGTAAAAAAAAGCGATTTTAAAAATGTTATCGTTTTGTGATACTTTTTTGTCAGAACCTTTGTAATTTGCACATCACAACACAATATATACTAAAAGATGAATACATTGAACGCTACGAAACGAAATTATATATTTGATTTTGACAGCACTTTAACTAGGGTCGAGGCTTTAGATGTTTTAGCAGAGATTACCTTAGCGAATAACCCTAAAAAAGACGAAATAATTGAAGGGATTGTAAATTTGACTAATCTTGGCGTTGATGGAGAAATTTCATTTACTGAATCATTAGAGCGAAGAATTAAGTTATTAAACGCAAAAAAGTCAGATTTAGAGCTTTTAATAAAGGAGTTAAGAAAGAAAGTGTCAAAATCTATTGAGAGGAATAAAGAATTTTTTGAAAGCTATTCTGATAATATCTATGTTATTTCAGCTGGTTTTAAGGAGTTTATAGAACCTATTGTTAAGGAGTATAACATACCAGGAGAAAGAGTATATGCAAATACTTTTGAGTTTGGAGATGATGGAACCATTGTAGGTTTTGATAGAGATAATGTTTTGTCAAAGCATAATGGAAAAATAAAATGCTTGAAAGATTTAAACCTTAAAGGAGAAATACAAGTAATTGGAGATGGTTATAGCGATTATGTAACCAAAGAAGCAGGAGTGGCTGATAAGTTTTTTGCATATACAGAAAATGTTTTAAGAAACAAAACGATTGCAAAAGCAGACCATGTTACTCCAAATTTAGACGAATTTTTATTTATAAACGATTTGCCAAGAAATATATCATATCCGAAAAATAGAATTAAAATACTTCTGCTTGAGAATATTCATGAGGATGCAAAAAAAAGACTAATAGAAGATGGATTTTCAGTAGAAACTGAATCAAAAAGTTTATCCGAAAATGAATTGATTGAAAGAATTAAAGAGGTACATGTTTTAGGTATTCGATCAAAGACCCAAGTGACCAAGAAAGTCATTGAGGCAGCAGAAAAATTAATGGTTGTTTCTGCATTTTGTATTGGAACAAAGCAAATTGATCTTGAATCATGTAAAGAAAAAGGGATCACTGTTTTTAATGCTCCTTACAGTAACACACGTTCAGTGGTTGAATTAGCTATTGGCGAGATTATTATGCTTATGAGAAGTGTGTTTCAAAGAAGTACAGAGATACATAATGGACAATGGAATAAAACAGCACAGGGTTCAAAAGAAGTTAGAGGAAAAAAAATAGGAATTGTCGGTTATGGAAATATAGGTAAGCAATTATCAGTTTTGGCAGAAGCACTCGGTATGGATGTTTATTATTATGATGTAGAAGATAAATTGGCTCTGGGAAATGCTACTAAAATAAATTCACTTAAAGAATTATTGAACATCTCGGATGTTGTTACCCTTCATATTGACGATAATTCTAATAATAAAAATTTTATAGGTAGGGAAGAAATAGCTCAGATGAAAAATGGGGCTCACTTAGTTAATTTGTCAAGAGGCTTTGTGGTTGATATAGAGGCTTTAGTAGAGGCTCTTGAATCAGGGAAGCTAGCCGGAGCAGCTGTTGATGTATATCCTGAAGAGCCAAGAAAAAATGGTAATTTTTATACAAAATTAAAAGGTTTAGATAACGTCATTTTAACTCCTCATGTTGGAGGAAGTACAGAAGAAGCCCAAAGAGACATTGCAGATTTTGTACCTAGTAAAATTATGGCATATATTAACTCCGGAAACACAGTTGATGCCGTAAATTTTCCAAATATTAGACTGCCAAAGCATAAAGATGCGCATAGGTTTTTGCATATTCATAAAAATGTTCCAGGGGTGATGGCTAAAATAAATAAAGTCCTAGCTAAATTTGAATTAAATATTATTGGACAGTATTTGTCAACTGATGAAAAAGTTGGTTATGTTATTACAGATGTTAATAAAAAGTATAATCAAGAAGTTATAAGTGATCTTAAAAAAGTTGAAGGAACGATTAGATTTAGAGTTTTATACTAATCAGTTCAAAAGAAAATATGAAAAATAGCTATTTACTGTTTATTTTTATAATTACAACTAGAGCTTTGTGGGGTCAGAATGATTGTAGTATGCCCTTAATAGTTTGCGGAAATGAAGGTTTTAATAATATTGAAGTTTCTGGACCAGGAATACAAGAGTTACTTGGAACAAATTCTTGTGCCAGTCAAGAGCATAATAGTTTGTGGTTTGATGTAACTATTAAAAATGGGGGTAAATTAGCTTTTACACTTAAACCAAAATCAACGGATATAAATGAAGATTTTGATTTTTTTGTTTTTGGTCCTAATGCTAGTTGTACAAATTTAGGTCAGGCCATACGGTGCTCAACAACAAACCCTGCGGCAGCAAGATTATCTAATAATCACACAGGGATGTCTCTTGCAGCTAATGATAGTTCAGAGGGACCAGGTGCTAATGGAGATAGTTTTGTGTCTTCAATTGATGTTAAAGCTGGAGAACGATATTTTATCGTTATTGATAGGCCGATTGGAAGCAGTAACTTTACAATTGATTGGACTGGAACAGCTGAGTTTAACGACGCTCCACAGGTAGAGATTCCTTCTGGATCGACAATAGACCTCGAAGAGTGTGATAATAAGGCTCCTTTTGATGACTTGATAGCAGTATTTGATTTGACAAAAAATAATTTTGTGATTGGTAATCAGGGTAATGTAACGATTAATTATTATGCTAATAATACAGATGCTAATACAGGAGCTAATCCAATTTCAAATCCAAGTAGCTTTGTTAATTCCTCAAATGACCAAAAAATTTATGTAAGATTAGAAAATAGTATAACAGGTTGTTACACCATATCTAATTTCAACCTTAAAGTTCTAAACGGAGCAAATATTCAGGAAACAAGTTTGGAAGTCTGTGACCAAGATAATGATGGTTTTGTTAATTTTAGTTTGAGTGATATAAATGCCACCGTTTTGGTTTCTGGTAGCCCTAGTGATTATAATTTTTCTTATCACCTTACTGAGGTAGACGCCAGAAATAATGAGAGGTCTCTAAGTAATAGCTATACTAATGCTACTCAAAATGAGCAAGAAATTTATGTGCGTGTTGTAAATAAAACTAATAGCTTTTGTAGTAACATCTCAAAAGTTAAATTAGTGACGGTGCCTACTCCAAAGTTGTCAAACACTGTTGAACTAGTTCAATGTGATGATGATATTGATGCCATAACTTTTTTCAATTTAGAGGAGGCAAAAAGTAAAATTTCCACAAACCATGAGAATGAGAGTATAACATTTTATGAAAGTCTAGTAAATGCACAGAATAATGTGAGTCAAATTATTAACACGATGGCTTATAAAAATAGCATACCGTCAACTACTAATATTTGGAGTCGTATAGAAAATGAAAAAGGATGCTTTAAAATTAAGGAGATCATACTTAGGGTATCAACAACTAATATACCAGATAATTTCTTGAGAGAGTTTGAGAGCTGTGATGATATTGAAAATGATAATTTAAATGGGGTGTCGTTATTTGATTTTAGTTCTGTTGATGGAGAAATAAAACGTATGTTTGAGAATATAAATCAACAAGTAATTATAAGTTATTATGAGAATCAATCAGATGCTTTATCAGAGGTTAATGTAATTAAGAATATTTCAAGTTATCGAAATGTAAATTCTCCATACCAACAAAAGATTTATGTTAGAGTTGATAGTAAAATAAATAATGATTGTTTAGGGTTAGGGCATCATGTGACATTAACTGTAAATCCATTACCTGATTTTACAATTACCGCGCCAGCTTTTTTATGTCAAAATTCTTTTGTGACATTAAAATCTGATATAGTGAATGACAGTCTAAATTACACTTATAAATGGAGGCATAAAGGTATGTCATCTGTACTAGGTGTTAATAAACAATTAATGATTTCTGACGCAGGTGAGTATGAATTGACTGTAACTAATGCTTTAACAGGTTGTAATCGTGTTAAATATGTAGTAGTGGGTTTGTCAGGAAGTCCAACTGTTAATAAAAACGATATTCTTATTTATGATGACTTAACAAGTACATTAAATGAATATAAAGTTATTGTAAAAAGAGAAAATATAGGAGTTGGAAATTATGAATTTAGTATCAAAAGTGAGGAGGGAGTGCAACGTCCATTTCAACTGAATTCAGAGTTTGAAAATTTAGATTCAGGGAAATATAAGTTGATTATTAGAGACGTTAATGGTTGTCAGCCTAATGCTGAAATTGATTTTAATATATTAAGACTGCCTAGGTTTTTTACTCCAAATAATGATGGAGAGAATGATATTTGGGTAGTTAAAGGTTTAGATCAAGCTTTATATAAAAGAGGAGAAATAACAGTAGTTGATAGGCTAGGAAACGTTATGTATAATGACTCTGTTTTTGGATTAGGGTGGGACGGAAAATTAAAAGGAAAAAGAATGCCAAGTGACGATTATTGGTTTTTTATGAGTCTAACAGATAAGCTAGATAATAGTTATAAATATGAAGGCCATTTTTCTTTACTTAGAAAGTAAATATTTATATTAACATAAAGAAAAGAAGTTGTCTTACTTAAATCTATAACTTAAAATCGAAGAAAGTGTGTTTATAGCTCAATAAATTTATGTTCAAAAGGTGAAGTTTTAAGAAAGGTTTTCAAAATCATAAAAAGCTTTCTCTATATTTTTTATTTCCTTATTTAGAATACCAATGTATTTGGTAATGTTTTTCATTCTAAACCTACTTAAAGGTCCTGAGGCACTTAGAGAAGCAATAATGTTTCCATTTTTATTTTTAACAGGGATGGCAATACAAATAAGCCCTGGTTCTAGTTCTTCAATGTCTAAAGCAAAACCTTGATTTTTAATCTTCTCCAGCTCTTTTAATAGTTCATTTCTAGATGTTATTGTGTTTTTAGTATATTTTTTTAAATCAGTATTGTTTATGATATTTTCTTTTTCATCCTCGTCTAAAAAAGAAAATAAAAGTTTGCCTGACGCTGTTGCATAAATAGGTTGGTATGCCCCAATTGATGTGTTCATTTTTAAACCATGTAAACTATCTGCTTTATTGATATGAAAAACTTGATTGTCTTTTATGATGCTTAATAGAACTGTTTCTTGAATTTCAAGCGCGGTTTTTTTAATCGAATCATTGGAGAGTTTGCGGATTGATTTATAAATAGAAACCCTATTACCTAGTTCAAATAATTTACTGCCTAAGCTATATTTGTCATTTGAGTTTTGATGAATAACATTAAGTACTGACAAGGTATTTAATATTCTATAAACCGTACTTTTGTTGTACCCTGTTTTTTGCGCAAGTTCTCTAACTCCCCATGTATTTTTTTCTACTGTGAAAGCATTTAATAATTCAAAAGCTTTGATAATAGATAGATTTAATTTTTTGTCATTATCAGTTGATTCCAAGGTTAATTCTTTCTTTTTACTTGCTAATATATAAAAAAATAGTTAATTTTATAAAACACCGTTTTAAATAGTGAAACGAATTTTAATAAAAATTAAATTTTATTTAAATAATCTATCTAATTTTAAAATAGATAAGCATGCATCAAAACACGCTAGAATATGCTCTACAACAAGATAAGAACGACCCACTTTCTTATCTTAGAAAAGAATTTCATATTCCAAAAGATAAGCACGGTAATGAATGGCTTTATTTTACAGGAAACTCTTTAGGGTTGCAACCTAAGAGAACACAAAAATACATTCAACAAGAGCTTGATGATTGGGCTAAGTTTGGTGTAGAAGGGCATTTTGAAGGGAAAACTCCTTGGTTACCATATCATGAATTCCTTACCGAGGGTATGGCGAAGATTGTTGGAGCAAAGCCTAAAGAAGTAGTTGTTATGAATACGTTAACTACTAATCTGCATTTACTGATGGTTTCTTTTTACAGACCAACGAAAGAGAAGTACAAAATAGTAATTGAATCAGATGCCTTTCCGTCTGATAGGTATGCTGTAGAGTCACAATTGAATTTTCATGGTTACAATATAGAAGATGGCCTTGTTGAGTGGAACCCTAGAGAAGGAGAAGAGTTATTAAAGATTGAAGATCTTGAAGAAATTATTGAAAATGAGGGGGAAGAAATAGCTTTAATATTAGTTGGAGGAGTAAATTATTATACCGGGCAATATTTAGATTTAAAACGAATAGCAGAGATAGGTCATCGTCGTAATTGTATTATAGGGATTGATTTGGCTCATGGAGTGGGAAATGTTTTACCAAAACTTCATGAAAGTGGAATTGACTTTGCAGCTTGGTGCACTTATAAGTATTTAAATTCTGGTCCTGGAAGTTTAGCAGGGCTATTTGTCCATGAAAGACATGCATATAATAAAAATTTACCTCGCTTCGCTGGATGGTGGAATCATAACAAAGATACTCGTTTTAATATGCGCCAACCTTTTGATGTTATGCCTGGTGCTGAAGGCTGGCAATTAAGTAATCCTCCAATATTATCAATGGCTGCTATACGAGCTTCTATAGATATGTTTGACGAAATAGGAATGGATGCTCTACGGTCTAAGTCAGAAAGATTAACAGGTTACTTTGAGTTTTTAATAAATGAAATTAAAACAGATAGAATTAAGGTGATTACTCCTAAAAATCCAAAAGAACGAGGGTGTCAACTTTCTATTCAAGTAAAAAATGCAGATAAGAAATTACACGAAAAATTAATAAATGAAAATATAATTACCGATTGGCGCGAACCAGATGTTATTCGTTGTGCACCAGTTCCAATGTATAACAGTTTTGAAGATGTTTTTAGAATGGTAGAAATTTTAAGAAAATTACTTTGACTTCTAATTTTTATTTAATAGTAATTTATGATTTTAAAATTATAAAAGAATAAAAAATGATAAAAAAAGATAGAGTATTAATTATTGGAGCAGGGCTATGCGGGAGTCTACTGGCGCTTAGGTTGGCGCAGAGAGGTTACAAGGTAACAGTTTTTGAAAGTAGATCCGACCTTAGAAAAGAAGATGTTTCATCAGGTCGTTCAATCAATTTAGCGCTCTCTAATAGAGGGATTAAAGCATTACGCTTGACAGGTATTGATGAAAAGGTAAAAAATATTTGTATACCTATGTATGGTAGATTAATGCATGATAAGGAAGGAAGAACATTTATTTCGAATTACTCAGGAAGAGAAGGAGAGTATATTAATTCTATTTCTAGAGGGGATTTAAATGGAATTTTACTTAATGAAGCAGAAGCTCATGAAAATGTAGTAGTTTATTTTAATTCGAAATGTTTATCCGTTGATATAGATAATACCAAAGCTCTGTTTAAAAATTATAAGACAAAAGAGGAGTTTGAAATAGAGGCTGATGTGATCTTTGGAGCAGATGGAGCAGGATCTGTTCTGCGAAAAAATTATTATTTAGACAAGAAATTCTTGTTCAGTTTTAGTCAAGATTATTTAGCACATGGATATAAGGAGTTGGAGATCCCAGCGAACACTGAAGGGAAGCACCAAATTAGTAAAGATTATTTACATATTTGGCCTAGAGGAGGTTATATGTTGATCGCATTGCCTAATTTAGACGGTAGTTTTACAGTTACGTTATTTTTGAGTTACGAAAAAGATGAATATAATTTTAAAAATTTATCCTCAGAAGATAGCATAAAAAAATTTTTTAAAGAGCAATTTCCAGATGCACTGGAATTAATTCCAGATGTAGCCTCAGAGTTTGCCAATAATCCGACCGGTCCACTAGGAACCATTAAATGTTCTCCGTGGTGTTATAAAGGAAAAACATTAATAATAGGAGATGCAGCCCATGCTATAGTTCCTTTTTATGGTCAAGGAATGAATGCTTCTTTTGAAGATGTTTGTGTGCTTGATAGCGTATTAAATGAATATGAGGGAGATTGGGAGGTTGTATTTAAAGTTTATCAAGAACGAAGAAAGATCGACACCGATGCTATTGGCAATTTAGCAATTGAGAACTATTATGAAATGCGTGATCATGTGGCAAATCCATTGTTTAAAGAAAAGCGTGCTTTAGAAATGGAACTTGAGAAAAATTTTCCGAAAGAATATTATTCAAAATATTCAATGGTAACTTTTAATGAGGGGATTGGATACAATGAAGCTCGAACCAAAGGTAATGCTCAGGATAAAGCTTTGCTCAATTTAATAGCTAATAATCAATTGAGAATAAAAGATAATTCCTGTAAAGAAGAATTATTACTACTTCTAAAAAGAGTTCAGGTTGAAACACAAGAAATATTGAAGGAAGATGAGGTAGCGGGACTCTCCTAAATCAAGTTTTTTTAGAATTTTAATATATATAGAGTTTGAAAGAAGTAAATAGTTGTAATAAGTGATAAATAAAGAAAAAAATGAATAGCAAAGTAATAAAAGGAAAGGCCATCCCCCGAGGTAAATTTCCTCATGTAAAAAGAGTAGGTGATTTTATTTATGTTTCTGGAACGAGCTCGAGAAGACCAGATAATACTTTTGAAGGGGTTGAGGTAGATGAGTTTGGAACGACAAATCTGGACATAAGGAAACAAACACGTGCAGTAATTGAGAATATTAAAGATATTTTAGTAGAAGTAGGAGCTAGTTTAGAACATATTATTGATGTAAGTTCTTTCCTTACGAATATGAACGATTTTGGAGGTTATAACGAAATCTATTCACAATATTTTGATTATGATGGTCCAACAAGAACAACA
Organism: Tenacibaculum profundi; assembly: GCF_052050075.1. Classification (GTDB taxonomy): domain Bacteria; phylum Bacteroidota; class Bacteroidia; order Flavobacteriales; family Flavobacteriaceae; genus Polaribacter. The sequence continues at coordinate 3,413,133 of NZ_CP197225.1, forward strand.
GTTGCAGTTCATCAATTACCACATCCTCATTTGTTAATAGAAATGAAGGTGGTTGCATATATGCCTAAGTAATAAACAAAGCATGAAACAAATTATTAAGAATTACATTGGGGGGGAATTTGTGAATCCAACGAATGATGAATGGATTGATAATTTGAATCCTTCGAATGGTGAAGTTTATGGGAAAATTCCTAATTCATCTGTTAAAGACATTCAAATGGCAGTTGATGCAGCAAAAAAAGCTTTTCCTATATGGTCAAATAGTACATTGAATAAGCGGAGTGAAATTTTAGCTAAAATTGCAAGACTTATTCAAGAAAAACAACAAGAACTAGCTACTGCTGAGGCAAAAGATAATGGGAAACCATTAGCTCTAGCAAAAAAAATAGATATTCCGAGAGCATCGTCTAATTTTCAGTTTTTTGCAAATGCTATTACACAATTTTCTTCAGACTCACATGAAAGTGTTGGCTATGATGCTTTTAATTTTACAGTTAGAGAACCTTTAGGAATAGTGGGGTGTATATCACCATGGAATTTACCACTTTATTTATTTACATGGAAAATAGCTCCAGCAATTGCGGCAGGAAACTGTGTCGTTGCAAAGCCAAGTGAAATTACACCGTTGAGTGCTTTTTTGCTTGGTGAAATATGTAATCAAGCAGGTTTACCAAAAGGTGTTCTAAACATAGTTCATGGTAAAGGAAGTTCTGCAGGAGAAGCTATAGTAAAACATCCTGAAATTAAAGCCATATCGTTTACGGGAGGAACTATTACTGGTTCACATATTGCAAAAATAGCATCCCCAATGTTTAAAAAATTATCACTCGAACTTGGAGGAAAGAATCCTAATATTATATTTTCAGATTGTAATTATGAAGACATGTTAATAACTACAGTTCGTTCTTCCTTTGCAAATCAAGGACAAATTTGCTTATGCGGAAGTAGAATTTTTGTAGAAGAGGGTATTTATGAGAAATTTAAAAAGGATTTTATAGCGGAAGTAGGTAAATTAAAAGTAGGAAATCCATTTGATGAGAGTACAGATATAGGTGCTTTAGTTTCGAAAAAGCACTTAGAGAAAGTAAAGTCTTATATTGATGCTAGTGAAGATTATGGAGGTAAAATTCTTTATGGAGGAGAAAAGGTAAATATCGAAGGATGTGAGAAAGGTTACTATTTACAACCAACAGTTATTGAAGTGAAGGACAATCAATGTAGATTAAATCAGGAAGAAATTTTTGGACCAATAGTAACATTGATGCCTTTTAAAAAAGAGAAAGAGGTCATAGAAATGGCAAATGGTGTAAAGTATGGTCTATCAGCTACTTTATGGACCAATAATTTAAATAGAACAATGCGAGTTAGTAAGTGTTTAGAAGTAGGAGTTTTATGGGTAAATACTTGGTTGCTTAGAGACCTCAGAACTCCTTTTGGAGGTATGAAAGCTAGTGGAATCGGAAGAGAGGGAGGGTTTGAAGCACTTCGCTTTTTCACAGAGTTAAAAAATATCTGTATAAAATATTAAAAACAATGAATTTAAAGTTACGAAATAAAAATGCTTTAATATGTGGAAGCACGCAAGGAATTGGAAAGGCAGCAGCAATATTATTAGCTGAAGAAGGGGTTAATGTAACTTTATTAGCTAGGGATGAGTTAAAGCTAAAAAAGGTTTTAAAAGAATTACCAAACCAAAGTCAAAAACACGGGTATTTGGTAGCAGATTTTTCCGACCCTAATATGCTTAAAAATAAATTGAAGCAGACAAGCTTGAACTTTCATATTTTAGTTAATAACACAGGAGGTCCTGCTGGCGGACCTGTATTTGATGCTAAGTTAGAAGAGTTTGACATAGCTTTTGCACAACACTTGAAATGTAACCATATTTTAACACAGGCTACAGTTCCTTTCATGAAAGATCAAGAATATGGAAGAATTATTAATATAATTTCTACCTCGGTTAAACAACCTTTAGATGGTTTGGGTGTTTCTAACACTATAAGGGGAGCTGTAGCCAATTGGTCTAAAACAATGGCCAATGAACTTGGTCAGTATAAAATTACAGTTAATAACGTGCTTCCAGGAGCAACGAATACGAAAAGATTAAACGAAATTATTGTTAATAAGGCAAATAAAACAGGAAAAACTCCAGAGGAAATAAGTGCACATATGAAAAATGCTTCACCAGCAAAAAGATTTGCAGAACCTTCTGAAGTAGCTAATGCAATTGCTTTTTTAGCTAGTGAAAAGGCTAGTTTTATTAATGGGATAAATATTCCTGTAGATGGAGGGAGGACAAAAAGCCTGTAAATATAATTGTAAATAAACATATTTTGTAGACTCAATAAGATGAATTTTTATTGTAAATTAAAAACAAAAAACAACTGGAATTTTTTTCAAAACGGTTGTAAGGCTGAGATATAGGAACGGTATTAGATTTACAGTAAAAATAGCACTAAAAAAAGAGTAAATAAAAATCATTATTTAAACTTTTTAATGAATATAAACTTTTCTAAATTTAAATAGTATGAGTAAGCTAGTAAAGCCGTTAAATTTTAAAAGATGGATTGATGAAAATCGTGATTTATTAAAACCTCCCGTTGGTAATAAACAAATATGGAAAGACGGAGAATACATTGTCATGGTAGTTGGCGGACCTAATGGAAGAAAAGATTACCATTATAACGAAACACCTGAGTTTTTTTATCAAATAGAGGGAGATATGGTTTTGAAAATTATTAACGATGAGGGGGAAATGATCAATGTTGATATAAAAGAAGGTGATATATATTTATTACCAAGTAAAATACCACATTCACCGCAACGAAAAGCAAATACAGTTGGCTTGGTAATAGAGTATCCACGACCTGAAAATGTAAAGGATGCCCTTGAATGGTACTGTGAAAACTGTGGTAACAAATTGTATAGAGAAGAATTTGCTTTAGATAATATTGAAACTGATATGCCTAAAATTTTTGACAGGTATTATTCCGATATAAATAAATGCACTTGTTCAATTTGTGGTACGAAAATGGAAGCACCGATAAAAAAATAAAAATTAGAAATTTGAAAAAAAGACTTCGTATTAATGGGCATTCCCATTTGTTACCATACCCTGAAGAGATACCGCAATTTATGAAAGATAAAGGGATTTTTTGGGTAGATAAAGATAAAAAGTTCATGTTACAAAAAAACTGGAAACGCCCAGTAACTGATTCTAGTTTTTTTCTTAATGAGAAGCTAGCTTGGATGGAACATTTTGATATAGATCATGCCGTAGTTCTCAATCTTTCTCAATTATATGGAAATGGTTTACGTCTAGAGGAAATGAAACAGGCGCTTCGGTTTCAAAATGATTTTAATGCAAGGGTACAACAAGATCACCCCTCTAAGTTTACATGTGGTTTTGTTGTTCATCCAGGTTTTGTAAGAGGAGCTTGTTGGGAAATTGAAAGATGTGTAAAGGAGCTAGACATGAGTTTGTTGTGTTTGCCTACACATTACATGGATACTATAGGGACATGGCGATGTATTTTTGATGAAGAAAATGAACCTATTTTTGAATTGGCTAATGAATACAATTTAGCCGTAGAAATTCATCCATATGATGGTGAAAAGTTTATTAAACTTGAAAATACTTCATGGAGATTTCATTTGATATGGATGTTAGCTCAATGTGCTGATGCTTATCACTTCTTAACATTAAATGGTTATTATGATAAATATCCTAATATGAGAATTTGTTTTGCTCACGGTGGGCAATTAGCGCAAATGAATCTAGGTAGAAGAATTCAGGGCTTTGATGGTAGGCCTGATTTATTTGAAGGTAAAGAACACCCAAGAAAAGCGGTTGGTCATAAAAATATTTTCTTTGATACACTAGTGCATGATACAGGTTCTTTAGATTTATTGATAAAAAATCAAGGTTCTAAGCAAGTATTAATTGGACTAGATGATCCTTATCCTTTGGGAGAAATGGAAAGTCATAAACAATCTTCTTACCCTGGGAAGATATTAGATTTAGCAATTAATAGAGAAATTATATCGGAAGATGAAAGAGACGATATGTGGGAAGGAAATGTCTTAAGATGGCTATTTGGAGATAATGAAAGTCTTAAAAGAAGTTTGATTGATAAAATAAATAATCGATTCTAATTTATAAAAAATGATATCAGTAATACTACTCAGTGTGTGTGGAGTTATTAAAAAAAAGAAACCTTAGTATATATAAATATCTAAGGCTTTATTTTTAAATTAGCGATGTTTTATTATTTAAATACTGTAGTAATTTCAATATCAACATCATCCCATGTTTTTGATACGCCATCTGCACCTTTATGTAAGTCTTTACAAACTGCATTAAGAGAATCAAGAGCTTTTTCAGCTTTCCATTGGCTAATTTTCATCGCAGCTTTTAAGCTAAATATTTTATTATTCAGATTATAAATGAAAGGTAACTTTTTTGTTACACCATTCATCGTAATTTCGGTATAGCCAATTGAATCATTCTCTAAAAATAATTTTCCAGATAATAATTGGGTTTTGTCCATAACGCCAAAAAAGAATTTTTTTATTTTGTAGTCTCTACTAGTATCGCTTGTAAAAATACTGCTCACCGGAACTGAAAAGCTAGCGTTATTAATAGCTTCTTTTATATTTTTACCTTCACCACCAGAAGTAATTTTTACTTTTTTAAACTGTCCTTTAACAGGAATTTTTTCAGTAGTTTTATAAGCAGTCCAACTTATTGTATTTTGTGCATTTTGCAACGAAAAAGGAGCTTGTTTTTTTTCAACAATAGGTTTATTCTGTTCTGTCTTATTTGTTTCTTTTTTACAAGAAATTAACTGCATAAAAAATAGACATGTTGATAAGCACAATGCTAAGTTTTTCATAATAATTGATTTAGAGTCTAAATTAAAATATAAAGATAAGTACAATAGATTAAATACAAACTATTGTTAATCGATTTCATCTATTATTGAATTAACAAGTTTGATATATTCTTTTTTAGCTTGTTTGGGACTCATTCCTTTAAGTTGAATCCATGCATTGAATTTGAAAGCATTTCTTAGTCCTTTATCATTATAAGTTGAAAATTGATCTCCTTTTACAGCTTGCTTATAGTATGCATACAGCCGAAGCATTACATCAGGAGGAAGTTTGCTTTCTATGTTTGATGCTTTTTTGAAGGCCTTATTAAACTCAGAATCAAGATTATTTTCTTGCATAAAAGAAAAAAGTTACTGACTAAATTATAAAATGAATATACAAATATACAAAAGGACTTAAAAAAAACAGACTGTCAAGTCTGTCAAGCAAGCCCCCGTGTCCAGGCATAATAGTGCCACTATCTTTTATATTGGCCAATCTTTTAAACTTAGATTCTACTAAATCACCCAATGTACCAAAAATTGAAATGATTAAAGAAATAAAGATCCAATCAAAAATAGAGAATAACGATGAATAGAAACCAATTATTCCACCTAAAATAAGAGAAGATAAAGCACCTCCTATAAAACCTTCAATTGTTTTCTTTGGAGATACACTTTCAAATAATTTGTTTTTACCAAAATTTTTACCAAAAAAGAAGGCAAAACTATCATTAGACCAAATTAATAAAAGAATATAAACTGTAAGATATTTATCATAAATACCATTAATAACTGGTAATTGAGTTAGAAAAAGAAAAGGAAGAATAACATAAGTAATCGAAAGATCAAATTTGTCAAACTGTTTATTGATGATTTTATTTTTTTTAGAATATAAGCTGACGATAAGTCGTATTGAACTTACTATTGTGATGACTAGTAGTATAAGAATTGTTTTATTTGATAATAGTGTTTTTTGATAAAAAACAGAAAGAGGTAAAATAAGAAAAGGAATTATACTTTTTAAACGAATAATTTTATTGAACTCCCATAGGCATATGGCAGAAATAAGTGTTACTAAAATTGTATATGACTCGATCGAATATATGGTAGCACAAATAAATAGAGTAGCATAAATAAGTGCAGAAATACTTCTTTTTACTATGTTTTTCATTTTTTATAGATCTTCGAAAAGAAGTAAATAAAGATTTTTAGAATTACTGCTGCCATAGCTTAAAAAATCATCATTATTCTTTTGTATTTTGTAATTGGTTACAGAGCTTATATTGGTGGGGATATTTCCTTTAAAATGCGTTTTAATACCTGTTAAGCCTTCACTTGTATTTTTTACTAACTGACTTGTTGTTGCATAAACAATAAAACACTCTGGTAGTTCGTTGATTTTTTTACTCCTTAATTGGTTGGAAGAGAATAGAATATCTCCTTTATTTGCTATTAAATGTTCACATGGTGTGAAAAAGGGAGTAAATTTATATGGTTCACTTTTTATATTTACTAAATTCTCAGGAATTAATTTTACTAAATCGAAATCAGTGCATGTAATTTGATTCCAGCTGTTTTCTTTAATTATGTTTTCTAAGTTGGTAATAATTTCATCAATACTTGTAGAATATAGAAACTTTCCTCCTTTATTGATAAAGTTATGCACAAACAAATCATCTAAAGAGAGGTTAACAAATTCGTTATTGATTTCTTCTTTAGATGATTTGTTTGATTTAAATAATTTCTTGAAAAAATTCATTAAAATAAAAAGCTTATTCTTCTGTAATTTTATTTTGAGTTTCGTTTTTTATTTCATCTTTTTCAAAAGGTCTTTTTCCAAATATTTTTTCTAGATCATTTTTGAAAATAACTTCCTTTTCTAGCAGCCTTTCTGCTAGTAATGTAAGCTTATCTTTATTTTCTTTTAAGATTTTAATAGCTCTAATATACTGTCCTTCTATTATTTGTGATATTTCATCATCAATAATTTTTGCAGTTGAATCGCTATATGGTTTTACAAAAGAATCATTTCCAGAAGAATCATAATACGTAATGTTTCCGACTTTATCATTTAGACCATATACCGTGACCATCGCTCTAGCTTGTTTTGTTACTTTTTCAAGATCGCTTAACGCACCTGTTGATATTTTATCAAAAATAAGTTTTTCAGCAGCTCTACCCCCCATGGTAGCGCACATTTCATCAAGCATTTGCTCTGTTTGAACAATTTTTCTTTCTTCGGGTAGATACCATGCGGCTCCTAAAGATTGTCCCCTAGGAACTATAGTTACTTTAACTAATGGAGCAGCATGTTCTAACATCCAGCTTACTGTCGCGTGACCAGCTTCATGAAAAGCAATAACCTTTTTTTCTTTAGGAGTAATTACCTTATTTTTCTTTTCTAATCCTCCCACTATCCGATCAACAGCATCTAAAAAATCTTGGTGTTCAATAAGGTCTTTACTTTTTCTTGCAGCTATAAGTGCAGCTTCATTACAAAGATTAGCAATATCAGCTCCCGAAAAACCAGGCGTTTGTTGTGCTAAAAATTCAACATCAACACTTGGTTCTAGTTTCAAGGGTTTTACATGTACTTCAAAAATTTCTTTACGCTCACTTAGATCAGGAAGGTCTACATATATTTGTCTGTCAAAACGACCAGCTCTCATTAAGGCTTTATCGAGTATATCAGCACGGTTTGTTGCAGCTAATACAATTACATTAGTGTCTGTACCAAAACCATCCATTTCAGTTAATAATTGGTTTAAGGTGTTTTCTCTTTCATCATTTCCTCCAGTCATACTATTCTTTCCTCTCGCTCTACCTATGGCATCAATTTCATCAATAAATATTATTGAAGGAGATTTTTGTTGAGCTTGTTTAAATAAATCCCGAACACGTGAGGCTCCAACACCTACAAACATTTCAACAAAATCCGATCCTGAAAGTGAGAAAAATGGAACTCCTGCTTCTCCTGCTACAGCTTTGGCAAGTAATGTTTTTCCTGTTCCAGGAGGACCAACTAATAAAGCTCCTTTTGGAATTTTTCCTCCAAGTTTAGTGTATTTTTCTGGACTCTTTAAAAAATCAACGATTTCTTGAACTTCTTCTTTAGCTCCTTCCAAACCAGCTACATTTTTAAATGTTGTTTTTACTTTTGTATCTTTATCAAATAATGTAGCTCGTGATTTTCCTATGTTAAAGATTTGTCCTCCAGCACCTCCTCCGTTTGCTCCTGACATTCGTCTCATAAAAAATAACCAAATAACAATAAGTAAAATAAAAGGAAGAAAACTTACAATACCATCAATAAAGCTTGTTCTTTCACCATTTTTTATATCAAAAGTTAGATTATTTTTTATTCTTGATTCTTGAAGGTTTTTTTCAAAATTCTGAAGATCTCCAAAATTATAAGTATAAAGAGGTGCTCCCTTTCTGTGAAAAGGATTACTCATTATTTTTTTATGACGCTCTTTTTTTACAGCTTCATCTTTTATATATATTTCCGCAAAGGATTTGTTTACTACCAGTATCCTTTCGATGTCGTTTTCATTTAATATTTCAGAAAATTCGTTTTTTGAAATATCACTAGATCCCATGTTTCCAGAATTGAAAAATGTAAGACCTATGAATAAAATTGCAATGGGAATATAAATCCAAAAGGAATTAAAACTAAATTTAGGTGTGTTTTTTTTATTGTCGCTCATAAAATTTGTTTCAATCGGTTATAAATTAAGCGGGATTAATTTGGGTTATTTTTGCATCGCCCCAAAGACTTTCTATATCATAGATTTCACGCACATGTTTTTGAAAAATATGTACCACAACATTTACATAATCCATCAAAACCCACTCTGAGTTACCTTGTCCTTCAACATGCCAAGGTTTGTCTTTTAATTCTTTTCCTACTGCTTTTTGTATTGATCCAGAAATTGCATCTACTTGAGTATTTGAGTTTCCTGAACAAATAACAAAATAATCACACACTGTGTTGTCAATCTCTCTTAAGTCTAGGAGCTGTATATTTTGCCCCTTGACATCATCAATTCCTTTTATAATGACAGCTAATAGATCGTCTGTACTGGGTTGTTTTTTTATCATTAACAAAAATAAAGTTTTAGCAAAGTTATTATTTTTTTGCGAGTAAATTGTGTAATATTGGTACTAGTTTTACTTTGAATACTATAATGAAAATAATCAAACTTGATGCCATCGATTCTACAAACACTTTTTTGAAGAAAATGGCAGAAGATTCATTAATTGAAAATTTTACAGTTTTATGGGCAAAAAATCAAACTTCAGGAAGAGGTCAGATTCATACAAAATGGATTTCTGAGAACGGTAAAAACCTTACTTTTAGTGTATTTGTTCGTATAAATGATTTACCAATTAAGCATCAGAAATTCTTGAATTTCAGTGTGTCGTTAAGTGTCTATGAAGCCCTTTATGAAATGAAGATACCCAAAATTTCAATAAAATGGCCAAACGACATAATGGCAGGAAAAAGAAAAATATCTGGTATTTTAATTGAAAACAGTTTAAAAGGAGAAATTATATCCTCTTCAGTAATAGGAATCGGACTAAATGTAAATCAAAAATTTACTTCTGAGAATAAGTTAAACGCAATCTCTGTTAAAGATGTTATTGGAAAAGAGATTGAATTAAATAGTATGTTAGATAAAGTACTCAAAAAACTAGAAAAAAATCTAAAGGATTTAGAAAACAAAAATCTTAGGGTGCTGGAAAATAGGTATTTAAATGTGTTGTACAAAAAAAACATTCCAAATATGTTTCGAACGAATCAGAATGTTTTGTTTATGGGTAAAATTATTGGCGTGTCACCAGAAGGTAAACTCAAAATAGAGTTAGATAATGAAACAGTTCAAGAGTATGGCGTCAAAGAAGTCTCATTTTCCTAAATTTATTTGCTTTAAAGTGCAGAAATATTTTTAGTTAACGTTTCTATAAATTTTGTCAATGGTTTTTTTACCATCATGGCCATCATGGGATTAAAATCACCATTAAATTTTAAGATAATGTTACTTTGGTTTTCAGATAATTTACTTATTTCAGACGTTAGTGTAAAAGGTAGTTTACTACTAGCTGCACCAAGAGTTACATTAGAAAACTCCGTTTTTTCTTTCATAACCAATCTTATCTCAGGCATTCCTTTTAGCCCAAAAATAAAACTATCACCATCAACTTCGAATTTTTGAGTGCTTTCAGGCATTAACTGCTCATAATTTTCAAGTTTCGTTAAAAATTTGAATAATTCTTCTGGAGATTTATTTGTAGTTACCGTATTTCCTATTATATCCATTATTTATTTTTATTTAAGGGTTTAGTTTTGCTTCCATTCTTTAGGATTAAGTCTCCATTGCTCAAGAGTTTTTAGCTCTTCATTAGAAATATAATTATTATCTAAAGCTTGTGCTATTAAAAAATTAAAATTGCTTAGAGTACTTAATTCAATATTATGTTTTTTGAAATTATCTGAGGCAACCTCAAAGCCATATGAAAATATAGCTACCATACCTTTAACATTAGTTTCAGCCTCTTTTAGCGCTTGTACAGCTTCAAGACTACTTTGCCCTGTACTTATTAGATCCTCAATCACTACAATATTTTGACCTTTTTCAAAATAGCCTTCTATTTGATTTTTACGACCATGTTTTTTAGGTTTTGGGCGTACATAAATAAAAGGAATTCCTAATTCTTGAGCAACTAAAATACCGATTGCAATGGCTCCGGTTGCTACCCCTGCAATTACATCTGGTTTACCGTATTTGTTCTCGACTAATTTGGCTATTTTTTCTTTTAAAAAGTTTCTGACAGGAGGATATGATAGTGTTATTCTATTGTCACAATATATTGGTGATTTCCATCCAGAGGCCCATGTGAAAGGAGTTTTCGGACTTAGTTTTATAGCTTTTATCTTTAGAAGAAGTTCAGCTGTTTCTTTTGCTGTATCTTTGTTAAAATCCATATCACAAATGTATAAAGTTTTTATTAATGATAAACCAATAATTTTAACAACTTCAACAAATAATGAAAAAGATTATCCATTACTTTTTTTTAATAACATTATTTTTGAAGAAGTGGTTGAAAAATTAAAATCAGCTATTTTTAAAGGTGTTTATTTATTCTCTACAAACAAAGAAAGAGATTTTAATAAAATAAAAAAAGTTTATAAACCCGTAGTTGCAGGTGGAGGTTTAGTGATTAATGAAAGAGAAGAAGTACTTTTTATTTTTAGAGAAGGAAAGTGGGATCTACCGAAAGGAAGAGTTGAAAAAGGGGAGAAGATTCAAGAAGGAGCCATTAGAGAAGTTGAAGAGGAATGCGGTATAGGGAATATTTCCCTTAAGAAATTATTATTAGTTACCTATCATTTATTCGTTTATAAAGAAAATAAAAGGTTAAAAGAGACTCATTGGTATTTAATGCACTCTAGTTCCAATCAACTATTAAAACCTCAATTGGAAGAGGGGATAACCGAAGTTTGTTATAAATCTAAAAAAGAAATAGAAAAGGCATTATTAAATACGTATGCAAATATTAAATTAGTTTATCAGAGTTACATTGATTTACAGTTATAGTGTCAATATGACACTAATTTTTGTATTAAGTGCGTATGTGCCTGCCAAAAGGTAGTTTAAAACTCTATGGCATGCACTTTGACTAATACTTAATCGTAAAATTGAATTAAAAATTTAAACTGTAAATAAAGATTATGAGTAAAATTATAGGTATAGATTTAGGTACTACTAATTCATGTGTGTCTGTAATGGAAGGAAATGAACCTGTAGTGATTCCTAATTCAGAAGGAAAAAGAACAACTCCATCTGTTGTAGCTTTTGTAGAAGGCGGTGAACGTAAAGTAGGTGATCCAGCAAAGCGTCAGGCAGTAACAAACCCAACTAAAACAGTTTACTCTATTAAACGTTTCATGGGGAATAAATATTCTGAATCTCAAAAAGAAGCTGACAGAGTACCTTATGAAGTTGTAAAAGGAGACAACGATACTCCACGTGTAAAAATTGATGATAGATTGTACACACCACAAGAAGTTTCAGCTATGGTGTTACAAAAAATGAAAAAGACAGCTGAAGATTATCTAGGGCAAGATGTAGCAGAGGCAGTGATTACTGTTCCAGCTTATTTTAATGATGCACAGCGTCAGGCGACAAAAGAGGCAGGAGAAATTGCAGGATTAAAAGTTCGTCGTATTATAAATGAACCAACAGCAGCTGCTTTAGCATACGGTTTAGATAAATCAAATGAAGATAAAAAAATAGTAGTTTTTGATTTTGGAGGTGGTACTCATGATGTTTCTGTTCTAGAGTTAGGAGATGGCGTTTTTGAAGTGTTAGCTACTGATGGTGATACTCATTTAGGAGGAGATGATGTTGATGAAAAAATTATTAATTGGTTAGCAGAAGAGTTCAAAGCTGAAGAGAATATGGATTTACGTAAAGATCCAATGGCTTTACAACGTTTAAAAGAAGCTGCTGAAAAAGCAAAGATTGAGTTATCAAGTACTACTTCTACTGAAATTAATTTACCTTATATTACGGCTACCGCATCAGGACCAAAACATTTAGTTCGTTCATTAAGTAGAGCTAAATTCGAGCAATTAATTGATGATTTAGTAAAAAGAACAATTGAGCCATGTAGAACTGCATTAAAAAATGCTGATTTATCAACCTCAGAAATTGATGAAATTATTTTAGTTGGGGGCTCTACTCGTATTCCTGCAATTCAAGAGGCAGTTGAAAAATTCTTTGGAAAAGCTCCAAGTAAAGGAGTAAATCCAGATGAAGTTGTGTCTTTAGGAGCTGCAATTCAAGGAGGAGTTTTAACTGGTGATGTTAAAGATGTATTATTATTGGATGTTACACCTTTATCATTAGGTATTGAAACTATGGGAAATGTATTTACAAAATTAATCGAAGCAAATACAACAATTCCTACTAAAAAGTCTCAGGTGTTTTCTACGGCAGTAGATAATCAACCGTCTGTTGATATACACGTATTACAGGGTGAGAGATCTATGGCAGCAGATAACAAAACAATTGGACGTTTTCAATTGACTGACATTCCTCCAGCTCCAAGAGGGGTTCCTCAAATTGAGGTAACGTTTGATATCGATGCTAATGGAATTATAAATGTTTCAGCAGCAGATAAAGCTACAGGAAAGTCACAAAACATTCGTATTGAGGCTTCTTCTGGCTTAACTGATGAAGAAATTCAAAAAATGAAAGCGGATGCAGAAGCTAATGCGGAAGCTGATGCTAAAGCAAAAGAGACTGCAGATAAAGTTAATGGAGCAGACTCTATGATTTTTCAAACAGAGAAACAACTAAAAGATTTTGGTGAAAAATTATCAGCAGATAAAAAGCAACCAATAGAAGCTGCTTTGGAAGAACTAAAAAAAGCTCATGAGTCTAAAGATTTAGCTCAAATTGATTCAGCAATGGAGAAAATAAATGAGGCATGGAAAGCTGCTTCAGAAGAAATGTATGCGGCTCAACAACAAGCTGGGGATGCTGGTTCAGGAGCTCAGCAATCGGAAGCTGACGCTAGCGGACAATCTCAAGGAGATAATGTAGAGGATGTTGATTTTGAGGAGGTAAAATAGTTTTCTCTTAAATAAATAAAAAAACTCATTGCATACGCAATGAGTTTTTTTATTTATATTCTTTTAGAATATCTTAATTTTTATATTTTTTCTCATATCGTTTCCACAGTTTAGTTTGATGAGTTTCTAAACTAATCTTTCGCCCTTGAATAAAAGCATTTGTTAAAATATTACCTCTCATATCCAATGCATTACCTTTTGAAATAAAGAGTGTAGCGTCTTTACCAACTTCTAAAGTACCAGTAAAATCATCAATTCCGAGAATTTTTGCATTATTTTCAGTAATCATTTGGATAGCTTTTTCTGTTCCTAAACCATAAGCTGCGTAGGTGCCTGCATAAAAAGGTAGATTTCTTGTACTCATTCGTTCCATTTCTCCATTCATGCCTAAACCGATTAAAATACCTACATCAGAGAGAATTTTTGCTGTGCGGTAAGAAATATCAATATCATCGTCTTCATTTGATGGTAATCGATGAGATCGTTCTAAAACAACGGAAATATTTTTTGATTTTAACAAATCAGCTACTTTTTCTGCTTCATAACCACCAACAATTACTATGTTTTTGATACTTAATTCATCGAAAGTGCTTAATGCATCTACAATTCTTCTATGTCCATTTACATGAATAAAAACTTTTTTATTCCCCTTAAAAAGATCCTTAACAGATTCGTAGGGTAGACTTATTTTTTTCTCTTTTTTTGCTAAATAATTTTTAGCGTCAGTAAAAAACTGTTCTATGTTTTTACAGTTGTTAACGTATTTTTCATCAGGTTTTAGCTCTGAGGATTCACCTAACCACCATTTTCCTTTTTTAAAATTTTTTGGCCAATTTACATGTATTGCATCGTCTAATTTTATAATTGCATCTTCCCAATTCCAAGCATCTAGTTGAACCACTGAAGATGTGCCAGAAATAGTACCACCTCTTGGAGTAATCTGCGCCATTAGAATACCATTAGGTCTTATAGACTCTATAATTCTACTTTCGGTATTATAAGCTATAATACTTCGAATATGTGGGAGCATTCCACCAATTTCATCATCATCTCTGGTAGCTCTAACCGCATCTATTTCAGCTAAGCCGAGTGTTGTATTAGCCGCAATAAAACCAGGGTAAACGTGCTTTCCTTTAGCGTTAATAACAGTGCCAACTCTGGCAATTCTCGCATTGGCATTTCCAATAAATGAAATTTTACCATTAGAAAACATAATTAACGAATTTTCAATTACAGTTCCGTTACCAATGTGCGCAGTAGCTCCCTCAATAGAAAAGTCTATTTTTTGTTTTGGCGCAGGAGTTTGTTGTCCAACTATAAATCCAATAGATAAGAAGTATAGTAACTTATATAAAATAATATTTTTCATTTGTAGAAATAATAAATTCTTATTCTGTATCACAATGAAACAGTTTTTTAATTTTTTTACTTGGGTTTTGTGTCGGCGATCCTTTTATCTTTTCTTTAAGCATTAGGTTAATTAATTTCGTGCGCTCTTCCTTAAGTTCTTCACGTTTGAGTCTGTCTTTTTGAATGTCAAAAAAAATAGCTCCATCAATTATTGTTTTTTCAACTTTAGCAAAAATAGATAAAGGGTTGTCACTCCATAGAACTACATCGGCATCCTTTCCAACTTTTATACTTCCTGTTTTTTTATCCAAATGAAGTAATTTGGCTGGGTTGATTGTAATCATATTCCAAGCCTCCTGTTCAGATAAATTACCGTATTTAATAGTTTTAGCAGCCTCTTGATTTAGGCGTCTTGACATTTCCGGATCATCTGAATTAATAGCTACGGTAATCCCTTGATTGTGCATAATGGCAGCATTGTATGGAATTGCATCATTTACTTCATATTTATAGGCCCACCAATCAGAAAAAGTAGAACCGCCAACGCCGTGCTCTTTCATTTTATCAGCAACCTTATAGCCCTCTAGAATGTGTGTGAATGTATTGATATTAAAATTGAATTTTTCAGCTACTTTCATTAACATATTTATTTCTGATTGTACATATGAATGACATGAAATAAAACGTTGCTTATTTAAAACTTCAGCTAGAGCTTCTAATTCAATATCTTTTCTGTAGGGTTTACCGCTTTTTTTAACATTATCATACTCTTTTGCTCGCTGGAAATAATCAATATAAACTTGTTCGACTCCCATTCTTGTTTGTGGAAAACGCGATGTATTATGATCTCCCCAGTTTGATTGTTTAACGTTTTCACCTAGTGCAAATTTGATAAACTTAGGACTGTTCTTGTAAAGTAATTTATCAGCACTCTCTCCCCATTTTAGTTTGATAATTGCGGAGCGTCCTCCAATTGGATTGGCGGAACCATGTAAAATCTGGATTGAAGTAACCCCTCCAGCAATATTTCTATAAATATTGATGTCATCTGGATTAATAACATCCTCTATTGTGACTTCAGCAGAAGAATTATGTCCTGCTTCATTGATGGCAGAGGCAGCAATATGAGAATGCTCATCTATAATTCCTGCTGTCAAATATTTGTTAGTACCGTCAATAATTTTAGCTTTTGTTGAAGAAAGATTTTTCCCAAGTTTTGAGATTTTTCCATCAGAGATCAATAAATCTGAATTTTTAAGAACTTTATTGTTTTCAGACGTCCAAATTGTTGTATTTTTTATCAAAATGGTTTCTTGCTTTGGAATCGTATAATTACCAAAACCCACGTTTGGATAACTCGAAGCGAATACTTCTGGTGCTTTTTTATTTTCTGTAGATTTTTTTGTTTTCTCTTTCTTTTGCTTTATAGCCTGCCAATTAATTTGATTTCCGTTATGATCAATGCCACTACCTTCTAATTTACTAGAAGTATTTGAGACCTTGGCTGTAATTCTTGAGAAACTATTTTTATCGTTAATTGTTAGCTGTATCCAATTATTTTTAAAGGAAAAATTAGCCTTGATTTTTTGATTTTCTCTTTTAATGGAGGCTTGGTATTTTCCCTTTTTTTGAGAAATATGCATTTTGTATTCTTTATCATCAATGGTTAATGTGTACTCTCCAATAATTTCAATACTGTTCATTGGATTAATTATGTGCTTAGTTCCTTGGATCCAGTTTTCATATAGCGTTGTTTTTTTATCGAAAAGATCTCCAGAGCAAATAATGAAATTAGCATAACTTCCAATATTAAGATTTCCAATATATGGGTTTTTTAATATTTGAGAAGGAATTGTTGTTAACGACTCAAGAGCGACAGTTTTGTCAAGTCCAAAGTTAATGGCTTTTCTTAGATTTAAATAAAAGTCGTCTAATGATTTAAGTTTATAAAGAGTTGTGGCAAATTGAATATTGTTTTTTTGTAAAACTCCAGGGTTAGAGGGTTCTTGATTCCATTTACGCAGGTCTCTTAATGAAATTTTTTTAGCTAGTTCTATATCTGTTACATCGTACGGTTTTCTAAAATTAAGCGGTATAATAAAAGTTGCGTTACTTTTTTTAATTTCTTTAATTCTTTCGTATTCATCACCACCGCCAAGTATAACATATTGAATTTCGAATTCATCACCTATTTTATCTGCCCTAATGGCGTTTAAATAGTCTCCTGCTTTAAAAATATGTGTTAGATTTCTATTATTATTTAATGCTTCAAGAGCTAAATCAGTGGTTTGAACATGTCCCTTTTCATACCATTGAGCGTCTAAATAGGCTTGCCTTAAGAGTGCCATTGCTCCCATTTTAGAGGTTGGGTACACTTGTTTTGATTTACTTTTTGAAAAAGATAAATAATTTCCTGACCGCTTAGAAAGTATTCGATGTGCCTTAGTACTTTTTGTGTTTAAAGTAACTAATACCCCACTACCTTGCATTATGCCATCATCTACGTGGGTATTAACAACACCAAAACCTTGTTTTAGTAACTTAGAAGCTTCTTCTTTATCAAACACAAATTCGTCAAAGGCATTAATATCTGGTCGAATATGATCATTCCAGTAATAACCTTTTCTTTTAGCATCGTATTGAGGATTTTCTCTGAAGTTAAAAGATTGTTTTGGTTTTTTTATTCCAAATTCAGAGTAAACATCAATAAAGGAAGGGTAAATTGATTTGTTTTTAAGATCAATAACATGTGTTCCTTTTGGTATGGCAATATTTTTACCTACATTAACAACTTTTCCTTCTTTTATTAATAAAGTTCCATTATTTATAATTTTCTTAGGAGTTATAAAAATTCTAGCATTTTTAAATGCAATTGATTTGTCTTTATAAGTTTTAACACCCGAGTTAATTGGGAAGTACTCCTGTGATCTTGCCTTAACTAGGCCAAAGAAGAGTAATAGAATTAAAAGTTTTTTCATTATTTATTGTTGATTTTTAAAACTGAAATATTCAGTAAATTATTTTATTGGGTTTATGGTTGTTTTAAATTTAAAATTCCAATTCTTCCTTGCCCTCCTAACCAGGCAAATGATTCGTTTATAAATTGAATAACAAAAAATGATTCGTCACTTAATTCTATCCAATTTTTGCCACCATCTTTAGAGTAAGAGATTCCTGTTTTACCAACAGCAATTATTTTCTTTCCTTTTGAATTAGGGATATATTTTACACAACTCTTATAACCTGGCCCTGCATTATCGGATATCAATTTCCACGTTTTACCTCCGTCTTTTGTTATGGCTTTATTAGCATTGTTACTTTTAGGTTTTGTAAAGTCTCCACCAAAAATAATTCCATTTAGTTCATCATAAAAGTCAACAGAGTAGATACCTTGAGTGTTTTTTCCTTGTATAATCGGAGTATCATGAATGGTCCATGTTAGACCAACATCTTCAGATTGCAGTACTCTGGCTTTTGAACCACCACTAACTAACCATATTTTTTTTTCAAAAATTTTGATATTCGTATTGCTTGCGGCAAAAAAGGCTTCTCCTTCTTCAAACTTTGGTAAGTAATTGCTTTTAATTTTTTTCCATGTGTTTCCATAATCATGAGAGATAAGTATGGATGGGAATACATCAGTTGGATCGCCAACAGCTATTGCTACTTTACCATCTTTTAAAAATTGCATTGAATCATAGAATACTTTTGGGTGACTTTCAGAGTAGATGAGTTTAGTAGAGTTTTTATAAGTTTTGTATAACAACGCAGGGGTACCTATTGAGAGAGAGAAAACAGTATCTTTATTAACAGCAATACTTCTAAAATTAGGAATTAGACGATCATTATTTTTAATAGATGTCTTTGACCATGATTTTCCTTTATTGTAAGTATAACCAATATTTCCTTTGGAATCAGCATAGTAAAGAGTGTCAGTACTTGTACCATGAATAGCTCTTATATCACCCTTACTTACTTTAAAATCTATAATACTAATTGATATAGGTTTTTTACTTCCTTTACAGGAAAATAAAAAAAGGATATTGAAAAAAAGACTAAGAAGACGGAGCATTTTTTGATATTTTTACAAACCTAAATATAGGTAAAAGTCATTTGATTTTTGTTAAAATTTAAATCAAGTAAAATATTACTTGTGTTTAAATAATTAAAAAATAGTAATATATGAAAAAAGCATTGGTTATTTCTGGAGGTGGGAGTAAAGGAGCGTTTGCTGGAGGTGTAGCAGAGTTTCTTATAAATAAGAAGAAAAAGGAATACGATTTATTTTTAGGAACATCTACTGGAAGCTTGATGGTTTCTCATCTATCTTTAGGACAAGTAAGAGAACTTAAAGAATTATATACAAATGTTAATCAACATACTGTTTTTAGTAATAGCCCATTTAAGATTAAACATGTAAAGGGAGAAAAAGTTATCTCAATAAGACACAGTAATACTTTATGGAATTTTATCAAAGGAAGAAAAACTTTTGGAGAAAGTAAAAACTTAAAAAAATTAATAAAGAAAAACATTACAAAAGGTATGTTTGATGAGATACGGCATAAGAATAAAGAGGTGGTAGTTACCGTTTCAAATTTAACAGCTAATAAGATTGAATATAAATCTATCTTAGATTGGAGTTATGAAGATTATTGTGATTGGATTTGGGGTTCATGTAATTACGTTCCTTTTATGAGTTTATTGGAAAAAAATAGTTGTCAATATGCAGATGGCGGTTTTGGTTGTTTAGTACCAATACGAGAGGCTATTTTAAGAGGAGCAAAGGAAATAGATGCTATTATTTTAGAGACAGAAATGACGCAAATAAATAGGTTACCTGCGAAAAACCCTTTTTCTTTAATGCTAGATGTTTTTGACTTTATGCTAGGACATGTTGAAAAACATAATGTTACAATTGGTAAACTATTAGCTAGAAATAAAGATGTTAAATTAAATTTATATTATACTCCGACTGTCTTAACGACAAATTCATTAGTTTTTGATAAAAAATTAATGTCAAAATGGTGGGAGCAAGGTTTTGACTATGCTAAAAAGAAAAATGAAAATAAAATGAATGATTTCAAAACAGAATTGATAGATGATTGATTTATATTCTAACATATAACAAGATGAAATATGAAATTTGGAAAAGTCGAACGTCCTGAAGTTATAGATTTTTCGCTGCCAGATACACATCCGAATACAACTATTGTACTTAATAGCAAAAAATATAAAATGAAACAGCAAAACGTTTATATTGGTTGTGCTAAATGGAATAAATCAGATTTGAAAGGTTTTTATCCTCAGGGAATTCAAGATGAACTTCAATATTACTCTAGTCAATTTAATTCAATTGAATTAAATGCAACATTCTACAAGTCGTACTCTGCTGATCAGTTTCTTAGGTGGAAGTATAAAACCCCTAAAGATTTTAAATTTTTTCCTAAATTAACACAAGAAATAAGTCATTGGAAGAGACTGGAAGGAGTTCAGGATAGCGTAAATGATTTTTTATTTCAAGTTCAACATCTTGGGGAGAAATTAGGAACTATTTTTTTACAATTAAATGAAAACTTTGGACCTGATAACTTTAAGAGAGTGGAAAATTTTGTAAATAGTTGGCCTAAAGAAATTAAACTAGCTATTGAAGTTAGGCATCCAAATTGGTTTTCTGATAAAAATTTCTCTAATGAATATACAACTTTACTTCGTGACAATAATATCACCAATATTATTGTTGATACTGCTGGAAGAAGAGATATGTTACATATGAATTTGACATCAAATGAAGCATTTATAAGATATGTTGGTTCTAATCATTTTTCTGATTACGATAGGTTGGATAATTGGGTCTTGAGGTTAAAAAAATGGAAAGAACTTGGATTACAAAATATTCATTTTTTTATACATCAAAATTTAGAGAAGGAATCTGTATCACTTGCAAGTCATTTCACTAAAAAAATAAATGAAAATCTTGGGTTCTCGTTAAAAATACCAGATCTTAAAAAAGAGAGTAATCAAATGACTTTATTTTAAATAATAATTAATATATAAATGAGATCATCTCCTATCTATTCAATGATTAATTACTGACATTATTTAGGCTCACCTATGTACATATTGTTGTATGTAGGTAGTCGTGATTTTGAACTATTAATAATTCTAAGTCTATTAGAAAGACTTTTTCTTGCTATTTTCTCTCTACGATTACTTCTACTTCCAGTGGTTATTAACTGGATGGTTCGTTGAAGTAATGGTTCGTCTATTTCACCTAAATTTCCTAAATTTCCAAAATCTTCTTCTATTTCAATAAAAGGGATGATTCCTTCTTTTTGATTTTTGTCGTCTTTATTAACAGTTTCCGACACAATTGGTTGCATAGCCCAATTATGATTCGGATTGATGTTGTTTTTCGAAGAAAATGTAGGTGAATCATAAAGAGTTATTGAAGCGACATATTTTCCTCGTGTTTTAGTACCGATTGTTTTTACGTCAATGTAAGGATCAAGACTATTTATAATAAGTTCTGAAGCAGAGACAGTACTTGCGGTTGTAATAAAGTAAATTCTTGACAAATTAAGGCTATTAATAGCAGTATTATTTCCTAGAGTACTTGGAAACCTATCAATTAAGAAATCAGGATTAACAACGCTCATGTATTTATTATTCCAAAGTTGCTTTGCAAATATTTCATTAGTAAACTGCCCAGTAATCATACTACCGAGTCTTGCTGCAGATTTTACAAAACCGCCATAATTATATCTAAGGTCTATGATAAGATCAGTAATTCCTTCAGATTTAAAATTAGAAAATGATTGGTTCAACTGATCGTCGAAAGAGCTTACAAAGGCATTATACATTAAATAACCAATTTTTTGGCCACCTACGTCAAGAGTTTTTGATATATGAACAGGATTTTCAGTGTACTTATCTTTAGTAAGGCTTATGGTGTTGGTTGTAGCTATCGGGTTACCAGAGTTGTAATCTGCTAAAGTGATTGTTATGGAAGGAGTGTTAGAAAATAAGAGCTCTCTATAATTACTTTTTGTTAATTTTACACCGTTAACTTCATTGAAAACCATTCCTCTTTTTATTCCTTTTATCATAGCATCTGTTCCCGGATTAACATACCTAACGGAACCAAACATATTTGTTGATTGATCTTTATATTCAATAATTTCAAATTCCATACCTGTAGTCAAAGAGGTGCCTTGAAGAGCTTCTTCTAGAGTGATATAATTGTCTACAATCCAAGACCATTTATCGACTATGTTTTTTTGATAAAGAAGGTTTTCGAAAAGAGTTTTAGGCGAATCAAATCCAGATAGGTAGTTGTATAATTGTTGATCTGAAGTAAAGCGGGTATCTGATAGGTCTGGAATATTTTCTTGCCATAAATAATAGGCATTAAGCCCTTTCCAAACAAAATTGTTAATTTCTACATCATTAGGCGCTTCATCTCTACTACAAGAAAAAACACTCGATAAAACAATAAAAACAAGGAATAATTTGTAAACTTTCATCCGAAACATCTTAAAACTAAAACAACGCAATTTAGTGAATAATATTATTTTTTTGCGAAATCACGTAACAAACTTTGCGCTTAATCGTCATAACACTGTGAACACTTAAAATTAAAGTAGTTCATCTAAATCAACCACAATGAAACAATCAGACTTTTTAAAAGCTGTTTTGCCTTTTAAAGATAGAATTTTTCGATTAGCAAAAAGACTTCTAGTTTCTACAGCAGAAGCTGAAGATGCGACACAGGAACTTTATCTAAAATTATGGAAGAATAAAGAGAAGTTAAAGAGGTATAAGAGTGTTGAGGCATTTGCAATAACAATGACCAAAAATTATTGTTTTGATAGATTGAAATCAAAACAAGCAAGTAATTTATCCTTGGTTCATACTAATTACAAAGAGAAAGGAATTACGTTAGATAAAAAGATAGAAAATAACGATGCCGTAGCTCAAGTAAGACTTTTAATTGAAAAATTACCTGAACAGCAAAAAGCAATTATTCAATTAAGAGATATTGAACAATATGAACTAGATGAAATATGTAAGATAATGGAAATGAAATCAACTGCAGTTCGAGTGGCTCTTTCAAGAGCTAGAAAGAAAATAAGACAAGAACTCATAAAAAGATATAATTATGGAGTTAGCTAATATAGAAAAATTAGTAGAAAAATATTTAAATGCAGATACTAGCTTGGAAGAAGAACAAGTATTATATAAATATTTTACTTCAGAAAAAGTAGCAGCGCATTTAGAGGAATTTAGTATACTTTTTAACTACATCAAAGAAGATAGGCAAGAAACTTTAAAAAAGCCCATATGGCTGAAGCCTGAAATTAAAATAAAGAAAAATTTTGAATGGCTATCTGTAGCAGTATCTGTAGCTTTGTTATTCGGTTTTTATTTAGGGTATAATATTTATCAAAAAAATGAGCAAAAAAAGCAATTTATGCAAATAAAAGAAGCTCTTCAAATGGTTTCTTTAAACCTTAATAAAGGAAATGAGGCACTATATACAGTGTCAAATAGTTTAAGTAAAAGTCAAGAAGCAATTGGATATATTGCGACCTATGAAAGGGTTGTAAATGAGGCGTCCAGAACAATAAGCCAAGAATAAAAAGATTTAAAAATAAAACCAAATAGATATTAAAATTAAGAAAGTCATGAAAAAAATATTGTTTTTACTAGTTGTCACACTAGCATCTAATTTAGTCTTCAGTCAATCATTTGATGAGTTGGAAGATTTAGATGCGGTTTCTTCATTTGTTATGACTAAAGACGCATTTGAACTGATATCAAAATTTCCCGAAGCAAAATCTGAAAGCCTAGAATTTTTTAATGTATTAAAGGGGTTAAATGAGTTAAAAGTATTTTCTTCCGAAAATACTAATGCGGTCGTAAAGATGGAGGCTATGGTTAACGATGCTGTGAAAAATTCAAGTTTAATTCAGTTAATGAGAGTAAAAGATAAAGATTCTAGAATTAGAATATATGTTAAATCTACCGCAAATAAAGATCTTGTAAATGAGGTTTTAATGTTTCAAAAAGAAACTAACAGTAAAGGGCAGATTAAAATTTCTATAATTTCTTTGATAGGTGAAATAAATGTTAATAAGCTTTCTAAGATAGCAAACAAGTATTCTGAGAAAGGAGAGATTAAAATAAAATAATTTAAGAATAATTAAATAATGAATTTATATAAATTAGTACCACTCTTTTGCTTAACACTAATATTATTCTCATGTAATAACAAAAAAACATTACAAAGTTATCTTGTTGAAAGTCAGGATAAAAATGGTTTTTTGAATGTGGATATACCTGTTGGTGTTTTTGAATTGACAGAAGATATTCTAAACGAAGAAGATAAAAAGATATATGAGAGTGTAAAAAAAATCAGTTTAACTGCTTTACCGATAAAAAAATCAAATGAAATTTCTTACGAAAAAGAGAAAACAGAACTAAAAAGTATATTTGATGATTCAGATTATAAGAAGCTTATAAGTTATAAGAAGAGTGGAAATAATATAAATATATATTATTTGGGAGAAGCAAATAGGATAGGAGAAATTATAGCCTTTGGTTATGGAAAAGATCTAGGTGTTGGCGTTGCTCGAATACTTGGAGAAGAAATGAATCCTTCCAAGATTATTTCTCTTTTTCGAAAAACGAATTTAAACTTTGATGGTGATGATGCTATTTTTGAAAAAGTAAAATCCATATTTAATGAGCAATAGATAGTATAAAAAATATAGTAGTAAATAGGCATCATATTATGATGCCTGTTTTATTTATAGACAGTGTTTTTCGAGAATAGTTAATTGATAAAAGAGATTGATCCTTAGACTGAAAAATATATAATTTTAAGCATTTAAATTTTTTAAAAAAACAAAAATTAAGCTTAAAAGTTAATTTTTTTGTTAAAATTTTAATTTTATTTTAAAGTTAGGTGATTTTTTGAAATGTTTTTTCATACATTTAAGTAATTTTTAAACCCTTCTAAATCAATATTATGAAAAAATATTGTCTGTTTGCCCTTCTACTTATGACTGGGCTAACAAACCATTCGCAAACAAAAAAGTCTAGTGATCTAGATGTAATTCAAAAACACTTTAACAATTTAAAAAAGAAAAGTAAAAAAGTAGCTAATGATTTTTCTGAATGGAAAGTATCTAGTTCAGCTTCCTCTTTAAAAAAAGGACTTACACATTATTATTTAACGCAATATTATAGGGGGATTCCAATTGTTAATGGAACTTATAATATGTCTGTTTTTAATGGAAAAGTAAATTTTACAAATAATCAGTTTATATCAAATATTCCAGAAAAAATATTACAAAGTAAATCTGTTATTATTTCAGAGAATGAGGCTATTGACGAAGTTATTAAAAGTCATCAATTGAAACCAGGTAATCGATTGGTTAAAACCATGAAAAGAAACAGAAATGAGGATGAAGTTTCTGTCTATAATAACACTGGTATTACAGAGGATAATGAGCCTATTTTAGTTAAAAAAGTTTATGTTTTTCATAAAAATAAACTTCATTTATGTTGGAATGTTAACCTTTACGAAAAAGGTGGTGATAATTGGTGGAATACTTTTGTTGATGCAACCTCAGGAAAAATTTTAATAGAAGATAACTGGGTAATATCATGTAGTTTTGGAGAAGAAAATGATCGTGCACATCAGTATCATACACATCCAAAAAAAATAATTGAAAAGCAAATCAATGAAGAAAGGATACCTTACAAGAAAGGAACTAGTATGGTAGCATCAACTTCTTACAACGTTTATGCAATGCCTCTTATGAATCCAGATGACGGAGGTAGAACAGTTGTTTCTGATCCATCAAATTCTGTAGCTTCTCCGTTCGGGTGGCATGATACGAATGGTGTATCTGGAGCTGAATACAATATTACGAGAGGAAATAATGTTTGGGCTCAAGAAGATACTAATGGAAATAATGGGACAGGAGCTTCGCCCGGCGGAGGAAATTCTTTGAATTTTAATTTTCCCGTTAATTTAAATCAGTCGCCAAGTAATTATCAAGATGCATCTACAACAAATTTATTCTATTGGAATAATATAATGCATGATGTATGGTATCAGTATGGTTTTGATGAAGCTTCTGGAAACTTTCAGGAGAATAATTATGGAAAAGGAGGTACAGGAGGTGATTCTGTTAATGCAGATTCTCAAGATGGTAGAGGAACAAATAACGCAAATTTTGCTACACCAGGTGATGGATCAAACCCTCGAATGCAAATGTTTTTGTGGAATAGAACGAACCCTGGTAGAGATGGTTCTTTTGACAATTTGATAATAGCTCATGAATACGGGCATGGAATTTCAACCCGCTTGGTTGGAGGACGATTTTCAAATGCTTTAGGTGGGTCTGAGCAAATGGGTGAAGGTTGGTCAGACTGGTTTGGATTAATGCTAACAATGAAGCCAGGAGATACTGGAGCAGATAAAAGAGGAGTGGGGACTTACGTGCTTGGGCAATCTTTAGATGGCTTAGGGATTCGACCAACAGTGTATTCAACAGATAGATCAATAAATGATACGGATTATGCCGATATAGGGGGCCTGAGAGTACCTCACGGAGTAGGCTATGCTTTTGCAACTATTTTATGGGACATGACTTGGCTGTTAATTGATCAAGAAGGATTTGATACTGATTTTTACAATGGAAAGGGAGGAAATAATATTGCTATGGCTTTGGTAATAGAAGGCTTAAAAAATACAGCTAGTAATCCTGGTTTTGTGTCGGGACGTGATGGGATTCTTCAAGCTGATAAAGATTTGTACAATGGTAAATATAGCTGTTTAATATGGAAAGCTTTTGCAGAGAGAGGCGTAGGAAAAGACGCAGATGAAAACAGAAATGGTGGTTCAAATACTAACAATGATCAAACGGTTTCTTTTGAAAATCCTTGTGGCGGAACGCCAACTCCAACTACTTGTGATGGAGATGTAGCTTCATTTCCATTTACTGAGAGTTTTGAGAGTGGCTTAGGTATGTGGAAAAATGCTTCGAAAGGTGATGATATAGATTTTATTAGAAATTCTGGAGGCACTCCTTCAGATGATACAGGACCAGCAGGAGCAGCAGATGGTTCGAATTATATTTATGTTGAAGCTTCAGGGAACGGTACAGGTTTTCCAAATAAACGAGCTATACTAAACTCACCTTGTATAGATTTAACTGCGTTAACATCTCCAAAGCTTAATTTTCAATACCATATGTATGGTAGTACAATTAATAAATTAACTGTTGAAGTTAGATTGGATAATTCAGGTGATTGGAATTCTATATTTAGTAAATCAGGTAGTCAAGGTAATTCATGGAAAGAGGCTAATATAGATTTAAAATCATACGCGGGCAGATCAAGTGTACAATTAAGATTTAATATACTTACGGGCATAGGAGATGATGGTTGGCAAAGTGATATTGCTATTGATGCTGTTAGTGTTTCTAATGATGATGGTGGGTCAAATGGAGGTTGTCAAGATGGAGAAGTAACTTCTTATCCCTTTAATGAGAGCTTTGAAAGTGATTTAGGTTTATGGAAAAATGCTTCTTCGGGAGATGATATAAATTTCACAAGGAACTCAGGAGGAACCCCCTCAGAATCAACGGGTCCTACTGGTGCAACTGATGGTTCAACGTATATCTATGTTGAGGCTTCAGGGAACGGTACAGGTTTTCCAAATAAACGAGCAATATTAAATTCACCATGTTTAAATTTAAGTAATTTATCTTCTCCAAATCTTAGTTTTAAATATCATATGTACGGTAGTGCAATTAATACTTTAATAGTTGAAGCTAGGACTAATAATACAGGTGCTTGGACTTCAGTATTTAATAAATCGGGTGATCAAGGTAACTCATGGTTGACAGCAAATGTAGACTTAAGTTCTTATTCAGGACAATTAAGTGTTCAATTAAGGTTTAATGTTTTAACAGGTTCTGGATCTAATGGTTGGCAAAGTGATATTGCTATTGATGCTATTTCTATTAATAACGATGATAATGGGGGAGGTTCAGGAGACGATTGTCCAGCCTTGAACTTTAATGATTTTTCAATAAATTCATTTTCAAATCAAGATAATGACGGTAATTATTCAGTATCTACCTCAGGAGAATCACTAACGTTGACTAATAATACATGGAAGTACATCCCAATGAATTACACAGTTACAGCAAATACAGTTGTAGAATTTGAGTTCAGTAGTACAGCTGAAGGAGAAATACATGGTATTGGTTTTGAAAATGATAATTCACTATCTGATTTTAGATATTTTAAAGTGCATGGTACTCAAAATTACGGTATTACAAATTATGACAATTATGCAGGAGGAACGAAAAAATATGTTATTCCCATAGGAAGTTCTTATTCAGGTGTAATGGATAGACTTGTTTTTATAAATGATAATGATGCGAGCTCAGGAAATAATTCAACGTTTACAAATGTTAAGGTTTATGAGGGCTCTTGTGGTAATTCTTTAGTTAATATAGATTCATTTGTGTCAAGAGTGGATGTATTAGGAAATCAAGATGAGGAAGTATTTAGTTCTTTACAAATAGCACCAAGTATTATTACTAAAGGATCGCCATTAAATTTAATAGGAGGTAGTAAAGGTCTCAATGAAATTGATTACGAAATAGCTAATTTAATAGGTCAAATTTTTGACACAGGAAAGTTGAAAGGCAAAACAATAAATATTGACTTAAAACCGGGAATATATGTGTTAAGTCTTAAAAATGATTTTTCTAAATCAAATAAACGATTTATCATAAAATAACTTTAGTAGATAAAATAATTTTCGGCAGAAAAACTCATAAAGTTTAAACTTTATGAGTTTTTTTAAATATTGTAAAAGTTAGCGAGAGCTATATGTGAATTCTAAAATAGAATCATAATATTGTTTGCAGTTTTTGTTCTGGAATGGCAAGCAAAAAAGAATGTTATACTACAATAATTTTAGGTTCTAAAAATACTAGTCACCACCACAAGAAGAACAACTTGAACAAGAACTACAGCTTGAATCAAAAAAACTAGAATCGGAGTCACTTCCCCATGAATCAAAATCAAACCAACTACTAGAACTATCTGCTTCAGGTTCATTAATTACCATCGGGTCATTTTCAAAGGTTGATGAAACTGTCTCTAGGTCGGTTTCGGGATCAAAAATATTATCTTGAGCATTCAATTCATTAGCGTACCCTAAATCTTCTCCGTCCTCGTTTTCATAATAAGATTCTTTGATGAGAATAGGTGAACTATCATGCATAATATCAGACCAAATTAAACTGTAGAATAAGTAGTCGTCAAAGCCATGATAACCACCATAAACGCCACCTCTTTGTGTGTTATGAGGGATCTCTTTTTTATCTTGAATTTTACGTTTCGGTAATATGAGTTTATTTTTTATGAAAGATTTAATATCATCGGTTTCAATTTCTTTTTTTAGCTTAAGTTTAATTCTATTCAAAAAGTAATCGAAGGCTTTTACTTTGGTATCTCTAAATTCGTCAAACACTTTCTGACTGCTTACCGCGTTGTTTATCTTATTTTTGAGGTTTCCATGTGAAAACTCTTTAAATAACCCAGATACTTTAATAACTATTGGATAAACTCCAACTTCATGATCTCTGTTTATTTCAACCTCGATGAGGTATTTGAAATCATTGTCTTCATGCTCTAAAACTAGTTTTAGTTGCTGAAAATGGATTGACATTGCTTCATTTATCTCAATTTCATACGTGTCTAAAGCTTCCTTTAAATCATCTTTCTTTCCATCTCTATCATGATAAAAATCAATATCATCATGAGCAATTTTAATGATATTAGTAATATTCAATCCTCGGAAAGTCGCGTTAAATTGCTGAAGTATGGCTACAGCTGTAAAAGTTTCTCTTTCTTGTTTGTCAGAGATTGTACCGAGAGTTAAATGATGGAAAAACTTTTTGAAAGCTTTGGAGGGCTTTACTTTTTTTATTTCAGTTAACTGAGATGGGTCGATTGTAAGAATTCCTTCTAAATACATAGTTGATTTTTAGTTATGACAGGCGCCGCAATCACTTGCAGCCCATATGTTAGTGGCATGCGATCCCCAGATGATTTCTGAAGGCTTACCATAATGTTTTATATAAAGTTCTATTGTTTTTTCGTAAATGGTATGATCACTGCCTTCACTTGGTATATGGTGAATAAATCGTCCAAAATGCGTTTTACAAAACTCGTGATAATGCCTAGTGAATAATATGAATTCATGCCATGCGAGATCAACTATTAATGATGGTGATAATTTTTCATTTGTTAGGTGAATAAGATTAAGAAATCTAAGCATTTCAAGAATCAAAATTTCCCCATTAATATCATGTTTGATAGCTATTTTTTCAATTTTTTTCTTGAGTAATGGAATATAAATTACAATATCATTTAATTGTTTTTTCATAGACTAAGTTAAATATTGTTTGTTTTCCCCATTTGCAATATAAACTAAAATATCGCCTTTAATTAGTTTGAAATTATTTTCTGGATTTTTTATGAGTTCACCATTTCTGCTGATAGCGACTAAAGTGATACCTAAATCTTTTTTAAGTTTAATAAATGTATCAATAAAGTTTGTGTTTACATGTTCACTGCTTTCTGATAATTGAGTTTCACAAATATCTAAATTGCTTTTTTCTGCTGAAGTTGAAATTAAATCTTCCGTTAGCAAAGCTACATTAGGTTCAAAAATATAGCTAGCAATGAATTTTGAAACAATTTCTTTTTTAGGAATTATAAATTGCACTCCCAGATAGTTGAAAGAAGACTTAAGTTCTACATTTTCAATCGCAACAACACAATTAATGTTTTCGAATCGCTTTTTTAAACTGATGGTGTAGACTAAAGTATCTGTGTCACTTTCAAAGCTGATGTATACTCTTCTTGAATCTATTATGTTTACTTTTTCGATAGCCTCATAGTCTTTCAGATTTGTTTGTAGAACAAAGCATTGATTATCTGTATAGAGTTGTCTGATTTCTTTTAAATCAGTTTCTCTATCAATCACAATGGCCAAGGGTTCATTCGCTTTAACGATTTGTTCAGCTACGCGTTTTGAAAAAGAATTCCAGCCAATAATTATACAGTGATTTTTCATTTTAGTTCCAAAAAATCCCATTTCTCTTTTTTTTAAATATTCTGATATTTTTACACTTAATTCCGTAATTAGGTACCCTAAGAACCCAAGACTTCCTATAACAAATAAAATTCCTATCAATCTTCCCCAAAATGTTATCGGATAAAAATCTCCATACCCAACGGTTGTTAGGGTAACTAATGAGTACCAGTAGGAGTCTGCCAAATTTCGAATATTCGTATTTTCGAAGTTCGATTCAAAATAATATAAACCATATACCAATAAATTATAAATACTTACGATTATAATTAGTGGTATGAATTTATGCTTACTTTTCATTTGCCATTAATTTTTGGAATTGATTTCGTTTTTCTTCATTGCAACTACTTAGCTCTAAATAAGTCTTGTTACTTTCAGGGAACGTATGAATAGCTAAATGACTTTCTCCTAACAACCAAAAACAGGTGTAGCCTTCCTTATCGAAATAATGTTCACTAAAATTAAGGATAGTGAAATTGCATTGAATAAGCAAAGCTTCGAATTTTTCTTTTAAATATTCAGGATTCGTAGGGATAATCCATTCTTGAAGATTAAATATTTTAGCTTCTATTTTTTTATATTCAGTATTCATTCGCTTTTTTTAGTATAAATCCCAGTTGCCATCGAGGTAATATTGATACAATACAGGGCTCTGAATTTTATTAATTTCTACTTCATTGACATTGGCATTGAAAAAATCATTCTTTCCAAATGATGTTAATAAAAGCATAGCTTCTTTGTGTATCCATTTTGTTTTTATTGACGAAAAATTTAAACTATGTAGTTTTTCTTTAAACTTTTCTTGAGATATCGTTTTATCTTTTGTTCCAATGATCCATCCCCATTCTCCCATGGATAAAATTTGATTGTGCATAGGAACAGTGATGAAGCCTGCTGATTGCAATGTTAGGTTAATACATTGAAAAGCTTTGCTTGCATAATATGGACTCCCAGACTGCGTAACGATAAGTCCATTTGGTCTTAATTTACGATAGCATAACGAATAAAATTCGTGTGAATACAGTCTTCCCAGTTCCACGCTTCTTGGGTCAGGTAAATCGATAATGATGATATCATAGAAAGATTGATTGTCCTGCTCTAAATGAACATACGCATCTTTGTTATAGATCGTCAACTTATCACTACTCATCGAACCTTCATTAATATTGATTAGGACTGAATGATTCTTACCTAGATCTGTCATGTTAGGATCCAAATCAACCATATCAATTTTATCAACTGAAGGATATTTCAATATTTCTCTAACAGCACATCCGTCACCACCTCCGAGTATCAAAACTTTTTGTGGATGTGGATGCGTTTGCATAATAGGATGAACCAATGGTTCATGGTACATTTTTTCATCGATAGAGCAGAATTGTAAATTTCCATTTAAATAAAGCCAATGCTCATTTTTCCATTCCGTGAGTACAATTTTTTGGTATTTACTCTGATTGGCATAGATAACCTTGTCTTTGTATTTTTTTTGTTCTCCCCATGTAATGATTGAATCAGTAAAACTTATTCCTGCTACTAATATGATACATACAACGGTCATCATCGTTAACATAGTTTTTAATTGGTTTTTAACCATTTTACCTTTGAATCGGTAAAATACCATGCAAGCAACAAAAAAGTTAATAAGTCCTAGGAGAAATGGAGTATAAGTAAGTCCAAGAATAGGAAGGCCTATAAAAGCAAAAAATACACCTCCTAGCAAACTTCCGTAATAATCTTTTTCAAGAATCGAGGAGATATTTGTTTTTAAATCTTCGTACTCCTCGTTGATTCGAACTACTAATGGAATTTCTAACCCAATTAACAAGCCAACGAGCATGCTCAAAAAATAAATAACAATGTCGTAATAAGAAGAAACAGCCGCTAAGGTATATACGAGGACCGAAGAAAATGCCACAATAAGAGATAACGAGAGTTCTAAAAGTAAAAAGTTTCGAATCAGGTTAGTTTTAAAAAGCTTACTAAGACGACTTCCTAATCCCATACAGAAAAGCATCAATGAAACAATCATTGTCCATTGAAAAACAGAGTTTCCTATGAAATAAGTAGCTAGTGTAGATAAAACATATTCGGCTACAATTCCGGCAAAACCAGTAGCGAATATCGCTAGTTTGAGAATAAATGAATTACGTTTTATATACTCCATGTAATTAAAATAGCTGACCCAACATAGGCAAATGCTTCAATTAAACCAGCCCCTATGTTTGGCTTTTCCTGATTTATAATTTCATCGGTTAAGTTGCGTTCAGGGATTAGAACTTTATCTGTGATAAATCGCATAATAGGCAGTAAAATGATGCCTAAAACGGTTTGTAAAAGTACATCAATTATAGTAGTTGTCCAATCAATAAAAGGATCGATTAAAGCATTCATAATAACAATTCCAATGGCTAAAATGGCCCCACTAAAACTAACACCAACGGCTACATTATCAGCTTCAATTTCTTTGTGAACATCAAAACGAATCCATACTGTATAAATTTTTGAAGCTGCAATTAGCATAATATTCCCAATAAACCAATAAGTAATAAAGGTGATAATCCCTTCTTGTAAACTTGTTGATTCTCCGATAAGAGCACCATGAAGTAACAGAGCGTTTGAAACATAGATACTTGCTTCAATAACACCTGTTCCGTTGTTTTTATCTAAAAGAATTTCTTTTTTAATATCAAAGTTGGGTAAAATAAGTCGATTGCTTATTCGAGTAGAAATTTGTAACAATACAATTCCTAATATACCGTAAAGACCTATATGAGCAAGATCAGTATAAAAGCCTAAACTTTCACCTAAAATTGTACCGCCAACAACAATAACTAATGCTACGAAATAACCAACATAAGAAAGGATAAAAGCGAAGTTGTCTTTATGAACTAGCTCCGCTGTAATGTCTGTTTTGGCATTTGACAATTTAAACACGATCTTACCAATATAAAAAATAGTTAACGAGA
The DNA here is from genome assembly GCF_052050075.1 of Tenacibaculum profundi. Classification (GTDB taxonomy): domain Bacteria; phylum Bacteroidota; class Bacteroidia; order Flavobacteriales; family Flavobacteriaceae; genus Polaribacter. The sequence goes on from NZ_CP197225.1 coordinate 3,447,159, forward strand.
CTAGCATATAACCTAGCGAATGACCAAAACCAGTAAGATCAATATATTCATTCAAATTTTCCATTTGTTTTTTTATTTAGTTGTTATTTACCGAAACCACCGCTTCGCGATCGAAAAGAAGAACTTCTATATCTCGATTGACTTCTGCTAGTTTTACTATAGCTCTTTCTTGAGGTGTATCCTCTTGATTTTAATTCGGAAGAACTTCTAGAAACTTTTGATTGAACTTTACTTTTGAAAGATTGCGGTTTATTAGCCCAAGAGGTGTTTCTATTGCTATTAGATCTTGTTCCATATTCATTTGTTTTACCGTAGTATGGTTTCTTATTTCGATAGTTACGATTGTAATCATTCCAATCAGTTCTTGGATAGCCATATCTGTATCCATAACCATAGGAAGGGCCAAAGAATAAATCAGAAAAAAGTCGATAACGACCATAAAAAGCCCAAAAAGAGCCTCCGTTACTATCTGTTTTCCATTCTCCATATTTGGAATTTCCAACATAGTTATTGACTCCTGCTGGGGATGAGTTTTTATCTAACTGACCGTTTTTTTTACTCAAAACTGTCATACCTAAATCGTTTTGATATTCTTCAAAAATGATTGGTGATACTTCTTGCCAGTCAGTATTGATGATTTTTATATCTGTTGGACTAGAAATGGTGTCGTTTAATTGTTCTCGAGTTAATGTGGGTTGGGATTCCTCAATTAGAATACGGTATTTATGAAAATATTTATCCATATCTTCCTTATAGTCCATATCAGATAAAATAACACTATAATTACTCTTATCAATATATTGAGTAATGATATGGTCTAGAGGAGATTTGATAAACTTTGGTTTTTGCTCTGTACTACATGAATATGTAACAATACTGGTGGCGATTAATAATATTAAGTATTTATAAAAAAGCATCGTTAATTTCTTTTATTTTGAGTAAGGAAGAATGTTGCTAATTTCAAAGTTTTTGATTTTTTTTCCATAACTAACCTCAAAATCATTATCGTCCCATTGTTCTATTGTTAAACATTTTTCTTCATCTTCATCTAAATAGCTGAAGGAAATAAGTTCTTCCCAATCAGAAGCTTCTACATTTCTGTAATAACCTGGAGATTCTTCCGATAAATAGTAGATTACATTTTCGTGTGTAATCTGTTTTGGAGGCTTTCCGTGGTTTTCAATATGAGTAATGACCTCCGGGGCTAGCTTTCGATATTTTAATTCTTTTGACATAGTAATTGTAAGATCATCATCTTCTTCGATATGCAAAAATAGTTTTTCTCGCTGAGATTCAATAGTAAACTCACGTGTAAAATAATTATTTCCCCAATCGTATTCGGACATTTTTATAATGCTCCAGGTTTTTAAATCGTAATCAAGTAAATACCCCTTTTCAAGATCCGTTATTTTTATATTGGTAGGATCGTAATGTGTTTCTTCTTTATCCTTGTTATTTTTAAATAGATCAAAAAATCCCATGTTTTTAATAGTTTAAATGTAAAATAAATTTTTTTAATAATTTAACATATTATTTCTTTAGTCCCTTTTCTAAAACTGATTTGATACCCTCTAAACTCTCAGTAAAAGCCATCATTTGATTTAATATTTGTGCCATCTCGTTATTATTACCTAAACCTTTAAGTTTATTGTTTTTGGCGAAAATATCCTTTATAATAGACCAACGTTCTATTTCTTCTTCGGATAAATTATCAATCAATTCTTTATATTTTAAAAGGTTTGCTTCTGCTGAAGAAGTTAGTGTTTGAGATTCACTTTCGTAATGCGATAATAATAATCGCTGTAATTCTTCTTGATTCATAATAGGAACAATTTTAGCAACAAGCTTATTCATGTCACGATAAGAACCTTGGAGTTTAAAAGAAGGTTCTGTTCTATAATCGTCTTCCATTGCTGCGGATTGAATATATGCCTGATTCACCTTTAAAATGGTATCACGAATCGTAATTACTTTTTCAAGAATAGCTGTATAATCTTGCACTTCTTGATTGGTATGGTTTCCTTTTAGATTAACATCTTTGGTATTGTTTTCAACCTTATCAATTAAAGTATACACATCTTCAAAATATTTACTACTTAATTGATGTAATACAGGATTAGAAGTTAAAGAGTTTTCTATTAAACTAAGTTTGAATAGCTGTGCTGTATCGCCAATAATATCTCCCAAATTATAAATATCAGCTCTGTTGGCTAACATGTCTGGAATTTGAAATTTATCACCACTTTCGGTATATGGATTTCCGGCCATGATTACACAGAATTTCTTTCCACGTAAGTCGTAAGTTTTAGGCTTGTTATTATAGACACCTTCTATTTTTCTGGTTCCATCAGAAAGTGAAATGAACTTTTGCAAAAACTCAGGGTTACAATGTTGAATATCATCAAGGTATAACATCACATTATCTCCCATTTCAAAAGCTAAATTCAATTTTTTAAGTTCTTCTCTTGAAGCGGAGTTACTAGCAGCCATTGGATCCACCGAAGTAACTTCATGTCCAATAGCAGGTCCATTGATTTTCATAAATACCAACCCTAATCTATTAGAAATATATTCCATTAAGGTTGTTTTACCATATCCTGGAGGAGAAATTAGTAAAAGCATTCCCATCCTATCAGTACGCTTGTTGTCTCCAACGGTACCAAGTTGTTTTGATAAGTTGTCTCCAATTAAAGGGAAGTATACCTGATCAATCAGTTTGTTTCTTACAAATGAAGACAATACTCTTGGTTTAAACTCTTCCAGTTTCAACTCTTCTTTCAGGTCTTCTGTTACTTGGTGTTTCGCTTCTTTGTATTGAATAAAGTTAGGAACCTCTACTTGAGTAAAGTGTTCAAGGTCTTTTATGAATTGATGATAATTGAACTCCCATTTTCCTTCATTAATAGTAGCGTGATTTCCTTTTAAATCTTCAATGATGGTAACCGGATGTACGTTAATGGTGTCTGCCGCTGAGAGGTCTTCAAATAATAGTAACGCCACGGTTTCATGGATATATTCATCCGTTTCAATTCCTGTTTCTAAAACGAAAGAACTTACCCATTGTATTGCTAATTGAATACTTTCGATATGGCTTTCTTGCTTTTGAATCCCCGTTTTAAATTTATGTAATGCGTTTTGCTTGTCTAATGTCTTAAGGAAGTTTTCCTTAAGATTCAAAGCAATATTACTCGTGTGAAAAATAGTATCACTTTGAAGTTCCTTAAACAAATACAAAGCGATTCTTTCAGAATATTCTGTAGCGAATAATTGAGATTTTTCAGCAAATGAATTTAAAGAGCTTGTCAGGTCATCAATGATATAATTATGTGTTACACTTTTCGGAAATACTTTTAATACTTCTCCTGAAGCTTTGATGTTCGTATTGTATGAATTTTGATCAGCTTCGGAAAGATGTTTCCAAAAATAGCGAGCAAAAGCTCTAACATCTGGTGTAAAAGTAAGTAGTCCAAGTTCATGGTGTTTGTGCATCAGTGTATACAATATCTTGGATGCATCTATATCGTGAACTCCTTTTACATAACCTTCAGCATACAAATTACTACTTTCCTTTTGAACAAGTTGTAAAACTTCTTCTTTAGTAAGGTTAATGAGTGCTGATTCGCTAAAATTTTTAAATAATTTGTAGGCTAAGTATGCTGATCTGTAAATAGTATCATTTTCTGACACTAATTCTTGATTCCAGTATTTTTTAGAGGTAAGTAATATATCATTCGTTATTTCTTCGTAAAAATCTGTACCAGTTAAGTGATAACACAATTGTTCGTTTTTATAAACAATGGTTAAATCTAAAACTTGTTTATTTACTCCAAATTTATGGCTACCTAATTTAATGATGTTTTCACCGTCTTCATATAACTCCTTTTTATCTTTGAGCTTACGCAAGGTGTCTTCTTTAGCAACTTTTAATTTTGTCTCAACAGTTTCTGCTTTTCCAATATCATCAAGTTCTTTTAATTGTTTTACAATATCACGCACCTTGTTGATTATGAGATCGGCGGCGAAATAACCATTGATATCTTCAATAGAATCAAAAGAAGTGGCTTTCTTGGTAATTCCTTTTAAAATACGTTCAGCAGCAGTTTGTAATGCGATCGTTTTTTTATTCCGCTTTTCAATAAGGCTATTCTTACGATTGTCAAATGCGGTGTGAACTTCTTCACGCTTTTCAATAATCTGAGTGGTGAATTCATCGTAATCAGCAAATTTGCCTTCTAATTCTTCTAGCTGAATCGTGATTTTCGTTAAAAATTCATCACATTTTTCAGGAGTATTCGCAATATCAATATAATTGATAATACTTTGATCAATTAATTTAAGTTGGGCATTAAAGTCAGCTATCGCTTCTTTACTTCCTAAGCTTTTAATGCTGTTTTTTATACCTGATTTTAACTGATTAAGTGTGGCAAATATTAAAGAAATATTGTCAATGATTTTTGTAGATTGAGAAGTATCTTCGATTTCTAGGTTCGATACAATATCGATAAGCATTTCTAAATCAGTAGTAATTTGATTGACCTCTTTTTCTAAGGCTTTTGCTCCTACCACTTTTTTAATGGTTGGTAAAGCTTCTTGCTTTTCAATAACCCGCACATGGTATGGTTGAAGTGCTTTGTCATCAAGAAGAAATTGAACACATCGTTTCGAGATTACGTTGTTTTGTTCTGTAACTTGTTCTTCTAGTTCCTTAAGCAGATTTATATTGATATAGCGAATGTCATGAAGACTTATCACTTCACCACGCAATGAGCGTAATTGACTTAAGAGCACAACGAAATCGTCAATAGATTTAAACGAGGTGCTTTTAATTTTACCAAACAGTTTATCAGATTTTTTGTTGATCTCGTTGGTTTCTTTTTCCGCTTGTTTTTTTAACTGGACAACTTTCTCGAATTCTTCGATGGCAGCATTGGCCGACTTATTGATCTCGGAAACTGGTTTGTTAAGCTCAAAAGTTTCTTTTTCGTGTAACCAATAATAGGTGTCGTTAATGTCTTTAGAAGTTTTGGCAATATCAGAATATAGACCAGTATAGTTATCTTCTTTGTTTAATAAAGTAATCAATTCGTGACATTCAGCCATGGCACGTACAATGTCTTTATTACCAATTTTATATAGTAAGCTATCTTCATGTTGTGAAGGCATATAATCGCCTTTTAAATAGGGGGTTTGCCATATTTGAACAACATGATGTTTAGTTTGCTCATTTTCTGTTTTAAAATAACAGAGTTCTCCATTTTCTAAAATGGTAAAACCATTACAAATTATAGGTGTTTTAACACTTTGCTCAATGATATTATATGACATAAGGATATATAACCCTCTTATGGTTGCATAAAAAACGTATAAAAAGTCTTCACCATTTGGTGAAATAATCTTTTCTTGGAATTTAACCTCTTTAATATCACTCTCGAATATCTTGTGCTCTCCAGTTTGAAGATAATATCCATTTGGAAAAATAATTCCTTGATCATCGGGAAGCTGAACAGCAGTATCCTTAATGCTATCTATCTTCTGAACTTCCTGAAGTTTATGGTTGTATACAAAGTGTCTTGGAGGTTCTTGAAATGGCTTAATTTCAAGGGCTATTAAATTTCCTAAATCGCCAAAGCGAAACTGACCATCATCTAAGGTTTGATCGATATGTTCAACAGGCTCTGAAAGTATTCCTTTTCCATCATTTGTATTGTTTTCAACTTTGATGGTTAAATCACCTCCAATAGTTTCAACAAATATTTTATCGAGAATTGATACATGTGAATGAGTACCGTAACGATGCATATCACGAGTTACTTCTTGCCACTTAAATTCGTGCTGAGTTGGGAATTTGTATTCATGCTCACTACGGTTATCAATATATCGTAGTGAATTATCATTGATTAACCATTTGAAAGCTTTAATATCACTTTTATTTTCACTTAATTGGAAAATCATATACAAATAGTTTCCAATAACAGCGAATTTTGAGAAAATAGTATTTCGGTAATATTTATATAAATTGGTAAAGTCATCAAGGAAAAGAGGATCATTTAATAACTCTAATGATTGTACATGGAATTGTCGGTCTTTAAACTCATAGATGCTAAAAACATCTGATAGTTTGATATCTGTTCTCAATCCAAAATGAACGTTATAACCGAAAATAGATATATTCCCTAATGAAATAATATCTCTAGCAATACAGTTATTTTCTGTATTGATTCTGTTATTTGCAATTAGTTTAGTTTCTATGGTGCCAAATACATGTTTTCTGGCATCATTTAAGTTATGAAGTCGTTCTTGTAGATGTTGCTTTTGTTTTTGTAATCTACTTTGAATGATTTCATACGTTCCACCATCTAGTTGTTGTTCGGTATGTTGGTTTTCCATAGGTGATTATAGGTGTTAAAACTTCTGTTTTTCGAAGTTTTTTATCTTATTCTTTAATTAATTATTGGTTACAACTACTATCTTCTTTAATTTCAAAGGCGCTCGTCATAGGTAGTTGTTATATTTTTAATTCCATCTCAAACTGATCAACAGTATTGGTTAATTTTACTTTGTTCAAAATGGAGTTTTTTTCATTCAATGTTTTATCAACATTATTGATCTTTATTTTTTCTGAAACTTGTTTAATTCCAGAAAATAGTCTGTCCCAGTTACCATTTTTAGTATTAAACACATCAAACTGGGCGATATAGTTGAGGTCTTTATTAATGATAAAATACGATTCAACTTTTCCATCTACGATAACTTCAAAATAGTTATAGTTACTATTTTTTATAGATTCTTTCTGATTGTCCCATGAATAGGTATCCTGATTTGGTAAGGCGTTCCATTCAATTGTATCTAAAGAAATTTCTTTCAAAAGAATAGCATGTTCTGATGTGTTGTTTTGAATATCCCCTTGATAGCAATGGTATTCTTTGCAAATGTTAAATCCGATTTTTTTATATAGTTGAATAGCAATTTTATTCTTGGTAATAACCTCAAGTGTTGTTTCTTTTATACCATATTTTTTTAAATCAGAAAGAGCATGATCGTATATCGTCCGTATGATACTTTTTCCTCTGTATTTAGGTATTACTCCTGTGCCAGTATTAAATGCTGTTAATTTCCCATTTCTGGTATCAATGGCATGTATAATAAAACCTACTAGCTTTTCGTTATGAAACATCCCATAGGATAAATTGAAATCTACTTTTGTAACTTTCCATCTGTTAATATAGTAGTCTCTTTCTGTAGACATTTTAACAAAGTAATTGTCAAAAGCCAGCAGAAGCGATTCTATTATTTCATCAATAGCTGTATTTCCTAGGTTTCTTACGTCCATTTTCAAATTGAACACTATTAGTGGTAGAAAATTAAAGTAGGGGAGTGTCAAAATAAAACAAAAGAAGTCGTTACAACTTCTTTTGTTTATGCTTTATATTATTATAATTTCTTATCAGATAAACCTAAGCCTTTAGCTAAATTGAAGAGGTTACTAAATAAATTTTCCTCATCAGCAGTAGAAGCTTTAGATTTTAAGTCTACTAATAAATTAGCAATGCTTAAGTTCTTTATGTCTTCAGAAGAGATGCCGTATTTAGTAGCAAAGTCTTTTACTTTTTCAAGTAAGTTTCCTTTTACATCGTCACTACCTAAAATAGCATCTTTTACATCCTGAATATTTGAACTGTGTTGAACAAGTCTATCAACACCCTTTGCTTTCGTAATTTGTCCAATGATTTGCTCGAAGAACATCGTTTCACCTCCAACAATATCAATATTTGCAGCTTTTAATGCGTCACCAATAACTTGCGCTTGAGCGTCAGCAATATCTTTTTGAATATTAATATGCGCTAAATCTACTTTTAATTCTTTTTCTAAACGCAGTTTAAACTCTTCGTGCTCTTTACCAACACCATCAAGTTTCTTCATTGCTTCGGCTTTTTCCTCAATACCGGCAGCCTCTGCCAATGCTATTTCTTTATCACCAGTAGCTTTTGCAAGTGCTTTTTCTTTGATAACTTCGGCCTCTGCAATACCTTCCTCTTTCAATGCTGTTGCTTTTGCTAAAATACCCTCAGCTTCGGCTTTTGCTTTCTTTTCAATAATGGTAGCCTCAACAAATCCTTCCCTTTCATAAGCATCAGCTTTGGCATGCATTACTTGCGCTTCAGATAACCCTACAGTAGCTTCTTCTTTCGCTTGTGCTTCCGCTAATGTTTTTCTAGCTTCTGCTTCTTTTTCACTTGCTTCTTTTTGAGCTTGTGCTTCGATATTAATTTCTTCTGCCTTCTGTTTGGCAGCTTCTTTTTGAGCTTCTGCTTGCTTCACAGTTTTAATTAATGCTTCTTGAGCTTGAGCTTCAGCAATGGTTATTTTAACTTGCTTGTCACGATCCGCTGTTTTAAAAGCCTCAATGTCTTTCATATTCTCTTTTTCCTCAACAACACCTTTTTCCAGCATTACACGATCGCGAATAACATCTTGGATATTCTTGTTTTCAATTTCAACTACTTTTTCCTTTTCAATTTGAGCAAGTGTTACAATTCTTTCACGTTCGGTAGCTTCTAGCGCTCTATCTTTTTCAACACGTTCCGCTTCAACAGCTTCCGTACGTTGTTTGTTTTTTTCTGCAACAATAATTTGACGTTGCATATTTTCTTCAGCAACTTGAACTTTTTCTTCGGTAGAAATTCTTGCCGACTCTGATTTTAAACGTTCTTCTTCTGCAACTTTTAATATTTCAGCTTCTTCACGAGCTTTGATGTTCGCTATTTCTCTTTTTTGTTGTTCCTCTTTTTCTGCTAATTGTTTGTCTAATTCTAAAATAGCTTCGCGAGCTTCAACATCCTGCTTACGAATAACTTTTTCTTCGTCACGCTTAATTAAGTTCGCTTTAATGTTTTGATCGGCAGTTAACTCGGTAATTTTTTTAATACCTTCAGCATCTAAAATGTTATCTGGTTTTAAGAATTTTACTGGAGTTTGCTCTAAATAATCGATGGCACAGTCATCAAGGACATATCCATTTAAGTCAACTGAGATAATATCTTTAATTTCATCTCTAAATTCTCTTCGAGCTTCATATAATTCAATGAATTGGAATTTTTTTCCTACAGTTTTAAGTGCTTCAGACAACTTTGCTTCAAATAGATCTTTTAAAGTTTCAATATGAGATGCTCTTTCACAACCAATCGTTTCAGCTACCTTTTTGATATCCTTAACATCCTCATTGATTCTTATAAAAAAAGCAACTTTAATATCGGCTCTAACGTTATCTTTACATACTAAGCCATCAGATCCTAATCTTTCTATTTCAATTTTTTTTACAGAAATATCCATTGTTTCTACTCTGTGGAAAACAGGTACAACGTAAAGTCCTTTATCCGTTGCAATTCTGGCTCCCTTAAATCCAGTTCTAACAAGAGCTTTCCCTTGTGGTACTTTTTTGTAGAACATCGCAACAATGGCGAAGTATATAATTAATAGAAATAGTAGCAAGCCTATTCCTATACCAAGAATTTGATAAATAATATCCATAGTAATTGTATTAGTTAATTTGATAATTAGTTGTCGTATTTCTGAGCGTAATAAAATGTTTTATCATCGCTTTGTTTAATTATAAGAATTGTGTCTTGATAATTAATAATTTCGTTATTAAGAGATTTTATATTTATGGTAAGGTTCTTATTTTCAGTTTTAACCTCTGCTGTTCCTAGTTTATTTTCTCTTAAAGTTGATAATGAGATTCCAGTAAGGCCAATGAAGTCAATGGGGTGGTCTCCGTTTTGATTTAAATTCTTAAAAAAGTTTTTAAAAGGAGTAGTAAAAATTTTTGTTAATATTAATGAAGGGATAATTCCGCCAAGCATCAGAATAAAGCCAAGATTACTATTTATGCTATAGGTAATTGTTGTACTTAGTATCGTCATTATCCACCAGATAAAAATCCAAGAGGTAAATGTGAACATGAAAGGTAATCCAACAAAGTTGAAGTATATCAAAAGAACTTGCCACCATTTTAAAGGTTTTCTCTTCTTCTGAATAATATCTTCTTTATTGATTTCTGTATTTGAAATGTCGTGGAAATCAATATTAACACCCTCAATTCCTGTATCGATATCGACGTCAGTGTCTATGTCAACATCGACGTCAATATCTACATCAAGATCGAAGTCAATACCAGATATCATTGTTACAAGCCAATAAACAATAAGGATTATAACTAGAATTGTTAGAGTTATATTGACATTAGAAAACAGTATATCGGTTAGTGAGTTCAAATTTACCCTTCGTTTTTATCGTTAAGCCCTAATTGCTTTTTCAGCTTAGCTAAATCGTCTTCGGCGTTATTATTTGTCTCAACTACGGCATCATTCAATTCGTCGTCAATCGTTTTTGTTGAATTCGCTAAGTCGCCATAAGCATCTGCTAACGCTTCTTCTTGAGCGACTTTGTCTTTCATTTGTTCAAGCATTGATACAGTACTACTACTATCTAATTCAGCCATTTGTTGGTTTAAATTTTTAGTAGCTTTCGAAACTTTTACGCGTGCTTTAAGAGTTTTGAGTTCATTTTCCCATTTTTGTATGTTATTTTTAATCTCTTGTACACTTTTTTCGAGTTTTGTAACTGAAGCATCTAGCTTATCAGATTCTAATTTCGTTCTATTTACTTCTTGAATGTTTTCCTCTTTTTTTACAAGAGCTTGTTTTGCCAGTCTATCAGCTTCACTAGCTTCTATTTCACCTTTTTTGGCTTTTTGAAGAATTAACATTGCTTTTTGTTGATAATCTTCAGCTTTTAGTTTGTAATTTTCGAGTTCGTTTCTTGAACGTATTGCTAAGGCTTTAATTTGTGCTAAAGATTCAATGCTTTTTTCTAAATCATCTTTTAGGTCTCGGATTCCTTGTTCTGTCATTTTGATAGGATCTTCCATCTTGTTGATCGCTGAATGTGCTTCTGCTTGTCCTATTCTAAATAGTCTTTTGAATATATTCATTATCTATTTTTTAATATTTTGAAAATGTAATAATTTGTTCGGAGTACTCGCTTAATAATAGGCTTAAAGAATTCAAACTTCCTTCAAGTTCATTTAGATCTAAGTTCTCTAGTTGTAATGTATCTCTAAATATTACTCGTTCACCTGTATCATCAAGAACAAAAGCACCATGAACAATATCTCTGTTTTTTATAAGTAAATTTTTGAAAATATCTTCGTTAGGTTCATTTACTTTAAAAATAAATTGTTCAATAATTATTATTGGATATGCTATGCCAATAATTAGGTTTTTAATTCCAGAGTTTTCTTTGTTAATAACTAAAATTCCGTTCTCAATATCTTCTTTATAGATATTGAAATTTAACTTTTGTAAAAAGTTTTTTGTTTTTGTAAAATGGTTGTCCATCTAGCAATTGAATTAGTTTGTTTATAGTTTCTTTTAGCGATGTAATATTACAAAAAAGTTCTTAATAATACGCTGAAAATGTAGAGTGTTATAATACTCATGCTTTTAAAATTGTTAAGTTGCTATTTTTTTTAGTTTTTCATATATTAGCTAATATTATTAGTGTAAAGATACATTTTATTTTTAAAATTGCAAATTATATTAGCATTTTATGTCTTTTTTTGGAAAAAATATTAAAAAAATAAGGAAAGTTAAGGGATTGAATCAGCACGCTTTTGCAGAGTTATTTGGTTTGAAGAGAGCTACTTTAGGTGCTTACGAGGAGGGAAGAAGTGAGCCTAAAATTGATACAGTTATTAAAGTTGCTAATTATTTTAGTATTTTAATTGATGATTTGCTAAGGTCCGAATTGACAGTAAATCAATTATTACAATTCAAAGAGGATTTAACTCTTGAAATTGAAAAGTTAGAAAAAGAAAGTATATTGAATATACCTATTGTCACTGGTAAAAATCAAACAGACTATCTAAAATATTGTGATAAGCCAAAGTTTGTTAAAGATTTACCTGTAATTTGTTTGCCTGTCGAGTCTAATTCAGATTTGAGGGCTTTTACAGTGCATAATCTAGAGATGACTTCAGGGGAGACTGGAATTTACCCTGGCGATATTGTCATTGCAGAAAAATACCCAATCGACCTTGTCCATCTTATCAAAAAAACTGATTTAGTAGTAGCGATTGTTGAAGATGAACTTGTACTCAGGTATGCCGAAAAAAAAGATGATTTATTGATTTTAGAAGCGGCTCACAAAAATATAAGTGCTAAAAATATTCTTATCCAAAATATAAAAGAATTATGGTTGGTTAAGCATGTTTTTTTAATGAACCTTCCTAAGCTTAAAGATACTTTTGAAGAGAAGTTGATCTTTTTAGAAAAAGAGCTAGCTAAACTAAATTCCAGTAAAAAATAGTTTTTTCACGAGATGTAAAATTATAGATAGCTTTTTTATTGTTTCTTCAGCTTGTTTTATCAATTTTTTTTGAAGTTAATTGTTGAAATTATATTTTATGATTTTGCCTATTTATAGAGAGGTTTTTTTTAAAAAAAAACAGATAGCTCTGTTAATCAATTGGTTAATTTTTATGCTAAAATAATAGTTTTTATTGTTTTTTTTGGCTTTAAAAATATGTATGATTTAATGTTTTATTGTTATTTTTTTGTTATTTGTATTAATTTAACATAGTTTTGGGAAAATAAAACTTAATTACAATTAATGAATGAAAAAAAAATTACAATTAATTATCACCTGCATCCTGCTGGTGATAACGCAAATTAGTTTTGCACAGGAAATGGTAGTTTCCGGAATCGTCACAGACGATTTTGGTCCTGCGACAGGAGTATCTGTAATAATTAAAGGTACAGTAAAGGGAACTGAAACAGATTTCGACGGTAAGTATTCTATCAAGGTTAATAAGGGAGCTACTTTGATGTTTATGTTTTTGGGTAAAGAAACCAAAGAAATTAAGGTGGCTGATTCAAATGTTATCAACGTTAAGTTGGAAGATTCTTCTGAACAGTTAAACGAGGTTGTTGTGACAACGGGTTATGAGACGATAAAACGTAAGAAGTTTACAGGAGCATCAAGTATCGTAAAGGGAGCAGATTTAAAAATTGATGGTGTTGTAGATGTCACTAGAATGTTGGAAGGACGAACAGCAGGTGTTAACATTCAAAATATTTCTGGAACTTTTGGTGCAGCACCGAACATAACCATTAGAGGGGCATCTTCTGTTTTTGGAAATAATTCGCCATTATACGTTATTGATGGAATCGTTCAAGAGGATATAATAGATTCAACTGGTTTAGAAGCTATTACTAATGGTGATTCACAAACATTATTGAGTTCTTCAATTGCAGGGATCAATGCAAATGATATTAAAGACGTCCAAATTTTAAAAGACGCTTCAGCTACTGCATTGTATGGAGCACGTGCTAGAAATGGGGTTGTTGTTATAACTACTAAAGCAGGTAAGAAAGAAGCACCTTTAAAAGTTACTTATAATCTGGAGCAGGCGCTGAGGGATATTCCTTCTTATAGTAATTTTGATATCCTTGACTCCAAAGAAAACATGAGTATTTTAAAAGAACTAGAGAGTAAAGGTTTTTTAAATCCGTCTGCCGTAGCTCAGGCAAGGTTTGGAGGAGTTTATTCCATTATGCAACAGCAGATTAATACGTATAACCCCTCAACAGGACAGTTTTTGTTACCAAACACTCCTGAAGCAAGGAGTCGTTTTTTACAACAGTATGAATTGGCTAATACGAATTGGTTTAAAACTTTATTTAGGAGGTCGATGACTCAAAACCATTCAATTAGTGTTACAGGCGGAAGTGAAAAAAATGCTACTTACGCCTCATTGAGCTTTTTTTCGGACCCAGGGTGGTCAATTTCGGAAGAAGTAAAAAGATTGACTTCTAATTTAAGGAATACTTATTTTTTCTCAGATAAATTTAATGTTACGGTAGCAACAGTTGCTTCTATTAGAGATCAAAAGGCCCCAGGGACTTTTAGTAGAGAGAGCGATGTTGTTAATGGAACTGTTGGACGTGATTTTGATATAAATCCGTTCTCATATGCTTTAAATACCTCAAGAACCATACGACCTAGAGATAATGCCAATAATTTGGAGTATTACAGAAATAATTGGGCACCGTTCAATATTTTAGAAGAGCTTGATAATAATTTTATTGACTTAAATGTTAATGATATACGTTTTCAGTTAGATGCTAATTATAAGGTTAATGATAATTGGACTTATACATTTAATTCTGCTGCTAGATACGTAAATAGTGCTACAGAACACCAGGTTAGAAGAAATTCAAATGTAGTAGGGGCTTATAATGCCAATGAGACTACCATTGTAAGAGATGCTAACATTTTTCTTTACAGAGATCCAGATAATCCATTATCTGATCCTATACCTGTTTTTCCAAGAGGAGGTTTATTTATCAAAACAAATAATTATATGACTTCGTATTATTTGCGTAATACATTGTCATATAGTAATCTTTTCAATGAAAACCATGGGTTAGATTTATTTATGGGACAAGAAATGAGGTATGTGGATAGGGTAAAAGATAATTTTACTGGGTATGGTTTACAGTATAATAATGGATATACGCCGTTTACAGATGCACGTTTACTCGAAAAACTTATTGCCGATGGGGAAAACTACTTTGAGGTAGAGGAAGAAAGAGAGCGAACTGTCGCTTTTTTCGGAAAAGCAACTTATTCTTTTAAAGACAAATATATTTTTACTTTAACAGGAAGGTATGATGGGTCAAATAGACAAGGGAGAAGTTCAAGTTCTCGTTGGTTACCTACTGGCTCTGTTAGTGCTAAATGGAATGCTACGGAAGAAGATTTTGTGATTAATTCACGTTCTATTAATAATTTAGGTGTTCGAGCGTCTTATGGTTTAACAGCCACCCCAGGGAATGCAACGAATTCTCTAGCTATATATCGAAGTCAAATTACTGATCGATTAAATGTTTCTGATAGGGAGAATTTTTTAAATATAGAGGATCTAGCTAATAATAATTTGACATGGGAAAAACAATATGAATTGAATCTAGGGGTTGATTTGGGCATGTTTGATAATTCCATTCAATTAAGTGCTGATTTTTTTAAAAGAGATATTTTTGATAACATCGATTTTGTAAGAAGTTCTGGTATTGGAGGTGAATTTATAAAACAAGGAAACAATGCTACCGTTGATGTAACTGGGTATGAACTTAACTTAAACACTAAAAATATTCGTACCGATGATTTTAGTTGGACAACGAACTTTAATGTTTCTTACATAAACCAAGAAATTACGGAATTGAAAAATCAACCTATTGCATTAGATTTAATCGATCAAACAGGTGGAAATTTAGAAGGATATCCAATTCAATCTTTGTTTTCCTTCAAATTTGATGGTCTTAACGAACGAGGGTATCCAACATTTGATTTAGGTGAAGGTAAAGACCCAGTTAACGATATTTATTTTCAGGAAACAGAAGGGCTGGCCGATTTATTGCACTATGAGGGATCAGTAGTTCCAAATGTTCAAGGTGGTTTTACCAATAACTTCAAGTATAAGAATTGGGATTTAAGTGTTTTGATTTCTGGCGCTGGCGGTAATAAAATAAGGTTAAATCCATTATTTGAAGATGAATATGATGACTTAGATGTTTTCTCTAAAGATTTTCAAAACAGATGGGTGTTACCAGGAGATGAAAATGTGACCAATATTCCGACAATAGCTTCTCTAAGGGATATTCGTAATAATACAAATTTAGAACGTGCTTACAATGCTTACAATTACTCTACAGCACGAGTGGCAGACGGTTCTTTTATTAGAATGAAAAATATTGCATTAGGATATTCTTTTAATAAAGAATTAACGGATAACTTAGGGTTGGATTATTTAAGGCTTAGGTTTCAGGGGACTAACTTGTTTTTAATATACTCAGATGACGCTTTAAATGGTCAAGATCCTGAATTTTATCAAACAGGTGGTGTGGCATTACCTATAAGGAGACAATACACCTTTTCAATTAACCTAGGATTATAATTAACAATTAATATCATGAAATTAAATTATAATACACATATAAAATTAATGTTACTTGCCTTGATCTTTATGTCATTAGGCTGTGACGAGTATTTATCTGAGCTTCCAGATAATAGAACAACAATTGATAGTCCTGATAAAATCTCTCAATTAATTACAGGTGCTTATTCTGAGGGTAATTATCAAAGAATGGCTGAAATTATGTCGGATAATTCAGATAGAAAAACAGCACTCAATGATGACAATCGTTTTGAAACAGATTTGTATAATTGGGATGAACTTACTGATTTTACGACAGATTTAGATTCTCCAAATTATTTTTGGAATCGTTCTTATGAAGCAATTGCTCAGGCCAACGCTGCGTTGGATGCTATTACAGAATTACAAGGAAAGTTTGATTTGGATGCGCAAAAAGGAGAGGCATTACTAGCAAGAGCTTACAATCATTTTATGATTGCTAATTTTTGGTCAAAACCTTATGATCCAAACACAGCTTCTGCAGATTTAGGTATTCCTTATGTGTTAGAATCAGAAGAAGAATTTATCAAAGAATACAAACGAGGTACTTTACAGGAAACTTATGACTATATTGAGTCAGATTTGCTTGAAGGGTTAAATAAAGTCGAAAATAGATATGATTCACCTAAGTTTCATTTTACAAAAGAAGCAGGTGCTGCTTTTGCAGCTAGATTCTTCTTATACAAAGGAGATTGGGATAAGGTTATAAAGTATGCTTCTGATGCAGTATCAAATCCACAAGTGCAATTAAGAGATATGGTCGCTTATCGTCCGCTAACGTATGATCAGAACAGTCTATTGTATGCAAGTAAAGACGAGGAGTCTAATTTGTTAATGGCTTCAACTTTAAGTGTTTGGGCAAGACGTTTTACACGTACAAGTTATGGATTGTCAGTAAGTAAATTGGAAGAATTATTTATTAATGGTAATCCTTTTGTAAAGCCTTGGGCTTATGCTGTTTATGGAACTGATCAGTTTTTTAGACTTCCTAAGTATGAGGAATATTTTAGAGTAACCAATCCTACTGCAAATATCGGTTTGCCATTTGTTGGTGTGGTTTTATTTGATAGAGATGAGGTTTTATTAAATAGGGCAGAGGCATATGTTATGAAAGAAGATTACGGCAGTGCTTTAAATGATCTGAATGTTTATCTTTCAAAAAAGACAATGAATCATGATCCTGCTACTGACGTATTAACAGAAATTATGGTTGAAAGCCAGTATCCCGTTGTGCCTAATGAATATACGCCATTTTATACAATGAATGCTAAGCAAACTTCTTTCGTGAAGTTTATAGCAGAGTTAAGAAGAAGAGAGTTTGTTCATGAAGGCTTAAGATGGTTTGATGTCAGAAGGTTTAATTTACAAGTAGAGCATAAAATAACACAATTTGGAGCACCTCTAGTTCTCGATAAAATGGATCTAAGAAAAGTGTTAAAAGTACCTGTTACCGCCATAAATGCAGGTTTAGAAGATAATCCTCGTTAAAAAAGTAGTAGTATGAAAAAAATAATTTTATTAATATTTGTTGTAACTTTAAGTGTTTCTTGTAATACAGAAGAAAAGGTTACTATTAGTGATTTAGATACTTCAACTCCAGTATTAACAGAGTTGGATGTGTGGTTGAGGGATAATTTTGTTGTTCCTTATAATATTGATGTTCAATATGAATGGGATGATGATGAAGTTGACTTTAATAGGTTTCTATTTCCACCTAAAGTTGAACGTGTAAAGCAAGCAATGGAGGCTGTTAAAACGATATGGCTTGATTCTTATAGTCAAGTAGGAGGAGAAGATTTTGTGAAAATTATTGCTCCTAGAAGTATTGTTTTAGTTGGTGGGTTCAATTTAAATCCTTCAGGGACCATTACTCTAGGGTTCGCGGAAGGGGGTAAAAAAATTGTTTTTTTTAATGTTGATACGATTGATTACTCTGATAGAGATTCCAATAATCTTGGAAGTATTATGCAATTTTTATCAACCATTCAGCATGAATATGTACATATTTTAAATCAAACAATTCCTTTTGACGAGCCTACGTATTCTCAAATAACACCAGGTAATTATACAGCACAATGGTATAATGAAACAATTCCGGGATCAAGAGAGTTGGGGTATATTACTGCCTATGCAAGATCAAATCCTTTTGAAGACTTTGCTGAGATGGTAAATATTATGCTTTCTAATGATAAGTCAAGTTATGATGCTATTATTGAGGGTATAACAAGTGATGAAGCAAAGCAAAATTTAAGGATTAAGGAGGCTTTTGTGGTAGATTATTACAAAAAAGAGTTTAATATAGATTTATACGAATTACAAGCAGTAGTAGCCGCTAATGTAGACAAAGTGATTGTTCCTTAAAAAAAATGAAAATTATGAAGTTATATATACAGAAAATTATTTTTATCGCATTGACACTGCTATTGTTTAACGCATGTCAAGATGATGATAGCGGGGCTCTTTTTGATCAATCTGCCACTGTTAGAAAAACAAAAAAAACTGAAGAATTAAGAAATATACTGATGTCTTCGGAAAATGGATGGATAGCTAGATATTTTACTGATGAGGAAGTATTAGGAGGGTTTACTTTTTTCTTTAAGTTTACGGATGAGAAAATGGTTGAGATGGCCTCTGATTTTACAAGTGACTTAACATCTACAATTAGCCAATATAATATTTCAGAAGGGGCAACAGTGCAATTAAGTTTTTCGACTAAAGGAAGAATTCATGAATTATCTGATGCTACCAATTTTCCGGATGCTGGATTGCGTGGTCAAGGTTATTTGGGTGCTTTTGAATTTTCAATATATAGTATTGAAGAAGATAAGTTAGTATTTAGAGATGTGAAGAATTTTAAAGAGTTGATTTTTGAGAAAGTTGATTCAGGGATAGATTGGACTACTGTATTGACGGCAAATAGAGACATGTTAGCTGATAATATCATACAAAATCCACTCAAATCAATATACAGGGATATGATACTGGAGTCTGAAGGAGAAACAAAAATATTTTCATTTAATTTTAATGAAAATAGAAGATATGTACAAGCAGTGCACATAACCGAAAATGGTGGTGAAGAAAAATTTGATTTTGGTTTAAGTCCTACTCAAAATGGATTTAGTATTAAACCTGCAATTGAGTACGGTGGTGGTGTTTTATCTGATTTTGTATATGATGCAGTTACTGATGAGTTTATAGCGGAGTCAAATGGAGTGAAAATAACACTTAAATACGTTAATGCACCTGCTATTTTACCTGATGGTTATCTGGAATTACCCTCAGTATTGTGGTTTCATCAACCAGCATACAATAGTCCTAACTTTAGTCCAGATTATTCTTCACCGGCATTTATTAATCTTTTACAAGGGTTGAATAGTGCTAATCCTTTTGAAATAAGACAAATTAATTTTATTAATTTAATTTCGGACAGTGGAATTTTTGAAGTTGAAACTGACATTGGAGTTATTCAAGTTGGCTTTACAAAGCAAATTGTGGATAAAAAAATGATATTGACTCAAACGGGCTCAAATGCTCCGGGTATTTTACCTTTTATACAACCATTGTTAGATGTTGTTTTTGATCCTAGCGGGTTGTATGTAGATCAACCTGCAAAATTGGATAATTTTGTGAATTTAGTCTTTACGTTTGTTCCTGTAAGTAATACAAGTATTAGATATAGTGCTATAAAAATAAGATAAATTAATCAAAACAATAATCCTGATTAATTAAAAAATCCTCATATAATTATGAGGGTTTTTTGTTTAAAGACAGGTAATTTATTATTCAATGAGTTAATATTAATTCAAAAAAGTATACTTTTTTAACCATTGACCGCCTTTTTATGGTTATTCTAGACTCTAGAATCTCAGTTATGGTTTATTCGTAAAATATATTGTAAGAGTATAATGTTACTAATTTGGGTTACGTTGTTTTTGTTTGGAGCATTTTATATCTTAATCTAAAATGACTTTGATGGGATTTCATAGAATACGTTACTTTTTAAAAAAGAACTTTTACTATTTAAGAGTGTTTATACTAACCCGCTGTGCATTAAGGTGGTGTTAATTTTCAGTTTATTAATATTTCTATTGAATTAAAACCTATTCATGTTCAAGCCTGTTAACGAATTGAATTACTGTCATTACTGTAATTCTAGATAATATTCTATTTTTAAATACTTCAAAAGATTAAGTATAATTTTTTCTAATCATAAATTGATCATAAAGTTGGAAAACAATGTTTCTATTCGTTTTTAGATTTTTTAAATATATAATGTTGCTTTTATAGTTATATTGGTTAATTCTCACAGGAGTTTGTATTCTGATATTATAATTTTCAAATAAATTTAGTTGATAGTCGGCAGATAAATATCCTCTAACTTCTAACAAGGTACAATCTTTGAATTGATATTTAATATTTTTTAAATAATTGATATTATGTGCCGAAGCTGGACTAATATCCGTATTTTCTATAAGGCTTTGTACAGAATAGACGTGAAGTTTGTATCTTCGCTTGACTAGCGCAATAGTCTTTCTCAGGCAACCTATAGTCTTGCTCTTTACAAATCTTACTTCTAGAACTTTTCGATAGCTTACATACCTCTAAAGGTATGCTATCAACAATATAACATTATGCAGATTGACTCAGTTTAAGAACCATAGATTTACGAAGTGATTTCTTGAAATAAAACAATTTACGTTTTCGTTTATTATAGATGCTATGCTCTATTTTTGTTAATAAATTACATGGAAGTATTCTGAAAAGTTGACATTCACTATCATACTTACATATTATGAAGTTAAATCAATAGCTATTATTTCTTTATTCTAAGTTTAGGTTTGCGAATTTGATATAAATAATTCATGTTAGAGTCTAATTCTTTTAAAACCCTAAGTATTTTATCGTAATTTACTTGAAAGTTGACCATGTAAACTAAAGTATTTAAATTTCAAATTACTGATATTTAATTATTTGTGTGGCTTTTTCAAAATGCGCAACGGGTTTGTAATAATTTGATTTTAATTAAAATAAAGTAGGCCAGATACTAAAATAGTACCAGGCCTACATGCTTTAAGACATATTTATGGGGGTCTTTTTATTTGCAGTAAACAGCAGTTTGACCGTACTGAAAATGAATAGGGTTTTGCTCAGGATCGTTTTTAAATAAGTATAAGTCTTTTGGTTGTTTTTGGAATAACATAATAACATCTGATCCTCCAAATTTAAATTTACCAAATTCTTGTCCTTTTACAACATTTTTATCTTGTAAGTCAGTGTACATATCAACACCTGACACATGACTCATTCCAATAGGTAAAATAGCAACTAAACCAACTTCAGGTCCAGCATCCATAATTACTAAACCTCTCGATTGATTAAATTCATAGCCATCTTTAGCATTATCAGGAGCATCCCATTGACCGTCTTCCATCAATTCAACACCTAAGTAGGTTTTTCCTTCAATTGGTTTAATTTCAAGTATCTTTCCGCTTACAGGAGTATGGAATCTGTGGTAATCGAAAGGACTTAAAAAATAATGAACAAAAGTACCATTATAAAATTCAGAAGCGAATTCACTGTCTTTTAAAAGTTCATTGATTGTTCCAATCTTGTGAGTACCCTTTAATGAAATACGAGTATTGATTCCTTCTTTGTCAAGAACATTTCCTTGACCATCAATTGGATAGTGTTGCTTGTAAGTACAATCAGCTGGAGACACAATTGTTTTATTGTTCATAGGTTCAGCGATAGGTCTTAAAGGACTTATTCCAGTTTCAGGATCTACGTCATTAAACTCTCTGTAGAAAAATTGGTTGAATGTTTTCCAGTTTTTTTCATCATTAGCGTATAGAGGAAAGTTATACATTGGATCGTGCTTAAACGACAATAAACTTTCTTTTGTTAATGACTCTTCTGTATCAAGAAAGCTTCCCCAAGTTTTAGAAAAATCTACTAACCAATTAGCAAATTTTTCAAAACTAGACATCGATAAATTTGTACCAGGTATTTTTTGATCTATAAGCCAATGAAATTGACACAAAAGATCATATACCTTTTGATTGTATCCATTTTTTTGATTAGTGCTTTTCCAGGCATTGGGATATTCTGGATCGATATTTTCGTTAGGTATTAAACGTACATAAAGATCAAGATAATCTAAATAGTGAGTAACAGTAGTAGGCCATCCGTTTCCTTGGAAAACATGATCTATGGCTTTGTATAATTCTTTATTAAGTTTTTTCTTTGCTGTTCTATCAGCAATATTTAATGAAGATTCAAGTGCTAATGACATTTTTGGATCTTCAGATAAAATCTCTTGCAACGCAGCTACCACGGGCTCGTGCGTAGCGTATGAGATAAGTGTTTCCATGTTTATTGGTTTTTAATCGTTTATGATATCTTCAAATTTCAATAAAAAAAAGGCGTATTAACTCGATTATGTCATGAAGGTAAAGTTTTGATGCTTGAAAGTTTTAAATTTTGTCACGAAAGATTATTTGTTGTAATACAGTGTGTTATGTATTTTTTGGTATTGTGATTTAAATTATTTTATTAATATCAATAGAATCATTGTTTTTATTAACTTTGTTAATAAATAAATAATTTATGAATATACCCCAAACCAGTTATCCAAGAGTTCTTATTATTGGAGGCGGTTTTGCTGGATTGGCTGTTGCTAGAGGATTAGAAAATCAAGAACTACAAGTTGTACTTATTGATAAACACAATTACCACACTTTTCAGCCTTTATTGTATCAAGTAGCTACGGGTGGGTTGGAACCCGATAGTATAGCGTTTCCACTGAGAAAAAGGTTTAATGATGTAGAAAACTTTTACTTCAGATTAGCTGAAGTTCTAAAGGTTGATCCAGAAACATGCAATGTTGAAACCACTATAGGATCTCTAAATTATGATATTCTAGTAATGGCAACAGGGTCAAAAACTAATTTTTTCGGTATCCAAAATATTGAAAAGTATTCAATGGAAATGAAATCAGTTCCACAAGCGCTGAACATAAGGAGTTTAATTTTAGAAAATTTTGAAGAAGCGTTACTTGAATCTGACTTAGAAAAACGAAGAGCTCTTATGAATTTTGTTATTGTAGGAGGAGGTCCAACTGGAGTTGAATTGGCAGGTGCATTGGCTGAAATGAAAAAAGGTATTTTACCAAAGGATTATCCTGATTTAGACATAAGACAAATGAAAATTAATCTTATTCAAAGTGGTAATAATTTACTTGCAGGAATGAGTAAGAAAGCTTCTAAAAAAGCAGAAGATTTTTTAAAAAAATTAGGGGTAGATGTATGGAAAGATTTAAGAGTTTTAGATTATGATGGCGGTACGGTGATTACTAATGGAGAGGATAATTTTCGAGCCGAGACAGTTATCTGGGCCGCAGGTGTAAAGGGAGCATGCATAGAGGGTATTTCAGTTGATTCTATCGATGTTAAATCAAATAGAATTGGCGTAGATGAGTTTAGTAAAGTGTTGGGGCATGAAAATATTTATGCAGTTGGAGATGTGGCATGCATGAAAAATGATAAGTTTAAAAAAGGGCACCCTATGATGGCACAACCTGCTATTCAACAGGGTAAATTGCTGGCTAATAATATTATATCGGATTTAAGAGGTGAGTTGCAAAAATCATTTGTTTACATTGATAAAGGCTCAATGGCTACTATTGGAAGAAATAAAGCAGTAGTAGATCTGCCAAAATTAAAGTTTCAAGGGGTTTTTGCTTGGTTTGTATGGATGTTTGTACATTTATTTTCATTAATAGGGTTTCGTAATAAAGTAATTGTGTTTATGAATTGGGTATATAATTATATACGGTTCGATCGGGAAACTAGGCTTATCATAAGGCCTTTTAAAAGAAAAAATAAGTATTCTTTTGATAAGCAAAATGTCTAAAATTAATTCACTAATAAAGTGTAAGTATTGTGGTTTTTTTTCTGCAAATTCAGAGAATTGTAAAAATTGTGGTGCCCTGATATCTTTTAAAAAAGAAAAAAAACTTAAAGAAGAGAGTTTTAAAAAACAACAAATAGAATTAGCTAAAATAGAGCTTGAAAATCCAGGATTAGCAATTCGGTTAATTCGACATCCATTTTTTATATATCAAATTGCTGGGTGGATTCTACATTCTGTTTTCTTAATTATTAGTGCAGTAGGGGCTTTTTTGGCTTGGTTCATAGCTATGGTTGCAGCAGGATAAAATTAAATTTTGAAAAGAGAAACGTATATTTTTGGGTACTTTTTGTTCTCTTGTATCAGTGGGCTATTAGTTTACTGTTTACAAAAATTAGAAATTCCTTTACCAACAATTATTCAGTTTTATTTAAATGATTTGTTGATAGTCCCTATAGTTCTTTTAGTTTGTTTATTTTTAATAAGAAGGTTAAGGCGTGACTATGTTTTTATAATCCCCACAATATATATATTATATGTTTGCTTTGGGTACTCTATTTTTTTTGAATACTATTTACCTAAGATTTCAAACAGGTATACATCAGATTTTGTTGATGTTTTTTTATATTTTATAGGAGGGGGGCTGTTTTATAGGCTCCAAAAGATTTCATAATTTTAAATTTAAGCAACTGAAAGCGGGTTTTTTATATGTGAATAGAAATTGACAAATTCTTTGACTTTTCGAATACTATTTTTATTTTAATATTTGTTTTATTCCTGTATTTGATGTTTGTAATATAAAAGTACTGAATAATTAGAAATTTGTCAAAATAGTTTTTAAAATACTGTTTAAATAGCAACTGTAAATAAACGATAAAACACTTTAATTTTAGTATTTTTATCCTATCATTAAAACAGGTCATGGACGTAAATAATTATAGAGCTTCTGATACATCTTCTTTGAATAAAATTTCAACCAAAGAGCTAATAATAGACGCAAAGAAGGGATTAAAAGTACTAAGAAAAAAAATTAGCAAACTCCAGGATACGATGTATGCAGAGGGTAAAAGAAGTTTTTTAATTTGCATACAAGGAATGGATACAGCGGGTAAAGATAGTTTAATTCGCGAAGTATTTAAAGATGTTAATGCAAGGGGAGTTATTGTTCATAGCTTTAAAGTTCCAACAGAGAAAGAATTAAAACATGATTTTTTGTGGAGGCATTATATCGCACTCCCTGAAAGAGGAAAAATAGGGGTTTTTAATAGAACTCATTACGAAAATGTTTTGGTAACAAGAGTTCACCCTGAATATATTTTATCAGAAAATATTCCATCAATTAAAAATATTGATGATATTAATGATGATTTTTATAATGAAAGAATAGACAGAATAAATCAATTTGAAAATCATGTAAAAAAAAGTGGTACTACAATTCTAAAATTTTTTCTACACCTTTCTAAAGAGGAACAAAAAAGTAGATTGTTAAGGAGGCTGAATACCCCTGAAAAAAATTGGAAATTTTCTGAAGGAGATTTAGAAGAGAGAAAATTATGGGATAAATATCAAGAATATTACGAAGATACTATTAAAAAAACATCTACATTTTATGCTCCTTGGTTTATTATTCCAGCTGATGATAAACCGACTGCGAGATATTTAGTGGCAAAAATTTTATGCACTGAAATGGAAAAGTGTAATTTTCAAGAGCCTAGATTACCTAAAGATATTATTGATAAATTAGAATTTTTTAAAAAACAATTAAATAACAAATAAAAGAAAAGGGATTAAGAATAAAGATCTCATGAGATTAAATAATGGAATTAAACTTAAAAAAACCAATCGTATTTTTCGACTTAGAAACAACAGGAATTAATATAGCAACAGATAGAATAGTCGAAATTTCTATTCTAAAAGTATTTCCTAATGGTAATAAAGAAAGTAAAACGTGGCTTGTAAATCCGGAAATACAAATATCAGAGGAGGCTACAGCTGTTCATGGGATTACAAATGAAAAAGTTGTGTCAGAGCCAACTTTTAAAGAGTTAGCATTAAAAGTTAACGAAATGATTGCAGGAGCTGATTTAGCTGGTTTTAATTCTAATAGATTTGATATTCCTTTATTGGCAGAAGAGCTTTTGAGGGCAGGAATAGATTTTGATATGGAAAATAGAAAAGCAGTAGATGTTCAAGTAATATTCCACAAAAAGGAACAAAGAACATTGAGCGCGGGTTATAAATTTTATTGTGGTAAAGATTTAGATGATGCACATTCTGCTGAGGCGGATACTTTAGCAACTTATGAGATTTTAAAAGCACAGCTTGAGAAATATTCAGATATTGAAAACTCAGTTGAAGCTTTAAGTGAGTTTTCATCTCATAGAGAGAGAGCTGATTTTGCTGGGTTTATTCTTTTTGATGATGGAGGGCAAGAAATTTTTTCATTTGGAAAGTATAAAGGAAGGACAGTAGAAGAAGTACTAAAAGAAAATCCAGGTTATAACTCATGGATTCAAAATGCAGAGTTTCCTTTGTATACTAAAAAGGTTTTAAGACAAATAAAAGAGAGAATGACAAAACCAAGAAAAGTGATGTCAGATGAAGAAAAATTAAAAGCTTTGCAAGCAAAGTTTAATGTAAGGTAATAATTTTTTAGGTGTTAAATTAAAAACAATGTATGTAAATTATAATGAGTTACCCAATGACTCGAGAGTTTGGGTTTACCAGTCTGATAGAGAGCTTACAGCTGAAGAGGTAATGCATATCAGTAAAAAAGCAGAGATGTTTATAAACAATTGGACTAGACATGGAGATGATTTAAAAGGTTCATATATAGTTAAGTATGGTTACTTTTTAATTTTGTGTGTTGACGAAAGTTTTAATAATGTCTCTGGTTGTTCGATAGATGCTTCTGTAAGATTTATTAAGGAATTAGAATCTGAACTACAAGTAGATTTAATGGATAAGATGAATATTTCATTTAAAGATGGAGGGCATATAAACGTTGTTAAGTTATCTGAATTTCAAGATTACATCAAAAAACAAAAAATAACGGGAAAAACAACTGTATTTAATAATATGGTTAACACAAAAAATGATTTTGAAAATCAATGGGAAGTAGCTGTTAATGAAAGTTGGCACAAAAGGTTTTTGGTATGATCATTGATTTTTAACAGAAAAAGATAAATCCATGAAAGTAAAAATATTTTTATTGTTAGCTATAATGCTATCTATGTTTGTTGTTGGTCAAGGGAATGATCCTTTAAAGTCTAACAATTTTACGCTTCAAGATAAATGGGTAGATAGCATAATGAAATCCATGACAATTGATGAGAAGCTAGGTCAAATGTTTATGATTCAGGCTTATTCTAATAGAGATGATAAGCACAAAGCTCATATTGAAAAAATGATTACTGAATATCATATTGGAAATTTAATATTTATGCAAGGAACTCCTCGTAAGCAAACTATTTTAACTAACTTTTACCAAGAGAGAGCGAAAATACCTTTGTTAATCGGTTTTGATGGTGAATGGGGGCTTGATATGCGTCTTAAAAAAGCATTTCGTTTTCCTTGGAATATGACTTTAGGAGCTATTCAAGATGACGAATTAATTAAAGAAACAGGTAAAAGGATAGGTGAACATTGTAAAAGAATAGGTGTTCATATAAATTTTGCACCTGTAGTAGATATTAATACAAATCCAGATAATCCAATTATAGGAAATAGATCTTTTGGAGAAAACAAAGAAAATGTTGCAAAAAAAGCAGTTCAATTTATAGAGGGTATGCAAGGAGTTGGTGTACTTGGAAGTGCAAAACACTTTCCTGGTCATGGAGACACAGCATCAGATTCACATATTGAACTACCAATAGTTGATTTTTCTAAAGATCGACTTGATTCAGTTGAATTATATCCATATAAAAAAGTTATCAATAGTGGTGTAGCTAGCATAATGGTAGCGCATTTAAGTTTACCACAAATTGAGAAGGATGTTAATTTACCATCTTCATTATCAAAAGTAGTCGTAACAGATATGTTGAAAAATGAACTAGGTTATCAAGGGTTGATTATAACCGATGGATTAAATATGAAAGGGGCAGCTAATTATAATACCTCTGCTGAAATTAATATAGCTGCAATTGAAGCAGGAAATGATATATTGCTAATACCATCTGATATCAAGGGTACATTGAAATTATTAAAAGCATCAATAAAAAATGGAAAGATAACAGAAGAAAGGATAGATGAGTCAGTAAGAAAAATTTTAAAAGCAAAATACCTGGTTGGGTTGAATAAGTATAGTCCTTCAAAACTTGAGAACCTTCATAAAGACATCAATAGTGTAGAAGATCAGATGCTTCACAGAAAATTAGTAAGAAATTCAATTACTGTGATTAAAGATGTAGTCAACAATATTCCTTTTAAACATTTAGAAAAAAAGAAAATAGCTTACGTGTCTTTGGGAGATGATAAAGGTGATGATTTTTTATCTATGTTAAAGAATTATACCAAAGTTGAAAACGTATCAAGTAAGTATTTGAAAACACTTCTTAAAAAGTTAAAAGGATTTAATACAGTAATTGTAGGCTTTCATAAGTCTAATAAAAACCCATGGAAGAGTTATAAGTATTCTGAAAAAGATATGAAATGGCTCCGTGCAATAGCAAGTGAATGTAATGTGATTTTATGTAATTTTGCAAGCCCATATAGCCTTTTAAGTATTGCTGAAGAAGATATAGAAACTATTGTTTTAGCGTACCAGAACAGTAAAATAGCACAAGAATTGACAGCACAGGCTTTATTTGGAGCTTTCGAACTTAAAGGAAGGCTTCCTGTTAGCATTAATTCTTACAAAGTGGGTACTGGGATTGAAAAATCTAGACTAAATAGATTACAGTATACAATTCCTGAAGAAGCAGGAGTTTCTTCGGAAAAATTAAAGAAAATAGATCAAAGAATTGATACGCTTTTAAAAAAAAAAATGACACCTGGGGGCCAAATTTTAGCGGCTAGAAATGGTAAAGTGTTTTATTATAAGTCATTTGGATACCACACATCTATGAAGAAAAAAAAGGTGAAAAATTCCGATATTTATGATTTAGCATCATTAACCAAAATCTTAGCCTCGTTACCTGCTGTAATGAAGGCAGAAGAGGAAAAAAGATTAAGTCTTTTTTCTAGTATAGGAGATTTGTTACCTGAGTACCGTAATTCAAATAAAGATACACTTATTTTAAAAGAAATACTATCACATTATGGTCGTTTAAAGTCTTGGATACCGTTTTATTTAGAAACGCAGCACGAGAAAACAGGAGAGAATTTAAAAAAGTTTTACAGAGATAGGTGGTCTGAAGAGTTTAGTATAAAGGTTGCCGATAATTTGTATCTAGTAAATAGCTATAAGGACTCTATAAGTAAAAAAATAAAAGAGTCAGATCAAAGAAGTAATTTAGGCTATAAGTATAGTGATTTGGGGTATTATATGATAAGAGAAATTATTGAAAAAAAATATAATAAGCCACTTGATATTATTGTAGATGAACTGCTTTACAATTCATTAGGAGCTTATAGGACATCATATTTGCCTTTGAAAAAGTTTAAGGAGTCCGAAATCGTTCCGACCGAGATAGATCATTATTTTCGTAAGCAGTTATTGCATGGTTTCGTTCATGATATGGGGGCGGCAATGTTAGGAGGAGTAGGAGGACATGCAGGATTATTTTCAAATGCAAATGATGTCGCAAAAATTATGCAAATGTATTTGCAAAAAGGAGAATATGGAGGAGTTAGGTATTTTAAAGAAGAGACCATCGATAAATTTAATAAAAGATATTATGCAGAAAAAAAGGTGCGCCGAGGTTTAGGTTTTGATAAGCCTCAAATAAAATTAGAAGAAAAACCAACTTGTGGTTGTGTGTCTGAAGAAAGTTTTGGTCATAGTGGCTTTACGGGAACTTATGCTTGGGCTGATCCTCAGAGTGGTATTCTATATGTATTTTTGTCAAATCGAGTATACCCAACTGCAAGAAATCGCAGACTTGTTAAAAGCAATATGAGAACAAAAATTCAAGCAGACCTTCAAAATGCTATTATAAAGAAGTCTATATCCATATAAGTTGTTTTTTCGTTAAAATCGGTTAGAAAATCACAAGAAATATTCTATTGTAGAAAAGAGACAAAGCTATAAAACATTAAAATAACTAACTTATCCTAATAGCAAATTCTATTAATTTGTAAAAGCATATTCAATGATATTAGACCCCATCTTGAGTGCCTTTAACCTTATATTTTTCGGATCATTATGAATTGATTGATCCTCCCAACCATCACTCAAATCACATTCGTAATCATAAAACACTACAAGTCTTCCTTTATGGAAAATTCCAAGTCCTTTTGGGGTATTATTATCATGCTCATGTATTTTAGGAAGTCCTTTAGGAAATTTATAGGTCTGGTTATAAATAGGATGAGTGCTGGGAATCTCAGTAAAATTATCGGAAGGGAAAACTTTTTTAAGTTCTTTTCTAATATAATTATCAAGGCCATAATTATCGGAAATATGCAGAAACCCACCTGAAATTAAATAATCTCTTAGTTTTTGTACATCTTGGTCGTCGAAATAAACGTTTCCATGTCCTGTCATAAAAACTATAGGATATGTATAAATTGCATTATCTCTTAGAGTGACTACTTGGGGCTCTTTTGAAATAGCGCATTTCGTAGAAGTATTAACAAAGCTTATAAGATTGGGTAACGCTGTCGGGTTTGCATACCAATCACCACCGCCTTGATATTTTAAAATAGCGACTTCTTGAGATTGCATTTGGCATACGCAGATCAGAAGTAAAAGGGTACAAAAATTTTTCACAAGTATTAAATTTGGTTACAATATAGTAAACTTCAAATAAAAACACCAACCTAAAAGGTTGGTGATTTTTCCCCTTAAGAAATCAATATCATTAAATAACGATTTCACTCCAAAGTTAAACTATAAAGAAAAAATAGGAGTTCGAATTCATCCAGAATAAGTGATTTTGGACTTGTTTTAGGTTAGTTTGAATAAAAAAAACATCAACAAAATATTGCTGATGTTTTTACATGGATTTCTTTCTTTTTCATGATTAAGCGATGGTCACTTAATAATATTATTTGATGTAAATTTTAGTTAAATGTATTTTATATTAAAGCTATTTTGTTTCAAAGCTCACATGTATACAAACTTATATAAACTTGATGATATGGCAGTTCAGAAACACCTGTTTTGGATGATTTCGAACTAACTTTTAATTAACTTAAAGTTGATTTCAAGGATTTTTCTCTAAAAGAGAAAGGCGTCAAGCCTGTATGTTTTTTGAAAACGGTATAAAATGTAGATTTTGAATTGAATCCAGACTCCAAACCTATTGCAGTTATGGTGTAATTTTCATAATGTTCATCCGTTAACAATTCTTTAGCTTGTTCAACACGCATTTCGTTTAAATATTCAATAAATGTCTTTTTTGAAATATTATTAATTATAAGTGAGAGCGTGCTTTGGCTAAATTCAGTTTCTGAAGCAAGATTTTGGAGGGTATAACGAGGAAGTAAAAATTTTTTTTCAGACTTAATCAATAGATCTATTTTTAAAAAATACTTTTGATATTTTTTATACTGCTCTTCCGTAACTGAGATATTACTATGTGATGATAAAATATTTTTTTCGTTGTCTTTTTTATTATTTTTTTTTAGTCTTTTACTGTTCTTTTGGTTGTTTATAATTTTATTTCTTATTTGCTTACGTTCTTTTCGAATTCGAGCCTGTTTTAACCCTTGATAGCCTAACCAATATATTAAAACAGTTGTATAAATTCTTAAGGGGTAATAGGAAAAAATAAACCCTTTAAAATTCAAGCAAACTTTTACGATCAATGCAATTATCCAAAGTGTATAACCTATAGATGATAATTTAAAAAATGTATCGATCCATTTAAAGTTATCATAAGATAAAGTTTTTTCCAGAATATTTTCTTTTTTATAAAATAGATAATATGAATAAAGAAATAGACTAATTGAAATAATAAAACTAATTATCTCCTCAATTGATGTATATCTTTCATAAATAAAATCTAGATTTTTTTGACTATCCTTATCACAATAGAATAGTACAAATGATATTTGTGCTACAATAGCAAAAAAGAATACAGGAAGTATAATTTTTAAAAGATTATATGTTTTTGATTTTAAATTAATGTAGTTAATTAAAAACATATATAAAAAAGGCATGGCTAAAAAATGCCAAGGAATTTGAATATAGTCAAGTACAAATTTGTGCTGGAAAAGTTTGTTTGCTAAAGCCCAAGATTGAAAATTATTCAAAGAAATGGAAAGTATTAAAAGATTCAAATATAACATACTCTTTCCACTGTCATTTTTAGAGTTGAATAGAATAAGGCTAAAAGCAAATCCGTGTAAGGAGCTAACCAAAAGAAAAATATTGAAAAAGTCCGACGTACTCAAAAAAATAGGTTAATCTTTGGTCTAAAGATACAAAAAAGAATTATTGATGTAAAAAATTAATATTTTGACAGCAAGTTATGCCTGCTGTTTCCGTTCGTAATCTAGTTTTTCCTAAATTGATAGGAATAAAGCCATTTTTTTTAGAATTTTCAATTTCATCTAAAGAAAAATCCCCTTCAGGACCAATTAGAATTGTATATCTTGAACGAAGCTTTACTATATTTTTTAAATAGTATTTTTTATCATCATTTTCACAATGAGCAATAAAGCCTTCTCCGGTAAACTTATTGTTAATAAAGTCTTTAAAGTCAGTTAAGCCGTTTAATTTTGGTAATTTATATTGAAGAGATTGTTTTAGTGCAGATTGTAAAATTTTATTTAATCTATCTATTTTTAGGTGTTTTCTTTCAGAGTTCTTACATAGTAATGGTGTTATTTCATCTATACCTATTTCTGTAGCTTTTTCAAGAAACCATTCAAAACGATCTATATTTTTTGTAGGTGCAATGGCTACATGCAAGTGATAATTTCTGTTATTTAATGTTTTCTGAAAATCTTTAATTTCAACAACACATTTTTTATCATTTGGAACTATTATTTGTACATTAAACAGATAATCATTTCCGTTTGTTATATGTAAAGTATCTCCTTCTTTTTTTCTTAAGACTTTTATAATATGTTTACTTTCTTCTTTACTAAAAGTAAACTTTTTTTCTTCGCTTGAAATTTCTGAGTTATAGAATAGTTGCATTATAGATCAATTCTGTATGTTCTTCTTCTTTTGTGGATAGTGGGAGAAAAGTCTTTCCAGATTTTATGAATAGCTATGTTATCTTCTAACTCTGGTGTTCTTATACAATTCTCAATTCCTTTATTTCTAAATGTTTTAGCGAATTCTCGGAAGATCACAGCGGTAACTCCTTTATTTTGATAATCAGGATGTACTCCTATTAAATAAAAAATAACATCTTTTGATTTTTTTCGTGCATTTAGTAATCGTAACAAACCAAAAGGAAATAATTTACCTTTATTTTTTTGTAAAGATTTCGAAAACGAAGGCATAACAATTGCGAAAGCAACCATATTTTCATCCCTATCCATTACAAATTTAATATATTCAGGGTTTATAAAAGAAATATATTTCTTTTTAAAATATTCTATCTGTTCTTGTGATATAGGAACGTAGGTTGATAGTTTCGAATACGTTTGACTAAATAAATCAAACATTTCATCTACATAAGGAATAATATCTTTCGTTGATTTAAAGTTAACTTCTTTTAAATCATATCTTTTTTGAATTAAATTACCAGCTTTAGTGTATTTTTCGAGATTAACATTTTTAAAAGGAAACTTACTTTCGACATATTCTTTTTCTTTTTTAAATCCTAATTTTTCTAAATGATCTTTATAATAGGGATGGTTATACCAGGTAATCATTGTTCCTATATGGTCAAATCCATCAACAAGAACTCCTGTTTTATCTAAATTATTAAATCCAACAGGGCCTTCCACAAAATTTAAGTTATTGTTTTTACCAATTGCTTTTACTTTATCTAATAAAGCTTTACTTACGTCAAGATCATCAATAAAGTCAAACCATCCAAAACGCATTTTTTTAATGTTCTGTTTTTTTACTTCATATGTGTTAACTATAGCTATAATTCGCCCTACTACTTCATTGTTCTTGTATGCAAGAAAGAAATTAGCATTTGCATGTTCAAATATTGGATTACTATTTGCATTGAAATTAGCTAACTCGTCATTAATGATCGGAGGTACCCAATAAGTATTATTTTTATATAGCGAGAAAGGGAACATAACAAACTGTTTCATTCCCTTTTTATCTTTTACTTCTTTAATAGATATCATTTACAATTAATGATTTTTCTTTTAATTATCATTCTCTTTTTTTTCTTTCTCTTTTTTTTCTTCCTCTTCTTTTATTTCTTCCTCTAATTCTTTTATTTCTTTCTCTAACTTTTCTTTTTCTTTTTCTTTCCTTTTTGCTTCCTTTTCAGCCTCTTTAGCTTCTTTTTCTTTCGCTTTTCTAGCTTCTTTTTCAATTTTCTCCTTTTCTTTTTGTGCTTCTTTAGCTTCCTTTTCTTGTGCTCTTTTTATTTCTTTTTCTGCTTTTTCTTTTTCTTTTTGTGCTTCTTTAGCTTCCTTTTCTTGTGCTTTTTTTATTTCTTTTTCTGCTTTTTCTTTTTCTTTTTGTGCTTTTCTCGCCATCTTTTCTTTTTCCTTCTTAGCTTTTTTTGCTGCCTTTTTTATTTCTTTAGCTGTTTTTTTCTTCTGTTTCTCATCTTCTTTCGTGATAACATCAACTAATGATTTTTGTCTTTCTCTTCTTGGTTTTTCTAATTTTTTATCTTCACCATTCTCGTCTTTGCTATTTGGAGAGATATCTAAGTCTACTTTTTGATTATTTTTGTTTTTTGTAAAAAGCTTCTTTATTTTACTAATTAATCTACCAAAAAAGTTTCTATTCTCATCATACTTTATTGGTTTGTCCTCTTCTATTTTATTTCCAGTGTCATCGAGTTCTACAAATGCATCTTCATGTTTATCTAATCTATAAGAAACACCTAGAGTAGAGGTTATACCAAAAAGGTTTCCTTCCAGATTACCTCTAACTGATGCGTTAAGTTGCAGATTAGGGTTTAATAAATAAGCTGCTCCACCACCAATACTACTTTTCTTTTGATATTGTTCAAAAACTCCTTGTAATTCAATAAAGCTTGACCAGTAGTCGTTAATGTTATATGTACTGGTTACAATAAATGAGTACTCAGAATAATCGGTGCCAATTTTATCTAAGAATACATTAGAAATAACGTTAAGTTTATTTGAAAATTCGTTTTGTAAGAGAAGACCAACTCTTGTAGAAAAGCCTCCTTTTTTGTAATAGTCTGTTAGAAAATTATCGAAATTAATTCCTGCAAAAATACCAATATGTGGAATCCATCTTTTCCAATCGAAAGAATGTCTCGCTCGCCAGCTTCTTATTTCTTTAGATTTATCCGAATAAGTGGGGGCATAAATCATGTATTTTGCTCCTAGTGTAAAGTTACTTAAACCGGTTGTATTGTAAGAGGAGCTAAAAAGATTTTTAAAACCTATTTTATCATGAGATAGTGAGGTGTTTAAGTTAAATTCTAATTGCTCAAGAAAGAAACTAGTTCTGAAAAGCAAATTTAAACCAAAAGATTCTGGATTGCTAAAAGTTTCAATAAGAGGCATGTTTCTATAGAATAACGAAGATTCCAACTGATATACACCAGATCCAACACTATATGGACTTTCAGAAATACCAGGTCTATTTGAATTTATAACTGTAGTGTACTGAGCTTGAACAAACACTGACGTGAAAAACGTAAAAAGAATAAAAAGCCTGTTAATCATGTTATAAAATCAATTTATGAGTAGCACAAAAATACCATAAAAATATGAAATACTATATAGTTACAAGATTTGTAATGTATTTAACGTTGCCTTTTCTATCAAATTGTTATTTTTGGATAATTTTTTGAATATTCTTTTAAGATGACGATACATCAAGCAGGTCTTATAAATTTCATAAGAACATTTCTCACAATTCTCTTTATATACTATTTAGTAAAGTTTATTATAAAATTATTGGGACCTTATTTACTAAAAAAGGCTGTAGATAAAGTCCACAAAAAAGCTCAAAGCCAATACGGTTACAAAGAAGAAACGATAGTGGAGGAAGGTAAAACGGTAATTGATAAGAAAGATACAAAACCCAATAGAAATGATAAGAATATTGGTGAATATATTGATTTTGAAGAGATAGATTAAATCATGGACAAAAAAAAGTTTTTACCGTACGTTTCTGTCGGTATTATATTTGTAATTGCCTCTTTGCTTTATTTTAATCCTGTTTTAAGTGGAAAAAAAATAAAACAAGGCGATATTATGCAGTATAAAGGAATGGCTCGTGAATCTACAAATTATAGGGTAGATCATGGCAAAGATTCCTATTGGTTAAGGAATGCATTCAGTGGTATGCCTACCTATCAAGTAGGAGCTCAGTTTCCTAATGATTTTATAAAATATATTGACAAAGTAATACGCTTTTTGCCAAGACCTGCAGATTATTTATTCTTATATTTTTTGAGCTTCTTCATTTTATTAACAGCTTTAAAAGTAGATTGGAAACTAGCAGTGTTGGGAAGTTTATCCTTTGGTTTTTCAACCTATCTAATAATTATTTTCGGAGCTGGACATAATGCAAAAGCACACGCCATAGGGTATATGCCAATGGTTCTTGCTGGTTTTATATATGTGTATCAAAGAAGGTATCTTTTTGGGTTTATTTTAACTTCAGTAGCCATGGCTTTAGAGGTTGTTTCTAATCACCCTCAGATGACGTATTATCTTGGCTTCTGCTTGTTAATGTTTCTCATATTCGAGTTTGTTGATGCATATAAGAATAATGAATTAAAACTGTTTTTTAAACATATTGTAATCGTTTTTACAGCATGTTTTTTAGGACTAAGTGTAAACGCTACGCGCTTATTATCTACAAAAGAATATGCAAACCAAAGTACGAGAAGTAAATCTGAGTTAACAATAAATCCAGACGGAAGCCCTAGGGAGAAATCTTCAGGGCTAGATAAAGCTTATATTACAGAGTACAGTTATGGAATATCGGAAACTCTAAATCTTTTAATACCAAGATTTATGGGTGGTGGGACAGTAGAAAGGCTTGACGAAAAATCTGCATTTTATGAAACAGTAAAACTAAGAGCGGGTGATCAAGTAGCAAAACAGTTCTCGAGCGAAGTATTAACTTATTGGGGAAAACAACCAATTGTTGAAGCTCCTGCCTATATTGGAGCAGTAGTTTTCTTTTTGTTTTTCCTAGGTGTTTTTCTACTTCAAGGAAAAGTGAAATATTGGTTAGTAAGTGCTACTGTATTTTCAATAATTATGAGTTGGGGAAAGAATTTTTCATTTATAACAGACCTATTTATTGATTATTTTCCTTTATATGACAAGTTTCGGGCTGTATCGTCAATTCAAGTGATAGCAGAACTTTGTGTCCCTTTATTAGGTGTTTTGGCATTAAAACAGTTTTTCTCAGATGAAGTATCAAAAGAAAACAAAAAAGAGGCTCTAAAAAAAGCATTATATCTTACCGGTAGTATTACATTGTTTTTTGCTGTTTTAGGTTTTAATTTATTTGATTTTCAGGGTTTAAGAGATGCTCAATACCAACAACAACTTCCTGAATTGGTGGATGCTTTAATCACAGATAGAAAATCTATGTTGAGAGGTGATAGTTTTAGGTCATTTATACTAATTTTGTTTACGGGGGGAGTTTTATGGGCATTTATCAATAAAAAAATAAAATATAATGTAACTATAATTATTATTACCTGTCTGATTGTTTTAGATTTGGTTTTAATCGACTTAAATTATGTTAATAAAGAAGATTTTACTAATGCAAGAAATGTTGATAAACCTTTTGTAGCTAACAATGTAGATAAAGAAATTTTAAAGGATAAAGGGTATTATCGTGTGGCAAACTTTTCAGGGAATGTATTGAACGAAGCAAGAACATCATATTTTCATAATTCAATTGGTGGATATCATGCAGCAAAAATGAAGCGTTATCAAGAGCTATTTGAGTATCAAATCGCAAAGAATAACTTAGAAGTGTTAAATATGCTAAATACCAAATATTTTGTGTTAGGGGAAGGTAAAGTTCAGAAAAATACAGAAGCTAATGGTAGTCAGTGGTTTATTAAAGAATTGAAAGTTGTAGAATCTGCGAATAATGAAATTTTAGGATTAGATAGTTTAAAAACAAAAGAGGGAGCGATTATCAGAAAAAAGGATTTCGAAAGACTTAGCATAGATAAATTAGTGAAATTTGAAAGAGATTCGACTGACTTTATCAAGTTAGTTGATCATAATGCAGCAAGTTTGAGGTACAAAACATCTGCGAAATCAATTCAATTTGCTGTTTTTTCAGAAATTTATTACCAAAAAGGATGGAATGCCTATTTGGATGGAAAATTAGTTCCTCATAGCAGGGTAAATTACGTATTAAGGGGAATGTCGATTCCAAAAGGTAACCATGTAGTAGAATTTAAATTTGAGCCTAAAGTTATAACTGAAGGAAGAGTGATTAGTTTAGTATCATATGTTTTTATGTTTCTAATTCCTCTAGGAGGGTTTATAATTAAAAAAAGAATGAAATCTATAACCTAAAGAGCCCTAAATAGACAGATATTGAATAGAAATTTGATGAAATTAAATTTGAAGCATGCGTTTAAAAACTTTAAAGTAATGTTAACTTATTATTATAAATTATATTGAAAGTACTAATTGTAACTTATTATTGGCCTCCTGCTGGTGGTCCAGGTGTACAACGTTGGTTAAAGTTTGTGAAATATTTAAGATACTATGGCGTAGAACCTGTTGTATTTACAGCGAAGAATCCTGTTTACCCTTTAACAGATGTAACACTTGAAAAAGATATTCCTGAAGGTACTGAAATTATAAAATGTCGTATTACAGAGCCAAATGCAATTCTTTCAAAGTTCAAAAAATCAAACGTACAAAACAGTATGGGGTTCTTGAACCCTAATCCAAGTTTATTTGAAAAATTATTACTTTATATCAGAGCAAATTTTTTTATACCTGATGCACGAATGTTTTGGGTAAAACCATCAGTAAGGAAATTAGAAAGGTATTTAGAAGAAAATAAAGTGGATGCTCTAATAACAACTGGACCACCTTATAGCGTGCATCTTATAGGATGGCATTTAAAAAAGAGATTAGCTATTAAGTGGATAGCCGATTTTCGTGACCCTTGGACCAGTGTAGATTATTTTCATTTATTACCGTTAAGCCAAAAGGCAATTAAAAAGCATCATTATCTTGAAAATTTGGTTGTTAGAGATGCGGATAGTGTCCTTATGGTTAGTAATCATGCGAAACAAAAATACAAAGATAAGGCTAGTTTAATTGATGTTATCACTAATGGCTATGATGAAGATAATGATTTCGTTAAGGAGGATACAGTTATAGACTCGAAATTTACATTAACTTATATTGGAATGATGAGCTCAGAAAGAAATCCTAAAGTATTATGGGAAGTTCTATCTGAAATTTCAGAGAACGACAGTAATTTTAGGGATGATTTTGTTCTACGATTCATTGGTAAAATTGATGATACGGTAAGTAAGAGTTTAAAAGAAAGTAACATAAAAAATATTGAGAAAATTGGTTATGTTCCTCATAACGATGCTAAAAGATTTCAAAGAAAATCGCAGGTCTTACTTATAGTAGTAAATGATTATCCTAGTGCGAAAGAGATGATCCCAGGAAAAACATTTGAGTATTTACAAGCAAGAAGACCGATATTAGGCATAGCGCCAACTGAAGGAGACTTGGCGGATATAATCAGAGAAACTAAATCAGGTGAAGTCTTTTCTTATCATGCAAATAAGAGAAAACTTAGGAGTTATATATTAAAGCTTTATAAATGTTACAAAAATGAAGGCATTGATATGTTAACAGAGGATATATCTCAATTTCACAGAAAGAAGTTGACGGAAAAACTAGTAACTTTTATCCACAAAACTATCAAAAACTAAAAAACGCATTTTACATTGGGAATTATTTTCAAACAATCGCTAAAAAACACAGTCATTATATATCTGGGTTTTTTAATTGGAGGTATTAATACGATCTTTCTTTATGCTCGTTTTTTAAAAGAGGATTATTATGGATTGGTAACTTTTGTTCTATCTTCTTCAAATTTAATTATGCCTCTGATTGTTTTAGGTATGCATAATACGATCATTAAATATTTTACAAGTTATAGCACCAAAGACGAAAAGGATAAGTTTTTAAGCTCTATTATGTTTTTGCCGTTAATTATAGCTTTATTAATTGGGTATTTTTGGGATATTTTTCACCATGGTATTTTAAGCGCTACAATTAAAGACAATCGCATTATTGAAAATTATACAATTTATATTTATATAGTTGCAGTAAGTTGTGCTTATTTTGAAATGTTTTACTCTTGGGCAAAAGTGCAACTACAGTCTGTTTTTGGAAATTTATTAAAAGAATTATACAATAGAGTAGCAGTAATGGTTCTGCTATTTGCAGTTTATTTTGATCTACTTAGCAAAGAGAATTTTATTGTATACTTATCTTATGCTTATATATTTCGTGTAATACTGATGATGTTATATGCATTTAAGTTATATAGACCTAAGATTACACTAAGCTTACCTCATAATTATATAGAAGTATTAAAGTATTCAGCATATATTTTGTTGGCAGGTAGTGCAAGTGCTATAGTTCTTGATATAGACAAAGTTATGATTCCAGGAAAAGAAGGATTTGCAAAGGCAGCGTATTATAGCGTAGCAGTTTTCATTGGTAGTTTTATTGAGGCGCCAAGTCGTGCAATGACTCAAATAATTCAACCCCTTACTTCAAAATCAATAAATGATAACAATGGAAAAGAGTTATTGTCTTTGTATAAAAAAAGCTCTATTAACTTATTGGTGATTGGAGGATTGTTTTTTGTGTTAGTAAATACTAATGTAACAGATTTATTTAAAGTAATGCCAGAAAAAGGGTACGCAGGGGGTGAGTTAGTAGTATTAATGATTTCACTTGCAAAATTATTGAATATGTCTTTAGGAAATAATACTGCCATAATTAATAATTCAAAATTTTATAAAATTGCATTACCTGTTAGTTTTGGCATGGCCTTTACAGTATTTTATTTGAATAATTATTTTTATTATGATTTGAACTTTGGAACCAATGGTTTGGCATTAGCAACATTTTTAGTGGTTTCTTTTTTTGGTTTTTTAAAGTTATGGTTTGTTAATGCTAAATTAAAAATGTTTCCTTTTACAATGAAAACACTTACTGCTTTTTTAGTGATAATTTGTTTTTATATTTTATTTAAAAATATAAATTTTAATCTTGCTGAATTTTATGTTTATAATTTTAATATAGCACCAGTACTGAATATAATTGGCAAAAGCATCTTAATTATTATATTATATACTTTTATAGTTTTAAGATTGAAAATATCTGATCAGCTTAATGATTTACAAAAGAGATTCATATAAATAAAGTTTTAAAATAAATATAAGGAGGAATTCTTTTTAGAAAGAATTAGAAAAGAGAAAAGGTTTGTAATAACAAACCTTTTTTCTGTAAGGGGAAACCAAATATCTGATAACAAATCAGATATAATATTTTATGGTGCAAATATATGTTTAATATCAAACAAAAAGATTAACATATGTTTATATTTTAAATAGAGTATATTTTTTTCCTAATACGACTGAGCTGTACAGGAGTAATATTTAAAAAAGAAGCTATATGGTATTGTGGTATAAGATTATCAATATCAGGTACATCTTTTTTAAGTTTTAAATAGCGTTCTGTAGCGTTTAGCAAAGCAAGTTCATCTAATCGTTGTTCTGTACGAATAAAAACTTTTTCTAAAACTTTTGAATATAAAAGAGAAATTTCGTGATGATTTTTAATTATTTTAATTAGTTCATTAAAGTCACCTATGAAAAATTCACAGTTTGTTAAGCATTCATAGGTAGCATTTGAACTCGACTTAACACTTAATGATGAAAGCGGACCAAATGTTGTTATTCCTGTATAAATAGTTCTTGTATGTTCTTTATTTTTAAGATTAACAAAACTTCTAGCAACACCATCAACTAATATATAAAAATTAGTAGGAACCTGCCCTTGTTTAATTATGGCTTTACCTTTTGGAAAGGATTCCCTTTTAATAATTGAGCCTAATATTTTAAGAGAATGGCCAGAAATTTCAGGCATAAAGTGTCTAGCAAAGGGTTCTAAATGATGTGGCATTATTTAGCTATATTGATACAAGGGTTGTTTAACGAAATAGATTCGTTATTTTTTAAGGGATAGTTAAATTTTTATAAATTTACTGAAATTTTATTTAAAAAGCTAAGAGAATTTCTTCCTTCCATAAATAAAAGGTCTAATATGGAAAGATTAGGAATAAACCCATGTTTGTCATCAAACATTTGAACATAAGTATCCATGTTAATAGATGTTCCTTTTTTAGCAATCGCTAGAGTACGAAAATCGTCTTCTGATGTTAGCACGTATTCACTAGTTTTAATAAATACAGGATCCAGTCCCAATGAGTCCATTATAAAAAAATGTGTATCAAACAAAAGATCGTGCAAATATTTATAATTTTTATTAAAGATTTTATGTAGATCATCTTCAAAAAACTCAAAAAAAGGAGAAGAACGATAAGCCGTTTGAAGCGATTTTAAATGTTGTTTTTGCCAGGGAAAATTTCTTTCTACTAGGGTATCCTTTGTTTTTTTTCTATCTTTATTTAAATTATGTTTTACAGGAACGTTTAAAGATAACTTACCGTTTGAACCATATATATAACATCGGTTTCTGTAGGTTTGTTTTTGAAAATTATCATTTACTTCAAATACAATATTTTTTGATTTATAAATTGCTGCATATTGAGAAATAGGAGCAAAATATGCTGGGATAAATAAAGACATTAAACTCTTTTCTTTTTTCTTTTTCTAAAACTATATAAAGCATATAACAATACTAGAGCAACAACAAGCCATAGATAAGAAACAGGCTTTCCATTACCGCCTACTGTTGTAAATAATCGTTCCCATCTAATTTTATTAAGATCACTATCAAAGCTAAACCAAATCATAACAGGTTTTCCAACTACATGATCGAAAGGAACATATCCCCAGTTTCTAGCATCTAATGAATTATGGCGGTTATCACCCATCATCCAAAAGTAATCTTGTTTAAAAGTGTAAGAAGAGGCTTTTTTGCCATTTATATATATGTCATTTTCAAATATTGTTAAATTATTATTTTCATACCT
Organism: Tenacibaculum profundi; assembly: GCF_052050075.1. GTDB lineage: Bacteria > Bacteroidota > Bacteroidia > Flavobacteriales > Flavobacteriaceae > Polaribacter. Next base: position 3,490,532 of record NZ_CP197225.1, read on the forward strand.
TCTAATAATTTGTTCATAAAAGGGAATGGTGTTTTCATTTAAAGAAACTGTTACCCCTTTTTTAGGAATGTAAATTGGTCCAAAATTATCAGAGGACCAAGGGTATTTTGGGTTATGTGGGAACACCGATTTTTGATATTGCCCCTTGGGTTCTATATGTTTTTTTATACTTTTAACAATTTTATTTTTCTCTAAGGAGGCTGCCTCTTCATCAGTCAAATTTAATAGATAAAGACCGTTTCCTAATATGCGTGATTCTTTTTGTAACTTATATTTTACAATATCATTACGACTAAATTCTTTTCCACCAGTATTCACTTCAAAATACCATTGCGGTTTTGCTCTATCTGGTAGAATGGTTCTTTTGTTATTTATATAAACATACCCATTTCTAACTTCTAAACTATCTCCAGGAATACCCACACATCTTTTAACATAGTTAGTTCTCTTGTCGATAGGTTTATAAGTTTGCTTTCCAGAAACATCTCCCCACATTGTTTTTGTTGTATCTGCAGGCCAATTAAAGACTACAATATCATTTCTTTTTATTTTCTGAATGCCAGGAAGCCTTAGATAGGGTAATGATAATTTATTTTTCCAGTTGTTTTGTTTCTTAGAATCATCTTCTGATACGAATGATTTAATACCTATTCCAGGAATTGTATCGTGTACCATAGGAAAAGATAAAGCGGTCATTGGGGGGCGTGCTCCGTAGTGAAACTTACTAACAAATAGATAATCCCCGACTAGAAGTGTTTTTTCTAAAGAAGACGTGGGAATTGTATAAGGTTGCATAAAATAAGTATGTACTATTGTAGCAGCAATGATAGCAAAAGAAATAGAGCCCAACCATTCATCAAAAGGAGTAGGAGCTTTGGTACTTCTATTTTCTTTATAAGGATCATTTGTGAAATAATTGATATAATAAATATAAAAACCTAAGGTTAGTATGGAAAGTGTTGTGTCTTTGCTCTTATTATATCCAAAACTTCTACAAGTCTCTATCCAAATTATAGGGAACATTAAAAGATTTATAATTGGAATAAATAATAAAATTACCCACCATTTTGGTCGGTTAATGATACCCATTAAAATAATAGCGTTATAAATAGGAATCGAAGCTTCCCATGATTTTCTTCCAGCTCTTACATAGAGCTTCCAGGTACCAATAAAATGAATAACTTGAATTATTAAAAAAAAGATAAACCATTCAGTAAATGTCATAATTTTATATTTTAAACTCTATTTATTATTAATACGGGTGTTTTGTTGCGAAAATTACCTTTTAAGTTAGACTTAATACATCTCTCATATTAAAAACCCCAGTTTTACCAAGTAGCCATTCAGCAGCAATTACAGCTCCAAGTGCAAAACCTTCTCGGTTATGAGCTGTGTGTTTTATGTCAATTGAATCTACAATTGAATTATAAGAAACGGTGTGTGTACCTGGAACATTAGGTGTTCTAATAGCCGTAATAGGAATATTATTATTATCATTATCACCTTCTAGAGTCCAAGAATTCATTGATGAACTTCCAATAATGTTTTCAGCTAAAGTTATAGCCGTTCCACTAGGAGCATCTAATTTACTTGTATGATGAATTTCTTCGATTGATGTACTATATTGTTCCAAATTATTCATTATTCGCGCTAATTGCTTGCTTAATTCGAAGAATAAGTTAACTCCTAAGCTAAAATTCGAGGCATAGATGAAAGCGCCCTTTTTATCATTACATTTTTGGATTACTTGATCATATTTTGCTAACCAGCCTGTTGTTCCGGATACTACTGGGATATTATGATCAAGGCAGTTTAAAATATTATCATAGGCAACATCTGGAAGGCTGAAGTCTATTGCAATATCTGCAGATGTTATATCATATTTTTCTTTTCCAGAATATTTTATAACAATTTCATGTTTTCTTTGTAAAGCTATTTTTTCAATCTCTTTACCCATTCTACCGTATCCTAATAAGGCTATTTTCATTTTTTAGAAAGAATATTTAAAAGTTAAACCAACCTGCGGAGTTTCTTGTAAAATCGAATTTATCTTTAGAGATGGTTTTATTGTTAGATTGTCATTTGTTTCAAATTGAAGCAAATGAGCATTAACACTAGCTTCAACTATTTGTAATACATACAGAAGTATCCCCGTTAATAACGATAAATCTCTATTTCTTCTAAGAACTCTTTGAGCATTTTCTAGTCCTGAAGTTGAAATTAGTTGATTACCGTTTTCATCTGTAAATTCATCTTTTAACCCTTGTGATCTTAATTTAAAGGCAGTTCTAAATCTATCGTAATCATTACTATTAATAACGTAATAATAAACACTAGAGCCTATAGCTCCCCATACAATGGGTGCTTTCCAGTATTTTTTATTATATATCTGCCCTCCTCCAGGGAAGATAGCTGAATAAAAAGCTGCTTTAGAAGGAGACAATGGATTATATAAATCTTCTACTACAAGTGTTTTTTTTACTTTAATGTTTAACGAATCTTTCTGAGCAAAAGAGAATGTAACGAAACATAAGTAAACAAAAATGAATATGAGTTTTTTTATGAACAATTATTGTAATAATTTTTTTATTCGATTAAAATCTTCCTCTGAATTAAAGTTGATAGCTATTTTTCCTTTCCCTTTATCGTTGACAGTAACATCAATTTTGTTGCCAAAATAGTTTGTCATTTCTTTAACACCGTCAGTAATATATTTGGGTAGAGCTTTTTTCTTAGAGGTTTTAGCTATTTTTCCTTCTTTTAAGTTTTTTACTAACTCTTCAGTCTGTCTAACAGACAATTTATCTCGAACAATTTTTTCATAAATATTCAGTTGATCTGAGTTACTATCAATATTTATTAAAGCTCTGCCATGGCCCATAGAAATAAAACCATCTCTCATTCCTGTTTGAATGATCGGGTCTAATTTTAAAAGACGAAGGTAATTTGTTACAGTTGAGCGTTTTTTTCCAACGCGAGTACTAAGTTCTTCTTGCGTTAATTTAATTTCATCTATAAGACGTTGATAAGATAGAGCAACTTCGATTGGATCAAGATTTTTTCGTTGAATATTTTCAACTAATGCCATTTCTAGCATTTCTTGATCATTAGCTAATCTTATATAAGCAGGAATTCTTGCATTTCCTATTAGTTTAGAAGCTCTATAACGACGCTCTCCAGAGACTAATTGAAATTTATCACTGGTAAGTTTACGTACTGTAATTGGCTGAATTACACCTAATTCTTTTATTGAACTAGCTAGCTCCCTTAAAGCTTCTTCATCAAAATAAGTTCTGGGTTGGAAAGGGTTAACCTCTATTGAATTAATGTCTATTTCAATGATGTTTCCCACTAATTTATCAGCATTTTTATCAGAAGCCGAATTAACTTCAGCTGTTTCTTTTAGTAAAGCGGATAAACCTCTACCTAGAGCTTGTTTTTTAGTTGCTTTTGCCATTATTTGTTTTTAAACTTTTTTATTTAAAATTTCATTTGCCAAATTTAAGTAATTTACAGCACCTTTACTGGTTGCATCATAAGAAATAATGCTCTCACCGTAACTAGGGGCTTCACTTAAGCGAATATTTCGATGAACTACTGTTTCAAAAACCATAGAACTAAAATGTTTTCTGACCTCTTCAACGACCTGATTAGATAATCGCAAGCGAGGATCATACATGGTTAATAGCAGACCTTCAATAGCTAAATTTTGATTGTGTATTTTTTGAACACTTTTGATTGTGTTGAGTAATTTACCGAGACCTTCAAGTGCAAAATATTCGCACTGTATAGGAATAATTACCGATTGAGCTGCCACTAACGAGTTTAATGTAATTAAACCAAGTGAAGGAGCGCAATCAATTAGGATATAGTCGTATATTTCTTTAACACTTTCTAAGGCAGTTTTAAGCATAAATTCACGCTGTGCTTTATCTACTAATTCAATCTCAATAGCAACTAAATCTATGTGTGCGGGAATTATATCAACATTAGGAGAATCGGTAGTAACAATGATGTCTTTAGGATCAACTGTATGTTCTAAAACTTGATAGGTACCGGCTTCAACAGACTCAACGTCTATACCTAGTCCTGAAGTTGCGTTTGCTTGAGGGTCAGCGTCTATTAATAGTACCTTCTTCTCTAAAACGCCTAAAGCAGCTGCTAAATTTACGGTAGTTGTTGTTTTACCAACTCCACCTTTTTGATTTGCTATTGCAATAATTTTACCCATTGTAAATTCCTCTAATTTGAAAAACGTAAATTTACAATTATTTATGGTTTTTAAAAGGGAAATGTTTTAACAATAATTAAAGAGATGTTAATTTATTTTTCGTTTAAAATATTTCCCAAAAATTATTAAAAATATTTTTTACTTTTTTTATCTTTTATTAAAATAAATAGCTCGAGAACTGTTCTTAAAACAATAAATATTTATTTTTAAATAAAAAAAGTATAATTAATTCTGCTGTAATTATACTTTTTATTATTTATTAATATTTTGTGGTTATTTAGGTGTTCAACATTACTGGCATAACTAACATTGTAATTAATTCTCCTTCTTCTGTCCCATCAATAGGTGTCAAAATTCCTGCTCTATTCGGTAAACTCATTTCTATTAAAACATCATTTGAGTTCAGGTTATTTAACATCTCACTTAGAAATCGCGAGTTAAATCCAATTTGCATATCATCTCCCTGATAATCGCATATTAATCTTTCATCAGCTTTATTTGCGTAATCTAAGTCTTCTGCAGAAATATTTAATTCTGTACCTGCCATTTTCAAACGAATTTGATGCGTAGTTTTACTAGAGAAAATAGAAACACGGCGAACAGAATTCAAAAATGTAGCTCTGTCAACAGTTAACTTATTCGGGTTTTCTTTTGGTATTACCGCTTCATAATTGGGGTATTTGCCATCAATTAAACGGCATATTAGAATAATGTTTTCAAATGAAAATTTAGCATTTGTATCGTTATATTCAATTAAAACATTTTCTTCTGTCGATCCTAGTATTCCCTTTAAAAGGTTAAGAGGCTTTTTGGGCATTATAAATTCTGCTGACTTGTCGGCAGTAATATCTGTTCTAGTGTATTTAACTAGCTTGTGAGCATCAGTAGCTACAAAGGTTAATTCTTTTGAATTAAACTGAAAAAAAACACCACTCATAACAGGTCTTAAATCATCATTTCCTGTTGCGAAAATAGTTTTGTTTATGGCAGCTGCCAAAATACGAGATGGAATTTCACTACTGCTAGGCGAAGGAAGTTCAACAGCCTTAGGAAATTCATCTCCATTAAAATAAGCCATATCATATTTTCCTTGTTCAGAAATAATCTCTATGGTGTTTTCTCCTTCGGTCTTAAATGTTAAAGGCTGATCAGGAAACGTTTTTAAGGTATCTAAAAGTAATTTTGCGTTAATAGCTATAGAACCTGAGTCTGTACTTTCTACTATAATTACGGAACTCATTGTAGTTTCAAGATCAGAAGATGATATTTTGAGTTGATTTTCTGATAGCTCGAGTAAGAAATTGTCTAGAATCGGTAATGTATTGTTGCTATTTATAACCCCTCCTAAAACTTGTAGTTGTTTTAATAATTGAGAGCTAGATACGATAAATTTCATGAATTATTTTTCTAATGATTCGAATTACAAATATATTTTAATTTGATGATTTTTAAAATTTATTTTTATGAACTATTTAAATTGATAATTAATTTGAATAGTACCAAAAAAGTTTCCTCTCGGAACTTGAGTGCTTTTTAGTTTTTTTGAGTGGTAGTTTACAGTATATCCAAAATGAAACTTACCAGAGGTGAAGCAAATTCCTATTTGATTTGTAAAAACAAAAGGCATTACAGGATAAGTTATAGGACTATCGTTGTTTAAGAAGCTACCTTGAATAGTAGCATCGTAAAATATATATTCAATTTTTGGTTTAATGAATAAAAAAAATTCTTTTTCATTAAAAGAGTTACTTCCTGATGCATTTAAGTTACTGCCGAAGGCGATAGAGTTTGTTACTTCTTGAAGTTGTATTAGACTAAACCTACCTAACAATCCTGTGTTAACATTACCTAAAACAGTTCCTAAACTGGCTTCACTAAGCCAGTTTAGATCAAAATATTTTGAGTTTGTTTCAAACAGTTTGGTACCAAAAGTTGTTTTAAAATTGAAAGCGAAAGCATCTTTTATTTGATATTGCCATCCGACAGCTCTTTTAAAACCATAAATATCGTGTATAAAATTTTGTAGTTCTTTTGCTATCGAAATTGGACCAATTGCACCAATCTCAATAGAATTTTTTATAAATGAATCGTCTTCATAAAATTGGTCGATACCAAATCCACCATATAAATATCCAGCAAAAGGCCTGTCATGGAGTTCTGGGGATTGAACAACCGCTTTAAACGGTGTGTACATTTTATGACCGAGTTGGATGTTGTATATTTTTTTTACAGCTTTAGATTTATTATTTGTATCGATAAATCGATATGTTAGAAATATCCCATTTGTATAATATCTATCTTGGTAATAAGAAATGTAAAGATCATTATCATTGATAAAGCTGAATTCTTTACTATATTGCTTTTGTGAATAACAATAAAAAGGAATAATAATAAATAAAAATGCTTTAAAATTTTTCATACTGCAAATATCATTTTATTTTAGCCTATCATGTGTTAAAAAATCAAAAATATTTATCATCTTTTATGAAAGAAAAAATTAAGCTAACCAGTTTTGATTTTCAAAATATTGGTTCTAATACTGAGCTGTTAGAATTGATTAAGAAGAAGGGAATCTCTATCGAGAAAGTTAAAACAAAAATTAATTATGAGAATGAATTAAAATTACTTCAAATAGAGTTAGTTAAATTACAGCAGTGGATAGCTAAAAATAATAAAAGAGTGGCAGTAATTTTTGAAGGAAGAGATGCTGCAGGTAAAGGAGGAAGCATAAGAAGATTTACTGAACATTTAAATCCGAGAGCAATGCGCTTGGTAGCACTCAATAAACCAACTGAAGTTGAAAAGGGACAATGGTATTTTCAACGATATATAAAAGAACTTCCAAATCCAGGAGAAATTGTATTCTTTGATAGAAGCTGGTATAACAGAGCTGTAGTAGAACCCGTAATGGGATTTTGTGATGATGGACAGTATAAGAAGTTTTTAGTTCAAGTTCCCGAATTTGAACATATGTTGTACGAGGATGGTGTGGTTATTATAAAGTTTTGGCTTTCTATATCAAAATCAGAACAATTAAGAAGATTTAATGCAAGAAATAATAACCCATTGAAGCGCTGGAAGTTTAGTCCAGTAGATAAAAAAGGACAAGAGCTATGGGATAAGTATACCTTCTATAAAGATGAGATGTTTAGTAAAACTCATACAGCCTATAGCCCTTGGATTGTAGTTAAAACAAATGATAAGAAAAAGGCAAGAGTTGAGTCAATGCGACATGTTTTATCTCAGTTTGATTATGAAGGGAAAAAAAAAGCACAAACAATCTTGAATCCAGACCCTAATATAGTAACACGTTATTATCGTTCTGTAAACCATTTAGACTAAATTTATGGAAAATCTAAGCAAGAAAGATGTTAATAAATTAAATTCCGTGAGAGGCTTAAAAGCTATTTTATCAAAAGAGCCATATAACCTTGAAAGAGCGATTCGTTATGTGAATTATGAGCGAAAGTTAAAAAAACTCCAGGTAGAATTAATTCGATTACAAACATGGGCAATTCAAAATGAGGAAAGAGTAATTGTTCTATTCGAAGGAAGAGATGCTGCAGGAAAAGGAGGTGCCATAAGAAGAATAACTGAACGAATTAATCCTAGACATATGAGAATTGTAGCTTTACCAAAACCTAATGAGGATGAAAGAACGCAATGGTATTTTCAAAGATATGTAGAACAGTTCCCAAAGGCAGGAGAAATGGTCTTTTTTGATAGGAGTTGGTATAACAGAGCTGTTGTTGAGCCTGTTAATAACTTTTGTACAATCGAAGAATACAATATTTTTATGAATCAGGTCAATGATTTTGAGAGAATGATACTCGAATCGGGTATTCGACTAGTAAAGATATATATGTCTATTAATAAAAAGGAGCAAGCAAAGCGATTTAATGAGATCAAAAATGATCCGCTAAAGCAGTGGAAAATGACTCCCGTTGACGAACGTGCTCAAGAGCTTTGGGATGAATACACAGAATATAAACGTACTATGTTTTCGAAAACGAATACAGAGATCTCTCCATGGAAAGTTATCAGAGCTAATAGAAAAACAATTGCAAGAATTAATGTTATTAATTATATCTTAAAGAGTATACCGTACGATAAAAATACACAAGTATAGCTTATATTTTAAGTATCTGACGATTTATTTCTTCGAAAATAAAGTATATTTCACCTGCAATAAGATTACTTGTTTCTAGATACTCTTCACGAGTTTTATGGGTATTGTCAAAAATTTTAGGATCAGAATAAGGTAAATGAAGCCTATGAATTGCATCTGGAATAAAAGGACAGCTTTCATGAGCATTATTACATGTGGTTATCGCTATGTATGGGAATTCATTAATAGGATCTTCAAATATTTTTGAAAAAGCTCTCAAAGGAGTTTTACACCCTTTAAATGATACTAGATATTTAGGATTTTGATGAGAAAAATTGTCTAGGTCAAATTCAAACCCAGCGTATTGTAAAACTTTTACTGCATTTCGATGAAATTTAGTAACTTCAGTTCCACCAGACAAAGAAAAAATATTAGGAAGTTGAAAGTAATTAATAGCAAAAAAAGCCCATACTTGTGCAAGTTGACTTCTTCTTGAATTATGAGTACAAATAAAATTTATATTTATTTTTTGCCTATCCAAATATGCTTCAGCAATGGTATCTGCTATTTCAATCAATAAACTTTCTCTTTTTTTTGATAGAAATAAATTGTTTTTCGCGTTTTCAAATAAAACTTTTGTATTGATGTTTTTTGAGCTAGTCATTTATTTAGTGTTCTTTTGCACATAATATTATTTACAAATGTAAATGCTAATTTATTTTAGTTAATTAAATAATAGTTAATTATGTGTTTTGAAATTGGAAACAAAGTAGCTGTAATTGATGATAAAATAGAGGGAGTAGTGATTGATATAGTTGAAGAAGAGGTTTGTATCAAAGATTCAGATGGTTTGAAATATCGATATTATAAGAGCGATTTAATAAAAATAGATGATAAGACAACGGATTTAGACAGTAAATTCAATTTAAGCGGTTTGAGTTGGAAAGAGAAAGATCGTCAAAATAGGAAAAAAAGAAAACTTTTTGTTAAGTCAAAGAATGAGGTTGTTTTGGAAATTGATTTACATATTGAGAAATTAATTCATTCTAATAAAGAGATAAAAAAGATTGATATATTAGATTATCAAATTAAAATAGCTCGAGAAAAAATAGAATATTGTATTAAAAAAAGGATTAATAAAATTGTTTTTATACATGGTATTGGTGAAGGTATTTTGAAGTCAGAGTTATATTTTCTACTTGATTGTTATCCGGTAGAGTATTATGATGCATCATATCAAAAATATGGATTGGGAGCAACTGAAGTTTATATATATCAAAATCCAAATTAGTACTTTTGTTTTATGGATAAGATATATTTAGATAATGCAGCTACCACTCCTATTTTACCTGAGGTTGTAGATGTAATGAGCAAATCAATGTTAGAGAACTTTGGAAATCCATCATCTACACATGGGTTTGGTAGAAAAGCTAAAGCAGCTTTAGAGGAGGCCAGAAAAAATATTTCTAGTTATTTTAACGTTTCAAGCAGTGAAATTATTTTTACTAGTGGAGGTACAGAGGCTGATAATATGATTTTAAAAAATGCCGTAATCAACCTAGGGGTAGATACCATTGTAACAACTAAAATAGAGCATCACGCTGTTCTCCATGTAATCGACTTTCTTAAAGAAACATATAATATAAAAGTAATTTATTTAGATATTGATTTTAAAGGTAATATCAATCTTAATAACCTATCAAATATACTTTCAAATTTAGAAGGTAAAATATTAGTCAGTTTAATGTGGGTGAATAATGAAGTTGGAAATTTATTGCCAATTAAAGAGGTAGCTACTATTTGTAAAGCGAATGGAGTTTTATTTCATTCAGATACAGTACAAGCTATAGGGCATTATAAGTTAGACTTACAAGAGGTTTCACTTGATTTTATGGTAGCGAGTGCACACAAATTTCATGGCCCCAAAGGTGTAGGTTTTACATTTGTTAAAAAAGGTATTGATTTAAAACCGATGTTACATGGAGGGAACCAGGAAAGAGGAGTTAGGTCTAGTACCGAGAATTTACATTCGATTTTGGGTATGGAAAAGGCGTTAAGTTTATCTTATATAAACTTAGATAATGATATGGCTTATATAAAAAGATTAAAAGAATATTTTATTAATAAGCTTAAGAAAGAGTTTGAAGGAGTAGAATTTAATGGAGAATCAGAGAATTTAAATAAAAGTAGTGATACTATTTTAAATGTTAGATTGCCTTTTAGCCACGACATGCTATTATTCTCATTAGACTTAAGCGGTGTTTCAGTGTCTGGAGGGAGTGCTTGTCAAAGCGGTAGTAACATAGGGTCTCATGTATTAAGTGAATTACTATTAAAACCAAAAGATCAGAATAGGTCATCCGTGCGTTTTTCTTTCAGTAAATTAAACACTTTTAAAGAGTTAGATTTTACTATAAATTTATTGAAGAAATTTAAATAATTCATTAGTATCAAACTAAAGCAATATTTTTTAATACCCTTTTTGAGAATGTTAAAATCTCGATAAGTATTAGTTGAAGTTATTTTAATTTCTTGTTGTATAAGATAAAGTTATTATTGATTAGTTTTTAAACTTCTTTTATTCCAAAAGAATAATAATTTATCTATGACTTTGACCTTTATGAATAACCTTAAGAAAACGTTTCTTATAATAAAATAATACTCAAAATTAATGCTTTTAAACTTTGATACTAATTATTTAAAGTCAAAATTTAAAGGATGTTGATAAAATTAAATTTATAGTCTGTTATTTATAACAAATATTAGAGTTTTTGTCATGTCATATTTTATATTTTAGATCTTTTAATATAATGGTGACGCGTGTTTACAATATATTAAAATAAAACTATACAATCAGACTAAAGAAACTAAAAATGAAACTACTTTTAACGTTAATTTGTATTTTTTGTACATTTTTTTCAAAGAAAACTTTTGGACAACAAGACCCTCATTTTACGCAATATATGTTTAATACAATGAGTATTAACCCTGCATATGCTGGTTCGCGAGGTCAGCCTGTAATTACTGCATTAGCACGTAAACAGTTGGTAGGGTTTAAAGGAGGGCCAAATACTCAAAATCTTAGCTATGATTCTCCTCTTGGTTCCTCAGGGCTTGGTGTGGGGGGTAATTTGATGAATGATAAAATAGGTCCCTCAAATGAGATATATTTTGATTTTAATTTATCATATGTAATAAAAACAAGCGATTTAGGAAAACTATCGTTAGGTTTAAGACTAGGAGGAAGGATTTTAAATATTGATTGGAGCTTGGGGAGTGTTATTGACGATGAAAGTTTATTTGAAAATAATATTAGTGGTAAGTTCTTACCAACTGTAGGTACCGGGTTGTATTATTATAATGAGAGTTGGTATATAGGGCTTTCTGTTCCAAATATATTGAAATCAGAGCATTATGATGCAGTATTAGAAAGAGAAGCAATTACAGCTGTTGAAAAAATCCACTTTTTTTTAATATCAGGCTATGTATTTGATTTAAATGAAAGTGTTAAATTCAAACCATCAGCTTTATTAAAACTTGTTTCCGGAACTCCTTTATCTTTGGATGTTTCTGCTAATTTTTTACTAGATAATAAGTATAGAGCCGGTATTGCTTGGAGGTGGGGAGATTCAATAAGTACTCTTTTCGCATTTCAGATTACCGAATCGTTTCTTTTAGGATATGCTTACGATTTAACAACATCAAATTATAATATTGCAAATTCAGGTACACATGAGGTAATGCTTAGATATGAACTCTTAGACTTGCTAAATTTTAGGTCTCCAAGATTTTTTTAAATATTAGATAATTTATTTCTGTCAACAAGATGTTTTCTACAAAGGTTAAAATATAAAGTTATGTTAAATTTATGGGTTATAATGGGTGTGAGAAAGGGGGGGTGTAGCTTTTTTTATTTGATTAACCTTATGACTGATAACGATTTTGTGATAAATATTATTTATTTAAAAATGATAAGCTAATTAATAAAATAAAAAACTTCTAAAATTTAGAAGTTTTTTATTTATAACAGAATTATTATTTCTTAACAAGGAGTACATTTGGTAAAAGATCCGGTTTGTTAGCGGTATATTCTTTAAGCCAAATTTTTAACTCTGTTATCTCGTGTGGTAAAAGCCTAGTCAAAGCTTTTTTAAGTTCTTTACGAAACAACTCAGAGTTAAAACTAACTTTTTTAAGTATAGTTTTTGTGTACTCGTACATAGCTCTAGCCATATTCAGGGGATTTAGTTAATTTAATGTAATCTAAATTACAAAAAAATAAGAAGTAATATGTTAAAATAGAGCAAAAAAATCTGGTATTTACCAGATTTCTTAATTTATAAGCTGTTAGCTCTTTCAAGTAAAGCTATTGCTTTGCTCTCAAGCTCTTGACTGATTTCTTTAAAGTGATTCTTTACATTTGTGATATCACGCTTTTGATTTATTCTGTTTAATAGATCGTCATATGTATTATATGCATCATCAAGTATAGCGTTGGATAAAGACATATCACTAGTAGCGTTTAATTTTTGCCACTCGTCACAAATGGTTGCAATTGCTCCTAAAGTATAATTGATATCTTTTTTTAAGTTTTTAATACTTGCCATAATTATATTTTACGGCAAATTTACAGGTTTTATTATTAATAGATATATAATAAGCGAATTTATTATAATTTGTGACTAGAGCAATTTAAGTAAATCTTTTATTGTGTCCAATGTTATGTAATTTTCATTCAAATTATCCGAATTAACTTGTTCATATTCCCAAGTTATATGAAAAGGAATATGAATAGCAGATCCTCCAATATTTAGTATTGGAAGAATGTCTGATTTAAGAGAGTTTCCAATCATTAAAAAATTTTCAGGTTGAATATCAATATGTTTAAGTAATTTTATATAATCATTTTCTTTTTTTTCACTCATAACTTCAATGTGATGGAAGTATTTTAAAAGACCTGATTTTTCAAGTTTTTTTTCTTGATCAAGAAGATCTCCCTTTGTAGCAACAATTAACTTATATTTTTTGTTAAGATTGTTAAGTACTAATTCAACATCATTAAGAAGAACTACAGGTTTTTCAAGCATTTTTTTTCCTATTTGAAGAATTTCATTGATGCTTTTACCATTAAGTCGATTATTAGATAACTCCATAGCGCATTCAACCATAGATAGAACAAATCCTTTTATACCGTAACCGTATAATGGCAAGTTAGCAATTTCTTTTTTCATTAATTCTTGCTTAATCTTGTTTTTGGTTTCGTAAGCTGATAATAAAGAAGCAAAATTATTTTCAGCTTCTCTAAAATATGTTTCATTTACCCACAGAGTGTCATCTGCATCAAATGCAATAACTTTAATATTATTTTTATTCATTGGTATTATTAAAAAATTCTATGGCTTTATCTAGATCTTCTGGGGTATCAATACCTATACTTTCATGCGTAGTTTCAATCATTTTAATTTTTTTGCCTATTTCTAAATAACGCAAACATTCAATTTTTTCTGATAATTCTAAAGGAGTTACAGGAGTTTTGTAAAATTCAATCAAAGCATCTTTTCTAAAAGCGTATACTCCCTTATGTTTATAGTAACTTACCTTTGCATCATTGTCTCTTAAATAAGGAATAACACTCCTTGAAAAGTATAGTGCAAAATCATTATTATCGGTAATAACTTTTACATTATTTGGGTTTTCAATTTGTTTTCTCTCAGTAATTTGTACCTTTAAAGAGGCTAGGTCTATTTGTTTATTTCTATCATCTGTAAATGCTTCTAGGAGCATTTTCAAAGAGTTTTTATCGATAAAAGGTTCGTCACCTTGAACATTGACAACAATATCAATATCTAATTCTTTAACAGCTTCTGCAATTCTATCGGATCCGCAATTATGATCTTTTTTACTCATTATAACTTTGCCACCAACAGCATTTATTGTGTCTTTTATTATTTCAGAGTCTGTGACGATATATACATTATCAAATAGCTTTGAGGCTAAGGCGCTTTTATAAGTTCTTACAATTACTGGTTCACCGCCTAAATCTTTCATTAATTTTCCAGGAAATCTAGTTGCATTGTATCTTGCAGGAATCATTGCAATTATTCGCATGTTCTATGTTTTTAAACAAATATAACATTATATGTTTAATAAATTAAAGTCATAAAAAAAGGAGTAGACTAATATCTACTCCTTTTAAAATTTATTTTATTACTTATTTAGTTTAATCTAAAATTAATAGGTATTGTATATTTGACATTGGTAAATTTACCTTCATGTTTACCTGGAATAAAATCTGGTAATTTTGAAACCATTCTTCTAGCTTCTTCTTCTAATAATTCGCCATTCTTAGGACCTCTCATTTTTATATTTCTTACTTTACCTTCAGAACTTATGATGAAAGTAACCCAAACTTTACCTTCGATATTTTCCCTCGCAGCTGCGGCAGGATAATGAAAGTTTCTTTGAATATGACTAATCATTCTTTCATTAAAACAGTTTAGTTTGTCAAAGTCAGAAGCTTTTGCACAAGCTTTGAATTGAGGAATAGAATGAGCTTTATTAAATTGTACAAAGTCCGTAATTTCTTCTTCAACAACGGTTGGTTTTACTTTCTTTACTTTACGTTTTTTAGCCACCACAGGTTTAGCCTTTCTAGCACTTTTGTTAGCGCTACCGGGTGTTCTAAACGTTATAGGTATTCCATATTTTACCTTTACTAATTTTCCATTATGTTTACCAGGAATAAACTTAGGGAGTTTTTCTATCAATCTTTTGGCTTCACCTTCTAATAAATCTCCGCCTTTAGGACCTCTTAATCTAATATCTTCAACATAACCTAGCTGGTTAATAGTGAAATGTGTTAAAACTCTACCTTCTATACCTTTACTAAGTGCTTCTTGTGGGTAATTAAAGTTTGAAAGTATGTGTTTAGCCATTTGTTGTTCAAAACACTTAGATTGTTTAATCAATGGTTCGTTTTCACATTTTTTGAATAGAGGTATTTCTTCCACTAAATTAAAAGGAATTTTTTCTAGTTTTACACCAGAGTCTTCCAATTCCAATTTACCTACTAATAATGTAGTTTTCTTAACGTTGGCAATTTGACGTGTACCACTATCTACACCTAAAGCAACTGCGGCAGCTTTGTTTTTTCTTACAACTCGTCTTCTTGTAGAAACTTCAATCGAAACTTGTTTGCTGGCATTACCTTCGGCATCTTTAACCTCTTCAACAGCACATTTTGTTATACTGTTCGGATCAGCGATATCCTCATCAGGGCTATCACAGTGCTCTTGAGCTATTGTTATTGTCGACAACAATATAGCTAAAATTAACAAGGGGAATCTCATCATAATCTTGCTTAATTTAGGGGTTAATACTTAAATTCATTATGTAAACGTAATAAAACTATACTTAAAAACAAAAAAATGTGTAATATTTTTTATAAAATAACGTTCTTCGTTTACTTTAAAAAGAATAATATAATTTACTTCTTCTATCTATTTAGACGCAAAAATATGTAAAAAGTTACAGTTTACATAATTTTATTGCTGATTTTTAAGTGTTTATGTGTTTTTTTTGTTAGCTCAAACTTTTTAAAACCTGAAATTACACTATATTCTCTATAAACATTAAAAAGGATTTTAGCCTTATAATAATTAACCTTTTAATTAAAGAAAATCTTTTTAAAATTATCTTTTACTTCCTTACCTCTTTAATTTGATTATTTCAGCTTTTTGATTTGTTAAACAATTAGTTTGGTTGGGTTTCGATTTTTTTTAATAGGTTTTTATTTGAGAAAGTTTTATAAAATAACAATTAGTTTTATGAAAAGTAGCATTTAAAAAAAGCCCTACTTAAGGGCTTTTTATGATTATTTTACTTTAACTAATTCAACATCGAAAATTAATGTTGCATTTGGAGGAATAACTCCTCCCGCACCATTTGCACCATACGCTAGTTTTGAAGGTATTACAAGTCTAGCTTTTTCTCCAACACTTAACAATTTAATGCCTTCATCCCAACCAGGTATAACCTGGCCTGTTCCAATTGCAAATTCTATTGGTTGTTTTCTTTTGTATGAAGAATCAAACACCGTTCCATCTAATAATTGTCCTTTGTAATGTACCGAAACCATTTCTCCATTTGAAGGTTTTTTGCCTTCTGCGTTTTGGAGTATTTGATAACGTAAACCGCTTTCGGTTTCTTTATAGCCTGAAGCTACCTCATCCATTAACTTTCTTTCACGTTCTTTTTCTTCAGCTTCTCTTTTTTCACGAGCTCCTTCAAAAGTTCTAAATGCTTCTACAGCATTCCATTTTTCCGCATTTTCACCAATACGAATTATTTCTAATTGCATTTCATCATCTTGTGCAACAGCATCAACAACATCTTGCCCTTCAATAACATTTCCAAAAACTGTGTGCTTTCCATCCAACCAAGGAGTTGCAACATGGGTAATAAAGAATTGAGAACCGTTGGTTCCTGGTCCCGCATTAGCCATTGACAATTTCCCAGGAGTATCATGTTTTAATTCAGGATGAATTTCATCATCGAATTTATATCCAGGATTCCCAGTTCCTGTTCCTAAAGGACATCCTCCTTGAATCATAAAATCAGGAATTACTCTATGGAATTTTAACCCATTGTAATACGGAGTTCCTTGAGGTTTTGCTGAATTCTCTAAGTTTCCTTCTGCCAAAGCGACGAAATTACCTACTGTACCTGGAGTTTTCTCATATTCTAAGTTAACTAAAATTTCTCCTTTAGGAGTAGAAAATTTTGCATAAATTCCGTTATTCATTTGTTCGGTTTTTTATTTATTATTTAATTTAAAGAGAATAAACTAGCAAAATTAAAGTTTATTCCTATGTTTATACTTGTTGAGTTAACGTTACCAAACGGAGCATAAAACTTGCCCGCTGATGTAGTTAACGATATGTTACTGCTTAAATTATAATTAATTCCAGCGGTGGCTCTAATAACAATTCCTTCTCCTGTATCTACTCCTGCACCACCAGCGGCACCACCTGAAACTTCAGCAAATAAATTTATTTTATTTTTTAAAAAGTTATTTGTTCTAGTTCCAAGCCCTACCATCCCATGAGCATAGCCTCCTGATCTACCGTTGTAAGCAAAACCAGCTTCACCAAGTATATATAAGTTCTTCGTTAGATCATAATTGATTTGAAGTCCTAAAAGTTGCAAGTCCACACTTAAGATTTCATCTCTATCATCTGTCTTGGCAACATCTAAGCATGATTGATTTTCTATACTGAAAACAATTCCTTTTGTTTTAAATATTGAATTATTATCGGTATTTTCAGTACCTCCGTTTTTACCTAGGTATTTAATACCAAATCCATATGTATAAGCTTCTAGGTCCCCAGAAATCGCTCTATAGTATCCAGCATGACCACTTAAAGCAATATGATTTGAAAGTCTTAAGTCGATTCCCGCTGAGGGATAAATCATTAAACCACCCTCAGGAGCAACGCGTCCTCCTGCGGCTCCTACGCTTAGTTTAGTAAACAGGTTTACAGAATTAGATTTGTAGGGGTGATATCCTGCTCCGAAAAATAAATCCATGAAACCAGCTCTTAATCCTTTATAGATAGCATCAGTATGCGCAAATATAAAAGTGTTTTCGTTTAAATATTTCTGATATTCAAAGCCTAAAACATATAACGTTTCTGTAAGTGGACTTCCATTGTCTTTTCTTGAATTGCCAATCGGATTGAAGAAATCAAAGCGTAGTTGTTGCACATTTTGTACAGTAGGGCGTTTCCAAAAACTATCGTTTTGTAAATTTTTATTGATGAATTCTTTATGAGCGGTATCGTAATCAGAAAATCTCAAAATACTAGGTATTTCAAGGAAGAATGAAACTGAATTACTTTTAATTTCTCCAGAATAGAAATTTACATGACTATATTGAATTCCGAAAGAATACCCTTTTTTCTTGTACTGTAATCCAATGTTCGGATTAATAAAGCCACCGTCATTTACTAAATAACGATACCCACCACCACCTCCAAAGTGGAAATTAGCATCAAAATATAGGTTTTTATAGAGTTGCTTGTTTACACCAAGTTCTATTCCTAAAGTAAATAACCCACCTTGATCACCAGTTACGGCAGCATACATTCCAGCACCTGTGTACAACCAATCGTTTAATGGAATATTGTATTGTAATCCCATCATTCCCATAGTAGGTTTCAAGTTAAGAAACTTGTCATTAGGCATGGTAACAGGGATAAAGTTTAAACGAACTTTATTATGCAATTCTTTTCCTGAAAGATTGTTTAGATCATTTTGAGCATTTAATGAAGTCTGAACGCATAAAATTACTCCGACAATCCCTATTAGGTGTGAATTTAAATATTTTTTCATGATTATTTTACAGCTGTAAGTTTTCAAAATTGGTTTTGATTACTTGAATTCACTAGTAAAGTGAAGCTTTACAGTTGGATATTTACTTTGAGTCATTTGAATTGTAAACGCTGAATCGGCTAAGAATACTAATTGTCCTTGTTTATCTTTTGCCAAATAGCGTTGTTTAACCCTTTTAAATTCTTTAAATTCTTCGTTTTTTTCATCTTCAGCTTGAACCCAGCAAGCTTTGTGAACGGATATGTTTTCATAGGTGCATTTTGCCCCATATTCATGTTCTAACCTATATTGAATAACTTCATATTGTAGGGCACCAACGGTTCCGATGATTTTTCTACCATTCATTTCTAATGTAAAAAGCTGAGCCACTCCTTCATCCATTAATTGATCTAAGCCTTTGTATAATTGTTTGGCTTTTAGTGGGTCTGCGTTGTTTACATAACGAAAATGTTCTGGGGAAAAGCTTGGAATTCCTTTAAAGCTCATCTTTTCGCCCTCGGTTAAAGTATCTCCAATTTTAAAGTTTCCAGTATCATGGAGTCCAACAATATCTCCAGGAAAAGATTCATCGACTATTTCTTTTTTTTCTGCAAAGAATGCATTGGGACTTGAGAACTTTACTTTTTTACCTAATCTAACATGCAAGTAAGGGGTATTTCTTTTAAATGTTCCGGATACAATTTTTACAAAAGCTAAACGATCTCTATGCTTAGGATCCATATTTGCATGAATTTTAAAAACAAACCCACTCAATTTTTCTTCTTTCGAATCAACCAAACGAGAATCAGATTGTTTAGGCTGAGGATTAGGAGCAATATCAATAAAGCAATCTAGTAATTCTTTTACTCCGAAGTTATTCAATGCAGAGCCAAAGAAAACAGGTTGTTGATCACCCGTAATATAGTCTTCCATTTTAAATGGAGGGTATACTTCATATACTAACTCTAATTCCTCACGTAAAGTATCA
This sequence comes from Tenacibaculum profundi, assembly GCF_052050075.1. Lineage (GTDB taxonomy): Bacteria > Bacteroidota > Bacteroidia > Flavobacteriales > Flavobacteriaceae > Polaribacter. Next base: position 3,510,230 of record NZ_CP197225.1, read on the forward strand.
GCTGCTTTTTTACCAATAATTTTTTCTAATTCTGGAGAATTTATATTGTCAAATTCAACACCTTCCGAAATGTTTTGTTTGTTATCTCCAGAAAATATATTTAATTTTTTATCCCAAATATTATAGATACCCTTAAAATCATACCCCATTCCAATAGGGAAACTTAAAGGAGTAACTTTTAATCCAAGTTTTTGCTCTACTTCATCCAGTAAGTCAAAGGCATCTTTCCCTTCACGATCTAATTTGTTGATAAAAACAATCATAGGAATTTTACGCATTCGACAAACTTCTACTAGTTTTTCAGTTTGTGCTTCAACACCTTTTGCAACATCAATTACAACAATAACACTATCTACAGCAGTTAAGGTTCTAAAAGTATCTTCAGCAAAATCCTTGTGTCCAGGTGTATCTAGGATATTAATTTTTTTGTCTTTGTATAAGAAAGCTAATACAGAGGTTGCAACGGATATTCCTCTTTGGCGTTCAATTTCCATGAAATCTGAGGTTGCGCCTTTTTTTATTTTATTGTTTTTTACAGCACCAGCCTCTTGAATAGCTCCACCAAAAAGAAGTAATTTCTCTGTTAAGGTGGTTTTACCAGCATCCGGGTGGGATATAATACCAAATGTCCGTCTTTTTTGTATTTCTTCTAAAAAACTCATCTATAAAATTTAAGGGAGCAAAGTTAGTCTTTTAAAAGAGTTTTGACAATACCGTTTTGTAATTAATAAGTGTGATAATGATCATTATTATTTCAAAAAAATAGAGCATGATTTGTTGAAAATAGCGATAAATTCTATTTTTGTATGTTTATTTAGGAATATTGTAAATAATGAAGGAACAGGTAATTTTAGTTGATGAACAAGATAACCCCATAGGTTCTATGGAGAAAATAGAAGCTCATCAAAAGGCTTTGTTGCACAGAGCTTTTTCAGTTTTTATATTCAATAATAGAGGAGAATTAATGTTGCAACAAAGAGCAAAGAAGAAATATCATTCCCCATTGCTTTGGACAAATACTTGTTGTTCTCATCAAAAAGCAGGAGAAACTAATTTAGAAGCTGGAAAGAGGCGGCTTCAGGAAGAAATGGGTTTTTCTTGCGATTTAGAAGAAGTTTTTAGTTTTATATACAAAGCTCCTTTCGATAATGGGTTAACAGAACATGAATTAGATCATGTTATGGTCGGAAAGTATGAAGAAGACCCAAAAATAAATAAAGAAGAAGTAGAAGCGTTTAAATGGATGTCTTTAAAGGATGTTAAGAAAGATATAGGGAATGAACCTGAACTTTATACTGAATGGTTTAAAATTATATTTAAGGAGTCATATGAAAAAATTTCAAAACATATTTAGAGAGCATGCCGAGAGTAACAGTTCATAGAAAAGCACACTTTAACGCCGCCCACCGTTTGCATAACCCAAACTGGTCTGATGAGCGCAACTTGGAAGTTTTTGGTAAATGTAATAATCAATATTATCATGGTCATAATTATGAGCTAATAGTTTCATTAACAGGTGAAATTGATCCCGAAACAGGTTATGTATACGATTTAGGGAAACTAAAAAGTTTAATAAAAACTGAAATTGAAGACACTTTTGATCATAAGAATATAAACATCGAAGTTGAAGAGTTTAAGACTTTACCAGTTTCAACTGAATACATGGCCGTTGTTATTTATGATAAGCTTCGAAAACGTATAGAAGAAAAATTTAAATTGAAAATAACATTATACGAAACCCCAAGAAATTTTGTGACTTATGAGGGAGAATAGTTAGAAATACATTATTATACATGCCAATTAAACAAAGTTTTATAAAATTCAGTCCTATTCTAAAAGAAAAAATTTGGGGAGGACGAAAATTAATTTCTCAACTAAATAAAAAATCAGAGATTGATAATATTGGCGAAAGTTGGGAAATTTCTGATATTGAGGGAGATGTTTCAGTTGTAATAAATGGACTATTAAAGGGGTGCTCTCTGAAAGAGTTAATAGAAAAGTATAAAGGTGATTTATTAGGAGAAAGTGTTTATGAAAAATTTGGAAAAAAGTTTCCTTTGTTGATAAAATTTATTGATGCTAAAGAAGTACTTAGTATTCAATTACATCCTGATGACAATTTGGCAAAAGAGCGACATAATTCTTTTGGAAAAACAGAAATGTGGTATGTAATTCAAGCAGATGATAAAGCCAATTTAATTGTTGGGTTTAAAAAAGATTCAAATAAAAAAGAGTATTTAAAAAATTTAAAAAATAATTCTTTGCTTGATATTTTAAATGTAGATGAGGTGGCAAAAGGAGATGCTTATTTTATTCCAGCAGGAAGAATTCATGCCATTGGAGCAGGGGTCATGCTGGCAGAAATTCAACAAACTTCTGATATAACTTACAGAGTTTATGATTGGGATCGTCAAGATGCTAAGGGGAATTATAGGAGATTACATACAGAGGAGGCACTCGAAGCTATTGATTACTTAGCAGAAGATAAATATCACATCGATTACCAAAAAAAAGTTAATGAGTCTTCTGAAATTATATCTTGTCCGTATTTTACAACAAATATTTTATGTATTAATGGTGAGTTAGACAATAAAAATAAGGTAGATAGTTTTAAAATATATATGTGTACAAAAGGAAAAGTTACTTTTTCTAATGAAGAATACAATGAAGTATTAGAATATGGGGAAACATTATTATTACCAGCAAATGTTAAGGAATTTAATATTAGATCAACTCAAAAATCAGAATTATTAGAAGTTTACATTTCATAAAAAAAGAATAATTTTTTTAATTATTCTTTTTTTGATTGCCTTAACTTTCTCAAAAGCTTTCTATTGAATTCATGTTCAGTAACTTTCAATTTAAGTATTTTTCGATAGGATAGGAATGTAGATATTTTGTTGAAGAACGAGAATTTAAGTTCATTTCTTCTTTTTTCAATAGACTTTATGTGCTCAAGAATTTTTTTAGCTTGATTCTCATTTAATTTATTAATGCCGCCAAGTTTATCTATTTGTTTTTTTATTTTAAAACGTTCTTCTTTGTGAAGCTCCATTATCTGATTATTATAATCATTATATATGGGCCAGAATTTTTCGGCTTCTTTAGAGGAGAAATTGAGCTTATCAGTTATATGAGCAACTTTATATGCACGAATTTTTTCATGACGTCTTTGCTTATTATGATCCTGGGCGCTTAAGAGTGAGCTCAAAAAAATTAAGGTGAAAAGTAGTATGTGATTTTTCATTTTATTAAATTTCATTTATTATGGTACTTTCTTCTATGTTGTCTAAATAACCTTCTATATCTTCATAATCGAGTATGATAGAATTAAAAGCTTCATTTTCAAAATTAATATCAGTTTCGTCAAATGCAACAATTAATTCATTCTCAGAAGTGTCAATATAACCATCCTCATACCAATTTTCAATTTCTAAAGTTGATATGGTACCAAAATCTATAGAACTTTTAGTTTTTATATGCATGTATCCAGCTATAATCAATAAAGCAGCAGCTGCAGTTGTGGATAAAAGTTGAACTAATTTTTTGTATAAAGGAATAACTTTTTTCTCAGAATTCTGATCGTCTTTGATTTTTTTAAACAGCGTTTCTTCTAAGGATTCAAAATATGAGTCAGGTGTTTTAAAAGGTGTTTGTTTGGGTAAACTAACGTCTTCTTGATTTAATATTTTTACATTAAAATTATTTAAATAATTTTTTGGAACAACAAAGCCACTTTTCTTTTTAGTGCTCTTGTTAAGGAAATCGATACTGTTTCTTAAACCGTTACTCATACCTATAAGACTATTTGTTTACCAAAAGGTTTAATTTATGCTTTTAATGTATCGTTCTATTTTTTTTACTGCATGATGGTAGGAAGCTTTTAAACTACCAACACTGACACTAAGTATTTCAGAAATGTCGTTATATTTCATTTCGTCAAAATACTTCATGTTAAAAACTAGTTGTTGTTGTTGAGGAAGTGTAGCTATAGCTTTTTGTAAAATGAGCTGAATCTCATCTCCATCAAACCAATAATCACTACTTAAATTAGATGTAATTTGTTGTTGATAATCAGTAATATCAAGATTTTGCTCCTTTGCTTTTTTATTTATAAAGCTAATAGCTTCATTCGTGGCGATACGATATAGCCATGAGTAAAGTTTACTATTCCCTTTAAAAGAGTCAATATTTTTGTACACCTTTATGAAAGTGTTTTGAACAACATCATTTGCATCCTCGTGTAAATAGACTATTTTTCGTATATGCCAATAAAGACATCGCTTGTATTCATCAACACAGGTTTTAAAAGCAATTTCTTTTAAAGATCGGTCTTGTAGTTGTTTGATTAAAAGTTTCTCGTCTATCAACTAATATTAATTTAGTTTTTAGACTATAATTTATTAAAAAGGTTTAATTTGTACAAACAAAAGTTAACGCACTCTTTTTTTAGAGCATCCAAACAAACGTTTTTCCTTTATTGTTTCAGCAACCCCCTCAGGTAACATTTCTTCCCAACCTTCTTCGTTATTTTGAATCTTAGATAATACTGTTCTTGAGAAAATATGTAATACTTCAGGGTCAAAATTCTTTAAATCTACAAGACGACCATTTATCTTAAAGAATTTATAAAGTTCTTTAATTCTTGGATGCACTTTTAAGTTTTCACTAGTAAGGTATTCACCTGTGTCTTGCACCTTATAAGGGTATAAATAAATTTTCAGATCTCTATAAAATAATTTCCCAAAAGCTTCAAGAATTCCACCGCTTAACCCTCTATAGTATTTTTCATCAAATATTTGTATTAGGTTATTAACACCTATAGCTAATGCCATGCGTTCACGAGTAAACTCACTGAAATATTCAACAAGCTTAAAGTATTCTTGATAATCTGTTATCATAACGTTTTGTCCTAAGGAACATAGTAATTCTGCTCTGTCAAGAAAGTCACGTTCATTAATTTCTCCTCCTTCAGCTTTTAAATTACTCAAGGTAATTTCAAAAATTATTTGAGTTTTTTCTGGGTCTACTTTTTTCTCATTAAGAAATAGTTCCTTTGATTTCTCAAACATATCCATGTTTACCTTTGTAACGGGTCTGAAGCTACCTCTTAAAGCAAGAATATTTCGTTTATATAATACTTGAGCAGGAAGTAAATTATTTCCATCAGGTCCAAACATAACCGCATTTGTCATTCCATTTTTAACTAGCTGTAAGCTCATTAGACGATTATCGACATACATGAAACGAGGTCCAGAAAAATTAATCATATCTATTTCTAAACGATCTTTATCAATATTATCGTAAAAAGATTTTAATAATTCCTTTGGATTGTCATTTAAATAAAAGGCACCATAGATTAGGTTTACCCCCAAGATACCTAAGGTCTCTTGTTGTAACCTAGCATCCGTTTCTTTAAACCGTAAGTGAAGAATAATTTCATTGTAATCTTCTAAAGGGTCTAACTGAAATCTGATTCCTACCCAACCATGACCTTTGAATTTTTTTGAGAAATTTATCGTTGCTACTGTATTTGCGTAACTAAAAAAGAGTTTGTCTGGGTGCTTTTGACGGTCTAAACGATCCTCAATAAGAATCATCTCGTGTTTAAGCATTTTTTTCAACCTTTCTTCGGTAACATATCTTCCGTCGTTTTCTATGCCATAAATAGCATCTGAAAAATCTTTATCGTAAGCACTCATGGCTTTTGCAATAGTACCAGAGGCACCACCAGCTCTAAAGAAGTTTCTAACAGTTTCTTGACCAGCACCTATTTCAGCAAAAGTACCGTAAATGTGTTGATTCAAATTTATTTTTAAAGCTTTTGCCTTAACTGTTGGTACTGAGTTGATTTTCTGATCTCCTTTTAACGTAATTGCCATTATGTTTTTTTTTGTTACGCGGAACAAATGTACTGAAAATAGGTGCTATCAGTCAATTTTTATTGTATTTTTGTTAAAACAAATGAGTATTACAAAACAGTTAAAAATTACTTTTCTCGGTACAGGAACATCTACAGGAGTTCCTATGATTGGTAGCCAGCACCCGGTGGCTCATTCGAATAATCCAAAAGATAAAAGGTTAAGATCGTCTATCATGATTTCATGGGATGAATATATCTACGTAGTGGATAGTGGTCCTGATTTTAGACAGCAAATGATTCGGGAGAATGTTATGTCAATTGATGGAGTTTTATTTACACACGAACATTCTGATCATGTTGCTGGATTTGAAGATGTAAGGCCTTTTAGTTTTAGGGGTGGTGAAGTTCCAATATATCTAACGGAAAGGGTGTTTAAAGCGTTAGAAAAACGTTATGATTATATTTTTGCAGTAAAAAACAGGTATCCAAGCGCAGCTAAGGTTAAACCTATTATTATTTCAAAAAATGACTTTTTTCACCTCCACGGAGTTAAGGTGTTACCAGTAGAAGTAATGCATGGGAAATTACCTATTTTAGGTTTTAGGTTTAATAACTTTGCATACCTGACAGATATAAAGTACATTACAGATGAAGAGAAGAAAAAATTAAGCCAATTAGACTCTTTAGTTGTCACAGGATTAAGGAAAGAATTACATGATACTCATTTTAATTTGGAAGAAGCACTAAATTTTATTCAAGAATTAAAACCTAAACAAGCTTTTCTTACTCATATTAGTGAGTTATTAGGGTTTCATGACGAGATACAAAAAGAGTTGCCAGATAATGTTCATTTGGCTTATGATGGTCTTCATTTTATGAGTACTTAATGACATGGCCTAAATAGCTTTATTAAATAATACTATAAAATATAATTTGCTTTTCTTAAAATTTATATAGAATATTAAAATTATTTTTACTTGTTATTATTTTAGTTTTAATCTTTTTTTGATGGATCTTAAGCTAAAGATTAACATAATTTTACAGATAAATATCAAATATGAAAATTATAATCTCACCAACAAAATCGCTTGACTTTGATACAAAGGCGCAAACAGAAGTTTTTTCACAACCTCGCTTTCTTGAATATTCTAAAAAATTAAATAAAAAGTTAAAAACATATTCGAAAAGTCAGTTATCGGAATTAATGAAAATATCTGATAATTTGGGAGCATTGAATTATGAAAGGAATCAAAGATGGAATCCAGAGTTTACTGTTGATAATGCAAAACAAGCTGTTTATTCTTTTACTGGAGAGGTTTTTAGATCAATAGATGTTAATTCATTAACAGATGAAGGAGTTTCTATGCTGAACAAAAAAGTAAGAATATTATCAGGATTATATGGGATATTAAGACCTTTAGATCTCATTCAGCCATACAGACTAGAAATGGGTACCAAAATTAAAGTTGATAATACCGATAATTTATATAAGTTTTGGGGAGACTTACTTGCAGAGTCACTAAATAATGAAATGGAAAAAGGTGATTTATTGTTAAACCTAGCAAGTTTAGAATATTTTAAAGCAGTACCCAAAAAAGCATTAAAAGTACCTATGATTACTCCTATTTTTAAAGATTTTAAAAATGGTGATTATAAGGTGATTATGACCTATGCAAAAAAAGCACGTGGCTTAATGGTAAGATATATAATTGATAATAATATCGAAACTTTGGAAGAACTTAAGGGGTTTAATGTCGAGGGATATGCGTTTTCCGAGCCAATGTCAACAAATGATGAACTAATTTTTACAAGATAAAGCGTTATTCATCAATTTAAATCAATAAATATTAACTTTATTTTGCGTTTTTGTTTTCTTGAATAAAAGTAGAGGTGTTTAAATATAAAGATCATAAGCTCTTTTAAATAAATTTGCTTTAATAGGTAATTGAAAATCTAAAAAATGGCTCATACCTGTTACGATGTTAATATCCATAATTTTAAAACCTTGTATTTAAATAAATAATCATTTAATTAAAAATGTAATTATAACTAGCTTATGAGAATCTACGATTTCCTACTTCTATTTTTGAAGTAGGAGTTCATTATATTTATTATGAAAATATGAGGTATTGATATAATAAAAAGAATCGCAAAAATAAAGCTATTGAATAAAATGCTTTCTTTTAAATAGATAAAAGAAAGTGTTACAAGAAAGAGGCTAATTAGCCATAACAAAGAAGATTTTTTGAGGTAGAGTATTACTAATGATTTTGATTTTTTTTTATACAAAAATTCTATTTGATCAAAAATAGAAGGGATGCTATGCCAAATTATAAAATAAATACTAAAACTAACAATAAGAGAGGTAGCTTTAAACAAAATATAAAAAAAAGTGAAATTGAGTATTTCTTCCAATAAAGTTTTATAATCGTTATAAAGAAACCAATTATAAATTAGTATCATCGCATAGCAAAGACCTGAAAGTATTGAGAGAACTGTTATAAAATTAGAACTAACTATAATTGAGAAAAGAGATTCTGATATTGTAGTTACTTCATTTTTTTGATTTAAAAATAAAATTGAAAACAAAAATATTCCATGTAGTATTTGAAGCATGTTTTTTATGTATTTTCCTTCGAAATTTTTGTGGTTGAAATGTTGCTCACCAAAATGATAAGAGCTCAAAAAAATAAATACATAAAATGTAATTTTTTTTAAAAAAATAAAAAAAAGAATTGCTATAATTATAATACTAACGTAGCTTTTTATTCCATTTTTTTTTAAATCACTTTCTTTTTCAAATGAGTCTATTATTTGTAGATCATTACTGCCATGAATTATCCCTAAGGTAAGTATAAAAAAGTAACAAAAAAAATTGATTATTTGTTCTGGAACTAGTGTCATAAACCAAAATAAAAATAAACTAACAAAGATTTTAAAGTGTTGGTTTTGTGTCATTTTTGCTTCTTTTTTTATTAGTGAAATTAATAATTTTTTGTTAAATTAGTTTAGAGTTATTTATTTATTGTTAAACAAAAATATTATTTATGAATACTATACCAAACTTTTTAGCCATTGGTAAAATGGCAACAAACGATTATGTCGGTTTTACATTTTTTGTCGGATGCATGGCAATGATGGCAGCTTCTGTATTTTTCTTCTTTTCAATGAATACTTTTGATAAAAAATGGAGAACTTCTATTTTAGTTTCGGGATTAATTACTTTTATAGCAGCAGTTCATTACTGGTATATGAGAGATTATTGGAGTACGTATGGAGAGTCTCCAACATTTTTTAGATACGTTGATTGGATTTTAACTGTTCCTTTAATGTGTGTCGAATTTTATTTAATACTTAAGGCAGCAGGGGCTAAAAAATCATTGATGTGGCGAATGATTTCTTTATCAATCGTGATGCTTGTTACTGGATATATTGGAGAAGCCGTTAACAGAGATAATGCTCAGATATGGGGATTAATTTCTGGAATAGCTTATTTTGCAATAGCTTATGATATTTGGTTTGGAAATGCTAAAAAGTTAGCATTAACTGCTGGAGATTCTATTTTGACCGCTCATAAAGCTTTATGTTGGTTCGTTTTGGTAGGTTGGGCAATTTATCCACTTGGTTATATGGCGGGTACGCCAGGTTGGTACGATGGATTAAACGGTTTAAGTATGGATGTTATATATAATGTTGGTGATGCCATAAATAAAATAGGCTTTGGGTTGGTTATTTATAATTTAGCTGTTCAGAAGCAAAGTGAATAAAATTAATACGCATGGGATAAACTTATCCCATGCGCAATCTATAAAAAATAGTGGCTATTAATGGTTTTTAAACGGATATCTAACAATCTGCTAACCCTACGGTTACTGCTAGCCCCCCTTCAGAGGTTTCCTTATAATTTCTATTCATGTCTTTTGCTGTTTCCCACATAGTGTCAATAACCTTATCTAATGGAACTAAAGATGATTTTGGGTCTGTTTCAAGTGCTAATTCAGCAGCATTTATTGCTTTAATAGCTCCCATAGCATTTCGTTCAATGCATGGAACTTGGACAAGTCCGCCTATAGGATCACACGTTAATCCTAAGTGATGTTCCATTGCTATTTCAGCAGCTACCAAACATTGCGAAGGAGTACCACCTAATAATTCTGTTAAAGCACCAGCTGCCATTGCTGATGAAACACCAATTTCAGCTTGACATCCTCCCATTGCAGCAGAGATTGTGGCATTTTTTTTAAATATACTTCCAATTTCTCCAGCGACTAGCAAAAACTTTTTAATTTCCTCAAAACTTGCATTGTGATTTTCAATTACAAGGTAGTACATCAACACTGAAGGAATAACACCAGCACTCCCATTAGTTGGGGCTGTGACTACACGTCCTAAAGATGCATTAACTTCATTAACAGCTAAGGCAAAGCAACTTACCCACTTTAAAATTTCTCTAAATTTTACTTCGGTACCTCTAATAGCCTTTATCCACTCTTCTTGATTACTATATATAGATGATTTAATGAGTTTTTTGTGCGTTTCAAAGGCGCGACGTTTGACATTCAGTCCTCCAGGAAGTGTGCCTTCAGTATGACAGCCAATATACATACATTCTAGCATGGTATTCCAAATTTTTTTTAGTTCTGCATCAATTTCTTTTTCAGGTTTTAAAACTAATTCATTCGCTAAAACTATTTCGGATATGTTTTTTTTATTATTGTAGCAATAGCTTTCTAATTCACTTGCTCTATTTATTGGAAAAGGAAAGTTCTTTTTATTAATTAAGTTGCATTCTGAAATATCCGTGCTTTCTTGAATAACAAAGCCCCCTCCAATAGAATAAAAGGTTTCGTTTGAAACGATGGTATTAATTTTAGAGATTGCTGTAAATGTTATTCCATTTGAATGAAAAGGAAGGAACTCTTTATTGAATATTATTTGATCAAAAGAAAAGTTTATAATATTTTCATTGTTAAAATTAAGCTTATTAGTATTTCTTATATCGGCAATAATACGTTTAATGTCTACAATAGGTATGTATTCAGGATCAGTACCACATAAACCTAAAACAACTGCTATGTCGGTGGCATGTCCTTTTCCAGTTAAAGATAAAGATCCGTAAAGGTCAACTTTAATGCTTTTAACACTTTTAATTTGGTTACTTAATTTTAACTTGCTTATCCATTGTTGAGCAGCTCTCCATGGTCCTAGAGTATGAGAGCTGGAGGGTCCCACTCCGATTTTTAGCATGTCAAAAACACTAATAAATTGAGACATAAAAATATGGTTGTTTGTTGATGGCTAAAATAAAAAAATCCTGTATTAATTTTTAATACAGGATTTAATTTTTATTTACTAAAATGTTTTAAAAACCATAAATTGATTGCTTATCAAATTTTTCAGCTAACATGTAATAAACTACGGCTCTATACTTATTTCTTTCAGATTTTCCAATTTTTTCAATAACCTCAGCGATGGCTTCATCTAACTGTGGCCCATCTGATAGTCCCAACTTCTTAATTAAAAAGTTTTTCTTTACTGTTTCAAGCTCTTTTTTATCTGATCCGGATACCGTTTCAGCATCTTTTTTATAAATAGATGGTCCTAGACCTTTAGTTACTGCGTTCAATAAATCAGAATTGACAGAGATACTTTTATTATCCATAAACTTTTTGTACAATTCTACTTTTTCGTCAAACTTACTCATGATTTTTTGTTTAGATATTATATTTATTCATTTGAATATTAATTCTCTCAAATATAGAAAAATAATTGAATCATTCAAATTTCATCTATGAAGCTTCTTCTTTAAAAAACAGACTTTTTCTAATATATTTTAACCAAAAAAAGGAGTGAATACATAAAACTTTAAAACAAGTTAATAGAAAGAAAAATAATATTAAAAAAAATGAATGTTATTAAAAAAATAACTTAACTACACTAAATTAAATAATTTCTATATGAGTAAGTTATACTTGTTTATGTAAATAAAATTCCTTATATTAAGGTGTGTAACTTAAGTTTTTATTGGATAAGTAATAAAAATAACATTTAAGTTTCAATTAAAGCGATATGCGAATATTTGCAAAGGAGCATAAATTGATTTTATCCTTTCATTTTGATAAGGAACCAGAAATCATTAAAAAACCAATGATATTTTTTTCTGAGGCATTTAATTGAATCAGGGCTTAAAAAAAATAATTCTATGTGTAAGTAAGAGAGCAGGTTATTAAAATTGTTAATTACTTTGTTAACAATAAATGTGAAGAAAGGTAGGAAGCTAGCTATGTTGTTGTAATTTTAGATGTTTATCAAAGGAAAAGAATATGCCAGTATCGAAATTTGAATCAATGCTAAAGACAAACGATATTTATTTTTTTGATGCCACAGAGTTCGAAGAAATTATAGAACATTATTTAAATGTAGGAAAGCATTCGTTAGCAAAAAAAGCTGTTAAATTGGGGTTAGAACAGCATCCGACGTCAATACAGTTGAAATTAATGCATATCGAATTGTTGATATTTGATGAAAAGCTTTCACTCGCAACTAAATTACTAGCAGATGTTGAAGCAGTAGAGCCTTATAATGATGAGGTTTTTATTCAAAGAGCAACAATTTTATCTAAGAACCGAAAGCATAAAGAAGCGATATCAATTTTGAAAACATCTCTTGAGTTTGTAAAAGACCCGGAGGATATATGGTCAATGATAGGTATGGAATATTTATACTTAGATGATTATGAAAATGCGCTTTCAAATTTCAAAAAATGTATAGATGCAGATATAGAAGATTATTCGTCTCTTTATAATATTGTGTATTGCTATGATATGCAACAGAACAACAATGGAGCAATTAGATATCTAAATAGATATCTTGAAAAGAACCCTTTTAGTGAAGTAGCATGGCATCAAATAGGTCGTCAGTATTTTGAAATTGGGATGTTTGATGAAGCACTGCAATCTTTTGATTTTGCTGTTATTATAGATGATGCATTTATAGGAGGTTACTTAGAAAAGGCTAAAACACTTGAAAAACTTAAAAGATATCAAGAGGCAATTGATAATTATTTAATTACATTGGAGCTTGATGATCCTACTGCTTATGCCTATATTAGAATAGGAGAATGTTATCAAAAACTTGATAATTTATCTACTGCAATACATTTTTACAAAAAGTCTGTTCATGAAGATCCTCTTTTGGATAGAGGGTGGATGGCACTTGCTGCGGCTTACTACACAAATAAAAATTATCCTAAGTCACTTTATTACATCAATAAAGCAATAAGTATTGATGAATATAATTCGTTGTTTTGGAGAAAATATGGAGACATCAATTTAAAACTTAACTTTTTTGAAGAAGCAGTAAAAGCTTTTTATAAATGTATTGAATTGGAGGATAATGCGATTGAGATTTATGTTGCGCTATCAGATGTATTGTTGTTTCTTGGTGAATATGATGAAGCTCTCACTGTAATGGTAAAGGCAAAAAAGGTATATAAAGAGTTTGCAGAGATAGAATATAGATTATGTGGATTATTTATGGTTTTAGGAAAGGAAGATTATAGTTTAACTCATTTAAAAAATGCTTTAAGTTTAGATTATGAATACCATTTCATATTAAAAGATCTTTTTCCAAGTGAATTTTACCATAAAAAGATACAGGAAATAATTTTACAGTTTAAAAAGGTTATAAAATAAATCAACATAGTACCAAGCTATTTCTTCAATATTCTTTCTCTACATAATAGTAAATATTTGTTGTTAAGTGTTTGGTTTATACAGGTGTTTTTTTGGGGGGGTATCAGAGGTGTTAATTTTTGTTTTTTCGATATTTTCAAATTCATTAGGCAAGTTATCAAAAAAAGTAAATTTATAAATATTTCTTCAATTAATTATGTACGCTAAATTACTCCAAAAATTGAGGAGTTGATTTTGTATACCATTGATTAACAAAAAGAGAGTAACTCTCAGAAAAAGGAGATTGAACAATTGAAAAAGCAAAATTTTAGGATTAAGGATTTAGAAATTTTAGTTCAGAAATTATTAAAGAATAAAAACTAAGCGTAATGACTTATAACAGCGCATAAAACCCATTGAATGTGGTTTATACAAACCGTTATCGTTTTACGTAATGTGAATAAATAAGTACAAATACTGAATTTTGAAAGCGATAATAGGACATATAATATTAAACGTAAAAGATTTTAATGATTCTGAATTGTTCTATGACAAACTCATGATGGAATTGGGATTTAAAATTGATCATATTGACCAAGGTGATTTTGGTAAAATGAAATCATACAAACAAGCCCAGCATAATCTTTGGATAAGATTTGATAATCATAAAGCGAGTGAACCATTTGTTCGAGATGTGGGGCTCGACCACTTGGCCTTTGAGTTAAAAACTGATAATGAAGTCGATAAAGTTTATGAACTTATTAAAAAGCTGAATGTAACTATATCTCGTGAACCAAGAAAATATCCAGAATATACAGGCTCTTATTATGCTTTTTATTTTAGAGATCCAAATGGAATTCCTTTGGAGGTCTATAAACAATGAAATAATTGAATTTAATAAGTAATATTAGAAAAGCACTGTTCACAACAACACCAAAACTGACTTAAAACAATTTTGTGCGAAATTTTTAAAGCACACGCGCTAAAAAGTACCTTTTACGGTGTTTTTTATGCCTAAATTTTGTAAAACTGGCGATCAAAAATCTAAAATTTTTATTGCTAGATGTAAATGTTTGTAAATATTTATGTTACATGAAAATATCATTACAAAGCTCATAAACTCTACAAATAAATCCTTTTTTGATTTGAGTTTTTATTTGTTTATTAATAGATTCGTCTTTTTAAAAAGAAATATAACAGTTGTATATAAATGCTAGTTTGATACAATTCCTGTTTTTCGGAAAAGGAAATAATTTCTTCAAGCTAATTTTTAAGTAGCTGTAACAAAAAATTAAGACTAAAAATCAAAGATATTAACAGTTGGTCTTTAAAATGATATAAAAATATTAGTCAGAATTATGCATATTACACTTCGTATTCAAAAAATTTCAATACTTATACTCTTGAGTATATTTAGTTATAGTTGCAAAATGAATAATAAAAAATCCCTCCCAAGAAATAATGAAAATTCTAACAACCTAATACATGTAAAATCTGAGCAAGGTGAAGAATGGAATGTTTTGGGAGTAAAGATTGTTGGAAAAATTTTAAGTAGTCAAACAAATGATGAGTACTCAGTTATTATTTCCGAAACACCGCCTAATCAAGGCCCCCCTCTCCATGTTCATAAAAATGAAGACGAACTTTTTTATATTTTGAAAGGTAATTACGTGTTTAATTGTGGTAGTGAAAAAATTGAAGCAAAGGAAGGTGATTTTATTAAATTGCCGAGAGGCATACCCCATACTTTTGTAAATATGGATAGCGTTGTAGGTATTACTATGAATACTATTACTCCGGGTGGATTTGAAAATTTTTTTAATGAAATCTCAAAAGAATCAAAAGAGAATAAACTGACAAAAAATAAAATTGATTCCATAGCAAATAAATATGGAGTTTCCTTTGTGAAACGTTAACTGTATCTAACAAAGTATAAAAAAATAAGAGTTAAGTTCTAAATCCAACAAGTAAGTACGTTTTAGCCTATACTATTCTTATACAAAACGCCAAAAACACACGTGTCGAAAAGCACCTTTTAGGATGTTTTTTTATGCCTAGATTTTAGTGAAACTGGTGATCAAAAATTGAAAATTTTTATTGTTAGATTTAAATATTTGTAAACGTTTATATTTGCAACTGAAATATATAATTGTGTATATCCGCTAGTTCTACTTCAATAAAAATAGAAAGTGAAACGAATAATATTATCAGTTTTAATTCTTGTAAGCTAACAAACTTTATATGCCTGTAAATGTGTATCTAATTCACTGAAAATAGAAATAGAAAATTCTTCTGAAATATTTAAAGGTACAGTATTGGAGTTTAAAGAAGTAAATGACGGATACATTTATAAATTCAAAGTTGAAAAAGTATGGAAAGGTAATAAAGAGGAAATCAAAAATATTAAAATGTGATTTGGAGGAGGAGATTTTAGATAGTATTCGTTGAAACCAAAAACAGATAATTTTTATTTACATTTGGTAAAAAATCGCAACAAACCATACCCAAAACGTTACAAACAATTTGAAAGCAAAATTAATAATATGAAAAAGCATTTTTTAATAAGCACATTTTTATTCTTAATACTAGGATGTTCATCGATTGAAGATTCGATTGAGCCTTCTACAGAAAAAAAATACTATGTAAAAAAAAATACAACAGAAATAGGGGGTGATATTCAGGTGTTTGAGTACAGGTTTGATTTAAATTTTAGACCAATTGAATTTTTTAAAAATAACTCTAGTTACTTTAAAATAATATATTCAAATGCAAGAGTAGATAAAATAATAAGTAGCTATGATAATAGTTATTTTAGTATTTTTGAGTATGAGAATAATAAACTTACAAATATAAAGTCTTACGAGAATAATTCTCATTTTAAAAATACTTCTTATACCTACGATCAATATAATAGAGTAAAAAAAATAGAAGAATGTAATATTTCTTCAGATCTATGTGAAAAGTATGAATTTGAATATAATTTATTGGGAAATATAACTAAATGGAAATCTCTTTCTGGTAATTCAAATAACTACGAGATTAATTGGGAATTGAATAATCTTTCGTTTGATGTAATGAAACATCCATTTCTAAATTTTGATGACGATTTTAAATTGTATTTATTAATAAATAATAATTCCGTGAATATTAATAATGTAATTAAAAATAAAAGAGCTGAAGAAACGAATAAATATATTTACGAATATAATGAAGATGGCTATCCAATAAAAGTTCAGAGATATAATGTAGATAATACTCTCATATCTACTGATTTTATAGAGTATGAAATTCAAGAATGAACCTGTTTATAACACCACCCAAACTGCATTAAAACGCAGCTTATTTAAACCGTCATCACACATTAAAAAACTAAATGGAGAATTACACATTTAAATCTGAAAGATTAGGATTTAGAAATTGGACAGAGCAAGATAAATTTAAAATGGGACTAATTAACTCTGCCCCAAAAGTAATGGAGCATTTCCCAACTATTCCAACACAAAAACAGACTGATGAATTCATTGACCGAATGAAAAGTCAATTTTCTGAAAATGGATTCTGTTATTTTGCGGTTGACAAACTTGAAAATAATGAATTTATAGGCTTTATTGGAATTGCCAAACAGACATTTGAATCTGATTTCACCCCTTGCGTAGATATTGGTTGGAGATTAGCTGAAGCAGAGTGGGGAAAAGGTTTTGCTACAGAAGGCGCAAAGAAATGTCTTGAATATGCATTTGATGAATTAGGACTGAAAAACATTAAATCAATCTGTCCTAAGGTAAATGACAAGTCGGAAAAAGTTATGAAAAAAATAGGAATGAAAAAGATTAAAAATTTTAATCATCCTCTACTTTCTGAATTCACGAAATTAGAAGAGTGTGTATTATATGAAATTAAAAAATAACGTATGGTAATAAAGTATATAGTTAATTGCGACTCCTTGTCAAACTAAAGGTAAGTGATTTTTTATAAAGTTAGTGTTTAGCTGAAAAAAATGTACATTTAAAGACGCAACTAACCATACACAAAACGTTGTAGGCAATACGACAGGATTATGAAGAAAATTATATAATGAAATTAACAAATCGACTCTTATTATTAATCCTAATTGTAACTATGAACAGTTGCAATAAATCAGTCAAACAAAAAAAAATAACATCTACTCAAGAAAAAATTCAATCGATTGATTCTATAAAAACAGAAAATGTAACTTTTGAAAGTGAAGGGGTTAAATTGGCGGGTACAATTTATACTCCTAATCATCCACATTCAGCAGTCGTCATTGTTCACGGTTCTGACCAAGTACCTCGAATGACAAAGTTTGCCGAATTTTTAGCCAAGAACGATATTTTAGTATTTACTTATGATAAACGTGGGGTTGGAGAATCTGGTGGAGTTTATGCAGGACCAGAGGTAGGAACGAATAATATTAGTGTTGAAAATATAATTCTATTAGCAAAAGATGCAAGTTCCGCTGTTAATTTAATTCATAGTAAAGAAAAAGATTTACCCATTGGACTTATTGGTGCGAGTCAAGCAGGTTGGATAATTCCCATTGTAGCAAATGAAAATCCATTAGTAGAATTTATGGTTTTAATGAGTAGCCCTACAATAACTACTCTTGAACAATTGAGATTTCAATTCTATACAAATGGGAGAACCGATTTTTGGGATAATCATACAGAAAAAGAAGCACGTAAACATATTAAAAACGACCCCGATAGATTTCAATTTGAGGCTACTGATCCAAAAGAAGTTTTAAGAAAATTATCAATTCCGGGTCTTTGGGTATTTGGAGAAAAAGATATTCAAATTCCTGTAAAAATGTGTATTGAGCATCTCAACGATTTAAAATTAGTGAACAAACCATTTGAGTATGTTTTATTTCCATCATTAGGACATAATACTAATAAGACAGAACCAATAAAAATTTCTGTTAATTGGATAAAACAAAAATCATTGGAAATTAAGAATAACAAATAGAAATAGAACTACTGCTTACAACACCACCTAAACTGCATTAAAATTCAGCTTAGCTAAAACGTTACCAGATATTTGATAAACACATTTAAACACAAAAAAAATGAAACATTTAAGCTTATTCTTGTTGACTCTTTTGCTATTGGGATGTGCAAATAAAAAGGAAAAATTAATAACGCTGAACGGACTTGCTTTTGGAACTACATACAAAATTGAGTATTATAATTTTAACACAGACAATAACATTAAAAAGGGAATTGATTCTGTTGTTATTGCAATTAATAAATCTTTAAGCACTTACCTGCCTGAAAGTGATATATCCAAAATAAACAAAGGAAATACAGCTATAAAGACGGACATCCTTTTTCAGGATGTTTTTATGCTTTCAAAAGAAATACACCTAAAATCCAAAGGTTATTTTGACCCAACTGTTGGAGTTTTAAGAAATGCTTATGGATTTGGAGATACAAAACCGATAAAGTCTATTTCTAAATTTAAACTGGATTCTATGATGAATTATGTTGGGTTCGATAAAGTAGAACTTTTAAAAACTGGCCAAGTCATTAAAGAGAAAAAGAATATCTATCTTGACTTTAATTCGATTGCAAAAGGTTACGCTATAGATAAAATGGCAGAATATATTCAAAGTAATTCGATTGACAATTTTAGAATAGAAGTTGGTGGAGAAATAAAAACTATCGGCAAAAATTTGGCTTATGATATGAATTGGACTATTGGTATTGAAAGAATCGATTCCAAAGTGGATAATAGAAAATCAAGAGCAAGAATAGAATTGATTAACAAATCAATAGCTGGCTCTGGAAATTTCAGAAAAAATAGAGTTGACCCTATTACAAATAAAAAATATGTTCATACAATTAACCCATTAAATGGAAATGCGGAACAAGGGAATGTTTTGAGTTCATATGTAATTGCTAACACTTGTGCAGAGGCAGATGGTTATGCAACTGCATTTATGGCTATGGGAATTGAAAAATCAAAAAAACTTCTTTCCGAATTAAAAGAAATAGATGCTTATTTAGTTTATTCGGACTCTTTAGGGGAAACAAGAGTCTATATTACAAAAGGTTTTAAAAAATTAATTATAAAATAAAAATGAGTAGAAGTAATGTGTTTAAGTTGTTGTTATTGAGTTATTTAACATGGAGTTAAGAAGTGTTTGAAAATTTGGCTTGTGACTCAACCAAAAAATAATCACTAACTTGTAGGCAACAAGCTTTGCACAAAATCGTTGTGCGCCATATAAAACCAAACCGAAATAACAGCGCTGAAAGCAATGAATAGTTGATTTTTGAAACTAAAAATAACTACTCTAAATTGAAATAAAGCTGAAATATTTTATACTTATTTATAAACATAATATGTGTTTTAAAATCGACTCCTAAATCGAAAACTCCAGAAAAATGAGTTTGTAGCGAAAAGGTCTTCTAAATCTTTACCTTTACTCCTACTGTATGTTTTAAGGTAAAAGATGAGAAGAAAATATTTCAAATTATTTATTAAAAAATTAAATTATGTACAATAAAATCTTTTATAGTTTATTAGCTATTTTTTCCGTGTTCTATACGGGATTGTTTTTATGGCTTTTTGTTCCAGCACAAATTTCAAATCCAGATATGATTTTTGCTCTAACATCTGGTTTTGTGAATCCATACTCTTCCGTTTATTCGGCTGACCTATTAGTCTGTTGGGCTATTTTGGCGCTTTGGATTTGGTACGAAGCAAAAGTCCACTCTATAAAACGTGGATGGCTATGTATCCTTTTAGGTTTTGCTCCTGGAGTGGCTGTTGGTTTGAGTGTTTACCTGATTATGCGAAACAGACAGCTTAAAGTTTTGAGAAAGGTTTAAAAACAAACGTACCGAAAAGCACCTTTATTTAGGTGTTTTTTTATGTTCAAGATTTAACAAACGAATTATAAACAGAAGATTTTCCGACACCTTAAAAACGGAAAAAGTTTTTTGACATAATTGTGCTAAGTGAAATAAACGTATAGTAATTTGCAAACAATTGTATTCGGATAAAAAGTGTCCTTAATTTATTTAAGTTGTTGGTTTTAAGGTTTTTTTTAAGTGGTTTAAATCAATGTTATATTGGTTGTGAATATACACAATTGTGTATATCCGTTAGTTACCTACAAAGCAGTAAAAATTCTATCCACAAACTGATTTAGAAATAAAATGATATTTTTGTAAATATAAATAACTTGACCTTTGATAAAAACAAAAAATAGTGTGAGTATTGAAGAATTTGATGGTAAAAACTATCAAATAAAATTTGTTGAGCCAGAAGATAAAGCTGTTATAACTCATTATTTGCGCAATGTTCACAATGGAATTTCTAAACATTACAAAGATGATGCTCTAAAAATTCTGAAAAATTTCGTAAAATACAAACAAGGTGAAAATTATTCAATTGCAGAAGAAGAAGTTTTACAACAATTACTTTTTGAGGTAGAAAATGTTCCATTTCCTACACCCGAAAATTATTCTTTTAAGTTTATTGACCTATTTGCAGGGATTGGCGGTTTTAGAATGGCTCTACAAAACACTGGTGGAAAATGTGTTTATACAAGCGAATGGGAAAAAGCTGCTAAAATAACTTACAGAGAAAATTATGGAGAAATTCCGTTTGGAGATATAACAAAAGAAAGTACAAAAAATTATATTCCTAACGAGTTTGATATTTTATGCGCGGGCTTTCCTTGTCAAGCATTTTCAATTGCCGGAAAAAGAAAAGGTTTTGCGGACACAAGAGGAACTTTATTTTTTGATGTAGAAAAAATTATAGAGAAACACAAACCAAAAGTTGTTTTCCTTGAAAATGTAAAAAACTTAGTTTCACACGATAAAGGAAATACATTTAAAACAATTATTGAAGTTTTAGAAGAAAAATTAAAGTATAAAACTTATAGCTCTGTTTTAAATTCTATGACTCACGCAAATATACCTCAAAATAGAGAACGAATTTTTATTGTTGCTTTTGATCCAAATCAAGTTAAAAATCATTCTAATTTTAAGTTTCCTAAAAAAATAGAATTAACTAAAAACATTCACGATATTTTAGAAAAAGGAAAGCAAGAAGAAAAATATTACTATCCTAAAAATCACAAATACTATCCTGAATTAGAAAAAACAATGACTTCAAAAGACACTGTTTATCAGTGGAGAAGAGTTTATGTTAGAGAAAATAAAAGTAACGTTTGTCCTACTCTAACTGCAAATATGGGAACTGGCGGACATAATGTTCCTTTAATAAAAGACAATTATGGAATTAGAAAGTTAACACCAAGAGAATGTTTTTCTTTTCAAGGTTACCCAAAAAATTATATTTTACCAAACCTTGCGAACAGCAAACTATATATGCAGGCAGGAAATTCTGTAACTACAACTTTAATAGAACGAATTGCGAATGAGATAATGTCAGTTTTATGAAATCATTCGCAGAAATTGACATTGAAAGCAATGGTGACTATTTAAATTTACTTTCAGCGGTTTCTAAATTATCAGGACTTTTTAGTGATAGTGCAATTCCATTGATTAATTATAGAGTTGCTGAAAACATATTTTGTAGAAGTTTTCAAGCCAATAATCTATCTCGTTCAGATACTGCATTTGATGCAGATTATAATTCTATTGGAATTGGTTTAAAGACGTTTATTTCAAAAAATGACAGCAGTACTGAAAAAGTTGCAGAATTTAATAGTCTTTCACGAGATTTAAAAAATTATAAAGGCAAAGAACTTGCTTTAAAATTGGGAGAATATAGAAATGAACGGATTAATTTAGCAAATAGAGTTTATAACATTGATTCTTCTCTTTATCATATTGTTGCAAGACGAAAAAAAGAATTATTACTTTTTGAAACCGATTATAATCAAATTGATATTACAAATATACATTCCGTAAAAAGTAATAAAGCAAGTTTACAATTTGAAGATGGGTATAATTTTTATTCTTTTAATTACTCAAAAAATACTTTATTTAGAAAGTTTATAATACCTCAAAATGTTTTTCGTTTACCAGTCGACATAATCGATGACCCCTATAGTTTACTTCTTGATTTGTTTTCAAGTAACGATTTTAAATCAGCAACAGATAAATTGATAAAAGGAAATAACTATATAGTTTTACCTCTTTATGGAATTAAACAAAAAGAGAGATTTGTTTATGAAAAAAGCGGATTAAATCAATGGAATGCAGGAGGTAGAAAAAGAGATTTTGGCGAAATATATATTCCAATTCCGATAAATATTCATAAATATTATCCTAATTTTTTCCCAGAAAGAGATACTAATTTTAGTTTGCAAATTCCTACAGGAGAAATATTTGAAGCAAAAGTTTGTCAAGAAAACTCTAAAGCATTAATGACAAATCCAAATAAAGCATTATCTGATTGGCTTTTAAGAAAGATTTTACAATTAAAAGAGGGAGAATTAGCAACAATTGAAAAACTAGACAAATTAGGTTTTGATAGTGTGATTATAACTAAAAACGACAAATCTGAGTTTAAAATTGATATAATGAAAACCAATTCTTTTGACAGATTTTGGGAGAAATAAAAAAAGCAAATTAGGTAACAAAATATATTAATTATATATAGGTGTCACAATAGGTGTCAAATTTTATTAATTGAATTACAAGAAATCAATAAATAACCCCTAATAAAATGGATGTAATGTTGGTTTTTAGCGTTTTATTGTAAGGAGTTACTTAATTGTATAAAATCGTAAGAAAATACCTTTGCTATACATAAGATAAAGGATATTTTATTTGTATTTGAAATGTTACGAGAATATTTAATTAACACTCAAAACTGTTATTATGATGCATAATCTATACTAGATTTTGATAAAAAGTGAATTTAATTAATTTTATTGAACTAAGATTTATATGGCTGTTTTATAGGTCTCAATGAGGGGGATAATCGAAAACGATTTCGTTTTTTTAAATAAGACGAAACGAAAAAACAGTTAATTTTGATAAACAAATTATGAGAGAAAAATTAAAAAGAATAGCAGTAATGACATCGGGAGGTGATTCTCCTGGTATGAATGCCGCAATAAGGTCTGTGGTAAGAACGTGTGCTTATTATAAAATAGAATGTATTGGCATATATCGAGGCTATCAAGGGATGATTGAGGGAGATTTCATTAATATGACAGCTAGAAGTGTAAATCATATAATACACAAAGGAGGAACGATATTAAAGTCTGCTCGATCAAAAGAATTTATGACCAAAAAAGGAAGACAAAAAGCCTATAAGAACTTAATAAAACATGATATTAATGCTTTGGTTGTAATTGGAGGAGATGGTACTTTTACAGGAGGAGTTGTTTTTAATAAAGAATTTAAATTTCCTGTTGTTGGTATTCCAGGTACAATTGATAATGATATTTATGGTACTTCTCATACGTTAGGTTATGATACAGCTTTAAATACAGCAATGGAAGCAATAGATAAAATTCGAGACACGGCCTCTTCACATAATAGGTTGTTTATTGTAGAGGTAATGGGAAGAGATGCAGGATTTATTGCTTTAAATGCTGGGGTTGGAGCAGGAGCGGAAGAAATTTTAATTCCAGAAGAAAATTTAGGATTAGATCGAATGTTGGAATCACTTAAAAAGAGTAAAAGCTCAGGTAAATCCTCAAGTATTGTTGTTGTAGCGGAGGGAGACAAGTCAGGTAAAACTGTTTTTGAATTAGCAGATTATGTAGAAGAAAACCTCCCAGAGTACGAGGTGCGAGTTTCGGTTTTAGGGCATATGCAACGTGGAGGTTCACCGTCTTGTTTTGATAGGGTATTAGCAAGTCGTTTAGGTGTTAAAGCTGTTGAATTACTCATTGATGGTAAAACAAATATAATGGTTGGGTTGAAAGACAATCAGGTGGTATCAACAAGTTTAGAAAAAGCAATTAAAGGTATACAGGAAATTAATATGGAACTTTTGAGAGTTTCAGACATAATGACCACATAAAAAAGATATATTATGATAAAAATAGGAATAAATGGATTTGGAAGAATAGGTAGATTGGCTTTTAGATCTGCCATAAAGCGTTCAAATGTTCAAATAATAGCTATTAATGATTTACTAGACGATGTAAATTATTTAGCTTATATGTTAAAATATGACTCAGTACATGGTGAATTTGATGGAGTTGTTGAGGTTGTTGATAATAAACTTTTTGTTA
This sequence comes from Tenacibaculum profundi, assembly GCF_052050075.1. GTDB lineage: Bacteria > Bacteroidota > Bacteroidia > Flavobacteriales > Flavobacteriaceae > Polaribacter. Next base: position 3,534,963 of record NZ_CP197225.1, read on the forward strand.
ATGGAAAAGAAATTAGAGTCACAGCAGAACGTAATCCAGAAAAATTGAAATGGAATGATGTAGGTGTGGAATACGTTTTAGAATGTACAGGTTTTTTTAAAACTATTGAAAAGGCACAATTACATATCACTGGTGGAGCTAAAAAAGTAATTATTTCTGCTCCATCACCAGATGCACCAATGTTCGTAATGGGGGTGAATAATCATAAGTTAAAAGATAGTGATGTTATTTTTTCTAATGCATCCTGTACCACAAATTGCTTATCACCAATAGCAAAAGTCCTCAACGATAAATTTGGTATTGAAGAAGGGTTAATGACTACAGTGCATGCGACTACAGCAACACAAAAAACTGTCGATGGGCCTTCCTTAAAGGATTGGAGAGGAGGAAGAGCTTCCTTACATAACATAATACCATCTTCCACAGGGGCTGCAAAAGCAGTAGGTAAAGTAATACCTGAATTGGACGGAAAACTTACAGGAATGGCTTTTAGAGTTCCTACTATGGATGTTTCAGTAGTAGACTTAACTGTTAGATTAAAAAATAAAGCGTCTTACGAGGATATAAAACTAGCGATGAAAGAAGCTTCACAAGGAGAAATGAATGGAGTTTTAGGTTACACAGAGGAACTCGTTGTTTCTCAAGACTTCGTTGGTGATACCCGCACTTCCATTTTTGATGCCAATGCAGGAATTGCACTATCTGAGAATTTTATTAAGGTTGTTTCATGGTATGATAACGAAGTGGGGTATGCAACTAAACTAGTAGACTTAGCAGAGTACTCGGCATCATTATCAAATGTAGAAAAAATAGAATTTTCTTCTTCATTATAAACGAATATTATAAATCTGTTCAAAACTTTTAGGAATTCTATTGTAACCAGTTTTTTTGTACTAATATGGCTTATATTTGTACTCCTTAGTAGGTAAGGTTTAATAATTTTTAAATCTTGTTTACCGGATTATTTGAAAGTTTTAATATGATAAATTAAAAAGGGACATGATAAAAGTAGGGATCAATGGTTTTGGTAGAATCGGAAGAATTGCTTTTCGTTCTGCTGTGATGAGAGAAAATATCCAAATTGTAGCAATAAATGATTTACTTGATGTAGATTATTTAGCTTACTTGTTGAAGTATGATTCAGTACACGGTCGATTTCCTGGCACAATAAGCGTGAAAGAAGGAAATTTAGTTGTAAACGGACAAGAAATTCGAGTTACTGCTGAAAAAAAACCTGAAAATTTAAGGTGGAATGAAGTTAATGTTGATTATGTGATCGAATCTACAGGCTTTTTTACTGATAAAGACAAGGCAGCACTTCACATTAAAGCAGGAGCTAAAAAAGTTATTATTTCAGCACCATCCAAGGATGCGAATATGTATGTAATGGGTGTCAATCATCAAAAATTGACAGCCGATGAAATAGTTTTTTCAAACGCATCTTGTACTACAAACTGTTTGGCACCTGTAACCAAAATAATTAATGATGAATTTGGTTTCAAGGAAGGGCTTATGACCACTGTTCATGCGGCTACATCTACTCAGAATGTAGTTGATGGACCGAATAAAAAATGGAGAAGAGGTCGTACAGTAGTAAATAATATTATACCAACAAGTACAGGAGCAGCAAAAGCTGTTACGAAAGTTATACCTGAGTTAAAAGGAAAATTAACAGGTATGGCTGTTAGAGTACCTGTTCCAGATGTGTCTTTAATTGACTTAACTTTTAGAACAGAAAAGAAAACATCTTTAAAAGAAATATTAGCTGCTTTTAAAAGAGCTTCTATTGGAGATTATAAAGGAATAATAGGATACACGACTGACGAAGTCGTTTCTCAGGATTTCGTCTCTGAACCTAGGACATCAGTAATTGATGCAGACGCTTCTTTAGAGCTAAATGATAATTTTTTTAAAGTAATTTCTTGGTATGACAATGAATTCGGTTACGCAACTAAAATAGTCGATTTGTTGTTATATTCGGCAAGTTTATAAACTAAAACATTAATTTTCCCGTTTTAATGCGGGATTTTTTATATTACATGGAAATTGCAATAATAGCACATAATGGTAAAAAAGAAGAGATGTTAAAATTTTTAGATGAAAATAGAAGCATTTTACTTAATAAAAAAGTTGATTTAATAGCTACGGGAACAACAGGTGCAATAGCTGAAAAATCTGGTTTTAATGTCAGGAAATTTTTATCAGGTCCTTATGGAGGCGATGCGCAAATTGCAGGTAGGGTAGCAGAAGGAATATGCCAAATGGTACTTTTTTTTAGAGATCCCCATGAAAAACACCCTCACGAACCAGATATTTCAATGCTTATGCGCTTATGTGATGTTCACAATGTTCCATTGGCTACAAACCCATCAACAGCAAAATTGTTAGTTAGAGCAATTTGACTTTCATTATGAATATATATATAAAATATTAAGAACTAAAAGTTCCTAATATTTTATTACAAAATAAACGTAAAAATTTATGATTTTAGTTTGCTATTGAAAATATAATTATTTAATAGCAATCATGCTAATCTCTACATTTACAAATTTAGGTAAATTAGCTACTTCTACAGTTTCTCTAGCTGGAGCAGTATTATCACTAAAATACTCTCCGTATACTAAGTTTATTTTTGAAAAATTATTCATATCAGAAATAAAAATTGATGTTTTTACAACATCTTCAAAAGTCATACCTGCTGCAGCTAAAACTTCTCTCATATTTTCCATAACTTGTTTAGTTTCTTCTTCAATTGATGATAAAACTAATTCACCAGACGTAGGATCAATAGCTATTTGACCAGAGGTATATAGGGTATTACCTTTCAATATAGCTTGATTATAGGGACCTATTGGCTCTGGGGCTTTTGTTGTTGTTATAATTTCTTTCATAAGATTGAATCATTTATTAATAAGTTATCAATATTAGATTGTAATAATAATTAAAATTATTTAATTACTGATTTTGATATGTTTTAATTAAGAAAGTCAGAATTAAATATTATAAAATGATTTTTGGTTTAGAATAAAACTCTATCTGGTGGTTTATTTTTATCCCATTTTAAATCACTCATAACCGATGATTTTACCCCAATGAAAAAATAATAAGCCGTATTTCTACCAAATGGTGTCCAATTAAAGTTAAATCTCCAGCTATCAAGGTCTCTAGAAAAACCTAACCTTGTAAAAGTAAAGGCATCATTTTTTATATCGTATCCAGAAGAGAAATCGACTTTCCATTTGGGAGATAATTCAAGGTTACCACTAAACATCAAAGAATTATTTCCAATACCGCTAGTTATTCCATTACTGGAATAGTTCATAGCATAAACTAGGTTTAAACTCCAAGGAATTTTTGAATTATATAATTTTGAAACTTTTGTTTTAGAAATATTGTTGCTATTAGTTCTCGTTTCGTTTACAAAAGCATTGCTGTTAGGTAAGTTTTGACCAAAAACATCAGGTGTATTTTGGGCTCCGTTACCATTGTTTTTTGAGTCGTCTTTTTCATCTTTTTCGAAATCTTGACTGGATATGGAGTAATTAGCTGTAACACCAACATTGGTTACACGGAAAATAGATGCGTTAAATTTGTTAATTCTAGTTCCTCTGTCATTTACTTGGTAGGGATCGAGTGTTGCATTTAAGTTTAAGGCTAATTTATCTTTGAACAACCTTGTACCCGCATTTGCACTAACAGGACTCCATTTTAAGCTATCTGCGGCAATATTATAACTTGTACTAAAGTTTAGGTTATTTAAAATGGTTACTTTTTTTAATTCTTCTTCACTATCTGGATCTTTTGGAGCAACCTTAGCTTCAATAACATTATTGATGGAAATTCCTATGGAATTGGAAATACCACTACTTGGTGCTCCATAGATACCGCCTTCAAAAGGAGTGTAGGTAAGTATATCATTAGGGTCACTACTGTTTTGGACTGTTAGTTCGTGTGCCTCTGCAAAATTGGGACGGTAACTATAAGAAATTGAAGGTCTAATAGTATGTCTAATGGCTTTTAATCGTCCTTTTTTAAAATTAAACGTTCCATAGATATTAGTTGACAGTGATGCTCCAAAATTATAATCATGAAACCTTGTAAATCCATTAATTGTATCATTTACTACAGCACCTTGATTTCCTTGACTATTTATTACATTAGAATCATATCTCTTATGAATACTTTTAAAATACCAAACATCTTTATAACTAACTGAAGGAGATATAGTGAAATATTTAAGAGCTTTTAAATTGGTATTAGTACTTAAGTTGTGTTGAATACCAGATTTGGCTTCTCTAAACATTTTTTTACTCAGGAATTCTTCATCTGTTGTGGTGATACTATATTGGCTGCTCATACTATAGTTTAACCCCATTTTTTGAATAGGATTATTTTTGATTCCTCCTTTACCTGTAAATGGATAAATCCTATCCATATTTACTTGCAGTGATGGAAAAGTCATCGAAATGCTGTTGTTATTTGTATTTTGCTGATGTGTAGCTGTCACATTCATATTAAAGGGTGTTCCTACAAAGTTTTTGTAATACGAAATAGATGAGCTTAATGTATTTGTTAGCCTTTGAGAATTATTAAATTCATTCAAAGATTGACTATAGTATTGACTACTTCCTAAATTAACAGAGGCTGAAAATCGGGAGTTTGGACTTGCTTTTGAATCTTGACTATGACTCCATTGAATATTAAAGTTTGATGATTTGTTGTAATTACTTAAACCTCTTATTCCTTGAATAATATTCTCAAATCTTACACTAAAATTACCACTAAATTTGTAACGCACGTAGTAATTCGAATCAGTTCGTAATCCCCAGCTCCCATTTGTGTAAATATCACCTAGAGCAGTCAGGTCAAAATAATCATTTATAGCGAAATAATATCCTCCATTTTGTAGAAAAAACCCTTGACTATTACTATCTCCCCAAGTAGGAATTATAAAGCCAGAACTTCTTTTATCTGTGAGGGGAAAATAAGCAAAAGGTAAGTATAAAGGGGTTGGAACATCTGCAAGTACTAAATGACTTCCTCCCACAATAATTTTTTTACCAGGGACAAGTTTTGCTTTGTTAGTAGCTATATAATAATCAGGAATTTCTTTCTGAGATGTAGTGAAACGTAATTTACGCATATAAATTGTAGAATCATTAACTCGCTTTGTTTTGGTTCCGTAAGTAATTATTTCATCTTGAATTGTTTTTACCCCATAAATTAAGGCTTTTTTAGTTTTAAAATTAAAAATAATAGAGTCCTGTTCACTTTCTTGTTCTCCTTGCTTAAACTGAGGAATCTGATGATATCCTAGGCTATCTTTAATTCCCTTGGCATAAACAGTATTGTTTTTGTAATCTAAAATTATTATTCCAGCTTTTAAATCTATATCAGTATATGTGACTCTTGCCTCATTGTACAGTGTAATAGTTTTGTTTTTTGCGTTTTGGATAGTGTAGTCTTTAGCATCATGTGTAATGATCCCGTCAATAACTTCTTTGGGTTTTGTAATGGAATCATTTGAAATAGAATCATTTGAATTAAGTAGCTTTTTTTCTAACTTTTTTTTATTTAAAGTATCATTTCGTTTATCTAATGAAGTTGCCTTTTTTAGCTGTAAAGTATCTTTAATACTCAAATTTTGAGAGTAACAAAGATGAATACTAAAGAAACTTAAAAATAAAACTATGTTAGTTAGATTTGTTCGCAATACTATAAATACTATTTTTGTGTTAAATTAAATTTTGGTCTTTTATTTGATTATCCAAATTCGAACGCCAAAATTACTTAAAAATAATTGATGAGAATCTTAAAATGTGGTAAATATATTATCAAAAAGTTAACTTTTACACTTTTTTTGATATTTACCTTTTCTTTGGGAATAAAAACAATAAGCGCGCAAAAAAAATTTACTATTGTTCTGGATGCAGGTCATGGTGGTAAAGATTATGGGGCGTCAAGAGGTGGTTATGTAGAAAAAAAAATTGCATTAAGTTTAGCTCTGAAAACAGGAGAAATTCTAAAAAAAGAAAAAGATTTAGATGTAATTTTTACTAGAAAAAAAGACGTTTTTATAGAACTCCACAATAGAGCAAGAATAGCAAATGAGAAAAATGCAGATTTATTTGTTTCGATTCATTGTAATGCAAATAAATCAAGTAAACCCCATGGAGCAGAAACCTATGTTTTAGGATTACGAGGCAATAAGGAAAATTTTGAAATTGTAAAGAAAGAAAATGAAGTAATCTTGTTGGAAGATGATTACAAGAAGAATTATGACTACGATCCAAATTCCCCAGAAACAGTTATAGCACTTTCTGTTTTGCAGGAAGAAAACTTAGATTTGAGTTTGGCTTTTGGTGGTTTCGTACAATCGAATTTTAGAGGTATCAAAAGATTTGATAGAAAAGTAAAACAAGCAAATTTTTTGGTTTTGAGAGAAACAGTAATGCCAAGTGTTTTAATTGAATTAGGTTTTATATCCAACAAAATTGAAGGTAAATTTTTGAATTCTAGAACAGGTCAGTATAAAATGGCAAAGGCGATAGCAAGTGCTATTGAAAAATATGTTAAAAGGATCAGAATAAATTCAGTAAAAGAATTGCCAAATATTTCAGTAAATACAAAAGAAACTACAAAAGAAATAATTCGTAATGACACTATTAAAAAAGAAATTTTGAACCATCCGCCAAAGAAAATAAAAGTAGAAAATCAAAATGAGGATACAAAATTAGAAACGATATCGATCAAAAACAAGATATATTTTAGCGTACAGATAGCTGCATCTAAAACTAAGTTGGGGGGTAAGGGTTTGAAATTTAAAGGGTTGAGTGGTGTTAGGACACTTTTTATCGATGGTTACTATAAATATTACTATGGTGAAACTGCTAGTTTTCAAGAGGTTAAAACATTTCAGTCAAATGTAAGAAAGTTAGGGTATAATGGAGCTTTTGTTGTAGCATTCAAGGGAAATAAAAAAATAACCTTAAAAGAGGCTCTCAATTCTTTGTAATTTAGATTAAATCTACATGATAACTACTAAAATAATTACTATTTTCGCTATAAGAATCAATTTGCATGTCTAAAGAATTAAAAACAGGAATAGTTTCAGTAATTATAATCGCTCTATTTATATGGGGGTATAATTTTCTTAAAGGTCAAAATATATTCAATCCTGGATCAAGATATTTTTATGTAGAGTTTGATAACATAAGTGGTTTAAATGAAGCTAGTATCGTTACTATTAATGGTCTGAAAGTAGGTAAAATTTCAAAAATAACGATTAATAACAGTCAAGAAAAAAGAGGTCAACTAATTGTTCGATTTACCATTGAAAATAAATTTAGGTTTGGTAAAAACAGTACTGCAAAAATATATTCAGCTGGTCTAATGGGAGGACAAAATTTATCAATAATACCGGATTATTCAGGAGAAGAGGCTGTCTCAGGAGACTATTTGCAGGGTAAAGTTGAAAAAGACCTTCTGTCTTCATTGAATGATAAATTAACACCAAAGATCGCACATACAATGGAAGGGGTTGATTCTTTGGTTACAGGATTCAACCAAATACTAGATATGAAGTCAAGAGAGAGTTTAAATAGATCTATTCTGAATTTTGAGAAAATTACACTCGATACAAAAAATAGTTTAACATTATTAAACTCAGTGATAAAAAATAGTAAGGAAAATATTGAATCATCAGCTAAGAATGCAAAAAAAATAACAGAAAATTTTTCAAAAATTTCTGAGAATCTAGCGAATTCTAATTTAAGTAAAACAGTTAAAAAACTAGAAACAACTCTAACAAATGTTAATGTTGTTTTAACAGATTTAAAACAAGGAAAGGGGACATTGGGTAAGCTGATGAAGGACGAAACAATGTATATGAATTTAACACATGCGTCAAAAGAACTGGAAGAGCTTTTGAGAGAAATAAAATTAAACCCAAAGCGATTTGTACACTTTTCATTGTTTGGAAAAAAAACTGAGCCATATACAAACAATAGTAAAGGTATAAAAACAAACTAATAGTTTAGTATAAACCAAAACTATGTATAAATTAACAAAACTAATCAATTATAAAATCTTAAGATTTTAGGAGATTATTTTTATCCTATAAAATCTCTTGATGAATATACTGCTTTATTTTTAATTTAATCGTACAATTTGAATTACCACAAATAATAATAAAAAACAAATGGAAAATTACGTGTCAAATATATTTTTTGCAATTACTCTAGTTGTAGGAATAGGATATTTTGTAATGAATGTTCGAAAGCTTATAAGGAATATAAAGCTAGGGAAAGATGTAGACAGAAATGATAGGAAGCCTGAACGATGGAAAAATATGGCCAAAATAGCTTTAGGTCAATATAAAATGGTAAGACGCCCTGTGTCAGGAATATTACATATTGTTGTTTATGCTGGTTTTGTCATAATTAATATAGAAATACTTGAAATTATTATTGATGGTTTATTTGGTACTCACAGGGTATTTCAAAAACCACTTGGAAATAGTATTTACGGTTTTTTAATAGGGACTTTTGAAATATTAGCAGTGCTTGTTCTAGTTGCAGTAATCATATTCTGGTTTCGAAGAAATATAGAAAAGGTGAAACGTTTTTGGAATAAAGAAATGAAAGGATGGCCCAAAAATGACGGAAATATTATTTTATATTTCGAAATAGTTTTAATGTCATTGTTCTTAGTTATGAATGCTACCGATGTAACTTTTCAACAGACAGGTGCAGGTAACGTAATCTCTCAATTTTTGGCTCCTTTATTTCAGGATTTTTCTTCTGATCAATTACATGTTATCGAAAAGGCAACTTGGTGGGTACACATTGTAGGAATACTTATTTTTTTAAATTATTTATACTACTCAAAGCATTTACATATTTTACTTGCTTTTCCAAATACTTTTTATGCAAGTTTAAATCCTAAAGGACAACTAACAAACGTAGATTCAGTTACAAAAGAGGTTAAAATGATGATGGATCCTGATGCAGATCCTTATGCGATGCCCGAGGATAGTGGGGAAGAAGGAGATCCGGAAAAGTTTGGTGCCTCAGAAGTGACTGATTTAAACTGGGTCCAGTTAATGAATTCATATACGTGTACAGAGTGTGGGCGTTGTACTTCTTCCTGTCCAGCTAATTTAACAGGTAAAGAATTGTCACCTCGCGCGATTATGATGAAAACTCGAGATCGTCTAGAAGAAGTTGGTAACAACATAGATCTTAATGGTGGGGAATTCAAACCAGATGGGAAACAATTATTAGATGATTACATCACAAGAGAGGAATTATGGGCTTGTACAAGTTGTAACGCATGTGTTCAGGAATGTCCAATAGGAATAGACCCTTTGTCTATAATTATGGAAATGAGGCGTTATTTAGTAATGGAAGAATCAGCGGCACCACAAGAACTGAATATGATGATGACCAACATTGAAAACAATGGAGCTCCTTGGCAATATAGTCAAATGGATAGATTGAATTGGAAAGATGAGTAATCATTCTAAATTTGATAAAGTAAAAATAGATCAATTAAGGAATATATCAATAATTAAACGTTAAAGAATTATGAACGTACCAACAATGGCAGACATGATGGCACAAGATAAGCAACCAGAGGTCTTGTTTTGGGTCGGAGCAGCAGGGAGTTATGATGATAGGGCAAAAAAAATTACAAAAGCCTTTGTTAAAATTTTAAATGAGGCAAATGTTGATTTTGCAGTATTAGGTACTGAAGAAAGCTCAACGGGAGATGCGGCTAAAAGAGCTGGAAATGAGTTTCTATTTCAGATGCAAGCGATGGCAAATATTGAAATATTAAATGCCTACGGTGTTAAAACTATTGTTACATGTGATCCCCATTCATTTAATACTTTTAAAAATGAGTATCCTGGTCTAGGTGGTAAGTATAAGGTATTTCACCACACACAATATATTAGTAAACTAATTAGTGAAGGAAGGTTGTCTGTCAAAAATCAAGTACTGAAGAGCAAAAGATTAACTTATCATGATCCCTGTTATTTAGGTAGAGCTAATGAGGTTTATGAAACACCAAGAGAACTAATAAAGCGTTTAGGTGTTAAGATGACAGAAATGAAACGGAATAAATCTACTGCTTTATGTTGTGGAGCAGGAGGAGCTCAAATGTTTAAAGAACCAGAAAAAGGGAGTAAAGACATTAATATTTTAAGAACCGAAGACGCACTTGAAACTAATCCGCAAATTATAGCTACTGGCTGTCCCTATTGTAATACGATGATGACTGACGGGGTTAAGTTCAAAGAAAAAGAAGAACAAATTCAAGTAAAGGATATTGCAGAATTAATTGCTGAAGCAAATAATCTATAAAGATTAAAGATAATTTAATTATTAGAAAAAGACAGTAGTTTGATCAAACTACTGTCTTTTTTATTGCTCAAGGAATTTTTTTAATTAAAAAGAACCTAAGCTATAATAGTTATTCGAAAATCATTCTTCTAACGTTTAATACGAGATAAAAAGATTTTATTTAGTCAACTTAGTATACGTTTAAATTTATTTATTTAATACAACTATATCATTTTATTCCTTAGCAAATGCCAGTAATAGTTAATCGCTAATAAATTCTGTTGATTGGAGTTTTAAAAGGAAACAATATCAAAAAAAATCAATATATAGTATTCATACAATATAGATTCTTTCTCCAAAAAATTTGCGTAATTAGATTTATTTTAGGGGTGAAATTGACAATAAAAAACTCTAATTTTAATTTTATTTTGAATAAATATCTCTAATAAAATAAATAATTTTTTTTATTGTAATTTCTTTTTTATTGATTAACAATTTGTTAAAAAGAGATGCTGTTTTTATTACTTTTTATTTGCATAAAGAGCCATTAAAAATTTGTTGTCTTAATTGAATATTTGTTAATTTGTCTTGGCTATAGATGGTTTCCCGACCTAAAATTATGAGTATTGTTACCAGTAAAATATTATGGTTTCAATGATTATTTTAGGCTTCATATTTACTAAATAATTCTTGCTTTTAATATTAAATTATTTAAGATTAAGGCTCATGATTATTTAAAATTCCAATTAAAAAATTTCATCGTCCTAATTAAATAAATGTGTTTTAGTTAGTCGCTAAAAATAATCTCCCGTAAAATTTATTTTATTGGCACAGGTGAATATTGAAAAAGTATTTAGATCAAATAATAATTACACAAATGAACAATCAATTAAAACTTAAGCAATGGTTTGCATTGTTTTTATTCTGTTATTCAACATCCATTATCTCCCAAACAATTAAAGGGAAAGTTGAAGATATAGATGGTAACGGATTTCCTTTCGCGGATGTAATCGTAAAAGGAACTTTTAACGGCACTGAAACAGATGAAAATGGAAAATTTACCTTAAATGTTTCCAAATTACCGACAGTGTTGGTTTTTAGTTCAGTTGGTTATAAAACTGAAGAAAAAACAGTATCAAAAATATCAGACATACGAATTATTTTAGAGGAAGATAAAGGTATTCTCGATAAGATAGTGATAACAGGTAACAGATCGAAGCCAAGGACTATTCTAGATTCTCCTGTGCCTATTGATAATATTGCAAGTCATGAATTACAGATGACGGGTAAGTCAAGTATTGATCAAATGTTAACTTATACTTCTCCCTCTTATAATTCAACAAATCACGCTGTTTCTGATGCAACATCTCACTTTGATCCAGCTGATTTAAGGGGCTTAGGACCAAGTAGAACTTTGGTTCTTATAAATGGAAAAAGAAAAAATCAGAGTGCCTTAGTTTATGTAAATGATACAGCTGGAAAAGGTGAAGTAGGAACAGATATGAAAAGTATTCCTACAGCAGCCATTGAGAGAATAGAAATTTTAAGAGATGGGGCTTCTGCTCAATATGGATCAGATGCCGTTGCAGGTGTGGTAAATATTATTCTTAAAAAAAGTATAAACACATCAAAAGTTAATATAAACTCTGGAATTACCTCTCGAGGAGATGGATTTAATGCAGATGTAGATGTAAACCATACACTGAGTTTTGCTAACGGATCTTTTATAAATGCTACTTTAGGGGTTGGACATCAGGATTCTACAAATAGAGCAGGAACACCAGGAAGAGACAGTTTATATGGCTTACGATATGTTGACGGAGAATATCCGATTGAAGCTGCTGATGGATATTTTGCAACGGATGGTGTTTTGGCCACCGGAGCAGACATTCTCTATGGTAACACAGATTGGTTAAAAGCAAACCCAGATTTAGGAATGACTATAGGTTTGCCAGAAATGACAAAAGGAGATATTTATTTAAACTCAGAATTTCCGTTAAATGATAATTCAAAAATATATGCTTTTGGAGGGTTTAATTTAAGAAAAGGAAAAAGTTTTATGATTTACAGAGCGCCATACTGGCCTGAAATACCTGGTCAAAATTCACCACAAGATAATGCGCTTTTTAATGGTGACGGCTTTTATCAAGGCTTTCAACCAACTTTTGAAACAGATATTAAGGATATTTTATTAACTGCTGGTAGTGAATTTTTAATTGCTGGTTTTAATGCAGATTTAAGTGCCACTTTTGGTAGTAATAAAGTCGATTACACTGTTAATAATACGATAAATCCTACCTTAAAATCAAGTAGTCCTACTAAGTTTAATGCAGGGGCCTATTCTTTTAGTAATTTTATTGGTAATTTTGATATTAACAGAACCTTTGGAGAGTTAAGTATGGCATTCGGTATTGAGGCTAGACAAGAACGATTCAAAGTAACTGAAGGTCAAATAGAATCTTATGTAGGTAAAGGAGCTTTATCTTTTCCAGGTCTACAACCAAGTAATGCGTTGAATGAGACTAGAACCAACATAGGATTATATGGAACATTGGATTGGGATATTTCTGATACATTTTTAATAGGTGGGGCAGTACGTCATGAAAACTACTCTGATTTTGGAGGAAATACTTCTTGGAAAATTAATTCAAGATATAAAATTGGAGAAGCTGGAGTTCTTAGAGGAGCTTATAGTACCGGCTTTAGAGCTCCTTCTTTACATCAAGTTTACTTGAGTAATATACAAGCAATTGTCTCAGGTAGTTCAGTGTCGAGTCAAGGTACCTTTAATAACGAAAGTGATGTAATTCAAGACTTGGGAGTTGCGTCTTTATTTGCTGAAACTTCGGAGAATATTTCTGCCGGATTAACGGTAAAAGCATCAAGAGATTTTACAATCTCATTAGATTATTACAATGTAAAAGTGAATGATCGAGTGTTATTTTCTGGAGAGATAGATGATTTTGATGATAATGGTGTTGCAAACCCAGTAATTGAGAAAATTTTAGATGATAATAATGTACAAAGTATTAAATTTTTTATCAATGCATTAAATACAATTACGCACGGTCTTGATTATACCATGCGTTATAAGAATATTGATTTTGCTTCAGGTAAATTAGGGGTTAATTTAGCTCTTAACGTTAATAAAACTAAATTAGATGGAGAAGTAGAAACTCCAAATAAACTAAGTGGTTATAAGAATGAAATTTTTAATAGAAAGGAGCAATCTAAAACTACAAGTGCTAGACCAAATATGAAATTTTTATTTGGAGGAGATTATAGAATTGGCAGTTTTTCAGCAAATTTAAATAATACTTATTTTGGAGAGATTACTTGGCAACATCCTTTTGCAAGGACAAAAGATCAAACATTTACAGGTAAAGTAATTACAGATTTATCAATTGGTTATGATCTATCTACAATGGTAGCTTTCAGAGCACAAGTGAATAATTTATTCAATATCTATCCAGATGAAATTGATCCTAAAGGGGATCCAAAAACAAATGTTGGAGGACGTTTTAGATATCCATTTGAAATAAGTCAATTTGGCTTTAATGGAACCTCATTTAGGGCAGGGCTAACATTCAAGTTTTAACAAATTTATTTTTTAATTAATTTAAAAAAGGGGAGGCAAATTAAATTTGTTTCCTCTTTTTTATTAATTGGACCTTTTAGATATTAATATTTGGTAAAGCGATTGAAGTATTATGTATTTAAATAATGAGAATAAGTATCATAACTGTATTTTAATGTCAAATAAGTATCTTTGATGTTTTATAAAAGTTAAATGATCTATGTGTCTTGATTAATAGTGTATGTGGTATGCATTTATTATGTTTTTTGACTATAGATTTATTATAATTTTAGCAAACAAATGAGAAATTATATAAAAGCGGCACGCTTACGAACTTTACCATTATCTGTTTCTGGCATAATTGTTGGAGCTTCTATAGGTTTTACTGAAGTATTAAAAAGCTCTGTAATAGAAAATTTACAAACAACCACACCAAATACCAATTTATTACAATCCTCTATTTTTTGGTTGGCTACATTAACAACTATTGGTTTTCAAGTATTGTCTAATTTCGCTAATGATTATGGAGATGGAATAAAAGGTACAGATGATAATAGAAAAGGAGAAGCTCGAATGGTCTCTTCAGGGGCTATTTCTCCTAATCAAATGAAACGAGCTATAGTAGTAACCTCTATTATTAGTATAGTTACAGCCATTTTATTAATCTATGAGGCTTTTGGCGAAGAAAATTTTGGTTATTCTATGCTATTCCTTATTTTAGGATTGATATCAATAGTTGCAGCTATAAAGTATACAATAGGTGAATTTTCTTATGGATACAGCGGATTTGGAGACTTGTTTGTTTTTCTGTTTTTTGGTTTGTTGGCAGTAGTTGGTACTTATTTTTTATATGTTAAACAATTAACATATATTGTTTTTTTTCCTGCTTTCACAATTGGATTGTTAAGTACAGCTGTTTTAAACTTAAATAATATGCGCGATAGAGTATCGGATAAAAATTCAGGAAAAAATACCTTAGTTGTAAAAATAGGTTCTGAGTTTGCAAAATATTATCATTATTACTTAATTGCTTCTTCATTTTTATTCACATTTCTATACTCAGTTTTGCAATATCGCTCCCCTTATCAATTTTTATTTATGGTAGCATATGTTCCACTAATAAAACATGTATTATTCGTAATGAAAAATAAAGAAGAAGCAAAATTAGATGGAGAATTAAAGAAAGTAGCTTTGAGTACTTTTCTTTTCGCGATACTCTTTTCAGTAGGATTATTTTTATAAAACATATTTAAATACAGTTAATTAAATGGACATTATATTTTACGGACATGCTTGTTTTGGAATAAAAGTTAACGGCATCAATATTCTCGTTGATCCGTTTATAACGGGAAATTCAAAAGCATCTAATATAGATTTAAATAGCATTAAAGCAGATTATATTTTAGTTACACATGCACATCAGGATCATATTCTGGATGTTGAATTACTGGCAGAAAAGACAGGCGCATTGCTAGTTTCGAATTTTGAAATAGTAATGTATTTTGGTGAAAAAGGTATCAAAGGATATCCTTTGAATCATGGAGGTACTTATCATACAGAAAATTTTTCTGTAAAATATGTAAATGCTGTACATACCTCATCATTTCCTGATGGAACTTATGGAGGGCAACCAGGAGGGTTTGTAATTACAGGAGAAAATAAATCTATTTATATAGCGGGAGATACAGCTTTAACAATGGATATGAAGTTAATCCCAATGACTACAAGTCTGCAAGCCTCAATTCTTCCAATAGGAGATACTTTTACGATGGGGGTTGATGACGCCATTATAGCTAGTGATTTTCTTGAATGTAATAAAGTAATAGGATGTCATTACAATACTTTTCCACCAATAGAAATTGATGAAAAAAAAGCAAAACAACAGTTTTCTAGTAAAGAAAAAGAACTTCTTTTATTAGAAATAGGGGATAGTATAAGCCTTTAAAAGTATCTTATCATGACAAAGAAAAGAAGCGCAGACAAGATAAAAATGAGGTACGTAAAGGTTATTTTAGGAATTATTATAGTTTTATCATTAGTGTTTTTTGCTCTCGGAGTTATTTTTCAAGAGATAAATTATACATCTAAGATAGTTATAAAAAAACCACTATCTGAAGTTTTTAAAATATTCAATGATGATTCGAAACTGATGGATTGGATACCAGATATAACATCTATAAAACCTATAACTCAGACAGAGTCAGAAAAAGGAAGTTTCTACGAAATTGAGGTTAATAATAATGGAAGTAAAATTATTTTAGAAGAGCGAGTTTTAGAGTTTATTCAAAATGAAAGAATTAAGTTATTCTTCAAAGGAGGCGGAATGTACAAAACAGATGATTATCTGTTTGAAGCAGCATCAAATGAAGTTACTACTTTAATTTTGAAGACTAATATTAAAAGTGAGAGTTTTATTTTAGGTTGTATGTTACCATTGGTTAGTAGTAAATTATCAAAACAGGATCAAGAGTATTTGAATAATTTTAAAAAACTTGTAGAAAGAGAAAATGATTAAAGCAGATTGCAGAAAATATATATTAGAATTTAAACAAGCCAGCGGAACTTCTAGAGGAATTTTGAAAACCAAAGAAACATGGTTTATCCTTTTGGAGAAGGAGGGAAAGAAAGGAATAGGTGAGTGTGGTTTGTTCAGGGGATTGAGTATAGATGATAGGCTTGACTATCAGACCAAGATAAAATGGGTTTGTGAGCATATAAATCTAGGTATTGAGAAGTTGTTAGAGGCAACTATAGAGTTTCCTTCTATTCAATTTGGCCTAGAACAAGCCTTTTTATCGCTGAATAGTAAGAATCCATATTTATTGTTTCCATCAAAATTTACAGAATCCAAAAAAAATATAGCTATTAATGGACTTATTTGGATGGGAGATAAAGCTTTTATGCAAAAGCAGATTAAAAATAAATTAAAGGAAGGCTTTACTACTATAAAAATGAAAATTGGAGCGATTGATTTTGATACAGAAATTTCACTTCTAAAATCAATAAGGAGTGAGTTTTCAAAAGAAGAAATAGAGTTAAGAGTAGATGCAAATGGCGCTTTTTCTTCTCAAAATGCACTAGAAAAATTAAAAAAATTATCGGATCTTGAGTTGCATTCTATTGAACAACCAATAAAACAGGGGCAATGGCAAGAAATGGCAGTGCTTTGTAGTAAAACACCTTTACCAATTGCCTTAGATGAGGAGTTAATAGGAATATTTTCTTTAGAGGAGAAGAGAAAGTGTATTGAAACAATCAAACCACAATTTATAATTTTAAAACCAAGTTTAATTGGAGGGATAAAAGGAAGTAACGAATGGATAAAAGTTGCGTCTAATTATAAAATTGGAAACTGGGTAACAAGCGCTCTTGAAAGTAATGTAGGTTTAAATGCAATAGCACAATGGACTCATTCTATGGGTAATCCTTTACCTCAAGGGTTGGGAACTGGAGGCTTATTTACAAATAATTTCGACTCCCCTTTAGAAGTCATTCAAGGAGGGTTGCATTATAATAAAGATAAAAAATGGAGCTTTAATTTTTAAATTATGAATTTTATACAGCAAGCTTATAAAGGAAGAAACGAATGGTTCATTTATTTAATGACGTTATTTGTTGTTGGTTTTGGTTGGCAGTTCTTAGGAGTAATTCCTTTACTGATCACTGCATTTGGACATGCGGAAGATATAAATGAATTTCACGCTGCTGCGCAAAGCAATTTTACAGGATTGGGTATTAATAGTAATCTTTACCTATTTCTAATTATTCTAATGTTTGCTTTTGGATTATTATTTTTAATGTTAGGAGTTAAATTTCTTCACAAAAGACCTTTTAAAACGGTCATTACAAGTAGAAATCGTATTGATTGGAAACGATTTTGGTTTAGTTTTATTAGCTGGGGACTTATTTCTTTTTTTGTTGTAACTATTGGAATCATGATAGAGCCAGAGCACTACACATGGAATTTTAAACCGTTGTCATTTTTAGTGTTAGTATTAATTTCATTTTTATTTTTACCAATTCAGACTTCTTTTGAAGAACTGCTGTTTAGAGGATATTTAATGCAAGGACTTGGAATACTGGTAAAAAATAGATGGTTTCCTTTAATTATGACCTCAGTAATTTTTGGTCTTCTTCATGGGGCGAACCCAGAAGTTGCTAAGTTAGGCCCTATTACGATGGTTTTTTATATCGGGACAGGCTTGTTGTTTGGCGTTGTTACTTTACTGGATGAAGGAATGGAATTAGCATTAGGATTACATGCAATTAACAATATCGTAGCTGCATTTTATGTAACCACCGATTGGACTGTATTTCAGACAGATGCTTTATTTATTGACTCATCAGAACCTTCGGTAGGATTAGAAATGTTTTTACCTGTACTTGTTTTATATCCAATACTATTGTTTTTCTTTTCGAAAAAATATGAATGGAAAAATTGGAAGGAAAAATTATTTGGTAAAATAGACCTTCCAAGGCAAGAAGCTATGAGTCAAATGGTAAATGATTCTAATTCATAATTAATGTATTTCCATTCAAGTTTCAAACTAAATGGTAGATCATTTGCATCATCAAGTGATATCCAAAAATTCACAAAGAATATTTCTGGAAAAGTTCACGATTTTCTTTATGATTGGTTTAATAGTAATAAATTTATTATTGTAAAAACTTCTGGGTCTACTGGTAAGCCGAAGCATATAAAGTTAAAGAAGGAGTTTATGATAAACTCTGCAAAAGCAACTGGAGAATTTTTTCAATTATATGAAAACACAACAGCATTGTTATGTATGTCTGTTGATTATATTGCAGGTAAAATGATGCTAGTTAGGGCAATGGTTCTTGGTTGGAATATAGATATTGTTCAGCCAATAGCGAATCCTTTAGCTAGCACAAAAAAAAGTTATGATTTCGCAGCGATGGTTCCTTTGCAGCTGCAAGCAAGCTTAAAAGACTTAAATAAGTTAAAAAAAATAATTGTTGGCGGAGGAGTTGTTAATAATGATACTCTGAAACAACTCCAAAACTTTTCTACCGAAGTTTTTGCAACTTATGGAATGACCGAAACGGTTACCCACGTGGCAGTTAAAAAACTTAATGGTTTTATTTCTAATACAGAAAAACCCTGTTATGAAGCACTTACAGGAATTTCATTTGAGAAAGACGATAGAGGATGTTTGGTAATTCATGCTCCTAAAATATCCGAAGAAATAGTTGTTACTAATGATATTATAAAATTATATTCAAACAGTTCTTTTGAATGGGTAGGGAGGTACGATAATATTATCAATTCTGGAGGTATTAAATTGAATCCTGAAGTTATTGAAGAAAAATTAGTGCAAATAATTCTAAGACGTTTTTTTGTAATGGGAATTCCGGATAAGGTTTTAGGACAAAAATTAATTCTTATTATTGAGGGAGAAGAAGTGAATATGAATCTTTCAGATTTAAAGAAAAAAATAGATAACTTAGAGATATTAGGAAGGTACGAAAAACCAAAAGAAATCTATGTAATTTCTAAATTTGTGGAGACGGATACTCAAAAAATTCAGCGTAAAAAAACAATGAATTTGATTTTAGAATCAAAAAGTTAAAAAAACAGCATAGTGTATGTATTGGTATAAAGTTGGTTTAGATATAGTTTTATAATTCCAGCTTTGTCTTTAAAAATTCCATTAGTATTATTTTGATTGTAATTTCACTCCATGGTTCAAAACAAATGAGAGAAATACCTTCTCTTTTTGTCCAGAAAGCAAGGTGTTTTCAATTTTGAATGTAAAAAATTATACCAGCCATATGTTTCTTACATTTTAAGCGTATTTTTTAAAATTGATTTTTTAAAAAATTATAGAAACCTTGTGTAGTGATTTGATATACAGGTTTTTTTTAATCTAATTTTATTCTTCTGAAGTCATTTTTAGGTTTTATATGCATAATAGGAAACCCTCTTTTGTCGAATTCGATATAGTGATCTTGAAAATTGAAGTTTTGTCGTTAAACGACTATTAGAAGTAGAATTAGTATCTTTGGTGAAAAAATAGTATCAGTATCGTAACTACAATCTCATTTTAAACTCAAAGGTATTTTATTTGTAAATCAAATTTAAAGAGATATTTTAAAAGTGTATTTTCTTAATATAGAATTTCAAAAAGAATATGTTTATTAGATTTTTCAATAATATTGAATGGTAAGTTTCCAGCGAAACCATTTCAGGTTAGTTTATACTCTGATTTTTTAGTTCGATAGGTATTAATGATTAGTTTACTACAATTCGAAATAATACAGGGGGTTTACGTTTCAAATAAATAGGATTATCAATGCATAGATAGTTTAATTTTGTTTTCTTTTAAAAATTTCATAAAGTTATAAACCTAGTATCTTTAATAGAATTCTTAAATATTCATTATCAAGTATTATTATAAGTTAAGGCGATGCTCTCTATTTTATTTAAAAGTATAAACAATTCATAGCCAAGTAAGCTGTCAAATTAAAATAGAACAAGCAATATTATTTACAAATAATACTGCTTGTAATTCGTTGTTGTATAAACTTTTTTGATAAAAAATGAATTGTATCAATTTTTAATAAGTGACTTTATCATTTTTATGAATCCATTTTTCAAAAGGTATAAGGGCCATTTCTCTTCCTATTTGTTCAAATGGAATATTTCTTTCATGGTAAGACAAAGGAATTTGTTTGTATATAAAAGAATCGTCAAAGCCTATTTTAGCGGCATCTTTTTGCCCACATCCATAGTATACTTTGTCAGGTCTTGCCCAATAAATTGCTCCTAAACACATAGGGCAAGGTTCGCAAGAAGTGTAAATAGTACAACCATGTAATTGGAAACTGTTCAGTTTTTTACAAGCATTTCGTATGGCTGTAACTTCCGCATGAGCTGTTGGATCATTGGTAGATGTAACTTTGTTATTTCCTTGCCCGATAATTTCACCATTTTTAACAATTATACATCCAAAAGGTCCTCCTTCATTATTTTTTATACCAATTATTGCAGCTTTAACTGCTTCGCTCATGAATTCGTGATGTTTGTTCATTACTTATATTTTTTTAAATGTAATGAATAACCATTGCAAAATTTGTTATTTCTAATTTTATTAGTCAATTGGTGTAAAGAAAAAATAGTAACTATATCATAGAGAACCTTATGGAATCATTTATTTTTAAGTTTAAAAACCAATGGCAGTGTCGTCACCTCTATGATCTGCTCCTCCTTCTAATTTGCCGTTGGGAAGTACTAAAATAGCATCAACTTTACCGATTACAGGTGCGTTTGTTTCATCTATACTGTATCCTTTTTCAGAAAGCATTGATTTTACCTCATTAGAAAAACTATTGGGTTCCATTTTTATCACATCAGGAAGCCATTGATGATGAAAACGAGGTTTACTTACAGCTTCTTGCATTCCCATTTTATATTCATGTACATTTAAAATGGTTTGCAACACGGAAGTAATGATAGTAGAACCACCCGGAGTTCCAACAACCATCCATAATTTATCATTTTTTTCAACAATAGTAGGTGTCATAGAACTCAGCATCCTTTTTTCAGGAGCAATTTCATTTGCTTTAGCTCCAACAAGTCCAAACATATTAGGCTCACCAGGCTTGCTGCTAAAATCATCCATTTCATTATTTAAGAAAAATCCAAGTTCTGATGTGAATAATTTAGCTCCATAAGCACCGTTAAGTGTTGTTGTTACGGATACAGCATTTCCAAATGCATCAACAATTGAGTAATGTGTAGTTTCATTGCTTTCAACAATTTCTACATTTCCATGTGATAAATCACTTGATTTAGTAGCTTTCTCAAAGGAAAAAGAACCCATTCTTTCAGAGGTATATTCTTTACTTGTTAATTTTTTAGTAGGAATAGATACAAAATCAGGATCTCCCAAAAAATAACTTCTATCTGCATAAGCCCTTCTTTCTGCTTCTGTAATTACTTGAATTGATTTTGCAGAATTATGCCCGTATTCATGAAGATCGAAAGGCTCAATAGCGTTCATGATTTCTGCTAAACATATACCACCACTAGATGGAGGGGACATTGAAATAATAGTTAAATCATCATATGGAAAAACAATAGGTTTTCTCCATTTAGCTTCGTATTTGGCAAGATCCTCTTCAGTAATATAGCCTCCTTCTTTCTGTAAAAATGCAGCTAGTTTTTTAGCTGTTTCGCCTTTATAAAATTCATCTCTACCATTCTTCTTAATTTTAGTTAATGTTTCCGCCAATGCGTTATATTTTATAGTATCTCCTTCTTTCCACGGACGTGTTAATAAGAATGTATCTTTATTAACCTCTAAAAAAATGTCTCGATATTTTTGTAATCTTTTCTCTTGTTTTTTTGTTATAACAATACCTTTTTTAGCTAAATCAATTACTGGTTGAATAATTTGTTCTATGGGGAGTGAACCTAATTTTTTATGAGCTTCAAAAATACCAGCAATTGTACCAGGAACTCCCACAGCAGAAGCGCCTTTAGTGCTTTTACCTGGAATTATATTTTTTAGTTCATCTAAATACATATCTCTATGAGCAGAAAGAGGTGCTTTTTCTCGATAATCTAACGCCCCGATTTCACCAGTCTGTGTTCGGTATACCATAAAACCACCACCACCAATATTACCTGCGTATGGATACGCTACCGCCAAGGCAAGTTCAGTGGCCATCATAGCATCAAAAGCATTACCACCTTTTTTTAAAATAGTAATTCCTATTTGAGAAGCTTCTTGTCTTGCTGAAACAACCATCGCGGTATTAGCAATTACACCAGTTGTATTTTTCTCTTTTAGGTAATTTGTTTTACAATTACTAAACAGGTAGCAGAGGCTGAGTATTACAATTAGTGATTTTTTCATTTGTTTTAAAGTTAAATTAGTTATTCAAAAGTTCTATTATTTTAATTTCAGAAAAATTTTTAAGGTCTTTGAAGAATATTGTAAAATCATTTTTAAAGTTATCATAGTGCAATAGTAAGTCTTCAATAGCTAAATTCATGTTTGATTTCCCATTTGTTCTATTATTCATTCCATTTAGTACTGCTTTTATCCCTTTAGCAAATTGATAATTATAAAGCCAATTATATTTTATCATGGAAGGAAGAATATCTTGTGTTTTCTGAGGAAGTGTATTGATATTTGATTGAAGTAAATCATATACTGAGTTCACGAAAATATCCAAAGGTATTTCTGAATAATCACGCCAGTTAATTGCTAGGAAATGATCATAAAATATATCGATAATAACCCCGTCATAATGACCATATCGTTCATGTAATCTTCGTTTACTGGTTCTTACAATTTCATGAGTATCTGTGTAACTATCGATAGCCCTATGAAGTAAAATTCCTTTCTGAATATTATCTTGGAAAAGAGAGAATTTATTCCCTTTTACATGGTCGGCAATAAAATTGCCTATCATTAACCCTTTGTTGTTATTTGAAAGATATAAATGTGCCAGAAAATTCATTGAGTAAAAGTAAAAAAAAAACAAGGATTTAAGTCCTTGTTTTTTAATAACCTTGAAATTTAAAATCTGTAGTACGTTGTTATAATAAATTTGAATTTTTTATGTGTTGACATGATTGTTCATGAACTAGATTTTAATTTTTACTAGGAGTATTTTTTAAAATTTCAATTAAAAAATTCCAAAACTTTTTAGTTGAAGAAATTTGGGCCTTTTCATCAGGAGAGTGAGCGCCTCTAATGTTAGGGCCAAAAGAAACCATATCCATATTTGGGTAGTTTTGACCTAAAATACCACATTCTAGTCCAGCATGACATGCAGCTACATTTGGTTTTTCTTTATAAAGCTCTTCGTATAATTTTGTAACTGTATTTAAAATTTCGGAATTAATGTTTGGTAGCCAACCTGGATAAGACCCGGAAAATTCAACATTAAAACCTGCCAATTCAAAGGAAGATCTTAAAGAGTTTGCTAAATCCCATTTGTTAGTTTCTGAAGATGATCGCGTTAACGAACCAATCATTATGTTTCCGTCTTTAACAATGACTCTTGCTATGTTATTTGAAGTTTCAACTAAGCCTTCAATATCTGGACTCATTCTATAAACTCCATTTAATGCTGAGTAAATAGCTTTAATAAGCTCCTCTTGAACTCCTAGATCCATGATTTTTTTTGGTAAAGGAATTTCTTTTAATGTAATCAAAAGATTTGGCTCAATACTCTTGTATTCTAATTGTATCGAATTAATTAAATCATTTAATTCAAATAAAAAGGGCTCTTTAGAAGCTTTGTCAATCACTATATTCGCAAAACTTTCTCTTGGGATGGCATTACGTAAGCTGCCCCCATTAATCTCGCTAATACGTAGCCCGAAATTGGTAAATCCATCAAATAATAGTCGATTCATTATTTTATTGGCATTACCGAGACCTTTATTTATATCCATTCCAGAGTGACCTCCATTTAAACCAGTAACAGCTATTTCGTATGAAATAGATTCGGTTCCAACTTCATCTTCCTTATATTTTCTTGTAGCAGTTATGTCAACACCTCCTGCACATCCCATACCAATTTCATCATCTTCTTCTGTGTCTAAATTTAATAGAATGTCACCTTTAAGAATATTTCCTTCAAGTCCCATAGCACCTGTCATACCTGTTTCTTCATCTATCGTAAATAAAGCTTCAATAGCTGGGTGCATAATATCAGTTGATGCTAATATTCCCATAATAGCAGCAACTCCTAAACCATTATCAGCTCCTAAAGTTGTACCATCGGCTTTTACCCAATCACCATCAATAATCATTTTGATACCCTCAGTATCAAAATTGAAATTTGTATCAGAATTTTTTTGATGAACCATATCAAGGTGTCCTTGTAATACAACGGTTTTTCTGTTTTCCATACCAATCGTTGCTGGTTTTCTAATAATTACATTTCCAACTTTATCTACAAATGTTTCTAATCGTAATTTGTTTCCAAAATCAACCATAAATTGAATGACTCTTTCTTCTTTTTTTGAAGGGCGGGGAACAGCATTTAAATCAGCAAAATGACTCCATATAGCTTTGGGCTCTATATTTTTTATTTCTAAATTCATAATGAAAATTTTAATTTTTGTTAAGCGGATCAAAGGTAATTATTTTGATAATGTTTGCCTAAAAAGAAGACTAGATTATAGCCCTTAAGTTAAGATATATAAGTTATAATATTGTAATTTTGCGGTATGGATTTTTCGTCAAAAATACTCGAAAATGCCGTAAATGAAGTAAGTCGTTTACCAGGCATAGGAAAGCGTACAGCATTAAGGTTGGTGTTGCACTTATTAAAGCAACCAAAAGAGATGACTAAATATTTAACGCAAGCGTTAAATACTATGAGAAACGAGTTGAAATCGTGTAGAAAATGCCATAATATTTCAGATAATATTTTGTGTGATATTTGTGCAAATCCAAAAAGAAATTCTGAAATAATTTGTGTGGTGGAAGATATTCGTGATGTAATGGCTATCGAAAATACGTCTCAATTTCATGGTCTTTACCATGTTTTAGGAGGTAAAATATCTCCTTTAGAAGGGGTTGGTCCGCAGAATTTACAAATAGAATCGCTGGTAGGTAAAGTTAAATCTGGAGAAGTGAAAGAGTTAATATTTGCTTTAAGCTCCACTATAGAAGGAGATACAACGAATTTTTATATTTATAAGCAGATAGAAGCGTATAATATAGTTACTTCAACTATAGCTAGAGGTATTTCAGTAGGTGATGAATTACAGTTTGCAGATGAAATAACACTTGGACGCAGTATTGTTAATAGAATTCCTTTTACAAATTCATTAGAGAGGTAATTAAAAGTTAACAAATATCACTTTTTTGCGTTAATTTGTAAATTACAAAGTAAGCTTTATGTTTGGATCTATGAAAAATTTCACCTTTCTTGAATTGAAAAGCTTTATAATATTGTTAATCATTTGCTTCCATTATCATACGTAATTATGTTAACCGATTTTTTTAATTGAATTACCTAAAAATTGGATTTTTTAACGCTAATGATAATGAATATATAGGTTTTTACAAATAATTACTTTAACTTATTTAATCATAAAAAATAGATTCAGTTATTGAAAGTACAATAACAATTTATTATAATATTATTCTTTTAGAATTTATAAATAGCCATGGGGTTTTGCTATTATGATGCTTAGTAGTAAATAAATACTAAAACAAGTAAAAAGAAAATTGAATCTCTTAGATTATCATTTTAGAGAGCATGTCTAATTTAAATATTTAGTGTTGAGTTTTGATTTTTAGTGTTTTAATATATATTTGTCTTAAAAATTTATTGTTTAATTGAAAAGTTATTTAATGTAGCTTGAATTTCATATATTTTGAATGGTAGATATTACAATATTAACACAAAGAAGCTATCATAAGCCTACTGAATTAACTCCTTATATTCAAAACATTTTAGAGGAAGCATATTTGTTAAGTAACGCTATAGAAAGCAAAGGATTGACCGTAGCTAGGACATATTGGGACAACCCCAATTATGATTGGACACAAACAAAAGCAGTTGTATTTAGAACTGTTTGGGATTATTTTGAACGGTTCGAAGAATTTAATAAATGGTTGGATGAGGTTAATCAACAAACAAAGTTGATCAATCCATTGAAGCTTATTCGATGGAATATAGATAAACACTATTTAAAAGATTTGTCTTTAAAAGGAGTAAAAATTATAGCCACAGAATTTATTGATACGGGGAAGCATAAATTATTATCAAGTATATGTGAATCTAGAGGATGGTCAGATATTGTGATTAAGCCTGCGATTTCAGGAGGTGCTTTTCATACCTATAAAATTAAAAAAGCGAATATATCAGAGTATGAGGCACTATTTAAAGAACTAGTGGCTGAACGTGATATGTTAGTCCAAGAATTTCAGCCAACAATAATGAGTAGAGGAGAAGCGTCATTAATGGTTTTTAATGGTAAGTATACGCATGCTATTTTAAAAAAGGCAAAGCCAGGAGATTTTAGAGTACAAGACGATTTTGGTGGAACCGTACATTCTTATGAACCTTCTAAAGATGAAATAAAATTAGCAGAAAAGGTTTTTACTAGTTGCAATCCTCTACCGGCCTATGGAAGGGTAGATATCGTTTGGAATGATAAAGGGGCACCGATGCTTTCTGAATTAGAAATTATTGAACCTGAATTATGGGTTCGTAACAATCCTTCATCTGCAAATAATTTAGTGGATGGAATTATGCAATATTTATAGTTCGTAGAGAATATGAATAGCTCACCGAATAGCAGGGAGAATAGTATTAGGAGGTAATAAAAACGATCTCTATAAAATGTTTATTGTTATAGTTTTATGAGCTCTTCAAAAAAAGAGTAATTGAGTTATTATGACAGGTGTCAGAAACACAAATAATTATGAGAATATAAAATTGTTCGATCAATTTTAAATGGATGATTTTGAAAAAATATGATATCTCCAAAAATATAAAGGAATGATCGGATAGTAAAAAGAAGTATTGGTTAGGGGGTTCCATAAAAAAATGGTAAACAATCTATTTATGATAACTTATTTTTAACTTAATAAATAATTTCTTATTAAAAATTTTTTGTTGTAAAAAACAGTTTTTTGAATAGGTTAAAACAAAAATAAAGACACAAAGAGACAGTAAATAAAAAAAACACTTTAACATTTTGTTTTTAGATGGTATTTTGTGGTTTTTTATGAGATAAATTTCACAAAACAACAGCTTCATTTGTGTGAACATCTTAATCCTAGTGATATGAGTAATAAAAAATAAGTAGTAGGTATAATTCTATTATGAGAAATTCTTTTTCGTGCTTAAAATTGTTATAAATAGTCATAAGGTAATCACCTTGTCTAAGGTTTTAATAGAGCAACTATTCATTATATAAATGTAGTTATTAGATTTAAATTGAAGGTTATTAGTTATTTTAAGAAAAGAATAAGTAATCTGTTTTTAGCATAGAAAATTACTTTAGAAAAACCAACAAGAATAATTTTTTACATATTGTGTAACTTTATATAAAATGTATTGTCTTGAGGTTATAATAAAATAATCATGAAATATATAAAAATAACAACCGTAACAATTTTGCTTTACATTTTTAGTTGCTTAAATACAATGGCGCAAAAGAAAGTTAAAAGTAGTTTAATCGGAATGAATGCGCCTGTCTTTTCAGTAACAGATATTAAAGGAAACAAAAAATCTTTAAATAGTTTAAAAGGAAAAATAATTGTTTTGAACTTTTGGTTTATTGAATGTAAGCCTTGTGTAAGGGAAATGCCAGAACTAAATAATCTAGTTAAAAAATATCACGATGATAACGTTGAGTTTTTAGGTTTTTCAGGGAATGGAGGTGCACAAATTAATTCTTTTTTAAAAGAACAGGAGTTTTTATATCATATAATACCGAATAGTAAGAGTGTTATTAAAGATTATAAAATATCAAGTTATCCAACGAATATTGTCATTGATGAAAATGCTAAAATTGTCTATTTAACTAAAGGGTTAAAGTCGACAACTATTAATGAAATAGAAGAAGTTATTGAAAGTCTGATAAAAGAATAATTGTCTTAAGTCATTCACTTTTAGTCTTGTTGTTTTTTTAGAATGAATAAAAATAATAGCCCTTGATTTTAGAAATGAATTGATGTATCCATAGTCATCAGTGCATGCTGCCAAATAATTATTATAAAAAGAAAAAATACAAGTATGGTATAAGAGAAGTAAAAGTTATGCCATTGATAAAATCTCTATATTTGGTGTTTTAAATATTCAAAAATAAAACTATGTTAGTTTTTGTTATGATAGGGGGAGTACTCTTATTTTTTGGTATAAAAACAGGAATAAAAAGAAAGTTACTTCAAAAAAATGGAAAAAAAGCTACGGGAATAATAATTGATAATGAACTCTCAGAGTTTGGAGAAAGTGTACTTTACTACACAATTGTAGAAGTAGAAGATACTAAAAATAATAAAAGAAAATTTAAGTTATCTACAGCAACTAATATAGCTAGGGAAGTTGGCAAACCTATTGACATAGTTTATGATCCAAATTATGAGAAAAGTGAAGTATTCGAGAACAGAAAAGTTGCGTCAGCTTCAGAAATAATTCTTAAAGTGGTAGGTGTTTTTTTTATTGTTATAGGGTTAATAGATAGCAAATCTATTTTTCACAATTTAATTTTAAAACATGTACTTAACTAAAAAAATGTAAGTATTCCATTTATGAACACCTTATTTAAGGTGTTTTTGTTTTTAAAGTTAATGCTTAGAATTACTGTAAAAGTAATTAGAATCGATTTTTCTATAGAGATAACATAGTTTAGTTGTTATTACTTATGTTGAAATAGAAAGGGAAAAATAATATTTATTTAGGTATACGTTTTTAAGTTTTCTTGAATTGATAAGTCAATTTTTTGAGAATAGACCTATTATATAGTCTATTCGTCTTACCATTTTTATATGAGGTTGTACTTTAACCTATGTTTTTTTGATTTTAACTAAAAATTAAAATTTTAGTTTTTTTGAAAAGTAACTTTAGAGCTCTTTGTTTTTTAGTATGTCAGAAATAAAAGTAGCAATTGTCGAAGAAAAGCAACGACTTGTTGAGAGTTATATTTCCTTGTTTAAATTTGAGGATTCTATAAAAATTGAAAAAATATTTACCTCTCATGATGAGTTTATTGAGTGGAAAAAACAACATAAGGTAGATGTAGTAATTGTTACTTTTAGTATACCACACTTTCATAGTATAGACTTATTAGAAAAGTTGAAATACAATAATTTAATAGAAAATGTTTTAGTGTTAAGTGAATATCAGCCAGTTGAATGTGCAAAAATTGCACGTTTTTTAGATTGTAAAGGATATGCCTTAAAAAGTGAACCTGAAGCAATTATTAAAGCTGTAAAATCAATATATGCAGGAAATAATTTTTTTATTAATTATAACTAAATATTATTATCATTTTTATGTGTAAAAAATCATATTAAATTAGAAAAGAATACTTTAAAAAAAACTACGCATTAACTTAATATGAATGAAAGGAATCACGTTGCTTGGTTAATACGTAGTAGTTTGAAAACGAGTTTACAAATTTCAGTAAATAAAATTAATTTTTATATAGATAATATTACTAATAAATACACTAGTATTAACCATTATTTGTATCTTGAAAATACTATTTTAAAGATATTTTAAATTAGTTAAGGTTTTGTTTTTAAGTGATATATTTTGGAGTGATATGCTTTTTTCGAGTTGTTTGTTTTTAAGAATGCTTACATAAAAGATAAATAAGTTTAAAAAAAGAAAAGAGAAAAGGCCAACTAGTTAGAAAACCTCTTCTCCCAACAACATATTTAAATTTACTTTTTAATTACTTTAAATTAAAGTAAATTAGCTAGGTTTACTTAATTTTAAGGTAAAGTTTAAATAGTTGTAGATGAATAAAAAGATATTAGATGGCATAAAAAAGATGTTATTCTTCTTTTTTTTCTTTTTTTAGAAGTTCTCTTTCGTATTTATCCCAGTTTTTTTTTTCCCTTGCTTTTTTGTAGCTTTTTATTCCAAACATTAATAAAAAAGAAAATAAAATAATTCCTATTACCCCCCAAACCCAGCTTATAGCATCTTTTAGAACAACCAAAAAAACTACAGAAAATAGTATAATGGTAGCTACCTCGTTCCATATTCGAAGTTTTAATGAGGAATATTTAATTATATTATTTTGTAACTGTGTATATATTTTATGGCAAGAAAAATGATAAAAATAAAGGGCGAGGACAAAAGATAATTTTACATGCATCCAAGACATTTCCAGATATATAGGGTTTTGATATAACATTAAAAAAGCAAAAAGACTAGCCAAAATAGCCGAAGGCCATGTGATAATATACCAAAGCCTTTTTTCCATTAACTTATATTGGTTTTGAAGTATTGATTTAACAGGTTCCTCTTCTTTTTCAGCCTCTACGTGATATATAAACAAGCGAACAATATAGAATAATCCAGCAAACCAAGTAACTATAAAAATAATATGGAGTGCTTTTACATACAGAAAATCCATTAAATTATTATTTATGGTTTTAAATTAAAATCATTAATCCATCCAGAAAGGACATTTACCCATTCTTCATTATCATTTATACAGGGCACAGTATAGAAATTTTTACCCCCAGCTTCAATAAATTCTTCCTTACCTTCCATTGCAATTTCTTCTAGTGTTTCCAGGCAATCAGACACAAATGCAGGGGTAACGATGGCTAAGTTTTTAATACCATCTTTTTCTGCTTTTTTAACGATAGTTCTATCAGTATAAGGTTGCAACCATGGATCAACACCAAGTCTAGATTGAAAAGAGGTACTTACTTTTTTATCATCTAATTTTAATTCATTAATTACATTTTTAGTAGTTTGATAACATTGGTGTCTGTAGCAATACTTATGAGCTTTTGAGGGAGTGTTACAACAACTACCATCAATTTTACAATGAGATTTTGTAATGTCTGATTTTCTAATATGTCTTTCTGGAACACCATGATAAGAGAATAATAAATGATCATAATCTTTATCGGATAAATAGTCTTTAATGCTATTTGAAAGTGCTTTAATATATTCAGGTTTATTATAAAATGCTGGTATATCCTTTATGGTTAGATCCTGAAAAAATTGTTGTCTTAATTTTTCGGCTAAAACTGTAATAGTCTCTGTTGTGGCCATTGCAAATTGAGGATATAAAGGTATGAGTAGAACTTCTTTAACTCCTTTATCGTAAAGCTCTTGTAGACCATTTTTAAGAGATGGGTTACCATAGCGCATCGCCAAAGCTACTGGAAGTTCTGTTTTTTGTTGAACTTTTTTTTGTAATCGTTCCGAAAGAACAATTAAAGGAGAGCCTTCTTTCCACCATATTTTTTTGTAAGCTTTTGCAGACTTCTTAGGTCTAGTATTTAAGATAATTCCTTTGACAAGAAAAGTACGTAACCATAAAGGGAGATCTATGACTCTTTCATCCATTAGAAATTCTCCTAAATATTTTTTTACATCTTTTGGATCAGTACTATTTGGTGAACCAAGATTTACTAATAAAACACCTTTCATTAAAAATATATTTTATGTATTAATTTTTGTTAACTGATTGGTTACTTCATACAGAGTAATGGCAAGACTATGAATTACATTCATAGATGAATTTCTTCCGTACATTGGAATAGAAATGGTTGCGTCAGCATAATTTATATCTTTTACTCCATGTCTTTCACTTCCCAAAAGTAGTACAATTTTCTGATGAAGCGTGAAATCATAATCGCTAATGTTTATGCTTTTATCGGTTATTTCAATACCTATAATAAAGTTATTTTTTTTTTTTAAGTTTTCAATTAATTTTGAAAAATCAGAGTAAGTATCGTACTTAATTTGGTCTAATGTATTTCTTGCTGTTTTTTTAACAATTCTATTATCTACAGAAGGAGATTGCTCATGTAAAAATATTTTAGCAACACCAAAGCTCTCTGCAATTCTGAAGCACATACCAATATTTTCTGGTGTTCGTATTGCATCGCATACAATAGTTAGAGGAAATTTTGTTTTGTTATTTTTAACATCGTAGTGTGTAAGCTGTTCCATGTTTTCGTAAATCTATAAATTGAAAATAAAAACTACTTGTGTTTATTGATTAAGATTAATAATATACTGTTTCGGTGTAGTTCCAAATTTTTTCTTAAAAGCGGCAATAAAATGACTTGAGGTGCTATACCCTACTTGAATACCTACTTCATTTACATTAAAACGATTACTCTCTAGAAGTTTTCGTGCGTATTCCATTTTATAATCAAATAAAAAACTATATACAGTATCTCCGTATATCTGTTTAAACCCTTCTTTTAATTTTTTTAGATTGAGCCCTACCTCATTAGCTAATTTTTGAAGTGTTGGAGGTTCACTCATATTTGAAATAATGATATCTTTTGCTTTTCGTATTTTTAATACTTCTCTGTCATCAACTAAAAAAGGACAATATTCATCATTTGTTTTTTTTCCACTATCAAATTGAAGACTCAACAATTCATATGTTTTTCCTTTTAGGTATAGATCTTTAATTGAACTATTACTATCGGCAGCGAATATTTCCTGTAATACAAATAAGACGGAGTTTTTAATTTCGGTATTATCGTAATACTTTTTATTCTTGTTTTTTTCACTTAAGAAAGGAATGTATTCAGCTTCTTTTGAAAACAAAGAATGAAACTTTTTTATTGAAATTAAAACTGAAATCACCCATGTTTTTGGAAGTATTTCCATGTCAATTGGTAATTTTTGCTGTGGGTTGTATAAAAATATAGAATGCTTATCTAAAACGTTAAAAACGTAATTACCATTATTAAAATTAAATTTAATGTTGCCTTTTATACAATAGTGAATTTGAATAAAAGTGTTATCGATGTCCCTTTGGTATTGATCTGCCTCTCCAGTATTGTTTTGAAACTTTAGAATGTAAAAACCTTTTTCAAGAGGAATTTCTCTAAATGTACTTTTTGCGACATTTTTTGACATGATTGTTTTTTATTAGCTAATTACTTTTATTTAGAATAATTCTATATTATAGTGTTTAAAGCACCTACTATCACTACAAAAATACACATTTTTAGGCTGTTTAGCTATAATACTGCATCAAAAAACTTGAAACGATATTAAAAGTTCTTTTAGCGGTGTTTTTAACGAAGTAAAGTTTCTATTTTTGAATGATTTTTAGGAAGAAGATATCGATGTATAAAGATAAAAGACCAACAAAATTTTATAATATAGGAATCAGTTATGTAAAAGCAGATGCCACAATAAGGGGGAAGTTTTCTTTGTCAAAAGAGAATCAAATCGCTCTTTTAGAGGAGGCTAAGGGCTTGGGGATGAATGAGCTTTTTGTTTTGTCAACTTGTAATAGAACCGAAATTACTGGTTTTGCAGAGCATCCGTTTCAACTAATCAGTATGCTTTGCAACCATTCAAAAGGTTCCGTTGAAGAGTTTGCTAAAGTATCGTATGTAAACAAAGGGAAAGATGCTATTCAGCATTTATTTAGAATAGGAACAGGACTAGACAGTCAGATTCTTGGAGATTACGAAATCGTAGGGCAGTTGCGTCAAGCCTTTAAACAAGCTAAAGAAATAGGAACTACTAACGGCTATTTAGAAAGGCTGTTAAGTAATGTAATGCAGGCGAGTAAACGTGTTAAAAATGAAACTAAACTAAGTTCAGGAACCACATCTGTTTCGTATGCTGCAGTTCAATATTTAATTAATAATTTAGAAGATTACAATACTAAAAATATCTTAGTTTTTGGTTTAGGTAAAATGGGAAAGCATACCTGTAAAAACTTAGCTGAGTATACTAAGAACAAGACAGTTAGTCTTGTAAATAGAACAGAGCATAAAGTAGAGGGTTTTATAAAGGAAAACAATTCTATAAGGCATGCTAAATATGAAGATCTACATCAAGAAATAATTAAGACGGATGTTCTAATTGTTTCGACTGGAGCTGGTCAGCCAACGATTGATAAAAGCCATATACCAATAGGTAAAAAAATATTGATTCTTGATTTATCAATGCCGGCAAACGTATCACCATCGTTAAAACAACAAGAGGGCGTAGAGATAATAAATCTCGATGAATTATCTAAAATAACAGACAAAACCTTGGCTATAAGAAAAAAAGAAATTCCTCTAGCTGAGTCTATTATCCTTACACATAAGGAAGAGTTCAATGAATGGTTAAATCATAGAAAATTTACACCAGCAATTAGTGCTTTAAAACAATCCTTACAAGCGATTCAAAAAGATGAAATTGATTTTCATAAGAAAAAAATAGAAAATTTTAATGAAGAACAAGCGGAGGTAATCACCTCTAGGTTAATTCAAAAAATAACAACACAGTTTGTAAAACATTTAAAAAACGAAAATACCTCAATTAACCAAAGTATCGAGGTTATGTCTAAAGTTTTTGGGAACAATTTAGAAACAATTAATGCAACAGAAGATTATTAGAATTGGTACGCGTGAAAGCGAACTAGCCATGTGGCAAGCGAATAAAGTAAGAAAGCAACTTGAAGATCATGGATATGAAACATATATTGTACCGATAAAATCTACAGGTGATATTGTTTTAGATAAGCCTTTATACGAATTAGGTATTACTGGAATTTTTACGAAGAATCTTGATATAGCTATGCTGAATGGTGATATAGATATTGCAGTTCATTCTATGAAAGATGTTCCAACTGTTTTACCCAAAGGAATTGTACAAGCAGCGGTTTTAAAAAGAGCAAATCATCATGATATCCTGGTCTTGAAAGATACTGAAGAGTTTATGGCGCAAAGGGAAGGAATAATAGCAACAGGTAGTCTTCGAAGAAAAGCACAATGGTTAAACAGATATCCAACCCATGAAGTAGTAGATTTAAGAGGAAATGTTAACACACGTCTTGAAAAGCTTGATAACAATGACTGGAATGGAGCTGTTTTTGCGGCTGCAGGATTAGAAAGAATTGGAAAAAGACCGAAAGGAGCTATATCCTTATCCTGGATGGTTCCAGCACCAGCTCAAGGTGCCATAATGATAACAGTTCTAGAAGACGATGAGTTCTCAAAAGAAGCATGTGCTTTAATTAATGATAGAGATACAGAAACTTGCACGAAAATTGAACGGGAGTTTTTGAATCGTCTAGAAGGTGGTTGTACAGCACCTATAGGTGCTTTGGCAATGATCAATGAAGTAGATAAAGAAATAAACTTCAAAGGGGTATTATTAAGTAGAGATGGGCGTAAGAAGCTAGAGGTTTCTAAAAAAGTAAAGTTGGGAGCTCACAAGTACTTGGCAAAAGATTGTGCTACTAAAATTATAGAAAGAGGAGGAAAGTTAATAATTTTAGAAGATGAAGGTATTGAAAAAGATTTTTCAATTTATTCAACTAAAAAACTTTCAGAAGTACAAAAAAAATTATTACCAAGTAGCATAAAAGTACAAGATAGTGATTTTATTAAAATTAGATTCAATAGAATTGCACCAAAAGAGGTTAAGAACGAACTAGAAAATGTAGTTTTAACAAGTAAAAATGGTGTTGAGGCTTTACTTTATAATTTTACGAAAGATGAGTTAAAGTTTAAAAATATTTTTTGTGTAGGAAGGCGTACAAAAAAGTTAATAGAGCAAAAAATCGGAAAAGTAACCCATGTAGAGAATAATGCCCAAAAGCTTGCCAAATATATAGAGGAGAACGTTGTGTCAAAAAAAATCACCTACTTCTGTAGTAGTTTAAGATTAGATGTTTTACCGACTTTATTAAGAGTAAAAGGTATTCTAGTTAATGAGGTAGAAGCTTATAAAACAATGTACAGTCCGGTTAAACTTGAAACTAAAATAGATGCTGTTTTATTTTACAGCCCTTCAACTGTTGAAAGTTATATAAAAGAAAATAATGCAGAAGAAATAGCTTTCTGTATTGGCGATTCAACAGCTAAGGAAGCTGCTAAATATTTTAAAAATGTACAAATAGCTAAAATACCTACTGTTGAGAGTGTTATTGAAATGGTAGGGATACATTTTGCTGCAGAATCATAAAATAAAAGAGATAAATTTTTATCTCTTTTTTCTATAATAAAAACTATTAATGTTACAAAATAGACGACCAAGAAGGAATAGGAAGTCTGGGGCCATTAGAGCGATGGTTGCAGAAAACACGCTAACAGCAAATGATTTCATTTTTCCATTATTTTTAATACCAGGGGTAAATGAAAAACAATCAATAAGCTCTATGCCAGGTATATATCGTTATTCTCTTGATTTATTACTTTTAGAAATAGAAGAATGCATAAGACTTGGAATTAAAGGTTTCTGTATATTCCCTTCTTTAGAAGACGATCAAAAAGATAAGTATGCAACTGAAGGTTACAATAAAAATGGATTATATATCAAGGCTTTGAAAGAGGTTAAATTACAGTTTCCGGATATTGTATTGATGACAGATATTGCTATGGACCCGTATTCAAGTGACGGACATGATGGAATTGTTGAAAAAGGAGAAATAATTAATGACAAGACTCTTGAAATTCTTGGTAAAATGGCTTTGATACAGGCTCAAGCAGGAGCTGATATCTTAGGACCATCAGATATGATGGATGGTCGAGTGGGATACATTAGAAGAATACTAGATGAAGCAGGATATACCAGCGTTTCCATTATGTCATACACAGTAAAATATGCAAGTGCCTTTTATGGACCCTTTAGAGACGCTTTAGATTCGGCTCCTAAGTTTGGTGATAAAAAGACATATCAGATGAATCCTGCAAACTCTAAAGAAGCACTTATAGAAGCCGACCTAGATATCGAAGAGGGAGCTGATATGATAATGGTAAAACCAGCCCTTTCATATCTTGATGTCATTAAGTCTTTAAAAGACAACTATAATGTACCCATTACAGCTTATAACGTCAGTGGAGAATATGCGATGATTAAGGCAGCAAGTGAAAAAGGGTGGCTTGATGAAGACAAGGTTATTATGGAAAGTTTACTATCAATGAAAAGAGCTGGAGCTGATATCATCCTTACTTATTTCGCTAAAGAAGCAGCTAAATTGTTAAAAAAGTAATTTTTCTTGTAGCATTTATTTAGAAGTTCTTTTACTTAGAGCTCTTAAAAACATGGATAAATTAATATTATTTTTATGAGTTATCTTTATTTTAGTAGTCAAAATAATTCCACTTATGAAAAAATACCTTATTATATTCGTTCTGTTTTGGTTTACGAATATTAATAGCCAAAATCTAAAAAATGAAGATATTTCAGGTGTTTGGAAAGTAACAAAGGTGTTGAGGTTACCGAATAAAAATATTGATAAAAAATTGATCACTAGTTTTAAAAGGGCTTTTTTTTATTTTAAAAAAACACAAAATTTTGGTTTGAAAACAGAACATATGTCTGAATCATTTGCTAAAGTTACATTGTCGTTATCAGGACGCAAATGGAAGATTGAAGGAGGTAAAATATATATAGGTTCAGAAAAAAACAACTACCATTCATTGATAATCAAGCCGTTTATAAAGAATAAAATATATCACTTTGAATTTTTTAAGAATAAAGATTTGTCTTTTCTTTTAAGGGTTGAAAAACAATAAAATAAATCAATAAAAATACGATCTAGTTTATGGATTTTAAAAAATCACAAGAACTTTATAATAAAGGATTAACAAATTTAGTTGGAGCGGTAAACTCTCCAGTGAGGGCATTTGCATCTGTTGGTGGAAATCCTTTGTTTGTAAAAAAAGCAAAAGGGAGTAAGATTATAGATGTTGATGGCAACACTTATGTAGACTTGGTATTGTCTTACGGCCCTATGATTTTGGGTCATCGTCATAAGAAAGTTCAAAAAGCTGTTTCAAAGGCACTGAAAAATGGTTATTCTTTTGGAGCTTCAACTAAAAACGAAATTAAATTAGCTAAAATTATTTGCGAAGCGTTTTCTGGAATGGATAAAATTCGTTTTGTAAGCTCAGGAACTGAAGCCGTTTTAAGTGGTATTCGGTTGGCCAGGGCATATACTGGAAGGGACAAAATTATAAAGTTTTCAGGTTGTTATCATGGACATCAAGATGCATTACTGGTAGCAGCAGGTTCTGGTTTAGCAACGTTGAGTTTGCCTGGAAGTAAAGGGGTTCCTGAAGGGGCTGTCAAAAATACATTAATAGCTAATTACAATGACCTTGAAAGTGTAAAAGCGCATTTTGA
Organism: Tenacibaculum profundi; assembly: GCF_052050075.1. Lineage (GTDB taxonomy): Bacteria > Bacteroidota > Bacteroidia > Flavobacteriales > Flavobacteriaceae > Polaribacter. The sequence goes on from NZ_CP197225.1 coordinate 3,573,690, forward strand.
GGAACATGATGACATTGCTGGCGTTATTTTGGAGCCTATCGCTGGAAACATGGGAGTTGTTGTACCTCAAAACAACTTTTTAAAGGATTTAAAAAAACTAGTTAATTCAAAAGGAGCATTACTTATAGTTGATGAGGTAATGACAGGATTCAGATCGAATTTTGGAGGTGCTCAAGAGAAGTTTGATGTAGAAGCCGATATAACATGTTTAGGAAAAGTTATAGGAGGAGGATTCCCCGTAGGAGCTTATGGAGCTCGTAATGAAATTATGGAGATGGTAGCTCCTTTAGGTGGTATGTACCAAGCAGGTACATTAAGTGGTAATCCTATTGCAATGGCAGCAGGTATATCTACTCTTTCTGAATTAAAAAAACAAGATCCTTATGAAAAGTTTAACGAGATAGCAAAAATATTAGAAGTATTTTTGCTGGAGACAGCAAAAAAATATGATGTGAAAGTTACGGTTAATAGGTTTGGATCAATGATCAATACATTTTTCACAGATGTACATGTGACAAATTTCGAGGAAGCTCAAACTAGTGATACTAAAAAGTATGCTGTTTTCTTTTGGGAAATGATTAGAAATGGTGTTTTCTTACCTCCATCGCAATTCGAAGCATGGTTTTTGACTTCAGCTATTTCTAACAAGGATTTAAAAAATATAACAAAAGCGATTGATAAATCAATTCAAGCAGTATCGAATATGTAATTTAAAAAGTCTTTACTCTTTTGTAAGTTTCTGTTTTTTAGTTTGTTAAAAAATACTTTATTATATTAGAGGAGGCGTAATATTAAAAATGATTAAAAACGATTTATTTTTAAAAGCCTTAAGAGGTGAAACGGTGGATAGACCGCCTGTATGGATGATGCGACAAGCGGGTAGGTATTTGCCAGAATTTATGGAGTTAAAGAAAAAGTATGACTTTTTTACAAGGTGTAAGACTCCAGAGCTGGCCTCAGAAATAACAGTGCAACCAATTCGAAGGTACGGAATGGATGCAGCTATTTTATTTTCTGACATTCTGGTGGTTCCTCAAGCAATGAATGTTGAGGTTGAAATGAAACCCGATTTTGGCCCTTACTTGCCAAATCCTATTAGAGATCAAAAAGGATTGGATAATGTTATTGTTCCAGATATTCAAGAAGAATTAGGGTATGTTATGGATGCTATTAAGTTAACTAAAGAGAAGTTAAATGATGAAATCCCATTAATAGGTTTTGCAGGATCTCCATGGACAATTTTATGTTATATGGTTCAAGGACAAGGCTCAAAAAATTTTGATAAAGCTAAAGAATTTTGTTTCAGTAAACCAATTTTGGCACACGAATTGTTAAGTAAAATAACAGCGACCACTATTGCTTATTTAAAAGAAAAAGTAAAGTCAGGTGTAAATGCTGTTCAAATTTTTGATTCTTGGGGAGGTATGTTATCTCCGACGGATTACAAAGAGTTCTCATGGCAATACATAAATCAAATTATTGAGGCTCTTAAAGATGAAGCACCTGTTATCGCCTTTGGTAAAGGATGTTGGTTTGCGTTAAATGAGATGGCTAGGTCTAATGCCTCAGCCTTAGGAGTAGATTGGACCTGTTCTGCAAAAAACGCAAGGTATTTAACAGGCGGAAATATAACTTTACAAGGAAATTTTGATCCTTCACGGTTATTGTCTCCCCCTAAAGACATAAAAAAAATGGTACACCAAATGATAAATGAATTTGGTAAAGATAAATATATTGTTAACTTGGGGCATGGAATTTTACCCAATATTCCTTTAGAAAATGCGCAAGCATTTATTGATGCTGTAAAGGAATATAAAGTTTAAAATAATAATCCCCTTAATTATCCTAAAGTATATGAAGAAAATAGTATTCTTATTAAGTATTTTGTTTTCGATCGGAGCCCTTGCTCAAGAGAAAGTATATTACAATTTTGCCGTAAATAACTGTGAGGCAGAAACTGCGGAAGGATTAATAAGTGATTGCCTAATAGGTTCTTATCTCTTAAATTATGATTTCGTAGCAATTGATGGAAAAAAAATAAGTACAGACAAGGTTAAAAAACCTATAGTTTTGATAGCTGCGTCCACAAGATGTGCTCCATGTTGGGGTGATATTCCAGCCCTAAATAAAATGGTTGAAAAGTACGCTGGTAAACTGGAGTTTGTTATGTTCTTTTGGGACGACTTGAAAGGTATTCAGAGAATGCAAAAAAAGCTTGATCCACGAATTAAATTAATTCCACCAACAAAAAAATTTGATAATAAAGCCTATACAGAGTCTTTTGGTTTTTTCCATAAATTAGATTATCCTACAACTTATTTGATTAGTAAAGATAAGAGATTTCTTAGTGTAAGAAGAGGTGCCGCATATCCTTCTAAACAAATGAATTGGGAAAAAGTTAATGAAATTAACGAAAAAGAATTAGAGGAGTTTATAAAACCAGTACTTTAATAGAAAAACAAAATATTATAAATAACCAACCTCTTTCGTTTAAGAAAAGAGGTTTTTTTGTTATTTCAACTTATGGTTATGGATCCAAATGTTTTAAAAGGTATGAGTTTTTATACAAAGACATTAAAAGTAATTTTTAAATTAAAATTATGAAAGTTCTTTTGAGTGCCTATTTCGATAAGTTTACAGATATCAATAGTAATAGGACATGCCTTTACTTTAGTACTAAATAGGTAATTTCTTTTTTATCCATAATCAATTACCATTTTTTTATCAAAATGAAAAGTAATATAGGTAAATTAAGAAGGGGTAAAAGGTCAATTTTCTAATTTTTAACGATCTTTAAAGACTACGTTTTTATTTCTGCTTGATAGTATTAGAAATTAATATAGTAATTGTCCAGACTATTGTTTATGCTCTCACCTAGGGTATTTACGTTTCTTTTATTTCCTTGAATTATCATATAACCACTATTCTTTATTGGTAGTAAGCTTTCTAAATTTTGGTCATAAAAAACACTATAAATGTGCTTTGTATAACTGTATTTTTAACGGTCTTGTATAAGAATAGTGGTGGTTTTAAGACCACAAACTTTTCAGTTTAGACCAAAGTTTATTGTTATTACTGTTCTTGATTTTAGCAGAATTTCCGCCATTATTTTTATACTTTGTTGTAAGCAGTTTTTCTTTGATTTGCTTATGAATGGAATCAAATTTCTTCGCTATTTTTGAATATTCATTACTCCAACCATTTGACATTGCTAATTCTTGATAAGTGCTGGTCGGTAAAAATTCCACCATTATTTTCTCAAGAGTATCAAAATCCAAAAGTTCTATTTGTTTTTGGTCATAATCAAGTTCTTTTATCAAAACCTCCGTATTGTCAAATCCAGCCCAAACACTATCAGTTTCATCATTAATTCTTGATTTGATATTATCTACTATTTCTGAAACTTCTTTAAAGTCCGAATAAAATGGAATTTTGAATTTGAAATAGTCTTTGGTTTCCAAATCGCAATTTTCATTTAGCTTGATTAAAGATTTTTCTCTATATTCTTTTGATACAAGTCTATCAGAAATCAATTTTATATCCTGTTCAAATTCGTCAATTAAGAACCAATCATTATAACTAATCAAGTTTTTTTCAGTCGATTTTCCGACTCGGACTAATCCGTCAATGTCTCCGCCAAACTTGTTATAAATTTTTATTTTCTCAATGGTCAGCATTGGTTCGGTTTAATTGCTTACAACTAGTGGATATACACAATTGTGTATATTTCCGCTACAAATGTAATATTAATTTAAACCATCTAAAAAGCTTAAAAAACAACATATTATATAGTTACAGGGTGCTATTTATCCGAATACAAACGTTTATTTTATTTACCACAATTATGTCAAAGAACATTTCCCTTTTTAAGGTATTGGAGAACTTAAATTAATTTTCCGTTTTACATAAGTTTTTATATGACTTTTAGATTTAAAATCTGTCCTTTCGCCGTTGTTAGATGGGGATAATTTTTATTGTATTGTTTTTACTTGTTAAGTTGTATTGTAGTTGAGTTAATATCATCAATGTATTCTTTTTTTACTAATTAAAGTCTATTAAACGGAATCTGTAAATGTAGATTCTACTTTTGAAATATAATAAGGGTATTAAGAAAGCATCAATGTTTCTAAAGAATAAGGTATTGCTATAGTTAATTGAATTGTTTTTAAGTTAATGATGTTGATTCCCGTATTGAGTACTGTTTTCATTTTCCCCTTTTCTGTTATAGAAGTAATCGAAGAAACAATCAAAAGAATTTATACTTAGAATAGTCAGATTATTTATTTTTGTAATACAAATATTCAACAAATGAAAGATAAGTTTTACGCATATATACAAGAACTTCAGGACACCATAACAGACAAGTTAGAGGAAGTTGATGGTAAGGCAAAGTTTAAAGAAGATTTATGGAAACGTAATGAAGGAGGTGGAGGGAGAACAAGAGTAATTGAAAATGGGAATATTTTTGAAAAAGGAGGGGTTAATATATCAGCAGTTCATGGACAGTTACCTGATGTTTTAAGAAAACAATTTAACGTAGCAGAAGGTAATTTTTATGCGTGTGGATTAAGTTTAGTGATACACCCAAAAAATCCTTTTGTACCTACAGTACATGCAAATTGGAGGTATTTCGAGATGTATGATGAGAATAATAATGTTGTAACCCAATGGTTTGGAGGGGGACAAGATTTAACTCCATATTATTTGTTCGAAGAAGATGCATTTCATTTTCACAGTATTTGCAAGGAGGCGTGTAGCAAGCATCATGAAAATTATTATGTAGAATTTAAAGAAGCTTGTGATCATTATTTTTGGAATAAGCATAGGAATGAAGCTAGAGGAATTGGTGGTTTATTTTTTGATTATTTAAAAGAAACAGATACTTTCTCAATGGATGATCGATATAATTTTGTAACGGAAGTAGGAAATAGTTTTTTGAATTCATACATACCCATTGTTGAAAAAAGAAAGGACACCGAATACAATCAATTACAAAGAGAATGGCAAGAGGTACGAAGAGGTAGGTACGTCGAGTTTAATTTAGTGCACGATCGAGGAACTTTATTTGGGCTTAAAACGAATGGAAGAATAGAGAGTATCCTTATGAGTTTGCCACCGACTGTTAAATGGAAATATGATCATCAACCAAATGAAGGATCTCAAGAAGCTGCTTTAATTGAAGTTTTAAGAGAACCCAAAAAATGGGCGTAAATAAATATATAACGATCGTTTTTTGTCTAAAAAAATAATAGTAATACTAAATTAACTTGTTTTTTTTAGATAATTCGCAATATGAATTACGTAAAAAAAATATCGTTTTATATGATTATATTTTGTTTTAATATGTGATTAAGTGTTTTTTTTATGAATAATATAAAAAAAATAAAATATTATTGTAAATCTTTTGTGTCAAAATCATAGAAAAATCATTAGTTTTTACTAAATTCGCAAGCATCAAAATAATTGAATATGGCTAGATACGAACTCAAATTACCAAAAATGGGTGAAAGTGTTGCAGAAGCAACAATTACTTCTTGGTTGAAAGAAGTTGGAGATACGATTGAATTAGATGATACCATTGTAGAAGTTGCAACTGATAAAGTAGATAGTGAAGTGCCTAGTGAAGTTGAGGGAAAACTTGTAGAGATTTTATTTGAGAAAGATACGGTTGTTCAGGTTGGACAAACAATTGCAGTTATTGAAATAGATGGAGAAGATAACGAGGTAATCACTGAAAAAGAAGAAACCAACGATGAAGTGTCTTCACCAGCTGCTTTGGAGATAGAAAAAACAATTCAAAATGTTAAGAAAGTAAAAGATATTACAACCGAAACAACTTCAGGAGATCGTTTTTATTCCCCCTTAGTAAAAAGTATTGCCCAGGCAGAAAAAATTTCTTTGGGAGAGCTTAATGATATTCAAGGTTCAGGAAAAGGAGGGAGAGTGACAAAGACTGATATTTTGAACTTTATAGAGAATAAAAAAAATAATAGTTCCAAAAAAGCTTTCAAGCAGGAGGCTACCAGACCTTCTTCCTTAGAAGAAAATAAACAAGCTTCGACACCGATAACCCTTGGAGGGCAAGATCAAATTATTGAAATGAGTCGTATGGGTAAGCTCGTTTCAAAGCATATGATTAATTCAATTCAGACCTCTGCTCATGTTCAGTCATTTATAGAAATTGATGTTACAAATATTGTAAATTGGAGAAATAAAGTAAAGACAGCTTATCAGAAAAGAGAGGGTGAAAAGTTAACTTTTACACCAATTTTTATGCAAGCCGTTGCACAAACTATCAAGAAGCATCCTTTAATTAATATTTCTGTTGATGGTGATAAAATAATACAGAGAGGGAATGTTAATTTAGGTATGGCTGCAGCGCTTCCAGATGGAAATTTAATTGTTCCTGTGATTAAGAATGCAGATCAATTGAGTTTAGTAGGCATGACAAAGCAAGTCAATGATCTAGCTTCTAGATCAAGAGAAAATAAATTAAAGCCAGACGAAATACAGGGAGGAACATATACCGTTACAAATGTAGGTAGTTTTGGTTCAATAATGGGAACGCCAATTATTAATCAACCACAAGTAGCGATACTTGCATTGGGAGCTATTAGAAAAATGCCATCAGTAATTGAAACACCTGAAGGTGATTTCATAGGGATCAGACATAAGATGATAGTCTCTCATTCATATGATCATAGAGTTGTTAATGGGGCTCTTGGAGGAATGTTTATAAAGACATTAAAAGAAATATTAGAGTCTTGGAATGTTAATCAAGATTATTAAAAATAAAAAAGTCGTGTTTAACACGACTTTTTTATTTTAACACTTTATTTATTTACATTTTAGATGGATTTAATGCGTTTGGGGATATTTTAAGAATACCATTTGCATCGAATTTTATCTTATCCACAACAATATATCTTGTGTCGTTTTCGTTAGTGAATGTCCATTTTGGTGTAGATTTTTGATGATAAAATAAATATTCATTTCCATCATATCCTTTGAGATACGACGCATGACCGGGGCCCATAACATCTGTATGGATTTGAGATAAAAAAGGATTCTTTTCATATTTTTTAAAGGGACCAAGAGGAGAGTTTGATGTGGCATAACCTGTTGCATAACCGTTATTGAAATAAAAATCTCCTGAATAAATTAGGTAATATAAATCAAATTCTTCTTTATAAACAACTGTCGGGGCTTCTGTAATACCAAAAGGAATAATTAAAGGTCCATTTTCCCATTTTTTATCAGCTCTCATTATAAAAAATTCTTTTGAGTCAACTTTTAATGGATTCTTCATTTTTCTGACTACCATGTCATTAGTAGCATAAGGACCATTATCATAATTTGTATAGTATAAGTATAAATTTTGGTCTTTAGGGTCTCGAAATAAATGAGCATCAATACCAGAAGCAATCACACCGTGGTCTATAAATGGCCCAAAGGGAGTTGAGGATTTGGCAACACCGACTTTAAAGTTGACAGAATAATACAAATAAAACATGCCATCTGTGTGTTTGTATACATCAGGAGCCCATACATTGGGTTTATCAGAACTAAAAGCAACACCTTTATCGACCCAATCATAAAGGTTGTCTGATTCATAAACACGATACTCTCGCCCATTAGAAGTTGGATAGAGATAGTACTTGCCATTATGCTTAATAACACATGGGTCTGCTAGTCCTTTTTTACTAATTATAGGGTTGTGCGAATTGTAGTCAAATGCATAGCGATCTGAATGAAGTCTACCAAAAAAGTCGCCGAAAAAGTCAGAAAATAATCTAAATAAAAAATTATCGGTTAAGTTATCAAGTGTTAAAATACTTGTTTTTTGAGAAGAATTATTGTAGGTGTCGATGTAGGTTTTTAGATCTTTAAATAGCTTTTTTCTATCAGAAGCAGTATAGTTTTTAAGTTCATTTTCTAAGATTTTCTGAAAAGCTTTTGACTCAAAATTATCGACTTCATTAGATGTATTATTTTCAAATTGTTCTTTTGAGCAACTAAAATGAATTAAGAAGCAGCATGTAAAGATAAGAGCATAAAATCTCTTTGTAAATATTGTCATTTTATTTTTATATTTTGTTTTTTATAAAAATATGTTAAAAAAACAAACTACCTGATTTTAAGTGTTTTAGTTTTTGTAATAAATGCAATTTTAAGATTTCATTCTTCTTTAACTAAGTAGATAATCTAATTGTTTTTAAAGAAAAGTTGTTTTCTAGGTGCGTTTATAATAGATAAAGGTAAAGTGAATCTGACTGTTTAGGCTACTTATTTATTCAAGTATCCTTATATTTGAGAGTCATTTTATTTTTTATGTAACTATTTATACACGTTTCTAAGAAATTACCTCAAGGAAAGCCATTGTTTTTATTTAGAAAATGTGACAAATTCTAAATAAAAAAATAAGCTTTTTAAGTAGAATGGAGTTTCACAGTTTTGTAAGTTATGTTTTATATTAGCAAATATTGTTGTCAATTAAGGAATATTTAAATACTTATGAGTCTGTAATGATATTCTCCACTTAGGATTTTTCATAACATAATCAATTATCAAAGGAGTCATTTTTTCTTTCTTACTCCACTCTGGTTGTAAAAATAATTGACATTTTGTATTAACCTTTTTTGACTGCTCTTCTGCAAATAAAAAATCACTTTTATTATGAATGATCATTTTTAGTTCATTTGCTTCATTGTAACTTTTTTCTAATGGGAGTTTCGTTTTTTTTGGAGACAAGCAAAACCAATCCCAATTACCAGAAAATGAATAAGCGCCTGACGTTTCTATATGAGTCTTGATATGGTAACTTTTTAGTCTATTTGTCAAATAATCTAAATTCCACATTAATGGTTCCCCTCCAGTAACAACAACCGTTTTAGCATATTTTTTTGTGTTTTCAACAATAATATCAGCATGTGTTGGAGGGTGAATTGCGGCATTCCAACTTTCTTTTACATCACACCAATGACAACCAATATCGCAACCACCTATTCGAATAAAATATGCTGCAGTACCCGTATGAGCTCCTTCTCCTTGAATTGTATAAAACTCTTCCATTAATGGAAGCATTTCGCCTTTATTTACTAATTCTTTCGTCTTATTATCCATCTACTTTAAAATTTGATTTAGGTATCTTCCAATAAAATAAATCGGATGCAAAGGTAGTTCTTGTATGTTTATTTTAAGATAAATATTTATGGAAAATTCATTTTAATCTTGTTTAGACTAAAGAGAGTACTAAATTACTAATATGTTTTGTCAAAAATTATTAAAATCATTAACTGTTTTGTTAAAATAAAGATTAATACGAAATTGTGTTTGCTTATTATCTATTAGTTCAGATACACTTATAAAACATAATCTTGTAAAAGAGAATAGTTTGTATGGAGTTAATTTTATCAAGATTTTTAGAATCTTGTATTTGATTTGAAGCAATAAATAGTATTTTTATCAAAATTTAAACTACAATGAGTAATAAAAAGGCTTTTTTTAATCACATTGAGGAAGGATATGCTTGTAAAGGTGATTATTTAACTTTAGGTGCTGGTATGTTAGAAGAAGAAACAATAACAAAAGCATTTGTAAATATTCCTCTAAAAACAATAAATCGCCATGGTTTAATTGCTGGTGCTACTGGAACAGGTAAAACAAAAACATTACAGGTTTTAGCCGAAAATATGTCAGAAAAAGGAATTCCTGTATTACTTATGGATGTCAAAGGAGATCTCAGTGGTTTAGCTCAAAAAAGTTCAGGACATGTAAAAATAGATGAACGACATGAAAAAATAGGGATTTCATTTGATGCTAAAAAATTTCCTGTTGAAGTTTTGACAATTTCAGAGCAAGATGGAGTCAGGTTAAGAGCAACAGTGTCAGAATTTGGTCCAGTACTTCTTTCAAGAATATTAGACCTTACAGAAACTCAAGCAGGTATAGTAGCTATTATATTTAAATATTGCGATGATAATCAGTTGCCACTGCTAGATTTGAAAGATTTTAAAAAAATACTACAGTTTATAACAAATGAAGGAAAAGAGGATATACAAAAAGAGTATGGAAGAATATCTTCCTCTAGTACAGGAGCAATTTTAAGAAAAATAGTTGAAATAGAGCAGCAAGGAGGTGATTTGTTTTTTGGAGAGAGGTCTTTTGATGTTGAAGATTTAACACGTATTGACAATGATGGTAAAGGAATTATCTCAATTTTAAGACTGACTGATATCCAGGATAAGCCTAAGCTATTTTCCACTTTTATGTTGCAGTTACTAGCGGAGGTTTATGAAACTTTTCCAGAAAAGGGAGATAGTGGAAGCCCAGAGCTTGTTATATTTATTGATGAAGCACACTTGGTTTTTGATGAGGCATCAAAATCTTTATTAAGTCAGATTGAAAGTATTGTAAAACTTATAAGATCAAAAGGGATAGGATTGTATTTTGTAACACAAAACCCCAAAGACATACCTGAAGATGTTTTGGCTCAGTTGGGTATGAAAATTCAACATTCTTTAAGAGCTTTTACAGCCAAGGACAGGAAAGCTTTAAAGTTAGCTTCTGAGAATTATCCAGATTCTGAATACTACAAAACCGAAGAAGTTTTAACTCAATTGGGAATTGGAGAAGCTTTAGTTTCTGTATTAAACGAAAAAGGAATTCCAACACCTCTAGTAAGAACTATGCTAAGAGCTCCAATGAGTAGAATGGGTATTTTAACCGATAAAGAACTTAATGAACTTATAGGAAATTCACAATTAGCTAAAAAATACAATGATATTGTAGACAGAGAAAGTGCTTATGAAATGTTAAACAAGAAAATTGAAAGATTAAACAAAGAAGAAGAAAAAAATAAAGTAAATACAAAACCAGTAAGGAGAACATCCGCTTCTTCAAAGAGATCAACACCTATGAATCCCGTTGTAAAAGTACTTACAAGTGCTACTTTTATAAGGAGTGTGTTTGGGATATTAAAAAAAATAATTTAAGAACAATTTTAATAAAAAAAAAAACGTTATAAATAAAATTAATTACATGATAAAACTATTTAAAACACTAACAATTACAATTATAACTTTGACTTTTATTCACTGCAATAACAGCAGGTTTAATGTATCAAAGGGAAATGTGGGTAATTTAACTACAAAAACTAAAATAAATGAAATTGATGTTATTTTCGAAAACGATTCTATCGTAAAAATTTTAAGTGAAGGAGAAAAAGGAGAATATGATCTCAGTGAGGACGATAAGTATGAAATTTATGAAAAAGGAGGAAAACATTTACTTACTATAATTCCTAAAGATCAGCTAGATTTAAACTCAACAATTAAGAGTATCGAAATTTTTGATGAACGATTTCAAACTAAAACAGGTTTGAATATAAACTCTGATTTTCAAGAAATAAACGCGAACAATAACATAACTAAAGTAGAAACTTCTTTTTCCTCAGCTACGCTTTTTATTGATGATTTAAATGCTACTATTTCAATTGATAAATCTGACCTTGGATTAAAAGAGTTTAGTATGCAGAAAGTAAGCATTGATCAAATACCAGATTTAGCTAAAATTAAGTCTTTTACAATATGGTTTAACTAAAACTATGATAAAAAATTCTGGCTTATGTCTATTGTTGGTGTTAATTAAAATATTATTATAAACATAAGCCTTTGTTTTATTGAACATAAAGGTATACTAATTGAAAAATTATTGGTTCTTAATTATACTATTTTAAAAGTAAATTAATGATTAATTTGATTTAAGCTTAAAAATTGTTACATATTACTTTAAAGAATGTCTTTTTATTTTTCCTGACAAAGAAAATGAGTACTGTAATCTAAAAAAAATTACTAAAGGGTTAGTATAGTTAATAATATACCGAAAATTATAGCAGTAAATTTTTGAATGTTAAATTTATGATTTTCTGAACTTTCAAATAGAATTATTGTAGATATATGGAAGAAAATACCAATTGTAAAAGCGGTAATTTCAGAATGAAGTTTATGAATAAGTTTAGAGTGCTCAGATATTAGAATTCCAAGAGGACTCATTAGTGAAAAGAAAATTAAGAAAAATAAAATTGTTTTTTTGGAGTATTTTAATTTCAATAAAAATGTTGTTAATATAATAGCTATTGGTATTTTATGAATAAAAATAGCCCAAAGTAAATTGCTTTGATGACCACTATGTTCATGAATGGGCAACCCCTCTGTAAAGGCATGTATGCTTAAGCTTATAAATAATAGCTTAGGAAAATTTTTTTTATTTAGTGGTAAATGGATATGACCATGTTCAGCACCTTTTGAGAAAGATTCAAGTATTGATTGTAATAAAATTCCAAATAATATTAATATTCCAATTGTTTTAGGAGTATTTGAATCCAAATAGACTTCTGGAAGTAAATGTAAGACAGTAACAGAAAGTAAATAAGAACCACTAAAGGCTAAAAGTAAACTTATAAACTGTTTTGTTGGTTGAATAAATAAAACAATAAATGCTCCAACCAAAACCGATAAAATCAATAAAATAGAACTCATTCAGCTATAAGGATTAATCTATCCGAATTTAATTTTTCAAATTTGTTTAAAGAATAGTCGCCAAATATATGCTTAATTTTTAAACCAGCGGAATCAAAATAACGACGCATTTTATTAAGTGATAATAGCTTTACCTGTTCAGTATATGAGTATAGTTTGTTACTTGCTTTAAAATCAATGTGTTTTAATATGTAGTCATTTTTGATTTCTTTCTTTATTTTAAACTTAATCCCATCGATTGTTTTTTCCTCGTAAGGTATTAATGTCCTTTTAACTTTATCAACATTTAAAAAGTCTAGTACTAATTTACCTTTATTTTTTTTCAATGCTTTTTTAAAATTATTCAATACTAAAATATCTTCTCGATCATCTTTAAAGTACCCAAAACTTGTAAATAAATTAAAAATAACATTGTAGTCATTTTCCATAGGAGTTCTCATATCCCAAACCTCAAATTTTAATGTTTCATTTTCGAATTTTCTTGCGTACTCAATACTGTTTGGACTTAAGTCTCCCCCGTGAACATTAAAGCCAAGAGAATTTAGAAATAAAGAGTGTCTTCCTTTTCCACAAGGAATATCAGCAACCCAATCATTTTCTTTAATATTCAAAAACGAGGTTATGTTTTTAATGAAAAACTGAGCATCACTGTTATTTCTGTGCTTGTATAGTATGTGATAATATGGTGTATTGAACCATTCGGTAAACCAATCTTGTTTTGCTTCCATAGTAAAAAGTGTCGACAAAAATACGTAAAACTTGCAGTTTAACTATAAATCATTCGTTAAAAATCAATATATTCTTAGAATAAATGAAATAATGATTTTTTATAAATGTAAGAACTTAATTACCTATAATATTATTGATAGATTTTAAATTAATAGTACTTTTGTTTTGAATAAATAATGTACATGGAGAAAGATTTTAAAATGACAGCTATAACTATTGCTGGGTTAGAAGGGGTTTTAGCAGATGAGTTACGCAAATTGGGAGCAATGCAAGTTGCAGAAGGGGTTAGAAATGTTAGCTTCAGAGGAGATAAAGGGTTTATGTATAAAGCTAATATAGCATTGCGTACGGCTATAAGAATATTAAAACCAATAAAACGGAGTAAGATTTTTGATGAAGAAGATTTATATGAAGCAATACAAAGAATTAAATGGGAGCGTTATCTTGACGTAGAAGGAACATTTTCTATTGGAGCAGTTGTTAATTCAAAAAATTTCACTTCAAACTCTCATTATATTAGTTTAAAGTCAAAAGATGCTATTGCAGATTATTTTAATCATAAATTTAAGAAAAGGCCAAATGTAGATTTGAAATACCCAGATTTAAAAGTACATATTCATATCCATCAAGAGTGGCTAACAGTATCATTGGATTCTTCAGGAGAATCACTCCATAAAAGAGGTTATAGAAGTGCAACTAACATTGCTCCAATAAATGAGGTTTTAGCAGCTGGTTTAGTATTATTATCAGGATACAAAGGAGAAGAAAATTTTATTGACCCTATGTGTGGTTCTGGCACATTATTGATAGAAGCTACTATGATTGCTAATAATATACCAGCGAATATTAATAGAAAACATTTTGCCTTTGAGAATTGGAATGATTATGATGAAGATTTGTATTTTGTTATTCAAGATTCTCTTTTAAAAAAAATAAGAAGTTCTCATTTTAAAATCATGGGCTTTGATAAAGCTCCGTCAGCTGTAAAAAAAGCCAAACAAAATATTATAAATGCTAATTTAGATGAGTTTATAGGTGTACATCATGTAAATTTTTTTAATTCAAAAAAAGAGGTTTTTGGTAAAACAACAATACTTTTTAACCCTCCATATGGAGAACGATTGAATATCGAGGTAGAAGAGTTCTATAGAAAAATAGGAGATACTTTAAAACACAACTATACTAATTCAACTGCATGGTTAATAACCTCAGACATAAAAGCTTTAAAAAATGTAGGTCTTAGAACTTCGAAAAGAATACCTTTAAAAAACGGTGATTTGGACTGTAGATTTGTTAGGTACGAGCTTTATGAAGGAAGCAAAAAGAAATAATTAATAACTATTAAAATAATAATCACGAAAATTATTTCGGTTGTTAGGTAGCGCTTATTTAATTGAAGAGTATAATTTATATGTTTGCATCATAGTTACTTTTATTAAAAAAACGTTGAGTTTTGAGTTATATCCTATTTATTTATAAGAGGTGATTCAAGAACTCTAAATATCCCTTTTTAGAAGTATTACAGTAGTGTAAATATTTTTAAAAATTAAAATAATCAATTGTCTTAACGTATAATATTGTTTTTATTACATGGAATAATTAAAGTGTAATAAATACTGCGTATTAACGCTTTCTTAAGAAAGGTTTTTAATAAATAGTTAGAAAGTTTGATCAACACGCAGTTTAAAAACATATTTAATATAAAGTAAATAATTGAAATAAGAAAATGTTTTTTTTAAAATAAAATTACTTATTTAAGTTTGCTACTTGAGAATCTTTTCAATAAATCATTTTGTACATTATTTGAATACTCATATTAGAGGATAAAATTTTCATGTTTAAAAGTCAATTTTCATTAGTTGGTGTCGTAACTAGATAAACAGATCAGATTAAGTTGAATACGTTAAAATTTAAATAAAACAAAAAAACGAAAGAGTTTTAGTGCAATGCATATTTTATTATAGTCAATAATTATAGATATACTTTTATTTTTTAAAGAGAAAACGGAACTCTTCTTTTTCTAGCTAAATTTATTTTCATTGAAAATTGATTAAAAGATTCTTATCATTTTTAGAAGCTATTTCGAGATTACAAATATTCAAAAAAAGTTTAATTTGCCCTTTTGACAAATTTTTATACTTATTTTCGTGTTAATAAAAGCTTAAAAAAGTACGACATATGTACAACATCTATGTTTCATTATTTTTATTTTTTTATTTTTTAAAATATTTGAATATGAGTGTTTTATGTGGTTCAGACTGTTGCTTATAATAGTTGTAACATTTATTCAATGATTAAATTTGAGATTAACACACTTTAATAGGCTATATAAATATACTACACATGGTCAATTTTTCTTTTTTAAGTAATAATTTTGTAGAGTGGTTAAATTATTATAGTCAAGATCTATTATTTACCTTTTTCATAGGAAAAGAAATATTTTAAATTCCTTGAACAAAAGTTGTTTTTTTAACTCTCAAAAAAGAACCTGCTCAAAGAACTCGAGCAGGTTAAAATAAAATAAAAAATAAATATCTTAGATTGTTTCTAAGAGAATACAAATTAACAACTTATTATTAAATATACAAATAAGTAGTATCACTATTTTTAGTACAGTGATTACCATTAGTGTTTATGGGGGTTTTTGATAGGTTTTGGCTAATAATTTTGATTTTTTTTTCATTATTAGTGATATAAAACTCCTTATAGATTTCTAAAAAGGACTGTTTTAGAGTTTGAAAAATCTACAAAACACTGTTTACATCTTATTTGCGATCATAAAATTATATTGCTTATAATTTTATGCTAAGAATTTATTTGGTGAAAATGTTGCAAAATAATTATGCTCATTAGTACTATGTTTGCAGTCTTTTGAATATTTAAAATTAATAGTATCCAAAGTATCATATATAAGAAAAACAATAAGTTATATAATGAACTAATATGAGAGGTAATTGTAAGTTTGTGCGTGGTAATAACAACTAAAAGCTTTTTATGACTTAAATATTTTTATAAAGTTTAAACATAAATAAAAGTAACAGCCATCATTAATCATAATAAAGTTTAGAATAATTAATTTGACGGCTATTAAAAAATTAAATGTTCAAGATTTTGTGTTATAGTTTAGCTTATAACATCTTACAGTTGTAAAAGTATTTTATTTTTTTAAATTGAAATTAGGTGTAGTATTTTTGAAGTATTTGTATTTAATAATAAAAGCTATCAGAATTACATATTGAGTGTCATTTTATTCTGATAGCATAAGACAAATAGCTTTAATTATTCAAAATGAATAATTAATTTAATCACACTTTAAATTTAATACTTAATTGTCAATTAGCTATTAACAAATGTTAATGAACTTTTTTTATCTATAATTTAAAAATATTTTTTCAAAGTATTAATCGGCTGAATAGTTATCTTCCTTTTAGAAAAATTGCCAAATCTTGTTGAGAGCTCTAGTTTGCATCGATTAATCAGCCCTATGGTTACCCCAAATTATCTCTAAATTGTTTGGTCTTACTCCCAGATTTTAATAGTCCTTCTATAATTACCTTTAATTGTTATCATATTTTTTACTATAATCTATTATATAAATACTTTATGGGCTCTAAAAAAATCGCCACAACAAAGGTAGACACTCCTTTGTTTTTGTGTAAGATTAGTTGATAAATAAAAATAAACTCCTATAAAACATACAAGTATCGAATTTATTTGGTATAATTTTTGTATTTTTTTAAAAAAAACAGCTATTGTTAGTGTGTATGTAATTGCTATTGTTTTTTAAATTTAAAATTATGAATAAAAAAATATTTACAATTATTGCTATTTGGTTTATGGGTTTTAAGCTTAATTCTCAAAGTTTATCTATAAATTTTAATTATCAAGACGGTACTATAAATACAATTTATAAAAGCATAGACAAATATGTTTTTAAATTAAGCGAAAAGGGTGAATTAATCAGTATTTATGCTTTTAATTCACAAACCCAGGCCACTCGATTTTTAAATAGACCTGATTTTAATAGCATCCCCACTCATCATTTTGTTTTATCTAGAATAGGTTTTTATGTAAGTAATTTTAGCTCCATAGATTATATAGACTCTTATAATTCTGAAAATCGAGGTAAAATAAAGCAAATTAATGATATAACTTTTGATTATTATTCTTCTCATACAACAAGTCCTGGCAATGTAAATAGACTTTCAAGGATTCGAAATATAGCCATTAGATATGATAATATGGGTAGAGTGACTCGATTAGGAACCTTTAATATAAGATATTTTTCTTCATACTATTCAAATACGGGAAAAATTAGATCACTGGGTTCAGTTAATGTAGATTATTTTTCTTCATATAATTCTGTAAATGTTGGAAAGGTTCAACGTATTGGTCAAGTAAGAATTAATTTCTTCAATCGTTCTAACGGTTCTGCTAAGCAAGGTAAATTTAAAAGTATAATAGGTAATGACGATAGATTTGTTTTTGTTAATTCTATAAATAACCTAAACAATAATCAGGAACCATCTCCTATTAATAGTCCTACAGAATTTCAAAATAATTCTTTAAATAACAGACAAACAAGACCTAATGCAAATGAATTGTTAGAGGGTTTAAATAGTGAAGAATTTTTACAAAAGTCTAAGGAAGATTTTAAAAACTTTTCAGATACTTTTATACAAAACTCCATTAATCAGCAAAGAAGTGCTGAAGAAGATTTAGAAAGATCTATGAATAAATACAGTAAAGAGGAGTTATTATTTCTGTATGAGTTGAGAAAAAAAAGAAGAGAAGAAAGAAAAAAAAGAAGGGCAGAAAGAAAAAAAAGAAGAGAGGAGAAATTAAATAAATAAACGATATACTCTATATACTTAAGTTGAGTTTATTGTTAAAAAAAGCATGTTTTTTGCGGTAACTGTATTTATTAATTTATGATAAATGTGGCATTTTATCTATAACAAATTGTTTTTTTGCTTTTCAAACGTAAACTTATTTTGCAACTTTTTCAATTCTACATATTTGTGTAGTTGTTATATTCAAAATTACAAAATCAATATACTACTTAATTTTTAAGTAAGGACTAAATAGGTGTAATTTGTTAAAAATTTGACTCGTATTGTTCTTTGTTTTTTAAAAAAGTTTAAATATCATATGTAAATAAAACATGCTTATAGCTTGTTTTCCTATAAGTTCTTTCATGTTTAGGTAATATGAAATCATTAGAAGCTATAAAAAAAACCTAATGAACAAAGTTGCAAAGCGGCTTATAAAGCGAACAAAATAAGGCAAGGGATTACCTGTTGAAAATGTGGTATTACAGCTCACTATTGGAAGTGATACCGAGAGCAAATAGAATGTAAAAAGTGTAAACACCGTACTAAATTAAAAATCGGTACAGTGATGTAAAGTAGTAAGTAACCTTTTCAATATTGGTCTATAGCTATGCATTTTATTATGAGTACAAAGAAATCATTCTCAGAAATAGAGATTTAACAT
Source organism: Tenacibaculum profundi (assembly GCF_052050075.1). Lineage (GTDB taxonomy): Bacteria > Bacteroidota > Bacteroidia > Flavobacteriales > Flavobacteriaceae > Polaribacter. The sequence continues at coordinate 3,592,454 of NZ_CP197225.1, forward strand.
CAATTAGGATATAAAAATTCACGAGCCTATTTGATATATGGTTCACAAACTACGAAGTGCTATGAAGCTTAGATACGATTAGTATCAGCTTGAAAAACGAGATAGAACTTGGTGAGGGCTTTTTTGAAACTGTTTCGATAATAAATTAGTTTGTTTTTTATTAATGTTTTATTTCTAGGGGGTTATGTTTGTTTATTCTCAGTTTTTTGACGACCATTTGAAGACAGTGAAAGAGCTTAAAAAGCTCTTTTCCAAACGTCTTTGATTCCTGGGAACTCTCCAGATACTTCGTTCACCTCGTCCACTATCTCTGTAAATTCAAAAGTATTTTCATCAGGAAAGTTAATCCATGCTTGTTTTTGATAATCTCCGTCGTAAATAATCATTCTATCATCGGTTAAATCAAATCTGGTCGTCTTGGTGCCATTTTCTTTGCACTCCCCATTTATAATTTCGAAATTAATGTAGTCATATGTGCCCGTCGGTTTAATAATAAGAGTTCCTTTTTTCGAACACTCATCAATATCTAATGATTTTCCGTTCTCATCAAGTCTTTTGGTGAGTTTCCATGAGCCATAAATAAGCTCTTTATTTTTATTAGTTGATTTTTCGCTTTCACTACTGCATGATAAAGTTAAGGCTATTAATCCAACTAATGCTATCAATTTTTTCATTGTCTTTTACTTTTTTGGTTTTAATAATTTTTGTTTAATGTTCGATAAAATCTATAGAGCAATTTAAGCGATCTAAAATAAGACTTAATGTTTTAAGATTTGGCTCTCTTTTTCCATTTTCTATATCGTTTAAATAACTATTTTGAGACTCACTTCCATAAATAAGAATAGAAAATTTTCGAATTGAAAGTCCTTTCGCAATTCTTTTTTCTTTTAAGAATTGCGAAAATTTAGCTCCTATTTCACTAGTTGTTTTTTCGTTTTTTTGTTCCATTGCTTATTCGATTGTTAATGCTTTTATTTCTACTGTATTTATTTTCGAATCGTCTGTATAAAACAATTTTCCAATCGAAAATTGTTTTCTTATTTCAGGGGTTGTACCCGTAACTCGGTGTTTGTGTATACAACCATCAGAATAAAATATTGTCGCTGTTCTCATTTTTGATTTGTAAATTATTCTATTTCTTTATCTAATGTGATGTACTTTTCAAATGCATTTTTTACTAGTTGAGTAAAAGGAAGGTTAATTGAAATTGTGTCATTTTTTCCGTACCAATCTATTTCATGTTTATTATAGTTAATTTTATGTATTGTTGCAGTTCTGACACGGTTCTGTCTTGAAAATTCTTGTATGTAATCAATTTGTAGTTTTAAATCAGTATCAGTGAAATTGACATGTTTTTTATCTGAAAAACCTTTTTGTTTATGTTCTAGAAAAGGAATTATATATGATAAAATATAAAAATGAGTAAAACTAATTCTTTTTAAAGGTTTTTTTTGAATCAATTTATCAAGTGCTATTTTAACATTGTTAATTGATCCAAAAAATAATGTTAAAAGTTCAAAGATTGATAAAAGAGGAAATAATCTATTTGACATTGTTTTTAAATCACTTGAATAATAGAAATTAAAATATTCAAAAGAATATTTTTTTCCATATAATTTCAACAAGTTACGCATACTAAGGAGGTCAGAATTTATAAATTCAAAAAGTAGCTCTCTCAAAAGGTAAGTGCCTATGTTATTTTCATCTTTTAGATTTAAAACACTATCTGAGATACCAATTGTTTCGAGTGAATTTAAAACATAGTTTACAGTTTCATAAGTAATTTTTGTATTATTTAAATAAAAAATTTCTCTACTATAAAACTTGTCAATATAACCAGTAAAGTCAACATTAGCTCCATACTTAGTATGGAAGATGTTTCTAATGTTTTCTACATCACAAACTAGAATTATTTTATCAACTCCAAACTTATTGCCGTTTTCACCTTCTAAATCAAAGTGACAAGCAAATACATTTAAAATCCTAAAAATATGTTCAGGATCCAGTCTGTCTAAATCGTCAATAACTAAAACAACTTCTTTTTCATCTTCTGTTTCTTTATTTTTAAGCTTTTCAATTAAGATAGATATTAATTGAGTTATTCTATTTTCTTCATAGATAGAACCAATTTTTTCTGTGAATTCTTTTGAAAAATCAGTTAATTCTTTTTTCTCATCAATATTGACTTCTTTATTGTGTTTTTTGATGTTATCGTTTATCTCCTTTATGCTCTCATAAATGCCACTAATGGTTTTTCCTATTTTTACCGCATTCTTTGCGAGGATTGAAGCAGTATCTAAAAAGTTATCTTTTAAATAGTGTTCAGATGATAGTAATAAAGAAAAGTCCGTTTTTTCGAAGTCAATTTTTTTAGAAAGAAGATTAAATGCTAAATCGTTTTTAATATACTCTATTACGTCGTCATTTTTTGAAATGGAATAGTTTACTGGCGATAATTTTAATGCTACATACTTATCTTTATTTTCTTTAAAAAACTCTTTTATAAAGTGAGTTTTTCCTATCCCGAAAACGCCAGATAAAATAGTTTTGTCGTTGAAAGGAATGTTTAAGTGATCATAAAACCTTGAGTTCTCATTAGAGTTTTTAATTGGTTCTATTCCTGTTTTTATTTCTTTTTTTATTTCTTTTTTTGTTTCTATTTCTGGATTCATTTCTCTTTTTTGTTGATTATCAATTCTTTTTTTTAAAATTAAAATGGGAAGCAATATAGTTAAATTAATGAGTGGGGGGGAAGTCAATTTTCTAGCCTTTAACTATGTTTAAGCTCGTGTTTTTATTTCCGCTTGATAGTTTTCTAGAAACTTCTTTTTGTCGTCTTCTTTCAAGTACTGGAAGAATGCTGTGCCTTCTGGTTCATAGCTAGTTTCAATCACGTCTGGAAGTTCATCTTCGAAGACTTTCATTATGAATAAATGATAATCTCTTATAGAATGGTATTCCCAATATTTAAAACAATTATCATTACATTCTCCGTTTGATATTTCAGCCCATCCTCCAAAATCGCAGCCGCCTTCTTCATAGTCATATTCAATATGTAGTTTTGGGAATTCTTTACTTAAGGTTGTGAAAAGTGGTAGAGCTGGACTCCATGCACTGTCTCCAGTTATTGTTAAAGTTTCTTCGTCTGTTTTGTCTAAATCAATACAAAACCAACGTGTTCCAAGTTCTGTGTAATAATCCTTTATTTCGTCTTTTTGTAATAGTTTAGTGAAGCAAACAAAGTCATTATCTAAACTTTTTTCTATTCTTTCGTGTAGGGTATTTATGTCTTCTTTGTTTCCTTGAATTGCTATATAGTTGCTGCAGTAATTTGCCATGATGTTTATTTATTTTTTGTCAAGTCCTAATTCTTCGGCATGAAAATCGATAGCAAACCGGATTTGATCAATTGTTGCTTCATTGCAAAGGGCTTCTTCTAGTACTTCCATTGCTTCCTCCTCTGTACATTCATATTTGTTTTGTACATCTTTAATTTGCCATAGATTTAAGGTTTGAGATTCAGGGCAGATTTCTGGCATACTTTCCTTGCTATTTATTAACAACCCTTTTAAGTTATCTATCTCTTTTGGGTTTCCCCTTAGTATTATTTTTTTACGCATTTTCAAGCTGTTTTGTTGTGATTAAATATTGAATACTGTATGTTTTGATCTTTTCTTTTTAATTTAGGAGATTCGGAGAAATCGAAATTGACTATTTCAACTTGTGGGCTTACTCCTTTCCATTCATTTAAGTATAGTGAAGTATCTAATCCTAAATTAAATTCATATTCTAAATCAGTTTCTTTTATGAATTTTTTTACTTTGGGAGATGGGTCAACCCTTGTTAAACCTTGTTTTCCAGAATACTCAAAGGGAGTGCTCATTTGAGGTAAAATAAACGTTCCGTATTTGCTTATTTTTGATGCTATTTCAATTGTTTTTAGTTCAAACTCTGAGCCTTTGTAGTTTAGTTTAGTCTTAGTTTCTGATGTAGATTTAATTTTGCCAAATGGAGGGTTTGAAATTGATTGAAAAAAATTAGATCCAGCCTTTAGCAAAGTGTTTTCATCTAAAATGTTGCCTTCGATCCAGTTTGCTTCTGGTAACAGTTTTTTACCCACTCTTATGTAACCAGGATTTAATTCAATACATGTTACATTGCATTTTCTATAGTGATAAGCAAAAAAGGATAAGGTTCCTATTCCAGCACATAAGTCTATTATGTCACTGTCTGAATAAATTTCTAAAGAAAAATCATTTGCAAGACCTTGAGGAGTAAAAAAAGCGCCAGTTTTTGAATTCATATTTAATGCTCCTTCTTGCCAGTTCTTAAAGACAAATAGCTTTTCATCAAATGTAAGGTTGTCTTTTTTTAGTATCTCCTCTGATTGTTCGTGTAGTTTTATTTCTTTTTTAGATAGTTTCATAGTAAAAATATTTTAATAAGGCTTCAGTCTTTCATGAAGCCTTGTTTTTTAGATAGGTTTATTAACCCTTAAAGGCTTTAATTTTCTTCTTTTTCTAACTTGTAAATATTATTATCAGCAAGGCAAATGAATCCTTTTACTTTTTCTCTATCCATTTTTCCCGTAAATGCTTGGTATTTATATGGTTCTCCAAACTTTTGAAAAATCTCAAATTCATCTAGTCTTTTAAAGTTCTCTATTGCTGTATGTTGGTTTATTTGGAATGTCATTTGATGAGTTTTAAACCTCCCCAAACTAACTAGTCGGGGAGGAGGTTAATTATAGGTTTAAAAGTTGTTTAACTTCTTCTTGTTTTGTTTTTGGAAATACCCATCCAGCCCCGCAGGATAATCTGAAGTTAAACCTTCCGCCAAGTTTTTTTAAGTCGTCTTTAATTGGCTTTGTGTTTCCTATAACTGCAATAGCTTTTTCTGAATAGTCGATTATTTGGATGTCTCCAACATTTAAATTATTGTTTTCTTTTGTTGGTTTCTCAGTAGGAAAATGACAACGATTTTCAGCCGCTGCAATGTATATCATGTTTCTATTTTCTTCGTTGCTCAGATCAAAGAAAGAATCTGTTTTATTAACTTTTAATCCGAACCAATGATCAGTACCGATAAAAAAATTGGGTAAATAACTACTACTTTTTTTATGCTCTCCCGTTTCGGGATCATTTAATAATTCTTTTGTTTTTTCCCAGTTTTCACAAGCTTTTTTTAGTTCGTTCATGTTGTTACGAGTTGTACGCGAGAAAGCTAAATAATTGATTTCTTTAATGCTTGTTGAAAAATAATCAGTCATAGTATCGCTGTCATTTTGATAGTGGTCTGCAACTATAACAGCTTTTGCCCATTCGGGGATAGTTATAAGTTTCTTTCCTTCCTCAATTTTAGCGTTTCTTAGTTGTTTTTGTAGTAGTCTTTCTGATTCTTCGGCTTTTTTGTCCTCTTTGGCTTTTTTATGTGCATCAATTACCAAATTATCTAATTCGTCTTGTGTTCCATCGAATTTATATTCAGGTAAAAAATAACTACCAATACCGAAAAGATTATTATAATTTTTTACGAAATCTTTTGTCTGTAGTGCTAGTGTTGTTTTTTCAACGGTTAAATATTTTATACCAAATTTAGTATGCTCTATTTTGTATACAATATGCTCGTTTTTTGCGCTTCCTTTTGTTTTTCCGTAGCCGTCTAAAAATATAATTGTGCCAATTTCTGGCGTTGCCTTTGTATTTGTTATATTTGCCATGTTATAAGATTTTATTTATAAAATTTTATGTTTAAAACCCGTCCTTTCGTCGCTGTTAGACGGGTTTACTTTTTATAATTGTTTCGGTGTTTTAATTTCTTAATGCATAGCTTGCGCCTTTGCCGAACTCCTCTAATACGTTTAATAATTTCACTGTTTGTTTTTTGATAAAATTTGTCGCTGTTTTCATGATTAAAAATTTTTGTTTGTTGTTGTTAATTTATTAGTTCTTGTAGTTCTTCTAAACTTGATATAGCTGTCCACTGGTTGTTTTTACGGTTGTATAGGTGTGTATCTCTGCCATTTATAAAGCAATCCATTTCTAAGGAATAAATATTTTTTGCAGTTTCAACTATTCTACTTAATAGTAAGCTTTGATAAATATTTGTGAAGTATGGTATCTCTTCATATTCTCGCGCTATCTCCCAAACTTCGGAGTCTTTTATTTCAACATCTAAAAAAGACCCTATTTCTTCAAACTGCTTAATATTTACGGAAAGTGAATTTTCGTTATAATTAATAAAAGCCATGATTAAAAATTTTTGTTTGTTGTTGTTTTTTATTTGATTGCTTTCGCTATACAAATATACGGCAAAAGAATTAAAAAAGAATTATAATATAATACTTTTTGAATACAAATTGATACTAAGAATTTATAAAAAACATATTTTGTATAGTTTTAATTTATTTAGAATACAAAAGAGCTTTTGCAAGGGCAATAAGTATATAATAATTATAAATTTTAGAAGTACAGGCCATAGAAAGAAGAGCGAAATAATAAAAAGATCAAAACACTAAAGAGCATTACAAACGCTACAAATAAGATCAAAGAAGATATAAAAAACAAGTATTAGAAAGTGTACAATCTAAAAGACACAAACCCAATAAACAAAAGGGATAAGAATTAAAAAAGAATAGCTTAAATACAAAAAGAACAACAAAAGAAATAACAAGACAAAAACAAAACCAATTAAACTAAAAGCCTATAACAAAAAGAACGACCAAGTAAAAGAAAAGTAACCAAGCTAAAACAAAAGAACAACAACAGATATAATATAGAGACTATAAACAAAACACTATACAATCAATAAGGGAAACAATAAAATCTAACTTAGTTTAAATAGTAAGCTTATAAAGTAAATAAACTAAAAATGTTTTACACACACTAAACCAAAATTTTAAAAAAGCTGAGGCGAACTTGAACGCAGATAAAAAAAATATGTTTCTGAAATTCTATGTTTTAATATTGTTTAAAATAGTAGTTGTACAAATGGTCGTCAAAATGATATACTTAAATCAGTTTTCCCCAATAAAAACAAGGTGTTAGAAAACTAAGTATTATTTCATACAAAAGTAAACACCGAGCTAATACCAATAATTAGGCTAAACTAGAAAAGCTGAAAAACTACAGAGAACTAATAACAAAAAGTACCCCCATACCCTAAACAAAATCACTTTCTGAACGTGACATTTGCCTCGCAAGCCCCCCAACACTTCCAAACCTACTCACATAGATCATTTTTTTTATGAATTAGCTCGAAATCAGTTTTTTTTAAATATTTGCTTTTTAGGTAGTTAGTCTACTTCCTACACCGTGTGGATACAAGTTTTAATTCTTTTAGTATTCTATTATGTTTTTATATAGTTTTATTATTTGATTCTTTTATTTAAACTATTCTTTTTTAATTCTTTTTTTATTCTATATTTGTATTATAGATCGACTCAGACATTTCTTTGCTTGTCGGCAAGGTTGCTATCAATTATGTATTCGAATGGATATTGTTAAAGGTTGAGTCGAGGGGATTTGATACCCTTTTAAGTTGCCTTTAGAGAATAATTGTAAGACTGACTTTGGTTGTGGGAAAGAAACAACACCTAACTGGAAATATAACAAAATGAAATTTACTGAAGGAGAGTTTATTGAAACTATAGAGTCTATTAAAGATCAATTTAGCTATGACAAGAAAAAAGTAAAGCTTATTGAAGATAGTTTAAAACATGCTTTAAACACAAAAGAGACGGTTGTGGGCCCATATGATAATAGTAGGTTGGTAAATCAGCTTTTTAAATTATTACACTCCCAATTCCCCCCTTTAGAGAATAATTGTAAAATTCAACAGTATTGTTTCGATCATAACTTTGAAAGAGGAACAATCAAAGAGCTTTGGGAAGAGCTAAATAAAGAAAATGAAATAGTTTAATGGAAAAAGATTTAAGAATAGATGGTTTAAAGGTGGTCATGTTGAGCGCACTTCTAAGTGAAGCTATTGACGATATGAAAGGAACAAATCTTTACAAACAAAACATAAAGAAAGCCGGAAATAATTTTCAGAAGATGTTAGAGCCTTTTGTTAAGCAAGTGGACGGTATATATGAATCCAATCCAGAACTGACTTTAAATTTATTTAGAGAGACTGAGGAGTTTATTGAAAAGGTTGCGAAATTCAATTTAGTCGATTTTGCAATGATGAATCAAATTCGTGAAGCATACACAAAAGACCCAAGGAAGTTTCAAGAAGATTTTTCTATTGAATTAAAGAAAATTAATACTTAGTGAAGATTGGATAATATTAGACTAGATCGATTGCTAAACCTACCATAGCCAGTTGAGCAGAATTATTTAAATATCGATGTTTTAGATGCAGAGTTATACTAGAGTTTATTTAAAATCTTTTGGGTTAGATGAATCAGACTTTTGTCAATGCGAAACATGCTCAGAAAAGGTTAGAGCTACAGATATTCATCATATTTTGACTCGAAAAAAACACCCAGAAGGATTAAATCAGATTGAAAATATAATGGCAGTATGTCGCGAATGTCACAATAACTATGGAGATAGGATTTATTTAATACCCATTCTGTTTCGAATCCATAGAAAAGTATTGCAATTATGTGGAGTTAGGCACAATGGTATATGGATTAAAAAACAAATAGAGAAGTACGAAAATTTAGCAGCTTTAAAAGAACAATGCACATTTTAATAGGGATTGATCCAGATGTAGACAAAAGTGGCGTAGCATTAAAGATTAACGACCATATTGAAGTATTTAATCTCTCTTTCTTTGACTTGTTCGTGTTTCTAAGTGAGAAAAGTGAAAGAGTTAAAACAACCAAGGAAAATATTTTGGTTGTTGTAGAAGCAGGATGGCTTAATAAAAGTAATTGGCATAAAAATAAAAACGGTTCAGCCGCTATTAATGCGGAGATAGGAAAACGAACTGGTTCTAATCATGAAACAGGAAAGAAGATTGTTGAAATGATTGAGTTTTTAAAACTACCATATAGAACAATTAAGCCTAGAAAATCAAAAGTAAATAGCAAGTTTTTTAAAAGTATTACAGGAATAAATCGAAGTAATCAAGAACAACGAGATGCATATATGTTAATACACGGAATAAAGTGAGTTAGGTGCCGATTTTGAGTCTAAATAAAATATTAATTGAAATAAACAAAATGAAAATTTTAGGAGAAAGGGTCCTAGTTGAACCTATTAAATCGGAAAAGAACATTAATGGAATCTTATTACCGGGGACCGCGCAAAGTCAACAAATAGGAAAAGTACTAGAGGTTGGAATAAAATGTAAGGTTGTTAAGAAAGGGGATAGGGTAAAGTATTATTCAAATACAGGCGTTCCCTTCGAATATGAAAATATTGAAGGGTTGATCTTTCAAGAAAGTACTGGTTTAATAGCTGTTTTATAGCAGATTTATATATGTTGTAGGTTAATAGTATTTTTTCAATTGATAGGTTCTTTATATAATTGTTTACCCCAAAGCTGAATGTCTCTTTCAGGTAAATGAGAATGATTCATTAGTTGATAAATCTCGTCTTTAATTTCTTGGATGGCATTCGGGTCTTCTGTTCTTATTCTACTTTCGTAATTATTTTTAGTTCCATTAGATGTAAAATTTAGAGAGCCTAAATACGCTATTTGATCATCAATTAAATAGATTTTACTGTGGATAAATGTGTCACTTTGATCAGATTTGTCAGGTGACATGTAAACTTTAAAAGGGAAAAGTTGAGAATACCAATAGGAATAAATCTGCTTATTCTTTATTTTGTTTTTATAAAGTTTAACAATTAAAAACAGAATTATAATTGGGATTAATCCAAATATCATTTTTATGTTTTTAACATAGTAAGTAATACCGATTAATATTGTGAGAAGTCCAAATGCAATATAAGTTAGAATTTTAGAAATGGTTTTCCATTTTTCTCTTTTTTCAACGGCTATTTCGTCGGTTTCTACATTTTGATTTATTAGCTTATGTATGTTTTTGTCGTAATTTCCATAAAAGTCTTCAATATTATCTGTTGTTATTAATTCAATATCAAGATTTCTCTTTCGGAATTTTATTAATTCTGTAATTAAAAATGGAGATAAATATGGCGAAACAATTTTAATAGATTTCCGTGCATTACGTATGTCACTTAAGAGCTTTTTTCCTGCTCCCTTTCCGATATAGATATCACAATTTGCTCCATTATAAAACATTCCCATTCAGTTTGTTTTTTATTTTTTATTCACCGTTTCAGGTATTCTAGTCAGTTTTATTAAATGTTATAAAAAACAGATAATTACCTTATGAACTAGTCTAAACAGCTATAGTATTTAAAACTTTATTATTTTATCGTTATTTAATATTTTAGTTTGGACTGCTTGAAAACTTAATATCATCATCTTCTCCTATTTTCATTGTAATTGTTTCGATTACATCCTTTCTACGGATAAAATTATTTGCAACTGAATTTATACTGATAATACAATCATATTTATTACTACCGATTGCTATTTCATAAATTGGATGTTTTTTTTCTCTGAATGAAACTGGACCTTCAATTATTTTGTTTTTTTCAAGAACACTGGGGACTTTAGATAGTTTTCCAGTGTATATGCTGTTATCTTTTTTTATTTTAAGAGAGTATTCTTTACTTCTCCAAGAATTTCGTAAATGCTCTAAATTGATATCGGTTTTCATGATCTATTTAAACTTTAGATTTTTCAATAATTTTATCTATTAAATTTGTAGAGATATTTATGGATGGGTCACATGTTTTTTAACAGTCTCGGCTATGAGTGATTGCTTGGTTTGCTACTAACTTTCAGAAGTAGACGAGAACAAGCAATTTCTTAAAGCCATCGTCGGGCACAGTAATTTTAATTTATTTTACTCAGTTTATCAGCTATTGATTTACGCTTTTTTTCACGTTCTTTTCTCTCAATTTCTTCGTCTAAGATGATTTGAATTGCATCATTTAAAATTGGAAAAAAATCCTTGCATTCGTTTTCTTCTAATTCGTGGATTCCTTTACTCAAAATAGAATAAATTTTTCTGTTTTCAACTAGAAAATCAGGTGTTTTACTTTTTACGAGCTTAATTTTGCTTTTAAAATCTGATCGATCTATTTCTTCTTGAGTTATTGATTGCTCATTTAAAAGTTCATCAAGTTTAGGAGAAACAATATGTTTTTCAATGATACGTCTTAAATATACAAATGAACCAACTCCAATTCCGTGAGACGCTAGTCCAATTGCTTTATTTAGTTCTTGATATATATCTTCTTTTAATGCTCTATATTTTGCAATTTCTTTTTTTGATAGATCAGCAATTGAAGGGCTTTGTCCAACTTTAATAATTTTAGAGTCTTTAACTCTAAATATAAAAACTTGGTCGTGTGACGAATTACTTTCTGGTCTAGGGCATTTGAAGACTCTCTGATAGACTCCTTGGAGTTCTCTCTGATGGGTTCCTTTTTCCTTTAATATTTTTAATATTTTTACGTTATCTTTAGTAGGATCCCGTAAAATTTGATTTACTACATCTAAATCCGTAACACTACTAGTAAAAGTAGTTTCTTTATTGCAAACTGTGCAATAACTATCTATGGTTTTAAACTTATTTACAATGTGATAATCTCCAATTCGACAATGTTCATGAAAAAATAGAATGCTTAAGGTTTCCTCTAACCTTAAAGTATATAAGTCAAATTCAGAGTATAAAGGTTTCTTTAAAAAGAATTCTAGTATGTCAGTTTTTTGTTTACTCTCCATTCTGTTCTTATTGTGTGTTTAACTTTCACATCGTTAAATTAATAATAACCATTCAAAAATCTTCAAAAAAATCAACAATTTATATGGTTTTAGAACACTATTTATCCGAACAAAAACGTTTACAATCATTTACAAATGACTATAAAGATTTGTTGTACTTGTCACAATTTTGCTATGTAGTTTCTTATTTAAGAAAATAGGCTTCTTTTGTGTTCTGGGACCTCTAACTGATTTAGCTTTCTAATTGTTTCCATCTTCTTTCGGTCAAATGGTTTCTGTGTTTTTTTATTGGCCATGGGGTTATGGACACTATCTTCGGGTATTTTTTCTTCACCGGAAAGATATTTGTAAAATTTAATAACAATGTTTCTTCCTTTTGAGTTAAGTGTCCACATTCTTTTTTCGACATCGGGATGATCCATTATTAAGTTTAAGTAGCCACTTTTTACTATAGAATCCCATCGTGAATAAGTAAAGCTCTTCGAGATTTCAGAATATAGAGCCCGGGTAAAAATTTTCATTCCCATTAGCTTTAGTAGTATTTCTAAAATATGTCTATCAAGATCATAACGTTTTTGGATATAAATTCTTACAGGGTATAAATTTTCTAGAAAATCATACCCTTTATATACATAAGCAAATCTTTTTTTAGAATAATGGTCATTATCCTTGTTTACAAAAACAGGGCTGATTTTAGTTCCTTTCAGTAATTTCTGAGCATCGTTAGGTAATTCTTTTTTTGTACTCATGGTTCAAATATAACTATAAGTATTAAAAAAGTATTAATTTAGAATATAATAATAAAAATATTTTATATTTTTGTTTAAAGGAATAATATTTTCTTATGGCGAAAGCAAGTGATTTAAAAGTGTATAAAGTCAAGACTCCAGAAAAAGGAGACCTTGTTTTTGGAACATGCCGTAAAACAGGCAAAAACGTAAACTTTCTGATCGAAAGTATATGCGGTATTTGTAAAGGTAAGCCTAAAGATGCATTACAAGCAGTAGCAGTTAATGATGAGTTTAGTGTTAATATGAATGAAGTCTTAACAGGAAATGTATCTCATAATGATCAACTCGGAGATGGCGAAAATAAATTCACTAAAGCTTTTGAAACCAGTAATGGAAATTTGGATTTTTCAAACGATGGTTCTTTTACTTATAAGCCAAACTTAAATTATTTCGGAAGAGATCAGTTTGCATATAGTATATCTAATTCTGATGGTACTAACAGTCAGGGAGTAGTTCATATTGAGGTTATAGATACCGTGGTTGAACCTCCAGTTGAGTATTATAGTTTTCAGTTCAACAATTTGAATAAAGGGATTGATAACTTATCTGAAGTAAATGACTCATTTTTATCTAATTATGGAACATTGCATTCTGAGGACTCAGTATATGATGGTAAAAAATTTGTTTTTAAAAATGTAGGCAGGTATGGTTTTGTAATTAAAAATATATCAAGAGGAGATGAACCAATTATTTTCGATTTTTTGAATAACGACGTGACTGACATACTTTTTCATAAACAGTATGATGAAGTAACCAAAACAATATACTTCTTAAGTAAAGAGTATGTTGCTCCTTCAACAATATTTTATAAAATAGATTAAAAAATAAAATGAAAAATAGCAAAGTTCAAATTGGTAGTTCTATAGAAGTAGCAACTCAATCTCCTCTTGATGGTAAAACGATGTTTTTAACTCTAGATGAAATGAGGTTGAATATAGAGATAAATGCATTTAAGTATTATGAGGATATGGTCGTGAGGTGCATAAAGACTCATAAAGAATATATATGGAGAGAAACAAAACAATCGGATAAAATTTCAGATAAGGTTTTGAGAAATGATTTTACCTATCCAGATGGGGCTATTGCTTTTGGAATTAATTATTCAAATAGAAAGTTTAATTTTTTTGAAAAAAGGAATGGAGACGATTTAGGAGATCACACAGCTACTCAAAACCTAGATATGGCAGGGTATCGTATTATAAATGTAGAAATAATATCTCCTAAGAAAAATTCAACAGTAAGGATTTTAGGACATACTGAGATACATGGTATAGCTACTAATTATGTTCAAGCAAGAGACTCTGTTACTTGTAGTACAGCAGTAATGACTGGAACTTCTGGTGTAATGATTGGCGGAAATACAACTGAAAAAGGTTCTAGAGCATCAGGTTTCAAAATAGGAGCGACAGAAACCAATAAAGTTGTTTTTGGTTTAAGACATTCGGATTATGCTTTTTTGTTAGATGTTTCCGGTATAACAAGTAAACGCTCTTTAACAGTACAAGACAAAGATGGTACTGTTGCTCACTTGGATGATATAATGAACACACAGAGTCATGATTTATCTAACCCTACGGATGCAATTTTGAATAAAAAGTTTCCATTTGATAAATATCCTGTAGGTTTTAAAATAGTCAATACTAATCCAAGCAAACTTGGATATTATTATGTTCGTGTATCTGAAAATCAGTGGGCTTATGAAAAGTTGACTTTACTAGGTGCTAACGTAGAGTAGGAGTTTAAAAAAGATATCAGATGGAATAACTAATGGAAGTAGATTTTAGTTTAAAAGGAATTATCCAAGCTGTGAGTTATTTAGCAATATGTTTTTATTCATGGTTAAATAGTGTAGGAATAGATGCTTATGCGTTTCATGTTCTACTACTTTTCATGGTATTAGATATGTTCTTTGGAGTATTAAAAGCAAAGAAAATACCAGAGTTGAAAAATCCATCTTCCAGAGAGGCAAAAAAAGGAATTGTATCAAAAATTATAATGTTTTCGATACCTGTTGTCGTAGGTTTTACTTGGGGATTATTTGATAAAAATAATGCTATTAGAGTAGTAAACACCTCCTTAATTGCCTTGGCTATAGCAGAAGGATATTCAGTTGTGGCTAATGCAGGATCAGTTTATTCAGGAAAAAATTTACGAGAATACGACGCTGTTACTTACTTATTTAAAGTTGTAACACGGCTAATAAGAGGATTGTTAGAAAAATTTTTAATAAGATGAATAAAGTATTAGAAATAGCTCTTTCTCAAATTGGAATAGCTGAGATAAGAGGAAAAAAAGATAACCCAGAAGTTTTAAAGTATTTTAATGAAATAGGGTTTAATGGTGAGATGCTTAAAGATGAAACAGCTTGGTGTTCTGCTTTTGCGAACTGGTGTTGTCAGAGGGCAGGGGAAAAAATGACTAGAAAATTAACAGCAAGAAGTTGGTTGAAAATAGGCAGGACAGTTCACGATAGCCCAAGAATGGGAGATATAGTTGTTTTATGGAGAGAGAGTATGGAGAGCTGGAAAGGTCACGTTGGCTTTTTTATAAGACAAGATGAGAATTGGATTTGGGTGCTTGGTGGAAATCAAAATAATAAAGTTTGCATTAAAGCATATCATCAAAATAGGTTATTAGATTTTAGGAGATTGTAGATTTTTTAATTCTAAAAATGAATAAAGAGCGGATAGTATATTTTTTAATAATAGGGCTCCTTCTTTTCTTTTTTTTGGGAAGGAAAAATAAAAAGAACCATTCAAAGGATACCAACATCATTAGTGTTGATAGTTCTTTGGTGGTCAAGATAATCCCCGAAAAGTCTAATTCATTTAAAATAGAAAAGCCTAGAGAAGTTAATAAGGTAGTATATAAAGATAATAATGAACAGTATGTTAGATTGATTAGAGAGCTTGAGATCAGAAATAATCAAAAAGCAGATTCTCTTATGATATTACGGGAGTTATTGAAAGCTATTCAATTACGGGAATATAAAGAGATTGTTAAGGATAGTTTTCTTTCGGCCAAGATTAATGTAAAGACTAAAGGAACTCTAGAAAGTATCGATTTCTCATACAAAGTATTTCCACAGGAAACAAAGTATTATGAGAAGGTAATAAAGATTAAACCAAGATATTCAATTTTAGGAGGAGCAAGTATCATAACCTCAGACATTATTAATAAAACATCAATTGAATTAAACACAGGATTTCAAACCAAGACGGGAAATATACTTGAATTAGGAATTAATTCTAATAAAGGAATTAGGATTGGTTACAAATGGAATCTATTTACAAAATATTAAATGAAAGGACTAATTAATTATATCATAGAATTAGAAACTCCGTATGGCGAGAAGTTTAAAACAGAAAGTGGTATTGAACTCTTTGGAAACGTTGATTTTAATCCCGAAAGGCTATCTAATAGAGTTGCTTTAATTAAAGGAGTCCCGGCACTTCATGAAGGAGATTTAAAAAAAGGTCATGAGGTATTAATAGACTTCACCATTTTTTATAGACAAATCTATCATGGTGTTAAGCAATGGTATAATAGTGTTATAGATGCAGACCAGAATTTGTATCATATAACACCAAATATGATTGTTTGCTATCGTGAATCAAAAAATCATGATTGGAAAGGTTTTAATAAGAACTTACTGGTAAAACCAGTACTGGAGGAAAAAGAAATTAAATCAACATTATTTCTACCTGATAATGTTAAGAATACAAAGGAATTTAAAGGAAAGGTTAAGATAGTTTATGTAAATTCTGAACTACAAGATCAAGGAATTAGTAATAATGATGTTGTATTAATGGACCCAAGAGGAGGAGTTCAATTTTGGATTGAAGGAAAGGAGTATTGGTGGATAAGAACACAAGATGTTTATGGAAAGATTGTCTAGTTATAGAAAGGAGAAACTTCCGAGCTACATAAGAAAATTAAAAAGCATGGTAGCTCTAAACTATGAAGTTATGACAAAGGAAGTAGATAATGTTATTTCTGAGGATAAGTACCACAACATAGTAAAAGGAAGAAGACAAGCGGCTGAACAGTCTATTTGGGGTATGAAAGAGGTAGATAGAGCCTATAAAGAATTAAATAATTTATCTGAAAATGAACTGTCTAGTTATTACAAAGAGGAACTCCCTGAATTAATTGAGCATTTGAAAACCATGTGCGATTTGAATTTGGAAGTCATTGATATTGAATTGAACCCTCATGAAGATGATTACAATGAGTTAGTTTCAGTTGAGAAAGAATTGAATGAAATGTTAGGTCCAGATGTAACTAAGGCGGTTATGAGAGCAGGAAAAAACATATCTGTAACGGAGGATAGACTGCATAATGTAATTAAGTCAAGACAAATGGCCGCTATTGATTTTGATTGGGGGATTAGTAAAATTGATGAACTAGAAACAGAATTAAACTCTAAAGAGGAAGTCGGACAAAAAAAGAGTTGGGCAAAAAGGACAGCATCTAAGAATAAACAAACAAAATAATTTTAGATGATATTCTACTTAGGAAATAAAATAACAGATAAAGTTGAAGAAAAGGTTCGCTTAGGAAGAAATAAACTCAAGTCATGGTCTTATGGTTACGACCATGAACATGACATTATAGTTATATCTAAAGATGGTACTCTTGGATCAGTTTTTTATGTTAATGGAATTCATATTGGTTTGCCAGAACCGCCTTCAGACAGAAAAGAGATTATAAATTGGGATAAAACTACAAAGAATCAAAAATGGAAAAGAGATGAAGAACCGAAAGGGCTAAACTCAAAAACACAGTTTGAACAAAAATACGAGGGGTTTATTGAGAGACAAATAAATCTTCGTCTTTACGGTACCTTTATTTTTATCAAAGGGGAATTGGTTTACATGCCTGGTTCTTCACATTTCTTCTATCAATGGAATAAGTTAGATGAAGGCTACCCAGTCTTTAGAATCATTCAAAACGAATTGCTGATTTATTGGGAAGCCTGTAAAGCTGATCATAGGTGTTATGGTGTAGATTATGTAAAAAACAGGCGTTGGGGATGGACTTCTATTTGCAACTCTGAAGGAATAAATCTTGGAACTTCTAATGAAAACAAAGAAATAGGGATTATCTCAAAAACAGGAAAAGATAGCCGAAAAAACTTTGGAAAATTAGTAAGAACATTTAAAAAGCTTCCTGTCTTTTTCAAACCTTCATGGGATGGTTCCACAACACCGAAAAAAGAATTAGTTTTAACCGAACCAACTCGCAAAAAGAAACTAGGAGAAGATGAAGATGATTTTGAAGAAGGTCTAGACACAACCATCGAATGGCATAATACTGTTTTGAATTCAATGGATGGAGATAAAATTTTCCTGAGTTTAATTGATGAAGGAGGTAAATTCCCAAAGGAATGTCCATTCGATCAGTATTGGAGAATCGTAAAAACGTCACATAGGCAAGGAAAAAGGATTGTTGGTAAATCTATGGTAGGTTCAACGGTGAATTCCAAGAAGAAAGGAGGTAGAGAGTTTGAAACTGTTTTTATGCAATCGGATCCAAGGGAAAGGAGTAAAAATGGACAAACGGCTAGTGGTTTATACAACTTGTTTATCTCTGCGGCTTATGGTTTAGAAGGATTCTACGATACTTATGGCTTTAGTATTGTTGATGATCCAGAAAAACCAGTTCTTAACGATTTAGGTGAATGGATAACTATTGGTGCAAACACTCATTTGGATAATGAGCTAGAAGCCTTAAGAGAAGACCCAGAGGCATATAATGAGCAGTTAAGACAGTTCCCTAGAACTGTTAAAGAAGCTTTCAGAGACGAAAGTGAAGACTGTGAATTCAATTTGTCTAAAATTTTGGAACAAATTGATTACAATAAAGAAGAGCTGGAAGAGAAATTTACTGGAAGTGACCCTATAATAAATAATGATATTGAAAGAGGGAATTTTACATGGGAAAATGGAATTCAGGACACTAAGGTTGTTTGGAATCCTGATCCTTTAAATGGTCGTTTCTGGATTAGAAAAGGTTGTCACCCTCCATTAGAGTATAGAAACATAAAGGAAAAGAAATTTAAAAACGGTGTTCTAGCATGGACACCAAAAGGAGAGCATTTAGGTTGCTTTGGTGTAGACCCATATAATAGAGATAAAAGTGCTGATGGTAGAGGCTCAAAAGGAGCTATACATTTATCAACTACTTATAATACATCTACTTTGCCTAATGATGCATTTATTTTGGAATACATTGATAGAGCAAAAAAAGTCACCATCTTTTTTGAAGAGGTTTTGATGGCTATGGTTTATTATTCAATACCTATGTTGGGTGAGCTTTCAAACGAAGCTTTTTTACAATATATCTCAGACAGAGGATATCGCCATTATTCATTAAATAATCCATTTAAAAGCTATAACCAATTAAACCCAACAGAAAAGAAATTAGGTGGTGCTCCACCCCAAAATTCAAAAATTGCAGATCAACAATTTTACGCTATTGAAAGTTATGTCGAAGACCATATTGGTGTGGCTAGAGATGACAGAAATAGGCCTAAAGGAAATATGGGAGATATGCCATTTACTAGAACTTTAGAACAATGGAAAGATGTTGATTTAAAGGATAGAACAAAGTATGACGCTTTTATTTCAAGTTCATTAAGCCGACTTGGTTGCCAAAGAAGAATAAAGAAGCCAGATGAAAAGAAAAAACCAAGAAGAAACCCATTTAAAAGATACGACAATTCAGGTAATATATCCCAAGCAATATGAGTAAAACAACATTTCCAGACCCATTAGAAAAATGGAGTAATAAGTTAGATGATAGTTATGGTTTAGCCTTTGCAAAAACAATTTCTCAAGATTGGTTTAATGGAGGGTTGACAGATAGCGAGTGTGAATATTCTTATCGTTCAGCAAAGATTCGAGAAAATAGACTTTATGCTAGGGGGGAACAAGACACAAAAAAATATAAAGACTTATTTATGCGTCAAGACGGCGATTTAAGTTTGGTTAATTTGGATTGGCGGATCATAAATGCTTTGAAAAAATTTTGCCGAGTGGTAAGCAATGGAATTAGAGACGATCATTACAAGATTGATATACGAACTAACGATCGACTTTCTTTAAATATTAAAGCTAAAGAGAGGGAAAAGCATTTAAAGAATATGAGAGCAATGCCTTTACTCAAGGAAGCTACAAAATCACTAAAAGTTAATTTAATGCCTCAAGGTTTTGTACCAAGAGATTTACAGGAATTCAATATCTATGATCAGCTAAAAGAAAAGACTAAGATTGAAATAGCGGAAGAAATTATTATTAATCATGTAAAAAAAACAAATCGCTGGTCCATTATTGAAAAAAAGAAGAATAAAGATTTAGTAGAAAATGCAATTTGCGGTGTTCGTATTTATACAGATAGTCGAGAGGGTATTAAAATAGATTCTTTTGATATTGAACAGTTAGTTCATAGTAATGTAACGGAGAATGATTTTTCCGATGCCTTTTATTATGGGGTAGTCGACACTATTACGATCAATGATTTGCAAAGAGAATCCGGTCTTGAAAGCTCAGAATTAAAAAAAATAGCAAAAACGTATTCTAAAAGAAATAAATCCAATGATGATTTTAAGGATATAGGGTGGTGTAAAGTTGATATTTTACGATTTGCATTTAAAACAACGAAAGAGGAAAATTATAAAGTTATCAAAAAGAAGGGGAGTGCCATTCATATTTCCAAAAAGGACGATTCTTTTGAGCCTCCGAAAAGATCAGATTATGAGAAGAAGGTTGATTTTAAAGATACCTGGATGGAGGGTTCCTATGTGATTGGAACCGAATTTATATATGACTACAAAGAGAGTGAGAATATTATAGAAGATGAGTTAAATAAAGCGCAATCACCCTTCGTAGTTTTTTCTTCTGATATGTATGAAAATCGCTTACATTCATTCTTAGATGATATAAAGCCATTAGCTGATGAGCTACAGAACATCCACATAAAAATTCAACATTTACGTTCGGAACTAAAACCGGACTTAATTCATATTGACTTAGACCAATTAGCGGAATTGGAAACCGAAGGAGATAAGAAAAAAAATTGGGAACATTCCTTATCAATTTTAAATGTAAAAGGGGTTGTATTTAGTCAACGCATTAACATGGGAGAAGACGGGATGAAAGATGGTGCAGCAGTGCGTCCAATGTCTCAACAACAAGGAAGTGGTTTAGTTCAACTTTTAAACTTGTATGCTCATTATTATAATCAAATACGAGATATAACAGGAGTGAACCCAGCTCGTGATGGAAGTATGCCACATGATGCACTTTTAGGAGTTAATCAGCTGAATCTTTTGAGTAGCAATACTACCACGGAACATATTGTTGATGCTGCTTTAGGATTTAATAAAAAAGTTGCTGAAGTAATTAGTAGTCGTATTCATGCCATTTTTAGGAATCCAAAGGCCAAACACTTAAGGAAGAAACTCGAAAGAGCTGTAGGTAAACAAAATTTAGAAGCCTTGGAAAGTTTAAAAGATAGGCATTTACATGATTTTGGATTTACCATAGAAATACTTCCGACACAACAAGAAATTACTGAATTCAAAGAGGATTTAGGTTTATACTTACAGCAAGGATTAATCTCTCCAGAGATTAAGAGTGAAGCAGTGCGTATAGCTAAAACAAACATAAAGTTAGCTGTTCAGTACTTAGCGTATATGTCAAGACGAAGAATGGAGCAAATGAATGAGGAAAAGAAAGCTACCATGCAAATGAAAACTCAAAGTGATATTGCTGCAGCAAAACAAGCTTCGTCAGGAAGAATTGAAGAAGAACATATAAAAGCAAAGATGAAAATTACGATTGAAAAAGCTCTCAGTAGCATTAGAGTTGCAGAAGAGGTCGCCATCCAAGAGATAAGAGAGCCAGAAAAAGAGAAAAAGTTTCAGCAAGAAGTTTATTTGGAAAAATTAAAGAAATTATCTGAATTTGATATGGCTAAATTTAAAGAGAAAGCTAAAGACGATAGGCAAAATGTTAAATCGTCACATCAAAGTATGTTGATAGATCAACGAAAAAGAGATTCTGACCCTCATGATTTTAGTTTAGATTTACTTGATTAATTCTTTTTAAGTTCTTATTTAATTCTTTATTGTTTTTATTTAATTCTTTTATTATTTTTGCGTAAACTATAAATTATACTTATATGTCTTTTGGACTTCAATTTGGTAAAGGGGAAACAAATGGAAATACAGATGTGTCTAATCCTTTTGGGAGCGCATCTATCTTATCTACGGGTAAACAAGAAGACAGCACTAACACTCCAGATGGAGGTCAATCAGAGCAAACTAACCAAGTTGAGTTATCGGATGACGCAGTTCTTAGCTATATAAATCAAAAGGTTGGAAAAGAGTTCAAACAATTTGACGATATCTTTCAGGTTAAAGAAAAGGAAATTGAAAAGATCGTAGAAAAAACGGTTAATCCTTATGAGGGGGTAATGGATCAAAATGATATAAATTATTTTGAATTCAAAAAGAATACAGGAAGATCAAGAGATGAATATGATTTTATTCAGAAAGACTTAGACGCTATTTCTGATTTTGATTGGGTTAAGAAAAAACTTCAAAAAATTGACCCAAATAGTAAAATTAGCAATGAAGATGTTAACCAATATTTAGAACATAAGTTAAATATTGACTTAACAGACGAAGATAAAAGTCAGTACAACGCTTTAGAAATAAAATCCTTTGTAAAGGATATAATAGAAGAATCAAAAAAATTACAAGAAGAATATAAAAAACCTACTCAAAATTATAATCCTAATCAGCAAAAAGAGGAATTTGTAACTCTTGAAAACGGTCAGAGAATGTTAAAGTCTCAATACGATACTTTAATGGATGATCGTAAAAAATACATTGAATCAATGAAGCAAGGTGTGAGCAGTGCTGCATCATTAGCGGTTGAATCAATTATTGAAAATGACGGAGAAAAAACACCTCTAAACTTTACCTATGAATTTACGGATGATGACAGGCATAGTATGCTGTCAGATGCTTCAGACGTTGATTCTTTTATTCAAAAGAATTTCATGGGGGAAGATGGTTTGAACCATAAAGAATTGGCAACCTTTATTCACAAAGGAATCAATTTTGATAAATATATGGGGATGGCAATGAAACAAGTTAGAGCTAAAACTATTGAGGAATTCATAGCGAAATCCAATAATGAGAACTTCACACGCAAAGAAATCAAAAAAAATAACAAGAAAACAGGTTATGGAAGTTTTACGGAAAGAAATAATAGTGGGTTTGGAGTTAAATATTAATTTAAAATTTTAAAAATGGCTTTTGAGTTAAAACAAAATACAGTAACGGGACAATCGTCTTTAATATCTCCTTCAGGGCAATTAGCAACATCGGCTAATTTTATTGACCCTTATTCTTATGGAATGGTTTATGCACCAGACCAAATGAGAGAAATCCACTTACAACGAGGAAAGGGAAAGCTACTCCCTTTTTGTTCTATGATGGGTAGTTTGCTCACATTTGCTTCAGATCAAGTACAACACGCAGAGTTAGGTGATTTACATCAATCGCTTCGTGATGTTTCGTTTAACCCAACAAACGGTACATTTACTACTACGACAAAACACAATTTACGTGTAGGCGAAATTGTTATGATTTCTGACGGAACAATGGAAAGGCAAGCTGTGGTTGACCAAATTACTTCCGATACTACTTTCATAGGAAAGAATAAACAAGCAGGAAGCTTTGGTTTAAATGGAAGCTTAACTATTTCTAAGTTCTCAAACAGTTGGGGTAAAGGGGAAGGTAATTTTACAAAAGGAAGAAAAGACACCCCTGAGTTTAAGTATAATTATCCACAAATAATTAAAGATTTTTACGACACCCCCGAATCGGATATGGCGCATAATATATGGGTAGAAACACCCGGTTATGCAGGTGGAGAAGGGTGGTTTAATCCCGAGTTTCAGCGTACCATTGACTCTTACGATAACTTAATTGAATTAACACATCTTTTACATAGACGTTCAGATGATGATTCTGAAGCTACCGCCGCTGGTTATGCTAAAGGAATGAAAAGTATTGTTCAGCAAGTTGAAGAAGGTGGAAATATAGGAAACAGTACTGTGGAAGATATAGAAGAACTTTCTGATATTGCTTTTAGGATTAAGCAACAAGGAGGGGCAACTTCTTACTCATGGTGGCACGATCATAAACAAAGTGCCGCTTTTAGAAGAATGCTTGCATCAGTTAATGCCAATTATTTAAATGGTGGAAATTATGGAATGTTTAACAACAGTAAAGAAACTGCTCTAGAACTTGGATTTAAGGAGGTCTATATAGATGGTGTTACTTTCCATTCTTCAGAACTAACAACCTTAGATGAACCAGAATTATTGGGGTCTCAAAAGTTTAGAAATACGAGTGTTCAATCATTAATGATTCCGTTGGGAGAAGCAAATGTTTTGGAAAATGGAAACCACTATTCAAGACCTCGTTTAACGATTAGATACCGTCAAAAAAATGGTATTAATAGATACCGTAAGACAAAGATTTTTGGAGGTCCTTATGGAACAGAACATAAGGTAGATACTATGGAAATGCACATTGAAACTGAAATGACGAATCAGGTTATTGGGGCAAATCAATTCTTTGTATTCAGAAGAGGAACAGGGGTTTATACTGGAAATTAAATTTAATAAGGCAGTTGTTATGGCTGCCTTTAACAAAGTATTATCATGGGAGAGATTATATATAGATTAAAAGAATTTAAACAAGCAAAAAGTTTTCAAGTTCCGCTAAGGGGATTAACTCTTGAGAAATTTGTTGAAGATTTTAATAGGTTGAAGTCTTTAGGGCAACGCAGAGTTAAGTATGTACCAGGAGCCAATTCAATTTATGAGGAAGATCTAAAAGGAGATTATAAAGCGATTCCTTCTATTTGGTTTGAAAATGGAGAGTTAAGAGTACCCGAATCAGATATACTACTTAATGAAATTTTACAAAAGCATCCTTGGTATGGCAAGTATTATTATATATGGTCAGAAGAGGCAGAGGTTAATCAAAAATTAGCAGAGCATAAAAAGAGAGATGAAGTTCTAACCATCATAAACGAGACTTCAGACGATCAAAGAAAAGCAATTGCTTTGGCTGTTTTTGGAATTAATGCTATTCAGTGGACAGATAGTAAGGCTGAGCTTGAGCTACGTGAATATGCGAGGTTGAAACCTTTTGAATTGAAAAAAGTTTTAGAATCCAAAGATTATGAGAGTAAGTATTTAGCGGCCTTAGCGTTTAACAAGAAAATTGTGAAAAACAATTTAGGAAGTACCGCTGTAGTTTGGAATGATACTGAAGGTGGCGAAATATTACCTTTAGCTCGTGGAGAAAATGGCTTAGTTAAATTAGGTGATTTTCTTTCTAAAAACACAGAAGACAGCTTGTTGGTTTTAAATGCGCTTAATCAAAAAATTGACAACGTAGTTATCTCAAGCCAAGAAGAAAGTTTAAAGAATAATGAGCTTGAAAGGGAAAATGCTGAGTTAAGAGCAGAATTGGCGAAATTAAATAGTGTCTCTCAAGATCAAAGCGAAATAGGATTACTTAGAGACGAGTATTTTAAGAAGACAGGAAAAAAAGTGCCTAATGCCTTTTTAAATAAGGAAGAATGGATAAGAGAAAAATTAGAAGAGCATAGATAAATTTATATTCCCCTTCATTTATTGGTTGAAAAGGTCCTTGTATATAATGCAAGGGCTTTTTGTATTTGATAAGTATTAGAAAAGAATTAAATTATAATTATATTTGTTTGAAAATAATTAAATGGTTTCTGTTAATTCAATTCATAGGCTAGTAAAGGAATGGTCCAATACAGATAGTGTTGGAAACGCAAAACCAGAAAGCATAGACGGATTTATTAACTCATCAGTTCAAGAGTTATATGAAGAAATGTTTTTTGATGTAAATAGGTCTATAAATAGGCAAAATAGAGGATTAGTTAGTACACTTACTGAGAACACTACTCAAAAAATAAGAGATCGAATTCAACACTATCTTAATAAAGAAAATGCACCATTAATTAAGAATACTATTCAGCTTCCGCTTAATCTAAGATATGTTGATTTAATTTATGTTGGAGCCAATGAAGTTGAGCTATGCAAGGATAAAAGAGCATTTCTGTTAAACAAAGATAATGCAAGCAATAGCTATCCAATAGGATTAAGAGATGGCAACAGCGTACAAATATTTCCAGAACCTAAAAGCTCTGTAGAATTGTTTTATTTGAGAGAACCAAAACTAGCTAAATGGACCTACAGGGAGTTTAACGGTGTAGCACTATTCGACCCTTCGAAAAGTGATTTTTCTGATGTAGATATTCATTCTTCTCAGAAGTATGAATTACTTATAAGAGTCCTTCAAAAGCTAGGGATAAACTTAAAGGATAAAGATATTACCGCAATTGCTCAAAATGAAGAACAGAATATGTTTAATAAAGAAATCGCGAACTAATGAAACTTACTCCATTTCAATATCACAATAAAGAAGATTTACATGGTAGCTATCAATATGTAACATTGCAAAAAGTTGTTCAGCATTTTGAGAGAATCTCTTTGGATGATGACAGCCTTTTAAAACACATAAAACGTTCACAGATTATAGCTTCGATAAAGGCTGGCATATCAGATTTGACCTTGAATAAATTGAACGAAGTAAAACTAATGGAAATTCATGTTCCCGAAAGCTTGAGAATAGCATTGCCACACGATTTTGTTTCGTTGGCTAGACTTAGCGTTTTACTTTATGATCAGCTTAGTGAGTCATACAGATTATTTCCTTTAGACAAAAACAATAACATGCACACGGCCATAGCTTACTTGCAGGACCATAAACATGAAATTTTGTTTGACAAAGATGGATATGTACTAAAGGCTGACGCATATAATGCTCAGAATATACCTTATAAAAAATATGTTTTTCATTGTGGAGGGGACGCAAAACAGTACAGTCGAAATGGAGAATATAGTGTGACAGATAAAGAGATCGTATTTAGTAGTGATTTATATGATAAACCAATTGTTTTGGAATATTTTTCTGATGGATTATCATATGACACCTATGGAGAAGAAGAAATAAAGGTTCATAAAGAAATACTTAATGTTCTCATTGATTGGGTTTATTTTGATTTAATACAATTCAAAAGAAATGTTTCTCAATCAGAAAAAATAAGAGCTTCGAATAAACTAAAGTCTAGCCAGCATCAAGCGAAACTAAAAAGATCAAAGTTTAATTTAATCGAGATTGCTAGAAAGGCAAGAAATTCTAATTTTTAATTATGTCTAGAATATCTAATAATTTTGTTTCAGCACGAATGAATAAGGATGTTGACGAACGTTTATTAAGAAAAGGAGAAATAAGAAACGGTTTAAATATTCGTGTAATAAATAGTGAAGGTAGCGATGTCGGAGCTATTGAAAAAAGTTTAAGTAATAAACAACTAACAAGTTTAGAATTAGGATCAGATATAAAGACTATCGGTGGTGTTTCGGATGAATTCAATGAAAGCCTTTATTGGTTTGTAAAAAGTTCTTTAGGAAGCTTTATTATAGAGTATGATATTATAAATAAAGAAACTCAATTTGTTTTAAAAGACACAAGACTTCAAAATGTATTGAACTTTAAAGAGGAGTATCTTATAACATCATCCAGAATACTTATAGATACTGATAATAATTCTAAGTTCCTTTTGATAACGGACAACTATAACCAACCGTTATTTATAAATATTGAAAGAGCTAAAACTTTTATTGAAAACGGCTTTGATTTGGATGATATTATCTTAATTAAACGGCCCCCCATATTTGGACCTAAAATTTCACTAAAATTAAATTCAAGTCGAGAAAACAATTTAGAAGAAAAGTTTTTAAGGTTTGCTTATCGTTATGTTTACCGTGATGGAGAGTATAGTCCATTATCTCCTTTCAGTAGAGTATGTTTTAGACCAAAAGTGTTTGAATATGATTACTATACTTCTACTAATAAAAGCATGATAAACTCATTTAATGAAGTAGAGATAGAGTTTAATTCAGGGAGCAAGAATGTTAAGGCCATCGAGGTTGTTTTTATTGAATGTGGAAAAAATATTATTTACCTAGTAGATAATTTTAATAAGAAAAACAAAGGATGGAGTGATGATACAGATTATAAAACGTCCTTTTCGAAGAATAAAATAACTAGAAGCCTCCCTGAAGAAGAAATTTATAGATTATTCGACGCTTTACCATTGAAGGCTAAAGCATTGGAGCTAATTAACAATACACTCATTTTTGCGAATTATACCGAGAATTATAATTTGGTTAATCAGAACGGAGAGCAAATTTATATTGACTTAGAATTGGGCCAAAATAATGTTCCTTTTTCTGGTGTAGCTGAAAGTTGTAAAACAAATAGAGATTATGAAGTTGCTATCGCTTATTTAGATAGTTACGGAAGGCAGACAACACCTTTGGTAAGTGAAAACAATACTACTTATATTGAACACTTAAATACCAAAAATAAAAATAGCTTGGTTTTAAAAATAAAAAACAAAGCTCCATATTTTGCTAAATACTATAGAGTCTATATTAAACAGAATAAACTTGGATATCATACCATTGTACCTAATATCTTTTATGAAGAAAATAGTTTTGTATGGGTTAAATTAGAAGGGAATCAAAAGGATGCAGTGGTCGAGGGTCAGTACTTAAATGTGAAATCTGATACAAGAAAAGTATTAGACGATATAATTAAGGTAAAAGTAATTGAAGTAGTAAAAAAGGACAAAAACTTTTTAGATACAACAGGCACAGCAGAGTTTAAGCAATTACCTGGTTTATATATGAAGATTAAACCTGAAAAATTTAGTTTGGACTTAGAGGATTTGAATAGGTATTATTTTAATGGTTTTGAATGGAGTACGAGACCCTATTTTCCCATAAAGAATAATAGAAACGTGATACAGCCTCCAATTTTTTACGGAATTAGTTCTTTAAATGACCTTACTATTTCTGGTGATTATTTTGGAAATTCAGATAAAAGCTTCCATATAAAAATAACTTTTCAGGGGGATGGCAATACCACAAAAGATAAATTTATAGTAGAATATAATAATGAGATTATAGTTGAAGAGCAAGAAATTGAGTCAGATATTGAGGTCCCAGTTGCTGATGGTATTTCTTTGAAATTTGAGAATGAAATAGGGCATGTTTATAATGACGAATGGGTCTTGAGAGCTAAATCATGGAGAACAGCACATGATGATTGGACAGGAAGGTCATTAGCTGTTTATAGGGGGTTAGAAGATGATTGGATTGAAACAGGCTCTATTATTGATATAATCTATGAAGAATACAACAATAAGAATCAAAAACTCTATTTTCATTACATATCGACAACTAGTTATGAAAACTTAGAGGAATGGTTTTATGGAGATAAAATCGATATAGATTTTGCAAAAAAGGGAATCGCATCTAATCGATTTTTTTTTAGAAGAGGAGATGTGGGGACTCATGGTGTAAAAGACCCAGAAAGATATGTTAATATCAGTTCTGATGGAAAAACAGGAACTATGAATTTGTTAATTAAGTCCCTTGGGTATGAGGATGGAGGGAGGGATGATTCAACTCGTATTAGATTCATTATTGAGATTAAGCAATTCAAAAACAGAGTTATTTTCGAGACTGACCCAGTAGAAGAGAACTCTGATGTATTTTACGAGACAGAAAGAACCTATAAAATTGATCAAGGGTTTCACCTTGGTTTTGATGATTCCGATACATCGCAAACTGCAAATAGCCACGTCGTTTTAAACCTTCCTTTTTTTAACTGTTTCTCTTGGGGAAATGGTTTTGAAAGCTATAAAATTAAAGATCAGTTTAACGCAAAAGAAATGTCAATTAAAACTAGACCATCTTCGCCAATAGACGATTATAGGGAGAATATTAAAATATCTGGATTGACATATAGTAAGCCTTACGATCAAAGTTTAAACTACAACGGCTTAAACGAGTTTAATTTATCTACATTGAACTTTAAAGACTTGGATGATAAATATGGAGAGATTCAGACAATAATGGCATATAATACCGATTTAGATGTTTGGCAAGAAGATAAAGTACACCAAGTTCAATATGGTAAGACCACACTCTATAATGAAGATGGGAATTCGAATGTGGCTAAGAGCGATTTATTGCTAGGAAGTGTAAAAGCATATGTAGGAGAGTTCGGAATTAGTAAAAATCCTGAGAGCTTAGTTTCTTTTGGTAATTATAGATATTGGACTGATAGAAAAAGAGGAGTAGTTTTAAGAAAGGGGCAAAGTGGTATTGAGGTAATTTCTAATAAAGGAATGACTAATTGGTTTAGAGATTATTTTAAAAACAGTAATAATTTAAAGAATTTATTGGCTTATGATCCACATTATAACCAATTAACTTTATGTTTAAATAATCAAACACTTACTTTTGATGAAAAGGTAAAAGGGTTTACTTCCTTTCATTCGTTTTTACCAGATTGGGCCTTACGAATGAGTAATAACTTTTATACATTTAAAAATGGTCAGTTATGGGAGCAAAACGCTAAAGGAGCAGGGTATAATAATTTTTACGGTGTTCAATATGAATCAAAAGTAACTACTGTTTTAAATGATTTTTCAAAAACTGATATTATTTATAAAACACTCATACAAGATGCTTATGATAGCTGGTCTGTTAGGTTTAAAACAAACTTATCAAAAGGACATCTAAAATCATCTGAATTTCATAAAAGAGGATCACGTTGGTACACACATTTCTTCAAAGATGAGAGCCTAGAAAACCTATACGGAAGTTCACAAGGTTTTGGTACCGCAATAAAAATCAATAAGAATAAGTTACAATTCCATGAAGTACCACCCAATGTAAGTGTTGGTGATATTCTTTGTTTTATAGATGATGGTAATAAAGTTAATTCTCTTGGAAGAATTTTAGATATAAGCTCTAATACGATTTCTATTGACAATAGCAAGCCGATGAATTTGAATTGGTTTTATTTATCAAAGAAAAATAATCGAATTGAAGGTGGAGATA
Source organism: Tenacibaculum profundi (assembly GCF_052050075.1). Taxonomy (GTDB): domain Bacteria; phylum Bacteroidota; class Bacteroidia; order Flavobacteriales; family Flavobacteriaceae; genus Polaribacter. The sequence continues at coordinate 3,623,128 of NZ_CP197225.1, forward strand.
TAAGAGGGTACTTTATTGAAATTGAGTTATCAGATAATTCAAGAGAAGCAAATGAATTATTTTCTGTAAGTACTGAAGTTGTTCCTTCTTACATAAAATAAAAAACACCTAAATAAAAGTGTTATGCGGTAAGTATGTTTTTCAACGTTTAGCATATGAGACGTAGGGCAGTAGACACGTATTTTCGCTTCAGTTTTGCATTTAGCTAAATAAAAATATTTTCCGTTTTAAATGGAAAATTTTATGTTTAGTGGACTTTGTAAATAAGAAAAGACGTTTGAGCTTAGCACCCAAACGCCCTATTATGTGTTTTATATACATTGTCGTAAAACGTTTTCGCGTATACGGTCTCTTATTTCACTTAATTTTTCTTCAATTAGGATTTTCCCATCTTTGAAAACCTCTTTTAATTCTCCTTGTTTTTCTTCTTCCCAACTAACTTGGTCATAGAGTTTATATTCTTCATTTTCCAGTTCTATTTTTAGAAGTCCTTTGGCAGATTTTTTTGTTCCATCATCAGTTATTGGGTCTTTAAAAATCTCACGACCAAGACCTTTAACCTCTCCATATGTTGCTTTCATAGCAAAACCAAAGGTATCTCTAGTATTGTATTGGTATGTGAAAGAACCAATACCTAAAACAACATTGGTAGAAGCAAAACCTTTTTGTTTTAAACGTTCACAAATTTGCGTTGCTCTATCTAATGTAATACTATCACCATAAATAGCTCCAATATGACTATCTAACTCTTTAAAACCTTTTTGATTTGTATTTCCTCCAAATGTTTCCCAGAGTAATTCTATAACACCTTTTTTCTCTTCTATACTTTTCCCATTAGGATTACCACAAATAATATCTACAGGATCACCACTATCTGGTCTAACTACGACTTTTCCATCACGAGCCAATACTTCATTTTTTAGATTTGGTAAATACTCTTTTAAAACTTTCCATAAATCCCAAGTATCAGATACTATTGAAACTATTCCGTTTGGATATACTTCTGTAATTAGACGTTTAAATGTTTCTTGCTCACCAGTATTTGTTCCCATACACATTACAGAGTGTTCCGTAGCTGCAACTGAACCACCAATTAACTCATTGTCTGAATTAGCGTTGTAATATTCTTCAAAAAAATCTATTGTAGGAATTGTATCTGTTCCTGTAAAACTTAAGAGATGTCCTGCTGAACTAATTGTTGCTGCTTCTAAACCAGCCATTCCCCTCATTGAAAAATCGTGACCTTGCCAATCTACAAACTCAGGAATAGATGATGTTTCGTTTGCGTATTTATCTAATATCATTCGATATTGTTTAGCGATAGTTGCCGAATTACAAGGCATCCAAACTGTAGTAGATAACAATGTTTCAAAATAATTAGTTAACCAGAAAAAATCGGGTAAAGTATTATACATTGTAAACATAGGAACTCTAATTGGTACAGAAACCCCTTCTGGCAGTGCTTTAATTACCATAGGAATATATCCTAAATCGTGTAAATCTTCAATATGTTTTATTCCTACTGAATTTTCGCCTAAATAGTTATTGATACGTCTACTATATTTAGTACAAACTACTTCTTTTGGTTGATTAAAGAAATTATTTTGAAAATCTTGAATGATGTATCTTTTTATAAAATATTGTAATCCAAAAAACACAACGCTATCTATACCTTCAATTCTACTTTTTCTTGGTGTCCAATTAGAATAAACTAATGTTGTTTGATTAGGGTACTGTCTTCTGTGGTCTACCTTGTAGCCGTCTGTATATAATAATGGATTCATAGTGTTTTATTTAATAATTTCTAAAATATTAATTTGTTCAAATTTTGTTTCTTTTTCAATTGTTTTAAAAGAATCGGTAGTAAATGTTTTATCAAAATATTTATCTATTTCTTCAAATCCTTTACTAAATATTCCGTGACTAATAGCTAAGTATAATTTTCCTGCATTCTTTTCTTTTAATTCATTTGCAAGGCCTAAAAATGTTCCTCCTCCATCACAAATATCATCTACAATTAAGCAATCTTTTCCTTTTAAATCATCTGAATAGACTTTAAATCCAGATAGTTTACCATTTTTAACATCTCGTGATTTAGAACATTCAACTACCTCATAATCTTTAAGATACTCGGCTACTTTATAAATTTTTTTTAAAGCACCTCCGTCTGGTGATATTAATAATAAGTCCTTTGGTAATTGCTTTGTAACTTTTTCTATGAATTTATAGTTTTCAATTACTTTACAGTTATTTAATAGGGCAGGTGTAACTTCTGAGTGTGGGTCAAATATTGTAACAGAGTTAAAGTTTTGATTGTTTATCAAGTCAGCATATACTTTAACCGAGAGGGCTTCTCCCGTAACCATTAATCTGTCTTGTCTTGCTGCTGGAAAATAAGGTAAAAACAAGTTGATTGTTTTTATACCTATATTTCTTAAGGCATTCACAGATAGAAATAGTATTCCTATATCATTAAATGATTTTACTCGATGACTAATGTTTACTTCTTTTACAGCTTCAAGATTTGACTTGATTTTTATGTGTGGTTCTCCCCCTGAAAATGTGAAGTACTCAAATTCAATTTCTTTTTGATTATCGTAAGGTTTAAAATCTTTGTCTAAGTTTAAAATCATATTGCGTTATTTTTACACAAATCTAAATGTTTTTATTTCCTCTGCAAAATTATTTTGTGTTTTTTTTACGCAAACTTAATTTCGAAATGGAAACCATTACTTTCTAACTCTTTATATTTTTTTTGATTAAATTGAAATAGCTTAGCAGGACGTCCACTTACTGGCTTATATATTTTTTCGGTTTCTTCTAAAAAACCAAAACTTAAAAGTTTTTTTCTGAAGTTTCTCCTGTCAATTTTTCTATTTAGTATTGTTTGATATAGATTTTCTATGTCGGAAAAGGGAAATTCTTTTTTTAATAATTCAAATCCGATAGGTTGGTAGTTGATTTTATTTTGTAATCGGGTTAATCCTGTTAGAAGTATTTTGTTATGGTCAAAAGCTAAGTTAGGTACTTCACTTATACTAAACCACTTTACATCTTTTGCATCTGTATCAGCTTTTATAGTAAAGTTTTTAGGGTTCAATAGTGCTAAATATGATATTGAAATAATCCTATCTCTTTTGTCTCTATCTAAGTTCCCAAACGTATATAATTGCTCCAAATAATTTGCTTTTACTCCTGTTTCCTCTTTCAGTTCTCTAATAACTGCTTGGTCAAGTGTTTCGTTATCTCTTACAAAACCTCCAGGTAAAGCCCATTTATTTTTTTCAATTCCAAATTTTTGTTGAATGAGTAATATTTGTAGTTTGTTCTCTGAATATCCGAATACAACAGCATCTACTGCAACCTTTATATTTTGAGGAATTTTCATTTTGTGTTGAATTTACACAAATGTACGGAAGTTTTTTTCAAAAGCTTGTTAGATATTTCGTAGGATTTTCTCCATATCTTAAATTTTACTGTTTTTGATTGTTTTTACTTTGGTATCTTCCTGCTAAAAAACCGATTACCTTAAAAATCATTATTGTAAAAAATGTTGTTTTCATACTACAGATTTAAAAGCCATCAAAGTCTGGCAATTCGTTCAATTCATCTTGTGTCATTAGCTCCTTAGTTAAAACATCGGTACAAAAAGCATTTGCGCGAAACTTCCCGATAAATGTTTACTTGTATTGCTTTCCACCCATCAAAGGGATCTTGTGTGCAATTTCTTTGATAGCTAATAGCTACAATTAATTAGATATATCCTCAAGGTTAGTAATTGATACTTTTATATCTCGAAGCGTTTTATGTTTGGAATAAAAGTCACAAGTCAATTCTTTCATCATCGCACTAGGATATTTTGAATTAATCAACCTTATTAACCTGTTTATATTTTCATCTGAGATTATAACACACTCATCTTCATTAAAAGAAAAACCTAAATCAATTAAATATTTTAGTTTTCTTTCTTTAGTAATCCTATCAGGTTTAGCATAATAACCTTCGCTAATCATACCAGAAAAAACTATTTCCATATGACCGTTCTGACCATATCCAATTTTAGAAGTATGACCAAAACCAAAAATATTCCACCATTTTTTTACCGATTCTGAAAGGTTTTTCATTTTTTCTCTGGCATCTTCGTTTGACACCTTTTCACCTAATTTTTTTCTCAATTCTCTGTTCTCATCATTTAAAGACCTAATTTCTGAAAGTCTTTTTTCTTTTTCTTTAGCCAGTATGCTATCATAATTAGCTTCCTTTAAAAAATCTATGGTGTAACTTTCAGTTAGAGATAAATGTGTTTCTTTCATTCCTTCCGTTAACTTTCCTTCTTTAAGTTGCTCGAAGCAAGAGGCTAGGTTTAAGTGTATATAACCATATAGTTTTTCTAATTTATTCGCTAAATTTCCGTCTTTATCTACTACCAAAGTAGGATCATCGTTTATTCTGAAATTGATTTTTCTTTCTTCCATTTCGTATCGTTTTTATTACAGGTTAAATGTTTACTTATATTGCTTTCCACCCATCAAAGGGATCTTGTGTGCAATTTCTTTGATAGCTAAATAGCTACAGTTCTTTGAATATTACTGAACCTTCCATGACCCCAAATGAAGATTCTTCTTTAAAAAGATATCGCTCTATCGGTTCACCTTCTCTTCTTTGTCTTGTCAGGTACCACAAATCTTTTCCTTTCCAAGTTGCTTCAATCAGTTTTTGACCTTTTGGCAATTTGACTTCAAATTGTCCCCCAAATGATCTAGATCTTTGTTTTTCTGTACAGGAGGTTAGTGTAGTGACTAAGATTATTGCTAAAATTTTAATTGATTTCATTGTATTTATATTTTATTTACTTGCGGAAATGCTACTGTCTTAAAATTGTTCTATTCTTTCTGTTGGAGGATACCACCAAACAAAGGGTTGGAGCATACCATTTTCATAAGGATCGGTTAAAGTATCTGTATGAAATTGCCATTCCTTATCTTTGAAATGATAGAAGCCGATATTTAAAAAACCATCAGGATTTGATGTAATAACATCAACAGAATAATTTTCATCTGCTTTTGAAACTTGCGGATATTCTGTGTTTTTGTGAAATTTCATAGTTTCTATTTTTACTACACAACTTTTAATATTCGATTTGTTCTTTTCTTCTGTTGTATCTCAACATCTTATTAATTATTTTGACTCTTTCTGTATTGATATCTCCAAAAGGATCATCATCTCCATCTCCTGAACCACCAATACTAATAGCGTTTTCTTCAGCCATTGCAAAAAATGCTTCAAATTCATCTTTTTACATTCTTAAAATTATATCTCTTGACATACTAACTACAATTTAAATTGGTTTTTGCTCTATTACAATTTTCTTAAAATCCTCTTCTCCTAAATAATATTTAAGAACATCATCAAAACTTTGTCTTACTTTATTTGAAGGGGCATTTCTTTTTTTAATTAAGTCTTCAACTGTAATTTTAAAAACTTGCTGATAAGCAATTTTTACGCTGATATCTAAACTGTCTTTTAATTCTTGATGATGCTTTAGTAATTCTAATTCTCTTTTCTTCATTCAGTATTGATTTTGATTTCAATTATTAATTGATTAGATGTTACTTTTCTGAATTGAAGAAAACCTTATAAAACTTCATTTTTTTACTCTCATCGAAACCCCTCTCTAAATATTCTGCGGAAGCATCTGGTGAATCGACATCAATTTTAATTTGAATTTTGGTATCTAATTTGATCTCTGTTTTTAATTTAGATTTCTCCTTTTTAAATACGAGATCAGAAACTTCGAATTTATCTTCTATTTGTAGGTCATTTGATTTTTGGAAATTATCTATATATTCTTTAAACAGATTTTTTTGTTTATCAAGAAGAGTTTGTTCTTGAAAATCCGCAATATCAATACTCTCATTTTCTTTAAAATAATCTACCGTATTTGCTAAGAATTTACTTTGTTCATGCTTTCCGAATTCCAGTTTAATTACTTCTTCTGAAAATTCTTTACATAAGTTTATATAATTGTAAGTGTGTAAGTTTCTATCATTAGCATACTTTACATCTAAGAAATTTTTAATCCAGTATTGAGTATCATAATTATTATTATCTACTGATAAAACCACATTTCCTTCAACATCTGAGGAATTTAAAATAAGGCATCCTTTATCAAGTTTTTTTGATGAAATTCCTTTTTGAACAGCTACATCATAACTCTCTTCATCATCTAAATATGTTTGGAAAAAATCTACCTTACTCTCAATTTTAAACACACCTATAGCTTCAACTAAAACATCTCTATATTCGAGTCCATCAAAATAAGCAACAATTACATCACCCGTTTTTATGTTAGCTGAGTTTGATTGTTCATACAAATGATTTACGATGTTTTTAGAATGTTCAATAAAAGAATCTTCTTCCTTAAAAATCTCTATTGAATACTTATTCATCTTGTTTAGACTATTATCAAATCGATGGTTAAAACGATAGCTTTGTGTAACAGAGCTAAAAGGTTTTAAAAGAAAAGGAAGAAATAATTCATAGCTTTTTTCATCAAATTTTATTAATTGTTCCGAAAGTGAATTTTTTCCTGTATTAAATTTATTAGCGACTTTGTGTACAATACACTTATTTAATTCTGATCTCGTTCTTTTTATCATACTTTTTTATTTTGGTGATTATTAAAATGTTTTTACAAGGCAAACATTTCTAAATTGAAATGATGGTTTTATCAGGTTTGGATATTTTTTTTCTGCAATCAACACAAATGAGCTCCGTTTCTTCCCATTCAGCAAAACCCGCAATTATGACTATCGATGTATTATTGTGCTTACAACCTAATACTGAAGGTTTATCTTTTTGACTTATTATCATCGTTTATTTATCCATTCTTTTTTTATTTTTTCTTGCTAAGTCATAATTTCTACAGTTCAAATTGATTTTTACTTTATTACAGACTTTAATTATTCTTCATCTTCCGGGACTGGTCCATATTTTTTTAACATCTTTATGCATTCTTCGTCCCATTCTTCATGTGTATATGGTTTTTCTGAAGCCCCAAAAACGTTGATCAATATTATTGCTACTACTATTACTATTATTTTCATTATTTCTTTTTATTTGAAAATTGAAAGCACAACTTGTTAGCGATATGATTAAAATCTAAAAAGTTTACTTTATCATCTACGTACTCGGCATAAAAAAATGTTGGCACACAATTAGCCAATACATGAAAAAACTCCGGTAATGTTTCGCTTTCTTTCATTTCACTAAATGAAATATGATTATCGCTGTCCTCATCAAAACATCCCTCTTGTAGAGCTGCTATTATTTTTAATTGATATTGATAAATAACCTCTTGTTTTTCTGTTGAATTTTTACTCATTTTATTGTTTATTCAATTACTGTTTTAGTGATTCGTTTATTATCAGAAGAGCTTCTAAGTATTTTCTGTTATTCCCATACCACAAATGTTTTAAACCTTCGTAAAATTTAATAATGTGGTCGTGGGTTTTAAATACTTCTTTTGGTAAATGGTAGGTGTATTCTTGTTCATAGTTGAAATTTATTTCTTGTCCGCTTTTGTAGTAGTCTAAAAGACATTTTATTATGGTTCGTGATTTATCCGCACTACAAGGACTACCTTCTTTTTGTTCTATTATTCGGGCGTAATTGTGCTCTATGTAGTTTTGATTTTTAATGATGAAAACTACGTCTTCATTATTAGCGATTTTACTTTTTACGAACCCTCTTATGAATTGGTCAAATGGGTATAAAACGCCATGGAAAAATTCCTCGTGATCTTTAAAGTTGGTAATTTCACTTGACTCAATTATTGACTTGAATAAATTGATTTCTTTCTGTTCTATGCTACCAGCTATAGAATCTAAAAAATTTGTTAAGTCTCGTTTTTTCATTTCGTATCGTTTTTATTAAGTTATTTTATGGTTCGACATAGTTTGCTTCTAGAATATCATTGACATGCTTGATATCTTCTTCAGTCAAAAAGTTTTTGTCTTCCATTATAACATTTGCTATTGGCATGTGTCTTAGCCCCCTTGTCGTATCGTATGATTCGTAAACAATATTATCTTCAATCCAAAAAAAGTTGTGATTATTTCGTTTAGTTAAACTTCTCGTGTTATTCATTTTCAACAGTTTTTTTAATTCATTATAAACTTGCTAGATTTAGATTTACATCTATGATAATCTCCATTTATGTTTTCCTCTAAGTAGCTAAACTTAACAGGAAACCCCATAGATTTAAATTCTTCAGGGTTTTGACTCCAAAGCTTTTCTCCCGTATTTGTATCAATCAATGCATAATGACTTAATGCTCCATTATCGGTATATATTTCTATTATTTGTGGTTTTTTCATGATATAGATAAATTAGATTTAAAAGAGGTAGAGCGTTTACTATTCGATGTTGGTTTAGCTTCACTTACACAATTTCTTGCTTTTTGTTTTTGGTTTGCCTCACTTTCGTTATACTCTAGCCTTTCACATCGCGCGATTGCTTCTTGACTGTACCTCTATTATTGACACTCTCCTGCCTAAAGCGGGGAGGATTCTTGCACAACACACGTACTAATGCACCACGTTAGCGTACATTGGCTCTGCCCGAGCCAAAATATTTTTAAAAAGAATAACCTTCTTTTAAGTTCAAAGTTTACAGACAACCTCAGTTGTATTTTTAGACCCACTTATAAATCCACATATCTCATAATGTTTTAATAAGTTTTCATTTCTAAGACTAGAGTAGATATACTTTACACCTTTAGATTTTGCTATTTCTTTTATTGTGTTAATCAAGAATTCTATGGCATTTTTTCTTATTTCTTTATTTTTAACCTTATGGGTTGAAACAATAAACTCCATCATACCATATGCTTTTGCGTTTGTAAAATAGATGAAACCCGCACAAATATTTTCATCTCCGAAACTGACTATTAGCCCGTATTTTAAGTTGTCTAAAAGATCGATACTCGGTATAGGGAAACGGTGCCATTTCCACCATGATTTCAATTCTTCGTAATCTGTGATTTTTGTATTTCTTATTTCTAGTCCTAATTCCAAATCTATTCTTTTGAGATGCTAAACTAATACTTTTACACTTCATTTGTTTTCTTTTTGTATTCTTTTTATTTATTATAATTATATTTGTAATAAATCAGAATTATATGGCAGCAGTTACATCAGCAGTGCTAGGAGCAACATCAGCAGCGTATTCTATCTACGATGGAGAACAGCAAAAGGCAAAAGCAAAAGAGGCGATAGCTAATTTGGAAATACCTGAATTAAAAAATCCATATGAAGATGTTCGCATAAGCACAATGGGGAGTGATTTAATAATAGAAGAAGGTCAAAGAAGGACAGCTAATATTTTAAATTCACTTCAAGGTTCTGGGGCTAGGAACATGTTAAGTGCATTACCCAAAATAGTTTCAATGAATAATCAGATTAATCAAGAAGCAATGAGGGATATAGATTCTCAAATGATTAAGAGAGATTATGCGATTGCATCATATGAAGAAAAACGAAATAGATTTGAAGAAAATAGATATCAGAATGAACTTGCTGGTTATGGACAAATGTATGATGTAGGGCAACATTCGGTTTGGAATGGAATTAAGACAGGAATTTCTTCATTAGGTAGTATTGGAAGACAAATGAATTTTGGAGGAAACTCTTCAAATAATTTTGAAAGAGGAATGTTTGGAGGAATGGATAGTCATGAATTGAATTTTGAGTTACCAGCTCTTTCTTTTTAATTAAAAAGCATAAAATGAATACTGGACAAGGAGCTACTTGGCAAAGACTTTCTAAGCCTAACAATGATCTTTCAGATACTATCTTGGTTCAAGAGAAACTTAATGATCAAAAGAAAAAAGAAGATCAGGCAAGATTAGATTTAGAAAATAAAAAAAAAGAAAGGGCTTTAAATAAAAAAGCTTCGGAGCTTAAAGGAATCAATAGTGGAAAATCTACAAAATACTTACATTTTGAACATTCCTTAAATGATGCATTTAGAAAAGAAGGTGGCTTAATTGACAAGTATGCTGAAGCTCAGGAAACATTAGAATCAGACCCTGGTAATACCAATGCCATAGCTATTAAAACCAATATAGAACAGCAAGTACAAAGAATTGCGGGGATAAAGAATGCCATTTTAGGCTACAATAAAAAGTTAGCAGAAGGCATTGCAAGTGGAAAGATTAGTAAAAAACTAAATGAAGGTTATTTAACTAATATGGATCGCATTAATAATGGAGAAGTTGAATTTGAAATTGGCGATTATGGTAATGTTCGAATATTAAACAAAGGTAACGTTGATTTAGATGGCGATGGGTTACCAGATGAACTTTCATTAGAATCTCTTTCAGATATAAATAATTTCGGAGTTTGGGAGGCTGATTTCAATTTAAATAATTTTAACACAGAGCTTAAAAAACAATTTGCAGAAAAGCACACGAAGAATGATGATGGAACTTTTACAACAAAAGAAAAGTTAGGTTATAATTTATCTCATACAGAGGATGTTAAGAATAAGTATCGAGAAGTTTTAGGAACGGATGTTAATTCTCTAACTAATCAAGGAAAGTCTTTTTTATATCAAAAAGGATATACACCTAGACAGGTTCAAGAAAATCCTGAAATATACGAAGGTATTATAGGTGAATTGGAACAAGATTTTAGAAACCTTTATAAATCTAAAGACTTTGAAACAACAAATCATAGTGCAAAGAATGCTAGAAGTAAAAACTCTTTAGCTTGGACCAAGTACAATAAAAAAGATAAGCCTAGTAATAGTTTAAAAACGACAGTGGATGGCATTTTAGTTGGTGATGACACCTATTTAAAGTCTTTAGAAAATCAAAAACTAGAAGAGCAGGGAAGCGATGGTAAAGATGTTTATATAAGAGAAGTTGATTATTCAGACGGAAAAATTGTTTTAAGATTAAATGATCAAAACCTAAAAGTTATTGATACGGCTGACAAAAAAAGTGCGGTAGCTAAAATTTTAAAAATGATCAGACCTAATGACGATCCAGATAGCAGAGAAGAGGAGTATAGAAAAGGGGTTTCGGAGGTAGAATATAAAAAGAACGAGAAAAAAGGAATCACAAAATTAGAAATAAGCAATAAACTTGGGAAGACTTCAAAATCAGGTGAATTAACTAAGAAACTTGCAAAATTAGGAATTATAAATGTTAAAGACTTGGGGGGGTGGTTTAAAAATAACATTTCAATTAATGGTAAAAAATTTGAAAATGTAGATACCGAAGACGGAATGAATTCACTAAAAGAATATATAGAAAACCATTGGGAGGCACTTACTACTCAAAAAAAGGATGATGAAGAAAAAAAGGATGTTAAATCAAAACAACAAAGTTTTAATAAAACTCATCTTCCAGAAGGAGGTTTTTAAATAGTATTTATGACAGATAATATAGATCCGCCTAAAAGAGAAAAATTATATAAGTTTTTGTCGCAAAACAACCTAACAAAATCCTCTTTTAAAGAGTTTGAAGTAAAATACGGAACAAATAAAGAAGCGTCTAACAAACTTTTTATGTTTTTAAAAGACAACTCTTTAACTAATGGCAAAAATTTTAACTCTTTTCATGATGAGTATTTTGGAGATATTACTGAAAAATCAAAAACGCATTATTTAACTAAAAATGGAGCAGTCAATAAGCATGAATCCGAGCAAGAAAGGAACCATAGGTTAATGAAAGAGAATGTCCCTAGTTACAGTGAATCAATAGACAAGTACAAACAAGCGACTCAATTAACCTCTGAAGAAAAAAATATCATAAATGCAGAATTGCAAAAAGACATTGAGGGTAAAGGTATTTGGAATACTTTAAAGAATAAAGCAAAGAGTTTATGGAATGATATATTTGATGAGGAAGGTTTAAAAGCAGACATTAGTCCTTTAGCTCGATCTAAAGAAGAAGTTGTAAAGCATCTTAAAGATAGTAAACAATTAGAACAATATTCAGAGGAAGAGATAAACACGAAAGCTAAGGAATTAGAGCTTCTAAAAAGAGAAAGGTCAAAAGAGGAGAAGAAGAAACAGGATTATCTAGAAAATATTCCAGAAACAGAAAAAACATTGTTAGCTGTTTATCAAAACTTCGAAAGAAAAAGTTTTAATAGAGAGGATAAAAGGCTTTTAACAGAGCAAGAGTTATTACGAGGAAAACTAGAAGGAGTTGTCAATGATATAAAAAATATAGGAGAAAGAAAGAAGCATGAGGGGGATTCTCAACATATTAAAAGTGAGTTGGTAGAGAAGAACAAAGAATATCTTCAAACATTAAACGAGGTTAAAGATAACTTTGTTAAATATTCAGAGAACCGAGATCAAATCGGAAACGTAGATGATAATCTTGATTTATTTAAAAGAGATTATAGCTTTTTTAAAAATTTAACAGAAAATGTGCGGGCCACGACTGCTGATTTAATTGGGGGTGGTATTGCAGGTTTGGCTTATCTAAACGATATGAAAGAACTTGCTGGTACAGGAATTAATTCTTATGATCCTGTTTCGGAGACTTTATTAAAAGGAGCTAATTATTTTAAAGAAGACGCTGATAACATAAGAAAAGGAATCAAAAGACCTATGAGTGTTGAACAAATCAGTTCAATGGGAGACTTTGGAGATTGGTTCATGAATACTGTAATAGCTCAACAGTTACCAATTTTAGCGATTACTTCAACAGGAGTAGGAGGTGTAAGTTATATTGGTGCATCTAGTGTCGGTAGCAAGTATGCTGAAATGACGGAAGAGGGTGGATATGGAAATATTGAAAAAATGTTGGTTCCTTTCGCTTATGGTAGTGCGGAAGCGGTAGGTTCTTTAGTGGATTTATCAGTAATGAAGAACGCTGGAAGAATTATTAAGTCGGCTTCAGCAGTTGAACGAAAATCAATTGCTCAAGGAATGTTTAATAGGGCCAAAGAGTATGCAAAAGATTCTTTCAAGATGATTTCTGCTGAAATGACAGAGGAAGGAGGAACACAGTTTTTTCAAAATGTCTTAGATCGATATGCACTTGGAAAAAAAGAAGTTCATTTAAGTGATGGTTTAAAAGACGCAATAGCGTCAGCAGGTGTTTTAGGTGTTAGTTTATCAAGCGGAGCGCATGGAACTAAGTTACTCAAAGAGACAATAAAGCCTTTTTTAAATAAAGAGTCAAAATTAAATTCCATTATCAATGAAATTTCTGTTTTGGAGAAGGAGCTAAATGAATCGGATAATTTACCTGAAGAAATTAAAGAGAAGCTAAAAAGTAAAGTAGATCAAAAGAAAATCAGTCTGAAAGATAACTTCAAAGAGGTAAGTGAAACGGTATCTAATTTAACAGATAATAATTATAGTGAAATTCTGAAGAAAGAAACTAAAAAAGAACAATTAGTAGAAGAATCAGACAAAATAAAGGGCAATAAACAAATTTCTGAAAATGTTCAGAAGATTCTTTTAAAAGATGCAAAGGAAGATTTTCAAAGATTAGAGAATGAGCAAAAAGAAATTCTAAGTTCACCAATAACCGAGAAGAAATTAGATTCTGATTCGGTAAAGATTTCAAATAAAGCATCAACTATAAAACTTTCAGAGAAAGGGAAATCATATAATGTTGTTTTTAATGAAGAAGGTTTGTCTATAACTGGTGCTAATAATGAATCAATTAGTCAACCTACATATAGGAAAGTAAGAGATAAGTATGCCGAAGGATTTGATTTTACGATAGGAGAGACGGCGAATATAATTGAAAATGAGGATTATCATAAAAGCATAGCTCAAAGTTCATTCAATCCTGGAGAAATAGCGGAAAGCTTATTATCTATAAGAAATACAAGTTTTATTGAAAACAATATTGATTACAAACAAAGAATAATAGCTGAAAATATAGGGGTTATTAGTAGGGATCAATTCATTAAATTTGGCGATGAAAATTTAATAAATAAATCTCTAGCAAAATCTTACTTAAGGAAAGATGGTAAAGCAATTGATACTTTAAGTGAAGAGTTATCAGAGGACCACAATATAGAAATATCTTCACAAGATATTATTGACTTCATAGTTGATAACCCAAATGGTAAAGAAGAGGTTTATCGGAAATTAAAAAATGAGCATTTCAAACCACTTGAGAATAAGTTTAGTGAACTAACAGGTTTACCAGCTAATGACAAGTATTTGGAAATGGCAATTAACCAGAAGCTTAAAAAAGAGAATGATTCTCATTTAATTGATAATTTAAGCGACGAGGAAGTTTTAGCATTGGCTAATGAGTATTTAGATTTTAATAAAGATTATTATTATGACAAAGCAAACACACAGCAAAGGAATGATTCAGAAGTTGAAACTGGACTTACTTCAGAAACAAAAGAAGGACCCGAAACTGAAGGAGAAGTTAGAGTCTCTAAAGAGAACGGAGAAAAAGACAGAGGAGGAATAACACATACTCTTGAAACTTGGGATAAAAAGTTAAAAGAAATTGATGATTATCTAAAAAAAGCCGGGTCAGAAACTTTAGGTATGAATATGCCTGTGGTGGTAGCTAGAGGTATGATTCAGGCCATGAGATTAGCTGTTAAGACTGCAAAAACTGGATTCGATATTCTTGAGGCTGGACGTAAATATGTTACTTCTACTGATTGGTATAAAAACTTAAATAAAGAAGAACAAAGCAAGGTTCTTAATGTTTTAAAAGACGAGAGAAACGTCTTCAACAACTTAAACAAAGTTATTGATGATGTTGTTAAAAGAGAGAAGAAAAAATCAGACATACGAGCTGAAAAACTTAAAGATACTACTAGAAGATTAAGAAAAAAGCATGCTGACGTTCAGGGGTATAAAAAAGACCTTATCAAAAACATAAAAGAAAGGATCAATTCTGAGACAATATCTAATTTTACTAAAACAGATATTTCTTTGATTTTGAACAGAATGAATAAGGCTAATTCTTTTAAAAGAGTAGACGCTTTGGCTGAAAAGGTAGGCTACACTATTTCTTTGGCGGAATACAAAAACATCGATAAAAAAGTTTCTACCTTATTAAAATACCCCAAAAAGTTTACAAAATCTATTCAAGGAAAACAGAAAGCGGCTATTGTCGATAATGATACTCGAAAATTGTTTAATTATATACTTAGGAAGTTAGATGAAAGTGTGGATTCAAATTATAACCGAAGTATTGAACTAGATGAAAGAATTAATGATGGAGACATCTCCGATAAAATTCTAAACGAGAAAGTTGCAGTAGAGACAGTTTTAAAAATAAAAGAAGCTGAAAAACTTTTTAAGGATACCAAGAAGATAGAGAACAAGAAAAATAACAAAGAAAACTCTGAAGCGGTACAAATAGCAACCTATTTGAAAGAAACTGTATTTAATGATTTAGAAGCTTTACTTAACGAGGGAAAATATAAGTTAAAAGAATTGCTAATAGAAGAATCACAAAGATTAAAAGGCATAACAGATACTTTTACAGAAGCTACCAATCATAAATGGAATGATGTAAAAAGCAATAATAAAAAAGCTACGGAACTAGAAAAAAGAAAAACATCTATTCTTGGAAAAATTACAGGGAAAAGAAAAAATATAAATGCTTTCTTTACTCAACCGGTTACAAACTCTTTCGAGTATCTTTTAGGGTATTTTGATCAAGTTCATAATCATGGAGAAGGAGATATTTATAAATATTTTTATTCTGGTGAAAATGGAGTTGTTCAGCTAGATGCAAACTTTAAGAAAGATCAAAAGCAGATCAGAGAGGATGTTAGAGTTGCTTTTGAAAAGATTTTAGGAAAAAAGTTAAACTCTCTTATTCGAACTCATAAATATGACAAAACGATTAATGAAATTAAACAAACAGATATAAAATTAATTGTAGATGGAGAAAGGCAAAAAGTTTCGCAAGAACTCTCTATTGGTCAAGCTTTATACATACATCTCGTTTCAAAAATGGAAACCGGAAAGGATAAGCTAACCAAGCAAGGGTGGGATGAAATTGCTTTTGAAAATCTTAATAAATTTCTAGGAGAAAAATATGTTAAGTTGAGTGAGTTTATGACAGATTATTTGAAAGACAAGTATAAAAAGTACAATAAAACTTACAATGATCTTTTACGAACTGATTTGAATTTCGAGGAAGGTTATTTTCCTTTAAAGTATCGCGAGGAGGATTTAACAATTAAAGTTGATTTAGGAGGAAGTAATTTTACTTTACCCAACGTCTCAAATGGTCATTTAAAAAACAGAGTAAAAAATAAAATTGAAATTGATACCACTACGAATGCTTTTGATGTTTTTGATGGTTATCTAAAATCAATGGAAAGGTTTCATCATTATGGAAGGTTTACAAAAGACCTAAACGCGGTGTTATCAAATAAGAATGTAAGAAGAAATTTAAAAACCTTAGATGAGCAGTCTTTTAATGATTTCACTAAGTTAAGTAAAGCAGTTATAGGCGATGTTTCAGAGATAAGGTCCCATGTATGGGAAAATAAGATATATAAATTTAATTCAGCTATTGCAGCGGGGTATATCGGTTATAAAGGTTATACAGCATTGAAACAGTTTCTTTCAATGCCTGCCTATACAGAAAAAGCAAATGACGTTCATATTGGGCTTAATGGGCATCAAATTCGGCTACCTTTTGTTGGTAAAATTGCTTTTGGTTCTAAAATGCTTATAAGTTTGAACCCTGCTTCAGTATTAAAATCTTATAAATTCTTAAAGAAAAACTCGCAACATTTTAGTGATAGAATAAGTAGAGGGAGTATTGGTGATGAGTTTATAGATAATTTATTTTCTCAAAAATCTAATTCATTTTATCAAAAGACGTTGAAAAAAATAGCTCAATTAGGAATTACACCGAATAAGTTTATTGATGCAATAACAATTAGTACAGGAGGAAAAGTTTATTATGATCAACAACATAAAAAATATATTAAAAAAGGATTAAGTAAAAAGGAAGCGCATAAAAAAGCAATTAGAGATTTTGAGATTAGTTTTAAATTATCTCAACAGTCGTCTGATGCATCCGATTTGAGTATTATACAGCACGGAAAAGGAGTTTTAACAAGTTTGTTTGTTCCTTTTAAAAACTCACAATTTAGTTATTTTAGAAGAATTTCGGCAAATAGTAATAACATACTCAGACGGTATAAAAACTATAAAGAAGAGCAAATCAATAAAGGAATAAATAATTCAAAAGCCTCTCGAATAGCTTTTAAAAGGGTTTCAAAAGAAGGAGATACTTTCAAAGATTTAGAGAATGTATTACTCTATACTCATTTATTGCCGATGTTATGGCAGTATGTAGCTAGCGGTGTTCCTGGTGTTTTAACAGATTGGGATGATGATGACGTAGATGAGATTACAAGAGCAGGGTTACTTGGGTTATTTGATGGTGTTTTTATTCTAAGTGATGTTTTAAAATGGGGCTACAATAATGCTGTTTTAGATAAGAATTGGAATTATCAATCTTCAATTATTTTTTCTGAAATGGAAACGATATTTAATGATATAAAAAAAGAGTATAAAGATTCCGGAGAGTTTAATGAGAATGTGCTTTTTGAATTATTAAAAGGCTATTTAAAAACGAAATCTATAAATGCTGATACTTTTAAGAATATTTATGATGGTGTTGAAAATATGATTCTAGGTGGGGATTATAACCAAGAAAATTTAATGAAGTTTTTAAACGCACCAAAGGAACTAAAAGAGAATAGTAGTTTGAAAGATAACGAGATAAAAAAAATAGGATACAACTAGGAAGTTTATTTCAAAAAAATAAAACTCGGAATTGCTTTTTCCGAGTTTTATTTTTTTATTCATCGTTGTCTCTAAAGTGTGAAGAAGGTATAAATGTTCTTAAGTACTCCATTGATGCATTTGCATGAGGGATTGTTTTTTTTATCAAGGGTAAAATTTTTTCTTTTTTTATTTCCCCCGTTTTAGGAGAAAAATATTCTTGAGCGAAACATATAAAATTTTGAGCTCCTTGCATTCTCTTTCTCAATAAATGTAGGTCATCGTCTTTCATATTTTTTTTAAATTTTAAATGAAGTTATTTTCTTTTAATTAAAAATTCAGGATTTTGTATTTGTGCATTTTTAAAGGATCAGAGGCTTTGATTTCATTAATCCTTTTGTTAGCCTCTTTATCAGAGTTAAATTGTTGCGCAAATTCTATTTTAGTAGTTCTTGGTGGATTTCCTTGTGGCCACCCTGCAACAAAGCAAGTCTCGTCTATTTGAATAATACATCTCATACCTATAAAGTTAATTTTAATTATCTTATTTATCTCTTGTTTTCCATGGTATTCATGAATTTATAAAAAGCAGTTAAAAATGGTTTTTCATTAGCTGAAGAACTCCATCCTGCAAAACCTATGAAGTGATTTCCATTTTTGTCTGGTGTGTTAAAGGAAATAGCTTCACGGTCTTTAAAAAGCTGTTCCAGACTATTTTCAATTAAATAACCATTAACAGTTAAAAAACATTTTTTGAGAGTTCCGTCTTCGTTGAATTCAATATCTTTTTTTCTTACTTTTTGTAATGTCATTCTAAAGCCGTTATTGTTAAATTTAGCGAGTTCTATCTTCAATATTTTAATAAGGATTCCTATTTCTTTACTTCCTATATTTGAGTATGAAAATCCTTTATTCTTAAATGTTTTTCTAGCTAAATCTGTTTTTCTTAATTTTTTCATTTTATACTGTTAGTTTAAATTTGATTTTGTTGTTTGTTCTTTTTTTTGATACTCATGATTTTATTTTTTTCAATTCATCATTAAATACGAAAACGGCTCTCCCAGTATCCCATAAAATACTAACCGCATAAATTAATACAGTTATCAAAATTGTATTAACTGCGAAGTCTTTATCTTCATAAGATATTTTAGAATTATCTAAAATTAGCAGGCAAATAATACTTACCAGAATCAATATTGCCTGTTCTAAAAGTGAAATTTTCATTTCTTTTTTTGTGTTGGAAAAGTTTAATTTTGGGTATTTAATTAAAGTATTATGAATTTTTGATGCGATTAAAACTAACATGGTGGTATTAATAGTCAACATAGCTAATAAAATACCAATAACATTTTGCCGTAGATAATTAAATAAAAACTTAAAGCTCAACACTTCTGTAATCAATGAAATTATAATTGCTATGCATACATAAAATGATATATCTTTTATTAGCTTCATTTACTACAAGTTTAATTGCTGTTGTTCATTCTTTGTATCTTTGAAGAAGTCGAGAACATGGTTTAATGCTGTTTTTTCATCTTCGAAAAATTGAAAGTGATTTGATTGTTTGTTCACAACACCAAATTCTTCAAAAAAACTAAATATAATCACATCGTTAATTTTATGGAGATGATATTTTTCATGACTAATGAACTCTTTCGCAAAAACCTTTTTTTGCCTTCCATTCATGAGATTGAATATGCTTGAATTTTTTTCCATTATCTCAGTATTTTAATTATTGATTTTACCTTATCTATTTTTAAAAAATTATCATAGTCCCAATTATGGAGTACCACTAAGTCCGTTACTTCGTTAGAAGCATCATCATCTTTTTGACCTATTACCATCATCTCGTTAGGTGTACCTATACAGGAAATTGATAAGAATCTGCCTCTAGAAAAATTGTAATTAAGAGGATTTCCTATTGCAAAATGTGATAATTCTTTGAAACCTATTTCTTTTAATTCTTCTCTTGTTATCATGATTTCTACTGTTTGTTTTACATTTCGTAATGAAAAGTAAAATACTTTTCATTGGTTATTTTTATCCAAATTTGCCCTGCGAAGTCATCTCCAGTATAGCCACCATTTCTATATTGATTAACCCAAGCGACCTTGATTAATTCGTAATCGCTTTCATCTTGTTTATGTTTATCATTTGGAGAATCATTTGTTAAATTATATTGTGAAGTATTGTCGCATTCCTCTAAATATTCCTCTAACTCCTCAAAAAAAGATTGGCTAACCATTTCTTTAACCAGATTCAATACTTCTTGGTTTTTTTCGTAAATCTCGTTTTCAGCTTTCGCCCAAACATTCATATAATCTTCATGTGTTTCCATATCTAAAATTTTACTGTTTTTGATTGTTTTTACTTTGGTATCTTCCTGCTAAAAAACCGATTACCTTAAAAATCATTATTGTAAAAAATGTTGTTTTCATACTACAGATTTAAAAGCAATCAAAGTCTGGCAATTCGTTCAATTCAATCCGAGTAAAATATGATATTCCTACAAAATCAAATACATTTTCTTCTCCTTCAACTATACATCTTAGTTTATGCGGTAAGTACAGTGCTATTTCTTCTGTTTTCAGCGTTCTTTTCATTAGTTCTAAGATTTTTCTAATAAGTCAAATATGTCTATTTGGTTTATATTTTGTTTTACTCTGACACCGGAAGCACAATTCAAAATGAATTTTCCTAACTTGGGATCAACCATGTTTCTTAATGCTTTACGCTTATTTTTAATTTTAGATTTACTAATATTGAAACCGTAGACTGTTGAATTTCCTGTAATTTTATCATGTCTACGTTCCTGTTTATCGACTTCATAATTACCTATAGGAAAATTGGACCAATATAAATGTCTGTGTAACTTCTTTGTTGCTGGTATCAATGGATCATAATAGGGTATTACATTTTCTATAACCCATTTAGTTCTTTTAGGTGCAAAATTTTGTAAAAGAATTATTTCTTGATATAAAGTCATTTCAGGATACAAGGCATTGTATTGACCTGAGTGAACTCCACACCGGCGAATGTCAGAATGAGTCGGACAAGGTGGAGAACTCCAAATAAAATCAAAGTCTTTATGGTAATCTAGGATAAACTTATGAGCATCAGTAACAATAACATTATCATTAGGAAAATAGTTACTATATACTTCTGCTGTTGCTACATCAAATTCTATTGCTGTAACTTCATGCTCAGTTCCCCACAATTTTCGATTTCCACCGATCCCTGCATATGCGTTTAGTATCTTCAAAATTTATTATTTTAGTTTATTCATAATTCTATTGTTTTAAAAATCGGTACAAAAAGCATTTGTGCGAAACCTCCCGATAAATGTTTACTTGTATTGCTTTCCACCCATCAAAGGGATCTTGTGTGCAATTTCTTTGATAGCTAGTTGCTATCGTAGTTCGTGATTAATATTTCGTTTTTAACCCAAAATCTATTTCATTTTTACTACTGTTATTCCTAATTTATCTGCTTTTGATTTTTCGATACCCATTAAATCATCTCCAAATCCCCAGGGCATTTCATCTTTGCTTTCGATATAATCATACTCTTTTGAATTAGAGTAATTTTTCATCCCTTCAAAATCGACGCTCCAAGCAATTGGGCAGGTAAAACTGAAACAAAGTCCAATAGTCTTGACTCCTATTTTAGTAAGTTCCATTCGTAAATCTGATTTTCTTGCTTTCTTCAAAAATTTTTTAGCTAATCTTCGATTGCATTTAATGTTCCTTTTTGTAAAGGATTGGGCAACCAATCGTATAGCTGTGTTGTTTTCAATTTCCGTTGTATAACCATCATTATCAACGGTAACCCAATCACTACAATCTGAATGAGAGCAAGCATAACCATTATTTGCGTTGGTGTTCGTATTAAAATAGCCACATCCATTGCAAACAGAATTCAAATCAGTTATAACACATTCCATATTCTACAGTTATTTAATTGGTTTAAATTTTGAAAGATGATCGTTCCAATTCTTTTTAGCTTCATCTTTAGATATTGGGTTATCGCTATCATCCAAATCAATCCATTGATTTTTTGGAAGTGATTCCAAAAGTTTTAAACGTTCTTCATCTTCCTTTCCTAGAATCGCTCCACTATCTTTAGCTGCTCTCAATATTCCAGCTTGAATACCTCCGTTATAAATTTGCTTTGCCATTTTTACTACTGATTAAATGTTAATTTTAGTTTGCTCATCAATTACGCTATCAACATACGATGTATTAAAATCATTTATGTCGAACTCTCCGTCT
Source organism: Tenacibaculum profundi (assembly GCF_052050075.1). Lineage (GTDB taxonomy): Bacteria > Bacteroidota > Bacteroidia > Flavobacteriales > Flavobacteriaceae > Polaribacter. Next base: position 3,645,168 of record NZ_CP197225.1, read on the forward strand.
AATGCTCCTGAACTCAAATAAAAACCTCTAATAATTTCAATTATTAAATCTTCCACTATTTCTACAGATTTAATGTTTTTACTTTCCAAAAATTAATTGGCGGTCTTCCTGGTTCTTCACATCCGTACTCATAACAACTCGCACAAGTACTTTGACAATTTCCGCTTATAGATACTTTTTCAATCATACTTATATCTTTCATTTTTTTACAAAAAGAAATTACTCTTGATTTAGGAACTAAAAATTCCTTTGATAAAAATTCAGACAATGATTTGAATGTAAATTCAGTTATCTTATTCTTTTTCAAATATTTTAAGAACTCCTCAAATGTTTCCATAACTACAGTTAGTTTTTTATGTTTTTTGGATTCATTTTACATTTGTCTATGTGAGGATTCAAAGCCTTTTTAGATGTAAATGTTGTGTCGCAATGTGGACAAGTTCGTTCCTTTAAATCTTGTTCTATTATTGCTTTTTGTTGCTCTACTTCTGTTTTTTCTTGTTCTAATGTGCTAAGAGCTTGTTTTACGTTGTCAAGTTCTTGCTCTGTATTGTTTAGGGTTTGCTTCTTGTTGCTAACTTCTTGCTCTAAGTTGTTTAGAGTTTGTTTTGCTTCGTTAAATTCTTGCTTTCTTTTTGTTACAAATACATTAATTAAGTTGTAACCAACAAAAGCCATAAACACACTTAGAAATGATGTTGTTATTATATCTGTTCCTTGAGAGTTCAGAACATCAAATAGTAAGAATAAAGCAATGGCATCCATTAAGGCAATCAGGTAAGGTGTTTTCTTGTTATTCTCATTAACTGATACAATTAACAAGCCTACTGATAATGCTAATGCAGTAAATAAAGAAGTAGGTATTCTGATGTAGATGTTAGGGATTTTAGCGTTTAAAGCATCGCTAAATAGTACGGTAAGTTTAGCTGCATAGCCAATAATGTAAAAAATTACAGCAATTGAAACAGCTCTTAAGCTTGTCATTCTATCTTCTAATGACAAACTAAATGACGTATCGAAATAACCCTGTTCTTTTATTTTGTTTTTTGACATAGTTTTTTAGAATTTAATTTCTGAACCCTTTTTGATAGGCTTGTACTTTCCATCCTTCTTTCTTCGCCTTTTGGAATATATTCTCGTATCTTTTCATTGTCATAACCTTTGTCATCACTACTTCGACTTCAGTATTTGGAGGTAATTTGAATGATTTTGATTTAGCCACGTTAGAGGTTTATTTTTTATTGAAATTTTCCTTTGCAATTCTGACTCTCTCTTTAGCTTCGGATCTTTCTTTATTTCTTCTTAAAAAACTTTTTGCTTCTCGTATCGAGTTTCTGAAATCTGACTTTTCAGTATCTCTGGGAACATCTCTAAAAAAGTTCTTTGATTTAAAATGTTGGTTATCGCTGATTTGAGCAGCTGTGTTACATCTTTCATTGAAATATTCAATAAACCAATTAATTATAATATCGGGTCGAAGTCTGCCATAAAGCTTCCCGTAACCTCCAGCATAGGCTTTTTTGAATACGAAACTTAAATCGGCTATGTTAATATTTGAGAATTCAAATCGCTCCGATAAGATGTCTGCTGTATTTTCTATCTGAAATTCAGTTAAAGCCTTGTCTCTGTCGTTGCCATATATAAACTCATTTAGCCCAGCAATCCAAATAGAAATAGTTGACTTAACAAAGTTGATTCCTTTGTCTTTTTTTATCATTCCGAAAGTCTTCAAGTTATTTTCCTTGGCAAAAGTTAACACTCCTGAAATGCTATTAGTTCTGACTATTTTATTAACCACCATTGGAGCCAAATCCAGAGGTGTGTTTGCGGTAGAAATCTTCTGAATAGATTGTTCCTGTTGGCTCTGAATTATTAATTGATTTGATTTTTTTTGCATTTTTAATGAATTTTTCATTGAAAACAACGACATATGGAATGCCATCTGGATTGTTTTTTCTTAGTTTAGGAATGCTTAGAAAATTTGTTGCCCAGAACCTGTCTGCTCTCGTTTTGTTTACTATTTCTTCGATAAGTTTAAAAGGGATTCTATCAATTCTATTCAGCTTGTCTATGGTTTCTTTCCATTTAAAAATTACATCATCCTTTGGGTGAAGGTTTACAGGGAAATGGATTAGACAGTTTTTGTAACATTTTTCGACTTCGTTGCTAAATGATTTTTCTGTTAAGTTACCTGTGATTCTTTTTTTGATTTTTTCACTTTTAATTTCATCTACATCTACATCTACATCTTCTTCTACATCTTCTTCTTCTTCTACAAGCTTAAAGCAAGCTTGATTTAAGCTTGGTTGAAGCTTAAGGTTGTTTTTCTTTATACTCCTGAAAAGAGGTTTGTGGGGATTATAATTCTCCTTTAATTTTGAAAAATCACAATAGTTTATAACAATGTAATTTTTTAAAAGAACTTTCCCATTTGAAGCTTCAATTTCATTTGGTAGAGCTTTAGTCAAGCTTGAAGTATCGATTTCAAATCCATTCTCAAACTCGAAGAAATCTTCATCTATTTCCCAAACTCCAGATGGGTCGCAGTTATTCCAAAGCCAGTACCAAGTTAGTTTTAAGTTTGAATCAAGCTTGCGCCAAGTTTTGGGCAAGGTTGAAATATCAATAAATCGCTTTTTAGACATCTTTTTTACTATTAAATTTTAGTTCATTTCCAATTGCCTCCATTGGTTCTTTTGATCTAAAAGAGAACTTCTGCTTCCATTTTAGACGATTACATGCATCGATAGTAGAGAAGTATATGGCTGTATGTGTAGAGGGGGCTTTTTCGGTGTTTTCAAATGAGAAATTAAACCACCTTTTTGATAAAATAGAAGTATTCATCTGTTGTTGATTTTATTAAGTTTAGTTGCGCTCTTTAATAAGAGCGATTAATTTATCTACTATGTAACACACTTCTTAAGTGTTAAGATGTGTAAATACGTAGTTCTTACGGTTAATGATTTAGTTAATTGTTGCTCGTTAATATTCAGCATCTATGATTATTATTCTTTGTGCTAATAAGCTTAAAATGCTTTTAGGTGAGAGGGGAGGAGTTGGTCTATAAAGGCTTTCCTTTTAGATTAATTGTTCCTTATCAGCTACTATTTTCATAAATCATTGTTGTTTTAATTTTAAAATGGTAAATCATCATCGTCGTTACTTTTTATCTTATTTGGCATATTATCCAAAGGTGTTGGTCTTTCAGTTTTTTCAAGGAATATCACTTTATTTATATGAACTTCGGTAATATATTTTTTGGGTTCTCCATAGCTTCTGTGTCTTGGTTCGCCTTCTAGATAAACTTTACTTCCTTTTTTTAGGTATTGATGAGTTAAATCGGAATATCTACCTGAAGCAACTATATTATGCCATTGTGTGTCCGATTTCATTTCGTTAGTTAGCTTATCCCTCCATTTTTTGGTGGTGGCAACAGAAAACTTTGTTATTGAGCCTCCGTTTTCAAATGATATTTTTTCTGGGTCATTTCCTAGATGACCAATAATTTTGTGTTCGTTTAGCATAATTTTTATTTTTTGTAAAACCCTTGAAATCTCACTAAATCTGTGTACTCTGGTGAGTTAATTAAGCCATCGCCCTTACCTGTTAAAGTTTCAGCTCCTGGTTCTCCTAGAACTACTTTTGAATCTATTTCTTTAGGTACTCTGAAGCATATTTGAACAGGGAAGTTCACCTTGGTATCACCTGATATTACTTTTACGGATGCTCTTTGTGTAGCGGCTACAATTCTGAGCCCTGTAGACCTACCTTTTTGTGATAAAATTTTTAAGTTTTCTTCAAGAGATTTTTTGGTGTCTACATGTATTTTTTTTGTTTTTTCTCGACCATCTTTGTAATTACCGATAACTTGATGTTCGTAAACTTTCAGATCATTCCCTTTACTAGATGATGATAGGGCATCGGCAAATTCATCGAATATTATTAAGCGTAATTTTTGCTTGTGATTTTTAACATATCTATTCATTTCTTCCACTAATAGTTCCATCATGGACTCTATATCGTCAATGTCGCTATAAACATTTATGTTAGGGTTTTCATTGTATCTTCCAAACTCGTATTTGGGATCAAAAATTACGATGTCCTCAATTCCTGAAGCAATAGCATATTCTAACGTACTTTCGAGCATTTTTGATTTACCCGATCCTGTTGCCCCACCAATGATTGCATGAGGTGTAGATTGGTTTTCTAAATCCCAAAAAACCACATCACCGAAATTATTTATGCCAATTGGAATCTTTTTACCATGAAGGTGTTTTAAATCGAAATTCAGTATTTCTTTTCTCTTCTTTGGGGCTTCAATGGCCAAAAACGATTGTTCGTTATGAATAATAAGCTCTTTTTTTATAATTATGCTTGGAACATTCAGAGCGTGCGCTAGATCTAACTTGTATTTGTAAATACTTCCTAAGTTTGTTCCGGATGAAGCTTCTAGTAAATAGGTATCACTTGAATATCCTTCTAAAACGGTATTTACCTTAACTAAAACATTCAAGGTTCTCAAAACGTGTTCTATCTTTTCCTCATTCTTCATGTCTTTATCATTTAAATTGAATTGTATAAATTCTGATGCGTTCTTTTTGAATTTTTTTATAGCTATGGGGGAGATATTTGCTATTGATGAATCCCTGATTTTTTTAAGCCTTTTTTCGATAAGCTCTTTCTTAGATTCAGGAATATTGAAATCATCTACTTCTGCTATCATTGTTCTGGACCAGAAAGCATTTAACTCAGCTTTATCTACTAGGTTGTCGCTATCATTAAGTAAATAGACATAATTAGGATCTGAAACTGCCTCAATCATTCTTTTTAAAGGCTCGTATAACAAAGCTTCGTAGACAGCCCTATTATCTTTATTTAGCTCTATGTTAAAGCATGTAAGTTGATTGCTTCCATTTCTATTTTTACTGTATTTGTTTTCAATAAACCAAACTTCATCTACCTTTTGCTTGGTTTTTGCTTCAATTGATTTTACATAGGTAATGGCTTGTTTTCCTATGCTTAAAGTAATTTCCTTTTGATCAGAGAAAGATTTTTTAGACTTATGATCTATGATAATAATTTTATTATCTTTTTTTACTATCAAATCAATTTTTGAATGACAAGGTATAGGGATGTCCACACCGTTTATAGTCAAGAGTTCTTTGTTGTATATTTCTACAAAAAGTATTTCATCAAAGTCATAGACATGTTTTTCAGAATAGAAATTTGTAATAAGTGAGGTAACTGTTTTATTTGCTGAAAGAACACAAGCTTCAATGTTTGGTGTTGATTTTTGAATCTTCCACTCATTAGAAGGTACTTCTTTTATATACTTAAAGGCAACTTCTTGTATGTCTACAATATCTTTTTCTACTCCCTCTTTTTTGTTAGAGAAATAGTATTCTAAAGCTTCATGATATGCGCTACCTGCTATAGTAGTACTTGATTTTTTGAACGCTTCATTGTAGATGTATTGCTTTTCAAATGCTTTTTCATTTCTTGAAAAAGTATTGACTTTTGAATAGCTCCAGCTCTCTATCAAATAATTACTAAATAGCTCTTCGTATTGATCAGTACTTAACCCTTTGTATTGATGTATTCTTTCTGGTTCTATCATGGTAATTCAGGTTTAGTTCCTTTCTTTTTTAAAGCTTCTTTTTTTTCTTCAAGAGTTAAAGTGTTGTTTGGTATAGCAATACCATTTTTTATATTGAATTCGTATTCGGATTGTATTCCGCTAATACCGAATGCTTTTTTTAGGGCATGGGCTTCCGCAACTTTCTTAATCATTTCGGCTGGATGACTTTTCCAAGTGTTATAACCTTTGTTGTATGTATCGAAATCGGCAAATTCAATTGTTGGTTCACCATCCTTTCTAAATACAATACAATAGCCTCCAATGACGTTGCCTCTTTCTTTTAAAGGTTTGGTTATATCGTGTTTAATATGCCCATTAGGAATATCAATTTTCCAGTCATCATGTTCTCTAATTTCACCACTTCTTATTCCATTAAATAATGGGTTTTTTTGTGCTTTAGAAAGGAATCCGTCTCTACCAGCGAAAATTAGTAAGTTGCCTTTTTTGTCTTTATAGCACCATACTTCTTTGTTAAATGGATTTAGCTCCATTGTTTTACAAACATTGATAAAGTAGGCCAGTTCTACCTTAGAGGTGTCTTTGGCTACACTTTTTTGAATTACGGCAATTTCTGATGGTGAATACCCGAAAGTTTTAGCGATACTTTCATGTGACTCATTTGCCTCAATAAGTGTAAATTCCTTTTTTTCTCCCATTATGCTAAAGCTTGTTCGGTTGTTTTTAAGAAATTAATACATGTTTCACCGTTGTTCTTTGTAGTAAACCACATTGTTTTGTTTATGTGATTAATAAATAAACAGTTGCTTTCTGAGAAGGATTTGTGACTGTTGTTAAGCTCATGATACCCATCTTTTTCTAACTTTTCATAACTAGACCAAGGATCAGAAGTTTTCAATTCAAATTCATTTTTTAATCCTCTTTCAGAAAGGAGTGATTTCAGAATGGTCAATCTTCCACCGTTGTCTATTGTGGTTAAACACATTCTTTTACTATTATGATCAACAAAAAGAGAATTACATTCTGCTTTTGAATGTGTTGGGTTGAGTTCTTGGTAGTTGTTGTCTTCTGATTTTAAGTGTTTAAGCTTTTTTAGGTGATCAGTATATATTAATTCAAAGTTCTTCATCTTTTTAATATTTTATCTAAGCAGTGTTTTATTAAAATCTATTATTTATGTATTCTTGATAAGCTTCTGCGGTAATTCTTTTTTGCCTTCCAGGTCCGAAAGCTTTTAAATACCCTTTTTCTATATGTTTGTGTATCGTTTGAGTTGATAGCTTTGTGTTTTTGGCTATTTCTTGTGGAGTATATACGGTTGCTAGGATTTCAGCCTTTTTGATTTCAATGGCTTTTTCAGTTATTTTTTTAATAAAATTTTTTTTGGATGTCCTAATAAGTTCTTGAGCAATTTGTTCGTAAAATTTGCCTGTCATGGGTAGTTTAATGTCTATAGAGTTATCATTTTGTCCTGTTGGATTTTCCATATGTATATGTTTTTGATTTGAAAAAGGAGAAAAGGTGTAGATGACCTATTTTGAGTGAAATTAGAATCCTTTTACCATTCTACTTTATTCTCCTTTTTGTTGTTTAACAAACTTTAGTTTATCTTCTATTTTAAATTTTATTATCATCTTTTTAAATAAAGAGGGGAGGTCTTCCCCTCTTTTCTACAACAAAACAAAAATCATGACCGTTCTGAACTTATACAGAATTATCAAATTTTATTAGTTTAATGGAGGTAATCCACTGTGCTGTTTAAAAGAAGGTTTGTTTAAAACGGGAACCTTCAAAGTGTTAATTTTATATATGAAAGGTTTATAAACTGTGGGGTTTAGATTTTTACCGTTTGATTTTGAAACCATTTTAATTTCATCATAGTGTTTTTTCAATAAAATTTTAATATTGCTTAGTAAGGTTTTACTCTTTTTTTTAAAAATGTTTTTACTAGAATCAAAAATCATTCTTCTTGTAATAATTACTTTATAAATGGCTTTAATGTTCATTTTTTCATATTTTTGTTATTGTTGTGTAGCAAATATAGTACACTTTACGTCACTTTGCAACACAAAGGTTAACTTTTTTGATGTATTTATGAATAAAATTGATGAGACTTATAAAAAAGCACTTAAATACCTTATTGATAATGAGGTTACTGCTTATGAGATTCATAAATTTTCAGGTCAAAGTCAAACTGGATTGAGAAAAGTTTTCGAAGGGACTGTAGAAAACCCAAGAAGAAAAACAAAAGAAATAATTATTGAATTTTATAACAATCTAATAGAGACAAATAGTAATGTTCATAAAATAAATTCAGATTATACAAAAGGTCTGGAAAACTTCACAATTCACCAGATTGCAACGTATGTTATAGATAATGCTGATAAATTTGATAAAGAAGAGATGATGAAAGTGTTATATGAAAAATCAATTTTAGAAGAAGCAAACAAGCTTTTAGAAGCTAAATTAAAAGAAACCTAATATCACTACTTATTGTTTAGTTTTTGAATGTTGTTTAAAAGTTTGTTTTCGAGTCTTTCTTTTTCGTTTTGAAGCTTTTCAATATTAAGTTCATTTATACTTTTAATAAAGAAATCTTTATTCATTTCTTTTATTAATCCTTTTTTCTTGAGATTTCTATAAATATTATATCTTCTTATAATCTTATCCATTCTCGATAACATGTTCTAATGTGTTTAATAAATCATTATCAAAGTTTTCGCTAATGCTTGCTACACTTTTGCCATTTTTTAATGCTTCATCATACATTTCTGCATGAAGAGCTTTTGAAGCAATTTCCGGATAGTGTTTATTTCTAGCTCTATAAATAAAATCAACAAGTATTTGTACCGATAGTTTTTTACTTGCAAATAGCTTTATGGTTTTAAAAATTATAAAAAAGACAATAAGACTGAAAGTTAAAAACATAAAAAGATATAACAGGTTGTTTTCATTAATTATTGAGTTGAAGAAAACCCAAAATAGCCAAAAAAGAGATATACTTCCTGTGCAATATGATGCTATACTTGCAATTTTTCTAAGCATTATATCTTTATTATGATTTGAAAAAATAGAAAGAATAGATGTGAACACTAAAAGACAGATTAGAGACAGCATAAATGTAAATTGTCTTTTTGATTGAAAATTGAAATAAGAGTGTTTTTCTAATATTTCTCTCTTTCTGTTGTAGTATTCTTTTTCTTTCTGCTCGCTCTTTTTGATTGATTTGTCAAATTGAGAAGAAAATTTATTAATTGATATTTCGTTAGAAATCAATTTTTCTTTTAACTTGATTAAAGAGTTTATTCTAGCGTTTTTTATTTCAGGAATAAATGTTTTTCGATGCTCTGCTAACTCTCTAGGAACCTTTTCTTGGAAATAATGAAAAAAGGTTCCTGAAATTGATAATAGTGTAAAAATTATTAAAAAAGATATTTTAACCTTCTTCGCTACCTGACATATCATCTCCTGGTTCTCCTGTTTCAGAGGGAGAGATAAATATTTTTTGAACTTTTTTGTTGTTTTCATTTATTTTTTCTAGTTCTTCAAGGGTTTGGTCATTTGTACATGAGCTTATAGACATTGCGCTAATAAGCAATAAAGTAATAGCTGTTGTTTTTTTCATTTTACTCAATGATTTTAAATTTAAAGCAAGGTAAAATGAATAATTTTATAGAGGCTTGATATTGCTATATACTCTCTTAAATAGAAAATATTTTATTATTAGGGTGATGATTTTTTTTAGAATGTAGAAGGGGGGATTGATTGTTCATTTTTACGGGGTTTAGTATGTTTATTTTTTCAATAGATTGTCAATATATTTTACCATTTCCTCTCTTTTTGAAGGATCAGCGTTTTTAATAGCGGTTTCTGCTAGGTCTATGAAAGCTTTATTTCTTATTTCGTTATACTCTTTTCTGTCTTTAAAAAGATAGTATGAAGCAAAAGTTACTAAGCAACATACAATTATAGCCATAGAAAAGTATTCTAATTTTGACAAGTCTTGAAACTTTTGAAAAATCCAAAAATATGAGAATATAGTTGACAATAGAAAAACAAAAGCCATGAATGCTTTACCTAATAATCTATAAATAGGTTCCTCTTTGTGTTTCTTTAAAAAAGTTATCAGAACCCATAGAGAGAAAATAAAAGAACATGTAGTACTTCCAAAACGTTCAACAAAAAAATGGAATGACTTGAAGCCGTTAACCGATTCCTTAGTTTTTATTTTATTGAAATTATTTTTTGATTCCCGATATTTATTATTAATCTTTTCATAAGCAATAAAAGAGTTTAGTTGTTTTTCTTTAGCTTCTTTCTTTACTTTTTTTAAAGCTTTTGTATTTTCATTTTGTAACTTTTTAGCTTCTTTTAGGGCAATAATATAGCTATCGCTGTATTCATTAGTGAATTCATACGCATATTTAAGAGAAGCCAAAAGAATACTAAGTATTACGGTTTTGACAAAAAAAAGCAGGTTTTTATTCTTCTTCCAGTTCTGGTGTGTTTCCGTTGCTGTTTGGTGTAGTGGAATCTTGTTTTTGAATTCCATATGCTGCTTCGATGAGTCCATTTTGTTCTTCTGTTTGGTCTGTACAAGATGTAAATACTAAACAAATACCAAATACTAATAATGCTAATTTTTTCATTTTATCGATTAAAAAAGTTAATCGATAAAGATAATTATTTAGCAGATTTTACTAAACTTTATCAGTTTGTGATATCTAGGTATTTAGCTATTCCTGCATTGTTAAGTATGTTCAATTTTTTCCTTATTCTCTCCGTATATGTTCTAAAAGTGCTTTGACTTTTAATATCTAATTTTTGTTGAATTTCTTTAGGGTTTAGTCTTTTTGAAAAAAGATCTACAATATCTTTTTCCTTTTTTGAAAGCGTCTCAAAACACTCTATCTTTTCCTTTATTTCACAGACGAGAGGTCTTATTTGATGTGAAAAAATTTCTTTGTTATGATAGACGCTTCTAACTGCTGTTGCTAGACATATATCGATATCCTCTTTTAATATGTAGCCTTTGACTCCATATCTGATACTGTCTAAAATAAATTTTTCTCCATTAAATGCAGAAATAACAATAGTCTTAACATTAATGTTTTGGTTTTTTATAAATTTCAGTACTCCAAAACCATCTACAAGGGGAAGTGATATGTCTAATAATAGAACGTCTATTTCTTTTTTTATTAGGGCTTCAATAGTTTGTTTTCCGTTTAGAGAGTAACTACTTACTTTCATATTGGATTGTTGTAATAAGCTATCTACACCACTAATAAATAGTTTATGATCATCAGCAACATGTATTTTCATTCTTTTACTTTTTTAAGCTTCACAAAAATATATTTCTGAAAATAATTTTTTGTAGACGTTTCCCTGAGAATTCAGTTAAATTTTTGCCATTTTAATATTTATGTTTGTAATTTTTACAAGTTGCGATTATATATTTTCATTAATATCTCGTTTGTTTTTTTTTGTTCTTCAAGAAGTTGTAAAGTTAACTTAGGTAAATCGTTCAAAGTGTAGTTTGTTTTATCGCCCTGAAGTTCTATTGATGTATTTTGTTTCAGAATAGTTCCTTCTCCTTTTCTGAGAAATAATTTATCTACTAAAGGGTATCTATCTGTTATCTTAGCTATTAATTTTTCAGATATATTTTTTCCTTTTTCACCTCTTAAAATATTAGAAATTGCAGACCCATTAGCATAACCGAGTTCTCTTGAAAAGTGACTTGCATTAGTTATACCTAATTCATCCATAACTTCTTTTAAAATTTCTGAGTCAGACTTTGTTTTCATTGTATTGGTTTTTTATAAAATATATTTTGGGTTTTTGCTTTTAAACGAAAAGCTTTTTCCAATTGCGAAATTACTAATTTATACTTTTTATTCAAAATAAATACTTTTTTAATTCTTATGAGTGTTATAAACATTTTTAACTTCCTTTCAGAAAGATTTTTCAGGTAAAATGCCTGCGATTTTTTTTGATTTTTTCTATTTTTAATTTCATCTTCATCTTCATCTTCATCTTCATCTTCATCTTCATTTACATTTACTATATTGTTAACGATTGGTTCAACCATTGGTTGAACGAGTTTATGAATTCTTTTATTTTTTAGAACCATGTTCATTATATGTTTCGTCCCAATAATTTTTTAGTTTTGAGGCATATTTTGTTGGTCTAGTTTTAACATAATGATGCATTATTTCCTTGTTTTTCCAGCCTCCAATCTTCATTATTATTTCTTCGTCAATCTCTCCGAAATGATTCGTAGCAAATGATCTTCGTCCTATATGGGATGTTACCAATTTATATTTTTCGTAAGTACCTCTTATTTTTCGCTTTTTTTCATTGTCAAAAACAGATCCTTCGGTCAATTCATTAATTCCGCATAGTTTGCATACCTCTTTGATCCTTTTGTTAAAAAGGCTGTCTCTAACTTTGTCGGGGAGTTTTCCATCTCGTTTTTTTAGAATATATTTCACAACAGGGTGTAAAGGAATAACAACTTCCGCACCCGTTTTTGTTGTTTCTAAAAAAATATGACCATCTTTAGATATATTTTCTTCTGATAGTTTGTTGTTGAAATCTGAAATTCTTAGAGCAGTCCAACAAGCTATTAAAAGATTGTCTCTAGCATCGTCGAGTTTTTTATCTTTTATTTCGATTTTAAATATTTTTTGAAGTTCTTCAATATTTAAAAAAGGATAAAGAATTTCCTTCTCTTTAGGAATGAAAATTCTCCTTTGATAGCTTGTGTCGACTTCTAAATTATCTTCTACCGCTCTGCTTAGAAAAAAACGAAGTCTACTCTTCTTTATATTCACAGTACTATTAGAATGTCCCTTGTTTTTCAAATACTGAATATACTTTTTCAATGTATCATGACCACAATCTTTTAATAAAAGCTTTTTACTGTTGAGATATTCACTTTCAATAAAATTTGATAATGAATTAATAGAATTTTTATATCCATGTATTGTGTTTTTGCTAAAGGAAGTTTTGCCAGATGAGGAAGCCCAGTCATCAACTTTTTCTTCAATCCACCATTTGCAATAGTCTATTAGATAAATTTGTCTGTTTGGGATTTTTTCTTTTAAATCTTCAGTTGGTCTTTTAAAGAATTTTTTTATTGAATTTTCTAACCATAGTTTGTCAATTAAAACACCATTAGAATATGATTCATTAAAGTCATCGATTATATGTTGTTTCAGAAAACTGAGTTTTCTGTTTATATCGTTTCTGTTTTTTACCTCTAATGTGTTTTTAATTTTTTGTTGTTTTGCGTTCCAAAATTTTGGGTTGATGAAAATATTAGTTCTAGCTCTAAATTGATATTCTCTTGTGTGAATAAAACGACAATATATGTTTGATGGGGTGCTTTTTCCAAGCAGGTTAAAATTTACAGTTGCCATGTTTTTATAGTATTTTGTTGACGACTTAATGACGACGGGTAGTATTTATTAATATTTGTAATATTCTTTTTTGATTCTTTTTTAATTCCAAATATATAAAAAACTATTATTTAACCAATAATAAGTGTTTAAAAAGTATAATTATTACTTCGATAATAAATAGTAAATCCGAACCTTTGAGCGCTGTAAAGGTAGCCAACGTCAATACACGGTTCTTGTAAGTGTTGAATTCAAAAAGGCTAGTGGCAAGCAAAGCCTCACAAAGTACAGTATAAAAAATAAGTACGGTATTTAAATATGAAAGTTGTCGAATCTTTAAAAAAGAAAACTACATTTTTATAGAGCTCATTTTATAAATGCTTTACTCTTATTGAGTTAATAAAGGTCTCACTAAATTTTTTTCAGGAGATTTGTATTTAAAAGGATAAGCTATCAGAGGGGCTAATAGATACAAATTTATATCTTAAAAGTTTCATCTGATAGCTATTAACAACTTATGCATTTCAAATTTATATATTGAGAGGTAAATAAAGTCAGATGTAGTATTACTGAAGTATTTATTTATAGGTTTAATTTAATATATTGTAATAGGAAATTTCTATTGATTATTAATATTTATAAAATTGTAATCGAAACTTGGTTAGAAATTAGGTAGCAATAATACTAATAAGTAAGCATTAAGGTTGTCACTTGAGTTAGTTAATTAAAGAATAATTTTATGTTAATTGTCGTGTAATAAAAGTGAATTTATTTATGCTAAAAAATAGAAAATAGAATTGTGTAATGGTTTATTTATAAGTTTAATAATAAAATCAGTTTTGTTTTTAAACGAAATTTAAGTAAGACGTTTACAGTGATAATGTCTGTTAGATCAACTTCAAAAACTAATAATAAGCTTTCTAAAGTAACGTTCTGGTTTAAAACCAATATAATGAAATTATATAAATTACTATTATTATTCAATTTTTGTCTTTTAATGAGTTGCTCTAGAGATGATAGATTAATAGATGAAAACACTATTAATTTTCATAAAAGTGAAAAAGATAAACTCAAAGAAATAGGGTCAAAATCTTATAATGATGAAGAATATACATCTTTAAATAATTCAAAATGGATGTCCCAGCTTTTTGATTCAGTAAAAATTGAAGAAATTTCTATACCAGGAACTCATAATACATGTGCACTGTATGGTGGAAGCATTGCAGAGTGTCAATCAATGAATATTCAAGAACAATTAAAATCAGGAATTAGATTTATGGATATAAGATGTAGGTTAATTGATCAAGTATTTACAATTCATCATGGAGTTATATATCAAAAAATAAATTTTGGCGAAGTAATTATTAGTTTAAAAAAGTTTTTAAAAGAAAATCCTAGTGAAACAGTTTTTATTCGGGTAAAAAAGGAATATTCAGATGATGTGAAAGATAATGATTTTATTGAAGTTTTTGAGAAATATCTTGATAAGCATGGAAGACATAATTTTTATGTGCCAAAATCAAGTGAAGAACACAATATACCAGAAAGTTTAGGAAGTGTTAGAGGGAAAATAGTAATTATAGAGAATGTTTCGGGTTTACCTGGAATTAAATGGAATAGTTTGAAAATACAAGATGATTATAAAGTCGAAACGCTTTTTAATATTGATGAAAAATATAAAAAAATTACGAACCATCTTGAAGCTTCAACTAAAGATAAAGATAACATTTATTTAAATTTTACCAGTGGGAATTCGTCGTATGGGTTAGCACTTCCATATTTTATTGCAGGGCATATTAATGAGGATCTACTTGACTATTTAAAAGTTAACTCTAGAATTAAAACAGGTATCGTTGCTATGGATTACCCAGGAGATGATCTTATACAAGCTATTATAAATACGAACAATTTTATTAAGTAAATTTTTTACATAAAAAACGGTTAAATAAAGTTAATATTTATTTAACCGTTTTATATTTATTTATGTTTTATGGAACATAAAAGCTATCAGAGTAAAATTTTATTCTGATAGCCATAAACAAATTAAAAATTTAATAGAAATTATTATTATAATCTTATCTATTTTCAAATATACTTTTTAGGTTTAGTATAAAATTCAATGTAGTACTTCTGAAGTAATTAAAATGAATTTAAGTTATCGTTTTATTAAGAGAAAACTTGTTTTCTAATTAATATTTATGTTATTAAAATCAATCTAAACGTTAATTTTTTGTAAAATTTATTTTTTATTTATGATCTTTTTGTAAAAGATAAAATAAAAAATAATGAATTTTAAATTAAAGCTGACCGCTCTCGCGGTTGGGATAACGCTTCTTATAAGCTGTTCAAAAGATGACAGTTTAGAAGAACAAAATACTACTAATTTAACAATAGCTAGTAAGCAGAGATCAAATAATTTAGGATCAGAACACTATAATTCAGGGGAACTAACTAATTTGAATAACTCGAAATGGATGTCTGCTTTACCAGATTCAAAAAAAATAGGTGATATTTCTATTCCAGGTACACATGAAACTTTTGCACTTTATGGTCGTTTATGAGCGGATCTTTATGTGCAATGTCAGTCAATGAGTATTGAAGAGCAATTAAAAGCAGGTATCAGATTTATTGATGCTAGATGTCGATTCTTAAAAGAAGGTACATTTTCTATTCATCATGGAGCATTTTTTCAAAAAAAATTTTTGGAGAAGTGATTATGGCTTTAAAAAAGTTTCTTAAAAATAATCCAGATGAAACTATATTTATGAGGGTCAAACAAGAATATTCAACAGAATCGGATGAGAATTTTATAAAAGTTTTTAATGATTATTACAGAAGATTTGGAGGAGATGATTACTTTTTTGATCCAGAAGATCCAAATTCGTGCAATTTACCTGAAGATTTAGGAGAGGTAAGAGGAAAGATTGTTATTATTGAAAACGTCTCTGGTTTACGGGGAGTAAAGTGGAACTGTTTACGAATACAAGATGATTATAAACTAAATCTTTTTAGTTCTACTCACTCAAAGTATAAAAAAGTTGAAAAACATCTTGAAGCATCAAATAAGGATAAAGAAAATATTTATTTAAATTTTTCTAGTGCAACAGGTTGGTTATTTCCTTATGTTATAGCAGATGATGTAAATGAGTATTTACTAGACTATTTAAAAGCTAATCCAACAATTAAAACAGGGATTGTTGCCATGGATTACCTAGGAGATGATCTTATACAGGCTATTATTAATACAAATTTTTAATAATTAAGCCACATACATAAAAAAGACACAATTAATGTTGTGTCTTTTTATGTAAATGAAACTATTTTACATATTCTGGTTTGAGGGAAATATAAGGATCTCTAATAGTTCCTAGTTTTATTATGAATTTTTGATTTTCAAGCTGTCTATTAATTTCTTTAGTTAACGTGTTTTGTAGCTTTAAACTTTTTAAATTTTGATGAAATTTTGTGAGTGTTTTATGGTTTGGAGTTGTTTTAGCAGTATCTAAATTGCAAAATAATTTAAAAGACATCTTATCGTTTATTTGATGTTCTATTTCATTCTCATTTAATCTATACCATACTTGAAGTAAGCAGATTTTAAAAAGTAAAAGTGTGTTATAACTTCTATTTTCATGATAAAACTCATCGTTTTTAAAATATTTTTGTAATGCTAATTTTATTGGATTCCAATTTATAAGTTGATCAATTTGATTCAGGAATGTTTTTTGATGCTCATTTTTTTTTGAGGTAATTTTAGAGTTATTAATTTTTAATTCATTTGCTAAATAATTGTATCTGTTGATAAAGGAACCGTGTAAAGGAACTGTATTGTATCCATCGTTATATGTGTTACTCATCTTTATAATTTCATGTATATTTAATTGGTTTTTAAACTTGTAAGAGTGTTTTATTTCCGTAGTTAAATAAGTTATTTACTAATTAATCGTTATTAATATGTTTAATTTTTCATCAGCAAATTGATGATTTTTAGTAAATAGATCATACGGTAAACCGTAACTTATATGTAGTTTACTAGTTGTTTTTAATTTTAAATAGAGGTACGATAAAGATTTACCACAGGAGGATAATATGTAAAATAGCTGGTTTATTATTATAGTTCAAAAAATATATTTTGAATGAAATTAGTATAACGCTATTTAAATTTCAGATAAAAAGAACTGAAGTAAGTAATAAAATATTTGGATTACTTTTTTGTTTTAAAATTATCGATAAGCTATTGAAAGAAGGCTACAAAATTATTAAAGTTTTTAATTTTTACAAATTACATGATATATTTAAGAGGAACAAAACTACTTTTTAGATTTTATTTATTAGTTTGGTATTTGTTGAAGCTCTCTCCATTTATATTGGTATATTTTGCATCAATATTAAAGGTAACTTCCATATTTTTAATGTCAAAAGGTCCCTTTACTTTAGCATACTTCAGGTTTAAATCTTCTTTGAACTTAACATTATTAAATGACACACCTCTGTTAAATTTTGTGTATTTAAAAGATGCTGTTTCGTCGAAAACTGAATCTTCAAAGCTTATATATTCTTCAAAGTTTGCGTATTTAAAGGTTGTAGGTTCGTCAAAATAAGTGCCTTTAAAATTTGATTTATCCTTAAATTTAGCATATTTAAAAGTAGTATCGTTATAGAATTTAGATAAAGAACACTCAACTTTTTTATCAAATTCAGAGTATTTAAACAACGCTTTTTTTCGAAAAAAACAGTTTTTGAATGTAACTCTATTTTCAAAGTTAGCAACAAAGGTGTATCCGCTTTCTTCATGAGGAATGTACGCGAGTACATCATCTATAAAAGTGCAGTTTATAAAATAAATTTCATTTTTTATTTCTTTAGTAACTGTATTGGAACCGCTACTATTCCACCAACGATTGCGTTTTGATAGTTTTGGAAGGGTTTCGTTCATGAAGGTGAAATCTAAAACTCCTTTAATCGTTGTATTGGAGTACCTAATATCGCCTCCATTTTTAATAGCTAACATAATGTCTGAAGCATTGGTTATGCTTTGAGCATTTATAGTTCTTGCTGTAAGTGTAAGTAATATTATTAGAAATATATCTTTCATTATTGAAGTTTATGTTTATGTAATAAAGACACCATTGTTTTAAAAATGTTACGTCTAAAATTTAATTTATGAAATAAAAATATTAATTAAAGTATTGATTTTACCAAAAATATATGGAAATACCGAACTGATTATTTATTTAAATAAAAAAAAGACTACCAATTTTGGTAGTCTTTTTATATAAATGCTTTTGAATATTCTTAATTTACAGTATCATTTAGACCAGCACCTGGCTTAAATTTTACTACATTTTTCGCAGCAATTTGAATTTTTTTACCTGTTTGAGGGTTTCTTCCTTCTCTAGCAGCTCTTTTAGATACAGACCATGTTCCCCATCCAACTAAAGCTACTTTCCCACCACTTTTCAAAGTGCTAGATACGTTCTTAGTGAATGAATCTAATGCAGTTTTTGCATCGGCTTTTGAAATTCCAGCATCAGCAGCCATAGCCTCGATTAAATCTGTTTTGTTCATAATTTTAATAGATTTTAAAAATTAATTAATATTTCTCGCTAATAAGCTTAACAAAAATAGACGGAATGGACGATTGTACAACATTTGTGTGAGAAAAAATAGAGATTTGTTAATAAAAATCAAATAATTGTTAATAACCACTGTGCTTTAACTAGGAATAACTATAAAACCTTATAAATAAAGGGCTAGAGAGCTAATGCATCTTCATAAAAATGATAACCATTTAAAAGACTTTTCGCATCCATTAATTTTTTGCCAGGAAGCTTTAATTTAAGGACAACTAGAAATCCATCTTTTGTTGCAATTTTTAATCCGTTTTTAGAAGTGTAAATTTTGCCAATTTCTAAATTATGCACAGAATATTCTTTCGCAACATCATATATTTTTGTGTTCATCTCGGTATTATTATTTTTTATTGTGGTCCATGCTGCAGGATATGGATTTAAACCGCGTAT
Organism: Tenacibaculum profundi; assembly: GCF_052050075.1. Taxonomy (GTDB): domain Bacteria; phylum Bacteroidota; class Bacteroidia; order Flavobacteriales; family Flavobacteriaceae; genus Polaribacter. The sequence goes on from NZ_CP197225.1 coordinate 3,664,190, forward strand.
ATGATTAAATATTTCATTAAGTGACTTTGACCAATCAATTTTGCAGTTTTCAGGAAAAAGTTTATGAGCAGGCTTTTCTTCCCTTTTAGGTTGTTTTGTGGTAGTAACATTGCCTTTTGAAATTAAATCAACAGTTTCTTTCACAAGCTCTGCTCCCAAAAACATGAGTTTGTCATGAAGCTGTCCGCCCGTTTCGTTATCTTCAATATTCGTTTCTTTTTGAAGAATAATTTCTCCAGTGTCTATTTTGTCGTCTATAAAAAATGTTGTTACACCAGACTTAGACTCTCCATTTATAATAGCCCAATTTATTGGGGCTGCTCCACGATATTCTGGAAGTAAAGAAGCATGTAAATTAAAAGTGCCATATTGGGGCTTTGACCAAACTGAACGTGGTAACATTCTAAAAGCAACAACAATTTGTAGATTTGCATTCAAAGCCTCTAGCTCTTTTTGAAAATTTAAATCTTTTAAATTCTTAGGTTGAAGTAGTGGCAAGTTTTGAGATAAAGCGTATTTTTTTACCGCAGACACACTAAGTTTTCGACCTCTGCCAGCAGGTTTATCTGCGGCGGTTATGACCCCAACTATGTTGTAATCATTTTCAATTAAATGTTTTAAAACAGTAGAAGCAAATTCAGGTGTTCCCATAAAAACGATACGTAGGTCTCTCATATTGATTTTGTATTTTTAAATTCGATTAAAGTGCAAATATTTAACAAAGGTAAAATAATAGCAAAATTATTTTAAGAAATACTTATTGTATCGAGTAACTCCAATAATGTCGTTTGCAATTAATTTTCTTAATTGAATTAATATTTCTTCTTCATCGTTATTTAATAGCCTGCAAATTTCATGAGAGAATAATTCTTCTCTTGAATTAGAAAGAAGTTCTAAAATATTTTTACTTAAATCAGCTTTTTTTGTTTTCTGGTTTCTTAAACAAATATCACATATTCCGCATTCCTCTCCTTTTTCATTAAAATAGTTGAGTAGTACCATAGCTCTACAAATGCTTTTATTTTGAGTAAAACTTAGCATATACTGTGCTTTTTTAATTTTTTGATTAAAAAAAGAGTTGATATTTTTTGAAATTCGGTTTATACTTAGATCATCTTCTCTTGGTTGAAGAAAATAAAGATCTAAACCTTTATCAGTCTTATGATAGCTCAGTATACCTTCTTTCATTAATTTTTCCAATAGTTCAATAACAGTAAAAGAGGTTACATTCAGTTTTTTTGCAATATAAAATTCATCAATTTGAATTTGCTGTTCAAAGACACCTCCATAGAGACGTAAAATTATTTTAATAAGGGAACCATAAATTTTACTTTTTCCAATTTTAATTAGTTGCTTACTAGAAATTAAAAATTGAAGTGTTGATTTTTTTTGAATTGATTTGTTTAATTCAATTATACCGTTTGAATTAAGTAATTGAAGAATTACTGTTGTTTTTTTTATTGAAAAATGATATTTTTCACAAAACTCTGTTAAATTAAAATTAAAGCAAGATGAAGTAAGTTCACCCTTGGCAATTTGAAAGTGTTGATATAATTTACTATGAACAGCTTTAATTTCATTAATAGTTGGGATTTTATTTATATGTCGTTCTTTAAACGAGATGAAATCATTTTCATTCACTAGAGTTACTGAGTATGCTTTTTTTAAATCTCTACCTGCTCTTCCTGCTTCTTGAGTATAATTTTCAATCGAGGAAGGCAAATCTAGATGAATAACTGCTCTCACATTAGATTTGTCTATTCCCATACCAAATGCGTTTGTGGCGACCATGATAGGTTTTTTTTCCGAAAACCAATCACGAAAAGAAATTTGTTTTTGTATTGAAGTTAGACCGCCATTATAGAAGGTAGTCTTAAAGCCTATAGCATTGAGGTAATTACTAATGTCTTTGGTTTTCTTTCTAGTGGAAACATAGATGATTGTCGGAGCATTTATCTTTCGTATAATTCTTTCTAAACGACCTAATTTATCATTAACTTTTAGAATTTGATAGGCAAGATTTTTTCTTAAGGAAGATTTTTTAAAAATTTTTGGATTTTTTAAACCCAAACTTATAGCAATGTCGGCAAGTACTTTTTTTGTCGCTGTTGCTGTTAAGGCAATTATTGGAGTATTAGGTAATAAAGGTCTTAAGGTTTTTATATTGAGATAAGAAGGACGAAAATCGTGTCCCCATTCCGAAATGCAATGCGCTTCATCTATGGCTATGAAATTAACATTTAACTGTTTTATTTTATTTTGAATGAATTTCGATTGCAAGCGCTCGGGAGATAGGTAAAGAAACTTATAGTTTCCGAAACGTATGTTATCAAATAAAGTGATAATATCATCTTGTTTCAGCCCAGCAGGTATTGTTGTTGCTTTAATGTTTTTTTCAGTTAAGCCATTAATTTGATCCTGCATAAGAGCAACAAGCGGAGATATAACAATACATATACCCTCTTTTTGAAAAGCTGGTAGCTGAAAACATAATGATTTCCCTCCTCCTGTAGGCAACAAAACAATTGTATCATTATTACTTAAAATAGATGAAATAATTTCATTTTGTAGAGGTCTAAAGTATTCATATCCCCAATATTTTTTTAATAAATGGAGGACTTCCTCTGACATATTAATCGTTTATTGATTTTATTATAAAATCACAACGATCTTTTACTGAGCCAAAGGGAACATCTATTATTGAATATCCCAGTTCTTCATATGTTTTTCGTAAAAATTTATCTAACTCTATGGCTTGTTCAAATGATTCATAACGCTCATTGTCTTGAATATAAATTTCTTTCCATGGTCTTAGCATAAATACTTTATCATATTTATATTCATTACATTTTTTGATGTAGGTGTCAGGATAGTCTGTTTTTAAGTAGTCCATATAAGCATGAACATCAGGCATTCCTCTATCAAAAAATACCAATTTTTCACTTGATAAATCAGCATCTATGAACTGTTTTTCTCTTCCCTTTAGTAATAGCTCACTAAATAGTAATGGTTTCTCCAAAAAAAGTTGATCTATTCCTTCTTTTTGAGCTTCCAGAGTAACTTCTCTTGATATTTCAGGCATACATTCATAACCCCTACTAATAAACTCTTTTAAAACCGTAGATTTACCTGTGCCAGGACCTCCAATAAGAACTATTTTTTGTTGCATTTTGCAAAAATATAAGATTCAATTTATAAATTTAATAAATAGTGTAATTTTGTCCTGACAAGATATAAAAAAATACTGACGAAAATTAATTATGGCGGATAGAGAAGAATTTTATAAAAAGTTAAAAGCTCAATTGGACGATACAACAGAGTTTCCCTCAAATTATTTGTATAAGTTTATTGTTCCAACAACTCAAAATCAGTTAGCAGAAGTACAAGACTTATTTAATGATGGAGGAGCGGTAATAAGCACTAAGAAATCAAGAACAGGTAAATACATAAGTGTTTCAGTTCAAATAAAATTGAACACTTCTGATGAGGTAATTCAGTATTATAAAAAAGCTGAAAATATTGAAGGTATAATATCACTTTAGGTTCTCAAAAAATATAAAATATGTGCTATTTTATAAATCTCGAAATTAGTATATTACGATCAGGTTAAATTAGTAATTCTAGCAATTCATTTTAATATAAAGAAATAAACCAAACTAAATAAGCGTAAAGATTTATGAAACATACTATTTTAGTAATTTTTTTAATATTACAAGTAATTACAACTAATATTAGCTCTCAAACAAAAAGTAGAGAATTATTTAGAATTGATGATACTTCTGTTTCTGTGTCAGAATTTAAAAGAGTTTACGAGAAAAATCTGGGGTTAGTAGTAGATGATGATTCAAAAAAGATAGATAATTATTTAGATTTATACATTAATTACAAGCTTAAAGTAAAGGAAGCGTATGATTTAAATTTAGACACGTTAAAATCATATCGAATAGAATTAGAAAATTATAAAAATCAATTAATAGCACCCTATTTACAAGATAATAGTACTATAAAGAGATTGGTTGAAGAAGCTTATTTTAGAACAGTTAATGAGATAAAAGTCAGTCATTTACTAATTAAAGTTTCAGAAAAAGGAATTCCAGAAGATACTATTAAGGCTTATAATAAGGCATTAAATGCCAGAAATAGAGTTCTTAAAGGTGAAACTTTTGAAGAGGTTGCTTTAGATGTTTCTGAAGATCCATCAGTAAAAGTAAACAAAGGAAATTTAGGTTATTTTACAGCTTTTAAAATGGTATATAACTTTGAGAAAAATGCTTACAATACTAAAGTAGGGGAGGTTTCACAACCTTTTAGAACTAAATTTGGATATCATATAGTTAAAGTTGACAATTTACGGAAGTCAAGAGGAGAGTTTGAAGTAGCACATATTTTAATCAGAGATCAATCTTCTTTTGGAAAGGTAAGAATTGATTCTATATATCAAAAATTAAAGAAAGGATTACAATTCCATAATCTGGCCAAACAATATTCAGAAGATACAGGAACGAAAAACATAGGAGGTAAATTACCGAGGTTTGGCTCCGGAGTAATGGTTGAGGAGTTTGAAAATGAAGTATACAATATTAAAAAAATAAATGGCATTAGCAGTCCTTTTAAAACCCGTTTTGGTTGGCATATTGTGAAATTATTAAAAAAAATTCCAGTACCTGATTTTGAGAGTATCAAAAAGAAAATTGAACTAAGGGTTAAAAGGGGAGAAAGATCAAAGTTGTCTGGAGAGGTGATGATGAAAAAATTGAAAAATAAATACCACGTTCAAATTAATGATACTTTTTATAATGATTTAAAAGTTTCTTCAATTCCAGATGTATTATCATTTGAAAAGAATAAAACGATTTTAACAATTAATAAAAGTAAAGTAAAACTAGATAAATTTCAAGATTTTCTGAAATTACGAAATGGCCATAATCTGAAATTATTATTTCAACGATTTATTGATGAAGAATTAATAGAGTATTTTAAAAAAGATTTGATTAATATTGAACCAGAAGTTAGAAATACATATTCTGAGTATAAAGAAGGACTGTTATTGTTTGAGTTAATGCAAAAGAAAATATGGGAGAAATCATCAAAGGACAGTATAGGTTTGAAAAAATTTTATTTTTCCAAATTAGCTACATATAAGAGTCAGAGTTTAGAAGAAATAAAAGGTAAAGTAATTAGTGACTATCAAAAAACTTTAGAAGAGAAATGGATTAGCGAACTTCGAAAAAAAAGTAAAATAATAATAAGAGATAAAGAACTTAAAAAACTAAAAAAAACATATAATCAGTCATAATTGTGAAAAGAATTTTCTTATTATCTTACATACTTCTGTTCTTTGTGTCGTGTGATCTATTTACATTGAAAAAGCAAAATATAAATGAAGAGCGACCAATTGCTACTGTGTATAACAAACATTTATATAGAAAGGATGTAGTTGACTTATTGTCAAAAAAAATGACTAAGGAAGATAGTATTATTATTGTAAAGGGATTAATAAACACTTGGGCTAAAAAACAACTTTTTTTAATTAAAGCCGAAGAAAATATTTCAGAGATCAATAGTCTTGAAATAGAAAAGCTCGTAAGGGATTATAAGTCAAGTCTCTATATTAATCATTATAAAGAAAGACTCATAAAGCAGAAATTAGATACCGTTGTTTCAGAGCCCCAAGTTTTAGCTTTTTATAAAAAAAATAAAACAAATTTTCGTTTAAATAAAGAACTTGTTCAATTTGAATACGTTTATTTAGGAAAAGATCACTTTGAAAAAAAAGAAATCATAAACAGTTTTAAGTCATCAAAAAAAGAAAATAAAGAGAATCTAGAGAAGTATCTTTTGAGTTTAAAGTCATACAGACTTCAAGATTCATCTTGGGTAGATCTCGAATTTCTAAGAAGAGAAATTCCTGTATTTGCTACAGAATCAAAAGAGAATCTGTTAAAAATATCAAAATTCATACAAAAAGAAGATAGTTTAGGAGTATATTTGGTGTCGATAAATAATTTTTTGAAAAAAAACAGTATTGCGCCTTTAGATAATGTTAAACATAGGATTAAGCAAATTGTTTTACATAAGAGAAAACGAGAATTAATTAGAGAGATTGAAAAAACACTGATAAATGATGCTATTCAAAACAAAAATTTTAAAGAATATTAGTATACTACATATAATCCTATTTAGTATAGCAATTAACGCTCAAAAAAATAAGATTGATGGAGTAGCCGTTGTTGTTGGTAAGAATGTTGTACTTAATTCAGATATTGAAAAATTCAAGAAAGAAGTCGAATTAAGAAGCGAGGGAAAAATTAACTTTTCTGATTGTGAAATGTTAGAAGAGTTGATGAAACAAAAACTGCTTGCGCATCACGCAATTATTGATAGTCTTTCAGTATCTCAAGGAGAAATTGATAAAGGTGTCCAGAGAAGTATTGCCTTTTTTACAAAAGAATATGGGTCTGAGCAAAAAGTTGTAGAAGCTTATGGTTTTAATGATATTGAAGACTTAAGGAAAGAATTGGAGAAAGTTAAAAAAGAAAGCGAGCTCATACGTCTTGAGGAACAAAAGATTACTGAAAATATTGATGTCACTCCAGAAGAAGTAAGAGTATTTTTTAATGGTTTGAAAGAGAAAGGAGAACTTCCTGAAATACCTGCAGCTGTAGAGCTAGCTCAATTAGTTTTAAATGCTGAACCAACATCAGAGGAGGAACAAAGAGTAGTAAAAGAGTTGACTGAAATTAGAGAAGAGATAATAAATGGTTCTAGTTTTAGTATGAAGGCTATAATTAATTCAGATGATCCAAGTGTTGCACAAAACAAAGGTAATTTAGGGCTTATAGATAAAGAGACACCATTTATTAAGGAGTTTAAAGAGGCTGCCTTTTCTTTAGATGAAGGGCAAATATCGGAGCCAATAAAAACTCAATTTGGTTACCACATTATAAAACTTCATAAAATAAGGGGTAAATCAAGAGAAGTTTCACATATATTGTTACAACCTAAAATTTCAAGTGAAAAGTTAAACAAAACGAAAAAAGACATAGAAAAAATTGTTTCGGATGTGAAGAAAGGTATTTTAACCTTTGAAGAAGCTGCAACTAAATTTTCTGAAGATGAAAGTACAAAATTCAGTGGGGGAAAGTTAATAAATGAGTATACAGGTGAACCTCAATTTGAATTAACCAACATGGCACCTGATTTATTTGGAAGGATTAGTGAATTAAATGAAGGAGAAATGACAGATGTTTTTTATGATGAAACGCGTTCTGGTGAAAAAATGTATAAGGTTATTTTAGTACGTCAAAAAACAAAAACTCACAAAGCAGATATTGTCGAAGATTATGTTAGAATGCAACAATTCGCTTTAGAAAAAAAGAAAGAAGAAGCGGTGGATAAATGGTTAAAAGAAAAAATTTTTGAAACCTATATTAAATTAAATAGCGACCATAAAGAATGTAATTTCAAGAGAAACTGGAAAAAGAAAGAAAGCAAATAACGGTCAGCTAGGTTATAAGCTATCTTGAAATAAAGAGTTTGTTAGTTTTATTTTTTTATATAATTTTAAAATACTTTTAAGAATATGTCAGAAGTCACAGCTGTAAACAACTTAGTAAAAAAATATAAAAAATTACAACAAGAAATAGGAAAAGTAATAATCGGCCAAAGAGAAGCTGTTGATTTTACACTACTTTCTATATTTTGTGGAGGGCATTCTCTTTTAATAGGAGTTCCTGGGTTGGCAAAGACGTTGTTAGTAAATACAATTTCTGAAGCTTTAGGCTTAAACTTCAAAAGAATTCAATTTACCCCAGATCTTATGCCTTCTGATATTCTTGGAAGTGAAATATTAGATGAAACACGTCAATTTAAGTTTATAAAAGGGCCCATTTTTTCCAATATAATTCTAGCAGACGAAATAAATCGTACACCCCCTAAAACACAAGCTGCATTGTTAGAAGCGATGCAAGAAAGGTCAGTTACAGTGGCAGGACACCATTATAAATTAGATTTACCTTTTTTTGTTTTAGCTACTCAAAATCCTATAGAGCAAGAAGGAACATATCCACTTCCAGAAGCTCAATTAGATAGGTTTATGTTTTCAATTAATCTTGAATACCCAACTTTTGAAGAAGAGGTTGAGGTAGTTAAAAATACAACCTCTGCTGTAAAGCAAAATTTAAATAGCTTTTTTTCAGCTAACGAAATTATTGAGATTCAGGATTTGATTCGAAAAATTCCTGTTACAGACAATGTGATAGAGTACGCTGTAGGTCTTGTAGGTAAAACAAGACCAAAATCTGAACTAGCTACAGATTCTATTAAAAAATATATTGATTGGGGAGCTGGTCCAAGAGCTTCTCAAAATCTTATTTTAGCGGCTAAAGCACATGCTGCGGTAAACGGAAAATATTCTCCAGATATAGAAGACGTGAAGGCAGTAGCTATACCTATATTGTCTCACAGAATAGTAAAAAACTACAAAGCAGAAGCTGAAGGAATTACAATTAGTGAAATTATTAGATCACTATTTTAGTCTTTATTTCTAAAACAAAGTTTAGCTATTTTAGTTTATCCAAAGAAGAGCACAAAAGCCATATAATTCTGAATTGAAAGATGTCAATCAATTTATTGATAATAATTTTATATAAATGTAAATTATCTTATTTATCAAATTAACATTATGTTTTTTACCCACCTTATGAGTAAATGCTAAGTCTCTTATTGTTTGACCGTTTTAAGGTGATTTAGCGTATGTAATTAAGTATTTTATTTAAGTTTTTATAAAAAATATACATAATTAACAATATGATTATTTTCTTTATAAAGAATATTAACCTAAATTTTTAATATGATTATTAATTTTAAAGCTTCCAAATTTTTATCTGCTGTATTTTTTCTTATAGGATGTAATAATTTCGCTCAAAATGACCATAGTAAACAGGATATGAAGGAGATCATCTCTGTAATGAAAAAACAGGAAGAAGCTTGGTCTAAAAATGATTTAGAAGGCTTTATGAAAGGATATTGGAAAAGTAATTCATTAAAATTTTTTGGAAAAAATGGTCTTACTGAGGGTTGGAAAAATACTCTTAATAATTATAAAAAGAATTATCCGACGAAAGAACATACAGGTAATTTAAGTTTTAAAATAAGTGATATCTCAAAAATAAACAACGGTGCTTATTTTGTTATGGGAGAATACTTGCTCAAAAAAAAACAAGAAAAAGCTAAAGGAGTTTTTATGGTTATTTTTAAAAGAATAAATGGAAAATGGAAGATTATAGCAGATATGTCTTGTTAAAAGTCAAACGATTATTATAAAAAAAACCTTAATCTAAGATTAAAGGTTTTTTTATTCGTTTTTTTAATTTTTATTATTTTAAGCTTCCTGTCATGTCCTCGGGCTTTACCCAATCATCATAATGCTCAGCAGTGACATAACCTAAGTTAATAGCTTCTTCTTTTAAGGTGGTACCATTAGCATGAGCGGTATTGGCTATTTCGGCAGCCTTATAATAACCTATTTTAGTGTTTAAGGCAGTAACAAGCATTAGTGAATTATTTACAAGCTCCGTTATTCTTGCATAGTTTGGTTCAATACCAGAAGCGCAGTTTATATCAAATGAAACACAAGCATCTCCAATTAATTGAGCTGATTGCAGAACGTTAGCAGCCATCATAGGTTTAAAAACATTTAACTCATAATGCCCTTGAGTTCCCCCAACAGTAACAGCAACATCATTCCCCATAACTTGGGCACAAACCATAGTCATGGCTTCAGCTTGTGTCGGGTTTACTTTTCCGGGCATAATGGAAGACCCTGGCTCATTTGCAGGAATTATTAATTCTCCAATTCCAGAACGTGGTCCTGAAGCCATTAAACGAATATCATTAGCAATTTTGTTTAACGAAACAGCCAATTGTTTTAATGCGCCATGAGTTTCAACTAAAGCATCATGAGCCGCTAAGGCTTCAAATTTGTTTTCAGCAGTTATAAAAGGAAGGTTGGTAAATTCAGCAATATATTTAGCAACCAACACATCGTATCCTTGAGGAGTATTAAGACCGGTACCAACAGCAGTACCTCCTAAAGCCAATTGAGATAAATGAGCCATTGTATTTTTTAAAGCCTTTAAACCAAAGTCTAATTGAGCTACATAACCCGAAAATTCTTGTCCTAATGTAAGCGGAGTAGCATCCATTAAATGTGTACGCCCAATTTTAACAACATTTTTAAACTCTTCAGATTTCTTTTGTAGAGTATTTCTTAACTGCTCAACACCAGGAATGGTAACTTCTACTATTTTTTTGTAAGCAGCGATGTGCATTCCAGTAGGAAATGTGTCATTTGAAGATTGGGATTTATTGACATCATCATTGGGTTGAATAGTTTTTTCACCTTCACCAATTATTTTTCCCGCTATTTCATGTGCCCTATTTGCAATAACTTCATTAACATTCATGTTTGATTGCGTTCCAGAACCGGTTTGCCAAATGACTAAAGGGAACTGATCATTATGTTTACCTGATAAAATTTCATCACAAACCAAACCAATTAAATCACGTTTATCATTAGTTAAAACGCCTAAGTCAGCATTTGCATAGGCTGCAGCCTTCTTTAGGTAAGCGAAGCCATAAACAACCTCTAAAGGCATAGAACCAGCTGGTCCAATTTTAAAATTATTTCTTGAGCGCTCTGTTTGAGCTCCCCAATATTTATCAGCAGGTACTTCTACCTTACCCATAGTGTCTTTTTCGATTCTGTATTTCATTATTTAGTGATTTAAATATGCTAAGAATTAATCATCATCAAAATTACAAATTCTACTGATTTTAATAGATGATTTTTATTAGATTTTATTGTTTGATATAAAAAATAGTTATAATTTTGCTACGTAACAATTATTAATGTAATACAAATGTTAGATTTTTCACAGTTTTCAGGATTAGTTTTGTTCATGTTTATTTTTACGGCTGGTTTTTGGTTGTTGATATTCTTATTAACATTTGTGGTTCCTTACTGGATAGGTGGTACTATCTGGGAAAACTTTAAATTGAAAAAAGAGGCAAAAAAAGCTGCTGAAGGTAAGTAGTTTTTATATATAAAATTTTAATTAAACTCGTTTCTAAAAGTAACGGGTTTTTTTATTTGATAAACATACCTTATATAAAATTAATTGACAAAATTTTTATTGATAGGTACTTGGTTTCAAGTAAACTTTTCTTTTTTAGAAAACCTTTCTTCTATTAAACATAAATTAATGTTATAAGGCCTTCAAATATATACAGATAAAAGCGAACTCATTTTATGAACAGGTGTCAAAAAAATAATTAAAGTTGTGAGTTAGAGGTATTCGTTTCTGAAGTTTCAACAATGTATTTATGATTGGTTTAAATATAGCTTTTGTAATTTTTATTTTTTTAAAACACTTTCATCCATAATTTCATTCCTAAAGAAACTATTCTAAGTATGCATCAGGCTTACAAAGTTCTATTTGTTTAAATTTTAATTTTACAATACCTGATAATTCAAATTGTTTTAAGATTTTAGAAATTACTTCTCTTGTTGTACCAATTTCTTTAGAGAGTTCATTGTGCGAGAGTTTTATAATATTTGTATTCTTTTTTTGGGTGTATAATTTTAAATATTCAAATAATCTTTTATCAATTTTATTAAAGGCAAGGTTTTTAAACGAATGAAGAAGATCTTGATAGCTAAAAATAAATGAGCTGGTTGTGAAGTTATTCCATGATTTATATTTAAAACTCCATTCTTTCACATACCGAACAGGAATTTTAATAATGGTTGTCTCCTCTTCTGCTTTTGCTTGTACAAGGCTCAAACAGTCTCGAAAAGCAGCAGATAAAGATAGAACGCATGTTTGAACAGGAGTAACATAGTAAAGTAGAATTTGTCGATCTTCGTTTTCCTGCCAAACCCTAACTTTTCCTGATATTACAATAGCTAACCATTTTATATATTTACCTTTTTCAACTATAAAGCTTTCTTTGTTTACTGTTTGCACGATAGCATTATCCAAAATGTCTTTTTTTAGATTTTCTTCAGTAATAGATAAAGACTTAAATAATTGATCAAACTCTTTCATAGTTATGATTTTGTTGTTGTTTTAAAATTTTTTTGTTTCGGAAACTTAAACTTTTTAAATTATAAACTCACAGCGTTAGGAACTAATCCTTTATAATTACCATTGTTTCTTATAACGTCTCTTACAATAGATGATGAAATATAACTTTTACCTGACGAGGTGAGTAAAAAAACTGTTTCAATTTCAGAGAGTTTCCTATTCGTATGTGCAATAGCCTTCTCAAATTCAAAATCTGCAGGATTTCGGAGACCTCTTAAAATAAAATTAGCATTTTGTTCTTTACAGAAATTAACCGTTAGACCTCTATAGGTAAGAACTTTAATTTTTGGTTCGTGTATAAAAGTTTTTTCAATAAATTTTTTTCGTTCTTCTAATGAAAACATATATTTTTTTTCAGCATTGATACCAATGGCAATAATTAACTCGTCAAACAAGGTAACTCCTCTCTCTATTATGTCAACATGCCCAAGAGTTATGGGGTCAAAGGAACCAGGAAAAACAGCTTTTTTCATAAAGGTAGAAATGTATAATAGGTTGTTTATTATTTGTTTAAAGATTGTTGTACAGAATTATTAAATAATTCGGACAGTTCTATACCATATTCTTTTGCCTGTTTTGGTAAAATACTAGCTTCCGTTAAACCTGGTACAGTATTCATTTCCAGAAAATGAGGAACATCTTTCACAAGTATATATTCAGAACGTGAAAAACCAGTCATATTTAATATGGTATAAACTTTTTTTGCCATTTCTTTTACTTTCGTTTCTTGAAACTTGGTAAGCCTTGCAGGTGTGATTTCTTCAGATTTACCGTTATATTTTGCGTCATAATCAAAAAAATCATTTTCAGATACTATTTCAGTTATTGGGAGTACAGTTACTTCCCCTTTATATTCTATAACACCAACGGAAACTTCAATACCATCTAAAAAGCTTTCAATAAGTATTTCAGAGTCTTCTTTAAAAGCTTTGTCAATAGCTTTTGATAAGTTTTTTTCTTTATAAATTTTCGAAATCCCAAAACTAGAGCCAGCATTATTCGGTTTAACAAAACAAGGGAGTCCAACTTTTTCTATTATTTCAGAAGTAGTGTAATTAGCTCCTTTATTAAGGTAAACAGATTCTGCAGTAGGAATACCGTAATGTTTAACCGCACTTAAAGTGTCTCTTTTGTTAAAAGTTAGCGCCATTTGGTAAAACGGTGCAGATGTGTGTTTCATATTTATTAATTCAAAATAAGCAAGAAGCTTTCCATCTTCTCCTGGGCTACCATGAATTGCATTAAATACACAATCAAATGTTATTTTTTTATCACCTTTAAAAAAAGAAAAGTCTTTTTTTTCAATTTCATATTCCTTGTTATTATCAATAACTACCCATTTATTAGGTAAAATATGAACTTGGTACGGGTTGAATTTCTCTTTGTCAAGATGTTTAAAGGCGACACTACCACTTTTCATAGAAATAGCAACTTCCGAAGAGTACCCCCCCATAACAACGGCTATATTTTTTTTCATTTATAAATTAAGTTATCAATTATAGTAAAAGTAGTTTTTACAAACTTACCAAAAAAGTAAATTACATGTAATTTGTCAATTAACTTTAACAATAAGATGTTATCAATAAAACATAAACTAAAATAAAGAGAGCATTCGATAATTATTATAAACTGAGTTAACTATTTTTGGTGTAAATTTGTGTGATTTTACTAAAATTATGATGAGCAACATTTCAGAAAAAATTAAAGGAGTATTATTATTTCTAAAAAGTAAAAACTTTTTAAAACAAGTTGTGATTTCAGTTATTGGAATATTTTTAGCTGTTGTCTTGTTGCAATGGTGGCTAAATCTAACTACGAATCATGGGCAAAAAATTCAAGTCCCAGATTTAGATAAACTATTGTTAGAAGAGGTAGAAAGAAAGTTAAATGAGCTTGATTTAAAATATTTAGTTATTGATAGTGCTAGCTATAATCCAAATTATCCTAAAAAATCAGTGATAGATCAGAATCCATCGGCAGGTGATTTTGTAAAAGAAAAAAGAAAAATATACTTAACCTTAAACCCATCGAGATATAGAGATGTTGAAATACCTGACTTAAATGGCAGGACAAGAAGACAAGCAATTACACATTTAAGATCCATAGGTTTTGTAGTGGGAGAAAAAATTACATGGGTAAAGGATTTAGGAAAAGATGTTGTAAGAGGTTTGACTTTTAAAGGAAAAAAAATCAAACCAGGAGCTAAAATACCAAAAAGATCTAAAATTAATTTAATTTTGGGTGATGGGAACGGAGAAGAATAAAAAATCTAAGGAAGATAAAAGCCAAGATATGGATAATGATGAGTTATACGAACACTATCGTTTTATAGCTAATGAGGGGCAGGCTCCTTTGAGAGTGGACAAGTTTTTAATGAATTTTATCGAGAACGCTACTCGAAATAAAATACAACAAGCTGCTAAGGCGGGAAATATTTTAGTAAATGAAATTCCAGTAAAAGCAAATTATAAAATTAAACCAAAAGATGAGGTAAAGGTTGTTTTGGCATATCCTCCTCATGAAAATTTATTGGTAGCTGAAAATCTGCCTTTAGATATAGTGTATGAAGATCAAGATGTTATAGTTGTTAATAAATCACCAGGCATGGTGGTTCATCCTGGTCATGGAAATTACTCAGGAACTTTAGTAAATGGATTAATACATCATATAGAAAATTTACCAAATAATTCTAGTGATCGCCCAGGGCTAGTACACAGAATTGATAAGGATACAAGTGGTTTACTTGTAGTGGCAAAAACAGAACATGCAATGGTGCATTTATCAAAACAATTTTTTGATAAAACAACAGAGCGCTTGTATTACGCATTGGTTTGGGGTAGTGTAGAGGAAGACAAGGGTACAATTAAAGGGAATATTGGTAGAAGTCTAAAAGATAGAATGCAGATGTCAGTTTTTCCAGATGGAGAATATGGAAAACCAGCAGTAACCCATTATGAAGTAATAGAAAGATTTACCTATGTTACTTTGGTAAAATGTAGACTCGAAACAGGGAGAACTCATCAAATAAGAGCCCATTTTAAACATATAGGTCATACTTTATTTAATGACGAACGCTATGGAGGAAATCAGATACTCAAAGGAACTACTTTTAGTAAGTATAAACAATTTGTAGACAATTGTTTTAAAGAGTTGCCAAGACAAGCATTACACGCAAAAACATTAGGCTTTGTACATCCAAGGAGTGGTAAATATTTAGAGTTTAATTCTGAACTTCCAATAGATATTCAAAATTGCATTGAAAAATGGAGACGGTATTCTAAAAGCTCTACTACTGAATAATAAAATTATTGAATTTCTAAGAGTGTATTATTGTGTCAAAAAATAAGTTCTACATTTTTTGTTTTTACTATGCGAATAGTTAATATAAACAATACACAACTTATATACTTATTAAGTAACACCATACTGAATGACAAACAAAAGAAACCAAAGCTGTTCGGTTAATTTTTTGAACTTAATTAAAAACCTTTAATGTTAAATTAAGTAATCGAATCCATATTCGTAATTAAGTCTTTTATTTTGAAGGGGTTATTGTTTTTTTGTTTTTTTTAAGTGTTGATTATTAAAAGCTTTTTTGTAATCGCTGAGAATTGGATATTTCAAAAACTTTTGCGTAATTGGTTTAATATTAAAATCTCAGAGTAGTTTTTTTTATGTCAAAGCATGAGTTTTTACTAAGTTCAAAATTCTTTCAAATTGTTCTTTCAATCCCATGTCTGAATTATCAAACTCAATAGCATCTTCAGCAACAACTAATGGAGAATCAGCTCTTGTTGAATCAATTCTGTCTCTTTCTTGTACGTTATGAAGAATTTCTTCATAGTTGACACGATCTCCTCTGTCTACCAATTCTTTGTAGCGTCTTTTGGCACGTTTATCAGCCGAAGCAGTCATGAATAGTTTAAGCTCAGCATTAGGAAAAACAACGGTTCCAATATCTCTCCCGTCCATAACAACTCCTTTATTTTTACCCATATTTTGTTGCTCGCTGACCAATTTTTTGCGTATTTCAGATATTGTTGCTACTTTACTAACCAGTTTAGAAACCTCAATCGTTCTAATTTCTTTTTCAACATTAGTGCCATTTAAATAGACTTCAGCATAGCCTAGAGAGGGGTTAAATACAAAGGAAATAGAAATACTACTTAGATCATCGATTAGTTCTGTAGTGTTGAAATGATTTTTTGAGATTAAATTTTGTTGCATTGCATATAGTGTTACAGCTCTGTACATTGCTCCTGTATCTACATAAATATATCCTAATTCTTTAGCAAGTTGCTTGGCAATAGTACTTTTTCCTGTAGAGGAAAACCCATCAATGGCTATTGTTATTTTTTTGGTCATAAAATTTCTGTAATTATAACAAATATAGTGTATATTCTTATAAAAGATGGCTCAAATAAATAGAAAGATTTAGAGAGAAATCACAATAATTTAATTTCTATTTACATAGTAATTTGAATATTATTTAATAGAAATGGTTGCTTTCATAATTAAATATGACTAATGTAATTAATCTTTGTCAAGGTCAATTTGAATACCAAACGTATTTGTATTTGTAGCTGAATGAAACTTTGAGTAAGCATAATTGAACTTGAAATATTTATTTTTGATACCAATACCAAACGATAGGCCACCAAAAGAACGTACATTTTGCAATTGCAATTCTT
This sequence comes from Tenacibaculum profundi, assembly GCF_052050075.1. Classification (GTDB taxonomy): domain Bacteria; phylum Bacteroidota; class Bacteroidia; order Flavobacteriales; family Flavobacteriaceae; genus Polaribacter. Next base: position 3,681,030 of record NZ_CP197225.1, read on the forward strand.
TACCTCTTCTAAAGTTATACCCCATTCTTAAATTTATTGCTTTGTTTTTAAATAGTTCAGCTCCAAAACTTACGTGTCTTATTAAATTATTGAGAAAGGATATATTTTCTTCGTACTCGTTGCCTTCCAAATCTGTTTTCTGATTAGAAGGGTTAGGAACGCCTAACTTCCATTTTTGTAAGTTATCAACGGTTATATGCCATGTAAGTGGCATTTTTTCCAGATTATAGGAAAAAGCAATTGCTATGTCAAGTGGCAGTTTTTCACGAGTATTGATGAATGGAGTTAATTGTTTTCCAATATTTCTTAATAGTATGCTAAATATAAAAGGAATATTTTTCTTTCGATAAGAAAAACCTAGGTCAAAAGCAATTCCCGTAGAAGAAAATGTATCTATGTAAGCATAAATAAATTTAGTATTTATGCCCAAATACAAATTACAATCACATAATTTTTTTGCATAACCTATTGATAAAGAGATGTCATTTGCGTTAAAAGAACCGTTTTCTCTTCCTTCTTCATCAATTCTAAGCAAAGAACCATAGGTTAAATAGTTTATATTTCCGTATAAAGTCCCAAAACTTTTGTTGATATAATGCGCATATGATAAAGATCCAATTTGAATATCCGATAAATAGCTGGTGTAGTTGACTGATATTTGTTTGTGTAAAGTATGAGTTATAATAGAAGGGTTCCAGGCAGGTTGGTCAATGTCATTTTCTAACGTATATATCTTACCGCCCATCGCAACTTGCCTTGGTGAGCTAGAAATATTAAGAAATGAAAAAATAGAGTTACCACCTGTTTGAGTAAATGAAGGTGTGTTAAAAAGAAGCAGTAATAAGCTAAATTTTATGTTCACAGGTTTAAATTTATCTTAATCAAAAAGGTAATGAATTATTTTATTTTTTTGATTGTATTGAAATGTTTTTTTGTAAATGTGAGGATTATTTTATATTTTGCCCGCTGGCAGATTATTTATATGTTGCTATTTATTAAAACAATATGTATCTTTCCGCCCCCTAAAAAGAATTCCTTAGATGAGTGAAATATTAGCTAAAAGCATAAGAATACTTTTAGTAACAATGATGTTATTTTTAAGTTTGGTCCTAAAAGGACAATCATTGCTTGCTCCAGACTTAGGAGATATTGATGTTAATAATTTTGTTTGTAGTCAAGGTTCTAATGTTGACTTCGACTTGACTTTTAAAATTACAGGGGGGTTATTTGAACCTGACAATGTGTTTCAAGTTGAGTTATCTGATGAAAATGGTACATTTACTTCGACTCCGGATAGGTTTATTAGTCGAATAGCAAATAAAAATAATACTTTTCTGGATATACCAGCAACGTTTCAATTCCCTGCAGGTACTTTTGGAACAAAATATCGGATAAGAATTGTTGCTTCTAATCCACCAGTCCAAGGTCCAGCCTCCGATTTTTTTTCAGCTTATGATATGATAGATGATAACATACCTACGACGTCTCCAGGAACACAATACATTTGCGGTAATTCAGGAGATGCTGTTGAAATTGTTTTAAACACAACGAAAACAGCAAAATTTGAATGGTATAAAGATGGTGTTTTTTTAAAAGAAACGAATGAGCCGAGAATTAGTGTAAACGACGAGGGGAGATATGTAGCAAGGATTGAATATGGTGCTTGTGGAACTGTTAGTTCTATATCAAGTAGGGTGATTGTTGTAGAAAGCAATGTAGCAAATATTCTAGGGCAAAATGAAATTGAAATATGTTCAGATGAAACACATACTTTTGAGGCAGAAGATATTACTGTTCCTGGTGTCACTTTGATATATAATTGGTATAAAGATGATGAGCTAGTGACTTCTTCACCTTCTAGAACTTATACTACGCCTAATACACGTCAATTTGGAACCTACCACTTAGAAGTACAAGCAGGTAATAATTGTACTTTTCGGTCACAAGATATTATTTTAAGGCAAAAGTCAACGGCAAGTTTTACAATAACCAATAATCAAACAGGGAAAGATATAATACTACCCGGAGAAACAAAAGAATTAACGTTTGAAATAGAGCCTGCGTCTACTTCAGTTGATGTTATTTGGTTTAAAGACGGACAACAAATAAGTGTTTTTTCACAATCACTCAACGCTATAGAACCTGGAAAATACTATGCAAGAGTTACAGAAACAGCAGGTGCCAGTGGATGTCGTTTTTCGCAAGATTCTGAAATTTTTGAACTAGTAGGTTTAGATGAATTTGACTTAACCATTCGAACTTCTAATAATTATGTTGAATGTGATAGTGATTCTACAGATCTACTAATGGTTGGTGTTACAGCTATAGGAACAGATGGTGAAGAATATCAATTATCAGATGATCAAATAAATGAAAATTTAAACTACAAATGGTTTAAGAATGGTGTTGATACAGGAGTAACAACTAGTAGCTTAAATGTTCTATCTTACACAGAAAATGGATTATATAAATTAGTAGCGAGTACCCGATCTGGTAATAGCATTAGTAATGAATCAAATGAGATAGATGTCAAACTAACAGTAAGATCTCCAGAAATTTTATCAAGTTCAACATCCAACTCCTTGTGTGACGGAGGAACTATTACTTTATCTTTTTTAGAAATGGTTGCTGGATTTACGTATACATGGTTTAAAGATAATGAAGAGCTGACATTAAGTGATCCTAAAACTTTAGAAGTTATTGAGCCAGGAGAATATAAATTGCAAGTCTCTGGCTTTGGCTGTTTAAAAGAATTAGATCCTGTTAATATAATACCCTTTGATGATTCGGCTGTTCAGGTGACACCATCTCAAATAGTAGTACTACTATCAGGCGAAGCAACAATAATAACGGCAAGTGGAGCCGAATCTTATGAATGGTATGAAGAAGATTCAGGAGATTTATTGTCAACAAATGAAACAGTTGAAGTAAATAATATCGGACTTTATTCGTTAATAGCTAAAGTAGGTGATTGTCGGGTGACAAAAATGATAGAGGTTGTTGAACAAGATGATCAAATTATTGTGCCAAATATTATATCTCCTAAAACAATAGACGGAATAAATGATACTTGGCAAATATCAAATAGATATTCTTTTCAACCAACGGTGACCATTAGTATTTATAATTCTAACGGGGGCGAGGTTTTAACAACAACCGAATATAAAAATGATTGGCCTAAAGATGATTTAGGAAATCAAAGAATATTTTATTACAAAATAATAAGAGATGAGAAGCTTGTTAAAGCAGGAAGTATCTCAGTAATAGACTAGAAGGGAAATATATGATTAAAAGAAATATTATTTTAGGACTGCTCATGTACTCAGCCATAGTTGGGGCCCAGGTTTCTGGTGGTTCGCAAAAATATAATAGCTTTACATCAAGGAATTTTATGAAGTTTAATCGCTTTCTTACAGTGCCTACTTTTTCGGCTTTAAGAGAAAATAAAACTTCCTTAAATGCAATTGTTAGGAATAGTTTTGTTGATTTTGAGGATTCTCCAAAGTTATATCTTTTAAGTTATGCAGGTAAAATGAGAGAAAATGTAGGTGCAGGATTAGCGGTTTATCAGCAAGAAGTAGGAGTATTTAAAGATTTTGGAGCTTTAGCTAATTACGCTCACAGAATGCAACTTAGTGATAATTTAGATCTGACATTTGGTTTTAATGTACTTTACAGTAGGAGAAGTGCAGATGGCTTAAAAGTCAACACACAGCAACCAGACCCTGCCATAAGTAATTTTCAAGATATTCCTATAGTTAATTGGCAACCGGCAGTTACTTTGTCTTTTGGCAAGTTTGATGTTGGAGTGTTTTTTGAAAATTTATTGGATTTTGAACTTAGAGAAAATAAAATGGCAACATCATTCTCAGAAAAAACATATTCAGGTCATTTAGTATATACCCATGAGTTTACTTATGCTGGAGGAATTTTTGAAGCTGCAGTTTTCAGAGTTTTAGGTTTAGCTAGAAAGCCAGGTGATGGTGATTTTGGTTATGGAGGAAATGTTATTTTTGATCTACCTAAAGCAGGTTGGCTAAAAGCAGGTTATGATAAGGAATATGGCATTTCAGCAGGAGCAGGTGTTAATTTATCAGATAAAATTTCCATTGGTTTTTCATATGAAAAAGGAGATTTCGCAGCTACCAATGAGATAGGAATCATCTATAATTTTGGCGAAAAGAGTTTTTCAAGAAGAGTTCCAAAAAGGAGGTCAGGAAGTGTTAGTGTAAAACTTCCTGAAAGAAAGCCGAAAAATAAATTTAGAGCCAATGATTCATCTAAAGAATTAAATAGCGCTTATGATTCAATTAATAAATTAAATAAAAAAGTTGATGAAATTCTGCGAATTTTAAAGGAAAATCCGCCTCCAGCTAAAGAGTTGCCTGAGGAAAAAGATACTTCTGAACTTGTAGTAATTCCAGAAAACGAAGAAAAAGATACATCTTTAAGAAGAAGAACTGATACACCGTGGAGAAGAAGTACTATAACAAGAACAAGAAACGGTGGTAGTAGAACAGCTTATTATGTGGCAGCCAATCAATTCAAAAGTAAAGAAAATGCTGAAGCATATATAGAAGAAAAGAAATGGAAATTTGAAAAAGAAGGTATAGATGCTAAGTATGTATATGACTCGAAAACCAAGTTTTACTATGTTTATTTTGATAGTTTTGCTAAAAAAGAGAATGCAGAAAGAATGACCGAAGAATTCAAAGATAAAAAACTTTTCGATGGAGAAGATAATGATCCTTTGGCTTTAAAGAATAAAAAAACATATAAAGAAGCTGTATTTATTGTAAAAATAACTACAGGAGATGGTAAACAAACTTATAAAGAGCGGAAACCACAACCACCAGCAAAAATTTTAACAATAAAAAAAGTTGGAAATATGGAAGAAGGTTATTATATTCAGGTCGGTGCTTTTGGTAATAAAGCGTATGCAGATAGATTTGTAGATGAACTACAAAATGATAATATAGCTGCTGGTTACTTTATACATCCAAGTACTGGGCTAAGACACGTATACATATTAAAAACGATAAGCAAAGCGAAGGCTATTAAACTATATGAAAATAACCTAAATGGAGCTTATTACGATCGAAAATCAATCGTAAATATTAAATAATTTAAATTAAAAAAAGTACTAGTTAAATAAATTTTCCCCTTATCATGAAAAGACTTATACTTACCCTAACACTAATGCTCTACAGTCTGCTGTTCTATTCGCAAGAACATGAATTGGCTGGAAAAGAAATGACTGCAAAAGAATTAGCCATTTTGAAAGCTAATGCAGCCTTATCCGATGTGGATTTTACAAAACGTTTTCCTTTGATAGGTGATGGTAAACCGATTCGAGGTGATATGACTTTCATAGCAAATAACAATATTAACTTGCATCGCACCAATCCACATAATGGAAATGCAAGTAATGGAAGAAGTAATCTAGTTTATGTAGATATAGACAACGATCCAAACACTTTTTCATCATCAGCAGCAACACTCAATGTTCCAAGTTGTGCTACGATCGTATATGCAGGGCTGTATTGGGCAGGGATATACCCATATGATACCTGGGAAAATGAAGGAGCTCCCAGCCCCGATTTCAATAAGATTAAGATAAAATTACCAGGGAATTCTAGTTACCAACAAATAGAGGCAGGAATATTAGACCCTAATGAAATAATCTTTAATAACGGAAGTGCTACGTCACGTCCTTATGTTTGTTATAAAGACATTACTAATATAATTAACAAAAATAGTCCGAACGGTGAATATATCGTTGCAGATGTCAGAGGGACAATAGGCCGAGACAGGGAAAGAGGTTTAGGTGGAGCAGCTGGATGGAATATTGTAATTATTTACAAAAACGAAAGAGATACAAGTAAAGAATTCTTTACATTCGATGGTTTTTCATCTATATCTAGTGGAAATAATAGGACAGTTAATATCAGTGGATTTAGAACAGTTCCTTTTGGTCCGGTTAATGCAAAAGTTTTAGTAGCAACTTTAGAAGGTGATAAAAGTATTACTGGTGATCAATTTATGATTCAACAGAGAAATACAGCAAGTTTTTCAACTATTTTTAGTTCAAACAATAATAATAATCCAAGTAATAACTTTTTTAATAGTTCTATAACCAATATTACTGGGGCTGGTAGTCATCAACATGTTACAAACAGGCGACCAAACAGTCGAAACACATTGGGGTATGATGCAGATATTTTTAAACTAGATAATGATACTAAGTCTATACTTACCAACAATCAAACCTCCACAAATTTACGATTTTCATCTACTGGAGATATTTACTGGCCTTTTTTGGTAGGGATGTCCATTGAAGTTATTGAACCAAAAATACGTATTTTAAAAACAGTAGAAGATGCAGCTGGAAATGATATGGCTGGGCAAACAATAGGTTTAGGTGAAGAGCTTTATTACAAATTAACTTTTGAAAATATAGGTACTGATAATGCGATAAATACAGTAATCTCCGATATTTTACCAGCTAATGCTGATTTAGTGATTGATCCATCAACAAATCAACCTTCTGATTTATCTGTGCCTTTAGGCGTTACTCATACTTATACACCTGCTTCAGGAACTACAGGCGGAACAATTACTTTTAGAAATCTTGATCATTTAGTTCGCAAACAATCCGGTAGAAGTGAAATTAGGTTCAGAGTTAAATTAGTAGAAACTTGTAATGATTTGAGGGATGCTTGTTCTGATGTCATTGAGAACCAAGCATTTGCAAGTTATAGTTTTGATGAAGGTGGTGGAGATAGAGTTATAAATGAATCTAGTATTTTTGGTCTTGATCCTTGTGATTCTGGCATTACAGGACCTACTAACTTTTTAGCAGATATCTCTGGTTGTACTTTTGAGCATGAAGCAGTCGTTTGTGATGGTAGAACAGTTAAATTAGTTGCAGCATCAGGGTTTCAAAGCTATGAATGGAGAAATGAGTCTAACGTAGTAGTAGGGAATTCTCAATCTCTTACGGTACGTTCTTCAGATGTAGGAGTCTATACTGTAACAACAACAGCAAAACCTGGTACGGGTTGTATAGAAAAAACGGAAATATTTAACGTTAAGTTAATAGGGGCTGCTTCAAATCCTATTGAATCTTCTTTTGATAATTATTTAAATAGTTGTACATCCAATAACTTAAAGTTAGGTGAAATATATTTGTGTGGTGATGGAAGCTTTCGTACCTTAAATACTGGTGTTGATACCTCTGATGGTTTAACAACAATACAATGGAAGAAAATGGTAGAGGGAAGTTGCCCAGATGTAACAAATAATTGTGCTAATCCTAATAATGCCTGTAATTGGAATGATGTGCCAGGGTCATCTAACCAAAGCTCAATTGATGTTTCAGAAGAAGGGAAGTACAAATTAAAAATAAATTACAATGGTGAATGTACTAGCATTTATTATTTTAATGTTTACAAATCTACATTATCACCAAATATTTCAAAAAAACATATAATTTGTGATACTAATGGTGAAATTACTGTTAATAATATACCAAATGGGTATGAGTACAAATTAGAAGGACCTGGAGGAGCTATATTTCCTTATCAAGGAACAGGTACATTTACGTCCATTGCAACACCAGGCGACTATACATTAAAAATAAGACGAATAAGTAGTTCAGCAGCGGCCTCTTGTGAATATACATTTCCAGGTATAAATATTAGGAAAGAAGTACTTGAGGTAACGGTATCAAAACAAGATATTTTATGTCATGGGGGAACATCACAGGTCTCTATAGGGGTAAATAATAACGTGCCGGGTAGATATACTTATCAGTTATTGCAAGGTACAGATGTAAAAGCAGAAAAATCTTTTAATGATAACCGCCCTGTTACATTAGATGTGCCCGGTGCAGGTACTTACCAAGTTAGTGTAAAAACACCACAATGTGATTATATTGAGGAAATTACAGTAAGTGAGCCAGATGAGTTAACATTATTGGCCACTAAAACTAAAGATATTACATGTTTAAATGGATCTTCAAATGGAATAATAGAGTTACAAGCCAATGGAGGTATAACTACAGGTGTCTATAGTTATGCTCTATGGAAAAAACAAGGAGTTGATTTATATACTAGTATTTCAGATATATTACCATCTGATTTATTAACTTCAACTACCTATACTATCCCTAATGGTGAAGAGGGTGAATACGTGTTTGTAGTAATTGATAGCAATAATTGTTTTGCATTTTCGAGTCCAATAAACGTTTCACTTGAAGCACCTATAACTTTTACGCCTTCTATAAAAGACATATCTTGTAGTGGCCAAGCAGATGGACAAATTATTATTAATACTAACGATAAAAAAGGGTATACTCTAGATTATAATATAGATAACGGATCAGGACCAGGATCATGGAATATTGATAATAAGTTTATTAATTTGGCACCAGGAACTTACACCGTTAATATAAGAGCTACAAGAGATACTTTTCAATGTTTTTATCAATTAACAGATTTAGTTATTAGTAATAAAACAGCTCCATCTGTAAATGCAAGTGTTACACAAAATATTGATTGTGTTACAAGCGGTGGACAGATAACTTTCACCGGTGCTACTGGAGGAACGAGCCCTTATACTTATATTGTTGGAACAGAACAGTCAACGACGAAGACGGTATTTGATAATTTAACCCATGGTGATTATATTGTTAAAATAAGAGATAATAATGGTTGCGAATCAACACCTCAAACTTTAACAATTGATCCCTTACCAATAATTCCTGAATTTACTTACGATGTAACGTATAATTGTGATGGTACTGGAAATGTTACGCTCAATGCTCCAGCAATTCCGGTTTTAATTTATACTTATACTGATCAATCTATAGGAACTGTAAATCCTACAGGTAATGTTTTCCAAAATTTAGCAGTAGGATCCCATAACATTATAGTAAAAACAGATAGAGCTTGTGATAAAATAGTCACTGTGAATGTTGCACCAGGTAACCAATTTGGAGGAAATTTTGTTGATAGCTCAAATAATTTTTGTTTAACAGGTGGAAGTGGAAAAATACAAATTACTGCAGAAAATTATCAAGGGGGTGATTATGAGTATTCTGTTAATGATGGAGTTAGTTGGGATGTAGCAACGACATCACCTTTTGAAATTGTTGGTCTTCCAGCAGGAAATTACGATGTAAAAATTAAGGATCAAGGATGTATAATTGATTTGGCAGATGTAACTATTGAAGACTTTCCAGAACTTGATGTGCAAGCTACATTGACACCTGCTACTTGTGATAGTGGTGCCATCATTACAGCAGAAGGATCTGGAGGTATTCCTCCTTATGAGTATCGAATAATTGGGGTTAATGGAGATGCTTGGCAAACTTCGCCTACATTTACAAACATACCACCGGGTACTACTTCAACTGATTATACGGTTGAAGTAAAAGATAGCCGTGATTGTAGTGAATGTATTTTTGATACTGCTGTAACGGGATGTACAGATCCAAAAATAGATAGCTCAACAAGTTTAAATGATTTATTTGTATTTGACTTTGATACCGTTATTGATGATCAATTTACAGCGACCTTAACTCCTGCTTTAAATATGCAAAGAGGAAACTTAATGTCTAAAAATAAAATTTCATTTTCAGAAAGTTTTAAATTAGATTTTCAGGTTAATCTTGGATCAAAAAAAGGAAACGGAGCAGATGGAATTACGTTTGTGTTTCACAATGACCCAAGAGGTTCTGCTGCTGTAGGTGATTCTGGAGGAGGTCTAGGTGCCTCAGGAATTCAAAATGGAATCGCTTTAGAAGTAGATACATGGAATAATGGACCACCTAAAAACGATATTGCCGATGATCATGGAGCAATTTTTGACACTGATAATGATGCGGCTTTAACAAGTCCAATCGGATTTTCAGAGTTAGAAGATGATAATTGGCATAGCGTTCAAATAACGTGGAACGTAATTACCAATACGCTGTCATACACTATTGATGGCGCTAATGCAGGGTCTCATACAAATTCAGATTTTATAAATACCTATTTCGGGGGGTCTGACGCTATTTATTTTGGTTTTACCTCTGCTACAGGAGCGGCTAACAATAGACATCGAATTAGATTCAATGATTTTTGTAAACAAATTCCTTATTGTCCTATAAGATGTCAAGAGGTTTGTTCAGAAACTGATTCTACTGTAGTTACGGTAAATGCACCGATAGTAGTTACGCATACAGCAACACCGGTAGACTGTTATGACGGCTCAAATGGAGAAATTGTAGTAAATGTTGATCAAGGACTTAAAGACTATATGTTTAGAATTGATGGCGGTCCTTGGATAGAGCCAGTACCAAAAGATGCATCGACTCATACCTTTACAGGACTTTCACCAGCTACATATAGTATAGAAGTTAAAGATGGTGCAGGTTGTATTTCAGTAGCATCTTCTCATACAATCAATCAACAATTATCGGCTTCAGAAGCAATTAAAAACGTTACCTGTACCCCAGGTAGTGTAACTATAAATGCTACTGGTGGTGATGGAAGTTATGAGTTTGCTATTATAGAAACAGGTAGTGGTGCTACACCAGTTTACGGAGCTGTAAACCCATTACCTATAACAACATCAGGAAGTTATGACTATTTTGTTAAAGATGGCTTAGGATGTGTATTTACAAAGACCGTTAATGTTCAACTTGTAGCAACTTTAAATGTTACAACCAATATAACACAGCCCAGCTGTATTGGCGATAATGGAAGTATAGAAGTTGTAATCGCTGGAGGTTTAGCTCCCTATACAATTAATTTTGATGGAACAAATTTAGCATCAGGAGTAACATTACAGTCTGGTTTGGCACCTGGTGACTATCCAATACTAGTTACAGATGCTAATGGCTGTACTTTTGGACCATTTACCGAAACAATAAACACATTAACAAGAGTTGCCAGCACAGCAAGTAAAACAACAGACTTTACTTGTAACACTGATGGAGTGATTACATTTACAGCTGCTACTGGCGGAACACCTCCTTATACTTATGGATTTAACGGTGTTTATAGTGATGACTTAGTATATGATAATTTAACTGATGGGACATATGTATTAACAGTTAAAGATGATAAAGGATGTACAGAAGCTGTAGATACGATAGTAATTGATCCTTTACCAATAATTCCTGAATTTACTTACGATGTAACGTATAATTGTGATGGAACTGGAAATGTTACGCTTAATGCACCAGCAGCTCCGGTTTTAATTTATACTTATACAGATCAATCTATAGGAACTGTAAACCCTACAGGTAATGTGTTCCAAAACTTGGCGGTAGGAACTCATAATATTATAGTAAAAACAGATAGAGCTTGTGATAGAATTGTTGCAGTAACAGTTGAGGCTGATAAAGAGTTTAAAGGTCAAATATCTAATAGTGAAAACCCTTCCTGTAATGGTGGATCCGATGGAGAAATTATCATAACAGCATCTAATTTTAATGGCTCTTATCAATACAATGTAAATAGCACAGGTTGGAACACAACAAGTACTGCTCAAACCACTATTTCAGGTTTAACAGCAGGTGCCTATAATATTCAGATAAGACCTGATGCTAGTTCATTAGCGGTTTGTACTATTGATCTGCTTCCAGTACCAACATTAGTGGAACCAACTGCGTTATTAGCCCCTACGGTTAATGTGATCAAAGACGTAACATGTTCAAATCCAACTGATGCTAGTATCAGACTAACAGATGCAGCAGGAACCTCTGGAACTACACCTAATTTAGGCGGAACACCTCCTTACAAATACAGTATTGATGGAGGAGCATCATTCCCATTCCCAGTAAGTGAAAATGTATTTGATTTACCTCCGGGCAACTATACTTTCGTAGTAGAAGATGCTAATGGATGTACTTCACCCCCAACCGTTCATACAATAGATCCGGCGGAGAATATTGTTTTTACTGCGGTACCAACCAATTGCTATGACGGTACGAATGGTGAAATAGTAATAAATGTTACAGGAGGAAATGGAGAATATCAATTTATTTTAAATGGCGCTTCACCTCAAACACCTTCACCAATAAGTTCAGGTACATATACTTTTTCAGGATTATCTCCAGCAACCTACACGGTAGATGTTGTTGATAAAGCGGGTTGTACTGGAATTCAGAAAACTGTTACCATACATAAGCAAGTTACAGCTTCATATACGATTGAAGACGTTACCTGTAATGATGGAAATATTACGGTAAATGGGCAAGGAGGAGATAGTAGTTATCAATATGCAATCGTTGGAGTTGGCAGTGGAGCAACACCTAGTTTTGGAACTACTAATATTTTCCCTATCACAAGTCCAGGTGATTATGAATATTTCGTACGAGATGGATCGTTGTGTGAATATTCTGAAGTAGTTACTGTTAATCAAGTTCCTAATCCAACATTTACGTTAGCATTACCAAACGCAGAACATGAATGTAACAAAGAAACAGAATCGATTAATGTTGCTATTTCAGATGGTAAAGGACCTTATACTATTACGATAACAGATGGAGGAACATACAATAATAATGTTGTAACTGAAAATTTAAATCATTCATTTCATTCATTACCAGCAGGGAACTATGAAGTAAATGTTACAGACGCTAACTTATGTTCTCCAGGTAGTCAGTTCATTGAAATTTTTGAGTTACCTGAATTAACAGCTACAATTTCAGGAAGACTTCCTTCTACTTGTGTTAATTTTATTGATGATAGCAGTCAATATGGATTTGAATATGATTTATCAGGGACTACTTTACCAGTAGCACCATATATTCTTCAATTGCGCAGGTTAGATGGAACCTGGACTGCAGATCATACTGAAAATATATTTTTAAATATACCACCTGGTACATCAGTGGATCCAGCTATGAGAATTGTAAACGCTTCAGGTGACGTTATTTGTCTAGAGTTTTTAGAAAGATTTGAAACCCCATTTATTGTTGATGGATTAATAATAAATCCAATTGCAAATCCTTCAGATTGTTCAACAGGGTTTAGTGTTACAGTAGAGGCAGTAGGTGGTGTTGGACCTTTTGAATTTGCTATTGACGATATTACTGTATGGGTTGGACCTGATACTTCTAGTCCACCACCATTACCTCCAGCGCCTGTACCTTCGCAGGATCGTACTTTTACCTTTACAAATTTAGTACCTGGTCGTACTTATGATTTTTATGTAAAAGATACTAATGAAAATGCAGGTGGAGCAATACCAGGAGATCCAAGTGATGATTGTATTAAACTAAACGATGAAAAACTTGAATTTAAATCAAGTGTTCCAATTACGCCTGTTGTAGATTCTAATCAATGTAATACAGCAACGAGTTCATCAGCTACAGGAGAAATTACTTTTAATATAGATACTTCAGACCCAAATGTTACTTCTCCATTTACTTGGACGTTATTTAAGCGTGATGCCCTTAGTGTAGGAATTCCAGTTGCAGCTTTTGTTAATGTACTTCATAATTATACCGGTAATGCTACAAGTGTAGTGGCTACTGGATTAGATGAAGGAGAGTATTACATTGATATAACTTCAGGTGCTTCAGGTGTTTGTTCTTGGTCAAGTGAAGATACCTTAATCAAAAAAGGAGAACCAATAACAGGAAATGTTAATGTTGGAAATGATATATCTTGTGGACAAAGCGGTGTTATAAATATTACAAACGTTAGAGGAGGTTTTCCAGGTTATACATTCCAACTTAATGTAACGAATGCTACTGGTATTACAACACCAACATCACTAACTTCAATAGAAATACCTTATGCAAATGTGACAAATGTTGCATTACCTGTAGGTGTAGAAGTTACAGCAGTAGATTCTAATGGATGTTCTGATATCATTGGAAATGTAATCTTGAATGTAAGCCAATTACCTGTCATTAATTCGGTTAATTTAAATAGTTGTGGTGTAAATAATTCAATAACAATTGAAATGGCAAGCGGTTTAGCTCCATATCAATATTCTACTGATAATGGTGTAACATATACACCATCTTCATCAGATAGTCCCTATATAATTGCGGGAGTAGCAGAGGGTAATTATGATATAGTTGTGAGAGATGCAAATGGTTGTGAAAGTGTTAGTCAGCCTTTAACAATTCATCCAGATATTGATTTCAATTTATCGGTTTCTCAAAATCTTAATTGTGTACCGGGTGAAGCAGTCATAGATATTGAAGTATTATCTGGTGGACCAAGCAATTTCACTTATACGATTGCTGGTATTTCAGGAGGTGCAGTTACACCGGCAACAAATGCTGGAAATATAATAGGAGTTTCATCCACAGTATCACACACTGTAAACGCAGAAGGTGTATACAGAATAGAAGTAACAGATATGGCCTCTGGCTGTGTTGATTCTAAGGAAGTTACAGTAGCTCCTGTAATTAATCCAGATTTTATAGTGGAAGCAACTCAAAATAATAAATGTGATGGTTCTAATGCAGGTGAAATAAGAATTACTGAGTCAACAAACGCCAGTAGTCCTTCAGACTACACAATTTTTGTGGTAAGTGGAGGTCCTTATTCAGGTACCATAGATACCAGTGATTTAACCTTCAAAAACCTTCCTGAAGGGCAATACACAATTACTGGAACGAGTACCGTTAATGGTTGTTCAACCACAAGTCCAATCATTGAAATTAAAGAATTAGACCCAATTGAGGTAGTAACTTCAATTAACGATGCTTTTCCTGTTACTGAATTTGGTTGTACATCGGGTAATATTATGAATCAAGCTGTAATTACAGCAATTCCTTCAGAATTGAAAGGAGGTTCAGGAATCTATAACTATAACTTTGTTTACACACCGAATTCCGGTACTCAAGAAACTCTTGATTTACCTAATGGAACAACGCCTTTACAATTTACAACAATGAATGTTTCTGGCGGTCCAGTGGTTATTACAGTTACAGATAGTGAAGGTTGTACAGGTGTGTTTAATACACAAATTTTACCATTTAACGAGATAAGTAATGTTCGTGCAGATATAGATAAACTTATTGATTGTAATACTGGTGACAATATTACCATATTGTACGATGTAACTCCATCAGGAGCTACACCAAATGTAGAGTTCAGTGTTACAGGAATAAATGGTACAAGTTTTGCAAAGCTAACACAAAGCACGCCTTCATTTACAAATCTTCCAACAGGAACCTATGAAATAGAAGTTCATAATACAAATACAGGCTGTAAAGCAGTAGGAGTACATCAAGTAAACCCTGCCCCTGTATTTACTTTAAGCTTAAACCCTTTAAGCAATGTTTCATGTAAAGGGGATACCGACGGTTCTTTTGAATTCGCTTTTAGCGCGACTCCACCTTATACAGGAAATTATGATTATCGTGTATTTAATACAAATGGAACAACCGTTACAACAGATGATACTCAAGTTGGATCTTTAACAACGGGCGTATCTGGAAGTTCAACAGTGACCGGTTTGGGAGCGGGAACATACTATGTAATTGTAGTACAAAACCCTGATAGTCCATTTTGTACTATAACCTCTAATACTATTGAAATTGAAGAATCAGACATCGCCTTAACATTATCGGCGGTGCAAACACCGGTAAAATGTCATAATGGCAATGATGGAAAAATTGTTGCAGAAGCTTTTAACGGATGGGGTGGTTATAGATTTAAATTAGATCCTCTCACAGGAACTTCACCCGCTGTACCTTATTCAGGTTCTGATACTTTTAATAATTTAGCTTTCGGAGATTATAGAGTAACTGTAATAGATGCAAACGGTTGTGAGCAATTTCAAGATGTAACAGTAGGAAATCCTGCTCTTGTTGAGTTTACTTTAACTAAAGATGATAATTCATGTGATTTAACAACAGGTGGTAGCATTACTGTTATACCTACGGGAGGATCTGGTGACTATATTTTTGAATTAGTTGACCCAAGTACAGGGGAGACTATTAGAACAGAAGAAGGAACAGGTTCAGGAGTACCTTTTACATTCCCCGATTTAGCTCCTAATACGTACGAAGTAAATGTAAGAGATACTAATAATTGTTCTGCGGCAAGTCAGCCTGCACAAACATTGTTTAATAATCTTGAGTTTAATGTGTTACCAACTAAGGATATTGATTGTAGTACGTCAAGTCCAGATGGAGAAGTTACCGTTACGATTTCATCAGGTTCAGGGTCTTATGAATACGAAGTGAAAACTAGTGCAGGCGGAGATTTAGTACCTAGAATAGGTACCGGTGGTAATACGGTTACATTTAATGTACCTTCTACAGATACCTATACTGTGCGAGTTTTTGATACGGGTGCAACACCTAATTGTTCTCGTGAACAAGATATTACAATTCATCCGAAGAAAGATGCTCAGTTTACGTTAGCAGCTAGTGTAAATAATATTTGTAATGGAACTGCCTTAGGAGAAATTACAATCAATGAGGTTAACAATGGTATTAATCCATTGACGTATACCATTTCTCCAGATCCAAATGGAATAGGTGCAACAAACGAAAAGGTATTTGTAAATTTACCAGCGGGTATATATACGATAACAGGAGTGGGTACAAATAATTGTAGTCATAATGATGTTATAGAAATTGAAGAAAACAATCTTATTGAATTATCTAGCGCAGCTACGGTCACACCTTTTGGTTGTACTTCAGGAAATGAAACAAATTTAGCGACTGTAACAGTAGATCCAGCTTTAATAACAGGAGGAACAAATGTATATAGTAGTTATTCTTTTATATACACAGCTAATAACGGTACGGTTCAACAACTACTAAATAGCGCAACACCTTCGTTTAATGCAGTAGACCAGTCTGGAGGAACTGTTCAGATAATTGTTTATGACAGTAATAATTGTGAAGGCACTGCGTCTGTAGTTATTCCTGAATTTAATGCGATATCAAATCCAACTGTTGCAGTTGATAAACCAATTTATTGTACCACTGGAGAGGAAATAACCATTAGTTTCACTTCTGTGTCTTCAGTTGCAAATGTAGAGTATAGCGTTGAAGGTGTTAATGGAACAATTTTCCCTAAGGTAACTCAAACGTCTGGTACTACAACAAACCCGGAGAAGTTTATTGGCTTAGGAACAGGTGAGTACACTATTGAGGTTTATAATCCAGACACAGGGTGTAAAATAACGACGTCATATCGTGTAGGAAATCCTCCTGTATATACTATTGGTATATCCAAGAAAAACAGTGTTACTTGTTTAGGATCACCTACTGGATCATTTGATTTTGATTTAAATTCGAGTATCCCTTATACGTTAAGTTATGATTATAATATTGTTAATGCTAACACTGGCTTAACCACTGGAATCACTGGATCAGCATTAGGGTCAGCAGGTGCAATAACTGTTAATGGTTTATTAGCTGGAGTTTACCGTGTTGTTATAACACAAACTGATGCTCCATTCTGTCAAATTACATCAGATGATATTACCATTGAACAGCCTGCAACAGCATTAAAGTTGAATATGAAACCAAATTTAATAAGTTGTGTGAGTCCTACTTCAGGTCAAGTTGAATTAGATGCTTCAGGTGGTTGGGGATCATACGATTATCAATTGGTTAACGTATCAGCTGGAAATACAATAGTTCAGAGTTTTGATAAAAATAATATCATAAACGGATTAGCTGCTGGTGAATATGAAGCTTCAGTAAGAGATTCAAATGGATGTATCGAATCTGACACTTTTATATTGCTAGACCCAACACCAATTACAGCTATTCCAGTAGTTACAACAAACCTTTGTAATGGAGAAGAAACTGCCATAATAACGGTTACGAACACTACAGGAGGGCAAGGAGCCCCACCGTCATATAGGTATACATTAACTATGCCTAATGGAATAACAACAGATAGACAAGAAACTAATGTATTTACAGGCCTAAGAGAAGGAGTATATCAGATAACAGTCCATGATGAGTATTCATGTTCTAGTAGTCCTATTCCTGTGACGATTACAGATCCTTCAATGGTTGTAGCAACCGCAAATCTTAAAGAATTAATTACCTGTGATAGAAATCAAGCTGTTATTGAGGTAAGTGGTTCTGGAGGAACGGGTGGATATACCTTTAGTACTGATGGAGTTAATTTTGTCGCTGGGAATACATTTAATGTAGATCCAGGTACGCATAATTTCTATGTGAAAGATGCTAACCAATGTATTTCTCCACGACCTGATATTGTTACGGTAGCAGACTATGTTGATTTGGAAGCAAGAATTAATGTTGATTCAGGATTCGTAACATGTAATGGAGATGAAAATGGAGCGCTTTCAGCTGACGTTAGTGGAGGGCTTCAAACTTATGAGTTCGAGTTATTAGATGGTGGAGGAACAGTTGTTCAACCACGTCAAAATAGTAATTTATTTTCAGATTTAGGTGTAGGTACTTATAAGATTAAAGTATATAGTTCAAATCCAAATGGAGATGTTTGTACAGCTGAAACAGCTACCGTAGAAATAGAACAACCAGATCCACTGATGGTATCAGAGTCTCACACAGATGTTGGTTGTAATGGAGGAAATGATGGTAGTATTACAGTAAATGCAATTGGAGGAAATGGTGATTATGAATATAACATAATCGGAATGTCACCAAACAATCCTAGCTCTTTCCCTAATAATAAATTTGTAAAAGACCGTGTTTTCAATGACTTGTACCCAGATACGTATACCATAACGATTAAAGATAAAGTAGGTTGTTATGAAGTATTAGAGGTAATCATAGGAGAACCAACTGATTTAAATATTATTTCAACGAATGTTAACAATCAGGTTTGTATTTCAGATCCAGGCCCTAGTTTCACAATGAATGTTACGGGGGGGGCTTTAGCGGGCACAACAGCATCGTATATTTTAACTTTAAACGGAAGACCCATTTCAGGAACTTTCTCTGAAGGAATAATAACTTTAGATGCTAGTCATGGAGTTGAAAGCGGTAATAGATATGTTGTCTCTATTTTACCTGTTGGCAGTACTTGTGAGCCTAAAGAAGTTCCTTTTGAAACAGAAGAAGCAATTGAGCTACTTTTAGACTATAAACTATCTTATAACTGTCCAACTGGAAACACTCTAGATGTTGGAGTTCAAGATAAATATAAAGATGTAGTTGTTTATTCTTTGTATGACGGTGGTGGCTTAATTGATACGAATGATACTGGTTTATTTAGTAACTTACCTGCTGGTAATAATTATAAAGTAGAAGCAGAGCATATAAGTAAAGGATGTCCAGTTTCAAAAGATGTAGAAGAGATAAGAGAATTTAAAGCCTTAGAACTTTTTGTTGATGATTCTGAAAAGAATAAACTTATTGCGTCAGGTAATTTTGGACTTCCTCCATACGAATATAGTTTTGATGGTGGCAGTTTTAGCCCAGATAATGAAATGTTAATTCTAGAAACTAGAGATTACAAAGTAATCGTTAGAGATGATAGAGGTTGTGAGGAAGAAGTGATTATCGAAGGAGTTTATATTACAATTGAAGTTCCTAATATATTTACACCTGATGGTGATGGAGTAAATGATACTTGGTACCCTATTAATGTTGAAGATTACCACGATGTTAAAGTTCATATATATGACAGATATAGTCGTGGGATAACCAAATATGAAGGCCCAGGAGGAAGTCATAAACATAGAAGTGGCAGAATCGCTACACTTCAAGGGTCACACGAAGGTTGGGATGGAACTTATGAAGGAGTGGCACTTCCTTCAGGTGATTACTGGTATACGATTTATTTTAAAGAGTTATCAGGGCAAGAAAGACAAATAATGGGGCATTTCACACTATATAGATAGAAGAGAATGAAAAAGATATTTATAATTATAAGTATTGTATTTTTTAGTGCAAAGTTATCTGCACAGGAAGTAGATTTACCACAATATGTAAGCCATTTAGCTGATAACCCATTTTTAGTATCTCCCGCATATGCAGGAATTGGAACAGGGTTTCAGTTAAGGCTTAATGGGGTAAGTCAATGGGTAGGATTAAAAGGAGCTCCTGATACACAGTCTCTTTCAGTAGAGACTCGAATTGCCGATACATTTGGTGGAGGGCTCACGGTTTTTAATGATAAGAATGGTTTTACTTCACAGCAAGGAGCAAGATTATCACTTGCAAAACATTTAACCTTAAGTGATTTTCATGACAGTTTTTTATCATTTGCTTTTACATTTAGTTATACGCAATTTAATATTGATACTTTTGATAATAATACAACCCAGGCTGTACCTAATAGAGCATTATCAAATTCAAATTTTGATGTAGGATTATTATATAGATATGAATTTTTTAGCATTACAGCGAATGTAGTAAATCTATTAGACCGTAAAATAGAAGACTTTTCTTCGAATGAACCAAAAGTTCTCAGAAAATATAATTTCTTTGGTTCATATGTCTTTACTAGAATTAGTCGAGATTTTGAATTAGAGCCTTCTGTAATGGTTGAATACAGAGAGTTTGATAAACGTTCTAGAACTGATGTAAATATTAAAAGCCGAAGGCGTATAAAGGATGGTTATGTTTGGACAGGTTTAAGTTATACCTTTTTAAATGATCAGTTTTTTAAACCAAATGCTATAGCTCCGTTATTCGGACTTAAGAAGGGGGCTTTGTATGCATCATATGGATTCAGTATAAATCTAAATGAAACACAGGATTTTAACTATGGAACACATATGATTACGCTTGGATTTGACTATGAACGTAGACCAAGTTTAGCACGTTGTACCCAAAAAATGATAATATTCTAGAAATAAAGATAAAAATTGTTTAAAATCCTCAAGATCTATATAAATCTTGAGGATTTTCTTTTACTTTGCATTAATGAGTAATCAAGATTCAATTAATTTAAATAAGTTCATTAGTAGCACAGGTATTTGTTCGAGAAGAGAAGCCGAAAAATACATTATTGAAGGAAGAGTAACAATTAACAACCAGATTGCAAAGTTAGGAAATAGAGTTTTTGATGGAGATATTGTTAAAGTTGATAACAAGTTATTAAAAAGTAGACCAAAAACTTTATACATTGCTCTAAATAAACCCATAGGTATTGTCTGTACAACAGATAGTAAAGAGAAAAAAAATATTGTCAAATTTATTGGGCATTCAGAGAGGCTGTTCCCTATTGGAAGGTTAGATAAACCTTCTGAAGGACTTATATTTCTTACAAATGACGGAGATATTGTAAATAAAATTTTAAGAGCTGGAAATAACCACGAGAAGGAGTATACTGTTACAGTTGATAGAGATATAGATGAACGTTTTATTAAACGTATGGCTAACGGTATCCCAATTTTAGGAACGGTAACAAAAAAGTGTAAAGTTGAACGCATAAATAATAGAACTTTTAAAATTATTTTAATTCAAGGGTTAAATCGTCAAATACGGCGAATGTGCGAGTATTTAGGATACGAAGTCAAGAAGTTGATAAGAGTAAGAATAATGAATGTCACTTTAGGTAATTTGAAGGTCGGTGAATGGAGAGAACTAAGTAATAAAGAAATGTTAATAATTAATACCCTAGTCGCTGGTTCATCTAAAACAGAAGAGGCTTCCAATCTGGTACCTAAAAATCAAAAAGGGGTAGGGTTTACAAAAAAAACCAAGCAGAAGTGGGGAAGAAGAAGATCTTCATAAAATGATATTTCCTAAACATAATTAATAAGTTTAGTATAAAATCTTATTAATTAAAATAAACTTTTAACTTTCTACTTTTCAACATTAAACTTACATACGTATATTTGCTGACTATGCAGTTTGATTTAAAAATAACAGATTCCAAAAGTAAAGCCCGAGCGGGAGTTATTACTACGGATCACGGAACGATTGAAACACCTATATTTATGCCTGTAGGTACGGTTGCTACCGTAAAAGGGGTACATCAATCAGAACTTAAAAATGATGTTAATCCTGATATTATTTTAGGTAATACTTATCATTTATATCTACGTCCACAAACTGAAATCCTAGAACAAGCTGGGGGTTTACATAAGTTTATGAGTTGGGATAGAAATATTTTAACAGATAGCGGTGGATACCAGGTTTACTCTCTTTCAGGAAGACGAAAAATTAATGAAGAAGGGGTAAAGTTTAAGAGTCATATAGATGGATCTCTACATTTTTTTACACCAGAAAACGTTATGGAAACGCAACGTTCCATTGGAGCCGACATCATAATGGCATTTGATGAATGTACACCTTATCCATGTGACTATAGCTATGCTAAACAATCAATGCATATGACACATAGATGGCTTAATCGTTGTATTAAACATCTAGAGAAAGTACCACCAAAATATGGATATGAACAAACACTCTTTCCAATTGTGCAAGGTAGTACGTATAAAGACTTGAGGTTACAGTCTGCTGAATTTATAGCTTCAGTTGGAGCAAATGGAAATGCTATAGGAGGATTATCAGTCGGAGAACCTGCTGAAGAAATGTATGCCATGACAGATGTGGTATGTAGTATACTGCCCGAAGACAAACCAAGATATTTAATGGGGGTAGGAACACCAATTAATATTTTAGAAAATATAGCTCTAGGCGTTGATATGTTTGATTGCGTGATGCCAACAAGAAATGCAAGAAATGGAATGTTGTTTACAGCTCATGGCACTATTAACATTAAGAATAAGAAATGGGAAAATGACTTTTCGGCTATTGACGAAATGGGACATACTTCTGTTGACACAATGTATTCAAAAGCATATTTAAGACATTTATTTGCTGCAAGAGAGATGTTAGGAAAGCAGATAGCTTCTATACATAATCTTGGTTTTTATTTATGGTTAGTACGTGAGGCTAGGAAGCATATATTAATAGGAGATTTCACAGAGTGGAAGAATAAAATGGTAAAACAAATGGACAAACGACTATAGAGATTGAAGCTTTTAGATAAATATATACTAAAAAGGTACTTGACTACATTTTTATTTACCTTGCTTATTCTAATACCTATTGCGGTAGCTATTGATATTGCTGAAAAAATAGATAAGTTTTTAAGGCATGAAAACTTGTCATTATTTGAATTAGTAAATGATTACTACAAAAATTTTGTTATTTATTATGCCAACACCTTTATGCCATTGGCTTTATTTATAGCTGTTATCTTATTTACATCACGGTTAGCAAATAATACAGAAATAGTTGCTATAAATAGTTCACAAATATCGTTTACTCGCTTTCTATACCCTTACTTCATAGGCGCAACTATTTTAGCAACGCTAGCATTATTTATGAATCACTATTTCGTGCCAAACAGCAGTAAGACTAGAAGAGGATTTGAAAAAAAATATCTTTCTCGTGTTAAATATGAAGATAAAACTGTTCGAGATTTTAGTTTACAATTAAATGATAGCACTTATATTTTTATTCAAAATTTTAATCTTGAAAGAAATTCAGGATATAATTTCTCAACAGAAATATACAAAGGAATTCATCTAAAATATAAGCTGACAGCTGATAATATTAATTGGAACGAAAAAGATAGTACATACAAATTATACAATTGGAAAGAAAGAAAAGTTTTAAAAAATAGAGATAGTATTTTTACGGGAAGTTCCTTAGATACAACTTTTACCTTTACACCAAATGATTTAAATTATAAATCAATAGTAGCTCAAGAGATGAGATCAGGTGAAATTAAAGATTTTATTAAAATTTCTAAAAAAAGAGGAATAAAAAATTTAAATGCTTACTACGTAGAATTATACAAAAGATCAAGTTTACCAGTAGCATCCTATATTTTAACCTTAATAGCTGTCGCCTTAGCTCATAAGAAAAAAAGAGGAGGTTTAGGAGTCAATTTAGCTTTGGGTATTGCGGCAATGTTTGTTTATGTATTTTTTATGAAAGTAGGCGAAGTTCTTGGCGCTGTTGCAGGCGCAGACCCATTAATTAATGTTTGGATACCCAATATTATGTTTGGTATTTTTGCAATTTATTTATTTTGGAATGCAAGAAAATAAGCTAAAGAATTATTTGCATCTCCATTTAATTGTTTTTATTTGGGGGTTTACTGCTATACTAGGAGAACTAATATCGATAGAAGCGGTACCATTGGTTTGGTTCAGAATGTTTTTGGCTGTTATTTTTATACTTTGTTACTTTTTAATTAAACGAGAAAATCTTAAAATTGATACCAAAGCAATTTTTAAATTCTTCTTTTCTGGAGTTATTATAGCTATTCATTGGATTACTTTTTTCAAGGCTATTAAAGTTTCAAATGTTTCAGTAACATTGGTAACAATGAGTACAGGTGCTTTTTTCGCTTCTATTATTGAACCTTTGATTTTTAGGAAAAAAATACAACCACTTGAAATTTTTATGGGGCTATTAGTGATATTAGGATTGTATATAATTTTTAATTTTGAAGGCCAGTATATTTGGGGAATCGTTTTTGCGCTAATATCAGCTTTTTCATCTGCTTTATTTTCTGTTCTAAATGGGTTGTATATAAAAAAACACAAAGCAACTGTAATTTCATTTTATCAATTACTTTTTGGTGGAATAGGGGTCACTATTTTTTTGTTTTTTTCAAACCAATTCACCAATAATTTTTTTTATTTAAAAGGCTCAGATTGGTTTTATTTAGTGCTTTTAAGTAGTATTTGTACCTCCTATGCATTTATAGCGTCGGTTAAAGTAATGAAATATTTAACACCCTATACTGTTATGTTAACAATTAATTTAGAGCCCATTTATGGAATAATATTGGCTTTACTTGTATTAGGGGAGAAAGAACAAATGAATCCAGAGTTTTACTACGGGGCGCTAATAGTATTACTCGTGGTGATATTAAATGGAGTTATCAAAAATAAGAGCGTGTTGATCAGAAAAATATCGATAAAAAAATCACTCAAGTAAGTAAGCTGCATATTTTTTTTAGTATGTTTGTCTTCATTTAAACAACTGAAAAATTAAGTAAAAAATCAAACTATAACACTATGGAATATTTAGATTTTGAAATGCCTATTAAAGAATTAAAAGATCAATTGGCAAAATGTTATGACATAGGAAAGGAAAGTGATGTAGATGTTACTGAAATGTGCAGTAAAATAGAAAATAAATTAGAGAAAACTAAGAAAGACATATATAAAAACTTAACTCCATGGCAAAGAGTACAGTTATCACGTCACCCGAATAGACCGTATGCTTTAGATTATATTCATGCACTTTGCGGTAATACTTTCATGGAATTACATGGTGATAGAAGCGTTAAAGATGATAAAGCAATGATTGGAGGTTTAGGAAAAATCGGAGATCAATCTTTTATGTTTATAGGCCAGCAAAAAGGCTATAATACAAAAACTCGCCAATACCGTAATTTTGGGATGGCAAATCCTGAAGGGTATAGAAAAGCATTACGCCTAATGCGTATGGCAGAAAAATTTCGTATACCAGTTGTAACTTTTGTAGATACACCTGGGGCTTATCCAGGCTTAGAAGCAGAGGAAAGAGGTCAAGGTGAGGCTATTGCTAGAAATATTTTTGAAATGTGTCGATTAAATACACCTATTATAACAATTATTATTGGTGAGGGTGCTTCAGGAGGAGCTCTTGGTATTGGAGTCGGAGACAGAGTTTTAATGCTTGAAAATTCATGGTATTCAGTAATATCTCCAGAAAACTGCTCTTCAATCCTTTGGAGGAGTTGGGATCAAAAAGAAAGAGCAGCAGAAGCACTAAAGCTCACAGCTGATGATGGCATAAAGCTTAATATTGTTGATGGTATCATAAAGGAACCGTCAGGAGGAGCACATTCAAATAGAGAAGAAACATTTGAAGCAGTAAGGAATCAAATTATGACTGCATACAAAGAGTTAAATACTCAGGAAATATCTACAATAGTTAATGATCGTATGAATAAATACATTAACATGGGAGTTTATAAAGAGTAATAACGAAAAATAATCAAACTAAAAATAAAAGCCGAAAGTAAGCATTACTTTTGGCTTTTATTTTTAGTTTTCCATCCGTCTACATCTAATGGTATCTTATAGAAATTTATAGCATACTTGAAAGTCTATCATCTAACTTGTGTTTGATAGCGTTTTTGATATTTTACATGTTTATAAATTAGGGTTCGATAAATAGATTCATATGAAAAATAGCAACTAATTTATAGGATAACTATTATTTGATAATACTTTCAAATAAAAAGTAATTTTTTAGTTTTTTTCGAAATCGTAGTTATAAGTTTTAGTGTTTTTTGAGCTATTCAAAGTTCTCTAATTTTTCTTCAATAACGCTTCTAAAATTATTACTAATAACTCAAGCATATCACTTATAGTGTTTTAGAAGAATAAAATCAAAATAATTGAATTTATAAAATAGCTCTAAAATAAGTGGTTGTATACTAAATTATAAGGTAAAATGGAAAAACGAACCAAGAGAGGGAATTCTATTTTAAATTCAGTAAACGGATATTTTAAAAAAGAGTTTTTCACTTTGCTTTTTTTATTTATTGGCTTGATAAGTGTAAAAGCGCAATTAAGTAATTTACATTATCTACCACCATTAAAACAATATTCAAATAATGATGCAATTAAAGCTCAATCTATTTATCTTTCTACACCAGAAACGACAGGATTTACAGTACGCATATATAAAGGTAATGATCCTACTCCCATAAAAACATTTACTAATTTATCGAGAACTAATCATAAAGAATATGTATTGTCTACTATAAATCAAAATGGTGATAATAATATAACTTTAGTTTCAAATGCTAACACAGGAAAAATATTAACAAAATCTGGTTTACGAATAGAATCTGATAATGGAGAAAAATTTTATGTAAATTATAGAGGCCGTAGCTCAGCTCAGGCAGCGTCATTAACTTCAAAAGGGAGAAGTGCTTTCGGTAAAAAATTTCGTTGGGGTGGAATGCCTTTATATTCTTCTACGACATCTGCAATGTCAGCTACTTTAGGTATAATGGCTACAGAAGATAATACACAGATAACAATTTCTGGATACGATCAAGATTGCGTTTTTAGAAAAGGAAATGATATAGCAGGAATTACTGATGATACAATAGTTGAAACCTTAGATGAAGGAGAGTCTTTTGTGCTTGAAGCGAAAGTTGATGCTGCAAATGCCAATAGGCATGGTTGGATTGGAGCTCAAATTGAATCGGATAAAGATATTGTTGTAAGTAATGGTGGATTACTTTGTCAGGTACTCAATGGTTCTGCTTCTAGGGACGCTGGTATTGATCAGGCTGTTCCAGAAGAAAGGTTAGGTAAAGATTATGTTCTTGTTCGTGGCTATGGTTCAGATGGAATGGAGAGTCCTATAATTATTGCAACAGTAGACAATACAGAAGTATATATAGGGGGAATATTAAGACATACGATTCCAAATAAAGGAGATTTTTATTTAGTTCCAGGAAGTTATTATTCAGGAAATTCAGCCGGAGATAATATGTATATAAAGACAACCGAACCGGTTTATGTTTATCAAGCCTTGTCAGGATCTGGTGAAGCTCAAGGAGGATTGAATTTTATAGCTCCTGTTAATTGCCTAATGCCTGATACTCTGGATAATATACCTAATATAAGAGACGTAGTGGATGTGAATTATACTGGAGGAATAACAATAGTTTCATCTTCTGCAATAGCTGATTCAGACGTAAAGGTTTATCAGAATGGAAGTTTAGTAAATATGGGGTCTTCAAAGACGGTGGTTGGTAGTTCAGACTGGAGGACTTTTTTTAAGGCTGGTCTATCAGGAGATATTAAAGTAGAGTCAACAGGTCCAATTTCTGTTGGATTTATCGCACAGTCTGGCTCGGCAGGTATTGCAGGGTATTTTTCAGGGTTTGATACAGCACCAAATCTAGATATAGAGATCACAAGTAGCACAGGAAGTGGATGTATACCAGGGGGAACAGTTTCAGCATCAACAGAATTTAATACATATCAATGGTATATGGATGATGTTCTTCTTATTGGAGAAAATTCAAATACATATACTCCACCAAGCTATAAAACGTACGCCAAATTACACGCAGTGGTGACCAAAGGGTCCTGTGAATTTACAACAAACTCTTTACAGGCTTACTCGTGTGAGGCAGACATCGTTTTAAGTAAAACATCAGACAAAACAAGTTGCAAAATAGGAGATACTGTTACTTTCACAATTACGGTTGAGAGTAAAGGTGTTGATCCAGTAACTAATTTAGTGCTAACGGATATTATGCCTACTGGGTTAACAATTGTAAGCGGATCAGAAACTATGACTGCGGGTTCTTGGTCTTCACCAAACTGGTCCATTGAGACTATGAATTCTGAAGAAAAGCATACGTTAACATTAACGGCAACGGTTAATAGCGATGTTGCATCACATTATTTAATAAATACGGTTACAAATACACAAGATCAGGTTGATGGAAATAATACAGTCGATGATCCTTCAGAAACAATATTAATTGATTTTGACGGAGATGGTTTTTCTGGAATAAATGATTTAGACTCTGATAATGATGGAATCTTAGACATAAATGAAGGTACTTGTAAAGGTACTTCTTCAAATCGTTTTACAACTTTAGGAGCAGCGAGAAGTGTTGCTGTAGCTGGAATTTATTATTTTGATCTGAATGGACAAACATTTTCAACCTATGTAAATGAAAATGGATATGTTCAAGTTGCCATTGATTTTGGGGATGGTACAGGTAACTTACCACAATTAACAAGCTTAACAAATGCGACAAGAGGGTTGCTTTCTAATATTATTTTAGCTCAATTAACAGATGCCAATGAGATACGATTTACCTCCTCAACTGGCGAAATCGATGTAAGGACTTATAATACAACTTTATTATCACGTTTAGTAGCGGGTCAAACCTTACATGGAGGGTCCGCTAATAATGGTTTGCATGATGAATGGATAGGAACTAACAAACACTATTTAAGGGGTGATGCTATTTGTACATCCACATCAGGAACTATGTTAGCAGCCAATATTTTTCATCCTTGCGGAAATACCAATACCGTGCATTGGATTCCATCGAATGGTGTAGTCAGTGTAAGAAATGATTTAGGAAATATAGAAGCTACAGAAACACTTACTTTATGGGTTAGAGCTGGAGATACAAGTTGTGCAACGGATACAGATAGTGATCAATTACCAAATTATTTAGATTTAGATAGTGATAATGATGGTTGTTTCGATGCATTGGAGGCATCAGGATCATACAATTATACACAGCTAACAGATGGAGTATTTACGAGTGGAGTTGATGGAAATGGTATTCCTTTAACAACCTCAGGAGGGCAAGCAACAACGGCAGCAGTTACTAATATTTCTGACACCACTGCATGTTGTGATGTTTCCATTTCTGGTTTTTCAGACAATGACTCTGATGGTATAGCAGATTCCTGTGATTTAGATAATGATAATGATGGAGTCTTAGATTCTGTTGAATGTTCTTTAGAAGAGGTAGTAACGCCTATTAGTGTTTCCAGTACGGACAGTGATTTTAATTCACCAGTTAATGGAGTAGGTCTAGCTGGATCATTGAATAATACAATTGATGGTGATTTGGGAACCTATATTGCAGATGCGGCTTCAAGCGGAGGTTATTCGGATGTATCATATACATTTCCGGAAACGGATATGAAAAAAATAAGAATATATAACAATGGAGGAGTAGTTTTAAGTGACGCTCAAGCCATAAGTTATATTGGTGAAATAAGATTGTATGATGCGTCAAATATATTAAAAGCTGTTATAGCTGGTAGGTCAATTCCAAATGGAGATTCTGGAGGAAATCCTTTTGAAATAGATGTTCTTTACCAAGATATTACTCGAGTAGAATTTCTGAACTTGTCTGGCTTATCGGGAGGAATCGCATGGAGAGATATACAACTCATTGCATGTGTAGATTCAGATGATGACGGAACTCCCGATTATTTAGATTTAGATAGTGATAATGATGGTTGTAATGATGTTTTGGAATCAGGAGGAACCGATGGTGACTCTGATGGAGACTTAGACGGAACAGGATTTGATAGTAATGGACAAGTCACTGGAGGATCAGGAGGTTATGATGGAGTAACGGGTAACGAAACAGAAGCTACCAGTTTACAAGTAGATACCCAACCTAGCGATGCAACCATCTGTTTAGGTGATAATGTAACCTTTACGGGAGTAGCTTCCTCTTTAAGCACAACGATATTTACAGGAACAGCACCGACAACCACGCCAAATTATAGTGGAAGTACACCCAATACCACAGATTTAGAATATCAATGGCAAGAACAAGAAGGAGGATCGGGGCCATGGACTAATATTCCTAACGGAGGAGTTTATAGCAATGCGACTACAGCAAGCTTAACTTTAACAAATCCTTTAATAGGAGCGTCGAATAATAAATATAGATTATTAGTAACCAGTACAAAAAACACATGTGCGAGTGTAACTACTTCGGAAGCTACTTTAATCATAAATAATGTAACAGGTGGAACTGTTGGAGGAAATCAAACAATTTGTTCAGGAGATGATCCGGTAGCCTTTACAGAGACAGTAGCTTCAACAGGAAGCGGAATTTTAAGTTATCAATGGGAAAGCAGTACCGATGGATCTATTTTTACACCCATTGGAGGAGCTACTAATGCCACGTATGATGCAGGAGTGCATACTCAGAACATGTGGTATAGAAGAGAAGTATCGTCTTTGTTTAATGGAGTTACTTGTACCGCCTTAAGTAATCAATTAAAAGTAACAGTTAGTTTAGTCGAATCGAGTATTCTAAATCCAACGGTTATAGAAAATAATGTTTTATGGTTAGAGAGTAATGATCCTAACGGAACAGGAACACCTCCCTCTGACGGTAGCATAATAAATACTTGGGTGGATAAATCTCCTGAAAGTAATAATGCTACAGTACTTGCAGGTCAAGGACCAGCAGTATATGATTCAACAAATTCTATCAATGGAAATTCTGTGATGTCTTTTACAAGAGATTCAGGTTCGAATGGAGATGTATATGAAGTATCAGGTTTAGATATTAGACCTATAACTAATCCTGATGTATCGATATTTGTAGTTTACAAGCCAAAATCTATATCGGGTACTACGAATGGTATTTGGGGTGTAGATAATGGTACTTGGGATCGATTTTTTTACATGAATTACAATGGTTATGGTGGATCCGAGGATGGCATTGTTGGATTAGGTCCTGGAGATGATTACGCACTGATTAATGGAGGATCTACTTTAGGTGACACCAAGTTGTTATCAGTAGTTTATGACGGAGAAGTTAATGGAGGTGTAAATAGTGGTCCAGTTAATGGGTCATTGGTTAGGTTTGGCTCAGAAGTTGTAAAAACCTTTACTGATAATACCCAAATTTTAGATCAACAAAGTACGTTAAGAATAGGTTTTGATGGAGATGGTGGCTTTGGAAGTTTTTATTTAGCTGAATTTATTGTTTACAATAGGTTGTTAACTGAATGTGAGACGTTTAGGGTGGTTGAGTATCTAAGTAATAAATACGGAGAAAGTTATTCATCAATGATTACAACGCAACCAACTGATCAAGTATCTTGTACATCAGGGGTAGTTAATTTCACATCTCAAGTATCTTCCGAGGTAACTTCTATGGAGTGGGAGGAGGAAACTTCACCAGGAATTTGGAGTCAGATCAATGACAATAGTATATATAGTAATTCAAATACATCGACATTAACAATAACAAATCCGCCAGTAAATTATTCTGGACGAAAATATAGATTAAAAACGGTCTTATCCTCAGGGTTATGTCCATGTATAGATTATTCCGAAGAAGTAACTCTAACAGTGAATGATGTAAGTCCAGGAGTTATAGCATCGGATCAAACGATCTGTAGTGGTGATAGTCCATCGACTTTTACAGAAACTACTGCTTCATCAGGTGATGGAATAATAACCTACCAATGGCAAAGCAGTACAGATGGATTAAGTTTTACTAATATTGCGGGAGCAACCAGTGCTACTTACGATGCAGGAATATTAACACTAGATACTTGGTATCAAAGAATAGTTACTTCTACCTTATCAGGAGTAGCATGTACAGCAATTAGTAATTCAATTAAAATTACTATTAATGATGTAACAGGTGGAACTGTTGGATCAAATCAAACAATTTGTTTAGGAGATGATCCGGTCGCCTTTACAGAAACAGTAGCTTCCACAGGAAGCGGAACTTTGAGTTATCAATGGGAAAGTAGCACCGACGGATCTATCTTTACACCTATTGGAGGAGCTACTAATGCCACGTATGATGCAGGAGTGCTTACTCAGACCATGTGGTATAGAAGAGAAGTATCTTCTTTACTTAATGGAGTTACTTGTACTGCCTTAAGCAATGTTGTACAAATTACTGTAGATCCAGTTCCGACGATTAGCATTGATGATGTTACGGTTGCTGAAGGAACCATAGCAAATTTTACAGCTACCATAAGCCAAGCGATAGCCTGTGATGTTACTTTTGATGTAACTACGAGTGATGGCACGGCAATGGGAGGAAGTGATTACACATCACAAACGAGTCAAAGTTACACGATTACCGCAGGAAATACTACGGTAACGATTCCAGTAGTAACGACTAATGATAGTACGTATGAACCAACGAATGAAACGTATACAGTAACATTGAGTAATGTTCAGACAGGAACGGGAACTTTAATTACAACAACTGACTTGGTAGGATCCGGAACGATTACCGATTTAGGTGATAATGCTCCAACGATTAGTATCGATGATATTACAGTTGCCGAAGGAAGTACAGCAAACTTTACTGCTACCTTAAGTCATCCCTCCCAATATGATGTTACTTTTGATGTAAGTACGAGTGATGGCTCGGCCACCGCAGGCGATGATTATACAGCCCAAAGTAGTCAAAGTTATACGATTTTAGCCGGAAGTACCGTAGTAACGATTCCGGTGGTAACGATCAATGATACTACCTACGAGCCAACCAATGAGACCTATACTGTTACGATGAGTAACGTGAGTATTGGTTCAACTCCAGCAGAGGCCATTACAACAACTGACTTGGTAGGATCCGGAACGATTACCGATTTAGGTGATAGTGCTCCAACGATTAGTATCGATGATATTACAGTTGCCGAAGGAAGTACAGCAAACTTTACGGCTACCTTAAGTCATCCCTCCCAATATGATGTTACTTTTGATGTAAGCACGAGTGATGGCTCGGCCACCGCAGGCGATGATTATACAGCTCAAAGTAGTCAAAGTTATACGATTCCAGCAGGAAGTACCACGGTTACGATTCCAGTAGTAACGACTGAAGATAGTACGTATGAGCCAACTAATGAGACCTATACTGTTACGATGAGTAACGTGAGTATTGGTTCAACTCCAGCAGAGGCCATTACAACAACTGACTTGGTAGGATCCGGAACGATTACCGATTTAGGTGATAGTGCTCCAACGATTAGTATCGATGATATTACAGTTGCCGAAGGAAGTACAGCAAACTTTACGGCTACTTTAAGTAATGCTGCTCAGTATGATGTTACTTTTGATGTAAATACGAGTGATGGCTCGGCCACCGCAGGCGATGATTATACAGCTCAAAGTAGTGTACTTTATACGATTTTAGCCGGAAGTACCACAGTAACGATTCCGGTGGTAACGATCAATGATACTACCTACGAGCCAACTAATGAGACCTATACTGTTACGATGAGTAATGTAAGTATTGGTTCAACTTCAGCAGAGGCCATTACCACGACAGATTTGGTAGGAGCCGGAACGATTACCGATTTAGGCGATAGTGCTCCAACGATTAGTATCGATGATATTACAGTTGCCGAAGGAAGTACAGCAAACTTTACGGCTACTTTAAGTCATCCCTCCCAATATGATGTTACTTTTGATGTAAGCACGAGTGATGGCTCGGCCACCGCAGGCGATGATTATACAGCTCAAAGTAGTGTACGTTATACGATTCCAGCAGGAAGTACCACAGTAGCGATTCCGGTGGTAACGATCAATGATACTACCTACGAGCCAACCAATGAGACCTATACTGTTACGATGAGTAACGTGAGTATTGGTTCAACTCCAGCAGAGGTCATTACAACAACGGACTTGGTAGGATCCGGAACGATTACCGATTTAGGTGATAGTGCTCCAACGATTAGTATCGATGATATTACAGTTGCCGAAGGAAGTACAGCAAACTTTACGGCTACCTTAAGTCATCCCTCCCAATATGATGTTACTTTTGATGTAAGCACGAGTGATGGCTCGGCCACCGCAGGCGATGATTATACATCACAAAGTAGTGTACGTTATACGATTCCAGCCGGAAGTACCACAGTGATGATTCCGGTGGTAACGATCAATGACACTACCTACGAGCCAACCAATGAGACCTATACTGTTACGATGAGTAATGTAAGTATTGGTTCAACTCCAGCAGAGGCCATTACCACGACAGATTTGGTAGGATCCGGAACGATTACCGATTTAGGTGATAGTGCTCCAACGATTAGTATCGATGATATTACAGTTGCTGAAGGAAGTACAGCAAACTTTACGGCTACTTTAAGTAATCCCTCCCAATATGATGTTACTTTTGATGTAAGTACGAGTGATGGCTCGGCCACCGCAGGCGATGATTATACGTCACAAACGAGTCAGATATATACAATTACCGCCGGAAGTACCACAGTAACGATTCCGGTAGTAACGATCAATGATACTACCTACGAGCCAACTAATGAGACCTATACTGTTACGATGAGTAACGTGAGTATTGGTTCAACTCCAGCAGAGGCCATTACAACAACGGACTTGGTAGGATCCGGAACGATTACCGATTTAGGTGATAGTGCTCCAACGATTAGTATCGATGATATTACAGTTGCCGAAGGAAGTACAGCAAACTTTACGGCTACCTTAAGTCATCCCTCCCAATATGATGTTACTTTTGATGTAAGCACGAGTGATGGCTCGGCCACTGCAAGCGATGATTATACGTCACAAACGAGTCAGATATATACAATTACCGCAGGAAGTACCACGGTTACGATTCCAGTGGTAACGATTAATGATACTACCTACGAGCCAACCAATGAGACCTATACTGTTACGATGAGTAACGTAAGTATTGGTTCAACTCCAGCAGAGGCCATTACAACAACGGACTTGGTAGGATCCGGAACGATTACCGATTTAGGCGATAGTGCTCCAACGATTAGTATCGATGATATTACAGTTGCCGAAGGAAGTACAGCAAACTTTACGGCTACTTTAAGTAATCCCTCCCAATATGATGTTACTTTTGATGTAAGCACTAGTGATGGCTCGGCCACCGCAGGCGATGATTATACAGCCCAAAGTAGTGTACTTTATACGATTCCAGCCGGAAGTACTACGGTAATTATTCCAGTATTAACGATTAATGATAGTACGTATGAGCCAACTAATGAGACCTATACTGTTACGATGAGTAATGTGAGTATTGGTTCAACTCCAGCAGAGGCTATTATAACAGCTGACTTGGTAGGATCCGGAACGATTACCGATTTAGGCGATAGTGCTCCAACGATTAGTATCGATGATATTACAGTTGCCGAAGGAAGTACAGCAAACTTTACGGCTACCTTAAGTCATCCTTCACAATATGATGTTACTTTTGATGTAAGCACTAGTGATGGCTCGGCCACCGCAGGCGATGATTATACAGCCCAAAGTAGTGTACGTTATACGATTCCAGCCGGAAGTACCACAGTAACGATTCCGGTGGTAACGATCAATGATACTACCTACGAGCCAACCAATGAGACCTATACTGTTACGATGAGTAACGTGAGTATTGGTTCAACTCCAGCAGAGGCCATTACAACAACTGACTTGGTAGGATCCGGAACGATTACCGATTTAGGTGATAGTGCTCCAACGATTAGTATCGATGATATTACAGTTGCCGAAGGAAGTACAGCAAACTTTACGGCTACCTTAAGCAACCCCTCCCAATATGATGTTACTTTTGATGTAAGTACGAGTGATGGCTCGGCCACCGCAGGCGATGATTATACATCACAAAGTAGTGTTCTTTATACGATTCCAGCCGGAAGTACCACAGTAACGATTCCGGTGGTAACGATTAATGATACTACCTACGAGCCAACTAATGAGACCTATACTGTTACGATGAGTAACGTGAGTATTGGTTCAACTCCAGCAGAGGCCATTACAACAACGGACTTGGTAGGATCCGGAACGATTACCGACTTAGGTGATAGTGCTCCAACGATTAGTATCGATGATATTGCAGTTGCCGAAGGAAGTACAGCAAACTTTACGGCTACTTTAAGTCATCCCTCCCAATATGATGTTACTTTTGATGTAAGTACGAGTGATGGCTCGGCCACTGCAAGCGATGATTATACGTCACAAACGAGTCAGATATATACAATTACCGCAGGAAGTACCACGGTTACGATTCCAGTTGTAACGATTAATGATACTACCTACGAGCCAACCAATGAGACCTATACTGTTACGATGAGTAACGTGAGTATTGGTTCAACTCCAGCAGAGGCCATTACAACAACTGACTTGGTAGGATCCGGAACGATTACCGATTTAGGCGATAGTGCTCCAACGATTAGTATCGATGATATTACAGTTGCCGAAGGAAGTATAGCAAACTTTACGGCTACCTTAAGTCATCCCTCCCAATATGATGTTACTTTTGATGTAAGCACGAGTGATGGCTCGGCCACCGCAGGCGATGATTATACATCACAAAGTAGTGTACGTTATACGATTTTAGCCGGAAGTACCACAGTAACGATTCCGGTGGTAACGATCAATGACACTACCTACGAGCCAACCAATGAGACCTATACTGTTACGATGAGTAATGTGAGTATTGGTTCAACTCCAGCAGAGGCCATTACAACAACGGACTTGGTAGGATCCGGAACGATTACCGATTTAGGCGATAGTGCTCCAACGATTAGTATCGATGATATTATAGTTGCCGAAGGAAGTACAGCAAACTTTACGGCTACTTTAAGTAATCCCTCCCAATATGATGTTACTTTTGATGTAAGCACGAGTGATGGCTCGGCCACCGCAGGCGATGATTATACGGCTCAAAGTAGTGTACTTTATACGATTTTAGCCGGAAGTACCACAGTAACGATTCCGGTGGTAACGATTGATGACACTACCTACGAGCCAACTAATGAGATCTATACTGTTACGATGAGTAATGTAAGTATTGGTTCAACTCCAGCAGAGGCCATTACAACAACGGACTTGGTAGGATCCGGAACGATTACCGATTTAGGCGATAGTGCTCCAACGATTAGTATCGATGATATTACAGTTGCCGAAGGAAGTACAGCAAACTTTACCGCTATTTTAAGTAATCCTTCACAATATGATGTTACTTTTGATGTAAGTACGAGTGATGGCTCGGCCACCGCAGGCGATGATTATACAGCCCAAAGTAGTGTACGTTATACGA
Organism: Tenacibaculum profundi; assembly: GCF_052050075.1. Lineage (GTDB taxonomy): Bacteria > Bacteroidota > Bacteroidia > Flavobacteriales > Flavobacteriaceae > Polaribacter. The sequence continues at coordinate 3,718,562 of NZ_CP197225.1, forward strand.
TTCCAGCCGGAAGTACAGTAGTAACGATTCCGGTGGTAACGATCAATGATACTACCTACGAGCCAACCAATGAGACCTATACTGTTACGATGAGTAACGTGAGTATTGGTTCAACTCCAGCAGAGGCCATTACAACAACGGACTTGGTAGGATCCGGAACGATTACCGATTTAGGTGATAGTGCTCCAACGATTAGTATCGATGATATTACAGTTGCCGAAGGAAGTACAGCAAACTTTACGGCTACCTTAAGCAACCCCTCCCAATATGATGTTACTTTTGATGTAAGCACTAGTGATGGCTCGGCCACCGCAGGCGATGATTATACATCACAAAGTAGTGTTCTTTATACGATTCCAGCCGGAAGTACCACAGTAACGATTCCGGTGGTAACGATTAATGATACTACCTACGAGCCAACTAATGAGACTTATACTGTTACGATGAGTAACGTGAGTATTGGTTCAACTCCAGCAGAGGCCATTACAACAACGGACTTGGTAGGATCCGGAACGATTACCGACTTAGGTGATAGTGCTCCAACGATTAGTATCGATGATATTGCAGTTGCCGAAGGAAGTACAGCAAACTTTACGGCTACTTTAAGTCATCCCTCCCAATATGATGTTACTTTTGATGTAAGTACGAGTGATGGCTCGGCCACTGCAAGCGATGATTATACGTCACAAACGAGTCAGATATATACAATTACCGCAGGAAGTACCACGGTTACGATTCCAGTTGTAACGATTAATGATACTACCTACGAGCCAACCAATGAGACCTATACTGTTACGATGAGTAACGTGAGTATTGGTTCAACTCCAGCAGAGGCCATTACAACAACTGACTTGGTAGGATCCGGAACGATTACCGATTTAGGCGATAGTGCTCCAACGATTAGTATCGATGATATTACAGTTGCCGAAGGAAGTATAGCAAACTTTACGGCTACTTTAAGTCATCCCTCCCAATATGATGTTACTTTTGATGTAAGCACTAGTGATGGCTCGGCCACCGCAGGCGATGATTATACGGCTCAAAGTAGTGTACTTTATACGATTTTAGCCGGAAGTACCACAGTAACGATTCCGGTGGTAACGATTGATGACACTACCTACGAGCCAACTAATGAGATCTATACTGTTACGATGAGTAATGTAAGTATTGGTTCAACTCCAGCAGAGGCCATTACAACAACGGACTTGGTAGGATCCGGAACGATTACCGATTTAGGCGATAGTGCTCCAACGATTAGTATCGATGATATTACAGTTGCCGAAGGAAGTACAGCAAACTTTACGGCTACCTTAAGTCATCCTTCACAATATGATGTTACTTTTGATGTAAGCACTAGTGATGGCTCGGCCACCGCAGGCGATGATTATACAGCCCAAAGTAGTGTACGTTATACGATTCCAGCCGGAAGTACCGTAGTAACGATTCCGGTGGTAACGATCAATGATACTACCTACGAGCCAACTAATGAGACCTATACTGTTACGATGAGTAACGTGAGTATTGGTTCAACTCCAGCAGAGGCCATTACAACAACTGACTTGGTAGGATCCGGAACGATTACCGATTTAGGTGATAGTGCTCCAACGATTAGTATCGATGATATTACAGTTGCCGAAGGAAGTACAGCAAACTTTACGGCTACCTTAAGTCATCCTTCACAATATGATGTTACTTTTGATGTAAGTACGAGTGATGGCTCGGCCACCGCAGGCGATGATTATACATCACAAAGTAGTGTACTTTATACGATTTTAGCCGGAAGTACCACAGTAACGATTCCGGTGGTAACGATCAATGACACTACCTATGAGCCAACCAATGAGACCTATACTGTTACGATGAGTAACGTGAGTATTGGTTCAACTCCAGCAGAGGCCATTACCACGACAGATTTGGTAGGATCCGGAACGATTACCGATTTAGGTGATAGTGCTCCAACGATTAGTATCGATGATATTACAGTTGCCGAAGGAAGTACAGCAAACTTTACGGCTACCTTAAGTCATCCTTCACAATATGATGTTACTTTTGATGTAAGCACGAGTGATGGCTTTGCCACCGCAGGCGATGATTATACATCACAAAGTAGTGTACGTTATACGATTTTAGCCGGAAGTACCACAGTAACGATTCCGGTGGTAACGATTAATGATACTACCTATGAGCCAACTAATGAGACCTATACTGTTACGATGAGTAACGTGAGTATTGGTTCAACTCCAGCAGAGGCCATTACAACAACGGACTTGGTAGGATCCGGAACGATTACCGATTTAGGTGATAGTGCTCCAACGATTAGTATCGATGATATTACAGTTGCCGAAGGAAGTACAGCAAACTTTACGGCTACTTTAAGTAATGCTGCTCAGTATGATGTTACTTTTGATGTAAGCACGAGTGATGGCTCGGCCACCGCAGGCGATGATTATACATCACAAAGTAGTGTACTTTATACGATTTTAGCCGGAAGTACCACAGTAACGATTCCGGTAGTAACGACTGATGACACTACCTACGAGCCAACCAATGAGACCTATACTGTTACGATGAGTAACGTGAGTATTGGTTCAACTCCAGCAGAGGCTATTACAACAACTGACTTAGTAGGAGCCGGAACGATTACCGATTTAGGTGATAGTGCTCCAACGATTAGTATCGATGATATTACAGTTGCCGAAGGAAGTACAGCAAACTTTACGGCTACCTTAAGCAACCCCTCCCAATATGATGTTACTTTTGATGTAAGCACGAGTGATGGCTCGGCCACCGCAAGCGATGATTATACATCACAAAGTAGTGTACGTTATACGATTCTAGCAGGAAGTACCACTGTAATGATTCCGGTGGTAACGATCAATGATACTACGTATGAGCCAACCAATGAGACCTATACTGTTACGATGAGTAATGTAAGTATTGGTTCAACTCCAGCAGAGGCCATTACAACAACTGACTTGGTAGGATCCGGAACGATTACCGATTTAGGTGATAATGCTCCAACGATTAGTATCGATGATATTACAGTTGCCGAAGGAAGTATAGCAAACTTTACGGCTACTTTAAGTAATGCATCGCAGTACGATGTAACGTTTGATGTTTCAACCAATGATTTAACTGCTACATTTGGAACCGATTATTTACAACAAATCAATGTAAGTTATACAATACCTGAAGGAAGTACAACAGTTATTATTCCAATAACAACTATTGACAATAATGTTTATGAGACAACAGAAACTTATGAAGTCTTATTGAGTAATGTTTTTATAGGTTCCCCAAGTCCCGAGGCGATAACTATGACAGATTTAGTTGGTGGAGGAACAATTACAGATAATGATGTAAACAATCCATGTTTACCAGATTCAACAGATACTGATGGCGATGGTTATTGTGATGCTATAGATCCAGGTCCCAATGATCCTTGTATTCCCGATAATACCGATGCTGATAATGATGGCGTTTGTGATACGGTTGATCCAGATCCAAGTGATCCATGTATTCCTGACAATACCGATGCTGACAATGACGGTGTATGTGATACAGTAGATCCGAATCCAAGCGATCCCTGTATACCAGATGCTACCGATGCCGATGGTGACGGTTATTGTGATACAGTAGATCCGAATCCGAGTGATCCTTGTATACCAGATAGTACGGATGCTGATAATGATGGCGTTTGTGATACGATAGATCCAAATCCTACAGATCCTTGCGTTCCTGATAATACCGATGCTGATAATGATGGCGTTTGTGACACGGTAGATCCAAACCCGAGTGATTCTTGTGTTCCCAAAAGTACTGACACAGATGGTGATGGTTATTGTGATATTGTTGATCCAGGTCCCAATGATCCGTGTATACCAGATGCGACTGATAGTGATGGCGATGGTTATTGTGATACTGTTGATCCAGGTCCCAATGATCCGTGTATTCCAGACGCTACAGATGCCGATGGCGATGGCGTTTGTGATACTGTAGATCCAGAAGTTGTAACACCTTGTAGCTCTCTTGATTTAGATAGCGATGGCGACGGGATATGCGATAGTGTTGATCCTAACCCAACAAATCCATGCGTTCCCAATGGAGCAGATAGTGATGGCGATGGCGTTTGTGATATTATAGATCCAAATCCAAGTGATCCATGTGATCCCAATTCATTAGATGAAGATGGCGATGGTTATTGTGACACGGTAGATCCAAATCCCACAGATCCATGTATACCAGATGCGACAGATGCTGATGGTGATGGCGTTTGTGATACGATAGACCCAAATCCCAATGATCCATGTAATCCAAATTCTATGGATGAAGATGGTGATGGTTATTGTGATACTATAGACCCGAATCCCACTGATCCCTGTATACCAGATGCTACAGATGCTGATGGTGATGGCGTTTGTGATACCATAGATCCGAATCCGAATGATCCATGTGATTCAGATAGTGCAGATAGTGATGGTGATGGTTATTGTGATACTGTAGATCCCAATCCCACAGATCCCTGTATTCCAGATGCCAGGGATGCAGATGGCGATGGAATCTGTGATACGATAGACCCAAATCCAAATGAGGCATGTGATCCGAATTCAGTTGATGCTGATAATGATGGCGTTTGTGACACGGTTGATCCAGATCCAAGTGATCCCTGTATACCGAATGCTACAGATGCCGATGGTGACGGCGTTTGTGATACGGTTGATCCAAATCCAAATGATCCCTGCATTCCTACTGGAAGTGATATAGATGGTGATGGCATTTGTGATGTTGTTGATCCGATAGTCACTGACCCCTGTCCTGTAGGAGCTCCAGATAGCGATGGTGATGGTGTTTGTGATACGGTTGATCCAGATCCAAGCGATCCCTGTATACCAGATGCTACCGATGCAGATGGTGATGGCGTTTGTGATACGGTTGATCCAGATCCAAATGATCCCTGTATACCCGATAATACAGATGCCGATGCAGATGGTGTTTGTGATACGGTTGATCCAGATCCAGGTAATCCATGTATCCCAAATAGTCATGATGAAGATATGGATGGTGTTTGCGATACTATAGATCCCGATATAACAGAACCTTGTGTGCCTGATAGCGCCGATAGTGATGGTGATGGTATTTGTGATGTCATAGATCCAAACCCGAGTGATCCTTGTATTCCAAATAGTAACGATGAAGATATGGATGGCGTTTGTGATACAGTTGATCCAGATCCCACAGATCCATGTGTTCCAAATAATACAGATGCTGATAATGATGGGGTCTGTGATGTAATAGATCCAGATCCAGGTAATCCATGTATTCCCAATAGTCATGATGAAGATATGGATGGTGTTTGCGATACAGTAGATCCCGATATAACAGACCCATGTATTCCAGATAACACAGATGCAGATGGTGATGGGGTCTGTGATGTAATAGATCCAGATCCAAGTAATCCATGTATTCCAGACAATACAGACAGTGATGGTGATGGTACTTGTGATATTTTGGATGTTATGCCTAATGATTCTTGTATGCCAGATCCATTTGCTATAGGAACAGCAGACTGTGATGGTGATGGTATTAGTAATGCTGATGAATACGATTCGAATGGTGACGGCAGTGGTCCTGATGATCAGGATGGTGATGGAATATTAGATGTATTAGATATCGATGATGATGGTGATGGTATTTTAACTAGCGTAGAAGTAGGAGATGATAGAACGAATCCTGACGATACTGATGGTGATGGAGTTCCTGATTACCAAGATTTGGATAGTGATAATGATGGTATTTCTGATTTAGTAGAAGGAGGAGGAGATTCTAATTTGGATGCTAATAATGATGGTGTTATTGATGATCAAACAGATAGTGATAATGATGGCTTACCCGATTTGGTTGATTCAGATAATGGAGGCACAGTTTCCAGTACTCCTGATACTGATGGTGATGGAGTTCCAGATTATCAAGATTTAGATAGTGATGGCGACGGAATTAATGATGTTATTGAAGCAGGCGGAGCTGATACTAACAATGATGGTCAAATAGATACAGACAATTTGGTCGATGGTACCAATTTACCAGATGAAGATAATGATGGTACTCCCGACACTCAAGAACCAAATAATGATGCTTTGTCAGGAAGTTTAGACGTAGATGGTGATGGTGTTATTGATGACCAAACCGACAGTGATGGTGACGGAATAGCAGATGTAGTTGATGGCTTGGATGGCTTTGGAGATGCCTTGACAACGGATACAGATGGCGATGGCATAGAAGATTTATATGATTTGGATGATGATAATGATGGTATTTTGGATGTTGTAGAACAATTAGGAGACGAAAATAGAGATACTGATAATGATGGAATTCCAGATCATTTAGATTTAGATAGTGATGGAGACGGAGTTTTAGATTTAGTAGAAAGTGGACAAAACGCTAGTATTGTTGATGTTGATGGAGATGGTGTATTAGATAGCTTGCTTGATGCTGACAATGATGGAATTATCGATACAGCTGATGCTGACGATAGCGATATTAATGCAGGAAGCAAAACAATATTAGATGATACAGATGGAGATGGTAGACCTGATTTTCAAGATTTAGATAGCGATAATGATGGTATTTCAGATTTAGTAGAAAGTGGTACAGATATATCATTAGATATTGATGGAGATGGTGTTATCGATGATCAAAGTGATACTGATGGCGATGGTTTAGCTGACGTTGTAGATCCGAATCGAGGAGGTATGCGTCCTCGTATTCCAGATACAGATACTGATGGTATTCCAGATTATCAGGATATAGATAGTGATGATGATGGCGTTACGGATTTACAAGAAGGAGGCAGTGATCCATTATTGGATCTTGATGGTGATGGTATACTAGATACTTTCCTTGACAGTGATGGCGATGGTATGTTAGACTCAGTAGATCCTGATACTAATGGAGATGTGCCAGATACTCCAGATTTTGATGGTGATGGTTTACCAGATTACCAAGATATCGATGATGATGATGATGGTATTTTAACGATTTTAGAAGATGTTGATGGCGATGGTAATTTAAGTAACGACGATAGTGATGGCGATGGACTTCCCGACTATTTAGATATCGACGATGATGGTGATGGTATAGCCACGATTGATGAGTCAGCAGATCAAAATGGCGATGGAGGTCCAGAGGATGCATTGGATACAGATGAAGATGGAACTCCAGATTATTTAGACCCAGATACACTACCATGTTTGACGGTTTATAATGAGTTTACTCCCAATGGTGATGGTGCTAATGATACCTTCGTAATTTCTTGTATAGGGGAGGAACGTTATAAGCACAATCGATTAGAGATTTATAATCGTTGGGGAACTTTAGTTTATAGTAAGAATCGATATGATAATAGTTGGTCGGGTTTATCTAATGGACGTTTTAACATTCAACAAGAGGATGAATTACCATCAGGTACTTATTATTATGTATTGGATTTAGGGACTGGAGCTAGTCCAAGGATTGGTTGGCTATATATCAATAGGGAATAAATTATAAAAGTGTTTTTCTTTAGTTATTATAACTAAAAGCATATGTAATTATATTAAGTGTACTTTAAACTTTAGTTTTTTTTACTTTGGTTTGAATATGGTGACGGTTACCCTTTCATATATTTTTATTCATTATTTAACGACACATACTTGTATTTAATCAAAGTTTTATAGTGAGCTTTAATAAATTATTGAATTTTATAAAAAATAGTAGTTAGTATTTTATTAAGGGGATAATGGTAGTTAAATGTAAAATTTATGATAATACGTCTCTCTCAAAATATATTTTTTATATATATACTTATTTCTTTAGGAGTTACCAACAGTATTTTTTCTCAGATTCCAAATGCTCAAAAAGCTGGGGCTAATGCATATTTTAGAGGGAATTATATTGAAGCAGGGTTATCAGATAGAGGAACTTTTGGAGCACCTAATGGAACGAGGCCATCAGGATATCACAATTCAAGGATGTCATTGCTTGGTTTCATAGCCAATCCTGCAAAAGATGGTTGGATTAATTATGATGGAGATTATTTTATACCAGGTAGTCCAGAGGAAGGCTTTGCTTTAGAGATTAATACAATAGCTTATAACAATAATACACGTGATGCTTTAAAGCAAATAGGAGGTGCAATTACTTATGTTAACTCTAATATAAGTTATTGTGGAGAAAATGCCGCTGAAGTCATATGGGAGGGAGCTATTGGGGGAATAAATATACATAGATCTTACTTACTAACAGAAAACGGTTTGTTTATTAAAATGACCACTACTTTAACAAACATAACATCGACAGATTTAACAAATATTTATTGGATGCACAATGTTGATCCTGACAATAATCAAACTTTATCAGGAAATTATACAACAACTAATACAATTGAAGCTCAGTCATCGAGTTTCTTAGATAAATTAGCAGTTGTAAAGGCAGAACAAGGTGCGGTAGGAGGTGCAACAGATCCAGATGGATCTGTTGTATCAATAATGGCTTCAGATGATAGAGCACGAGTTACATATGGAGGTTTTTCCAACAGAGATCCATCAGCAATTTGGAATGGTACAGATAGTGGTCTGGTCAATACAGAAGGAGCATCCTTGTCAGCAGATGAAGCGATCTCAATAGCATTCAATATTGGTACTTTAAAAGCAGGAAAAAGTACTGAATTTACATATTTTTATATTTTAAGTACAGATTATGCTAGTGTATTAAATTGTAGTGATGAAGACGGTGATGGAAATCCAGATTTAAATGATCAGGACGACGACGATGATGGAATTTTGGATATTGAAGAATCTCATGGGAATCAACCTGATGGTGATGAAGATGGTGATGGTATTGTAAATTGGCAAGATAATTTTGATAATGGTTTTACTGGTGATGGATCTGTAACCGATTATACGGATGCAAATAATGATGGTATACCAGATGTATATGATAATGACCAAGATTTAATACCGAATCATTTAGACCTTGATTCTGATAATGATGGATGCTATGATTCTTTGGAGGGGAGCAATTCATTAAATCAATCAGATATTGATGAAAATGGACGCTTGACAGGTGGTGGAAATTTGCTAACAGGAATACCTTTAGTTGTTGGTAGTGGACAAAATGATATTAGTTCGCAAAATTCAATGATTACAGGAAATCAATGTGATGATGATAATGATACTATTCCGAATATTTCTGATCTATGTAATGGATATGATGATAGAATCGATTCAGATTCAGATTCTATACCAGATAGTTGTGATTTAGATTCAGATAATGATGGAATTTTAGATGATGAAGAATGTTCTTCTAGTTCAAGTAATTTTACTGTTGCGTCATCAACCAGTGGTAGTTTTATTTTAGCTAATTCTGGAGGAACAGCCAATTGGATAATATCTAATAGTGGACAAAATACAATAACTTCTAATGGTCTTTCCGATAAAAATGAACTTTATTTTGTTTATGAAGGAACAACTCCATGGGATTTGACAACAACATTTCAAATAAATGATCTCCCTAGTGGATCAGAGATAAGACTTAAATTGTATGGTTTTGTAGATAAAATATCTTCAGATTTTGAAGCTTCTTTTGGTTCTAGGTTTAGTACATATACAGTTTCTTGGGTTGGTGGTAATGGAAATGCTAAAATTTATGATCCAGAAGGGACTCAGATTTCTGGAGGAGAACAGTTTATTTCTAATGGAGGAAGCTTTACTCAAAATATAGGAGATAGATCAAGTGGCGCATGGAGTAATAATTTATTAGAATGGTATATCGTATTTCCTGTGGGAGCTACTGAATTTACTATTTCAGCTATTGGAGGTGCAGCAAAAGAAGGATTTAGGTTTACAGCTGATGAAGTATATTGTCCTGATTCGGATATAGATGGAACACCAGATTATTTGGATTTGGACAGTGATAATGATGGTTGTTATGATGCCATTGAGGCTGATGAGGAGGTTAAAGAATCTGATTTAGATTCAAATGGAAGAATAGCTATTGCGATCGATGGCCATACAGACGGAGTTCCTAATTTAGTGAGTTCAGGAGGAGTTGCCGATCTAGGAGGTGACGAAGGTCAAGGAATTACTGAAGGTGTTAAAGAGGCTTCGACTCTTGAAATTGATTTAGAACCAAGTGACATTACAATTTGTTTAGGTGAGAATGTAACCTTTACGGGAGCAGCTTCCTCTTTAAGTACAACGACATTTACAGGTACAGCACCGACAACCATACCAGATTATAGTGGAAGTACACCCAATACTGCAGATTTAGTATATCAATGGCAAGAACAATTAAATACTAGTAGCTCATGGACTAATATTCCTAACGGAGGAATTTATAGCAATGCAACAACAGCAAGTTTAACTTTAACGAATCCTTTGGTAGGAGCTTCGAATAATAAATACAGATTGTTAGTAACCAGTACAAAAAACGGATGTGCTAGTGTAACGACTTCGGAAGCTACTTTAATTATTAATGATGTAACGGGTGGAACTGTTGGATCAAATCAAACAATTTGTTTAGGAGATGATCCGGTCGCCTTTACAGAAACAGTAGCTTCCACAGGAAGCGGAACTTTGAGTTATCAATGGGAAAGTAGCACCGACGGATCTATCTTTACACCTATTGGAGGAGCTACTAATGCCACGTATGATGCAGGAGTGCTTACTCAGACCATGTGGTATAGAAGAGAAGTATCTTCTTTACTTAATGGAGTTACTTGTACCGCCTTAAGCAATATTGTACAAATTACCGCAGATTCAGTTCCGACGATTAGCATTGATGATAATACAGTTGCAGAAGGAACCACCGCAAACTTTACAGCTACCATAAGTCAAGCGATAGCCTGTGATGTTACTTTTGATGTAACTACGAGTGATGGCACGGCAATGGGAGGAAGTGATTACACATCACAAACGAGTCAAAGTTACACGATTACCGCAGGAAATACTACGGTAACGATTCCAGTAGTAACAACTAATGATAGTACGTATGAACCAACGAATGAAACGTATACAGTAACATTGAGTAATGTTCAGACAGGAACGGGAACTTTAATTACAACAACTGACTTGGTAGGATCCGGAACGATTACCGATTTAGGTGATAATGCTCCAACGATTAGTATCGATGATATTGCAGTTGCCGAAGGAAGTACAGCAAACTTTACGGCTACCTTAAGTCATCCCTCCCAATATGATGTTACTTTTGATGTAAGCACGAGTGATGGCTCGGCCACCGCAGGCGATGATTATACAGCCCAAAGTAGTGTACGTTATACGATTCCAGCAGGAAGTACTACGGTAATTATTCCAGTAGCAACGACTGATGATAGTACGTATGAGCCAACTAATGAGACCTATACTGTTACGATGAGTAACGTGAGTATTGGTTCAACTCCAGCAGAGGCCATTACAACAACTGACTTGGTAGGATCCGGAACGATTACCGATTTAGGCGATAGTGCTCCAACGATTAGTATCGATGATATTACAGTTGCCGAAGGAAGTACAGCAAACTTTACGGCTACTTTAAGTAATGCTGCTCAGTATGATGTTACTTTTGATGTAAGCACGAGTGATGGCTCGGCCACCGCAGGCGATGATTATTCATCACAAAGTAGTGTACTTTATACGATTTTAGCCGGAAGTACCACAGTAACGATTCCGGTGGTAACGATCAATGATACTACCTACGAGCCAACTAATGAGACCTATACTGTTACGATGAGTAATGTGAGTATTGGTTCAACTCCAGCAGAGGCCATTACAACAACGGACTTGGTAGGATCCGGAACGATTACCGATTTAGGCGATAGTGCTCCAACGATTAGTATCGATGATATTACAGTTGCCGAAGGAAGTACAGCAAACTTTACGGCTACCTTAAGTCATCCTTCCCAATATGATGTTACTTTTGATGTAAGCACGAGTGATGGCTCGGCCACCGCAGTCGATGATTATACATCACAAAGTAGTGTACTTTATACGATTTTAGCCGGAAGTACCACAGTAACGATTCCGGTGGTAACGATCAATGATACTACCTACGAGCCAACTGATGAGACCTATACTGTTACGATGAGTAATGTAAGTATTGGTTCAACTCCAGCAGAGGCCATTACAACAACGGACTTGGTAGGATCCGGAACGATTACCGATTTAGGTGATAGTGCTCCAACGATTAGTATCGATGATATTACAGTTGCCGAAGGAAGTACAGCAAACTTTACGGCTACCTTAAGTCATCCCTCCCAATATGATGTTACTTTTGATGTAAGCACGAGTGATGGCTCGGCCACCGCAGGCGATGATTATACATCACAAAGTAGTGTACGTTATACGATTCCAGTAGGAAGTACTACGGTAATTATTCCAGTAGCAACGACTGATGATAGTACGTATGAGCCAACTAATGAGACCTATACTGTTACGATGAGTAACGTGAGTATTGGTTCAACTCTAGCAGAGGCCATTACAACAACGGACTTGGTAGGATCCGGAACGATTACCGATTTAGGTGATAGTGCTCCAACGATTAGTATCGATGATATTACAGTTGCCGAAGGAAGTACAGCAAACTTTACGGCTACCTTAAGTCATCCCTCCCAATATGATGTTACTTTTGATGTAAGCACGAGTGATGGCTCGGCCACCGCAGGCGATGATTATACAGCCCAAAGTAGTGTACGTTATACGATTCCAGCCGGAAGTACCACAGTAACGATTCCGGTGGTAACGATCAATGACACTACCTACGAGCCAACCAATGAGACCTATACTGTTACGATGAGTAACGTAAGTATTGGTTCAACTCCAGCAGAGGCCATTACCACGACAGATTTGGTAGGATCCGGAACGATTACCGATTTAGGTGATAATGCTCCAACGATTAGTATCGATGATATTACAGTTGCCGAAGGAAGTACAGCAAACTTTACGGCTACCTTAAGTCATCCCTCCCAATATGATGTTACTTTTGATGTAAGCACGAGTGATGGCTCGGCCACCGCAGGCGATGATTATACAGCCCAAAGTAGTGTACGTTATACGATTCCAGCAGGAAGTACTACGGTAATTATTCCAGTAGCAACGACTGATGATAGTACGTATGAGCCAACTAATGAGACCTATACTGTTACGATGAGTAACGTGAGTATTGGTTCAACTCTAGCAGAGGCCATTACAACAACGGACTTGGTAGGATCCGGAACGATTACCGATTTAGGTGATAGTGCTCCAACGATTAGTATCGATGATATTACAGTTGCCGAAGGAAGTACAGCAAACTTTACGGCTACCTTAAGTCATCCCTCCCAATATGATGTTACTTTTGATGTAAGCACGAGTGATGGCTCGGCCACCGCAGGCGATGATTATACAGCCCAAAGTAGTGTACGTTATACGATTCCAGCCGGAAGTACCACAGTAACGATTCCGGTGGTAACGATCAATGACACTACCTACGAGCCAACCAATGAGACCTATACTGTTACAATGAGTAACGTAAGTATTGGTTCAACTCCAGCAGAGGCCATTACAACAACTGACTTGGTAGGATCCGGAACGATTACCGATTTAGGTGATAGTGCTCCAACGATTAGTATCGATGATATTACAGTTGCCGAAGGAAGTACAGCAAACTTTACGGCTACCTTAAGTCATCCCTCCCAATATGATGTTACTTTTGATGTAAGCACGAGTGATGGCTCGGCCACCGCAGGCGATGATTATACGTCACAAACGAGTCAGATATATACAATTACCGCAGGAAGTACCACAGTAACGATTCCGGTGGTAACGATCAATGATACTACGTATGAGCCAACTGATGAGACCTATACTGTTACGATGAGTAATGTAAGTATTGGTTCAACTCCAGCAGAGGCTATTACAACAACTGACTTGGTAGGATCCGGAACGATTACCGATTTAGGTGATAGTGCTCCAACGATTAGTATCGATGATATTACAGTTGCCGAAGGAAGTATAGCAAACTTTACGGCTACCTTAAGTCATCCCTCCCAATATGATGTTACTTTTGATGTAAGCACGAGTGATGGCTCGGCCACCGCAGGCGATGATTATACATCACAAAGTAGTGTACGTTATACGATTCCAGCCGGAAGTACCACAGTAATGATTCCGGTGGTAACGATCAATGACACTACCTACGAGCCAACCAATGAGACCTATACTGTTACGATGAGTAATGTAAGTATTGGTTCAACTCCAGCAGAGGCCATTACAACAACTGACTTGGTAGGATCCGGAACGATTACCGATTTAGGTGATAGTGCTCCAACGATTAGTATCGATGATATTACAGTTGCCGAAGGAAGTACAGCAAACTTTACGGCTACCTTAAGTCATCCCTCCCAATATGATGTTACTTTTGATGTAAGCACGAGTGATGGCTCGGCCACCGCAGGCGATGATTATACAGCTCAAAGTAGTATTCTTTATACGATTCCAGCCGGAAGTACCACAGTAACGATTCCGGTGGTAACGACTGATGATAGTACGTATGAGCCAACCAATGAGACCTATACTGTTACGATGAGTAACGTGAGTATTGGTTCAACTCCAGTAGAGGCCATTACAACAACTGACTTGGTAGGATCCGGAACGATTACCGATTTAGGTGATAGTGCTCCAACGATTAGTATCGATGATATTACAGTTGCCGAAGGAAGTACAGTAAACTTTACGGCTACTTTAAGTCATCCCTCCCAATATGATGTTACTTTTGATGTAAGCACGAGTGATGGCTCGGCCACCGCAGGCGATGATTATACATCACAAAGTAGTCAAAGTTATACGATTTTAGCCGGAAGTACCACAGTAACGATTCCGGTAGTAACGATCAATGATACTACCTACGAGCCAACCAATGAGACCTATACTGTTACGATGAGTAACGTGAGTATTGGTTCAACTCCAGCAGAGGCCATTACCACGACAGATTTGGTAGGATCCGGAACGATTACCGATTTAGGTGATAGTGCTCCAACGATTAGTATCGATGATATTACAGTTGCCGAAGGAAGTACAGCAAACTTTACGGCTACCTTAAGTCATCCTTCACAATATGATGTTACTTTTGATGTAAGCACGAGTGATGGCTCGGCCACCGCAGGCGATGATTATACGTCACAAACGAGTCAGATATATACAATTACCGCAGGAAGTACGACAGTAACGATTCCGGTGGTAACGATCAATGACACTACCTACGAGCCAACCAATGAGAGCTATACTGTTACGATGAGTAATGTAAGTATTGGTTCAACTCCAGCAGAGGCCATTACAACAACTGACTTGGTAGGATCCGGAACGATTACCGATTTAGGCGATAGTGCTCCAACGATTAGTATCGATGATATTACAGTTGCCGAAGGAAGTACAGCAAACTTTACGGCTACTTTAAGTAATGCTGCTCAGTATGATGTTACTTTTGATGTAAGTACGAGTGATGGCTCGGCCACCGCAGGCGATGATTATACAGCTCAAAGTAGTCAAAGTTATACGATTCCAGCCGGAAGTACCACAGTAACGATTCCGGTGGTAACGATCAATGATACTACCTACGAGCCAACTAATGAGACCTATACTGTTACGATGAGTAATGTAAGTATTGGTTCAACTTCAGCAGAGGCCATTACCACGACAGATTTGGTAGGAGCCGGAACGATTACCGATTTAGGCGATAGTGCTCCAACGATTAGTATCGATGATATTACAGTTGCCGAAGGAAGTACAGCAAACTTTACGGCTACTTTAAGTCATCCCTCCCAATATGATGTTACTTTTGATGTAAGCACGAGTGATGGCTCGGCCACCGCAGGCGATGATTATACAGCTCAAAGTAGTGTACGTTATACGATTCCAGCAGGAAGTACCACAGTAGCGATTCCGGTGGTAACGATCAATGATACTACCTACGAGCCAACCAATGAGACCTATACTGTTACGATGAGTAACGTGAGTATTGGTTCAACTCCAGCAGAGGTCATTACAACAACGGACTTGGTAGGATCCGGAACGATTACCGATTTAGGTGATAGTGCTCCAACGATTAGTATCGATGATATTACAGTTGCCGAAGGAAGTACAGCAAACTTTACGGCTACCTTAAGTCATCCCTCCCAATATGATGTTACTTTTGATGTAAGCACGAGTGATGGCTCGGCCACCGCAGGCGATGATTATACATCACAAAGTAGTGTACGTTATACGATTCCAGCCGGAAGTACCACAGTGATGATTCCGGTGGTAACGATCAATGACACTACCTACGAGCCAACCAATGAGACCTATACTGTTACGATGAGTAATGTAAGTATTGGTTCAACTCCAGCAGAGGCCATTACCACGACAGATTTGGTAGGATCCGGAACGATTACCGATTTAGGTGATAGTGCTCCAACGATTAGTATCGATGATATTACAGTTGCTGAAGGAAGTACAGCAAACTTTACGGCTACTTTAAGTAATCCCTCCCAATATGATGTTACTTTTGATGTAAGTACGAGTGATGGCTCGGCCACCGCAGGCGATGATTATACGTCACAAACGAGTCAGATATATACAATTACCGCCGGAAGTACCACAGTAACGATTCCGGTAGTAACGATCAATGATACTACCTACGAGCCAACTAATGAGACCTATACTGTTACGATGAGTAACGTGAGTATTGGTTCAACTCCAGCAGAGGCCATTACAACAACGGACTTGGTAGGATCCGGAACGATTACCGATTTAGGTGATAGTGCTCCAACGATTAGTATCGATGATATTACAGTTGCCGAAGGAAGTACAGCAAACTTTACGGCTACCTTAAGTCATCCCTCCCAATATGATGTTACTTTTGATGTAAGCACGAGTGATGGCTCGGCCACTGCAAGCGATGATTATACGTCACAAACGAGTCAGATATATACAATTACCGCAGGAAGTACCACGGTTACGATTCCAGTGGTAACGATTAATGATACTACCTACGAGCCAACCAATGAGACCTATACTGTTACGATGAGTAACGTAAGTATTGGTTCAACTCCAGCAGAGGCCATTACAACAACGGACTTGGTAGGATCCGGAACGATTACCGATTTAGGCGATAGTGCTCCAACGATTAGTATCGATGATATTACAGTTGCCGAAGGAAGTACAGCAAACTTTACGGCTACTTTAAGTAATGCTGCTCAGTATGATGTTACTTTTGATGTAAGTACGAGTGATGGCTCGGCCACCGCAGGCGATGATTATACATCACAAAGTAGTGTACGTTATACGATTTTAGCCGGAAGTACCACAGTAACGATTCCGGTGGTAACGATTAATGATACTACCTACGAGCCAACTAATGAGACCTATACTGTTACGATGAGTAACGTGAGTATTGGTTCAACTCCAGCAGAGGCCATTACAACAACGGACTTGGTAGGATCCGGAACGATTACCGATTTAGGTGATAGTGCTCCAACGATTAGTATCGATGATATTACAGTTGCCGAAGGAAGTACAGCAAACTTTACGGCTACTTTAAGTAATGCTGCTCAGTACGATGTTACTTTTGATGTAAGTACGAGTGATGGCTCGGCCACCGCAGGCGATGATTATACAGCTCAAAGTAGTATTCTTTATACGATTTTAGCCGGAAGTACCACAGTAACGATTCCGGTGGTAACGATCAATGATACTACCTACGAGCCAACTAATGAGACCTATACTGTTACGATGAGTAACGTGAGTATTGGTTCAACTCCAGCAGAGGCCATTACAACAACGGACTTGGTAGGATCCGGAACGATTACCGATTTAGGTGATAGTGCTCCAACGATTAGTATCGATGATATTACAGTTGCCGAAGGAAGTACAGCAAACTTTACGGCTACTTTAAGTAATGCTGCTCAGTATGATGTTACTTTTGATGTAAGCACGAGTGATGGCTCGGCCACCGCAGGCGATGATTATACAGCCCAAAGTAGTGTTCTTTATACGATTCCAGCCGGAAGTACCACAGTAACGATTCCGGTGGTAACGATCAATGACACTACCTACGAGCCAACTAATGAGACCTATACTGTTACGATGAGTAACGTGAGTATTGGTTCAACTCCAGCAGAGGCCATTACAACAACTGACTTGGTAGGATCCGGAACGATTACCGATTTAGGCGATAGTGCTCCAACGATTAGTATCGATGATATTACAGTTGCCGAAGGAAGTACAGCAAACTTTACGGCTACTTTAAGTAATGCTGCTCAGTATGATGTTACTTTTGATGTAAGTACGAGTGATGGCTCGGCCACCGCAGGCGATGATTATTCATCACAAAGTAGTGTACTTTATACGATTTTAGCCGGAAGTACCACAGTAACGATTCCGGTGGTAACGATCAATGATACTACCTACGAGCCAACTGATGAGACCTATACTGTTACGATGAGTAATGTGAGTATTGGTTCAACTCCAGCAGAGGCCATTACAACAACGGACTTGGTAGGATCCGGAACGATTACCGATTTAGGCGATAGTGCTCCAACGATTAGTATCGATGATATTACAGTTGCCGAAGGAAGTACAGCAAACTTTACGGCTACCTTAAGTCATCCTTCCCAATATGATGTTACTTTTGATGTAAGCACGAGTGATGGCTCGGCCACCGCAGTCGATGATTATACATCACAAAGTAGTGTACTTTATACGATTTTAGCCGGAAGTACCACAGTAACGATTCCGGTGGTAACGATCAATGATACTACCTACGAGCCAACTGATGAGACCTATACTGTTACGATGAGTAATGTAAGTATTGGTTCAACTCCAGCAGAGGCCATTACAACAACGGACTTGGTAGGATCCGGAACGATTACCGATTTAGGTGATAGTGCTCCAACGATTAGTATCGATGATATTACAGTTGCCGAAGGAAGTACAGCAAACTTTACGGCTACTTTAAGTAATGCTGCTCAGTATGATGTTACTTTTGATGTAAGCACGAGTGATGGCTCGGCCACCGCAGGCGATGATTATACGGCTCAAAGTAGTGTACTTTATACGATTTTAGCCGGAAGTACCACAGTAACGATTCCGGTGGTAACGATTGATGACACTACCTACGAGCCAACTAATGAGATCTATACTGTTACGATGAGTAATGTAAGTATTGGTTCAACTCCAGCAGAGGCCATTACAACAACGGACTTGGTAGGATCCGGAACGATTACCGATTTAGGCGATAGTGCTCCAACGATTAGTATCGATGATATTACAGTTGCCGAAGGAAGTACAGCAAACTTTACGGCTACCTTAAGTCATCCTTCACAATATGATGTTACTTTTGATGTAAGCACTAGTGATGGCTCGGCCACCGCAGGCGATGATTATACAGCCCAAAGTAGTGTACGTTATACGATTCCAGCCGGAAGTACAGTAGTAACGATTCCGGTGGTAACGATCAATGATACTACCTACGAGCCAACCAATGAGACCTATACTGTTACGATGAGTAACGTGAGTATTGGTTCAACTCCAGCAGAGGCCATTACAACAACTGACTTGGTAGGATCCGGAACGATTACCGATTTAGGTGATAGTGCTCCAACGATTAGTATCGATGATATTACAGTTGCCGAAGGAAGTACAGCAAACTTTACGGCTACCTTAAGCAACCCCTCCCAATATGATGTTACTTTTGATGTAAGCACTAGTGATGGCTCGGCCACCGCAGGCGATGATTATACATCACAAAGTAGTGTTCTTTATACGATTCCAGCCGGAAGTACCACAGTAACGATTCCGGTGGTAACGATTAATGATACTACCTACGAGCCAACTAATGAGACCTATACTGTTACGATGAGTAACGTGAGTATTGGTTCAACTCCAGCAGAGGCCATTACAACAACGGACTTGGTAGGATCCGGAACGATTACCGACTTAGGTGATAGTGCTCCAACGATTAGTATCGATGATATTGCAGTTGCCGAAGGAAGTACAGCAAACTTTACGGCTACTTTAAGTCATCCCTCCCAATATGATGTTACTTTTGATGTAAGTACGAGTGATGGCTCGGCCACTGCAAGCGATGATTATACGTCACAAACGAGTCAGATATATACAATTACCGCAGGAAGTACCACGGTTACGATTCCAGTTGTAACGATTAATGATACTACCTACGAGCCAACCAATGAGACCTATACTGTTACGATGAGTAACGTGAGTATTGGTTCAACTCCAGCAGAGGCCATTACAACAACTGACTTGGTAGGATCCGGAACGATTACCGATTTAGGCGATAGTGCTCCAACGATTAGTATCGATGATATTACAGTTGCCGAAGGAAGTATAGCAAACTTTACGGCTACTTTAAGTCATCCCTCCCAATATGATGTTACTTTTGATGTAAGCACTAGTGATGGCTCGGCCACCGCAGGCGATGATTATACGGCTCAAAGTAGTGTACTTTATACGATTTTAGCCGGAAGTACCACAGTAACGATTCCGGTGGTAACGATTGATGACACTACCTACGAGCCAACTAATGAGATCTATACTGTTACGATGAGTAATGTAAGTATTGGTTCAACTCCAGCAGAGGCCATTACAACAACGGACTTGGTAGGATCCGGAACGATTACCGATTTAGGCGATAGTGCTCCAACGATTAGTATCGATGATATTACAGTTGCCGAAGGAAGTACAGCAAACTTTACGGCTACCTTAAGTCATCCTTCACAATATGATGTTACTTTTGATGTAAGTACGAGTGATGGCTCGGCCACCGCAGGCGATGATTATACAGCCCAAAGTAGTGTACGTTATACGATTCCAGCCGGAAGTACCGTAGTAACGATTCCGGTGGTAACGATCAATGATACTACCTACGAGCCAACTAATGAGACCTATACTGTTACGATGAGTAACGTGAGTATTGGTTCAACTCCAGCAGAGGCCATTACAACAACTGACTTGGTAGGATCCGGAACGATTACCGATTTAGGTGATAGTGCTCCAACGATTAGTATCGATGATATTACAGTTGCCGAAGGAAGTACAGCAAACTTTACGGCTACCTTAAGTCATCCTTCACAATATGATGTTACTTTTGATGTAAGTACGAGTGATGGCTCGGCCACCGCAGGCGATGATTATACATCACAAAGTAGTGTACTTTATACGATTTTAGCCGGAAGTACCACAGTAACGATTCCGGTGGTAACGATCAATGACACTACCTATGAGCCAACCAATGAGACCTATACTGTTACGATGAGTAACGTGAGTATTGGTTCAACTCCAGCAGAGGCCATTACCACGACAGATTTGGTAGGATCCGGAACGATTACCGATTTAGGTGATAGTGCTCCAACGATTAGTATCGATGATATTGCAGTTGCCGAAGGAAGTACAGCAAACTTTACGGCTACCTTAAGTCATCCTTCACAATATGATGTTACTTTTGATGTAAGCACGAGTGATGGCTTTGCCACCGCAGGCGATGATTATACATCACAAAGTAGTGTACGTTATACGATTTTAGCCGGAAGTACCACAGTAACGATTCCGGTGGTAACGATTAATGATACTACCTATGAGCCAACTAATGAGACCTATACTGTTACGATGAGTAACGTGAGTATTGGTTCAACTCCAGCAGAGGCCATTACAACAACGGACTTGGTAGGATCCGGAACGATTACCGATTTAGGTGATAGTGCTCCAACGATTAGTATCGATGATATTACAGTTGCCGAAGGAAGTACAGCAAACTTTACGGCTACTTTAAGTAATGCTGCTCAGTATGATGTTACTTTTGATGTAAGCACGAGTGATGGCTCGGCCACCGCAGGCGATGATTATACATCACAAAGTAGTGTACTTTATACGATTTTAGCCGGAAGTACCACAGTAACGATTCCGGTAGTAACGACTGATGACACTACCTACGAGCCAACCAATGAGACCTATACTGTTACGATGAGTAACGTGAGTATTGGTTCAACTCCAGCAGAGGCTATTACAACAACTGACTTAGTAGGAGCCGGAACGATTACCGATTTAGGTGATAGTGCTCCAACGATTAGTATCGATGATATTACAGTTGCCGAAGGAAGTACAGCAAACTTTACGGCTACCTTAAGCAACCCCTCCCAATATGATGTTACTTTTGATGTAAGCACGAGTGATGGCTCGGCCACCGCAAGCGATGATTATACATCACAAAGTAGTGTACGTTATACGATTCTAGCAGGAAGTACCACTGTAATGATTCCGGTGGTAACGATCAATGATACTACGTATGAGCCAACCAATGAGACCTATACTGTTACGATGAGTAATGTAAGTATTGGTTCAACTCCAGCAGAGGCCATTACAACAACTGACTTGGTAGGATCCGGAACGATTACCGATTTAGGTGATAATGCTCCAACGATTAGTATCGATGATATTACAGTTGCCGAAGGAAGTATAGCAAACTTTACGGCTACTTTAAGTAATGCATCGCAGTACGATGTAACGTTTGATGTTTCAACCAATGATTTAACTGCTACATTTGGAACCGATTATTTACAACAAATCAATGTAAGTTATACAATACCTGAAGGAAGTACAACAGTTATTATTCCAATAACAACTATTGACAATAATGTTTATGAGACAACAGAAACTTATGAAGTCTTATTGAGTAATGTTTTTATAGGTTCCCCAAGTCCCGAGGCGATAACTATGACAGATTTAGTTGGTGGAGGAACAATTACAGATAATGATGTAAACAATCCATGTTTACCAGATTCAACAGATACTGATGGCGATGGTTATTGTGATGCTATAGATCCAGGTCCCAATGATCCTTGTATTCCCGATAATACCGATGCTGATAATGATGGCGTTTGTGATACGGTTGATCCAGATCCAAGTGATCCATGTATTCCTGACAATACCGATGCTGACAATGACGGTGTATGTGATACAGTAGATCCGAATCCAAGCGATCCCTGTATACCAGATGCTACCGATGCCGATGGTGACGGTTATTGTGATACAGTAGATCCGAATCCGAGTGATCCTTGTATACCAGATAGTACGGATGCTGATAATGATGGCGTTTGTGATACGATAGATCCAAATCCTACAGATCCTTGCGTTCCTGATAATACCGATGCTGATAATGATGGCGTTTGTGACACGGTAGATCCAAACCCGAGTGATTCTTGTGTTCCCAAAAGTACTGACACAGATGGTGATGGTTATTGTGATATTGTTGATCCAGGTCCCAATGATCCGTGTATACCAGATGCGACTGATAGTGATGGCGATGGTTATTGTGATACTGTTGATCCAGGTCCCAATGATCCGTGTATTCCAGACGCTATAGATGCCGATGGCGATGGCGTTTGTGATACTGTAGATCCAGAAGTTGTAACACCTTGTAGCTCTCTTGATTTAGATAGCGATGGCGACGGGATATGCGATAGTGTTGATCCTAACCCAACAAATCCATGCGTTCCCAATGGAGCAGATAGTGATGGCGATGGCGTTTGTGATATTATAGATCCAAATCCAAGTGATCCATGTAATCCCAATTCATTAGATGAAGATGGCGATGGTTATTGTGACACGGTAGATCCAAATCCCACAGATCCATGTATACCAGATGCGACAGATGCTGATGGTGATGGCGTTTGTGATACGATAGACCCAAATCCCAATGATCCATGTAATCCAAATTCTATGGATGAAGATGGTGATGGTTATTGTGATACTATAGACCCGAATCCCACTGATCCCTGTATACCAGATGCTACAGATGCTGATGGTGATGGCGTTTGTGATACCATAGATCCGAATCCGAATGATCCATGTGATTCAGATAGTGCAGATAGTGATGGTGATGGTTATTGTGATACTGTAGATCCCAATCCCACAGATCCCTGTATTCCAGATGCCAGGGATGCAGATGGCGATGGAATCTGTGATACGATAGACCCAAATCCAAATGAGTCATGTGATCCGAATTCAGTTGATGCTGATAATGATGGCGTTTGTGATACGGTTGATCCAGATCCAAGTGATCCCTGTATACCGAATGCTACAGATGCCGATGGTGACGGCGTTTGTGATACGGTTGATCCAAATCCAAATGATCCCTGCATTCCTAATGGAAGTGATATAGATGGTGATGGCATTTGTGATGTTGTTGATCCGATAGTCACTGACCCCTGTCCTGTAGGAGCTCCAGATAGCGATGGTGATGGTGTTTGTGATACGGTTGATCCAGATCCAAGCGATCCCTGTATACCAGATGCTACCGATGCAGATGGTGATGGCGTTTGTGATACGGTTGATCCAGATCCAAATGATCCCTGTATACCCGATAATACAGATGCCGATGCAGATGGTGTTTGTGATACGGTTGATCCAGATCCAGGTAATCCATGTATCCCAAATAGTCATGATGAAGATATGGATGGTGTTTGCGATACTATAGATCCCGATATAACAGAACCTTGTGTGCCTGATAGCGCCGATAGTGATGGTGATGGTATTTGTGATGTCATAGATCCAAACCCGAGTGATCCTTGTATTCCAAATAGTAACGATGAAGATATGGATGGCGTTTGTGATACAGTTGATCCAGATCCCACAGATCCATGTGTTCCAAATAATACAGATGCTGATAATGATGGGGTCTGTGATGTAATAGATCCAGATCCAGGTAATCCATGTATTCCCAATAGTCATGATGAAGATATGGATGGTGTTTGCGATACAGTAGATCCCGATATAACAGACCCATGTATTCCAGATAACACAGATGCAGATGGTGATGGGGTCTGTGATGTAATAGATCCAGATCCAAGTAATCCATGTATTCCAGACAATACAGACAGTGATGGTGATGGTACTTGTGATATTTTGGATGTTATGCCTAATGATTCTTGTATGCCAGATCCATTTGCTATAGGAACAGCAGACTGTGATGGTGATGGTATTAGTAATGCTGATGAATACGATTCGAATGGTGACGGCAGTGGTCCTGATGATCAGGATGGTGATGGAATATTAGATGTATTAGATATCGATGATGATGGTGATGGTATTTTAACTAGCGTAGAAGTAGGAGATGATAGAACGAATCCTGACGATACTGATGGTGATGGAGTTCCTGATTACCAAGATTTGGATAGTGATAATGATGGTATTTCTGATTTAGTAGAAGGAGGAGGAGATTCTAATTTGGATGCTAATAATGATGGTGTTATTGATGATCAAACAGATAGTGATAATGATGGCTTACCCGATTTGGTTGATTCAGATAATGGAGGCACAGTTTCCAGTACTCCTGATACTGATGGTGATGGAGTTCCAGATTATCAAGATTTAGATAGTGATGGCGACGGAATTAATGATGTTATTGAAGCAGGCGGAGCTGATACTAACAATGATGGTCAAATAGATACAGACAATTTGGTCGATGGTACCAATTTACCAGATGAAGATAATGATGGTACTCCCGACACTCAAGAACCAAATAATGATGCTTTGTCAGGAAGTTTAGACGTAGATGGTGATGGTGTTATTGATGACCAAACCGACAGTGATGGTGACGGAATAGCAGATGTAGTTGATGGCTTGGATGGCTTTGGAGATGCCTTGACAACGGATACAGATGGCGATGGCATAGAAGATTTATATGATTTGGATGATGATAATGATGGTATTTTGGATGTTGTAGAACAATTAGGAGACGAAAATAGAGATACTGATAATGATGGAATTCCAGATCATTTAGATTTAGATAGTGATGGAGACGGAGTTTTAGATTTAGTAGAAAGTGGACAAAACGCTAGTATTGTTGATGTTGATGGAGATGGTGTATTAGATAGCTTGCTTGATGCTGACAATGATGGAATTATCGATACAGCTGATGCTGACGATAGCGATATTAATGCAGGAAGCAAAACAATATTAGATGATACAGATGGAGATGGTAGACCTGATTTTCAAGATTTAGATAGCGATAATGATGGTATTTCAGATTTAGTAGAAAGTGGTACAGATATATCATTAGATATTGATGGAGATGGTGTTATCGATGATCAAAGTGATACTGATGGCGATGGTTTAGCTGACGTTGTAGATCCGAATCGAGGAGGTATGCGTCCTCGTATTCCAGATACAGATACTGATGGTATTCCAGATTATCAGGATATAGATAGTGATGATGATGGCGTTACGGATTTACAAGAAGGAGGCAGTGATCCATTATTGGATCTTGATGGTGATGGTATACTAGATACTTTCCTTGACAGTGATGGCGATGGTATGTTAGACTCAGTAGATCCTGATACTAATGGAGATGTGCCAGATACTCCAGATTTTGATGGTGATGGTTTACCAGATTACCAAGATATCGATGATGATGATGATGGTATTTTAACGATTTTAGAAGATGTTGATGGCGATGGTAATTTAAGTAACGACGATAGTGATGGCGATGGACTTCCCGACTATTTAGATATCGACGATGATGGTGATGGTATAGCCACGATTGATGAGTCAGCAGATCAAAATGGCGATGGAGGTCCAGAGGATGCATTGGATACAGATGAAGATGGAACTCCAGATTATTTAGACCCAGATACACTACCATGTTTGACGGTTTATAATGAGTTTACTCCCAATGGTGATGGTGCTAATGATACCTTCGTAATTTCTTGTATAGGGGAGGAACGTTATAAGCACAATCGATTAGAGATTTATAATCGTTGGGGGGTATTGGTTTATAGCAAGAATCGATATGATAATAGTTGGTCGGGAGAATCTACAGGTCGATTTAGCATCCAAGTAAAAAAGCAATTACCATCAGGTACTTATTATTATGTATTGGATTTAGGGACTGGAGCTAGTCCAAGGATTGGTTGGCTATATATCAATAGGGAATAAATTATAAAAGTGTTTTTCTTTAGTTATTATAACTAAAAGCATATGTAATTATATTAAGTGCATTTAGCATATCATTTGTTTAAATGCACTTAATTTTATTTAAATCTCCTATACTACATGCTAGATGAATTGGTCATTATTAACGATATTCTGTTTAACATCTTAAAAAGAAGTTTAGTCTAAAGGTATAGTTATCATGCCGTCATAACTTATAATTATATTGGTTAAAGAATTACCTTAGTTTACATACGGGTAGGGGTATTTTAAACAAACATATAATAAATAATAATCGAGACGTGTAGTATAATTATAAACCCCTAAAGTATACGAAGATGAATAAGATAGTACAGAACCTTATAATGCTAGGCCTTTTATTTACAGGCGCTACCCTTTATAGTCAACAAGATCCACATTATACACAGTACATGTTTAATACGATGAGTGTTAATCCTGCTTATGTAGGCTCTAAGGGACATGGAGTTATCAATTTATTAGGCCGAGTCCAATGGGTTGGTATTGAAGGCGCTCCTCAGACGTTTAATTTAAGTTATGATACTCCATTAGGCTATAGTGGAGTTGGTTTAGGTATCAATTTGGTAAATGATGTTATAGGTCCTTCACGTGAAACTTATATAGATGCGAATGTATCTTATACAGTGCGGACTTCTAAGGAAGGTAATTTATCTTTTGGCTTGAAACTAGGTGGAAGGTTATTCAATATAGATTGGACTAAGGGGATTTACAGAGATAAGGGCGATGAACAATTATCAGTTCCTATTAATAGATTTTTACCAACGATAGGAGCAGGTGTTTATTATTATACGAATAAATGGTATTTAGGTTTGGCTGTTCCTAATATTTTACGGACAGAACATTATGATGACACTTTAGCTGGAGGTAGTGTTGCCGTTGAGCGTATGCATTACTTTTTTATAGCGGGTTATGTTTTCGCTTTAAGTAAAAGTGTCAAGTTTAAACCAGCTTTACTAACTAAGGTTGTTAGTGGGGCACCATTGTCATTAGATGTTTCAGCTAACTTTTTATTCAATGAGAAGTTTCGCGCAGGTATTGCATGGCGTTGGGATGATTCGATTAGTGCTTTGTTAGGTTTTCAAGTAAGCAGATCATTATCTTTAGGTTATGCTTATGATTTAACAACATCGAATTATAGTAATTATAATTCGGGTACCCATGAATTCTTATTGCGTTATGAGTTATTTAGACCTCAAACGGTGAAATCACCCAGATTTTTTTAACATAATATAATAATTACAAAAACAGGAGATTATGAAACGGATTATAGTTATACTATTATTAGTTGTTTTTTTTAGCAGTTATGGTCAACGACGTTATGCTGCTGATCGTTACTTTGAAGAGTATGCTTACAGTAAATCAGCGGAGTTATATCAAGGACTTTATGATAAAGGAGATCGTTCTTATGAAGTTATTAGTAAGTTGGCAGATTCTTATTATTTTATTTCATCATATGCTCAGGCGTCTAATTTTTACGAAGTTTTAATGTCTGACTATCAGGGAGTAGCTTCTCCGGAGCATTTATTTCGATATTCACAAGTGTTAAAGAGTACAGGAAACACGATAGATTCCGATAAGTGGTTGTTGAAGTTAAAAAATTTAAAGAGTGATGATAGTAGGGTTATATCATTAGAGGGTAATACGAGTTATTTTTCAGACTATACCAATCGTCCTAAGACATATATTCATATTGAAAATATAGCTGTTAATACAAGATATTCAGATTTTGGAGGTTTTGTTCATGATGGGTATTTATATTTTTCATCCACCCAACCCGATTCGGATAATAAGAAGTTATACAAGTGGAATAATCAACCTTATTTAAATATTTATAGGTCATTAGAGGATCCGTTAAAAGAAGGAGCTAGTTTAAATGTTGGATCCTCTGAGAAGTTGAGTTCTTTAAGTAGTTCCCTTCACGAGTCCAATGCAATTATCAATAAAGAAGGTACGATTATTTATTTTACAAGAGATAACACTTCAGGAGATAAGAGCAAGACCGCTAAATTGAAGATTTATAGAGGCTATAAACAGAATGATGGTAGTTGGGGAGCGATAGAAGAATTACCTTTCAATGATGATGATTACTCAGTGGGTCACCCTTCATTAAGTTTTGATGAAAGTACGCTTTATTTTGTGTCAGATATGCCAGGGGGCTTTGGTGAGACTGATTTATATAAAGTATCGATTTCATCAGATGGGAGTTATGGAGTTCCGGAGAACTTGGGAGGTATCATTAACACAGAAGGTAGAGAGATGTTTCCTTACATTGGTTCTAATAGCCGATTGTATTTTGCTTCAGACGGACATTTAGGGTTGGGCGCATTGGATGTTTTTGAGAGTAGTATTGAAGGATCAGATTACGAGAAACCGATGAATTTAGGATCTCCAATAAATGGTCCTATGGATGATTTTGGTTTTATTTTAGATGATGTTCGTAAAGCGGGTTATTTTTCATCAAACAGGGATGGCGGTAAAGGCGATGATGATATTTATAGTTTTCGTATCTATCAGTGTAAAGAGTCAATAAGTGGTATTATAAGTGATTCTGTTACAGGTTCTGCGATTTCAGGGGCTTCAGTTCGTTTGATAAATAATAAAGGAGAACCACTATCAGAGCAGTTAACAGATAGTAATGGGTCTTATAATTTTACAGAGCTTGATTGTGATCAAGATTTTACAGTAGTAGCATCACAGTCAGATTACAAGCAAGGACAATTAGAGCAATCCACACTTGATGAAGATAAGAAGTCGCTTGAGGTAAATATATCATTACGTTCGTTAATAGTTGATGATCAAATAGTTATTAATCCTATTTATTTTGATTATGGGTCAGCTGCTATCCGTGCAGATGCTGAGTATGAATTGGAACATATTGTTAGTGTAATGAATAGCCATCCTACGATGGTGATTTGTATTGAATCTCACACAGATAACAGGAGCTCAGTATTATTTAATCAACGATTATCACAGCAGAGGGCAAACGCTACACGATCATATCTTTTATCAAGAGGTATTACCCCTGATCGTATAGAAAGTGCGATAGGTTATGGAGAGAGCCAGCCTCAGAATGATTGCGGATCAAATTGTTCGGAAGAAGAACATGAGCAAAACAGAAGGTCTTATTTTTTTATAACAAAAGGATATAAAGGAATATAAGATAGTTAGGGTTATTTTAACTTACTGAAAAAAGTTAATTCGTAATTATCCAATAAAGAGGGATTTGTGATTTTAATTAAATCTTTTAAAACTAAGTCTGGTCTCATTGGAGAAAGCTCAAAATATATTAATCCACCTGTTTCTCCTTTTTTATGAGCGATTGTATAGATGTTATTGTTGTTAAAACTTTTAAAATTTTTGAAAATATAATTTGATTTTTTTAGTTGATCCATAGTTTCAAATAAGCCACAATTTAACCAAAAGTCAGCATTTTTGCCTTTTTCAAGAACGCTTTCAAAATTTAAATTTAAACTACCTGTACCCTGCGTATCTTTCCAAGCGTAGTTTAAATTAGCATCTTTAAAAAATAAAGCAAGATAGCTGTTACCAGCAGGTACGTTCCATACATCTTTAAACATATTTCCAGATATCACAGTAGATTTATTTCTATAATCTTTAACAAGGGATTTAACCCTTAGATATTCACTTTCTATTTTAGAAAAAATACTGTCAGCTTCCTTTTCTTTGCCGTATAGCACACCAAAGAATTTAATCCATTCAGCTCTTCCTAAAGGAGATTCTTCTAACCAATCACTATTTAAAATAACAGGGATGTTTATTTTTTTTAGATACTTATAAAGCTTATTATTTGGATGTAAAGAATAGCCTACCACTAAATCAGGTTTTAGGTTTATAAGCTTTTCAGTATTGATCTCTTGTTTGATTCCTAACTCCATTATTTTTCCCTTTTTTATTCTGTCACGGGTAATTTTAGAGGAAATATATTGAGTATTGGGAAATCCAATTAAAGAAGGTTCAGTATTTAATGATTCAAGGATCGGAATGTGATTTGTACTTGTTAGAACTATCGATTGAATAGGAACTTTTATTTTATTTTCAAAGACATTTGTTTCATTACCTAAAATAAAAGTTTGTCGTTTATTATATGCTTGAGACATTCTTTTAAGTACTAATTTTTTTTCATTACCATCAATGATAATATCAAATCCCTTTGCATATTTAATGAAAGACTTATTTACTAATTCTTTTTTGTGTTTTTTAGCTTGATTCTTACATTGTACTAATGAATGAAGAGTTATAAAAAGAAGTAAATAATATTTCATAGTATGGATGATTGAAGTGTTTTATGATACAGCTAACCTAATATTTTTATTATTAAAATATTAAGATAAATTAGATTGGTCAATAATTTTAATAGCTTAACAAATATACATAAACAATAAAATACAATTAAAAAATACTTTCAAGTATCTGTATACA
The DNA here is from genome assembly GCF_052050075.1 of Tenacibaculum profundi. Taxonomy (GTDB): domain Bacteria; phylum Bacteroidota; class Bacteroidia; order Flavobacteriales; family Flavobacteriaceae; genus Polaribacter. The sequence goes on from NZ_CP197225.1 coordinate 3,750,031, forward strand.
TATCTTATTTAGAAAAGCTACTTTTTGTTATAATGTATAAATAAAAAATTAATTTTTTATTTATTGAAAAAATAATTAAAAGGTTGACTTTTAGTTGTTGTTATGAAATAATAGAATATATTTACCGCGATTTTTGGTTTTTCTTTAAAATCGTTTGAAGAAAATTAAAAGGGAATTCGGTAAAAATCCGAAGCTGTTCCCGCAACTGTAAGCTATTATGCTTGTAATTAAACTTTAGCCACTGTTTTATCAAATGGGAAGGCAAATTACAAGACGCAAGCCAGGAGACCTGCCATTTATCAGTATAAAACAAACTTTCGGGATAAAGGTTTGATATGGCATTGCTATATGCATACTTTTCCTGATAACAAAATTTAAAATAACTAATTAAGGATGAAAAAAAAGGTACTTTGTTTAAGTGTTTTAACATCAATGTTTGCGTTGAGTAGCTATGCTCAAGAGAAAGTGAAAAACGTAGAATTAGATGAAGTGGTAATTTCTGATTCAAAATTTAAATTGAAAAAAGAAAATTCAGGAAAGGTAATTCATAAAATTACTCCAGAAATTATTGAAAATAATGCAGGGAGGAGCGTGGTAGATGTAATTAATGGTATTGCTGGAATTGAGATTAATGGAAATACAAGTTCTCCAGGACAAAACATTGATTTATTTATTAGAGGAGGTAGATCGAAAGAGGTTGTAGTTCTTATCGATGGAGTACAAGTTTCTGATCCTGGTAACTTTTCAGGATCATTTGATTTGAGATATCTTGATTTAAGTAATGTTGAATCAATAGAGGTTGTAAAAGGAGCGGCAAGTACTTTATATGGAACAGGAGCAGCAACAGCAGTAATTAATATTAAATTAAAAGAGGCTCAGTCAGGAAAGTCAAACGTGGCGTTATCTATTTTTGGCGGAACGAATAATGATCAAGTATCAAGTAACGGTACTTCAATCCAAAGCTCGGTAAATGTAAATGGTAAGATTGAAAATTTTGATTACATAGTAAATTTCTCATCTTTTGACACACGCGGAACTTCTTCAGCAAAAGCAGAGGACGGGACTACTTTTATTGATGACCCGTTCCAAAGAATTGCTACAAATATAAAATTAGGATATAAGTTTAGAGAAAAGTTTTCAATAAAGACTTTTGGTAGTTATTCTGAATTTAACAATAGTTTTGACGCTGGTTCTTTTGCAGATGGAATAAACAATACACTAGATAAGAGTTACAGACTTAGTGTGAGCCCAAGATACACCTATAGAAAAGGAAGTATTCAAGTAAATGCAGCATATAGTAGATACAATGCTAATAGAGAAAAAACAAGTTATCCTGCGACGATGGAATCTGAAAACTATATCGTTGATGCTTTTGTTAAGCATCAATTCGATAAGTTTTATGTAGTTGGAGGATTAAATTTTCAGTACAATGAAGTTGTTGATGCTTTTAATACTCCTTTTGGGGCAACTAGCTTAACAAAAGTAAATTATTCTGAATCTCCAATTACGAGACTAATCGATCCTTATTTGAATGCAGTTTATGTTTCTGGATTCGGATTAAACGTAAATGCAGGAGCACGTTTGAATACTCATAATAAATATGGAAATCACTTTGTATATAATATTAATCCGTCGTATAGAATCAAACTACCAGAGGGTTATGTTAAGTTTTTAGGTTCTTATAGTACTGCATTTTTAGCACCAACAATTCAAAATTTATATGATGTACAATATGGTAATTTAGATTTGGAACCTCAAGAAAGTAATACAATCGAAGGAGGAGTGGAGTACAAATACGGCAGTTTAGTTTTAAATACTGTTTATTTTAATAGAGATTTAGAAAATATTATTGGGTTTGACAGTAACACTTTTAAATCAATAAATCAAGGTAAAGCAAAAATTCAAGGTATTGAGTTTAATGTAAATTATAGTATTTTAAATAACTTAAAAGTAAATGCAAATTATACTTACACGGATAACGAAGATTTGGTAGTAAGAATTCCAAAGCATAAAGTAAATGCTGGAGTAAATTATGGATTGAAAAAAACAAACTTTGGTATAACATATCAGTATGTTAGCGATAGAGATGATACAGATTTTAGAAATTATCCTTCGGTAAATGTTCCATTAGAAGCATATTCTTTATTAAACTTTTCAGCAAATCACGAATTAAACAAAAATGTTAAATTGTTTTTAGTTGCTACGAATATTTTCAATGAAGATTATCAAGAAGTTTTTGGTTTTACAACTTTAGGAAGAAATTACAATATAGGAGTTCGTTTGAACTTTTAAAAAAAATAAACAATAAAAATACACTAATTGTAATATTCTTTTTGTCTTTTATTTAATGCTAGACTAAAGTTATAAATAATGATTTGATTTATATTCAAAGTACTGAATTTATAAATAAGAACATAATAAACCATATAAATTTTATATTACCTATAAAGTTGAGAGACCTGTTGGGATAGAGTCAATATTCTAATATTGAAGTAAGATTATAGATTTATTTAACATAAACTTTGGAAGAAAGCTATTTCCTTAGGAAAGACTGAAGTTTACAAATGTTGGTATTATGCCAGTAAGGCGCAAAGATTTGCAGTTAATTGCGGCAAAAATGGATATTTAACTACAGCAATAACTAATGGAGTTAAGTTTTTTTACAATTTCTGATATTTATAATAATTGAAATAATAGGATTTTTGTAGATACCGATTCAGATGGAGATGATGTTTATGATGACCAGAACGATTGTCTTAATGAATATGGGCGTTTATCTAATAGAGGTTGTCCTCTCGATGTAGATTTATTATTTGATTTAGTTAATACAACTCAAACAAATGACTGTTATGATTGTATCGAATTTACCGACCGAATAAAAAAGAATAATATTATACCTGTTATTAATAGATATGGAGGAAATATGACTATAAATCCTATTGCATTAAAGGATTTAGGGGGCAACATGAATACACCTGTAAAGGTTAGATTCTATTTATACGAAAACGAAGTGTTATACTCAGATGATAAAGGAATTGGTAACCGAACTCGTATTTCACAAAACCTAGGTGGTTTTTAATCAACTTGTACAGATCGTTTTAGTAATAATTGTGAAATGTTAAGGGGTTCAAATGAAGGTCGTGATATTGGTGATAGTTTGGAATATAAAGACTATTATTTAATTATAGGTATTGACGAAGAAGAATAATTAACGCTTGAGACCAATCGAATTAATAATTAAATAGTTTTTAAAGTTAGGTGTACAGGGCAGAGACGAAGGACTTCTATCAAATCAGTAGATTTATAGTTTAATAAAGTTTTCGATATCACAGGAAATCTTATTAAATCTATTTTAGAGGATAAAGAAATGAATATCTATTTATCCTTAGGAAAACTATTATCACTGACAGGCAGAGGAGGAAAAGAATGAAAGTATATAAGAATTAAATTCTCTTAAGAGCAAAATAAGTTACTTAAAAAAAGACTTACCGTTGATGGTTTTTTTATTTATATGTTGTTTTTCTAAACATGTATTAATTTTTGAAAAACTTATAAAATACTTTATACCTAGTGTAACATTAATTTAATATAAACGTCTTGTATTAAGGAGATTGATGAATTAGTTGTAAAAATATATCATTCACCTTTTTAAAAGCTATTAGGCATAAAATAAAATATAAATGATAAGAATAGAAAATCTTCATAAATCTTATCCGATAGGGAAAGATTCTCTTCATGTTTTAAAAGGACTAAATCTTCATATAAAAGAAGGAGAATTTGTTTCTATTATGGGGTCTTCTGGTTCAGGGAAATCTACACTTTTGAATATCGTTGGATTGTTAGATACTCATGATGAGGGAAGATATTATTTAAATAATCAATCGATTGAAAATTTGAATGAGAAAAAGGCAGCAATTTTACGTAACAAATTTTTGGGATTTGTTTTTCAATCGTTTAATTTAATTTCTTATAAGACAGCACTTGAAAACGTAGCCTTACCACTTTACTATAAAGGTGTTAATAGAAAAGAAAGATTGAAAACGGCTTTATTATTTCTAGAAAAAGTAGGATTAAAGCAATGGGCAAATCATTTACCAAATGAATTGTCTGGTGGTCAAAAGCAACGTGTTGCTATAGCAAGGGCATTGGTAACGAAACCAATAGTTGTATTAGCAGATGAACCAACTGGGGCACTAGATTCAACAACTACTGATTCTGTAATGGATTTATTAAAAGAAATTAATGATGAAGGAATGACTGTTTTTGTAATTACTCATGAAGAAGATGTTGCTGAACAGACTGATAGGGTCGTAAGGTTGAAAGACGGAATTATTATAAGTGATGAATTAACAAATACAGGAAGATCTAAAGCTCATAATTATGTTTGATCTAGATCGTTGGAGGGAAATATTTCAGAGTATTAGAAAAAATAAACTTCGTTCAATTCTTTCAGGTTTTACAGTAGCTTTTGCTATTTTGTTATTCACATTACTTTTTGGAATTGTAACAGGTCTTCAAAACCAATTTAAAACAGCTTTTGTAGACGATGCTCAAAATGCGATTTTTGTAAGGGTATGGAAAACATCAAAACCATACAAAGGTTTACAAGCAGGACGAAAAGTTCAGCTTGAGAATAAAGATTTTGATTTTGTAAAGAAGGAGTATAAAAATAAAATTCAATACTTAACAGCAAGAATTTATAAGAATGTTAATATTTCATTTGGAAGAAATAAAAATAATTATTCATTAAGAGCGGTTCATCCAGATCATCAGTTTTTAGAGAAGACGATAATAGATGAAGGAAGATATATTAATGATCTAGATCTTCAGAGAAAGTTGAAAGTAGTTGTCATTGGGAGACTTATAAAAAAAGATCTTTTCGGGGGAAAACCAGCTTTAGGAAAAAGAATTAATATTAATGGTATTTTATATAAAGTAGTGGGAGTTTTCTCAGATGAGGGGGGAGATAATGAAGAAAGAATAGCTTACATGCCAGTTACAACAGCACAAAGATTATATGGGAATAGTGAATATATTGATCAAATTAACATAGGTTACGATCCCAAGTTAAGCTTAAGTGAGGCTGTTATATTAGGGAATAGAATGGAAAAAGAGCTGAGAAGCAAACTTGATATTCACCCAGATGATCAAAGTGCCTTATCAGTACATAACTTAGCTGAGGCAAATCAAGGAATAAATCAATTTATGTTAGCCTTATATTTCATAGTAATTTTTGTTGGTTCAGGAACTTTAATTGCTGGAATTATTGGAATTAGTAATATTATGATTTTTGTTATTAAAGAAAGAACAAAGGAATTTGGTATAAGAAAAGCATTAGGGGCGCAACCAGCATCTATTATTGGAATGGTTATACAAGAATCGATTTTAATTACTGCTTTATCTGGTTACATTGGCTTGTCAATAGGGACCTATATTTTAAGTGCCATAGGAGATAGTTTAGAGGAGTTCTTTATCAAAGATCCAAGTGTTAGCCCAAGAATCGTAATTATTGCAACTATTATTCTTATTTTATCAGGATTAATAGCTGGGTATTTACCTGCTAAAAAAGCCGCACAGATAAAACCAATTGTAGCACTAAGAGCTGATTAGTTATGAAATTTTTATTTGATACCGATACATGGCAAGAAATTTACGGTAGTATCCGTAAAAATAAAATTAGAACTGTAATTACAATTATAGGTGTTCTGTGGGGGATTTTTATTTTGGTCGTATTACTGGGAGCCGCAAGAGGAATGGAAAATAATTTTAAAAAATTATTTGGAGACTTTGCAACGAATAGTGTTTTTATCTGGACTCAAGCAACAGATAAACCTTTTAAAGGTTTTCAAAAAGGTAGAAGTCTAAACCTAACTTTTGATGATATTGAAATATTAAAACGTACATATAAAGATGAAATAAAACTATTAGCTCCTAGAAATCAGACTAACAGTAGGTTGATGAGAAATTTTAAGACAGGAGATTTTAAAATTAGTGGAGATTATCCAGTATTGGATAAAATTCAAAAGAAAGATCTGGTATATGGAAGGTTCATAAATGAAAGTGATATTACCAATACAAGAAAAGTATGTGTTATTTCTGAAAATATTTATAAACAACTTTTTGAAAAAAATGAATACCCAGTAGGAGAGTATATAAAAATTAATGAAGTAACCTATAAAGTTGTGGGTATTTATAAGTTGTCAAGTGGTGTTGAAATTGATGGAGAAACGGCTTACATTCCTTTTACCACTTTTAAAAAGATATATAATACAAGTAATAATATTGACTGGATGATGGTGACTGCTAATAAGAACATTGATATTGAACAGATAGAACAAAATATGATCCAAACATTAAAAGCCTTGCATAAAGTTCATCCTGATGATGAAAGAGCGTTTGGATCATTTAATCTTGGAACTAGAATAGATAAACTAAATGGATTTTTGAAAGGAATGCAGTTTTTGACATGGTTTGTTGGAATTGCAACTTTAATAGCAGGAGTTTTTGCAATTGGTAATATATTATTAATAACTGTAAAAGAAAGAACAAAAGAAATTGGAATACGCAGAGCTTTAGGAGCAACTCCATCAAGTATTAGAAGGCAAATTATATTAGAATCTGTTTTTTTAACAACGATAGCAGGTATGTTAGGGATAATATTGGGAGGAGGTATTCTTTTTTTATTAGATACTACGATAGCATCAGGAGAAAATCCAATATTAGTAAATCCAACGGTGAATATCCCCATAATAATAATTTCATTTTCAATATTAATTATACTAGGTACATTGATAGGATTAATACCAGCACATATGGCAACATTAATAAAACCAATAGAGGCCTTAAGAGAGGAATAAAACAATTAATAAATTATGAGCAGAAGATCAAAAATCATTTTAGTAATTATAACAGTTTTATTTATAACTGTTCTAATTTGGTTAGGCAAAAAAAATAAAGAGAATATTGTTACTTACGATACAGAAAAACCATTTAAAGCGACTATTGAAAAAAAGGCGGTGGCAACAGGTAGAGTTATTCCTTTAGAAGAAGTAGATATTAAACCACAAATTTCTGGTATTATTGAAAAAGTATATCTTGAAGAGGGCGTAATTGTTGAGAGTGGAGATTTAATTGCAACAATAAGAGTAGTACCTAATGTACAGTCTTTAAATTCTGCAAACGGAATTGTCAAGAATGCTCAGTTAACTTATGAAAATGCTAAAATACAGTATGATAGAAATAAAAAGCTATTTGATAAAGGTGTCATATCCGGTCAGGACTATGAAAATTCTCTACTAAGTTTTAATAATGCAAAGCAAGGTTTAAACAATGCTAAATCTGATTTGGATATTATAAAAAGAGGTACAACAGCAGGATTAGGAAGAACAGCGAATACAAATATTAGGGCAACAACATCTGGTATGATTGTAGAGATACCTGTGAAAAAAGGATATCAAGTAATTCAAAGCAATAATTTTAATGAAGGAACAACGATTGCTACAATTGCAGATATGACAAAAATGATTTTTGAAGGAAATGTAGATGAATCTGAAGTTGGTAAATTAGTAAAAAATAGCAATATAGAGGTTTCTATTGGAGCGATTGAAGGAAAAAAATTCCCAGCAAAGTTAAATTTTATAGCCCCAAAAGGGACAGAAGAGAATGGTGCTGTTCAATTTAAAATAAAGGCTGACGTATTTTTAGATGATACTCATTTTGTCAGAGCAGGTTATAGCGCTAATGCTAACATTATTTTAGAGAAAAAAGATAGTGTTCTATCAATTAAAGAATCATTACTTAGGTTTGATAAGGACACAGAAAAGCCTTATGTTGAAATTAAAACTAATGAAAATGACGACTTTGAAAAGAAAAACCTCGAGCTAGGAGTATCTGATGGAGTAAATGTAGAAGTCTTAGGAGGATTAAAAGAAAACGACGAAGTTAAAGTTTGGAATAAAGCATCAAAAGAAAAATAAAATTTAAGTTAGCAAGGTTCTAGTCTCTTCGAAATTACATTCATAAAAAAAGTCCTGTACATTACAGGACTTTTTTTATGAATAAGAGTTTGTTTTTTATTTTTCATCTGAAACCATGCTTTTAGCTTTAGCAGGAACAATTTTATTATCAACAAAACCTTTAATTTTTAATACTGTTCTTCCAGATTCTCTTGAAGTAGAAGCTTTTTTAGCTAATTTTTTAGCTAATTTTTTAACTTTATTCATTTCAGCTAACTTCTTTGGTTCTACAGATCTCTTTGCGTTTGAGATAATAGTAATTGCTTTTGAGAATCCTCCTTTTCTTTTGGTATCATAAGAAACTTCAATTTCACCTTTTTCTCCTGGCATTATTGGTTTTTCTGGCTTTTTAGGAACGGTACATCCACAAGTAGATTGAACACTTTCTATTATTAAGGGCTCATCTCCAACATTTGTAAATTTAAAAACTCTTTTTCCTTCAGAGCCCGGTGCAATTTTTCCATAATCAATTGTTTCTTCGTCAAATTGAATTTCTTGAGCATTAACAGTTAATGCAATAAATAAAATAGTTACAAACGATAAAATTGTTTTCATAAATGTTATTTTTTAAGGGGTTATTTAACCAATGTACAAATTTAAAATTATTTTTTTTGTTTTAAAAAAAACCAAACTATTTTTCCATTGCAGAGAGATAGTTGTATTTTTGCTTTACTATTTTCAAAAATAATGCCAAAAAAAATATTTAGGCTAAATATAAAAAAAACATATGAATATTCCATCAAAATATAACGCTAAAGAAGTAGAAGGAAAATGGTATGATTACTGGATAGAACATAATTATTTTCATTCAGAAGTAGATGAAAGAGAACCGTATACAATTGTTATACCTCCACCAAATGTTACAGGAGTTCTTCATATGGGACATATGCTTAATAATACAATTCAAGATGTTTTAATTCGAAGGGCACGTTTGCAAGGTAAGAATGCATGTTGGGTTCCAGGTACCGATCATGCTTCTATTGCCACGGAGGCTAAGGTTGTTGCTAAATTAAGAGAACAAGGAATTAATAAAAATGACCTAACAAGAGACGAGTTTTTAAAACATGCCTGGGAATGGAAAAATGAATATGGAGGCATTATTTTAGAGCAACTAAAAAAGTTAGGAGCTTCTTGTGATTGGGAAAGAACTTCTTTTACAATGGATCCTGCTTTGTCAGAATCAGTTATAAAGGTTTTTGTTGATTTATATAACAAAGGATTTATTTACAGAGGGTTCCGTATGGTAAATTGGGATCCTGAAGCAAAAACAACATTATCTGATGAAGAGGTAATTTATGAGGAACGTCAAGGAAATCTTTATTACTTGCAATATGATTTAGTAAATTCTGATGAAAAGGTAATTATTGCAACTACGCGTCCTGAAACTATTTTAGGTGATACAGCTATATGTATTAATCCTGAGGATGAACGTTACACTCATTTGAGAGGTAAACAAGTAATTGTTCCTTTATCTAATAGAGTAATTCCTATTATTGAAGATGATTATGTTGATGTAGAGTTCGGAACAGGATGTTTGAAAGTAACTCCTGCACATGATGAAAATGATAAGGTTTTAGGAGATAAACATAACCTTGAAGTTATTGATATTTTTAATGAAGATGCAAGTTTAAATTCATTTGGTTTACACTATGAAGGAAAGGACAGGTTTGTTGTAAGAAAAGAAATAGCAAAAGAACTTGAAGAGAAAGGTTATTTAGTAAAAATAGAACAACACACCAATAAAGTAGGAACTTCTGAAAGAACGAAAGCGGTAATTGAGCCAAGATTATCGGATCAATGGTTCTTGAAAATGGAAGATTTAGCCAAACCTGCTTTAGATGCTGTATTGGGAGAAAATAGAGATGTAAAATTATATCCAAGAAAGTTCGAGAATACCTATCGTCACTGGATGGAAAATGTTCGTGACTGGAATATTTCGCGTCAATTATGGTGGGGACAGCAAATTCCTGCTTATTACTATGGTGAAGGTAAAGAAGATTTTGTAGTTGCTGAAACTATTGAAAAGGCTTTAGCATTGGCAGTTGAAAAAACTAAAAATAATGATCTAACAATAAAAGATCTTCGTCAAGATGAAGATGCCTTAGATACTTGGTTCTCTTCTTGGTTATGGCCAATGAGTGTTTTTGATGGGATAAGAAATCCAGAAAATGAAGAAATTAAGTATTATTATCCAACCAATGATTTAGTAACGGGTCCAGATATTTTATTTTTTTGGGTGGCTCGTATGATTGTTGCTGGATATGAATATAGAGATCAACGTCCGTTCGAAAATGTGTATTTGACAGGTTTAGTGCGTGATAAACAACGTCGAAAAATGTCAAAGTCATTAGGTAATTCTCCTGATGCCTTAAAACTCATTGAAGATTATGGAGCTGATGGTGTTCGTGTTGGTTTATTATTAAGTTCTGCAGCAGGTAATGATCTTTTATTTGATGAAGCTCTTTGCCAACAAGGAAAAGGTCTAGGAAATAAGGTGTGGAGCGCTTTTTATTTGACAAATATTTGGGAAGTTTCAGAATCTTTGGAGCAGCCACAATCTAGTAAGATAGCATTAGACTGGTACAAAGCAAAATTCCAAAAGAACTTAACGGAAATTGAGGATCATTACAGTAAATATCGTTTGAGTGATGTAATCATGTCGATATATAAATTAATCTATGACGATTTCTGTGGATGGTTATTGGAGATCGTAAAGCCTGGATATAAGCAACCAATAGATGAGAAAACTTACAATGAAGTAATTGCATTATTTGAAGATAATTTGAAAATCTTACATCCGTTCATGCCATTTATTACAGAGGAAATTTGGCAAGCTATTGCTAACAGAACTCCTGAAGAGGCATTAATTATAGCGAAGTATCCAACTTCTCAACAAGTAGAGGAAAGCTTAATCACTCAGTTTGATTTTGCATCAGAGGTGGTTTCTGGTATTAGAACAATCAGAAAAGAAAAGAATATAGCTTTCAAAGAAACCATAGATTTAATAATTACTAATAACGAAAAAGTTACAGCTAATTTTGATAATGTAATTAAGAAGTTAGGAAATATCGAGGTATTATCATACTCTGATGAGAAGATAGAAGGAGCTTTGAGTTTTCGCGTGAAATCAAATGAGTATTTCGTACCAATATCAGCGGATAATGTGAATGTGGAAGAGGAGGTTCAAAAATTAACAGAAGAGCTTAATTATACCGAAGGATTCCTTAAATCAGTACAAAAAAAGTTGGCTAATGAGCGTTTTGTGAGTAATGCACCAGAACAAGTAGTAGCTAATGAAAAGAAAAAAGAGGCTGATGCTTTGGCAAAAATTGAAACGATAAAAAATAGTTTAGCTAGTTTACAGTAAATAAGAAATAGTATAATTTATAAAAGGGACTGTCGTATTTGAGAGTCCCTTTTTTAGTTATAAGAGCTAGTCAAGTTTTTAATATGAAATACCATTTTGAGTTATTTTTTTAGAATGCTAGCGAAGAAAAAAAGGCATTGAGAACTCTATATAGTTTTAAAAAAATACTTCTTGATGGCAGATTTTGCGAAGTCCTAGTGTTAATTTTTAGTTATTGCCTTTTATCTTTTAGGCATATGAGTTTTGTTCTGAAGATACTATGTATTTTTCTAAAATAACTTTTTACTGAAATTACAGAATTTAAAAATATTTTTATAGTTGTCTTCTTTGTTTTTTTAGAAATCATAAACCGAGTTAAGCACATTCGAATTTCGTTCGAAGGCTTCGGATTTCTGTCATTTAAAAACAAGAAAAGTTGTTAAGGTGAAAGACAAAAGTAAAGAACGCATTGCCAAATCTGCTCCCTAAAAGTTTAAGGTACAATTAGGTAAAACAGCAGTTCTAGTAGTTCAAGAATCAGCGAAAGAACAAAGGAGCATGTAGAAATAGATAATCTAGGAACATAACAAAATAACGCAAATCCAATCCAATTTTCTGGAGTAATAATTACGGTTCTAGTACTACAATTTCCTAGGCGAATAAAAAATAATGTTAACCCTAAAGAATACCCGCCGTTTGCTATGGAAAAGAAAGGGAAAGAAGAAAACATTCGTACGATTAAAAGTGTCGCAGAAGATTCTAGTTTTATCGCCTTAAAAACAGCACTTACCAGTAAAGCTAACTAACAAAGTCATCACAAGTGAGGGGAGGTGAAGTAGCATAAAAGGCTCAGCGTTCGACACCAGTACCAAGTAATGAGCGAATAAATAGTTCACAAGCCAATCAGATAGCTGCGATGGAACAGCAAGAATCGGGTGAATTTAATACTGTTGCTTTTAAAAAGCAATTGGAAGGCAAAATTACCAAAATGATGTTAACCTTAGTTTTAAATTTAAGCTGCTAAAAAAAGAAATATTAGGTTTTAGGAGTATATTATAGATATACAGCAATTATATTACATGCATCCTGTTCCAGAAAAAGAGTAGTCTGATGCTTTTAGGAATTATTATGAGGACTTAGTAAAGTTTTTTTCAATTCATAAAGGATACAAAAATGTCCATATTTTAAAATAAAAAAGACTACAATTCCGATTTATAGCCTTTTTTAGGTTTCTATGAATTAAATTTAGTTTTCTTGTCGATAATAAGCTAATAAGGTGTTTTTTAACAGCATCGCAATCGTCATTGGCCCAACTCCTCCAGGAACAGGGGTAATATGAGAAACTTTATCTTTTACCGCATTAAAATCTACATCACCAACCAACCTAAAACCATTTTTTTTGGAAGCATCTGCAACTCTTGTAATACCAACATCAATAATGATAGCACCTTTTTTTACCATATTACCTTTCAAAAATTCAGGGATACCAATTGCGGCAACTATTATATCGGCTTCCTTAGTTAAGGTTTCTAAATTTTGTGTCCTACTATGTGCCAACGTTACGGTTGCATTTCCTATTTTTCTTTTTTGAGAAAGTAAGATACTCATGGGGCTTCCAACAATATGACTTCGTCCAATAACAACGACATTTTTGCCTGAAGTTTTAATATGGTACCTTTCCAATAATTCGATTATTCCAAATGGTGTAGCTGAAATAAAAGTAGGTAGGTTTAATGCTAATTTACCGACATTCATAGGGTGAAAGCCATCAACGTCTTTTTTGGGGTCTATGGCCATTAGTATCTTGTGTTCATCAATATGATCTGGAAGTGGTAATTGCACTATAAATCCGTTAATGTCATTATCAACATTAAGAACCGCTATCTCATTAAGAAGTTCCTCTTCGGTTGTTTTTTCAGTTAGTCGAATTAATGTAGATTCAAAACCTACCCGTTCACAAGCTTTTACTTTCGCATTTACGTATGTTAAGCTAGCTCCGTCATTTCCTACTATTATAGCTGCTAAATGAGGTGGTTTTTTATCTTGATTTTTTAATTCTGAGACTTCTAGAGCAATTTCTTCTTTAATATCAGCTGAAGTCTTTTTTCCGTCAAGTAATATCATGATTTTTGTGTTGTGGTTTTATCAAGTATAATAAAATATAAAAAGAGAAGTTTTTACTTCTCTTTTTATATTGTTTATGTTTTAATTTTATCTCATTCCTCTCATCATTTGCATCATTTTCCTTCCACCGCCACCTTGCATCATTTTCATCATCTTACTCATTTGATCAAATTGTTTCATGAGTTGATTTACTTCCTGAACGGAAGTTCCAGATCCTTTTGCAATTCTTTTTTTACGACTTGAGTTAATCATGGTAGGGGTACTTCTTTCAGAAGGAGTCATAGAATGAATAATTGCTTCAATTCCTTTGAAAGCATTATCGTCTATATCTATATCTTTTAAAGCTTTTCCAGCTCCAGGAATCATGCCAACTAAATCTTTCATGCTTCCCATTTTTTTAATTTGTTGAATTTGGCTTAAAAAATCATCAAAACCGAATTGATTTTTAGCAATTTTCTTTTGAAGTTTTCTTGCTTCTTGCTCATCATATTGTTCTTGGGCACGCTCCACTAGGGAAATAACATCTCCCATTCCCAGTATACGGTCAGCCATACGATCTGGATGAAATATATCTATAGCATCCATTTTTTCTCCAGTACCAATAAATTTTATTGGTTTGTCTACAACTGATTTGATAGATAATGCTGCACCACCACGCGTATCTCCGTCTAATTTGGTTAGAACAACTCCATCAAAATTTAAAACATCATTAAAGGCTTTAGCCGTATTAACAGCATCTTGACCTGTCATTGAATCCACTACAAAAAGTGTCTCTTGCGGAGTAACAGCTTTATGGATTTCAGAGATTTCAGTCATCATCTCTTCATCTACAGCTAGTCGACCTGCTGTATCTATAATAACAACGTTTTTACTGTTTGCCTTCGCATGTTGAATAGCATTTTTAGATATTTCAACAGGGTTTTGATTACCTTCCTCAGCATATACTTCAATACCTATTTGTTCTCCAACTACGCGAAGTTGATTGATGGCCGCAGGACGATAAACATCACAACCGACTAGTAATACTTGTTTAGATTTTTTTGTTTTTAAAAAGTTTGCAAGTTTACCAGAAAAAGTAGTTTTACCAGAACCTTGTAGCCCTGACATTAAAATTACTGTCGGGGATCCTCCTAAATTTATGCCAACAGCATCTCCACCCATTAAATTTGTTAATTCATCCTTAACAAGCTTAACCATTAATTGTCCAGGGTTCAACGTAGTCAATACGTCTTGCCCAATGGCCTTTTCTTTGACAGATTTTGTGAAATTTTTAGCTATTTTAAAGTTAACATCAGCATCTAGTAAAGCTCTACGGACTTCTTTTAAAGTTTCGGCAACGTTAACTTCTGTGATTTTTCCGTGACCTTTTAGCGTATGTAACGCTTTATCTAATTTTTCGCTTAAATTATTAAACATGTATAGGCATCATTTTAGAGTTGCAAATATAGGGAATTTGTATCATATGTGCTTGTTTAAGAAAGACAAGTTTTATTTTGAAAAGTATAAAAAAGAGTCATTTTTTCTTCCACAATTTCTAGTTATACAACTTCTTTAATTGAATATTTTTAGATTTTAAAAAGAGAAAATACAATTGGCTATATAAAATTTACAGCTCATTAAATCTGAATTTTTTGACTAAGATTTCGCTATTACTTTTGATAAAAGATTAATTAAAAGATACCCTAATAACAGCTATAATTAGATGGTTAACTTTGTATTTGGAAATCTGTAAGCAAAACATTTTTATGGTTTAACGAACACTGAAAAGTACTGTTACTCTATTTTTATAGTAATAGAGTTTCCAATGTACGTTTAAAAAATAAATCTAATTTGTAAATTACAATTTGAGTGGTAGGTAACTCCATTAGAAGGCGATAAGAATATTGTAAGCTTCTCCGATAGAGGTTATTTTGAAGTGAAAATTTTAGTTTTGGATAACTAGGGAAGTAGTCATTAGATTATTAGGCAACTTATTACAAAAAATATCATAAAATATGGAGTGAGAAAAAAAATCAGCAGGAAAAAAATGGCTAGCGGAAATTCTTCTGGGAATCATTAAAAATTGTATTATCGGATCAGAGTCTATCAATAATAATATTAATCACCAATGATAATAAAAAGTTTATTATTGATCTCAAACTAGAAGAACTAGTTGAATTATCAAAGTAATTCAAGATGATATTGTATATTTTACTAATGGATTAAAAATCAATCAAGTGTTTTTATAGAAAAGGAAATTACAATAACTTGGGAAAATGGTTTCAAAATTTAAATATTTGTTTAAAGGAGTAAATGATTAAAAAGTGGTTTCATATTTTTTTAAAAATTGGAAAAATGAATAGAAGTCTATTACTAGTATCATATTTGAATAAATATAGGTTAAGATTTAAAATTATAGTTGATCAATGTTAATTTTTATTTAATTTGTCCAACCACTAATTGTCATGGATTTAGATTTAAAGTGATTCGAATGTTTTGACTAGATATTTTTTTATTTGATATATCTTGTAAAATATTTTAGCTATTAAAATGTAACATCAGTATTAAGTAAAGTTTAAAATTTTTTAGTTTCGACGATAGTAACCTTTTTAATTTTTTCGAGATCTTTTAGCCTATGTAAGGCTTTATTTACTTTTAGCTTAAAGTATTAAACACGCATTGATATTATTTTAAAGTATGGTAAATAGAAACTTTACTTATACAAATATCTTTTTATTGGTAACTTGATATTAATATTTTTCATAAAGGGCATAAGGAGCTACTATTATATGAAAATTTCTAGAGTATCATCTGTTTTTTAAAAGCTAAAATAAGACAGAAAACAATAGGAAAGCAAGAGGAAATTTTAATAAAATATATTTTTTTGTAAGCATTATTATTAGTTAGCTTTGCCCTTTTTAAAAAAAAGTATTTTGAGAAAGGTTCATGTTTTAATTTTTTTGTGTTTGTTATTAAAGATTCATTCTATTAATGCACAGATGGAGTTTAAATTCAATGCTTTAACGGGAGTTTTTTTAATTCCGAATGTAGGGTTGGAAGTTCAATTAACAGAAAAGAGTAGTGCTCAACTTGATGTATTAGCTTCTTTCTGGGATTCATTTAACGGAAGTCCTCTTCATATAACCCAAATTTTTCCCGAGTATAGAAGGTACTTTAAATCGAATATGAAAGGCTTTTTTATTGGAGGACATATAGGAGTTGGAATGTTCACATTAAAAAAGTATGGTAAAGCAAAGTATACTTATCAGTCAGGGCGTAATACTTACTTTGGGTTTACAGTAGGTTATAAACTAGATATTGGTAAAAACTGGGGACTAGAGTTTTTTGTCGGCGGGGGTAGCCAACAAGCTAATTATCGAGGATATGATAGTAATGGACAACGTGTTGATAGTAAAGATGAAATTAGACCTCGTCCTTTTAATTTGAGTGGTGAATTAATTCCTTATAGAGGAGGTATTATGGTTGTTTACCGAATTCCTTTATTTAAAAATGAAAAGAAATAATTTTAAATTTAAAATAGTCATACAAGATTGAAAATTGATGATTTTACATTTAGAAGTATCAATTTTTTATTGTACTACAAGACTGTTAAAACAATATTATTTAAATTAATATTTAATTGATACAGGATAAAGATCATTTAAAAGGAATAAATTTTAATGCAGTTCCATTGATACAATGACGTTTTCCTGTTGTCTTTTTAGGCCCGTCATTAAATAAGTGACCTAGATGCCCCCCACAGGAATTACATTTTAATTCTGTTCTTGCATAGCCAACTTTATAGTCAACATCAGTTTCAATACTACCGCTGATTTCTCTATCAAAAGAAGGCCATCCAGATTCAGAATTATATTTGTGTTCAGATTTATATAAAGGTGTTTTGCAAGCAGCGCAAACATAGGTACCTTTTTGATAATTATTATCTAATGAACTACTAAAAGGGCGCTCTGTACCAGATTCTCTCAATATATGGTATTGTTTTTCTGTGAGAATTTTTTTCCATTGGTCATTTGATTTAGATATTTTATATTCTTTTATCTGAGCAACAGATAATGAAGAGAATAAAGAAATAAGTAGGATAGTTAATAATTTACGTTTTTTAATTACCATGGATGAAATTTAATTTATTTGTTCGTTTTTATAAAGTCAATAATCCTTGAAGTTACTTTTTGATTCCTGAGTATTTTAGTGTGCCCCAATCCTTCAGTGATTAAAATTTTACCTTGTTTCAAGCTTTGACGAATTTTAAATGCAGAACTTACAAGGACATCATTATCCATACTGTCGTGAATAACTAATGTTGGAATAGATATGTTTTTAGAAACAATACTAGATGAATGATCATCAATATTTTTATGCCATTTTGTATCGAATGTTTTCTTTATTTTTTTAGAAATTACTTCTTTTAATTCCATACTATCAGTGAATCTTCGGATAACTTCTGATATTTTATCTGGAGCTCCTATAGTAATAATTTTCTTTACAGAAAAGCCTTCAGCTATAGAATTATACAAACACATTCCACCGAAAGAATGCCCAATGGCCACATCAAAAGGACCAAATTGTAAATTGATCTCTTTTATTGCTTCAATAAATTCAGGCATTGAAGTAGAGTTTCCAGATGAATTACCATGAGCAGGACCACTAAAAGAAATATACATGTATCCATTCTCTAAAAGCCTGTCTGCAGTTAAAAAAAGTTGAGTACTTCTACCTGACCATCCATGCACAAAAAGAACTTTTTTTTTCGAGTATCCATATTGTAAAACTTCAATTGTTTTACCTATGCTAGAGATGGTTAAGCTAGTTTTTTGAGCGCTTTTATAAAGCATTTTTTCTCTTTCAGTAGGAGGGAATTTAGCAGGTGTAACAAATAATTTTGCAGCAAATTTAGTAACCATTGATTTTGAAAAAAATTGTATTACTTTTCCTATTAGAATTATTTTTTTAGGTATTTCAATACTTCTTTGAAGTAATTTTTTTTGGTTAATATCCATTAAAACTTTTTATTAAGAATTGTATTTTGTAAAATTAATTAAATAAATAATTATTTGTTTTGTGACATGAAGTGTATTTTTGTGTCCAACGTTTAATAATATGAAAAAATACGGAAGCATGAAAAAAATAATAGTTTTATCATTCATTAGCATTTTTTTAATTCAATGTAGTACAGTACCCATTACAGGAAGAAAAAGATTAAATATGGTAAGTGACTCACAGGTTTTACCAGCTAGTTTTGCTCAGTATGAAGGGTTTTTAAAAGAAAATAAACTATCGAAAGATGTTTCTAAATCAACACAAATAAAAAGGGTTGGAAAAAGAATTTCAGAGGCTGTTGATAAATTCATGAGAGTTAATGGAATGCAGGCAGAGGCAAATTCTTATAAATGGGAGTTCAATCTTGTTGAGGATAAAACTGTTAATGCTTGGTGTTTACCTGGAGGGAAGGTAGTTTTTTATACTGGAATAATGCCTATATGTGCAAATGAAGATGGAGTTGCGGCTGTAATGGGACACGAGGTTGCTCATGCTTTTGCAAAACATGGTCAAGAACGTATGTCTACCGGTCAATTACAACAAATTGGAGGTGTAGCTGTAGCATTAGGGACAAGAAATAGTGAAAATGCGGCTTTATGGAACACTGCCTACGGAATAGGAAGCCAAGTAGGGGTAATGTTACCGTTTAGTAGAACTCACGAAACAGAGGCAGATAAATTAGGGTTAGTTTTTATGTTGATGGCAGGCTATAATGGTAATGAAGCAGCTGAAGTATGGGTGAGAATGAGCCAACGAGCAGGAAAAAAATCACCTCCTGAATTTATGAGTACGCATCCCTCGAATGAAACAAGAATTCAAACCCTAAGATCATATTTACCTGAAGCACGTCAATTGGCTTCAAAATATAATGTATCTGCTAAAAAATAAGTTATATTTTATATTATATTGCGAACCGTTCTAATAATAGAGCGGTTTTTTATTCTACTATGCATAAAATTGGAAGTAAAAAAATAATAAAGAGTTGGGCTTTTTATGACTGGGCCAATTCAGTTTATTCTCTAGTTATTAGTACATCTATTTTTCCTTTGTACTACGGAGCAATAACAGAAAATAAGATAGTAAACTTTTTAGGAGTTAAATGGGAACATCCAGAGGCTCTTTATAATTATGCTTTGTCTTTTTCATTTTTAGTAGTCGCTTTTATCTCTCCTATACTTTCCGGAATAGCTGATTATACAGGAAATAAGAAACAGTTTCTTAAGTTTTTTTGTTGGATCGGATCCTTGTCTGTAATGAGTTTATATTTTTTTGAAGACACAGATTCAATATCAATCGGTATTTGGTTTACCATTTTAGCAAGTATCGGCTTCTGGGCGAGCTTGGTTTTTTATAATGCATATTTACCTGAAGTAGCACTACCAGAACAACAAGATAGAGCAAGTGCAAAGGGGTTTATATTCGGATACGTGGGGTCAGTTATTCTTTTACTAATATGTTTGGGGATGATTTTATATCAAGAAAACAATGAAGATAAATTGACAATGATGCGTTATTCATTTGTTATTGTTGGAATTTGGTGGGTAGGTTTCGCTCATCTTACCTTTCGAAGGTTACCCAATAATATTTATAATAAGAAACCAGATAATGATTATATATGGAAAGGTTTTCGTGAACTTAAAGTTGTGTTTTTTGAATTAAAAAATTATGCTTCTCTAAGAAAATTTTTAGTTTCATTTTTTTTATTGAGTATTGGAGTTCAAACAATAATATTGACATCAACTATTTTTGGTTCAAAAGAATTAGGCTTGGATTCAACAAGTATGATAATCACTGTTTTGTTAGTTCAAATCGTAGCTATTTTTGGTGCATTTCTTTTTTCTAGAATTTCTGAAAAATTCGGTAACATTCGTGCTTTAAAAATAACACTAGCGGTTTGGACTTTAGTTTGTTTTTGCGCTTTTTTACTTGATAAAAATCAAAAAAATGTAGATGTTTATTTCTTTGGATTGGGGGGGTTGTTAGGGTTTGTATTAGGAGCTATTCAATCGTTGACAAGGTCTACTTATTCAAAATTATTACCAGATACTCAAGAACATGCGATTTACTTTAGCTTTTATGATGTAACAGAAAAAATAGCTATTGTCTTGGGTACTTTTGTATATGGGCTATTGTACGCTATTACGAGTTCTATGCAATGGAGTGTTCTGTGTTTAGCAATTTTCTTTTTAATATCTTTTGTGATCTTAAGTACTTTAAAAAAAACCAAATATGTAGCGTAGCTACTTTTTTTTCACTGATTTAATGTAAGCTTTGGGAGAAACACCAACATGCTTTTTGAATACGGTAGCAAAATATTGAGAAGAATTGTACCCTAAGTCATAAGCTATTTTCGTTACTAGGGTATCGGTTTTTTTCATCATTTCTTTTGCGTATTGTATTTTTATGCGGCTTATGTACGTATTCGGTGGAGTCCCAAAGTTTTGCTTAAACCAAATTTTAAAATATGCAGTGGATAAAGAAAAAAGAGTAGCTAGCTCGTCTACATAAATTTGTCTGTGTATATTTTTTTTTATGTAGTTTTCTATTTCATTTAATTTTTGAGTGTGGTCTTTAAACTCTTTTTTATTACTTTCAATAAAGGTTTGTATCAAAAGTTGAATAATTAAATTTTTAATACATATTTTATTAAAATCGTTGTACTCTCCCTCTAAGTATTCTAATATTTTTTTTAAAATAGGTTTTAAATTGAATGCTCCTTTAAAAATTTTTCTTTCTCTAGATCTTAATTTTTTTATTAAGTGTTTAGATTCATCTTTTGATAAATAGCATAAATTATCATTTTCACATAATTTTATTTGTAACCAAAACAGTTCACCAATGTTTTCAGGATAAGAACCTGATCCATGTGGAATGTTAGGAGGGACAATAAGAAAATCATTGCCACTTAACTTAAAAAGTTCTTGTTCTATTTCATAGAATTGTTCACCTTTTAAGTAATAACATATTTCTATAGAATCGTTATGCTTATGTATTTCTAGGTTAGGTTCAGCTATATGATAGTTATAATATCCAAAGTCTAAGCAACCATTGATACCAATTTTCTCAAGATCAAAAACTTTTCTTTTGTTATTAGGATGATACATTTAAATATATTAGGGGATTTCTTAATAGTTATAGTAGGAAGCATAATTAAAGAAAAGCAACTTAAAATTAATGTTTTTTTATAAAAAAATATAATTAAAATGAAATTTTGTTTTTTTTAATTTTTTATTTGCCCTTTTTAAAATAATTCTAATAAGTGTAATATAATAGCAGATAACAATATTAATAGAAAATTAATTATTTAATTATTTTATTTGTATTAAAATAGAAAAGACTGTTTTCAAAGTTTACAAAAAAATATAAATATTAGGTGAAGGGGATACCTTGTTTATTGGGTAAATTCAAATTGTTAAAAAGCAATAAGAATTTACCCTTTTTCTGTTAATGACTGTTTTATAGTTGTTCAGGTTGGTTGTTAAGGTGCCAGGAGTATTTCTTTATTTCGTCCATAAAAATAATTTTAGAAAGAATGAAAAAATTAGTTAAAACCAGCTTAGCTTATTGTTTAATATGAAAAATAAATAATGTTAAATTGTATTTCTATTGTTCTCCATCAAGTTTAATGCTAAAATTAATGGGTAGTTTTAGACCTATTGTTTTACCTTCTTCTATGGTTATTCCAAAATCTAATTTCGGTAAATTTTCAATTATTTTAACACTCTCTTTTATGAAAATTTCATGCGGACCTTCTGCTGTCACATCGACAGTTTTTCCCTCATGGTTAACTCTAAATCTTACTATAGTTTCAACTTGTTCACCGCCTTTGTAACCAATTGATTTAGCTAGACTATCAATTTTAGAACTATCATAGCTGTTAATAGCATTGGAGATAACTTCTTCATAATTTCCTTGGCAAATTGCAAAATGAGACACTAATAAAAGTAAGAAAGTTAAGAACTTTTTCATGGGATTAATTTAAGATTATACAGGATGGTAAATATAGCGTAAACTGCTGAGAAAACAAGAAGTATTTTTGATTTAAACAGTTACTGTTGTTCAATATTTTAATAATGCTTTATCTCTTTTTTGATTTTCAAAAAAGGGAATTAATTGACAAAATAGACTTTAATATAATCATTAAATTCTACTTTTTTAAAAAAACTATTTTTGTTGCAAGCATTAATAAATTTCGAATTAAAAATTACGATTTTTGAACAAATTCAAAATATTATTTCTGATAAATTGTTTATGTTAACGAGCATATTGATGCTAACAAATATTTTGAAAAGTTAAATTATTTTAATGTTACTCTAAATTTAGTTTATTATTTCAAGTAAAAATAATTATTTTGTTCTTTGTACTAATTCTAGTTGTTCAACCTTTGCCTCCGTGGTAAAAAAGCCATAATTTACAAAGATTTTGCTTTTTTCTATTTTATCAATAGTTCCTACAGCATTGCCATCAACTAATCTTACTTTATCACCTACCTTAAATATATACTCAGCCTTGGCTTTAGCAATTTTTTCTGCTTCAACTCTCTTTTCCTCTCTGACTTTGACTACTTTTTTGAGGACTTCTTGTTCTACCTTTTTAATTGCTTCATTTTGCTTTTTTTGAGCTATTAAGTCTTGCTTTTTTTCATTTTTTGTCTTCTTTTTTAGAGGATTTTTCTTTAAGAATTTAGTCTTTTCCGTAGTCACCCATTTAAAAAAGTTTGTTGAAAGCTCTTTTTTGTTATTAGTTTGAAAGTATTTGTTTAGTAATTCATTAACAGATCTTCCTAGTGACAGCATACGTTGATTATTGTCATACAATTCTTGAAAGCCTTCAAGTTTTTCACGAATTTTTTGTTCTCTATTCTGAAGATTTTCTATGTGTTCTTGTTCCTTAGTTTTTTGTTTTTCAAGTGTATCAGATGTTTTTTGCAGTCTATTCCTTTCTTTTTGAAGTTTAGAAATAGTTTTATCTAAACGAATTTTTTCATTTTCAACACGCTTTTTTGCTCGGTTGATTAAACTAAAGGGTATCCCATTTTTTTGAGCGACTTCAAAAGTAAAGGAACTACCTGCTTGTCCTATTAAAAGTTTATATGTAGGTTCTAATGTTTTTTCATTAAACTGCATATTAGCATTAGTTACATTATTTAATTCATTAGCTAAAACTTTTAAATTGGCGTAATGTGTCGTAATGATACCAAAGGCTTTTTTATCATAAAATTCTTCCAAGAATATTTCGGCCAAGGCGCCACCTAATTCAGGATCAGAACCAGTTCCAAATTCATCTATTAAAAAAAGAGTATTATCATTACATTTTCTTAAAAAATATCTCATGTTTTTTAAGCGGTAGCTATATGTACTTAATTGATTTTCAATTGATTGATTGTCTCCAATATCAGTTAAGATTGTATTGAATATAGATGTTTCACTGCGCTCGTGAACAGGTATTAATAACCCACTTTGGAGCATCAATTGCAAGAGACCTATCGTTTTTAAAGTAATACTTTTACCTCCTGCATTTGGACCAGAAATTACAATAATCTGTTGTCTGTCACTTAACTCAATGGTTTGGGGAATGGTTGTAATATTGTTTTTTTTATTTTTTCTCCATAAAATAGGATGATAAGCGTTTTTAAGATAAATTTTTCTATTATTTTGTATTTTAGGAAGTATAGCTTTGATTTCAAAAGCATATTTTGCTTTGGCTCCAACTGTATCCATATGTACTAAATATTTCAAATAACTTTCTAATAATGGAACATAAGGTCTTATTAAATCAGAAATTATTCGTAGTATTTTTATAATTTCTTGTTTTTCCTCATCTAATAAATTCTGAAGTTCCCTACTATAAGTCAATGTAGCTTGTGGAGCAATATATACTATATTTCCTGATTTTGAAGACCCTAGAAGGCTTCCTGAAACTTTTCTTCGATGCATTGCGAGAACTGCTAACACTCTTTGATTATCTATAATTGTTTCTTTTATGTCATCAAGGTAGCCGTTAGAAATATTTTTACTTAATGCCCTAGAAAAACTTTCTGAAATTTTTCCTCTTACATTGTTAATTTCTTTTCTTATTCTTTTTAGGTCTGTTGAAGCATTATCTTTGATTTCTCCATAAGTGGTTATCTTTTGAGTTATACTATCAATAATAAATGTAGTGTGTTCAATTGAGCTACTCAATTCATTAAGTTTAGGGTAGTACTCTCTAAATTTATGAAAAAAATGCTTTAGTTCATTTACAGTTGCTGACGTAGTTGCTATTTTTAGATAGCTATCAATTTCTAAAAAATTATTTTCGATACTTAATTTTTTAGTAAATTCAGTTATGTTGTCAAAGTAATGATTTGGTATTCTATTTTCATTAACAAAAGAACTTACATACTCGTTTACTAGGTGTAATTCAAAGTATAATAAACGCGGTTTTGAGATAGGTTTTATTTGTCTAACTACATTCTTACTCAATTCTGATGAACAGAATTCCGTCACTTGTTCTAAAACAGTATTAAACTCTAGGTCCTGTATTGTTTTCGTTATAACTTGTTGATTCAAAAAATATTTTATTTAGAAAACAAATCTATAAATTCTTTTTTGTCGATATAAAAAAGTTTGAAGCTTTTTTTAGTTGTTTTGATGTCTTTAAAAAATTAAAAATAAACTTGTTTTAAAAGATTAATAACAGAAAGTAAACTAAATTATTTTCTAACATGATAATTTTATATTGAAATTATTTTATCACTTATCTTTGAATTTTTAATATATTTTATGCAGATAAAAATTGAAGATAGTTGGAAGAAAATATTGAGTGAGGAACTAGATAAAAAATATTTTAAAGATTTGATTTCCTTTGTAAAGGAAGAATACAAAACTGAAGTTTGTTATCCAAAAGAAAAAGATGTCTTTGCTGCTTTCAATCAGTGTTCTTTTGAAAGTTTGAAAGTAGTTATCTTAGGTCAAGATCCTTATCATGGACAAAATCAAGCAAACGGACTTTGTTTTTCTGTTCATGAAGGTATTACTCATCCACCTTCGTTAGCCAATATTTTTAAAGAAGTAGGCAAAGATTTGGGAGGTCCGTATCCATTATCTGGTGATCTATCCCGATGGTCAAAACAGGGTGTTTTATTATTAAATTCAATTTTAACTGTTAGAGCAGGAAGCCCGGGAAGTCATCAGAACAGGGGGTGGGAATTGTTTACCGATGCTGTTATTTCAAAAATTTCAAAATATAAGGAAGATGTAGTTTTTTTATTATGGGGTGGTTATGCTAAAAAAAAGGGGGTAAAAATAGATAAAAAAAAGCATACTGTTTTGACATCAGGTCATCCTTCACCTCTGAGTGCTAATAGAGGATATTGGTTTGGAAATAAACATTTTTCTATGACCAATGAGATATTACAAGCTAAAGCTAAAACAATTATAAATTGGTAATGATATAAGCTAATAATGATATTAACTTTCCTAAATCTAATGTTTTTTATATCTACTTTTTAAACATAGTTTTAGCGTTACTAATCATTTAAAACGAATGAATATTTAGTAAAATCTTTCATAAAAAAGAAAAACGCGATTTATAAACCGCGTTTTTCTTTTTTATGAAAAAAATATTTTCTGAGTCATTAATAAAAAGCTATTCCTTGGTTTACTTATTATATAACACCCAAGTTCCTTGTTCTAATAGAGGAATTGCTTGTTTAAATTTTATAGTTTTTTCTTCACCACTCATAACATTTTTTATTGTTACTCGCTCATTCCTCCCGATTTTAGGCTGTTCTCTTATTACAGTTTCTATTACCTGTTGTTCCTGAGTTTGTTGGTTTCTTGCGCTGTTTATTGCCTGTTGTGTTGAATTTTGCACTTCGTCTTTACGAAGATCTAATTTTTCTCTTACTTGCTCTTTCGCTTCAGATATTTGAGATTCATCTTGATTAGGAAGCTTTCCTTTAAATAAGAATGAAAGTACTTCTTTGTTTATTTTATCTAAAGTTTGTTCAAATACTTTGAAAGCCTCAAATTTATAGATCAACAATGGGTCTTTTTGTTCGATATGAGCTGTGCTTTGAATAGAATGTTTAAGCTCATCTAATTTTCTGAGATGATCTTTCCAATTCTCATCAATGATGGCTAGCGTAATGTTTTTTTCGAAATCATTTACCAAAGATTTTCCTTCTGATTCGTAAGCTTCTTTAAGATTTGTAACAACTTGAAGTGTCTTAGTTCCATCAGTAAAGGGAACCACAATACGTTCGTAACGATCTCCTTCATTTTCAAATACATTTTTGATTACAGGGAATGCTAGAGAAGCATTTCTTTCTGAATCATTTCGGTAGTGCTCAGAAACAAGATTATATAATTTTCCGATTAATTCGTCTTCTTGCATTGAGTTAAATTCTTCTTCAGAAAAAGGAGAAGTCATTGAAGAGAATCTAATAAGTTCAAATTCAAAATTTTGATAATTTTTTACTGACTTGTTTGTTGTTACAATAGAATCACAAGTGTCATAAATCATATTTGCGACATCGATTTCTAGTCGTTTTCCATCAAGAGCATGACGACGTCGTTTATAAATAAATTCACGTTGAGAGTTCATTACATCATCATATTCTAGAAGACGTTTACGAATTCCAAAATTATTTTCTTCTACTTTCTTTTGAGCTCTCTCTATTGATTTGGATATCATTGAGTGTTGGATAACTTCTCCCTCTTTTAATCCCATTCTATCCATCATTTTAGCAATTCTTTCAGAACCAAAAAGACGCATTAGATTGTCATCAAGAGCCACATAGAATTGAGAAGAACCCACATCACCTTGACGCCCTGCACGTCCTCTTAACTGGCGGTCAACACGTCGCGAGTCATGACGTTCTGTTCCAATAATAGCTAAACCTCCAGCTGCTTTCACTTCGTTCGATAATTTAATATCTGTACCACGACCAGCCATATTAGTCGCTATTGTAACTTGACCTGGTTTTCCTGCTTCAGCCACAACATCCGCTTCTTTCTTATGAAGTTTAGCGTTTAAAATGTTGTGAGGTATTTTTCGAATTTTAAGCATCCTACCCAGTAATTCTGAGATTTCAACAGAAGTAGTTCCAACTAGTACAGGTCTTCCTGCATCAACTAGCTTCACAATGTCTTCAATAACAGCATTATATTTTTCACGAGTTGTTTTATATACCAAGTCTTGCTTATCGTCTCTCGCAATAGGTCTATTAGTAGGTATTTCAACTACATCTAACTTATAGATTTCCCAAAATTCACCAGCTTCAGTAATGGCAGTACCAGTCATACCTGATAATTTACGGTACATTCTGAAATAATTTTGAAGTGTTACAGTAGCAAAGGTTTGTGTAGCATCTTCAATTTTGACATTTTCTTTAGCTTCTATAGCTTGATGTAATCCATCAGAGTAACGGCGACCATCCATAATCCGTCCTGTTTGCTCATCAACAATCATTACTTTATTATCCATAACAACATACTCAATATCCTTTTCAAAGACAGTATATGCCTTTAATAATTGATTCATTGTATGGATTCGTTCGCTTTTAACACTAAAATCTTGATAAAGCTCTTCCTTTAAGTTCCCTTTTTCTTCTGGAGAAATATTTTTTTTATCAATTTCGCCTATTTTAACACTTATATCAGGTAATACAAAAAATTGTTTCTCGTTTGTTATTTCAGACAAATAAGCAATTCCTTTATCGGTTAAATCAATTTGATTATTTTTTTCTTCAATGGTAAAATAGAGTTCAGCATCAACTTCTGGCATTAACTTATTATTGTCTTGCATGTAGAAGTTTTCTGTTTTTTGCAATATTTGCTTTACCCCTTCTTGTGATAAAAATTTAATTAAAGCCTTGTTTTTGGGTAATCCTCTATATACACGTAATAATTGGAATCCACCTTCTTTTAGGTCTCCTTCTTTAATTAGTTTTTTAGCTTCGGCTAATACACCTATAAGGTATTTACTTTGAAGTGATACTAAATCCGAAACTAGGGGTTTTAATTCATTAAATTCATGACGATCTCCTTGTGGAACTGGACCTGAAATAATTAAAGGCGTTCGAGCATCATCAATTAAAACAGAGTCTACTTCGTCAATAATAGCGTAGTTTGGAGCACGTTGAACCAGATCTTCTTTTGAACTAGCCATGTTGTCACGCAAATAATCGAAACCAAATTCATTATTTGTTCCATAAGTAATATCGGCATTGTAGGCTTTTCTTCTATTTTCTGAATTTGGTTGATGGTAATCAATACAGTCTGTACTTAAACCATGAAATTCAAAAATAGGAGCCATCCATGCACGATCTCTTTTTGCAAGATAATCATTCACAGTTACTACATGTACTCCTTTTCCTGTTAATGCATTCAAGTATATTGGTAATGTAGAAACCAGTGTTTTTCCTTCTCCTGTCATCATCTCAGCAATTTTTCCTCCATGCAGTACAGAACCGCCTATAAGTTGTACATCGTAATGTACCATATCCCAAACAACTGATTTTCCAGCAGCATCCCAAGAGTTTTTCCAGGAAGCTTGATCATTTTTCAAAATTATATGATCTCTTGTTGCTGATAACTCTCTATCAAAAGATGTTGCAGTAACAGTGATTTCTGTATTTTCAGTAAAACGTTTAGCGGTTTCTTTTACAACAGCAAAAGCTTCGGCCATTATGTCTTGTAAAATAATTTCAGAGGCTTCATAAGCCTCGTCTTTTAATTTATCTATTTCAATATATATTTCCTCTTGCCTATCAATATCTGCATCTAAAACTTCTTTTTCTAAAATAATAATTTTATCATTTATTGGTTTAGTAGCCTCTGAAATTTTTGCCTTAAAATTAAGTGTTTTTGCCCTTAGTTCATCGTTAGAGATGGTGCTTAATTCACTTTCAAAAAACTTAACTTTATTTATGATAGGCTGTAAAATTTTTAAGTCTTTTTGTTGTTTGTCCCCAACAAATATTTTTATTATTGAATCTAAAATACTCATTTTGTATGCTGTTATTTTCTGTTTTAACTAGTCTGTGTTGTTAACGTAATTAAATTTTATTCCGTATGTTAAAAATAAGCAAAAAAAAAGCCTCTGAAATGAGACTTTTGTATGTTATTTGCTTAATATTCATCTTCATTCCAAAGATAATCTTCTTCGGAAGGATAATCAGGCCATATTTCTACAATAGAATCGTAAGCCTCTCCTTCGTCTTCTATATCCTGAAGATTTTCTACAACTTCTAAAGGCGCACCTGTACGAATTGCATAATCAATTAGTTCGTCTTTTGTTGCTGGCCAAGGCGCATCCGCTAAATAAGATGCTAATTCAAGTGTCCAATACATTTCTTTATCGGTTTTTTTGATTTTCGCAAAAATAATTTTTTTTTCTAAAAAGTCAAGTTTTTTTTAAAAAAACTGTTCTATTAATAAAAGAACTTAATTAGAGCTTTTCAGGAATCCATTTAACTTCCTCAGCCCCTAGGTCTTTTGACAATTTTCGTGCCAATACAAAAAGATAGTCAGAAAGTCTGTTTAAGTACTTTAAAATGCTGTCATGAATGTTTTCCTCGTCATTTAATGCAACCGTTAAGCGTTCTGATCGTCTACAGACGCATCTTGCTATATGACAAAATGACACGATTTTGTTTCCTCCAGGGAGTATAAAATGAGTCATTGGCGTCAGGTAATTATTCATTTCATCAATTCTATTTTCTAAAAAGGTTATTGAGGTTTCATTTATTTTAGAAATATTTAAACGTTCTTTTCCATTTTTTAGTTTTTTCATTTCATTGGGTGTCGCAAGCATGGCACCAAGTGTAAACAAATCAGTTTGAATTCTTACGAGCTCTTTTTTCAAATTTTGTGTTGTTTGTATATCCTTTATCAACCCAATGTAAGAGTTTAATTCATCAATAGTTCCGTAGCAGTCTATTCTAAGATGATGTTTTGGAACACGAGTCCCACCGAAAAGAGCGGTGGTTCCTTTGTCTCCCGTTTTTGTGTATATTTTCATTATTTTTTTAAGTATTTATTTGAAAAATTAACTTTTAATGATTTCGAAGTGTAGCGTCATAGAGTTATTCTGTTTTTTAACACTTTAGGTTAACTTCTTTTAATTTATCAAGAATGAATTCAGGGCAGCGAGTTGGTTTCATAGTCGTAGCATTTACAAATACCAAAATAGTATTTCCTGTACATAAAATTTCATTTTCTTTATTTGTAATTTCATAATCAAATTCTATTTTTACTGAAGGTATTTTTTTTATGTAAGTGTTAATTGTGATAATTTCATCGTAAAAGGCAGATTTTTTAAAATTAGCTTGTAATGAAACAACAGGTAACATTATTCCACTTTTTTCTAACTGTTTATAACTTGTTCCTAGATTCCTTAACCACTCTGTACGACCTACTTCAAAAAAGTGAGCGTAATTACCATGATGAACGACTCCCATTTGATCTGTTTCACCATATCTTATCCTTATTTTTGTTGAATTTTTTTGCAAAATAATTTGTATCTGTTCTTTTATAACATTACGTAAAAAAAAAATAATAATCAATAGCTATTTGGTTTTTTTTTACTGAATTTTATTCACACTTTTGTCACTCAAAGATGTGATTTTAGAGTCCCCTATAATCTGAATAATTTTTAATAAAGAAATTAATCCTTTTTTCACCAAT